>NZ_JBITJF010000036.1:0-1008 GCF_044459705.1 Nonomuraea sp. NPDC050227 | reverse complement strand
TGAATCGCCCCGGGTTCGGTGGAGACTTGATCTCTTGAGAGGATCGAGTCCATGCCAGGTAAGTCTCCCTACCCCGCCGAGCTGCGCCGCCGTGCGGTGCGGATGGTCGCCGAGGTGCGGCCGGATTACCCGACCGAGTGGGCCACGATCAACGCGGTGGCGACCAAGCTCGGCATCGGCACCGCGGAGACACTGCGTACTTGGGTCCGCCAGGCCCAGATCGACGAGGGCAGGCGGCCCGGCCGCAGCACGGATGAGTCGGCGGAGCTGAAGCGGCTGCGCCGAGAGAACGCCGAACTCCGCCGCGCCAACGAGATCCTGAAGGCCGCGTCGGCTTTCTTCGCGGCCGAGCTCGACCGGCCTCACACGCACTCGTGACCTTCATCGACCAGCACGCCGGCGTGTTCGGTGTCGAGCCGATCTGCCGTGTCCTGACCCAGCACGGCTGCCCCATCTCCACCAGCACCTACTACGCCGCCAAGAACCGACCGCCCTCGGCCCGCGCCCTGCGCGACGCCGACCTGGACGAGCACATCACTCGCATCCACGCCGACAACTACGGCGTCTACGGCGCCCGCAAGGTCTGGCAGCAGCTGCTGCGCGAAGGGCATCGAGTGGCCCGCTGCACCGTCGAACGACGCATGCGCGCGCTCGGCCTGCAAGGCGCGCGCCGAGGCAAGAAGATCCGCACCACAACGCCCAGTCCAGGATACGAGCGAGCGGCCGACCGGCTGCAGCGCGACTTCACCGCCTCCCGGCCGAACGCCGCCTGGGTGGCCGACTTCACTCACGTGGCCGCCTGGTGCGGGGTGGTCTACGTGGCGTTCGTGGTCGATGTCTACTCGCGGGCGATCGTCGGCTGGGCCGCCTCGCTGTCCAAACAGACCAGCCTGGTTCTGGACGCCCTGGACATGGCCCTGTGGCGACGCGAGCGCACCGGGCGGCCCGTTGAAGCGGGGCTGATTCACCACAGCGATGCCGGTAGTCAATACACGTCTTTCCGGTTCA
>NZ_JBITJF010000035.1:0-1024 GCF_044459705.1 Nonomuraea sp. NPDC050227 | reverse complement strand
GGTCAAGTCCTCGGCCTATTAGTACCGGTCAGCTCCACACGTTACCGTGCTTCCACCTCCGGCCTATCAACCCGGTCGTCTACCGGGAGCCTTACCCACTCTCGTGGTGGGAGACCTCATCTCAAGGCGAGCTTCCCGCTTAGATGCTTTCAGCGGTTATCCCTTCCGAACGTAGCCAACCAGCCGTGCACCTGGCGGTACAACTGGCACACCAGAGGTTCGTCCGTCCCGGTCCTCTCGTACTAGGGACAGCCCCTTTCAAGTCTCCTGCGCGCGCAGCGGATAGGGACCGAACTGTCTCGCGACGTTCTAAACCCAGCTCGCGTACCGCTTTAATGGGCGAACAGCCCAACCCTTGGGACCTACTCCAGCCCCAGGATGCGACGAGCCGACATCGAGGTGCCAAACCATCCCGTCGATATGGACTCTTGGGGAAGATCAGCCTGTTATCCCCGGGGTACCTTTTAGCCGTTGAGCGACACCGCTTCCACACGCCGATGCCGGATCACTAGTCCCAGCTTTCGCTCCTGCTCGACCCGTCAGTCTCACAGTCAAGCTCCCTTGTGCACTTACACTCAACACCTGATTGCCAACCAGGCTGAGGGAACCTTTGGGCGCCTCCGTTACTCTTTAGGAGGCAACCGCCCCAGTTAAACTACCCACCAGACACTGTCCCCGATCCGGATCACGGACCAGAGTTAGACGTTCAAAACGACCAGAGTGGTATTTCACCAATGACTCCACCCGAACTAGCGTCCGAGCTTCCCAGTCTCCCACCTATCCTACACAAGACGTTCCAAACGCCAATGTCAAGCTGTAGTGAAGGTCCCGGGGTCTTTCCGTCCTGCTGCGCGTAACGAGCATCTTTACTCGTAGTGCAATTTCGCCGGGTCTGCGGTTGAGACAGCGGGGAAGTCGTTACGCCATTCGTGCAGGTCGGAACTTACCCGACAAGGAATTTCGCTACCTTAGGATGGTTATAGTTACCACCGCCGTTTACCGGCGCTTAAGTTCTCACCTTCGC
>NZ_JBITJF010000034.1:0-1031 GCF_044459705.1 Nonomuraea sp. NPDC050227 | reverse complement strand
AACCCCAAGCGGTACGACCTGGCCAAGGTGGGCCGCTACAAGATCAACAAGAAGCTCGGGGTCGACTCCGAGATCACGCAGGGCACGCTGACCGAGGACGACGTCATCGCGATGATCGAGTACCTGGTGCGGCTGCACGCGGGGGAGACGTCCATGGGCCAGGCCGTCGTGGAGCTCGACGACATCGACCATTTCGGCAACCGGCGCATCCGCAGCGTCGGCGAGCTCGTCCAGAACCAGGTCCGGCTCGGCCTGGCCCGCATGGAGCGCGTCGTCCGCGAGCGGATGACCACCCAGGACGTCGAGGCGATCACGCCGCAGACCCTGATCAACATCCGGCCGGTGGTGGCGTCGATGAAGGAGTTCTTCGGCACCTCGCAGCTGTCGCAGTTCATGGACCAGATCAACCCGCTGGCCGGCCTGACCCACAAGCGGCGGCTGAACGCCCTGGGCCCCGGTGGCCTGTCCCGTGAGCGGGCCGGGATGGAGGTCCGTGACGTGCACCCGTCCCACTACGGCCGGATGTGCCCGATCGAGACGCCCGAGGGCCCGAACATCGGCCTCATCGGCTACCTCGCCTGCTACGGCCGGCTCAACGCCTTCGGCTTCATCGAGACGCCCTACCGCAAGGTCGTCGAGGGCAGGGTCACCGACCGGATCGACTACCTGACGGCCGACGAGGAGGACCGGTTCGTCGTCGCCCAGGCGAACTCGTCCCTTGGCGCGGACGGCGAGCTGACCGACGCCCGCGTCCTGGTCCGCACCAAGGGCGGCGAGACCGACTACGTGGCCTCCCGCGAGGTGGACTACATCGACGTGTCGCCGCGCCAGATGGTGTCGGTCGCCACCGCGATGATCCCGTTCCTGGAGCACGACGACGCCAACCGGGCCCTGATGGGCGCGAACATGCAGCGCCAGTCGGTGCCGCTGATCCGCAGCGAGGCGCCGCTGGTCGGCACCGGCATGGAGTACCGCGCCGCGACCGACGCCGGCGACGTCATCAGCGCCGAGAAGGCCGGCGTGGTCGAGGA
>NZ_JBITJF010000033.1:0-1334 GCF_044459705.1 Nonomuraea sp. NPDC050227 | reverse complement strand
TGTGATGTCTCGGGACATCGGAAACCCTCGAACCTACGGGTTCGGGGGTTTCGTCTTGTTCGGGTTTGCCTGGGGCTGGTAGTCGCGGGTGGGGTCGAGGATCAGCTCGCGTAGGAGTTCTCCGGTGACGGCGTTGACGACGCGGATGTGCAGGTCGTCGATCAGGAGGATGACGTGGGTTCGGGCGTGGGTTCGTCCGATGCCGATGTGGTGCAGTCGGCCGTTGACGCGCAGGGTGACCACGCCGGAGGGGTCGATGCGGTCGTGGCGTACGCGTGTGTGGGTGTCGGCGTCGCGGCTGCCGTCGGGCAGGGCCTTGGGTGAGGCGGCGTAGGTCGTGGCCGGGGTGGCGCGGTGCGGCAGGGACCGGTGCGGGCGGTGGTGGTTGTAGGCGTCGGTGAAGCGGTCGAGTAGCGCTTGCAGGCCGGCGAGGGTGGCTGGTTGGCAGGGTTGGGCGTGTAGCCAGTTCTTCATGGTTTGCTGGAAGCGTTCGACCTTGCCGCAGGTGGTGGGGTGGTTGGGGGCGCTGTTCTTCTGGCGGACGTGCAGGCGGCGCAGGTCGTTTTCGAAGGCGTTGCGGCCGCCGCGGCCGCCGGCCAGCCGGGTGGTGAAAACCATGCCGTTGTCGGTCAGTGTGGAGGCGGGCACGCCGTGGGCGGCGACGGCAGCGCGGAACGTGTCGCGCACGATCGGGCCGGTGACGCGGACGTGCGCGGTCACCGACAGGGCGTAGCGGGAGTGGTCGTCCAGCCAGGACAGGATCTCGGTGTCAGTGCCGTCGGCGAGGCGGTAGTGGGTGAAGTCGGCCTGCCAGGTCTCGTTCGGCAGCGCTGCTTGGAAGCGGATGTAGGACGAGCGGGGCCGTTTCTTCGGCTCGGGCACGACCAGGCCGTGGCGAGTGAGGTAGCGGCTGATCGTGGCCCGTGACACCGTCCGCTGATGGTGCTGTCGCAGATGCCAGGCGATCGTGTCCGGGCCGGCGTCCAGTCCCTGCTCGGCGAGGTCCTTGCGGAGCCGGACGATCAGCTCGACGGTGTCGGCGTCGATCGTGTTCGGCGAGGTGTGCGGACGTCGCGACCGGGGCTCGAACGCTGCCTCGCCCTGGGCACGGTAGCGCGCGACGAGCTTGGACACCCAGCCCTTGGACACCCCGTAGGCGCGGGCGACCTCTGCTTGGGAGCGGCCCTCGACGACAACGGCGGTGATGACAACTCTGGCCTTGGACACACCGCCCACGCTGTTGATCGCGGTGGTTGCCTATGTCCCGAGACACACTCTGTTGAAGTTTCCTATGTCCTGCGACACGGGTTTCCTATGTCCTGAACCAGCACACT
>NZ_JBITJF010000032.1:0-1533 GCF_044459705.1 Nonomuraea sp. NPDC050227 | reverse complement strand
CAATGCCGGGAAGTTAAGACGGCTGGCGGTCGAGTCAAGGTGTTCGGCCGAACCTGGGACATGAGAACGGAGATCCAGTAGAACGGGTGATCTTCCACAACCATCCGTAACAGACTGGATCTCCGTTGAGCCGACAGTCTGCCAGGTCTGCCCTGGCCTCCGCCATCAGCACGGTCACATCGACCACCCGCACCGCGGCAGGGGTGTTCGCGCCAGGTCATCTGGGTGAGCTGACCCAGATCATCCCTTTCGAGATGGTCGATGAGGTACTGGCGGACACAGGTGCGGTCGAGCGGCGGCTACGGGAGCTGCCGTCGCGGGTGATGGTGTATCTGCTGCTGGCAGCGGGCCTGTTCGCCGGGATGGGGTATCGGCAGGTATGGGCCCGGCTCGTGTCGGGTTTGGCCGTTTCAGCAGCGCCGCCGTCGTCCTCGGCGTTGGCGCAGGCACGACGCCGGGTCGGGGTAGCGCCGTTGAAGGCGCTGTTCGAGCTGCTGGCGGGCCCGCCGGCAGGCGCGCTGCGGTGGCGGGGGCTGCTGGTCTGCGCGATGGACGGCACCACGATGTCAGTGCCCGACAGCCCGGCGAACCTGACCCGGTTCGGGCATCAAAGCGGCTCGCATGGCGGGTCGGGCTATCCCCTCCTGCGACTGCTGGCCGTAGTCGTCTGCGGCACTCGTACCCTGCTCGCGGTGACCTTCGGCCCGATCAAGACCGGCGAGACCAGCTACGCGCCCTCCCTGTTCGGTGCTCTGCGGCCGGGGATGGTGCTCCTGGGCGACCGGAACTTCGCGGTCAAGGACCTCGTCACGGCGATCGCCGTCACCGGGGCGGACCTGTTGATCCGCTGCAAGAACAGCCGGGCCCTGCCCCGGCTGGCCACCCTGACGGATGGGTCGTGGACCAGCGTGCTGGGCGGAGTCCCCATCCGGGTCATCGACGCCCACATCACCGTCACTCTGTCCGGTATCAACCGGCGGACCGTCCACTACCGGCTCATCACCAGCTTGCTCGACCAGCACCGATACCCCGCCCGGGACCTCGTCGTCCTCTACCACCAGCGCTGGGAGATCGAAACGATCTACCTCGAACTGAAATCGACCATTCTGGGCGGCCGCGTCCTGCGCTCCCGGACCCCGGCAGGCGTCGACCAGGAAATCTATGCTCTGCTCACCGCCTACCAGGTCCTGCGGCTGGCGATGGCCGATGCCACCGCATCCCATCCCGGCATCACCGATGACCGGGCCAGCTTCACCATCGCCCTGCTCACCGCCCGCGATCAAGTCGTCCACGCCGCCGGCATCCTCGCCGACACCACCATCGACCTGCTCGGGCGTATCGGACGCGCTCTCCTTGAAGATCCCCTGCCACAACGCCGCGAACGCATCAGCCCACGCATCGTCAAACGCGCGATCTCCAAACATCGGGCCAAAGGACACGTCGACCGCACCAACCACCGCGCGAGCACCACCATCAACATCCTCACCGAACACCAGTTGACAGCAGCCCAAAGCCCTTAACTTCCCGGCATTG
>NZ_JBITJF010000031.1:0-1737 GCF_044459705.1 Nonomuraea sp. NPDC050227 | reverse complement strand
TACGTCGAGTTCCAGGTCAGCGCGGCGGCCACCGGCCCGCAGAGCCTGACCTTCCGCTACGCCAACGGCACCACGATCGACCGGCCGCTGAGCATCTCGGTGAACGGCGCCGCGAGCACCCGGTCCTTCCCCGGCACCGGCGCGTGGACCACCTGGAACGAGGTCACGCTCAACGCCACCCTGAACGCGGGCGCCAACACCGTACGGGCCACCGCGACCAGCGCGGACGGCGGCCCCAACCTCGACCGGCTGCGCGTCAGCGGACCGGCCGACACCCAGAAGCCGACCGCGCCCGGCCAGCCGGTGTGCGGCGAGATCACCCACAACAGCCTCAAGCTGGACTGGCCGCCCGCCACGGACGACATCGGCGTCGTGGCCTACGACATCTACCAGCAGGGCCAGCTCATCGCCACCGCCCCCGCGCCGCCGGCCACGCTGACCGGGCTGACCCCCGACTTCGGCTACCAGCTGTCGGTGTTCGCCCGGGACGCCTCCGGCAACGTCTCGCTGAGCAGCCCCGAGGCCGCCTGCCACACGCTGCCCGCGCCGCCGGACGACCCGCCCTCGCCGCCCGGCACGCCCGCGGTCAGCGGCGTCCAGCCCACGTCGGCGACCGTCACCTGGGCCGCCTCCACCGACGACGGCGGCGTGCGCGCCTACCTGGTCCGCGACCACGCCTCCGGCGCCGTGCTGGCCACCGTCACCGGCGCACCGCCCGCCACCAGCACGAGCGTGCCGCTGGAGTGCGCGCGCACCTACCAGCTCGACGTCGTCGCCCGCGACACCGCCGGCCAGCTCTCCGCGCCGAGCGCGGCGTCGGCCGCGTTCACCACCGGCGGGTGCGGGACCGTGCCCCAGACGCCGACCTCCGTCGCGGGCGGCTGGGACGTGCCCTGGGACGCCTCCTGGACGCCGGACGGCTCGTTCGCGCTGGTCACCGAGCGGGACACGTTCAAGGTGTTCAAGGTGACACCGTCGGGCACGAAGACGCAGGTCGGGACCGTGCCGAACGTGCAGACCACCGACGGCGAGGGCGGCCTGATGGGCCTGGACCTCTCCCCCACCTGGAACGGCACGACCGACCAGGAGGTGTTCTTCATGCACACCGCCGCCGAGGGCAACCGCATCGCGAGGATGAACTTCAACGGCAGCACGCTCAGCGGCTACACCACGATCCTCCAGGGCATCGACAAGAACCGCTACCACAACGGCGGCCGCATCCGCTTCGGCCCCGACGGCTACCTGTACGCCACCACCGGCGACGCCCAGCAGTCGGCCAACGCGCCCAACCTGAACTCGCTCAACGGCAAGATCCTGCGCCTGACCAGGACCGGCGCCGCCGCGCCCGGCAACCCGTTCGGCACCCGCGTCTACAGCTACGGCCACCGCAACCCGCAGGGCCTGGCCTGGGACTCCGCCGGCCGACTGTGGTCGTCGGAGCTGGGCAACTCCGCGCGCGACGAGCTCAACCTGATCCAGCCCGGCAAGAACTACGGCTGGCCCACCTGCGAGGGCACCTGCACCGCCTCCGGCATGACCAACCCCAAGTACACCTGGGGCGTCGCCGAGGCCTCGCCGAGCGGCATCGCGATCGTCGGCAACACGGTCTTCATGGCGGCGCTGCGCGGGCAGCGGCTGTGGCGCATCGTCCTGAACGGCGAGAACGTCTCGACGGTCAACTCCTACTTCAACGGCACGTACGGCAGGCTGCGCCTGGTCGAGAAGGTGCCGGGCGCC
>NZ_JBITJF010000030.1:0-1970 GCF_044459705.1 Nonomuraea sp. NPDC050227 | reverse complement strand
AACCCCAAGCGGTACGACCTGGCCAAGGTGGGCCGCTACAAGATCAACAAGAAGCTCGGGGTCGACTCCGAGATCACGCAGGGCACGCTGACCGAAGAGGACATCGTCGCCACCATCGAGTACATCGTCCGCCTGCACGCGGGCGAGGAGTCGATGCCGGGCGCCAACGGTGAGGTGATCGTCGAGGTCGACGACATCGACCACTTCGGCAACCGCCGCCTGCGCAGCGTCGGCGAGCTCATCCAGAACCAGGTCCGCCTGGGCCTGGCCCGCATGGAGCGCGTTGTCCGCGAGCGGATGACCACCCAGGACGTCGAGGCGATCACGCCGCAAACCCTGATCAACATCCGTCCCGTCGTGGCCTCCATCAAGGAGTTCTTCGGCACCTCGCAGCTGTCGCAGTTCATGGACCAGACCAACCCGCTGGCCGGCCTGACGCACAAGCGGCGTCTGTCCGCGCTCGGCCCCGGTGGTCTGTCCCGTGAGCGGGCCGGCTTCGAGGTCCGTGACGTGCACCCGTCCCACTACGGCCGGATGTGCCCGATCGAGACCCCTGAAGGCCCGAACATCGGTCTGATCGGCTCGCTGGCCTCCTACGGCCGCATCAACGCCTTCGGCTTCGTCGAGACGCCTTACCGCAAGGTCGTCGACGGCCGGGTGACCGACCAGATCGACTACCTGACGGCCGACGAGGAAGACCGCTACGTCAAGGCGCAGGCCAACACGACGCTCAACCCCGACGGGTCGTTCGCCGAGTCCCGCGTCCTGGTCCGTACCAAGGGCGGCGAGACCGAGCTCGCCCGTGCCGAGGAAGTCGACTACATCGACGTGTCGCCGCGCCAGATGGTGTCGGTCGCCACCGCGATGATCCCCTTCCTCGAGCACGACGACGCCAACCGCGCGCTCATGGGCTCCAACATGCAGCGCCAGTCGGTGCCGCTGCTCAAGAGCGAGGCGCCGCTGGTCGGCACCGGCATGGAGTACCGCGCCGCGACCGACGCCGGCGACGTCATCAGCGCCGAGAAGGCCGGCGTGGTCGAGGAGGTCTCGGCCGACTACGTCACCGTCATGAACGACGACGGCACGCGTACGACGTACCGGGTCGCCAAGTTCAAGCGCTCCAACCAGGGCACCTCCTTCAACCAGAAGCCCATCGTCGCCGAGGGCGACCGGGTCGAGGTCAACCAGGTCATCGCCGACGGCCCCTGCACCGACAACGGTGAGATGGCGCTCGGCAAGAACCTGCTCGTGGCGTTCATGCCGTGGGAGGGCCACAACTACGAAGACGCCATCATCCTGTCCCAGCGCCTGGTCCAGGACGACGTCCTGTCCTCGATCCACATCGAGGAGCACGAGGTCGACGCCCGCGACACCAAGCTGGGCCCGGAGGAGATCACCCGGGACATCCCCAACGTGTCGGAAGAGGTCCTGGCCGACCTCGACGAGCGCGGCATCATCCGGATCGGCGCCGAGGTCGTGCCCGGCGACATCCTGGTCGGCAAGGTCACCCCGAAGGGCGAGACCGAGCTGACCCCGGAGGAGCGGCTGCTGCGCGCCATCTTCGGTGAGAAGGCCCGCGAGGTCCGCGACACCTCGCTGAAGGTGCCGCACGGCGAGCAGGGCAAGGTCATCGGCGTGCGCGTGTTCAGCCGCGACGAGGGCGACGAGCTCCCGCCGGGCGTCAACGAGCTGGTCCGCGTCTACGTGGCCCAGAAGCGTAAGATCACCGACGGTGACAAGCTGGCCGGCCGCCACGGCAACAAGGGCGTCATCTCCAAGATCCTGCCGGTCGAGGACATGCCGTTCCTTGAGGATGGCACCCCGGTCGACATCATCCTCAACCCGCTGGGCGTGCCCGGCCGGATGAACGTCGGTCAGGTGCTGGAGACCCACCTGGGGTGGATCGCCGCGCGTGGCTGGGACATCTCGGGCATCGCCGAGGCGTGGGCCGAGCGGCTGAAGGACAAGGG
>NZ_JBITJF010000029.1:0-2244 GCF_044459705.1 Nonomuraea sp. NPDC050227 | reverse complement strand
CCTCGGCCGCGACCGCGCAGGCCGATCACGCTCAATCGCCCGCCGCAAATGCGACACATACGACTGCACCGTCGGCAACGCCGTCACCGGCGGTGTGCTCCCGTACACGTCCTCGATGAGGGTCTGGGTGGAGACCACGCCTCCCTGGGAGACGAGGAGCCGGGCGAGCACGGCCCGCTGGCGTGGGCCGCCCACCTCGACCCGCCGGCCATCGTCGTCGTAGACCTCCACCGGACCCAGAACCCGGAACTCCACCCCACGCCTCCTGCGCGATCGTGATCCTTGGGGCAGAACCGTAGATCGTGTCGTAAAGCGCGCGCATCCACCGCCGGAGGGATGCCCGGCACGCGGCCGGAACGATCGAGGGGTTTTCGGCAGTGCGACACCGGGCACCGAGAGGACCCGCCGGATCCTCTGGGATCTCACGGCAGGCACCGACTCGGAGCGGGCCGACCGGATCAGCGCGGGCCGTGCGGCCCGCTCACGGCCCGGCCGATCACCGGCAGGTCGCGCCGAGAGGCAGACCCGGCACGCCGGTGCTCGCCACCGCTCTGGCCCGGTCGCGCCACCACGTCAGGCCGTTTAGCTCGGCCTGCTCTGCCAGGACCGACAGATGAGCGGCGGCGCCCTCGTGGTCGCCCAGGGCGGAGGCCAGCAGGGCCAAATACCAGTCAACCGGCCCCAGCCCGGCTATCCCGGCTCCGGCCACGAGCCGCCCGCCGTACGGCGACATCCGCGCGTAGGTGTCGCGGCACGCCGGGACGTCGCCGACCGCCGCCTGCGCCGCTCCCTGAAGACACGTCATCGCCAGCCACGACCAGTCCGAGGGCGGCGACGGCCACCCTCCGGCCGCGAGCGCGCGCGCCTCCCCGACGTGGCCGGCCGCGCACAGCTGCAGGACGCGGGCATCGTGGTCCAGCGACGGATGGATGCCCGTGATCGTGTCGATGAGCCGCCCGGCCCCGGCGATGGTGCCCTCGCACCAGCTCAGCATGAGCCGTCCGGCGACCACGACCCCTTCGGCGTACCACATGCCGACGCGTTGGGCCTGGCGCCCGGCCTCGGCGTACAGCTCTTCGGCCGCGTCGAACCTGCCGTCCAGGACGAGCCGGCCGGCCCGCCACATCGTGTGCTGGAAACGCGGCCAGGGCAGCGGACGCCGTTCCAGCAGGCGCTCGCATCCGGCCGCGGCCCGGTCGGCGCCGGCCACGTCGAACAGGTCCAGCCGGTAGTGGGTGCGCATCATCTGGGCCAGCAGCTCGTACCCGGGCGCCCGGGCGGTCACCGCCAGATCGTGCAGCTCGTCGGCCAGCGCCGACAGCTCCGGCACGTGCAGCGGCTGGGGGACGGCCAGATGCCGGGCGTTCAGCGCGCGCATCAGCACCCGCGGGTCGCCGAGACGCCGGGCCGTCTCCACCGCGCGCGCCGAGAGCTCGTCGCCGCGGGGATCGCCGCTGCCGTAGAGCTCCTGGGCCAGACCTGCCAGTAGCAGGACGCGCAGCGGTGAGTCCCCGTCGGGAAGCTCGTGCAGCGCGGTCGTGAAATGGTGCACGAGCCACGGTTCGGCCGCCTTGTAGGGGTCGCGCAGCTCCCAGATCGCGGGCGCGCCGAACGCGGTCAGCGCCCGGGCGGTCAGGCCCGAGCCCGGACGCCCCCGGTCGGCGGCCCGTACGGCCTCCTCCCTGACCTGCCGCGCCCCGATCACGTCCCCCGCCTCCAGCAGGGCGTGGATTTGGCGCAGCAGCAACTCGACATGCGCCTCCGGGTCGCCCGTGGCGGCGCCGTGCGCGGCGACGGCCCTGCCCCACCAGGCGGCGGCCTCCTGGTAGGCGAGCCGCCGCCCCGCCTGCTCGGCGGCCGCCGTCGCCCAGTGGATGGCGTCCTGGTAGGCGGCGGGCCCGGCCTCGACCGCGTGGTAGGCGATCGTCTCCACGTCGGTCCCTGGACGGGCGGACAACGCGGCCATGACCGCGCGGTGCAGGGCAGCCTTGCGAAGGGGCGGAATGTCGTTGACGAGACTCTCGCGCACCAGGTCATGGATGAAGATCAGGCAGTCGCCGCCCGAGTCGGGGCAGAGGGCGACCAGTCCGGCCTCGACCGCCTCGTCGAACGTGTCGAGCGGAATCCCACCCACCGTGCAGACGAGCCCCGGGTCGAATGCGCGGCCGATGACCGCGGCGATCCGCAACGCCTCACCCACCCCCACACCCAACACCCCCAAACGCTGACGAACCACTCCCGCCA
>NZ_JBITJF010000028.1:1631-3089 GCF_044459705.1 Nonomuraea sp. NPDC050227 | reverse complement strand
CCCTACATGCTTACCCCAGGACTACCATCGCCTGGGCTGGACTACCTTCCTGCGTCACCCCATCGCTTACCTACTACCCGATCGGATCGAGCGTTCACTCTGACCCCAAGCCCGAAGGCTTTAGGCGAGTTAAGGACTCTTAGCATCACGAGGTTCGATATGGGCGCGTTGAAGCGGGTACGGGAATATCAACCCGTTGTCCATCGACTACGCCTGTCGGCCTCGCCTTAGGTCCCGACTTACCCTGGGCGGATTAGCCTGCCCCAGGAACCCTTGGTCATCCGGCGCGAGGGTTTCTCACCCTCGATTCGCTACTCATGCCTGCATTCTCACTCGCACAGCCTCCACAACTAGATCACTCTGCTGCTTCGCCGGCTGCACGACGCTCCCCTACCCATCCAGCCCCGAAAGACTGAATGCCACGACTTCGGCGGTGTGCTTGAGCCCCGCTACATTGTCGGCGCAGAATCACTTGACCAGTGAGCTATTACGCACTCTTTCAAGGGTGGCTGCTTCTAAGCCAACCTCCTGGTTGTCTCTGCGACTCCACATCCTTTCCCACTTAGCACACGCTTAGGGGCCTTAGTCGGTGATCTGGGCTGTTTCCCTCTCGACTACGAACCTTATCGCCCGCAGTCTCACTGCCACGCTCTCACTTACCGGCATTCGGAGTTTGGCTGACGTCAGTAACCTTGTCGGGCCCATCGGCCATCCAGTAGCTCTACCTCCGGCAAGAAACACGCGACGCTGCACCTAAATGCATTTCGGGGAGAACCAGCTATCACGGAGTTTGATTGGCCTTTCACCCCTACACACAGGTCATCCCCCAGGTTTTCAACCCTGGTGGGTTCGGTCCTCCACCCAGTCTTACCTGAGCTTCAACCTGCCCATGCGTAGATCACTCCGCTTCGGGTCTACAGCATGCGACTCAAACGCCCTATTCAGACTCGCTTTCGCTACGGCTCCCCCACACGGGTTAACCTCGCCACACACCATAACTCGCAGGCTCATTCTTCAAAAGGCACGCAGTCACATCACACAAGGACCGAAATCCTTGTACGCTCCTACGGCTTGTAGGCACACGGTTTCAGGTACTATTTCACGACCCCTCACCGGGGCACTTTTCACCTTTCCCTCACGGTACTCGTGCACTATCGGTCATCAGGGAGTATTTAGGCTTACCAGGTGGTCCTGGCAGATTCACACAGGATTTCTCGGGCCCCGTGCTACTTGGGATCCCCTCAAGAAGCCTTCAAGATTTCGCCTACCCGGCTCTCACGGTCTACGGCAGCCCTTCCCAGAGCTTTCGACTACCTCAAAGGTTTATCACTTCTTGTGGCTTCGGCAGAAACCACCAGAGGGTCCCACGACCCCGGACATGCAACGCCTGCCGGCTATCACACACGCCCGGTTTAGCCTCATCCGCTTTCGCTCACCACTACTCACGGAATCACTGTT
>NZ_JBITJF010000027.1:0-9053 GCF_044459705.1 Nonomuraea sp. NPDC050227 | reverse complement strand
CGGTCAGAAGGGTGTTGAGGTCGTTCGTCACACATCGATCCTCGACACCCTTCGTCGTGCCTGCACTCCGAACGACTTAGGACTTACTCGTCTAGCGGCCCGCGGTCACAGCTCGCGCAGGGCCTGCATGGCCTCGCGCTCGATGCGCGCGAGGTCGTGCAGGACGGGCCCGGCCTGTTCCAGGTACGCCGCCTCGCGCCCCTCGCCGGCCTTGGCGATCAGGGCGGCCACGTCCGTCCACAGGGCGGCGGCCTCGGCGTAGAGGCGGTGGCCGACGCGCAGGCGGTCGTCGTCGACGAATCCGGCGCACTCGCCGAGGAAGTCCCGGTAGAGGGCGCGGAACAGGCCGCCGCCGGTGCCGCCCCTCTCCATGAGGAGGGCGGCCAGCGACAGGTCACGCGCGGGCTCGGCCACCCGGTCCAGCCACTTGGGCACCAGGCGGGCGGCCTTGTCGATGCCGCGGTGGCCCAGGTTGGCGATGGGCGCGGCGAGGAACGCCTCGGCGCACGCCCTGATCGCCGGGACGGCCCGCTCCCGCCAGGCGGGCGGGCCGCCCGGCAGGGTGAGGGTGAAGGACCGGTTCCTGGCGGTCATCGGGCCGCGTTCGGACCGCGCCGCCGCCAGGCTGTCCCGGCTCGTCCGCACCGCGCCGCCCTGTTGCGCGGTGTCCACCAGGTACGCCTGCCGCTCGTCGTAGCCGTACATCGCGACGACGTGGCCGCCGAAGTGCACCTTCGAGCCGAAGTAGTCCAGGTGGTGGCTGTCGAGCTGGAGGCCGACCGGCAGGCCGTCGTCGATGCGGGCGGCCACGTTCTCCCAGGCCCTGCGGGCCGAGCCGGTCTCGGCCACGTCCAGGGTCAGCCCCAGCCTGGCGGCCAGGTTCCTGGTGAGCTCGAACGGCTTGACCCGGCCGCCCAGGAACGGGACGTCCATGCCCTTGGCGTCCCAGTAGACGAAGGACAGGCCCGAGCCGAGCCCGAACAGCATGGGCTCGGACAGGTCGAGCCCCTGGTGGCGGAGCAGCACCCCCAGCGCCGTCGTCTCGCAGTGCTCCATGCCGCGAGCCTCGATGCCTTCCACGATGGTCATGCGTCGCTCTCCTCTGGCCGGTTCGATCATCGGGCGCGGGGCCGCCGGCCGGTCCGGCCCCGTCAGGCAGCCTGCGGCCTCCCACGGGGGGAGAGTCCATCGTCCCGCTCCCGCCGCGCAGCCCGGTGGGCGGTGAGGGCGCCGGTCGCGCAGAGGGCCGCGAAGCCGAACAGCACGTACCGGGCCGAGTCGAGCATGGAGGCGCCGCCGAGGTTGACCAGGATGCCGGCGACCGCCGTGCCGAACGCGACGGACAGGCTGGTCACGGTGGCGATCGCCGCGGCCGCCCGGCCGCCTTCGGCCGGGTCCGGCGTGCCGGTCAGCACGGCCACGGACAGGTGCGGGTAGGCCAGGCCGATCCCCGCGCCGGCCGCGAACAGCACCGGCACCCAGACCAGCACCAGCCATCCCGGCGGGTCCGTACGCTGCACCAGCCCCTGGACGAGCAGACCGGCCGCGAGCAGCAGCGGGCCGGCCACCCGCAGCCGCCGCACCGCGCGCCGCCCGGCCACCGACGAGCTGCCGATCTGGGTCGCCGACCAGCCGAACGAGACGGCCGCGGCGAAGAACCCGGCCACCAGCGGCGGCAGCCCGGCCAGCCGCTGCGCGAACAGCGGCAGGAACGACTCGACCGCGACGCCGAAGGTCAGCACCCCGATTGTCAGGTAGACCCACTTCAGCGGCGAACCCGGCCGGTAGGTCTCCGCCGGGAGGACCCTGTGCTCGCTGCGCCGCTCGTGGACGACGAACCCCACGGCCGCCAGCAGCGCCACCGCGAGGACGGCGGTCTTGGCGAGCGTGCCGGCGACCACCGCCGCCACGCTCACCGCCCCCGCGACCGCCGTCACCAGCAGCGACGAGCCCACCGGCACCCGCACCCGCCCGGCACCGCCGTCGCGCGGCGCGTCGCCCCGGCCGCGCAGGGCCCGCGGGACGACCAGGCCGCAGCCGGCCCCGATCACCGCCATCGCCGCGAACGCCGGCCGCCACGCCCCGAACTGCGCGAACAGCCCGCCGAGCGCGGGTCCGGCGAAGTTGCCGACGCCGTACATGGCCGACATGAGCGCGGTGCCGCGCGTCCAGAGCCGGGCCGGCAGGGCCGACCGGACGACGGCGAACCCGAGCCCCGACAGCAGCCCGGCGCCGAGCCCCTGCACCCCGCGCGAGACCAGCAGCACCGCCATCGCCGGGCTCGCCGCGCAGGCCAGCGAGCCCGCGGTGAACGTGGCGAACCCGGCGAGGTAGGAGCCGACGGTCCCCCACGCCGACAGCGACCGGGCGGTGAGCATGGTGGCGATCACCATGGCGACCAGGTAGACCGTCATGTTCCAGGCGTAGAAGCTCGCCCCGCCGAGCTCGGCCACCGCGGTCGGCAGCAGCCCGGCCGCCAGGTAGATGTTGATCGCGCCGGCGAGCACTCCCCCGGCCGGCACGACGGCTGCCCCGAGATGCTCTCGTCCCAGCAGCTCCCGCCAGGTGGCGGGGACGTCCTGCGCGCGGCTCATCCGCGTGCCTGCGCCGTGCGGGCGGGCGGGGGCGGTGGCGGGACCGGCGTCCCGTGCGCGGGCTCGGTTTCGGTTCTCATGACTTCAAGGCTGTCGTTGAACCGCTCCCGGAAGCTTCGCGCCGGGTGCGGCGGGCGGCGCTGGGCCGCCGGGCGGCGCGCCCTCAACCGCCGGTGCAGCCCCGCCGGTCAGCTGTAGGCGCGGATCGTCCGGTCGAGCCACTCCGCGTACGCCGGCACGCTGGTGTACAGACCGGGGCCTTCCGCGCAGGACGGGCTCTTGGCGCCGGGCCCCGAGGTGACCCCGATGAGCTCCCATCGGCCGTTCCTGCCCCGCTGCAGCTGCGGGGAGCCGGAGTCGCCGTTGCACGCCATGGCCTTGGGCACCCGGCTGACCGTGCACAGGCGGGTGCCGCTCGCGTATCCGGGCCCGCACTCGGACGGGGCGCCTCGGCGCGTGTCGAGCTGGTTGAGCCGCGGGGACATCTTCCAGTCGGCCGGGTCGGGCTTGGACTCGGTGACGCCGAAGCCGATGATCCGGGTCGGGGTGCCGGGCCGTCCCGGCCGCGCGGCGATCGGCACGGGCTTGTGGGTGACCGGACGGTCGAGGCGGACCAGGGCGATGTCGTTCCTGTTGGGCGTGTTCTGGGAGTAGCGGGGGTGGAGCACGGCCTGGGCGATCTCGCGCACCTCCCCGCCGGACTTGCGCAGGTCGCTGCCGACCCGGACGGTTCCCTTCGGGATCGACCCGACCTCCATGTCCAGGCAATGGGCCGCGGTCACCACCCACTGCGGCGCGATGAGCGCCGCCCCGCACACGCCGTCCGTCAGCCCCAGGGCCGGGGCCTTGATCGGGATCGAGGCCATGAACGGGTACGCCTCCGTGGCCTTCCCGCCGTTGACGATCGCTCCGGCGCCGCCGGCGGTGACGGCGAGACAGGCCGCGCCCGCCACGGCGACGACGGCGGAACGGCCCAGGACACGACCCAGCGATTTACGACTAAACAACAGCTTTATCCATTTCAGTGCGTGATTACGATGAAAACACGCTATCTGCGAAGAATTCGCCCGCATCAGTACGCCAGCACGCCAACCCGCGGTAGGGACAACCCCCCTCCCGACGGGCTGCGGTTTTCCGCAGCAGGACTGGGCGGAGCACCGCATTCCGCCGTACGGCCGATCTTCCTAACGTTGACCGCATGATGCAGACGATGATGAACGTGCTGGTGGCGGCGACGATGGCGGCGGGCGCGCCGGGCGCCGGAGTGGGCAAGGAGCTGGCCGGGATCGTGGCGGGACAGGGCGCGACGGCGGCCCTCGCCCGGGTCACCGACGAGCGCGGCACCTGGACGGGCTCGGCGGGCGTGCGCGACGTCGAGCGCGGCGGACGCCCCTCGCCGGGCGGCTACTTCCGGATCGGCAGCGTGACCAAGACCTTCGTCGCCACCGTGGTGCTCCAGCTCGTGGACGAGGGGAAGCTGAAGCTGGACGACCCGATCGGCGACCACCTGCCCGGCCTGGTCCCCGGCGGCGACCGGATCACGGTCCGCGGCCTCCTCGACCACACCAGCCACCTGTACGACTACATGAGCGAGCCCGGCTACTCCACCAACCGCTGGCGCGGCGAGGCCCGCTTCCGCTCCTACCGGCCGGGCGAGCTGCTCAAGGTGGCCTTCGCCAAGAAGCTCCCCGACGACGGCAAGTGGCACTACTCCAACACCAACTACGTGGTGCTCGGCCTGCTGGTGGAGAAGCTGACCGGCCGCACGTACGGCGAGGAGGTCGCCCGCCGGATCCTGCGCCCGCTGGGCCTGCGCCACACGCTGGTCCCCGGCGACCGGGCGGGCCTGCCGTCCCCCCACGCCAAGGGGTACGAGCCGATGCCCGGCCTCGTGGACGCCACCCGGATGAACCCCTCGCTGGACTGGGCCGCGGGAGAGATGATCTCGACCGCCGCGGACCTGGAGCGGTTCATGTCCGCCCTGCTGGGCGGCAGGCTCACCAGCGCCGCGTCCCTGAAGGCCATGCGCACGACCGTCGAGACGGGCGCCGGGTTCCGCTACGGCCTCGGGCTGCAGGCGTACGCGCTGCCGTGCGGCACGGTGTGGGGGCACAGCGGGGAGCTGATCGGCTACCTGACGTTCGCGTTCCGCTCGGACTCCGGCAAGTCGCTGACCCTGTCGCTCAACCCCTCGACCAGGAACCCGTCCACGGCGGAGATCATGGGCATGGCCGTCAAGGTATTCTGCGGGACCGCGGGCTGAGCAGGCCCCGAGACCACGAGGAGGATCCGTGACGACTCCGACGGACGGCCCGACGGGCGAGCCGCCGCTCGCGGGCGCCTTCCGGCTCCCGGACGGCTCCTGGATCCGCGGCCGGGGCCTGCGCCACCCGCTGCCGGACGGCCCGGCGCCCGGCTTCGGCCTCTACCTGGGGTCGGCGCGACTCACCCGCCGCCACGAGGACGGGCTGCGCTGGCCGCACGCGTGGATCGAGTGGCCCGACTTCCTGCTGCCCCGCGACCGCGACGCGGCCGTGGAGCGGATCGGCGACCTGCACCGGCGGGCGCGGGCGGGCGAGGCGGTCGAGGTGGCGTGCGGGGGCGGCGTGGGCCGCACCGGCACGGTCGTCGCCTGCCTGGCCGTCCTGGCCGGTCTCGACCCGGCCGACGCCGTCGCCTGGACGCGCGAGCACCACCATCCCCGGGCGGTCGAGACCCCGTGGCAGCGCCGCTGGATCCTGCGCTTCCCGGGCCCGGCGCGGCGCTAGGCCGGTCCGCGTGTCCCTCAGCCGGTCCGGATCTCGGCGAGCAGGCCCTCTTCGAGGACCACGTCGAGCTGGAGCTCGCGGTATCCGGCGTCCTCGAACAGGACCGTCAGGCGGTCCTCGCCGCGCTGGATGACCTGGCCGGGCCCCCACGCGCGGTGTTCCACCCGGGCGTGCAGCGGGAAGGGGCCGCCCTCCGGGGACGCCTGCCCGGCGGTCCCGGCGCGGCAGGTGTCGCAGTTGCCGCAGTTGTCGGCGAGCTCCTCGCCGAAGTAGCCGAGCAGGAAACGCCGGCGGCAGTCGGTGGTCTCGGCGTAGCGGCGCATCATCTCCAGGCGGCTGCGGTCGACGTCCCGGCGGCGCTCGGCCAGCTCCCTGGCGCGGCTCGCCGCCGCCTGGGGGTCGAGGCCGGGCACGGGATCGACCTTGCGGGTGCCGAGGCGTACCGCGCCGGCTCTCTCCAGCAGGTCCAGCAGCGCCGTGAGGCGTCGCGCCGACAGTCCGGCGCGTTCGGCCAGGCCCTTGCGGTCGCTGCCGGGGCCGGACTCGGCGACCGCCTCGGCGACCCGCGCCAGCCGTTCCTCGTCGGGCGTCCCGCCGGTGAAGAACCGCTGCATCCCCAGGTCCTCGGGCCGGTAGAACAGCAGGGCGTCGGCCGGCTCGCCGTCCCGGCCCGCCCGGCCGATCTCCTGGTAGTACGCGTCCGGCGAACCGGGGATCTCGGCGTGCAGGACGAAACGCACGTCCGGTTTGTCGATGCCCATGCCGAAGGCGTTGGTCGCGACCACGACGTCCAGGTCACCGGCCATGAACCGGTCGTGCACCGCGTCCCGTTCGGCCCGGCGCAGCCCGGCGTGGTAGGCGGCGGCCCGTACGCCGGCCTCGGCCAGCAGCCCGCTCAGCCGTCCGGTCTGCCTGCGCGAGCTCGTGTAGACGATGCCGGGCTTCTTCGCCGCCGCGACGGTCGTGACGATGTCGCCGGCGGGGTCGTCGAGCGCCCGGCGCACCTCCAGCGAGATGTTGGGCCGGTCGAACCCCTGGACGATCTCCACCGGCGTCCGCATGCCCAGCCGCTCGGCGATCTCCGCCCGTACCGGCGGGGCGGCGGTCGCCGTCAGCGCCGCGACGACCGGACGGCCGAGCGCGTCGGCCACCGCGCCGAGCCGCAGGTAGTCGGGGCGGAAGTCGTGCCCCCAGGCCGAGACGCAGTGGGCCTCGTCCACCACCATGAGCGAGGGGGCCGCGGCGGCCAGCTCGCGCAGGACGTCGGGACGGACGAGCTGCTCGGGCGCGCAGAACAGGAACTCCGTCTCACCCGCCCGCAGCGCCTGGAACGTCTCCGCCCGCTCGGCGGCCCGCGTTCCCGCGTCCAGGCTGACGGCCTCCTCGTCGCGGTCGCGCAGGGCCTCGACCTGGTCGCGTTGCAGGGCGATGAGCGGCGAGACCACCAGGGTCGGGCCGCGCAGCAGCAGGGCCGGCACCTGGTAGATCGCCGACTTGCCGCTCCCGGTGGGCATCACCACCAGCGTGTCCCTGCCCTCGGCCAGGGCCGTCATCGCCCGGAGCTGGCCGGGCCGCAGGTCGGTCAGGCCGAGCGCCTGCCTGGCCACCCGCTCGCATTCCGCCGCCGTGTCGCCCATCCGGTCCTCTCTGGTCGGGAAGACCGTTCCTCCTGCCCTGCCGGCCGGCCGGCATGTCAGCCGACGGCCGTGATCCGGGTCATGGCCGGTTTCCGGCGTTCCGTCCCGGGCACCGGACTTCGCATGCGCAACCTCATGAAAGGCGCCGCGGGCGGCGCCGTGGCCACCGCGGCGATGAGCGTGGTGATGCTCGCCGGCAGCCGGGCGGGCCTGATGGAGGACCAGCCGCCGAAACGCATCGCGCGGGCGTTGCTGCCCGGCCACCGGCACCGCCCCAAGCCGGGCGAGGGCGTCGTGGGGGCGCTGGCCCACCTGGGGTTCGGCGTCACCGCCGGAGCCCTGTACGGCCTGCTCACCCGCGGGCGCCGCACCCCGTCCGCGCTGGGCGTCGGGTACGCGCTGACGATCTGGATCGCCAGTTACGAGGGCTGGATCCCGAGCCTGGACATCCTGCCGCCGGTCTCCCGCGACCGGCCCGGCCGTCCCGCGGTGATGGCCCTCGGGCACGTGGTCTACGGATCGGCCCTCGCGACGACCCTGAACCGGCTCAACGCCCGTACGGACCCCCGATGAGCGGGCGCGGCCGTCAGCGTGGCGGGAGCCGCAGCTCGAAGACGACGCGGTCGACGCCGGGGCCGTCGTAGTCCGGGACGGGCCCGGTGACCGTGAAGCCCATCGCGGCGTGGAAGGCGATGGACGCGCCGTTGACCGGGGAGGTGATCGCCCTGACCCGGTCGCGCCCGTCGGCCGTGGCGAGCGCGAAGAAGCGCAGGTAGAGGCGGCGGGCCAGGCCGCCGCCGCGCAGGCGCGGGGCGACGCCGACGAAGTGCACGTAGGCGAGGCCGGGCGTCGAGGGCGACAGGATCCCGATGAGGAACCCGGCCAGGCCGTCGTCGTCCTCGGCCACCAGGCTGGTGCGGTGGAAGTGGTCGAGGAACAGGCGCGGCAGCCCGGCGCTGATCGGCCGTCCCCACCAGTCGTCCAGCACGGCGACGATGCGGCCGTGGTCATCGGGCTCGGCCGGCCGCAGGCGCGGCTCCCCGGGGTCGTTCTGGTCCATGATCACATATCGTCCCGGCAGCACCGCGCGGCTGTCCAGCCGCCGGGGGTGAGCGTTGACGTCGGTTTCCGGGCCGCATGGCGCGGGGCTCCCGCCGAAGGGTGACGATCACAGGTCCGACCTCCCATCTGCTTCAGGCATACATCTCGCACGGATGTCTGTCCACGGCCGTCAGCACCTCCGACGTCTCCTCCGGGCCGAGTTAGTAAAGTTTCCTAAAGTTGGAGCGTTCCAAGATCGACAACTTGTTGACGGGTGTGACTCCCTGTGGGAACACGATGAAAAGCCGCTCACCCCCCAGGAGCCACCCGATGAACTCGTGGAAGCCCCGGTTATGCGTCCTCGCGCTGGTCGCGGGCGCGCTGGCCGTGCCCGCCGGCCCCGCCGACGCCGCCCCCACCAGGTACGAGGCCGAGAACGCGACGCTCTCGCAGGGAGCTGTCGAGTCCAACCACACCGGCTACTCCGGCAGCGGCTTCGTGAACGGCGACAACGTCGCTGGCTCCTACACGGAGTGGACCGTCAACGCGCCCGGCGCCGGAACCGCCACGCTGGCCCTGCGCTACGCCAACGGCACCACCGGCGACCGGCCCGCCGACCTCGCCGTCAACGGCTCGGTCGTGGCCGCCTCCCGCGCCTTCGCCCCCACCGCGAACTGGGACACCTGGGCCACGGTCACGCTGACCGCCCAGGTCAAGGCGGGCCCCAACACGATCAGGGCCACCGCCGCCACCGCCGGAGGCAACCCCAACTGGGACTACCTCGACGCCGACGTCCAGGTCAGCGGCTTCACCGACTACCAGGCCGAGACCGCCACGATCGCGCGGGGCGTCGTGGAGTCCAACCACGCCGGCTACACCGGCTCCGGCTTCGTCAACTACGACAACGCGACCGGCTCCTACGTCGAGTTCCAGGTCAGCGCGGCGGCCACCGGCCCGCAGAGCCTGACCTTCCGCTACGCCAACGGCACCACGATCGACCGGCCGCTGAGCAT
>NZ_JBITJF010000026.1:0-9443 GCF_044459705.1 Nonomuraea sp. NPDC050227 | reverse complement strand
CACACCGGCGTCACGCTGACACAGCCCCCCGAGACAGCCGTGGACCGACACGAACCATCACACTCCGCAACCACCGAAAGTGGGCCAGAGCCGTTATCTAGACAGACCCGATGTTGCCAAGCGACTGTCCCTCGGCGGCGCGAGCGCCGTGCAGCCGGGCGGTGGGCAATAGTCAGGGCAGCTGCTCGTGCTGCGTCATGAGCGCGGCGCCCTTCGAGCGTTCTCCACGCTGGTCAGCCGGATGTTCAGGTAGGGTCCACGGCGAAGGCGGCGCGGTCGGGGGCCGGCAGCCATTGGCGTGCCGGGTCGAACGGCCGGAAGCTGCTCCCGATGAAGCGGGTGAGCAGGGTTAGCGCCGGGTGGTGGTTCTGCCGGTGATGCAGCAGCGAACACGGATAGACGGGCGCTGGATCAACGAGCGGGAGCTGCATGGTGTGGGGGTGCCACGGCAATCGCAGCCCTTCACCGCCGAAACCGATGTGCTCACCGGAGGCTATCCGCTCCACGAAGTACTCCCAGCCGAAGTCGGGCCCCGAGGTGTCGATCCGGATGTCGAACGTGCTGCCAAGAAGGCTGTAGAAGTCAGCCCACTCGCTGCTGGGGGTGTTGCCAGGCATCCACACGGTAGATCCGGACAGGCGTTCCATCTCGACGTGCTGCCGACTGGCGAGGGGGTGGTCGCGGCTGACGAGGAGATGCACTGGTTCCAGGTACGCGGGGATGTGCCGGAGCTCCTCGTTCTGCGTCCCCCTGACGCGGCCGAAGAACGCATCGATGGATCCGTGGGTGAGGGCACCGTGTGCCGATCTGAGCCCGTTCGAGGTGAGGATCTCGATGTCCACGTCCTCGACGGTCTGGTGGAACGCCCGGAGCAGGTCGACGGTCCGTAGCCGGGTGTCCAAGACGTCGACCCGGAGTGCGCGGCGTCGGGAGCGCAACAGGTCGACCGCCTGGTCGGCGAGGCCGACGAGGGAGCGCGCGTGATGGAGGAACGCCCTGCCGTCCTCGGTGAGCTCGGCCCCGGCACGGGTGCGGAAGAACAGCCGGACGCCGAGGTCGGACTCCAGCTTCGCGATGCGTTTGGAGACGGCCTGCTGACTGATTGCCAGCCGGGCCGCGGCCTCGCTGAAGTACCGGTCTTCGGTGAGGGCCACGAAGGCCCGAACCGCGCCGAGATCTAGGTCCAGCGGGGGCTGCATGACAACTTCTGGTTGTGAGTTATCGGTGTGTCGATTGTTGGACAACCACGCCTGCTCTCGGGTCGAATGCTCACGTTCGCGGCCGAGCCTACAACCAAGGGGTGTGGTTTCTGGTGGGATCCTTCGTGCACCTCCACGTGCACACCGAATACAGCATGCTCGACGGCGCCGCCAAGGTCGGCCTGCTGATGGAGGAGGTGGCGCGGCTTGGCATGCCGGCCGTGGCGATAAGCGATCACGGCAACGTGCATGGGGCGTACGAGTTCTACCAGACGGCGCGCAAGACGGGGATCAAGCCGATCATCGGCATCGAGGCGTACGTCGCACCCGCCTCCAGACACCATCGCAAGCCGGTGTACTACAGCGACGACCTCTCGTTGCGCCGCTCCGACGACGACACCGGCGAGGGTGGGGACGTCTCCGGGCGCGGTCTGTACACGCATATGACGATGTGGGCGGCCGGCGATCAGGGCCTGCGTAATCTCTTCCGGCTGCAGTCCCGGGCCTGGCTCGAAGGGCATGTCCAGAAATATCCGCGTATGGATGATCAATTGCTCGCCGAGCACGGCCAGGGCATCATCGCCACGACCGGCTGCCCGTCCGGCGAGGTGCAGACCCGGCTCCGGCTAGGCCAGTACGACGGGGCCGTCGAGGCCGCCGCCCGGTACCGCGACATCTTCGGCCCGGACAACTACTTCCTGGAGCTGATGGACCACGGCCTCGCCATCGAGCGCCGGGTCCGCGACGACCTGCTCAGACTCGGCAAGGAGCTGGACCTGCCGCCGCTGGCCACCAACGACTCCCACTACGTTACGGAGAGCCAGGCCCAGGCTCACGACGCGTTGCTGTGCGTCGGCACCGGCAAACGGCTTGCCGACACCGACCGCTTCCGGTTCAGCGGCAGCGGCTATTACGTCAAGTCCGCCGCGGAGATGCGCGCGTTGTGGGACGCCGAGGTGCCGGGCGCCTGCGACAACACGCTGCTGGTCGCCGAGCGGGTCGGCGACTACGGGGAGGTGTTCGCGCATCGGGACCTGACACCGCGCTTCCCCGTACCGGAAGGGGACAGCGAGTCGAGCTGGTTGCGCAAGGAGACTCTGGAGGGGGCGCGCCGCCGCTACGGCGGCCGGCCGTCGCAGGAGGTGCTGGACCGCATCGACTACGAGCTGTCGGTCATCGACACAATGGGCTTTCCCGGCTATTTCCTGGTGGTCGCCGACATCTGCCGGTACGCCCGCGAGCACGGCATCGGCCTGGGCCCCGGCCGCGGCTCCGCCACCGGGTCGATGGTCGCCTACTGCACAGGCATCACCCAGCTGGACCCGATCGAACACAAGCTGATCTTCGAACGCTTCCTCAACCCCGAGCGCATCTCCATGCCGGACGTCGACCTCGACTTCGACGACCGCCGACGGGACGAAATGATTGACTACGTCACCCGCAAATACGGCGACGACCGGGTCTGCCAGATCGTCACGTTCGGCACCATCAAGGCCAAAGCCGCCATCAAGGACTCCTGCCGGGTGCTAGGCCTGCCGTACGCCCTGGGCGACCGCATCACCAAGGCCTTCCCCGCGGCGGACGGAGGCAAGGAGATCCCGCTGGCAGCCATTCACGACACCGGCCATCCCCGCTACGGCGAGGCGGCCGAGCTGCGTCAGATGTACGAGCAGGACCCCGACGTCAAACGGGTGATCGACGCCGCCACCGGCATCGAGGGCCTTACCCGTGGAACCGGCATCCACGCCGCCGGCGTGATCCTCTCCAGCGAGCCGCTCATCGACGTGATCCCCCTGGTCAAGCCCAAGACAAACGGACCTGTCATCACCGGCTTCCCCTTCACCCAGGCCGAGGACATGGGCCTGCTGAAGATGGACTTCCTCGGCCTGCGCAACCTCACCGTCATCGGCGACGCCATCGCAAACGTCCGCGCCAACAAGGGCATCGCCATCGACGTCCTGGAGATCCCGCTCGACGACGCCGCGACGTACGAGCTGCTGGCGCGCGGCGACACGCTGGGCGTCTTCCAACTGGACAGCGGCGGCATGCGAGTGCTGCTGAAGCTGATGCAGCCGACCACGTTCACCGACATCGCCGCGGTGAACGCGCTGTACCGGCCCGGCCCGATGGAAATGAACGCCCACACCAACTACGCCCTGCGCAAGACCGGCAGGCAACCGGTCGAGCCCATTCACCCCGAACTGGAGGAGGCGCTGGAACCCATCCTCGGCGACACCTACCACCTGGTGGTCTTCCAGGAGCAGGTGATGGCCATCGCCCAGCAGCTCGCCAGCTACTCCCTCGGCGCCGCCGACATGCTGCGCCGGGCCATGGGCAAGAAGAAGAAGGAGGTCCTGGACGCCGAATGGGACCGCTTCTCGGCGGGCATGCGCGGGCGCGGCTTCTCCGAGGAGGCCGTCAAGGCAGTATGGGACGTCCTCGTCCCCTTCAGCGGCTATGGCTTCAACAAGTCCCACACCGCCGGCTACGGCCTCGTCTCCTACTGGACGGCCTACCTCAAGGCCAACCACCCCTGCGAGTACCTGGCCGCGCTGCTCACCTCTGTCGGCGACGACAAGGACAAGATGGCCATCTACCTGTCGGACTGCCGGCGACTGGGCATCAAGGTGCTTCCTCCCGACGTCAACGCCAGCCGCCTGGACTTCACCCCCGTCAGATCCGAGATCCGCTTCGGCCTGGGCGCGGTGCGGAACATCGGAGCGGGCGTCGTCGAGGCAATTGCCGCCACCCGCGATGCCCACGGCGCGTACACCGACTTCAACGACTTCCTCGCCAAGGTCCCCGCGGTCGTCTGCAACAAGCGGGTCGTCGAGTCGCTGGCCAAGGCCGGCGCCTTCGACAGCCTGGGCCACCCCAGAAAAGCCCTGGTCGCCGTGCACGAGACCGCGGTGGACGCGGTCGTCGACGTCAAGAGGAACGAGGCGCACGGCCAGGACTCGTTGTTCGGCGAGCCCGGCCAGAGCAGCGCCTTCTCGGTCGCGATCCCCGAAGGCGAGTGGGACCAGGCCACCCTGCTCGCCTTCGAACGCGAAATGCTGGGCCTCTACGTCTCCAGCCACCCGCTCGACGGCGCGGAAGGCGTTCTGTCCGCCAACCGCGACACCACCATCGCCGACCTGCTCGCCTCGGGACGCCAGGACGGCGTGACCCGAATCAGCGGCATCGTCTCCGGCCTGCAACGCAAGGTCACCAGACAGGGCAACCCCTGGGCGATCGTCACCCTCGAGGACCACGACGCCTCCGTGGAGTGCCTCATCTTCCCCAAGACCTACACCTTGTACGGCGAGATGCTGGCCGAGGATCGCGTCATCTCCGTCCGCGGCCGGATCAACGTCCGCGACGAGACGATGAGCGTCTACGGCGAGGAGATCGCGATCCTGGACGTCGCCCAGGCGGACACCTATCCACCCGTGGTGCTCTCGATCCAGGAGGCACAGCTGAACCTGCGGGTCGTGCAGGAGCTGAAGCAGATCCTGCTCACCTATCCCGGCCGGGCGCCCGTCCACGTGTGCCTGCACCGCCGCGGCGCCAGGAGCGTGCTGCTGAACCTCGTACCCTTCCAGGTCGCTCCGGGGTCCGCGTTCTACAGCGACCTCAAAGCGCTGCTCGGCGGCGGCGTGACTGGCGGCGCATGACCGGCGGGTGGCCGTGTCCGCGTTGCCATACCGCGAGAGCCGTCGAGTCTCTCGTTGGGACACTGCGTATTCCAGTTCCGCGCCTGGTAGTGGGTGATGGAGGCAGCACCGTGCTCCTCCTACGCCGACACCGGCTTGTCGGGGTCGAGGTGGCGGTAGATGGTGGCGCGGCTGACGCCGAGGCGGCCGGCAATCTGCTGGACGGTGTAGCGGCGCTTGCCGTCGTCGCCCTTCATGTCGTACAGCGCGCGGGCCATCTCCACGCCGTGGGCGTCCAGGGCCGGGGGCCGCCCGCCGACGCGGCCGCGTGCTCGGGCCGAGGCCAGGCCTTCGAGGGTGCCCTCGACGATGAGTTCGCGGAGGAACTCGTCGAAGGCACCGAACATGTGGAACTGCAGCCGTCCACCCGGCGTGGAGGTGTCGATGCCCTGCTTGAGCACCAAGAGATCAACCTCACGCCCGCGGAGCTGCGCCGCCAAGTCCAACAGGTGGCGCAGCGACCGGGCGGCGCGCGACAAGCGGGTGATGACGAAGGTGTCGCCAGGCCTGAGGTAGTCCAGCGCCTTGTCGAGCTCAGGGCGTCGATCGACCTTTCCCGATGCCTTGTCTACGAAGATCCGGTCGCAACCAGCCTCGCTCAGGGCGTCGCGCTGGCTGTCGGGGTTCTGGTCGCGGGTGGACACCCGCCCGTAGCCGATCCTGCTCACCTGAATATTGTCTCATAAACGGGCTTGCCCGATACTATTGAAACATAGATTACGTACGCGGGTTATGAGGCGTTGTCGCGAGGTCGAACGCCGGGAGTCGAGCCGTGACCGCAGGTTGTCTCAGAAACGATCGATTTCGCACAAGATCAAAGCAGGTCCTGGAGAGGCTTCGGGCTGGCGAGCCGCTCGTTTGGGGCTCATGACACGTTTCTTACCGACGCCCCGACTACGGCCAGCCAGCCGGCGCACAAGCGCATCGGATGACGTGAGCAGGCCGCCGAAGAGCGCGCGGCACGGGCCGCTGAGCGCGCCGACAAGGCGGAAGCACGGGCGGACACGGCAGAACAGCGCGCCAACACTGCCGAGGAACGCGAGCGTCAGGCCCGCGATCAGGTGGCACAGGAAAGGGCCGCGCGCGCCAGCGCCGACACCGCGGCGCAGGAGGCCCAGCGCCAGCGTGATGAGGCCGTGGCCGAACGTCAATCCGCCGAGAAGCAGGCCGGCCTCTTGACCACCGAGCTGGCCACCCTGAAGACGCAACTCGCCGCCTGCGAGCGAGAGCTGGCCGGCGCAACCACGGCTCTCTCAGAACTGGCGGGCAAGGTCGAGACCGCCGAAGGACGCGCCGAGGAGGAACGTCAGACCGCTGCCCAGGCCCGAGTCGAGACCGCCGCGGTGCGGGAGCAGGCCGACCGGCTGCGTGAGTTGCTTCGCGACGAGAGCGGCAGGGCAAGCGCCGCGGCGCTGGAGGCGGCTGTCACCGCAACCCGGCTGGAGACCGCCCAGGCCGCCGCCAGTCTGACGCTGCCCGAGCCGATCGACCTGAGCTCCGACCTCGGCGACGGGGTGAGCGGCGTGGTACTGCCCGACGCCGCCATCCAGACCGTCACCCGGGAGCCGGACGGGACCATCGTGCTGCACCACCACGACACCCGCATCCGGCTCGGCGACCCGCAGCACGCTCCAGCTCGCGGACGAGCCCTGGCCGCCGCGCTACTGGCCCTGTCCTCCGAACATCCCTGATCGCCCCGGCACGACCGCCGCTCTCCCCCGTCCCGCGGGCGGTCCGCCGAAACGGTCTCAGTAATGCCCCTTCCCATCCGCCCCCTCCTATCGGCGGCGACAGAGCACCAGCCCCCCGCTGCCGATTCCGACCGGTCCCTGGCTCCCGCATGCCGGGCACATGCGGATCGACTGTCATGCTCCTGCGAGATCGTCACCAGCGAACCCGTCCGGCGCGTGCGGGACGTCCTCGGGGTGCTCGCCGGAGCGCTGACTCCTGGCCCAGAGCCGCATGTCGTGCTTGCGGCGGGCCTCGGCCATCGCCTGAGCGAGCATCGCCCGTTCGGCGGCGACCAGTTCCGGATCGTCACATTCACCGGCCGTCGGTGGCTCTGACGCCAGTGACTCGGAGGCCGGGGCTGGGTGGGTCGTCTTTGCGACCAGGTGGCGGCGAAGCTGGGCGATCGTCTCGGAGGTGCGCTCAGGACCGGCCAGGTGGCGGAGCGCATCGGCCGGAGTGGTGCGGATGAAGGAGTCTGGCGCCGAGTTGGGGGCGACCGTAGCGGTGACGGTGTGCAGGCAGAGCTGCGGCAGGGAGAGTTCCAGGCGGTGCTCGGCGAAGCACAGGCGGCCGGCCACGGCTTGGCGACTGCCCCAGTCCGGCCGCATGACCGTCAGCAGTGTGGCTCGTCGTAGCGAGTGGCCATGCCGCGGTTCTGCTTGAGGTGGTTGATGCCGCATTCCATGGCGTGAGGCCAGCGGTAGGGGCCGGGGTCGAAGGCCGGCGGCGGCCCGCAGCCTCACGCTGGAGGCGGTGGCCACCCACGCCGGTACGAGCGAACCGGCGCTGCGTCGCCGCATCGACCGGTGTGACATCCGGGCCCGATGCGGACATCGATCTTCTGCTGGACGTGCTTGCCTCGACCACGTACTACCGCGTGCTCTTCGGGCACCTGCTCATCACGCCAAAACTTGCCCAGGACGTCGTGTCGGTGGTCATGGCGGGCATCGCCACCAAGCGGTGGCGTGACGACCACGGCCCCTGATGCGACATATCAGGGCGTCGCCGGGTTCGCGGAAGCGCGCCGTACGCACCGGCCGGCGAGTAGGCACCGGAGGCGGACGCCCCCGGTGCCGTTCAGCTCTCGGCCAGGTCGGATCTTACGCGGGCGGCAGGGCGCGCAGTGCGGTCTCCGCACGGTCGTGCCACCACAGCAGACCGCTCCGGCCGGTCAGCCGTCGCAGGTCGTCGAGGTGCCGGGCAGCCGTGGCCTGGTCGCCGGCCGCCGAGGCGAGCAGGGCCAGGTACCAGTCGACCGGTCCCATGCAGACCACCGCGGAGAGCGTGGAGATCCGCCCGCCGTACGGCAGAAGCGCCGCATGGCCGGCTCGGCAGTCCTCGGCGCTGCCGACAGCCGCTCTGGCGGCGGCCTGCAGGCAGGTCGTGGACAGCCAGGACCAGTCGAGAGGCGGCGAAGGCCAGCCACGGGCGACGAGGGCACGCGCCTCCTCGCGGCGGCCTTGGGCGCACAGCTGGAGGATCCGGGCGTCGTGGTCCATCGTCGGATGGATGCCTTCGATCTCGTCGATCAGCGATCCCGCCGCCCCGATCGTGCCCTCCTGGTAGCGCGACGCCAGGCGCCCCATCGCGACAGCGGGCCCGGCATGCCAGACCCCGATCTTCCCGGCCTGGCGTCCGGCCTTGGCACGCAAGGTCTCGGCGTCGTCGAAGCGGCCCTCCAGAGCGAACCGGTTGGCCCGCCACATCGTGTGCTGGAAACGCGGCCAGGGCAGCGGCAGCCGTTCGAGCAGTTCCTCGCTCCGCGCCGCCGCCCGGTCGGCGCCCTCCACGTCGAACAGCTCCAGGCGGTAGTGGGTGTGCATCATCTGGGCGAGCAGCTCGAACGCCGGCGCCTGCAGATCCGCCGCCAGCTCGTGCAGCTCGTCGGCGATCTTCATCAGCTCCGGGATGTGCAGCGGCTGCGGCAGGGCCAGATGCCGCGCGTTCAGCATGCGCATCAGGAGGTGCGGGTCGCCCAGACGCCGGGCCATCTCGACCGCCTGTGCCGAGAGCTCGTCGCTGCGGGGATCGCCGCTGCCGTCGTACAGCTCCTGGGCGAGGCCGGCCAGGAGCCGGGCCCGTTGCGGGCCGTCCCTGTCGCCCGCCCGTTCGAGCGCGGTCTCGAAGCGGTGCACCAGGTGCAGCTCGACGGCCTCGTACGGGTCCCGCAGCGTCCACAGCGCGGGGGCGTCCAGCGCGGCCAGCGCGCGGGTGGCCAGGTCGGGGCGGTTGGGCGCCCGGTCGGCGGCGCGCAGGGCGTCGGCTCTGGCCCGCCGGGCGCCGACCGCGTCCCCGGCCTCCAGCAGCGCCCGGACCTGCCGCAACAGCAGGTCCACGTGAGTCTCCGGATCGCCTCCGGAGGCGTCGTGCGCCTTGATCGCCGACGCCCACCAGGCCGCCGCCTCCTCGTAGGCCAGGCGCATGCCCGCCTGCTCGGCGGCCGCCCGCGCCCAACGCACCGCGTCCTCGCGCGCCGCCGGTCCGGCCTCGACCGCGTGATAGGCGACGGTCTCCACGTCGGTCCCGGGACGGGCGGACAACGCGGCCATCAGGTCCCGATGGATGCCGGCCCTGCGGAAGGGAGGGAGGTCGCGCAGGAGGGTCTCTCTGACCAGGTCGTGGGTGAAGGCCAACCGCGTGCCCTGCGGAACGATCACTCCGGCCTGGGCGGCCTCGTCCAGGAGTTCGTACGTCTCCGCGGGGCCGACTTCGGCGACCACGGACGGGTCGAATGCGCGGCCGATGACCGCGGCGATCCGCAACGCCTCACCCACCCCCACACCCAACACCCCCAAACGCTGACGAACCACTCCCGCCA
>NZ_JBITJF010000025.1:0-17413 GCF_044459705.1 Nonomuraea sp. NPDC050227 | reverse complement strand
GTACTGCACTCGGGAGGGTGTGGGAGAGTAGGTCACCGCCGGACAATCTTTGGGAAGGGCTCCGACTTCGGTCGGGGCCCTTTCTGCATTTCCGGAGTAATTCAGGATGTCCGGCCGCTTGGTGTCATCCGGGGACGGTTTCGCACGCGCGTCTCGGGCCAGGCCGGCATCTGAGCCGGTCGTCGATCCTCACGTGCGGTGCGATGAGGAGAGTATTGCGGTCTGTTATCGGAAGCGACCGTCCACACCCTTGTTGTGAGCGCGCCCCGGCCATGAGGTGATGGCGGGCCGAGGGGTCAGTTCTGTTTGGGGGGTGAGAAGGTTTCGATGGCCTCGTTCAGGATCTTGCTGAAGGATTCGCTGCCGGTGTGGCCGGAGTCTGCCACCACGTGCAGGTCGGCGTCGGGCCAGGCATTGGTCAGCTCCCAGGCTGTCTGGAGAGGGCTGCCCATGTCCAGGCGGCCGTGGATCAGAGCGCCGGGGATGCCGGCCAGCCGGTGTGCGTTGCGTAGGAGCACGCCCTCTTCCAGCCAGGCGGCGTTGGCGAAGTAGTGGGCGCAGATGCGGGTCATGGCCATGATGGCGTCGTCCGGCCGGTTGCTGTAGGCGTTGGGTGTGCCGTTGGTCTCCTGGGAGATCACCGCGTCCTCCCAGGTGACCCAGTCGTGGGCGGCCTTCTCGCGTACCTTCGGGTCGGGGTCGGCCAGCAACCGCGAGTACGCCGCCAGCACCTTGAACACGTCACCGTCGCTGTCGGCGTCGGGGACGCCTTGCACGAACCGTTCTTGCGCCTCCGGGAAGAACCTGCCGACGCCCCGGTAGAGCCAGTCGATCTCGGAGCGTCGGGTCATGGTGACCGCGGGGATGACGATCTCCGACACCCGCTCGGGATGGGTCTCGGCGTAGGCCAGGATCAGCGTCGAACCCCACGAACCGCCGTACAGCAGCCACTGGTCGATGCCAAGGTGCTCGCGCAGCAGTTCCATGTCGGCGATCAGGTTGTGGGTGGTGTTGCTCGTCAGGTCCGTGGCCGGGTCGGCGGCGTGCGGGCGGCTGCGGCCGCAGTTGCGCTGGTCGAACAGGACGATGCGGAAACGGTCCGGGTCGAATCTGCGGCGGGAGCCGGTCGAACAGCCTGACCCGGGCCCGCCGTGCACGACGACCGCGGGCTTGCCGTCGGGGTTGCCGCAGACCTCCCAGTAGATGAGGTTGCCGTTGCCGACATCGAGCATGCCGTGCTCGTACGGTTCGATCGAGGGATACAAGGGGGCTCCTGCCGTTGGAGGGGTGGAGGTGCGCCACGCACTGCGCAGCCTGATGCGGGCCGGCGATTATGCCAGCGCTGTTATATTAGCACTGTGACATCTTCTGACCCCACGGCGATACCCGACCCCTGGCACTCCCTGCACGAACTCCTGGCAGCCATGGACGCTGAGATCGACCAGGTCTACCTGGAGCGTGGCCTCGACGGGGTGCGCACTCGGTTCGCCTATCCGCTCATCCGGCTCGCCCACACAGGGCCGCTGACCATTCGCGAGCTCGCGAAGTCCCTGAACCGTTCGCACTCCGCGATCAGCCAGACCGTCGCCGCCATGCGCAAGGAGGGTCTCGTCACCTCGGAGCCGGGGCCCGACGCGCGCACCCGCCGGATCGACCTGACCGAGCGCGGCCGGTCGCTGGTGCCGTTCCTGGAGGCGGAGTGGCGTGCCACCCACCAGACGGTCGCCGAGCTGGACGGCGAGCTCCCGAACGCGATGACGGCCGTGGTGGAGGAGGTACGGCGGGCGTTGGAACGCCGGTCGATGCGGCAGCGGATCCTTCATCACCTCGTCGAGCCGCCGCCGATGGGGGCACAAGGCTGAGATTCACTCGGCTGCCCGCGGGCCCGCTGGGGTGTCTCGGTCGCCATCCGGCTGGATGAAGCGGATGGAAAGCCGGCGGGGCCGGAGCGGACGGGGTGGCGGGGTGGCAAGGAAGCTGGTGGCGGGTCGTCGGGGTTGAGCGGCGGCACGAGTCTGGGGCCGGTGATCGGTGATGTTGTGCGCCGGATGGCCGTTCGGCAAGGTCAGGGGTTGTTCATGGTCCTGATAATCTCGCTGGGATACTGAACGTAATCGGGTAACTCTAATAGAGTGACCGCTTCTCCCCCTTCCAGGCAGTCAGCGCGCCGTAGCCGTCGGCTGCTGGCGTGGACGTTCGCGTCGATCTCCGTCGGGTTGGTGGCCGCGGGGGTCGTGGGGTTCTTCGCCGAGCCGTTACAGCTGGAGATGCTGGACAAGCGGGCCAGCGTCGTCAGCATGTTCGTGGGGGTCGCGGGGTTGTTCATCGCCGGGGTCGGGTTGTGGGCGCAGCTTCGAGCGGCCATGGCGCCCACCGGCGGCGGTGAGAGCGGTCCGGAGAGCGAGGGGGCCGGGCGGGCTGGTGCCGGTTCTGATGGCTCGGGGCCCGATGAGGCTGGTCAGGATGCTGTCGGTACGGGTGCCGGTGCGGATGGGCCCGGTGGCGGGCGCGATGGTGGGCCGGGTGGCGTTGGCGATGGTGGCGGTCGTGGTGGGGCCGTCGGTGGTGCTGCTGCTGGTGGGGCAGTCGAGAGGGCTGAGGGGCAGCGGTCGATCGTGGTCGGGCGGCAGGAGTCCGGGCTGGCCATGACCGGGGACAGGTCCACGGCGGTGACCGGGGGGCATGTCGAGGTCATCGGGGACGTGCATCTGCCGTCGCGGCCCCGGGTGGCGACGCGGCCCGTGCAGCTGGCGCCGCGACCGCCGCAGCTCGTCGGGCGGGACGAGGTCGTGGTGGAGCTGCGCGAGCGGCTGCTGGCCAGCCAGGTGCGGCCTGCGGTGGTGGCCGTGCACGGGCTCGGCGGCGTGGGCAAGACCAGTCTCGCGCTGGAGTACGCCTATCGCCATCAGCACGACTACGAGCTCGTCTGGCAGTTGCCGGCGGCCGATCCTGCGGTGTTGTCGGCGGCGTTCGCCCGGTTGGCGGCTCTCATGGGCTTACGGGAGCTGGGCGCGGACGCGGCGGACCCGGTCGACCAGGTGCACGCCGCGCTGGCGGCGCGTACCGAACCATGGTTGTTGATCTTCGACAACGTGCCGGAGGCCGAGGCGGTGCGAGCCGTGTTGCCGCCGGCGGGGCCGGGGCACGTGCTGATCACGAGCCGGTCCGGGAGCTGGCCGCGGGATCGTGGGCTGGAGCTGCCGGTGCTCGACCTGGAGTCGGCGGCGCTGCTGATGCTGGCGAGCACGGGGCAGGACGACACCGTCGCGGCGGCGGCCGTGGTGGCGGAGCTCGGCGCGCTGCCGCTGGCGCTGGAGCAGGCCGCGGCCTACATGTCGGAGACGGGACTGGAGCTGTCGGAGTACCTGGATCTGCTGCATCACCAGCGTGCCGAGTTGCTGGCGCAGGGGCAGGCGTGGGGGTATCGCGAGCGGGTGGCCACCACGTGGCAGTTCGCGTTCCGGCGGCTGGCCAGGACGAGTCCGCAGGCCATCGCGTTGCTGCGGCTGCTGTCCTGCTACGCGCACGAGGCGATCCCGTACCATCTGCTGCTCTCGCCGCTGGCGCGGTGGGCGCCGCGGGAGCTGTTCCGGGCGGACGTGCAGCGGCGGCGGGCCTACGGGCGGATCCCCGGGCCGCGCACGCGCGTGCTGCGTGACGTGCATCCCAGCGTGTTGCTGATGATGCGGGCGCTGCCGCGGGACACGCTGAGGATCAACGCGGCGCTGAGCGCGTTGCGGGGGCACAGCCTGATCGGTCCGCCCGTGGACGGGACGGTCACGGTGCACCGGCTGGTGCAGGCCGTCACGCTCGACCAGCTTCCGCTGCGCGCGCAGCGCCGTTGGCGGGAGGTGGCGGCGGTGCTGGTGGAGGCCGTGCTGCCCGACAATCCGGGGCAGAAGGCGCGATGGGCGCGGTACGCCAGGCTGCTGCCGCACATCCGGACGGTGCTCGGGCCGACGTCGCCCGGCATGGACAAGACGGCCCAGTATCTGGGGGCCAGCGGCGACTACCGTACGGCGAAGTCGTTGTTCCAGGAGATCGCCGACGCGCTCGCGGCGGCGCTCGGCCCTGAGGAGGTCGCCACGCTGACGGCCCGGCACGAGCTGGCGCTCTGGACGGGCGAGGCGGGCGACCCGGCGGCGGCGCGTGACCAGTACCTGGAGCTGCTGCCCGTCTACGAACGGGTGCTCGGCCCCGAACACCCGCACACCCTGACCACCCGGCACAACCTGGCCCAGTGGACGGGACGAGCCGGCGATCCGGTGGCCGCCCGTGACCAGTACGCGGCGCTGCTGCCCGTCCGGCAGTGGGTGTCGGGCCCCGAGCATCCGGACACCCTGACCACGCAGGCCAACCTGGCTCAGTGGACCGGGCAGGCCGGGGACGCGGCCGCGGCCCGTGACCAGTACGCGGCGCTGCTGCCGGTACGGGAGCGGGTGCAGGGGCCCGAGCATCCCTCGACGCTGATCAACCGGCACGAGCTGGCCCGGTGGACCGGCGAGCTGGGGGACGCGCTGGCCGCCCGCGACCAGTACGCGGCGTTGCTCCTGGTACGGGAGCGGGTGTCGGGACCGCATCATCCGGACACGTTGACGGTCCGGCACGAGCTGGCGCGGTGGACGGGGGAGCTGGGGGAGGCGGTCGCGGCGCGGGATCAGTTCGCGGCGTTGGTGCCGATACGGGAGCGGGTGCAGGGGCCCGAGCATCCGGACACGCTCACCGCCAGGGCCAGCCTGGCCCAGTGGACGGGGAAGGCGGGGGACGCGGCGGCCGCCCGCGACCTGTACGCGGCGCTGCTCCCCGTTCGGGCGCGCATTCTCGGGTCCGACCATCCGGACACGTTGACGATCCGGCACGAGTTGGCGCGGTGGACGGGGGAGTTGGGGGAGGCGGCCGCGGCGCGGGATCAGTATGCGGCGTTGGTGCCGGTACGGGAGCGGGTGCAGGGGGCCGAGCATCCGGACACCCTGACCGCCAGGGCCAACCTCGCATACTGGACGGGGATGGCGGGGGACGCGGCGGGGGCTCGCGATCTCTGCGCGGCGCTGTTGCCGGTCCGGGCTCGCGTGCTGGGGGCCGGGCATCGGGCCACGGTGACGACCAGGGAACAACTCGCCCACTGGACGGCCCATGCCCGCCCGTGAAGTCCGGGCCAGGAGACGAGGCCCGCCCGCCTATGGGGGGTGGGGTGGGATGCCCGGCGGGATCGGGGCCGCGGCCGTGGGGTGGTGCTTGGCGGGGAAGCCGGGGCGGAGGGGGCGAGCCTGCCCCTCGCGCCCCGGCGGCTACTGGGGAAGGACGAGGAGGGCGTCGCCGACGCCGCGCTCCACGCCGTCCGATGGCCGGTTGACCAGCTTGTTCGACACCACCATCGCGGTCGAGCCGCCGCCGTCCAGGTTGATGGCCTGGATCGCGCCGAGCCAGCGCATGAACTGGGCGGCCTCGTGGAAGTTGGCGCCGATGGTCACGCCGGGCTGGCGGCCGTCGATGGTGGCCAGGATGAGGCTGCCGTTCCTGGTGACGCCAAGGAGGGTGCGCGGGTGGCGGCGCAGGATCATGTTCACGGAGTCGTGGCCGTCGCGCTTGGCGGTGATCTTCACGTGGCCGTTGCGCACCAGGCCGACGCCGCCGGCGATGACGTTCAGGTCGGGGGTCAGCTTGAGTGCCTTGCGGGTGCGCAGGTCGGTGACCTTCGTGTCGATCTTGACCGTCCAGCCCTCCCAGGCGTGCTCGTCGAGCCATTCGGCGGCGCCGCCCTGGCCGTGCAGCACCCGGGTGCCCTTGGCCACGGCGGCGCCGCTCGCGCGTACGGTGACCGCCTTGCCGTTGGCGTCGAGGACGACGTCGGTGCCGCCGGTCGGCGTCTTGGCGCCGTACTCCTCGGTGTAGAGCACGGCCTCGTCCGTGGCGGCGGCGCGGTTGACGCCGTTGACGACGAGCTTGTCGCCGTCCTGGGAGACGGCGGTGACGGCGGTCTTCAGCTCGGTGATGCGCACGCTGCGGCCCTGGAGCACCACGGCGGAGCGGCCCGGCACGGCCTCGCTGAGCAGCCGGCCGGCCACCACGGAGGCGCCGACGGGCTCGCCGCGCAGGTTCTTGGCGGTGTGGATGTTGAAGAAGCCGCCGTTGACGCCGACCACCGCGTTGCGCGCCTTGGCCATCGAGGAGACCGTCTCGCGCGCGGCGACGCTGGCGCCGAGGGAGGCGGCGTACGAGCCGCGGAACGTCCGGGAGTCGATCATGACGACCTTGGCGTCCCAGGGGCCGGTGGTCTTGAGGCCGTCGTCGCCGAGGTAGTCGACCTTGACCTTCAGCCCGGCTTCCTTGAGCGCCTTGGCGGTCTCGTCGGCCTTCGCCTTGTCCTTGAAGGACCACAGGCCCACGCGGACCATGTAGACGGTCTGGGAGGGCGCGTCGGCCACGCTCGGCCGGACCACCTTCTGCAGGCTCGGCGCCTCCCCGGCCGCCTCGACCTCGGCGACCTTGGCCTGGGCGGTCTCCAGCGCGCCGTAGTCGCGGCCGCTCGGCATGAGCACGGTCACCGTGTAGCCGTCGGTGGAGCTGCCCGCCTTCACGTCGTACAGGTCGATGCCCTGCGTCACGGCGGTCAGCGTCTTGGTGGCGGCAGGCCGGGCGCCCAGCGGGAAACTGGCCGACGGAAACTTCACCGCGAGCTGCGCCGCCGAGGCGGGCAGCGTGGTGACGGTGATCGTGGCGGCTATGGCCAGGCCGCCGGCGAGGGTGCGTCGAGACATGAACTCTCCAGAGGGCGGAAAAGGGACCGAACCATCCTGACGAGATCAAGGTCCCGGAGTCAGCCGAACGCGCCAAACTGCTCAAGAGGTTACGAGATTGACACCCAGCCCAGATAACATTGAGCTATGACCCGTATCAGCATGTGGTGGCGGCCGGCAGACGGCCGCTGATTCCCCATGCTGGGCCGTCCTGGTGGCGGCCCTTTTCCGTGCGTGCGGGCTCCCCTCAGGCGGCGGCACACCTGAAGGAGAGACCCATCGTGAACGACGTCGTCCTGACCGGCGACCGTCCGACCGGACGCCTGCATCTGGGCCACTATTTCGGCACCCTCGCCAACCGGGTGGAGCTGCAGGACCGTTACCGGACGTACGTGCTGATCGCCGACTACCAGGTGATCACCGACCGCGACCTGCCCGGCGAGATCCAGCGCAACATCACCGAGGTGCTCCTCGACTATCTGGCCGTCGGCCTCGACCCGGGCAAGGTCACGATCTTCCAGCACAGCGCGATCCCGGAGCTGAACCAGCTCCTGCTGCCGTTCCTGAGCCTGGTGTCGGTGGCGGAGCTGAGCCGCAACCCGACGGTGAAGGACGAGATCGCGCACAGCGCCCGGCGCGCGGTGAGCGGCCTGCTGTTCACCTATCCGGTGCACCAGGCCGCCGACATCCTGTTCTGCAAGGGCACGCTGGTGCCCGTGGGCCGCGACCAGCTTCCGCACGTTGAGGTGGCGCGGCTGGTCGCGCGGCGCTTCAACGAGCGGTACGGCGAGGTGTTCCCGCTGCCCGAGGCCATGTTGGGCGAGCGTCCGCTGCTCATGGGCCTGGACGGCGGCAAGATGAGCAAGAGCCGCGGCAACGCCATCGCCCTGGCGGCCACCGAGGACGAGACCGCCGCCCTCATCCGCAAGGCCCGCACCGACTCCGACCGCCTGATCACCTTCGACGAGGTGCACCGGCCCGGCGTGGCGAACCTGCTCACGCTGGCCGGGCTCTGCCTCGGCCGCCCGCCCCGGGAGATCGCCGACGAGATCGGCGACGGCGGGGCCGCCGCGCTCAAGGCGCTGACCACCGAGGCGGTCAACGAGTTCCTGCGCCCGATCAGGCGGCGGCGGCGTGAGCACACCGAGGCCGACGTGCGTCAGGTGCTGGCGCAGGGCAACGAGCGGGCCCGGGAGCGGGCGGTCCGCACGCTGGCGGAGGTGCGCGCGGCGATGGGGTTCTAGCGGGGTCGCCCGGACTGTCCGGACTACTCGGATTGCTTGGACTGTCGGGACTGGTACACCTTGCGCAGCGTCTCGTGCACGATCCACGTCGTGCGCGCGCCCTCGGCCAGCAGGCACACGTCGCCGGGGCCGACCTCGATGGTGGTGCCGCCCTCGACGGCGATCGTGGCGCGGCCGGACAGCACCACGAAGATCTCGTCGGTCTCGACGTCGGTGACGACGCCCGGGGTGATCTCCCAGATGCCCCTGCCGTCTCCGAGCTCCAGCGACGACGTGGCCGGGTCGCCGGCGACGATCTGCTCGGGGTCGAGCTCGTCGGGGGTCAGTCGCACGTCGTGCACGGGCACGGCGAACGCGCCGGCGGTCGCGATCATGCGGCCGAGGTCTTCGAGGTCGGGCATCAGGACATCAGACATGTTGCTCATTTCACCAGGTCGGCGAGGCGGGCGCCGTCGAGTGCGTAGGCGGTGAAGCCGTTCGCGCCGGTCATCGTATCGGCGGCGACCAGCGCGTTGACGATGGCCTCCTCCGTGGCCTCGATCGCGGCGTGGAAGAGCGGGTCGAGACGGGCGTCGGCCAGCACGCGCACCTCAAACACGCCGGAGCCCTTGTCGTCGAGGGCGTTGGAGGGCAGGCCGCGGTTGCCGGTGGCGAAGCAGACGAAGCCGTCGCCGCTGCTGCTCTCGCCGGCGCCGCCCGTCCTGGCCACGCCGAGCCCGGCGCGCTGGGCGAGCTTGCGGCACTGGTGGGGGAGGAGCGGCGCGTCCGTGGCGACCACGGCGATGATCGATCCCGCGCCCTCGGGGCCGCCGGGGCGGGGCACGTCGTCCATGACGATCGGGCGGCCGTTGACGGTGAGCCGGTCGCGGCTGCCGTGGTTGGCCTGCACGAGCACGCCGACCGTGTAATCGCCGGTCACGCGGGACGCGGTGCCGATGCCGCCCTTGAAGCCGTGGCAGATCATGCCGGTGCCGCCGCCGACCGACCCCTCGGGCACCGGGCCCGCCGAGGCGCCGTGGTAGGCCCCTTCGACGTGCTCCTGGCGGACGTGCCGGGCGTCGATGTCGTTGAGCCGGCCGTCCCAGGTCTCGGCGACCACCGGCAGCGACCACGCGCTCCCGCCCCGGCCGCCGATCTCCAGGGAGACCAGCGCGTCGCGCACCACGCCGACGGAGAAGGTGTTGGTCAGCCCGATCGGCGAGTGCAGCAGGCCGAAGTCGTCCAGGTAGGGCAGGCCGGTCATCTCGCCGTTGCCGTTGAGCCAGTGGTAGCCGGCGTAGACGGGGGAGTCGTAGGCCGGGCCGGGGCCGGGGCGGACGACGGTGACCCCCGTACGGGCGGTGCCCTCGGTCAGCGTGGTGTGGCCGACGAGCACGCCGGGCACGTCGGTGATCGCGTTCAGCGGACCGGGGACGCCGGTGCCGACGACGATGCCGTGATCACGAGCTCTCAACGGTTCTCCCTGCGGAACGACTCCAGCGCCAGCAGCGCGACGTGCAGTGACAGGCATGACTCGACGTCGTCGAGGTCGGTGTCGAGGATGCGTTCGAGGCGGCGCAGGCGGTCGTAGAAGGCGGGCCTGGACAGGTGGGCCTTCTGGGCGGCCACGGCCTTGTTGCGGCCCGCGTCGAGGTAGGTGCGCAGGATCCGGGTGAGGTCGCCGCCGCGCTGGGCGTCGTGCGCCAGCAGCGGGCCCAGCTCACGCTCGGCGAACGTCTGCAGCCGCGCGTCGTCGCGCAGCAGGTGGAGCAGGCCGCGCAGGCGCAGGTCGGGCAGGCGGTAGAAGGCGCGGCCGTCCGGCTGGCGCACGGCCACGTCGGCGACCTGCTCGGCTTCGAGGAAGCTGCGCCGTACGTCCCGGATGGACTCCACCACCGACCCCGCGGCCAGCACGAACGCCGAGCCGGGCCGCCACAGCATGCGCAGCCGCTCGGCGAGCGCGGTCAGCGCGGGCTCGGCGCCGGTACGCGGCGGAAGCGGCAGCAGGACGCCGACCCGCTCCTGGTCGAGCGCGCCCACCAGAGCGGGCAGGCGGGCGTCGCGGCAGGCGGCGGCGGTGGCCTCGGCCAGCTCGCCGAGCTGTGCCTGGCCGTCGAGCGCCTGGTCGACGGGCTCGGTCGGCCTGATGACGACGCTGATCAGCTTGCGCCCGGTCAGCGGCACGCCGACCGCGCGGGCGCGGGCGGCGGCCTCGTCGGGGTCGGCGTAGGCGTGGGTCAGGATGCCGGTGATGATCGTGCCGTGGGCCTGGCGTTCCAGGGACTCCTGGTGGCGTTCGAGCAGGCGGCCGAGGGCGAGGGTGGTGGCGGCGCGTTCGGCCATCACCATCTCGCGTGGGGTCGGCGGCGTCTCGCAGATGAGGATCAGCCGCCCCCAGTCCTGGCCGCGCGCACCGACGGTGGTGACCAGCCAGCCGGAGGCGGGGTCGTAGGCCGTGCGCTCGGCCGGGGCCACGCCGCGCGACCTGGTCTCCCAGCCGGCCAGCAGCGCGCCGGCGTCGCGGCCCGCGGACTCGCAGGCCAGCACCTGGTGGGCGAGGTTCTCCAGCAGCACCGGACGGCCGGACAGCCGGGCGACCTGGGTGAGCACCTCGGCGGGCGAGGCGCCCTCGACCGACAGCTCGGTGAACACCTCGTGCAACTGCTCGGAGGCGCGCAGCTCCTCAAGCTGGATGTCGATGATCCGGGCGTGCACGGACTCGGTGATCTGCACGAACGGCGTCTCGCGGGCCAGCACGATGACCGGCAGCCCGTGCTCCTCGGCCGACTTGACCACCGCCCGCGGCAGCTCGCGCAGGAACCTGCGGCCGAGCTCCACGATCAGCCCGGAGGCGCCCACGGAGGCGAGCTCGCCCACGTAGTCGGCGAGCTTCTCAGGGTCGTCGGGCAGCGCGACGCCCGTGGTGAGCACCAGCTCGCCGCCGCGCAGCAGATGGGCGATGTCGGCGATCTCGCCGACGTGCACCCACCGCACCTTGGTGTCGAGCCGGTCGGCGCCCGCGACCACGCGCGGGCCGCCCCGGCGCACGGTCTCCAGGGCGAGGACGTCGGCAATGGTGGGCAGCACGGGGCGAGCCTAGCCGATCAATCTGTAAGAACGGTCATACAGCCATATACACACTGTCACAGATTGAACTCCTCCTCGCGGTACTCACCTCGGGGTTCGCGCACCCGCAACTCCACCCGCCGGATCTTGCCCGAGATCGTCTTGGGCAGCTCGGCGAACTCCAGCCGGCGCACCCGCTTGTACGGCGCCAGCTCCCGGCGGCAGTGCTCGAAGATCGACCGCGCGGTGTCGGCGCCGGCCTCGAACCCGGGGGCCAGCATCACGTACGCCTTCGGCACCGCCAGGCGCACCGGGTCGGGGGCGGGCACGACGGCGGCCTCGGCCACCGCGGGATGCTCCAGCAGCACGCTCTCCAGCTCGAACGGCGAGATGCGGTAGTCGGAGGCCTTGAAGACGTCGTCGGTCCGGCCGACGTAGGTGATGTAGCCGTCCTGGTCGCGGGTGGCGACGTCGCCGGTGTGGTAGAAACCGTCGCGCATGGCCTCGGCGGAGCCGCCGACGTACCCGGCCATCAGGCCCAGGGGGCGGGGGTCGAGCGGCAGGCAGATCTCGCCGTCGTCGCCGGGCTCGCCGGTGACGGGGTCGATGAGCACGATGTCGTAGCCGGGCAGCGGGCGTCCCATCGATCCGGGCTTGACCGGCTCGTCCGGTACGTTGCCGATCTGGGCGGTGGTCTCGGTCTGGCCGTAGCCGTCGCGGATGGTGATGCCCCACGCCTTGGCGACCTGGTCGATGATCTCCGGGTTGAGCGGCTCGCCCGCGGCCACGGCCGTGCGCAACGGCAGCTTCCAGGCCGCCAGGTCCTCCTGGATGAGCATCCGCCACACGGTCGGGGGCGCGCAGAAGGTGGTGACCCGCTCGTCGCGCAGCACCTCCAGCAGCGCGCGGGCGGCGAAGCGCTCGTAGTTGTGGATGAGCACGGTCGCCCCGGCGTTCCAGGGGGCGAACACGTTGCTCCAGGCGTGCTTGGCCCAGCCGGGGGAGGAGACGTTGAGGTGCACGTCGCCGGGGCGCAGGCCGATCCAGAACATCGTGGACAGGTGGCCGGCCGGGTAGGAGGCGTGGGTGTGCTCGACCAGCTTGGGGCGGGAGGTCGTGCCGGAGGTGAAGTAGAGCAGCAGGGGGTCGCCGGCCAGGGTGGGGGCGTCGGGGGTGAAACGTTCGTGGGCGTCGTACGCCTCGTGGTACGGCAGCCACCCGTACGCGTCGCCGACCGCGATCCTGGTGAACTCGCCGGCGCCGAACTTACCCGCGTCGGCGGCGTTGGCGATCACGTGGGCGACCTGGCCGCGGTCGAGGCGTTCGCCGATGTCCTTGGCCGTCAGCAGGGTCGTGGCCGGGATGACCACCGCCCCGAGCTTCATGGCCGCCAGCAGGGACTCCCACAGCTCGGTCTGGTTGCCCAGCATGAGCAGGACGCGGTCGCCCCGGCGCACGCCCTGCTCGTGCAGCCAGTTGGCGACCTGGTTGGAGCGGGCCGACAACTCGGCGAAGGTGTGGGAGACCCGGCTGCCGGGGTTCACGATGGTCAGGGCCGCGGCCTGCGGGGTCTCGGCGGCCAGCACCCCGTCGAACCAGTCGAGCGCCCAGTTGAACCGCTCGGCCCGCGGCCAGCGGAAGTCGCGTCGGGCCGTGGGGTAGTCGGCGCTCAGGAGAAGATCGCGGGCGGCGCGGAAATCGCTCATGCCCCGGATCCTGCTACGTCGCCAGCCGCCGCTCAAGGCCGTCGAGCACCGACACGAGCCCGAAGTCGAACGCCGTGGCCCGGAGCACCTGCGGATCCTGGTACGCCCCCATGGCCATGCTCTCCAGCATGTCGGGGAAGTCGGCCGCGGCCTTGGCGACCATGCCGCGCATCTCCTCGGCGTCGTAGTCGGAGTCCTTCGCGGTGGCGTCCCAGGCGATCTCGGGCAGGGTCATGCCGTAGACGAAGGCGGTGACGGCGGCCACGGCGTAGTCGACGTCGAGGCCCTGGAAGCCGGCCGCCCTGAAGATCCTGCGCATCCGGTCGGAGGCCGACAGGGCGTGCGGGCCGAGCGCGGGCACCCGGCCGAGAAGGTCGGCCGACCACGGGTGCTGCCGCATTACCGCGCGCATGCCGTAGGCCATGGCGGAGGCGGCGTCGCGCCAGCCCACCTCCTCGGCGTCGGGGACGGTCATCTCGGCCCAGACCTGGTCGTAGGCCAGTTCGAGCAGCTCGTCCTTGTTGGCGACGTACCAGTAGAGGCTGGTGGCGCCGGCGCCCAGCTTCGCGCCGAGCTTGCGCATGCTCAGCCCGGCCATCCCCTCCTGGTCGAGCAGCTCCAGCGCGGCCCGGACGATCTCCTCGCGGCTGCGGCCCGGGGCGGCGGCCTTGCGGGGCTCGCGGAACCAGACAGAGGTGAACTGCTTGCCGGTCATGCTCCCAGGATAAATGCTCTCGCACAGTGTGCGAGAGTTGTCGTACGCTGTGCGAGTGACCTCGAACGCTGTACGAGACCCCCGTCGCTGGTGGGTCCTTGTCGTGCTCTGCCTCTCGCTGCTGGTCCTCACGGTGGACGGAACCGTGCTGAACCTGGCGATCCCGTCCCTGATCGAGGAGCTGGGCGCGACGCCGTCCGACATCCAGTGGATCCTCGACGCCTACGTGCTGGTCTTCGCCGGCCTGCTGCTGACCGCGGGAAGCCTGTCCGACCGGTACGGCCGCCGCCGCTTCCTCGTCATCGGCCTGGCCTTCTTCGGCGGCGCGTCGCTGCTGGCCGTGCTGGCCGCCGAGCCCTGGCAGGTGATCGGCGCGCGGGCCCTGATGGGGGTCGGCGGCTCGATCCTGATGCCCTCGACGCTGTCCATCCTCATGACCGTCTTCGAGGAGGACGAGCGGCGCAAGGCCATGGCCATCTGGGGAAGCGTGGCGATGCTCGGCGTGATCGCCGGCCCGACGCTGGGCGGCTTCCTGCTGGAGCACTACTGGTGGGGCTCGGTCTTCCTGCTCAACATCCCGATCGCCGCGCTGGCCATCGTGGCCGCGTTCGTGCTGATGCCCGAGACCCGCAGCACCGGGCGGCGGATCGACCCGGTGGGCGTGGTGCTCTCGATCGTCGGCCTGACCTCGGCCGTCTACGTGATCATCGAACGCGAGTGGAACATCGCCCTCATCGCGGTGGCGGTGGTCGCACTGGCCGCGTTCGTCGTCTGGGAGCGGCGGGCCGAGCACCCGATGCTGCCGCTGCAGCTGTTCCGCAACCGCAACTTCAGCGGCGCGTCCTTCTCGATCCTGCTGATGTCGTTCGGCGCGGGCGCCGTGATGCTCATGCTGACCCAGTACCTGCAGTTCGTGCTGGGCTACGGCGAGCTCCAGGCGGGCCTGGCCATGCTGCCCCAGGCGGTGGCGGCCGTCGTGTTCAACGGCGTCGGCGCGGCGCTGGGCAAGAAGGTGTCCAACCGGGTGCTGATCTCGGCCGGGCTGCTGATCATGGCCGTCGGGTTCGTCGTGATGGCGCTCACCACCGGCTACCTGCCGCTGATGGGCGGGCTGGTGCTGATGGGGGCGGGAGCCGGCCTGGCCGGTCCCTCCGCCTACGCCTCGCTGATGGGGGCCATCCCGCTGGAGCACGCGGGCGTCGGCTCCGCGCTCAACGACACCGTGCAGCAGGTGGGCCTGGCCATGAGCATCGCCGTGCTCGGCAGCGTGCTGGCCGGCGTCTACACCGCGGAGATGCCGCTCGACGCGCCCGCGGCGGCCCGCGAGTCGATCGGGGTCGCCGAACAGGTCGGGCTCGGCGAGGTCGCCGACCGGGCCTTCACCGTGGCCGTGCACTTCGGCTCGTGGGTCGGGGCCGGGTTCAGCGTCGCCGCCGCGCTGCTCGCGCTGGCCGTGCTGCGCCCGGCCGCGCCCGTCGCGGCTCCCGAACCGGCCAAGGTCTAGCGGACGCGGGGCTCACGCATGCTCTCCAGGCTGTCGAGCTTGTGCGTGCGCTCGTCGTGGCCGATCTGCCGGAGCAGGTCGGCCACCGAGCGGTAGCGGCCGTACTCGTCGGCGTACGTGCCGGGGTCGGGCACGAAGTCCAGGTCGGGGTTCTCGGCCACGAACGTCATGTACTCGTGCTCGGCGTGGTCCTCGAACTCGGCGTTGAGCCGGTAGCTCCAGTCCGGCCGGACCACGAACAGCACCCAGGACACGTGGTAGTAGAAGAACGCGATCAGCCACGGCGCCGCCTTGTGCAGCAGCCAGTTCTGCCGCTGCCCGGCGCGCTGCACCAGGTCCTGCATGATCAGCAGGTGCCACTGCTCGTTGTCCTGGTCGGCGCGGGCCTCGACGATGCGCTCGAAGACCCTCCTGGCCAGGGCCGACCGTCCGGCGTGCCGGTGGACGGCCCAGTAGCCCATCCGCTCCCACGCCTGGTACGGCACCCGCGCGATGATCTCCAGCATGGCGAACTTCGTGTAGGAGCCCTTCCTGCCGTACATGAGGTCGACGGGCTTGAACATCATCCGGGCCAGCAGGCTGTAGTCCATCCGCGGGGTGTCCAGGGTGTCCTGCTGGGCGCGGCGGAGCTGGTCGCGGTCGAGCTTGGGCGGCCCGGCGGGCGCCTCGGGGCGCCCGGGGCGCAGGTCGATGGTGACGGTCATCTTCGGTCTCCTCGGTTCGTCGATGGTCCGATGGTGGCCGAGCAAGGCCCGCCGGGTCGTCGCCCGCCAGTGGTCAATCGCGATGCCTCTGGCGGCGTACCGAGGGGCCGGCGCGTACGCCCGTAGGCGCACGGGTGATCCCCTAGGGGGAGGACTTACAGTTTGTAAGGGGATTTGACCCCCCGCCGACAGCCTGCCGCTGCCAGGAAGCCCGGGGGAACGGGATACTCGGTAGCATGTCGGAGCTTCTCGCGCGCCACCGGGCAGTGATGCCGAACTGGCTGGCCCTCAACTACAACGAGCCCATCGAGATCGTCAGCGGCAAGGGCAATCGTGTCATCGACGCCGATGGCAAGAGCTACCTGGACTTCTTCGCCGGGATCCTGACCAACATGATCGGGTACGACGTGCCCGAGGTGCGGGACGCCGTCGAGCGCCAGCTCGCCACGGGCGTGGTGCACACCAGCACCGTCTACCTGCTGCGCGGCCAGGTCGAGCTCGCCGAGAAGATCGCCCGGCTCTCCGGCATCCCCGACGCCAAGGTGTTCTTCACCAACTCCGGGACGGAGGCCAACGAGACCGCCCTCCTCCTCGCGACCTACGCCCGCAGGACCGACCAGGTGCTCGCCATGCGGCAGAGCTACCACGGGCGCAGCTTCGGCGCGGTCAGCGTCACCTCCAACCGGGCGTGGAAGAACAACTCGCTCTCCCCGCTCAACGTGCACTTCCTGCACGGCGCCGACCGGCACCTCACCCAGTTCAAGGGCCTGTCCGACGCCGACTACATCAAGGCGTGCGTGGACGACCTGCGCCACGTGCTGGCCACCTCGGTCTCCAACGACGTGGCGGCGCTGATCGCCGAGCCGATCCAGGGCGTGGGCGGCTTCACCATGGCCCCCGACGGGCTGTTCGCCGCCTACAAGGAGGTCCTGGACGAGCAGGGCATCCTGCTCATCTCCGACGAGGTGCAGACCGGCTGGGGCCGTACGGGCAGCGCGTTCTTCGGCATCCAGAACCACGGCGTGACCCCCGACATGATCACGTTCGCCAAGGGCCTGGGCAACGGCTTCGCGGTCGGCGGCATCGTCGCCCGCGGCGACCTGATGGACGCCCCGCACGCCGTGGGCCTGTCCACCTTCGGCGGCAACCCCATCTCCATGGCCGCCGCGAACGCCACCCTCGACTACGTCCTCGACCACGACCTCCAGGCCAACGCGGCGCGGACCGGCGACATCATCATCGGCGGCCTCAAGGAGGCGGCCGAGCGCCTGCCGATCGTCAAGGACGTGCGCGGCAAGGGCCTGATGTTCGCCGTCGAGCTGGAGAGCCCCGCTCAGGCCGTCCGCTTCATGGAGGAGACCAAGAAGGCGGGCCTGCTCGCCGGCAAGGGCGGCCTGTACGGCACCGCCATCCGCATGGCCCCGCCCCTCACCCTCACGGTGGAGGAGGCCGCCGAGGGCCTGGGGATCATCGTCAACGCACTCGAAGTCATCAACGCAGAGGCAGCAGCTCAGTGAAGTCGGTCAAGCACTGGATCAACGGATCTCCGGTCGACGGCGACAGCCGCACGGCGGAGATCTTCAACCCGGCGACCGGGGAGGTCAGCGGCCACGTGCGGCTGGCCTCGGCCGCCGACGTCGACGCCGCGGTCGCCGCGGCGGTCGCGGCCTTCCCGGCGTGGCGGGACTCCTCGCTGATCAAGCGCGGCCGGGTCCTGTTCCGGTTCCGTGAGCTGATGTACGCCCATCGTGACGAGCT
>NZ_JBITJF010000024.1:0-39224 GCF_044459705.1 Nonomuraea sp. NPDC050227 | reverse complement strand
AAGCATCTGGCCGGCCTTCTCCTCACCGAACCGGGCAAGCTCGCCAGCCATCACGCCGAGCGACTGGATGCCGCCATCGCCGCCTGCCACGAGATAGCCATGCTCGCCGGCCTTGTCCGGGACTTCGCCGCCCTCCTCGAACCCCAGGAGGGCAACGACGAGCGACTGACCGCCTGGATCGACCAAGCGCGTCAAGTCGACCTGCCCCACCTGCACGCCTTCACCCGCGGCCTGGACTACGACCAGGCCGCTGTCAACGCCGCCCTCACCCTCCCGTACCACAACGGCGGCACCGAAGGCGTCACCACCAAAACGAAAATGATCAAGAGGCAGATGTACGGGCGAGCGGGCTTTACGCTTCTCCGCCACCGCATCCTGCTCGGCTAACCACTGTCCGTCACCACCGAAAGTGGGCCAGAGCCGTTGTTCTTACAGTCCCGCGCGCCGAGCAGGGGGTCGAAGGACGACAGGTCGGCGGGATCGAGCCGGCCGGAATAGGGTCGTAGCGGGAGTGGGGGACGGGGTTCTGGCCCCGGTAGCAGTGGAAGTTCTCTATTTCGCCGTAGCGGCCGTAGGTGCCGGGACGGAACTGCTCGGTCTTGCCGTCCAGCAGGTCGCCGGGGTTGAGCAGGGTGCGGCGAACGTGTCCGCGAGCGTAGGAGTCCTGGACCAGGTGAAGCAGCGAGCCGATGGCCCGGCGACAATCAGCTGGTCAACCTTCAGATCACTCAGCTGCGCGGCGAGGTCGGTGCCATAGAAGGCGCTGTAGCGGCGCCTACTGATGATGGCTCGCGGGCGAGCGGCGCCGTCCAATGGGTCTACTGGGACTCCGGCACCGCTCACCTGCTGCCCGGGCTGCCGCGCCTGCCCGACGGCAGCGCGCGCACGCACGGACCGCTGTTCTTGGCCCAGCGTTGTCCCGTCCCCGCCCGTGTCGGGGCAGGCCGGCGACGAGTCGGGCGCGCCCCTATCGGCGGTGCACGTACAGGTAGACGGTGAAGAAGCCGTCCTCTTCGCACTTGTAGGTGCGGTAGACGCCGTTCTGCACACCGATCCTGCCGGTGCTGTCGCAGATGGCATAGGCGCGCTCGATGGGCCACCTGGTCCAGGAATCGATCGGACCTTCCCACCCGTCGGCGTGCGCGGCACTTCCTACGGCGAGCCCTCCGGCCACCGCGACGACGGCAGCGGCGACGGCGATGATCTTTCGCATGTCGGTTCCCCTTACTGTCGCTCTCCAAGAGCGACGCGCTTCACCCGTTCAGCTACTGAGAGTGTCATTTTCGTCACAAAGTTGCCTGGAATCGCCTCTGACGGTGCCGGGCGCTCACCGCACCTTTGCCGGAATGCCGCAGACATCGCCGAAAGTATCGACTACCTGCGCGAGCGGCCCTTGGAGCGGACGGGGCGTGCCGGTGCTCCAGGTCGAGGTCCTCGACGTTGAGGGCGAGGACCTCGGCGGCTCCGGCCGCGGCCGCGGCCAAGACCGCGAACATGGAACGGCCCTCCTTTGGAGGCCAGATCAAAGTTCTCCGTCAGCGACACCACGGTGATGCCGCAGTCGCGCAGCTCGTTGAACCGTGGTCAGCACGTGCCCCGCTGCGCGGCCCCACCGGTCGGACTTCCAGAACTTCAGGGTGGCGCCCGCCTTGGGCAGCGCCAGGAGCGCCTCCCATGCCTGGCGGGTGGGGCGGCATGGAGCCCGGTCAGGCCCAGGCGCTGTACCCGATGGCGTCCCGGTAGACGGTGGCGGGACATTCGAGCACCTCGCCGCCGGGCATGTGCAGGTTGAGCCGCCCGCCGTTGGTGGGCTTGCAGTGGGTGACGAAGACCGGCCCGGGATAGCGGACGCTCTCGGGCCGGATGCAGTCCACGTCGTACAGCCCCAGCGGGTTGCGGAAGCGGATGGCGCCGACGAATCCCGGATCGGTGCACTCACCGACCATGCGGGCCGCACCGGAGTCACCCGCCCGATCGGTCCGCACACCGTCAGCGGCGGCCGGAGCCGCCAAGACACCTGTGGCTAGCGCGGCGAAAACCGCCATGACTATGGTCGCGCGTAGGTGGGAACGCACATGAACCCCTCTCTCCATCCGCTGGCATCCAGCGGCTGAGCTTCCGGAACTATGACTGGTATCGGGGCCCGGTTGGGCGCCAATGCGAGTCAGCAAAGCCATGAAGCCGAGGTGTCCAACAGTGACTCGGACAGGCTCGTCCAGACTCGACCACCGGCCGGCCGGCCGCCAAATCGGCCGACCCGTCGCCCACCCCGAAGACAAGATCGAATACGCCCGGCTCCTCAAAGCCCAAGGCGACTCCCTCGGGAAGATCGCCGCCAAAACCGGCATTCCCAAGACCTCGCTGCACCGCTACCTCAAGGACTGACTCCACCCAGCCGTCCCGGAAAGGGCGTTTCTGAGACGGCCTTCATCGTGGGAGCCTGTGCGGCATGCGTCCTTCACGGGTCTGTGTCCGTGGTCTTCCCCTGCCCGCGCTGCTGATCGAGTCCATGTCCTCGGGAGCCTGGCCGGCCCAAGATGACACACGGCTGCGCGAGATCATGCCGTGGTTCGAAGATCCGCTGGATCTCCTTGCGGACGTGCGCGAGATACGCCGAGAGTCGGCGTCCCTTGACTGGATGACCGAGGACAGCGCCACTGCCGACCTCTTCCGGCAAGCCCGAGGCAGCCAAGCCGGTGATCTGGTCGAGCTTCCCTGGCTCGACGCCGATCTGGCCGTGCTGATCGGCGTCAACCGCAACCCCGGCGACGACGTCGCCCTCGCGCTGGACTACCGCACCGGCAGCGACGATCCGAGCGTCGTGGCCTCTGACTGGTGGACCGACCCGCACCGATGCGCCTGGAGGGTCGTCGCGCCCACGTTCTCGGCGTTCGCGGCCGCGCTGGGCATCGACGCGCGCCGCCGCTACTCCTACGTCGGCCCCGAAGAGATTCGCGTGCAGATCTGGTCGCAGAGCACTGGGCATCCGATCGCCTCGCCCACCGATCTCACTGAATGGCTCGCTCGGCACGACGGCAGCGACCGCGGGGAACCCTTCACGTTCGTGATCGACCACTTCACGATCCTGCGTCTGGCTCCGCAACGCAGCGAGCATGTCGTCTGTGCTGGCGGTGCCCCGGTGCAGAGCGCTGGCGAGATCACCTTCGAGCCGGACGGCGGCAGCTGGCGGGTGAGCGAGATCAGCAACCAGTCGACCGGCTACTGCCCCGAGCCGGAGTCCTACGCCGCGGTGCAGGCCGCCCTCGACACCGCAGGGCTCGATCATCCAGGTCGCTTCACCGTTCCGATCATCTTCCGGCTCTGCGAAAGCTGCGGCCAGCTCAACATCGTGAAAGACGACCACTACGTCTGCGCGATGTGCGACGAGCCGCTACCAGCCTCCTGGAACGCCGATGCCGCCGGCGAGCCCGCACCTCGGCCAAGGAAGGGGACATCTGTCGGAGACATCGTCTCGGGCACGGTCGTGGCGGACGAGCGGCCGCCGCACCCACCGCGGCGGACGCGATGAGCCAGGCCAGCGCTAACGCTGCCCGGGGGGCCCAGGGAGGTCTGGCCGGCACACCTCCATTGGAACGCTTCGCGGTGACGACCCGAGCGGGAATGCGCCCACTTGGCATGGGACGCTCAGGCCGAACCGGCAGAGCTGCAGCTACCTGCGGGATGTCCCGCCATCGCCCTGTGCCCGCTCGAGGGCCCGCTCGAGGCCGCCCCTCCAGACAGAGGGCGGCGCGTCCACGAGGACGACGTCGACGGCATTGACACCGACGGTGGCCTGCCTGCGGGTCGGTGTCCACGATGAGCGTGCGCTGCCTATGGTCTGCCAGGAAAGCCCTCAGATTGACCGCAGCCGTGGTGGAGGGCGGCAAGGGCCAGTCCGACCGCTCGTGGTGTGTCCATGAGAGCAGCGTACGCTTCGGCCGAAGTCGTGACGGATGAACCTGGCGATGTTGTCGTGGTCGACCTTCGGGTGCGCTTGGAGCATGATCTCCCGGGGCGGCGTACCACGCAGATCAGCTCCGGACCGGCTCAACCTTCGCCTCGCGAGCCGCTGATGTCCTCAGTGCGCGCCGACGCAGCCGCCGCCTGCCGCGACAAGAGCGAGGCCGACATCTGCGCCGAGCTGGCCAAGCGCCGCGTCCAGGCAGCCCGGGACGAGCAGGAGGCCGCCGAGCGGGATCAGCGCCGCGCGGAGCGGGAGGCTGACAGCAAGGTCGACGCGGCCAAGGAGGATGCCCGCGATCCCTGGGCTCAGGTGGCCGAGCATGAACGCGCCCGGGGCGCGGCCGAGCAGGCCCGCGACGACGCGCTGCGTGAGCGGGAGCAGGCCGAGGCAGAGCAGCACCGGATGGCCGCCGCGATGGAGGAGGCCCGGCGCGAGCTCGACCGGCTGCGCGCTGCGGCGGAAGAGCAGGCACGGCGCGCCGAGACCCTGCGGGCCGCGGCTGCCGAGGCCGACCTCGCCCGCGAGCGTGCCGAGCATGACAGCCGCCAGGCTCAGGCCCGGGCCGAGACCGCCGAAGGCCGCGCCGAGTCCGCTCGGCAGGAGGCGACCGACGCGCGCCTGGCCCTGGTCGCCGCCCAGGGGGAGGCCGTCACCGCTGCGCGGCTGCAGTCTCGCGCCGAGGACGAGCTGCGCCAGGCACGCACTGATCGTGATCTCCAGCGCGAGCGCGCCGTGGCCGCCGAACAGCAGGCCCGCGCCGCTCAGGCTGAACGCGAACGTGACGCCGAGCAGGTGCGGGGACTGCGTGAGTGGCTGGCCGCCGCGCAAGCTGCCGCCGGGCTGGTGCTTCCCGACCTGGCCGACCTCAGTGGCGACCTGGGCGACGGCGTCCGCGGCGTGACGCTGCCTGAGACCGGCATCGCCGTCGCCCGGCAGCCGGACGGCGCCGTGGTGCTGCACCACGAAGACCAGCAGATCCGGCTGGGCGACGGCGAGCACGCCGCTGCTCACGCCCGCACCCTGGCCGCCGACCTGTTCGCCCTCTCCTCACGTACGTGACATGGAGGAAGAGAGCCTGATGGATACCATTGCATCGCTGTGGTCAGCCGGCGCAGCGCCGACGCTGAAGATACTGTCTCGAATTTCATGTGCCAGGCGTGAATGCCCGTTTCGTGGAGACGCTGCCAGCCATGGCCGAGGTGCTGTCATGTCACGGTTGGTTCCGCAGATCAGGCATCACATCCTATTGTGAGCCTCACAGGCTAAAGGCAGCCCCCGGCCAGAACGAAACGAGGGTACGGCCGGCATCGGCGCGAGCCGTACCCTCTTCGTGTGTCAGGAGGTTACAGACGCGTAGGCCTTCGCCAGGTCGGTCCAGATCGTCCTGGCAGCTCCCTTGCCTTCCTGGTTGGTCACGACCATGAGGGTGACCCCTCTCGTCATGTCGGTGCCGCCCAGGGAGGTGAAACCGCCGTACAGCCCTGAGTGCCCCTGCCAGCTACGTCCGGAGACGCTGGTCGCCAGAGTGCCCATCCCGTAGGGCTCGCCGGCCTGGACCGACTGGGGCGTCACCTTGATCATCTGCGTGACTGTGGCAGGCAGCAGGAGCTGTTTCCTGGCATACAGCGCGTCGAGGAGCTTGGCGGCGCCGAGCGCGGTCCCGGCGAACATCCCGTCGCCGAACGGCATGCCGTACACGTCGGTGGGGATGCCGGTGGCCCCGTAGCGGGTGAAGTAGTCGATGGTCTTGCCGTTGTAGACGGTGTATCCGTGGGCGAAGCGCAGGAACGCGCTGTCGGATCGCTCAGCGGTCAACTCCGTGCTGGTCGCCCCCGTCTGCTGGACGAACGTGCGGATGCCGCTTGCCAGTGCGGCGTCGCCGCCGGACACCCTGCTGAGCAGGTGGGCGATGATGATGAATCCGGTGTTGGAGTACTCCCACTTCGTGCCCGGGGCCACTGGCGCGTGGATTCCCGGTGCCAGCATGGACCAGGTGTAGGGCCGGTTCGGGTCGTAGTGGTCGCCGGGCAGGAACAGGTCGGCGGTCTCGGGGGCGCTGTAGATGTCCGGGTAGCCCGCGGTGTGCTGGAGCAGCATTCGTAGGGTGACCGTGGTGGAGCCGGGGACGTCGTTGCCGAGGTAGGTCGAGATTGGGCTGTCCAGGGACAGCGTGCCGGTTTCGACCAGGTGCAGAGCGTAGGTGGCCAGCACCAGCTTGCTGAAGCTGGCGTAGGCGAACATCGTCGAGCTGGTGACGGGCGTTGTCGGGCTGTTGATCGCCTTGCCGGAGACGGTCGACCAGACAGGGGTGCCGTTGCGCAGCAGGACTGCTTGGACGCCGGGGTTGCCGACCTTCGAGGAGGCTCTGGCGAACGCGGTGTCCAGTGCGGCCGATACCGGGTCGGCGATCTTTGGCTCCGCCCCGGCGGCCGGGGCGGAGGCCACCAGGAGGCTGAGGGCCAGGACGAGTGCTCGTATCATTGCACGCCCTTCTCTGGGGGATACGCGTCATTGTGGAGGCGGGTTTCCCGGCTGCTGTTGGCCGGAGCGCCAAGGTTTCTTCCAGGCGGATGACGTGAGAGACAAGGAGTGGAGGCGGGGTGTGGTCCACGCGCCACCGTGTCAGCGGGCGCACCGAGGCGTGGCGTGGAGACTGCTGCTCAGGCGCTCGCGTTCGTAGGACGGCGCGTCGGTTTCCAACCGGGCGTGGGGACGCTGGTGCGCAGGGCTTGGGTGTACGGATGTTGGGGTTTGTCCAGCACGTCACCTGTGAGCCCGCTTTCGACGATGCGGCCCTGCCGCATGACGACGCAGGTCTCGGTGAGCTGCCGGACGACAGCCAGGTCATGGCTGATGAGGATGTAGCTGACCCCGGTAGCGTGCCGGATGTCGTCGAGCAGGTTGAGGATTTGCGCCTGGATCGACACGTCCAACGCCGAGACGGATTCGTCGAGGATCAGCACCTTGGGCTCTACCGCCAGCGCTCGGGCGATGGAGATCCGCTGTCGCTGTCCCCCGGACAGCCGGCGGGGGAATGCCTGCTGTTGCCGCTCGTCGATCCCTACCAGGTCGGCGAGTTCGCGGATCCTTGCCGCGCGTGCGCGCCGATCCAGTTCGGGCCGGTGGAGGCGCAGCACCTCGTCGAGGCACGCTTGCGCGGATCGGCGCGGGTCGAGGGTGGAGTAGGGGTCTTGGAACACGATCTGCAGTTCCCGAGCGCGATCGCGGCGTTCGCGGAGCCGTGCAGCCGGCGAGGAGCGGTCGCGGCCGCAGACCGTGATCGTCCCGGCGGTGGGCGTGGTCAGCCCGACCAGCATCCGGGCCACCGTCGTCTTCCCTGATCCGGACTCGCCGACGATCCCGAGCGAACCGCCGGAGGCGAGTGAGAAGGAGACGTCGTCGACGGCTCTGTGGCCGGGGAAGTCCTTCGACAGTCCGGTGACCCGGAGCACGGTTTCGCCGGAGGCGGCCGGTCGTTCTCGGGCACCGACGCTCGGTGTGGGTGTGAGCGTGATCTCGGCGCGTCTCAGGCATCGCGCGGGTGTCGCGGAAGTCATGTCAAGCGTCGGATGCTCGTGGGTGCACCGGTCGATCGCGAAGTCACACCGGTCGGAGAAGGCACAACCTGGCGGAGCCTCGAAAGCCGCCAGCGGTCGTCCCGGTACGGCGCGCAAGCGGGGAAGCGCGCGCCCGAGGTCGGGGCGAGCGCCCAGCAGACCGGCAGAGTAGGGGTGCTGCGGCGCGGTCAGCAGCCGATCGCTGGTGCCGACCTCGACGATCTCGCCGGCGTACATCACCGCGACGCGATCGCTGATGGCGGCTGCGAGTTCGAGGTCGTGGGTGATGAACAACATCGCCATGCCGCGATCCCGGCGCAGGTCGTCCAGGAGCGCCGTCACCTCGGACTGGGTCGACACGTCCAGCGCCGTGGTCGGCTCGTCGGCGAGCACGAGCTGTGGATCCCCGGCGAGCGCCACGGCGATCATGATGCGTTGCAGCATCCCGCCCGAAAGCTCGTGCGGATACTGGCGCAGTCGTCTTCGGCCGTCGGAGATGCCGACCTCGTCGAGGAGCTTGACCATCTTGGACTCGGCGGCGGCACGGCGAAACCCTCCGGTGGTGGTCAGGCCCTCCACCAGGAAGTCCCCGACGGTCCGCACGGGGTTCATGTGGACACGCGGATCCTGGTGGATCATCGCGATCTTCGTGGCGCGGTAGCGGCGCAGGGCCGCCTCGTCCAGGCGGAGCACGTCCTGGCCGTCGACCGTGATGGTGCCCGACACCGTCGCCTGGCGGGGGAGCAGCCGGGCGATCGACCGGGCGGTCATCGACTTGCCGGAGCCGGACTCGCCGACGAGGGCCACCGTCTCGCCCGCGGCCACGTCGATGCCGAGGTCGCGCAGGACGAGGCGCCGCCGTCCACCGACGGTGAGGCTGACGTTGAGGTCGCGGATCGTCAACAGAGTCATGCGGCCAACTCCTCGGCTCGGCGCAGCAGACGATTTCCCACCAGGGAGAAGGAACAGATCGCGGCGATCAGGCAGACCCCGGACGCGATCGACTCGGCGGGATATCCGGCCAGGACGCCGGCCTGCCCCGTCGACACCATGACCCCCCAGTCGGCCGAGGGTGGCTGCACGCCGAGCCCGAGGTAGGACAGTCCGGCCAGGTCGACCGTCGCCCAGGCCAGGGTGAGCGCGGCCTGGCCCATGACCATCGGCAGGACGTTGGGGACGACATGACGCGAGCAGATCGTCATCCCGGAGAATCCCTGCGCGGTGAGCGCGTCGACGTAGTCCTTGCCGATCTCGGTCAGTGCGGCTGATCGCACGACGCGGGCGACGTAGGGCACGTAGGCCAGCGCCAGGGCGATCACCAGGGCGAGCGGGCCTGTTCCGAGCACGGCGGCGGCGAGGACGGCGAGCAGCAGCCCGGGGAAGGACATGGTGGCGTCCAGGACGCCGGCCAGCACAGTGTCGACCCATCCACCCCGCCAGGCCGCGACCACCGCTACGGCCATTCCCAGCGTGGTGGCGAGGGCGACGATGGACAGCGGGCCGAGGAAGCTGGATCGGGCGCCGACGAGGAGCCGGGAGACGATGTCGCGGCCCTGTCCGTCGTAGCCGAGCCAGTGACCTGCGTCCGGACCCCAGTACGCCTGCGACAGTTCGACCGCGTCGGGGTCGTGCGGGGCGAGCAGCGGCCCGAAGAGCGCCAGGACGGCGAAGAGGACGACGCCGGCGAGGGCGATGTGGCCGGGCAGGTCCAGCCCGGCGATGCGCGGAAGACGCCGCCGCATGCCCGACGTGTCCGGGTGGGTGAGCTGATTGAGCAAGGTCATGACGGACTCCACTGGGAGCGGACGCGTGGGTCGAGGAAGGCCGTGAGCAGGTCGACGAGCAGGTTGGTGAGCGCGAACATCACCAGCAGGACCATCGCGATGGCCTGCGCGACGGGGAAGTCCTTCTGCGTCACCGAACTGATCAGCAGCCCGCCGAGGCCGTTGAGCTGGAAGGCCGTCTCGACGATGGCGGAGCCGACGACCATGCCGGCCAGGGACAGACCGGCCGCGGTCACGATCGGAACCAGGGAGTTGCGAAGGACGTGCCTGCGGAACACGTGCCGGCGTGGCAGGCCGCGGCCGAACGCCGTTTCGACGTGCTCCCGTCCCATCTCCTCGCGGATCGACGTCTGGACGACCGAGCCGACCACGGGCCACCAGCCGACCGACAGCGCGATGGCGGGCAGCGCGAGATGATGGAGGCGATCACCCCATCCCGTGCCCTGGCCGAAGACGGGGAACCAGCCGAAACCCACGGCGAACACCGAGATCAGGACGGTCGCGGCGACGAACGCCGGGGTGGCGATGCTGACGCTCATCAGGGCCGAGACGCCGTCGTCGACCAGCCGGGACCGGCGCTTGGCCAGTCCGCCGAGCAGCAACCCCGCCGCCACCACGATGAGGAAGGTCATCAGCACCAGCAGCGCCGTCGTCGGAGCGGCGGTGCGCAGCAGTTCCGAGACCGGTGCGTGCTGCTGAATGGACTCGCCGAGGTCGCCGCTGAGCAGTCCGCGCAGCCAGGAGACGTAGCGCTCGGCGAAGGGCTGGTCGAGGTGGTATTGCTCAGCCAGGGCGGCGCGCTGCGCCGGTGTGGACGGCCGGTTGCCCAGGAGGAAGTCGATGGGGTCACCGGGCGCCAGCAGGATGCTGGCGAACACGGCCATGCTCGCCGCGAAGAGCGTGGCCACGAAGATGCCGATGCGCGACAGGACGAATCTGGTCATGAGCCGGCCGGTCGCCGATCGGATGGACGCATCCTGAGTCCGTCGAACAGGTGGGTCAGGCCCGCCCGCGTCGCGCTCTCCAGGTAGTGAGCGTTCGGCGATATGACGGCGGACAGGAACAGGCCGTCGAGGGTGGACGACAGGAACTGGGTCAGGTCGGGATCCGGCTCGCCGCCCAGCGCCCGGACTGTGGCGTCGCACAGCGCGAACCCGCTCGCCTCCCATGCTTCGAAGGCGCTTCGGTCGAAGTGTTGTCCTGCCAGTTCGAGGGTCAGCGCGAGGGTGGCGGTCGTGGTCACCTTCCGTTCGCCCGCACGGCTCATGACCTCGGCGACGAACAGTTCCACCAGTGCGGCCGGGTCGTCGCCCGTCTCCTCCACCTGGGCGCGCAGCCGTGCGAACGCCGCGGCCTCCTGGGTGGCGACATCGGCCAAGGCGCCCGCGATCAGCGCGTCGGTGCTGGAGAAGTAGTAGGTGATCAGCCCGGGTGCCGCTGCTGCCTGCCTGGCCACGCTGCGATGGGTGACGGCACGGACTCCCGCGTCCGCGATCACCTGCAAAGTCGCGTCGAGGATGCGGCGACGGGTCTGCTCCCCCTTGGGGTGCGAGTGGGTCGGCATGGCGGACATTCAACCCAAAGTTGTACTTGTGTTCAAGACTTTCTTGTGCAAATGTTCAACAACTTCGTCGGTCCTTCCCCTGCTTCGTCCTCAGGAGGCACACGATGTCCTATCCGCTTCGTCGACGCCGGCCGGCCGGACCGGTCGCAGCCGTCGTCGGCGCCGTCCTGGTTCTCACCGGTTGCGGGCGCGCACACGACGACAGGCCGGCAACCGCGCCGGAAGGCCATCCGGTCGCCGCACCCGCGGCCACGGAACGAGTCGAGTCGGTCACGTGGAACCTCCCCGGTGAGCCCACCAGCCTCGACCCCACGAAGGCCTTCAGCGGAGCCGACCTGTGGGTGAGCTCCAACGTGTGCGAATCGCTGCTGGCCTTCACGCCCGGCGGCTCCGTGGAGCCGGGACTGGCGACGTCGATCAGCACACCGGACCCCACCACCTACGTCGTGCACCTGCGGCCGGGGGTCTCCTTCAGCGATGGACACCCCCTGACCGCCGAGGACGTCGCCTTCAGCCTCAAGCGGGTGACGGACCCCGCCTCCGGGTCCTACTGGAGCCAGTTCGCCGTCCGCCTGGAGAAGGTCACCGTCACCGACACCCGCACGGTGACGATCACCCTGAAGCAGCCGGACACCATCTTCACCGGGATGCTCGCCACTCCGATGGGGCAGATCGTCAGGAAGGCGGCCGCCGAGAAGGCCGGAACAGCGTTCGGCAGCGCCCGGGGCGGCATCGTGTGCACCGGTCCGTACACGGTGGAGTCATGGAAGAAGGGCGACAGCATCACGCTGGCCGCCAACGACCGCTGGTGGGGCGCGGGCCGGCGACCGCTCCTGGCCCGGCGGGTGAAGTTCACCTTCATCGCCGACGACAGCACCGTCGCCTCCGCCCTCGCCAACGGCGACGTGGACGGGACCTTCTCCGTCCCGGGCGGCGCCGCCCTGTCCAAGCTGACGAACACGGCCGGCGGGAAGATGTACCTCGGGCCTTCGACCGCGCAGACCGCTGTGGTGCCCACCCGGCTCACCGGCACCGGTCCGCTGGCGAACCCCCTGGTGCGCGAGGCGTTGTCGTACTCCATCGACTACCCCGGCATCATCTCCACGATCTTCGGCCCCACCGCGAAGCCCCTGCGCGCCATCGTGCCCCCCGGCGCGTTCAGCTACGCCACCGCCACCTTCCAGCAGGCCTACGACGCACTGCCCGAACCCCGGCGGGACATCGCCACCGCCAAACGACTCCTCGCCCAGGCGGGCACCCCCCACCCGGCCGTCACGATCGCCGTCCCGTCCGGATCGGCCGACCTCGTGCGCGTCGGTGAAGCCATCCAGAGCAACTCCAAGCAGGCGGGCTTCGACATCACGATCAAGTCGATGCCCGACGCGGACTTCTACCCGCTCTTCTCCAGCGCCGACGCCCGCGCCAAGGTCGACGCGTTCGTCACCGACTGGTTCGCCGACATCCCGGACCCCCTTGAGCTCTACCAGCAGATCGGAACGCCGGGATCGGCCGCCGACTTCGGCGGGTACGACAACCCGAAGGTCGCCGCGCTTCTCGATCAAGCCCGCTCGACCCCTGACGCCGAGCGGCGCGCTCAGCTCGTCGTCCAGGCCCAGCAGGCCATCACGCGCGACAGAGTGTGGATTCCCGTCGCCTACAGCCTCGGCGCCATGTTCCTCAACAACCGCCTCGGCGGCGTGACTTCCGCCAGCCCTTACAGCCTCTACTCGCCCTGGCTCACGACGCTCGGAGGACGCTGAGCATGGAACGACTCAAGCGATACCTCGAACGGGTTCCGGACGCCTCCCACTTCCCGACCCTTCCCGAGATCGAAGATCGGCTGCGGCGGATCCACGCGCGACACCCGGAGACGACGGCACTCGAGGTCATCGGCACCTCTCGTGCCGGGCTGCCGCTCACCATGCTCTCCGTGAGCGCAGGGGCCGCACGCGGTGACCGGCACGCCGTGGTCACCGGCATGCCCCACCCCAACGAGCCCACCGGCACGCTGGGAGCCCTGGCCCTCGGCGAACTTCTTGCCGAGGATCCGTCGCTGGTAAAGGAACTGGGCCTGGTCTGGCATCTCGTGCCGTGTGTGGACCCCGACGGCGCTGCTCTCAACTACGGCTGGTACGCCGGCCCCTACACCCGCCGCCACTACGCCGAGCACATCTACCGCCCCCCGTTCCCCGAGCAGTACGAGTGGACGTTCTCCCGACCCGACCTCGACCCGCCCGGCCTCGACCCGATCCCAGAGTCGGCGGCCGTCGCCGCTGTCATCGACAACTTGCGGCCGACGTTGCTGATCACCATGCACAACGGCGAGACCGGCGGTCTCTTCGCGTATGTCACCCAGGATCTGCCCGGCCTGGTCGAAGGGCTCGGAGAGACCGGTGAGGCAACAGGGTTGCCCATTCACGGGGGCCGTCCCGAACTCGACGTCCACGTCCTTGGCCGTGGACTCTTCCAGATGTCGGATCCAGCGGGCGGCATGCTGTCGAGCACCGAGTACGCCCTGGCATACGGCACCGTGGGCGTCGTCCAGGAGCCACCGATGTGGGTCCACGCCTTCATGGACGACGACGCTCTCAGCGATCAAACCCTCCGGCAGGTCCACGACGCCGCCCAGGCAGCCAGAGCCGACCTGGCCGTTCGCATGACCGGCTGGGTCGCCGCCGTTCGGGCCCACCACGACCTCGACACCCCTCGAGGCCGGGGGGTGCTGGAGCAACTGCGTTCCCTGAGCGCCGGTCCCGAGCCCGGCCTGGAGCCGGCCGACCAGCAGTGCACCCAGGCCTACGCCCGATCAGTGGCCGAGGACGTGCTGCTCGACACCCTGCGCTGCACGGGACATCTAACAGCGTTTCTCCGAGACGAGTCGAAGAGATCGCCGTTGACTCCGCAGGTCGCCGGCGTCTTGACCGAGGTGTCGAACACCCTGGTCGCTTCGGCTGAGGACGAGAGCGAACTCACCTTCGTCGGACTCGGGCCCGCCGTCCGGGCGCACGTCGGCATGGCGCTGACCACTGCGAGCCTGTTGTAAGCGACCGCCCGCGGGGACTTCGCCGGCGACTCGACGTGGCCTCATGCGGGGCTCCGACGCATCGCACCAGGTGAACCGCCGGACGAGCGCCTTTCGATGGTGTTCGTCGCACAGCCTCCCCGCGGGCCGCCATGTGGCCCACACCATCGTCGTGATGCACCACATCCGATCGTGGAGACTGGATCGACTGCGAACTGATCCGTGCGCCTCGTCATCTCTCGAGGCGCACCCTGCTTGAGGCGGTGCCCCGACTGCATGATTGACCTGCGTCAGCTCCAAGTGCTGCGCGCCATCGCGGTGAACGGCTCCCTGGCGGGGGCGGCCCGGCAGCTCCGGTTCGGCCAGCCCACGATCAGCTACCACCTGGAGGCCCTGGAATCCCACCTCGGTGCCCGCCTGGTCGAACGGAGCCCTGCCGGTGCCGTCCTGACCGACATCGGCGCGATGGTGCTGGAGCACGCGGCCGGGGTGCTCGACCGGATCGCTGTGGTGGAGTCGGATGTGCAGGCCCGTCTGGCCCACGGCCTGGCCACTCTGCGCGTCGGCGCCTTCACCACCGCCGCCACGAAACTGCTCCCACGCCCGCTGCGGCGGGCGACCGAGGGCAGCGGGGTTCGCGTCGAACTGACCGAGGCCGAGCCCCTTGAGCTGCTCACCCGGGTCAGGTCCAGGTCGCTGCACTGTGCACTGATCTACGACGTGGCGGGTGTCACACCGCGCTACGGATCGGATCTGTACGTGGAGAAACTGTTCGACGATCCTTTCCGCCTGCTGCTGCCCGCGGCGTACGCCGCCGCCGGTCCCGTCGATCTCGGGCAGTTCGCCGAGGAGGGCTGGATCATCTCCGCCGGCGGCTACGACCCGAGCGACCAAACACTCTTCGCCACCTGCCAACTGCTCGGCTTTCGCCCCCGCATCGTGCTGCGTACGGACAACTACAGCGTGATCCACGGATTCGTGGCCGCGGGTGGCGCGGTCGCGTTGGTGCCCGAGCTCGCGCTGGAGCAGGGGCACGACGTCGTCGCCCGGGAGACGGCGCAGGACATCGGCGCGCGCAGCGTCCTGTTCGTCACCCCTGCCGGCCCGCAGCCGCCCCTCGTCGAACGGCTTCGCGCGCAGCTCCATAGCCACTATGGAGCCGCTGCCTAAAACCGGGGCATTCCGGCCGTGTCGCCTGACTGCGACGATGGGCGACATGACCCGTTACGGCGCCATGTACGGCCCTGACCTCACGTTCCTCGGCGTGCCTGCCTGTGATCTCGACCAGCCCGAAACCTGGAGCGAGGCCCAGGTCGTCATCCTGGGTGCTCCATACGACGGCGGCACCTCCTACCGGGCAGGCGCCCGATTCGGTCCCGGCGCCATCCGCCAGGCCTGCTACCTCGGGCACGATGGCACCCGCCCCTCTCTGGCCCTGGGCGTGGACGGCCTGCTCGACCTCAAGGTCAAAGACGCCGGAGATGTGGAGATGTTCAGCGGTGACGCGCACGGTGCCCACGCAGCCTTGGAGCGGGCCGTGAACATCGTCTCGGCGGCCGGGAAGATTCCACTTGTACTGGGCGGTGATCACTCCATCGCCCTGCCGAACGTCACGGGCGTCGCCCGCGCAGTCGGCTGGGGCCGGGTCTCGATCATGCATTTCGACGCCCATGCCGACACCGGAGACAGTTCCTTCGGTTCGCTCATCGGCCACGGGCAGCCGATGCGCCGCCTCATCGAGTCCGGTGCCGCCAGGGGTGACAGATTTCTGCAGATCGGGCTGCGCGGCTACTGGCCCGGGCCCGAGACGCTCACCTGGATGGCCGAACAGCGGATGCGCTCCTACGAGATGACCGAGGTCGTCGAGCGTGGCCTGAACACCTGCCTCGACGAGGCCGCGCAGATTGCCGTCGACGGTTGTGATGGCGTGTATCTGTCGATCGATGTCGACGTGGTCGATCCTGGAATGGCCCCGGGCACTGGAACCCCCGAGCCTGGCGGACTGACCTCACGCGAACTGCTGGACGCCGTACGACGGCTTGCCTACGAGTTGCCCATCGTCGGTGTCGAGGTGGTCGAGGTCGCTCCAGGCCACGATCAATCCGACATCACCGCCATGCTCGGCAGCCGGATCGTGCTGGAAGCGCTGTCTGGTCTCGCCCGCCAGCAGGCAGAGAAGAACGGCGGGCTCGAGCCATGGGATCGCAGCCAGCCGTTGCTCGACAGCTACTGAAGCACGAAGGCGCCCCACAGGCCGAGCGCTCTGACAGCAGAGCTCGATCAAATGCCTGGCGGTCATAACCGCCGCCAGGATGTCCGGCACTGGATCCAGGCCGGTGCCCGGACTGGCCGACACGGTGAAGTGCCTATCCTCCAGCTCGAACGGCTGGGTCAAGTCGGTGGCGAAGCGCCACTCGAACCTTGAGGTGTTACCTGGCAGGCCTCGCTGTAGTCCCGGGGAAATTTCCAACGGATTTGCCTGACCTGCGGCGATACACGGGCCTGGACGGCAGTCACGAGGCGTCTACGGTGGGATCATGGGCGACGACGAGCCGAGGTTGAGGTGCCGTTAACGAACGTGTCACCAGCCCCAAACGAGCGCCATCTCTCCAGTTCACGGCCCTGACGGGGCAGGGGTCGCAGTCGCTTCGTCGTGGTCGCGGAGCATGCGCAGCACGGTGGCCGGGGACGGGTGCTGGCCCTTCTTCTTGCCGCGGGTGATGACCAGGCGGGCGGCGATGTCGCGCAGGCTGAGGTTCTGGCCGCGCAGGTGCAATGCCATGGACAGCATGGATTCGTCGGTGACGGCGGCGCCGCCGATGTGTTTGCCGCGGGTGCGGGCCGACTCGTGGCCTTCCAGAGTGCGGTCGCGGATGTACTCGCGCTCCATGCCCGACAGCGCCGCCAGCACGGTGAAGACGATCCCGGTCGGGTCGTGGCTGCCCTGCAGTTCGCCGGACAGGAACTCCAGGCCGATGCTCGCGGCCCGGAGCTGTTCGGCCAGGGCTGCCAGTTCGATGCCGCGGCCCAGCCGTTTGTGCTCGTGCACGACCAGGGTGACCGCCAGGCCTGAGGCCTGCATCTCGGCCGCCAGGGCGAGGGCGCGCTCGAGTTCGGGGTGGACGACGGCGCGGGTGGAGATCTTCTCGGCGAAGACGCGGGTGATGCCGGCGGCCTTGAGCGCATCCAGCTGGGTGTCGAGCGACTGGCGGACGGTGGAGGCGCGGGCGTAGCCGATGCGAGCATGCCCCGCCGGTTGGGCGCTGGCTGCGGCGGGACGTGGCAGGGCCTTCCACGTCGTGCCGGGCTTACGCACCGCCGGGACCGCCACGGCGAGGGACTTGGCCAGATCGGGCACGAGCCGGAAGCGTGCGGTGTGGTACTGCGCCGCGACCTTGCCGCGGCCGGTACGGCAGGGCGACCCGGCCGGAGCCGCACACGAGGTCATCGGGCAGTCGTGGGCTTCCACCCGCAGGAAGTTATCATCGCTCACCCCGCGAGTGTTTCATAAGTACGTTTCATCAGGCGGGAGATTTGCAACGTCCTATGAAACACGATCCGCCCTGATCGTGACTGGCCGAGCCCGATGTTTCATAGGTGAGGGCTTATGAAACACCGGCCCGCCCCGCAGCGCGGGCCGCCAGCACGCTCGCCATCACCCGCTCGACGACGTCACGCGTGGGGCCGTGTGATCGCCCTGGTCAGCGACATGACTATCCCTTTCTCCCGTACTTGGTCTGCCTCCCCGAGTCGCCGGACGACGGTGAAGGATGCGGAGAGCCTACGCTCCGGGGCGCGGGGATCGCCGGATGGACATCCTGGAAATCAGGCGTCCCAGGTGACGGGAAGGCTCTTGACGCCGTAGATGTCTGCCGTCTCTGGGCGCAGCGCAACTTCTTCGGCTGGTACGGCGAGCCGGAGTGTGGGGAAGCGGTTGACCAGGGCGGAGAAGACAACGCGCATCTCGATGCGGGCCAGTTGCTGGCCCAGGCATTGGTGGATGCCGTGACTGAAGGCCACGTGCCCGCCTTGCTGACGGCGCAGGTTGAGCGTGTGTGGATCGGTGAAGCGCTCCGGGTCGCGGTTGGCGGTGGCGAGGGCCAAGATGAGCATCTCCCCGGCCGAGATGGTGCGGCCGCCCAGCTCGATGTCTTCCAGCGCCACCCTGACGGAATGCTGGGCGACGCTCAGATAGCGCAGCAGTTCCTCCACGGCGTTCTCCACGAGGGCGGGGTCGGCGCGCAGCGCGGCCAGCTGCGCGGGGTTCTGCAGCAGCGCGAAGGTGCCCAATGCCAGCATGTTGGCGGTGGTGTCGAGCCCGGCCGCCAGCAGGATCAGGGCGACACCCTTCAGTTCCTCGTCGGTGAGGTCGGTGTCGGTCAAGTCGCTGAGTACGTCGTCGGTGGGGTGGGCGCGTTTGGCGGCCACCAGCTCGGCGAGGTAGGTCTGGACCGCGGCGTAGGCGGCGATCAGGTCCTCGTCGCTGGTCTCCCCGCTCATGAACTTGCCGACGTTCCCCTGGAAGAGGTCACGGTCGCCGTACGGCACGCCGAGCAGTTCACAGATCATGACAGCCGGGATGGGCTTGGCCAGCGCGGTCACCAGGTCGGCCGGCGGACCGGCGTTGGCCATGGCGTCCAGATGCTCGGCGGTGACCTGCTCCACGCGCTCGGTGAGCAACCGCATCCGGCGCACGGTGAACTTGCCCACCAGCGGTTTGCGGTAGCGGCTGTGCTGTGGGTCGTCCATGAGCAGGAACTCACCCGGCGGCGCCGGAGGGACCTCGATGTCGCCGAAGTCGATCAGCGGGTGGTGACGCAGCAGCTCCTTGCGCGAGCTGAGCCGGCGGTCGGCCAGCGCAGCCCTGACCAGGTCATACCCAGTGATCAGCCAGCCCTGGTGGCCGTCGGCGAAGGTGAGGCGGCTGATCGGGCTCTGGTCTCGGGCCTCGATCAGCTCCTTGGGCGGGTCGAAGGGGCAGCCGGGCCGGCGCTCGGTCGGAAGCCTCTTGACGGCGTGTTCCATGATCACTCCCTAGGAGATCTTGCGGCGGTAGACGCGCATGGCGCAGCCGTAGGTGACGACGAGGACGGCGAAGCACCAGGCCAGGGCGATCCAGATGTCGGTGCCGACCGGCTGCTGGGTGAGCAGGTCGCGTACGGCGTTGACGATGAAGGTCACCGGCTGGTGCTCGGCGAAGGCCCGCACCGGACCCGGCATGGTGTCGGTGGGCACGAACGCCGAGCTGATCACCGGCAGGAAGATGAGCGGGTAGGAGAACGCGCTGGCGCCGTCGGCAGACGTGGCGGTGAGGCCGGGGATGACGGCCAGCCAGGTCAACGCCAGGGTGAACAGCAGCAGGATGCCCGCGACCGCGAGCCAGGCCGGCAGGCCCGCGCTGGAGCGGAAGCCCATGAGCAGGGCGACCAGTACCACGACCACCAGCGAGATCAGGTTGGCGACCAGCGAGGTCAGCACGTGTGCCCACAGCACCGATGAGCGGGCGATCGGCATGGACTGGAAACGTTCGAAGATGCCGCTTTTCATGTCCATGAAGAGCCGGAAGGCGGTGTAGGCGATGCCGGAGGCGATCGTGATGAGCAGGATGCCGGGCAACAGGTAGGTGACATAGGAGTCCGTGCCGGTCCTGATCGCGCCCCCGAGGACGTAGACGAACAGCAGCATCATGGCGATCGGGGTGATCGCGGTCGTGATGATGGTGTCCATGCTGCGGGAGATGTGGCGCAGTGACCGGCCCGTCAGGACCGCGGTGTCCCCGAGGAAGTGCTTGGTCATCGAGGGTCCTTACTGACCAGAGTGAGGAAGACGTCTTCGAGGGTCGGCTGCTTTTCGACGTATTCGACCTTGGCGGGCGGGAGTAACCGCTTGAGCTCCTGCAGGGTGCCGTCGACGATGATGCGGCCCTCGTGGAGGATCGCGATCCGGTCAGCGAGTTGTTCGGCCTCATCCAGGTATTGCGTGGTGAGCAACACGGTCGTGCCGTTGTCCGCGAGGTCCTTGACCGCCTGCCACACCTCGATACGTGCCTGTGGGTCGAGCCCGGTCGTCGGCTCGTCCAGAAAGATGATCGGCGGGTTGCCGATGAGGCTCATCGCGATGTCGAGGCGGCGCCGCATGCCGCCGGAGTAGGTCGACACCTTCCGGCCGCCGGCGTCGGTCAGTGAGAAGCGCGTGAGCAGGTCGTCGGCGACCTGGCCCGGGTTCTTGAGGTGGCGCAGCCTGGCGACCAGGACGAGGTTCTCCCGTCCGGTGAGGATCTCGTCGACGGCGGCGAACTGCCCGGTGAGGCTGATGGACTCGCGCACGTCACCGGCCTGGGTGGCGACGTCGAATCCGTTGACGGTGGCGGTGCCCGCGTCGGCCTTGAGCAGGGTCGAAAGGATCTTCACGGCGGTGGTCTTGCCGGCGCCGTTGGAGCCGAGCAGGGCGAAGATGTTGCCGCGTGCCACGTCGAAGTCCACGCCGCGCAGGACGTGGAGCTCTTTGTATGACTTCTGCAGGTTTCGCACCCGTATCGGTGGTGCTTGCTGTGTCGTCATCAGGTTGTCCTGTCTTATACGTCGGCACTCTTCGCCGACCCGGTTGTCGCTCGTATCGCCGGATGCCTGGTCGGCCCTGTCGCCGTACGCCGCCGGTACCGCGACCGGCATCTGCGAGGGGCTTCTTCGGGGGCGGTGCGAGCCCTGACAGCGCTTTAACTTTACCTTCCGGAAGGTATAGTAGGACGTATGACAAACGCAAGGTGCCGGATTCTGGATGGGGCGCTGGAGCTGCTCCGCGCCGAAGGGGGCGGGTCGATCACCCTGGACGCCACGGCCAAGCAGGTCGGGCTGACCAAACCGGGGCTGATGTACCACTTTCCGACCAAGGAGGCCCTGATGCTGGGCGTGGTCGACCATGTCGCCGAGCGCTGGGAGGCCCTGCTTCAGGAGCATCTGGGGCAGCCGTTCGAGACGGCCTCGCCGTACCAGCGCATCCGCGCCTACGTCGAGGTCGCGCTGACGGAGCGGTTCGACCGCGCGGATTTTTCGATCTTCTCCGACGCGCTGTACCGCGGCGCGCTCACCGATACCTGGACGCGGCGCCTGGGCCCCTGGCTGGCCTTGCCCGACGATCTGCCGGCGGCTGACCGTGGCCGGCTGACGGCCGCACGGCTGCTGGCCGACGGCTACTGGACGGTCGCCACCACGGGCGTCTTCCCCGTCGAGGAGCGCGACCGCGCGGAACTGATGGCGGTGGCCGACGAACTGCTCAAAGAGGGGATCACGCCATGAAGAAGTGGTTACTGCTCATCGCGGCGATCCTGCTGGAGGTCACCGCCACGCTCTCGTTGCGCGGGGCTTTGGACCATGCGGCGCTGTACGCGGTTGTCGCTATCGGCTATGTCGGCGCGTTCGCCGTTCTGGCCCTGGTGCTGCGCGCCGGTATGGGCCTCGGCGTCGCCTACGGCATCTGGGGAGCGGCCGGTGTCACCTTGACCGCCGTCCTGGCCACGGTCATCTTCGGCGACCCGCTGACCGCCCTGATGGGCATCGGCATCGCCCTGGTGATCGCGGGTGTCCTGTGCGTGGAGATCGGCGCGCAGGCTGCCCACGCCCGCAGGATCCACAAGGAAGGAGCGAGCGCGTGACCTGGATCTTTCTGATCGGCGCCATCCTCTCCGAGACCGGAGGCACCCTGTCGCTACGGATGGCTTCCACAGGCGGCAACAAGGCGTGGTTGCTCGCGGTAGCCGCGGGTTTCGTGGCCGCCTTCGCCTTCCTCACCCTCGCCTTGGACGGGGGCATGGCTCTGGGCGTGGCCTACGGCATATGGGCCGCGGCCGGCGTGGCCCTGACCGCGATCACCTCCCGCCTCCTGTTTCGCGAGCCGCTCACCAAGGTCATGGCCTTGGGGATCGGCCTGATCATCGTCGGCGTCCTGTTCATCGAACTGGGCGCTGCCCACTGACTGGGCCCCGGCAGCAAGGAAGAAACTCCAACCCCTAGACAAGATCGACACCATCAAGGTGCCAAGACCCTGCCACGGCCCGCCCGGCCTCAGGGGTCGGGCAGGCCGGTCACGGGCAGGACGCTCACAGCCCGGCAGACAACGCGCCGATGCTCAGGCGCGCGTTCAGGTTCAGCCGGACCTCGCCGTAGGGGCGCACGTGCTGCCAGAACAGCGGGGTCAGGCCGCGCCGGTCGGCAGGGGTGACCAGGTCCGCCCACTGGGGCTCGGCCAGCACGTCCTGCAGCATGAGGGTGTTGACGTAAACCAGCGCGGCTTGCAGGATGCGCAGGCACAGCGCGGTCATCTCCACCTCCTCGCGCCGGTTGGTGGAGATCTCCCCGCCCCGGCCGTAGCAGATGACGGCGTTGGCGCCGTTCCACGCCTCCACCACGTTCAGGCCCTCCTCGATCTCGCGCTGCAGGTCGCGATCACACAGGTAGCGGGCCACGAAGACGGTGCGCTGGGCGCGGCCGATCTCCAGCATCGCCTGGTAGGCCGGGTGCGAGGCCGAGCGGGTGAACCGCGACAAGATCGCCTCGGCCGACGCGGTGCCGGTCCGGATCGCGGTGGCGTACTTGATCACCTGATCGTAATTCCGGGCGATCAGGTCCCAGCGCACCGGCCGGGTCAGCGCCGGCGCGAGCCGCCCGTAGCGGGCGGCGTCGCCCGGTTCGGCCTGATACAGCCGCACGTGGTTGATCTGCTTGATCCGCGGCAGCAGGTCGACGTTCAGCAGCCGCGTGATGCCGAAGCCGATCTCCGACTGGCCATGGGAGTCGACGTAGTTGCCCTCGACCTTCATCGTGGTGCCGTGCCGGATCGCCCCCTCCACCATCGCCGCCACCTCCGAGGCCGAGGCCTTCAGCGTCTGGGAGTGCACCACCACCGAGCCTCGCTCGACATGCCAGTACACCAGCACGCCGCGGCCACCGTAGCGCGAGTGCCACTCGGTGAACAGGTTCTGATCCCAGGCCCGGAAGTGGGTGGAGTCGGAGGCCACCGCCGTCGACCCGGCGCCCCACAGCCCGGCATCGCGCGCGGCGAAGGTGGCGTTGGCGATCTCGACAGCGCCCATCCGCGCCACCTCGGCGCTCAGATAGCGGCGCCGCACGTACCGCAGCTCTTCTTCGTTGTGCGGGTGCGCGCCGGAGGTGACCGAACGGATCCCGCAGTTGGTGCCGTAGGCGTAGATGAGTAGCATCAGCCGCTCGGCCAGCACCTGCCCGTCCAGATGGCCGCCACCGGTCAGCGCGGCCACCTTCTCCAGGCAGCCGGTTCGCAAGATCGCCTCCTTCAGCACGTCGATCAGCGGGACGGCGCTCCACCGGCGGGCGACCTCGTTCTTGATCCGGCGCAGGTTGCGCGGCTCGGGCGCGGCCTCGATCGGGGACAGCTTGATCGCGCCGGACTTGCGTTCGGCGATCTGCAGCCACGCCAGGCCGGGCAGGCGCGCATCGAGCTCGGCCAGCGCATCGCGCACCTCCTGGCGCAGCGCGTCGCAGAACGCCTGCGGGTCGCGCGGCTTGCGCAGCTCGGCGTAGTGCTCGGCACGGCGGGCCTCGAAGTCGGCCGGCAGATCCTCATCTGGGTTGCGCCAACGGCCCGCCCCGGCCACCCAGATCTCCTTGCACCGCAGCTGATCGCGCAGCGCCTGGAAGGTGGCCACCTCGTACACCATCCGCGCCACCCGGCTCCGGCCGCGCGTGTCCTGGCGATAGATCAGATCCGACCAGTCGCCCTGGGTGCCGCGATACGCAGGCGGGGCCTCGCCGGCCGGGTAGTAGGTGATGTTGCCCGCCTTGGCGTAGCGCCGCACCAGCTGCAGCGCTTCGATCACCGGCCGGTGCACGCGGTTGGTCGAGGCGAACTCCAGCACCTCGATCAGCTCGATCAGGCCGCGCCGGTAGTGGCCGGTGTAGGAGGCCTTGAGCGTGGTCTGCATCGTGCGCCGGTAGATCGGCCCCTTGGTCTTGAACTCCTTGACCAGCTCGCGCAGCGTCTCCTCGCCGCCGCGCACCGCCGGGAAGACCACCTGCCGCACCGTGCCGTCCGGCTCCGCCAGCGCCGCGTCAGCGATCGTGAACAGCAGGTTCTCCTTGCCCGAGACCCGCTTGAAGGCGTTGACGAGCTCCTCGGTCACCTTGCGCTCGGCCCGCGCCCCGATCCGGTGCACGGTGGCGATCAGCAGGTCGACCAGGTTGTCGGTCACCTCCCGCTCCCGCTCGGCCACCAGTGCTGCCAGCAGCGTCACCGCGCCCGCCGGCGAGCTGGCCGCCCGACGGCGCAGATGCGAGGGCGACTCCACCATCGCCCGCGCCTTCCAGCCCGCCAGCACCTTCGGCGCCACGTCGGAGAACAGCCCGCGCGGCAGACCGATCGCCCGGATGGCCTTCAGCTTGCCGATCTCGGTCAGCATCGACTCCAGGCTGATATTGCCCGGCATCGCCTTGATCAACGCCAGCACCGAATCGGCATCCTCATCGTCGAGGCCTGGCCCGTCGACGGCTTCCGCCTGATTCCCGGCTCCGAGCTCGTGCTTGGCGCCGCCCGGCTGCGCGGCATCGCCGGTGGCCGCTGCGACCATGGCCAGTAGGCGGGCACGAGCGGCCGCGTCGATGCGCGCTGCGATCCGGGCGAACCAGGTGGCCTCCGCCGTGTGCAGCGCCGAACGCACGATCCGCGCCACCCGGGCCGGAGTGGGCGGCTCGATCCGTTCGCGGCGGCACTGCCCGAGCAGCTCATCCCGGACGCGGTCGGGGTTGCGCTCGGCGTGCGCGACGGCGGCCGCGAGCCAGTCGGTCAGCTTGTCGGCGTCGGCGACGCTGCACATCCGGTAGCCCAGGTGGGCGCGGATCTGCGTGCGGTGGTATTCGATGGTGCTGCCGTTCCACTCGTACAAGCCGAGGTCGGCGGCGGGAACTTTCATCTGGCGGGCGACATGCTCGACGACCTCGGCCGGCAACTCGGCCCGGCCTCGGGGGAAACGGCCGTGCTGGGTGTAGAACTTCAACAAGAGCGCGAACCCCAGCCGGGTCGCACCGCGTTTGCCGGAGATGAGGACCATCTCGTCCTCAAGGACCGTCCAGTGCTCGACCAGGTCGTCAATGCCTAACGCCGCGCGCTCCATGCCAGAAGATCCGTCGGGGCTGGGCGGGCATTACAGCTTCCTCACCGGTCATGATCATCCGCGTTTGGGGCTGGTGACACGTCCGTTAACGGCACCCCTTGCTTCCGTCAGAACGATGACGGATCCTGGAATTTGCCTGTGCTATCAGGGACGCTCCCGTCAGGCGTGAACCGATGGACAGTCCCCACGGATGCTCTCAAGTGGGGCACCACCTATGCCTGGAGGGTGGACGTCACCGACGCGTGGAGCGGCACGGCGTCTTCGGCGTACCGGACGTTCGTCACTGGGGTCCGCCAGCCGACGATCGGCTCACAGCTGGCCAACCGCGACATCGGTGGTCAGGAGTACCAGGCCGTTACGGGAAATTACACCACCACAGTGGTGGACGCCTCCGTGGCGACCGTAGGACCGGCCTTGACGGTTGCGCGCACCTACAACAGCCTGGACGCCCGGCGTGATGGCCTGTTCGGCGCCGGCTGGTCCACCCGGTACGACATGCGCATCCAAATGGAGCCAAGCACGTCCTTGCTGGTGACCTACCCCGATGGCCGCCGACTGAGGTTCGCACCGAAGGGCGACGGCACCTTCCAGGCGCCGCCCGGGATGTATGCCACGTTGGCCGCGGTGTCCGGCGGGGGGCTGGAAGCTGATGGACAAGTCGTCGACCGTCTACCACTTCAGTGGGCAAGGGGCGTTGGTGATAGAGGAAGGCCAGTTCGCTGGCTGGAGCCAGGGTGGGATCGAGTAATGAGGTGGCCAGTCGGTAGAGTTCCTGCCCTTCTCCGAGGTGGTATTCGATGACGCGGACGGTGACCTGGGCGGGTATGTCGCGGTTGGCTCGTCGGCGTTGCTTGGCTCGGTTCGAGCCGATGCGCACGGTGGCGAGGTAGCTGCCGTCGGGCAGGTCACCGACGCGATGGCGGGCCACCTTGGGCCGGATGCGCCACAGGAGGTGGGCGCCGGTGCTGGTGAAGGCATGCCATAACTCGACACCCAGCATGTTGCGATCGGCTAGCACGAGGGTGTTCGGACCGGTGGCTGGCACGAGTTGGCTGGCGAGGGTTATCTCGTTGTCGTCACGTTCGCCGACCGCTGCAGCGATGATCGAGTGTGTCCCGATCTCGAATAAGACACCTAGCTCTACCTGCGGATATCCGTACTTCTCCAGGATGTTAGCGCCTTTGCGCAGGAAGGCTGCGGCGTTGGCTGGGGTGTCGGCAACGGCAAGCGCGGTGCCGTCGAATGCAGTGAGTCGAAGTCCTCGCCAGAATGCTGATGGGCATGTATCAAGGCTGGCCATCGGGCCGGTGACCTGGTCAAAGACTTCCTGCAGCACGGCTGGCCCCACGCGTCGCCGGGCACGACACAGCGAGGACTTGTTGGGGACGTGCCAAAGGCCGGTGTCTTCGGCGTCGGCGGGTACCAGCTCGCGCAGTACGTGCTCGTAGCCCAGATGCGGAAACAGGCAGCGTGCCATTTCGAAGTAGACCATCGTCCGGGTCGAGAGCAGGCGACGTCTCTGCTCATACCGCCCGCACTTGGCGATGGCCGCATCTATCAGCTCCGGCGGGCACCATCGCGTGAGAACGCTCAATCCCACCTCTGGACAGCCTTCTTCACCCATAGTGATGGAGCTACTCCATTATGCATGCAAACGCAACGGCATTGCCCCGTCGAGGACAGACGCCATCGGCACTGCCCGCGCAGACTCAAACGCGTCAGCGCCCGCTTCGCCCGCCTCAGACCCGGCTCACGCTCTTCCTCGCCATCGACTCTACTACCGACCGTCACTCTCGCTGGCAAACCGCCATAAGGCAACGGCATTGACGCGCCGGGTCGAGACGCCGAGCAGGTAGCTGGTGGCGACCACGCTGATCAGCGCCTGCTCGGCTCGACGCTCGTTGCTGCGCTCGCCATAACCGGCCCCGCACATGCTGTCGGCCTCGGCTGACATCAACGTCTCGGCCACGGTCTTCACCATGGATCGCAACAAGTCGGGGTCGCCGGTGTCGATCTGCTGCGCCAGCCACTGCCCGGGCGTCACACTGTTGTCCGCGGCCATCACGTGTTCTCCTTCGATCTTGGTTTGCGCCTTCGAAAGATCACGCGATGGCCGTCACCATTTCACGACGACACACCTGTTGACCAGGTCAAACTCGTACACCACTCCCGTGGACGCAACCTCCGTCGCATCTGTGACTCCCAGCAAAGACGCGGAGGCTGCCAGCCTCCGCGGCGTTCCCGATGGACGAGTCTGCAGCGCCTCCTCGTCCGCGCCGTCGTCCGCCGACCCGCGTTCAGGTGGCGGCGCGGCAAGGGACGGGCTCGGCGCGTCGCCATGCTCCACGCAAGCTCCGCGAGTCCCGGCTTGACGATTTCGAGCACATCGTCCGCCTCTACCGGCAACTGCAGCCGGATGACCTGGACGGGCATGGGACGCGGGCTGCTCCAAGGCGATGCTGATGACCGGCTCCCGCAGACCCGCGACCCACGCCTTCTATCGCGCCTGCGGATTCTCCGGCGACGCCATTTCGGTTCGAAGCCGATAGATCTGGGTCTCGACATTCAGGCTGATCTGGCACTGCGTGGCGAAATAGTGTTTCTGCGCCTCGTCGAAGACCTCCTCGCAGCCGGTCTGTGTGCGCACGAACGAGAGCAGGCTCCAGGCGTCCTGTCTCCCGAGCCGGATCTCGTCCTTGCCGAAAACCGGTCGGGCGCCGCCGCCGTCGCGAAGCGTCGTCGAGAAATGCCGGACGAGCTCGAAGCCGAACTCCTGGGCACGCCTCGGCAGGTCGTTCAGGAGCAGCCGGTCGCCGGCATATGTTCGGTTGTAGGTCTGCATCATCCGCCGGACGATCTCCGGACCGGCGAGGGTGGCGTCGTTGACGTCGACGACGTACAGCAGGCCGCCGGGCCGGAGAATCCGTCGTATTTCCAGAAGCGCGAGGTCCGGGCTGCGGAGATGGACGAACACGAAGGTCGCGGTGACCACGTCCTGTGACGAGTCCCGCTCGCCCACGGCGTACGCGCTGCCTTCGCGGAAGTCGAGCTCCGGATATGCCGACCGGGCTCTCGTGAGCAGTTCGGGGGCGGGTTCGATGCCGCGCACCTGATAGCCGGCGAAGGGGGCCTGCTTGGCGATGGCGGCCAGATAGTCTCCCGGCCCGCTCCCGAGGTCCACGAGCGACGCGGGCGCGGACGGGAAGGGCGTCCTGGCCAGGCGCTGTCGTTGCTCGGCGAGCATCACCTGCCCCTGGGAGGCGAGGCGGGGCGTCTCCGTCCTGAGGCGTAGCTGTCTCAGGTAATGGTTCTCCGAGTTCAGGGCGGTCACCGCGAAGAGGTCTTCCCACTTGTTCTCGGCGAGGAAGTGGACCAGCGAGGGCACGGGAATGCCGCCATCGGCCGAGTATTTCCTCGTGAGCTCTCGGTGTTGCAAATAGAATCTTTCGAGTTCTTCCTCGCCCTCCACCTTCATCACCACCACGGTGTCCTCGCCGGAGCCGGCCTGGGCGTGATAGGTGAAATTCCTTCTCGCGTACCGGTCGACGAGGTGCAGGAGCGTGTCGGCGTGGACGTAGACGAAGAATTGGGACGGCGACAGCGATTCGCAGATCTGCCGCACCATGGAGGTTCCGAGCTCCGCGGTGACCAGCCGGCCCCGGTATTCCGGGAGTTCCACCCGCATGCCTATTCCGACCGTCGGCCCGTCCGTGGTGGACAGTTTCAAGGCGGCCAGTTCAGGGGCTCCCGGCTCGTAGACGTACGCGGAAATGGCGGCGACGATCTCCCCGTCGGAAAGGGCGCAGAGGTGCAGGCCGTCCGGATCCCGGTCGCGATGTATTCTCTTCTCCGGCCAGTTCATCTCGTCCATGAACACGCGTCTGCGCAGGTCAAGCATCGCTTCCCCGGCTTCGTCCCAGGTCAGCCACCGTGCTTCCAACTTCCTGCCATCATCCATTTCAGTGGACCTCCTGGTTCGGGCGAACGAATGCGTAGGGGAGCGGAAAGGCGCGGCACAGGTCTCGTACGGAGGCGGTCACCCGCTCGCGCACCGGGTCCGGCAGGGTGAGGCCGCCGTCAGGGGAGAGGGCGACATGGGTGAGCACCGTGTCGATCAGTTCGGCGCAGCGCTCCATCTCCGACGGGCCCATCCCGCGGAGCGAAACGCTGTTGCTGCCCAGACGGACCCCGCTCGTCGTCGTGGCCCCGCGGGTGTCGCCCGGGATCTTGTTCTTGTTGACCAGAACGTCGCAGAACTCCAGGGCCCGCTCGGCGGCGGCGCCGGTGAGGCCGTCCGGGACGCGGAACAGCACGATGTGGTTGTCGGTCCCGCCGCCCACCACCTCGTAACCGCGTCCGGCCAGCGCCCGGGCGAGCGCGTCGGCGTTGGCGCGGATCCGCAGGGCCAGTTCGCGGAACGCCGGGTCCAGCAGCCGACCGAGCGCACGGGCCTTCGCGGCGATGGTGTGCACCTCGGGAGAGCCCTGCATCAGCGGGAACACCGCGCTCTGGACGCGCCGGGACAGGGTCTGCACGCCGTCGTCGCTGAGCACGTCCGCGTCGCGGCCCATCATGATCAGCCCGCCTCGCGGACCGTACAACTGTTTGAACGTGCACGTCGTCGTGAAGTGCGCGGCGTCGATGGGGGTCGGGTGCAGGCCGGCGGCCACCAGTCCGGCGATGTGGGTGACGTCGGCCAGCACGTAGGCGCCCACGTCATCAGCGATGGCGCGGATGCGGTCGAAGTCGATCAAACGGGTGTAGGAGGTGGTGCCGCAGACGATCAGCCGGGGCCGGTGCGCGCGGGCGAGCTCGCCGAGCTGCCGGTAGTCGATCACGCCCTTGTCGTCGACCCCGTACGTGTGCGCCTTGAAGAGTTTGCCGCTCAGGTTGACCGCCGCCCCGTGGGTGAGGTGGCCGCCCTGGTCCAGGGACATGCCGAGGATGGTCTCGCCCGGCTGGAGCAGCGACTGCATCACGCTGTGGTTGGCGAAGCTGGCGCAATGAGGCTGGACGTTGACGTACCGAGCACCGAAGACCTGTTTGGCCCGCTCGATCGCCAGCTCCTCGACCTGGTCGACGTGACGACACCCCGCGTGGTAGCGCTTGCCCGGGTATCCCTCGGCGGTGACGTTCACGATGCTGGACCCCGTCACGGCCAGCACGCTGGCGTCGGTGCCCCCGCTGGACGCGACCAGGGACAGCGACTGCGATTGGCGGCGATGCTCGCCTTCGAGCAGGTCGAACAGCACGGGATCGTCACGGCGTAACGTGTCGACGCCCTCGCTCAGACAGCGGCCGAGTGCGCTCTCCTTCATTACGTGCCTCCCTGTGCTTCTGGTCACCAGGTGCGGTCGATCTCGGGCATGGCGATGTGGAAGCCCGGTGGCGACGCGGCGCACCTGCTGTCGGCGGTGGAGGGTCGCTGCCGCGCCGCCCCGGACCGCCAGGGGCGAAGGTAGCGGGGGCGACTTGTGGCCGGCTTGTGATCGGGGACCCATCGGCGTCCACGAAGCCGCGCACTCACCAGCGGGCCGTCGCCGACCTTTAGGTCCTCATCGTCGAGGGGCGTCCGTGACCACATGTGAGCCACAAGGTCGGTGCTGAACAGTCGTCCGCATGGAACTCGACATCTCCGCCTTGGACATGCTTCCCGCCCAGGAGGAAGCCCAGCTCTCCGGTTGCATGATGAGCTGTGGATTCACCGGCTGCGGAAGGACCGTAGTGGAAGCACTGATGGTGTTCGACGTGCTCTGACGGCCGCGGCGTCCGTTCACCCGCCCGCGCGTCGACGTCGGCGCGCGGGCCTGACCCGATTCCCGGTTCTACGCGGCGCGCGATGCCCTTGCGGGCACGGCGTCCGGGCTTCCAACGGTTCACAAGTCCGATCACTACAAAGATTCCCGACGTGTCGCCTCGTGTGCCGGGGGTCTGATGGTGAAGCAGCGATTCCTCAATGTCCTGTGCGCGCTGGGGGTGCTGTCGGGATCGATCTCGGCCATGCCGCCTCCTGCCGCCGCGGCCGTGCAGTCGGATGCGGAGACCGCTGCGCTCCTGTCCGCGGTCGAGCGCGTCGCCGCCGTCGGCGGCGATCTGGCCGCGGTCGGGCCGATGGGCGAGCAACTGCCGCTCGTCGGCCTGGTGCCCGGCGGCGAGGACGCCCTGGGCCTGGGCGACCTGTTCCAGGTGGCCGTCCACGACAAGCTCAAGGACCTGACGGCCCTGGACGACCTCCAGGACGAGTACGAGCTGTCCGGCCCCCGCGCCGGCAAGTTGCTGGCCAAGGCGAGCACCCAGGGCGGGATCAGGCGGCTCGACCTGACCCTCGACGTCGCCAGGACGGTCGCCGGCCGCCCGATCTCCATCGCCAGCGCCCAGCCGAAGGTCTCGCTGACCACCTCGGGCGGCGTGGACGTCACGCTGAAGCTCACCGCGAAGCTGCCCTTCGCCTACGACCCCGCCACGAAGTCCGCCTGGCTGGGCAAGGACGCCACGGTCACCGTGCGGGCCGACGGCAAGCTCGCCGCCGGGGCCAGGCCGACCGCCGCCTTCGGCATCCTCGGCGTCGACCTGTCGGCGGCCTCGGCGCTCTCCTTCACCACCGAGTTCACCGCCACCGCCGCCGACCCGGACGGCGACGGCAGGCTGGACCTACGGGAGCTGGGCTCGGAAGGAGCCGCGGCGGGGCTGTTCACCTTCTCCAGGAAGGGGTCGGCGACGGCCACGCTGGGGATCACCGCGCAGCCGTTCGCGGGCGCGCAGGTGGCGGGCGCCACCGCCACCGTCGGCGTGAGCTGGCCGGACCTCGCGGCCGGCGGCCCGGCCGTGAGCGTGACCCAGGCGGACCTGGACCGGCTCGGCCGGTTCCAGACGCTCACCCCGAAGGACCTGCTCGACGGGCTGACCCACCTGGCCAACGCGATCACCGCCGTCCAGCGGGCCCGCTGGGGTGATCAGGGCGACGTGGACCTGCCGTTCATGCGCGGCTCCCTGGCCGACGCCGTACGGATCTCCGAGGCCATCGACAAGTTCGCCGCCGACAGCCTCGACGGCAACACCGGACAGCCGACCTTCACCTCGATCCAGGACCTGTTCGCCGCGCTGGGCAAGGCCCGCGGTCTGCCCGGAGGCGCGATCATCAAGGTCGCCGACGCCGGCTACGACGACGCCGCCAAGAAGATCGCCTTCACCCTCGTCATCGACCGCTCGGCCAACCCCGCGCCCGAGCCGCTCAACCCGTCCGGACTGACCGGCGGCGGCTCGGGCACCGGGGTGACCTACACCGCCACCACCCTCCGGCACGCCGGTCAGCGGTGGACGCCCGGCCAGTTCACGGGCCGCCTGATCAGCGCCGGGACGTCCACCGGCATGATCGCGGGCAACACCGCCGACAGCCTCACGCTGGCCGGGGACGGTTGGCGGGGGAGCGTGCCGGCCGCCGGGACCGCGTACCGGATCTCCGGCGCCGATCCCATGATCGGTCAGGTCTCCTTCGGCGACGTGTTCAAGGCCCGCGCCGGGCTGGCCCAGGCCAACGCCACCACTGCGGTGGCCGGGGTGATGCGCGGCTACCACGCCACCGCCACGGTCGTGCTAGACCTCGCCGACCCGGCCACGGGAGAGCAGTGCGCGGCCAGGCCGGACGGCCAGGGCAAGGCGTGCCCGTACAGGCACGTCAACCCGGACGGCGGCTCGACCGTGGTGACCGAGCTGCCCAGGCCGGCCGACCGGATCATGCTGCGCACCGGCGGGGAGCTGTTCGACGCGCAGGTGTCGGTCCTCACCGCGGTGAACGTCAACGCCGTCGTCGGCTACCTGGGCCTTCAGGTCACCGGCGACCTGTCCATGTCCGGGCCCACCGGCCGCGCCGGAGTGAAGATCACGCTCAAGGACGTCGGGGACGTGCCGCTGACCCGGCTGTTCGAGCGGCTGGCGAGCAAGCCGGGCGACGTCCTGACCTCCCAGGTGGACGCGGCGGCCAAGGCGCGGCTCACCCTGGGCGTGCCGGGGATGGCGGACTTCTTCGGCGGCCGGGTGACCGGCGAGGTGGAAATGCCCGACCTCCGCCGGCCCGACACGCTGGTGTTCCGCGGGTTCGACCAGCTCGGCAAGGTCAAGGACTTCGCCTTCGACCCCGACAACCCGCGGGCGCTGTTCGGCACGCTGATCAAGTCGCTGGGCGCGGTGGCCACGTACCTCGACAGCGTCAAGGGCAGCGGCCCGGTCGGCAAGGTCATGACCGCCAAGCTGCCGCTGCTCGGGCGTTCGCTGTCCGACCTGGCCGCGGCCGAGGAGATGGGCTCGGGCCCCGGCGTCGTCTACGGCGACGGCGCCTGCGGCACCGAGAACGCCTACGTCACCGACCCTTCGCGCACGTTCACGCAGGCGCACGTCGGCCGTCGGGTGACGGTCGGCACCCGCGTGCTGACCGTCGCGACCGCGTGCGGCGAGCACACGCTGTCCTTCACTGAGAAGTTCGGCCAGGCCGTTCCCGAGGCGGGCGCCGCCTACGCGCTGCGCTCGCGGTTGAGGGACGCGATCGACCGGCTGACCGCCGCCCCGCCCGACACCGCTCAGGCGCTGGTGGCCGAGCTGAACAGGGCGCTGGGCGGCCCGGTCCGCATCGGTTATGAGGACGGCATGCTGCGGCTGTCGTTCGCGTACGACAAGAAGGCGGCGCTGAAGGAGCCGCTGCGTTTCTCCTTCGGCGAGCGCAGCCTGGTCGCCGCGTCCGGGTCGGGCACCCTGGACGCCGAGATCGGCGGCCAGGTGCGCCTCGGCCTGCGCGTGGCGCTCAGGCGCGACTTCGACCTGGCCCGCGACCTGCTCGTGGAGACCGACTCCGGCCTCGACCTGGACGCCGCGGCGCGGCTCGACGGCACGGTCAAGGCCGCCATCGGGCCGCTGCCGCTGGCCGTCGGCAAGGAAGGCGTGGATCCGCTGCAGGTCAGGCTCGGTTACGGCGTCAGCCTGCGTTACGGCGGCGAGTCGCAGGAGGCGGTCACTCCCGCCGCGTTCTTCTCCGGGCTGGACCTGGCCCTGAACGAGACGAGCGAGCCGGTCGCCTGCGATCGCGACCCGCACCGCGACGACACCGACCTGGCGCTGTGCGCCGTCCTGCCCGCCTACCTCAACGGCGCCCCGCTGACCGCGGACGGCAAGCACGCGCTCGTGCTGCGGCTGCCCAGGTCCGCGCCGCTGGCCGAGATGTTCGACCTGACCAGGAAGCTGCCCGGCGACATCGACCGGCTGGAGCTGCCCTCCTTCGACTTCTCGACCCTGCCTCCCGGCCTGGAGCTGGACTGGACCAACCTGGGCGACGGCATCGACCGTTACCTCACCGCCCTGGAGACCGGCATGCGCATGGCCGCGGACGGCGGCAAGCTGCCGATGGTCGGTGCCGACCTCCAGCAGGGGGCCGACTTCGTCGGCGCCAAGCGCGTGGAGATCAAGGCCGCGATCGACCGGCTCCCGAACGGCGGCCGGGTGCCCACCGGCAAGGACCTGCGCGAGTGGTACAACGCGGAGCTGGCTCCCAAGGTCGGGCCCGGGGTGCAGCCCGTGATCACCTGTGTGGCGGCGCCGGACCCCGCCGATCCCACCGCCTGCGACGCGGCCAAGGCCAACGAGCTGACCGGCATCAGGTTCACGGTCGGCCTCGGCCAGGGCGTCGTGGATCCGCAGAAGGGCTGCGTCGAGGGCTGTGCGGGCCTGGAACGACGGCTGGACCTGGGCATTCCCGGCCTGGCGTTGCGACAGGGGCCGGGCAGGGGCGTACGGGCCGAGATCGGCTGGCACGCGGAGGTGACGGTGGGCCTGGACCGGACCACCGGCTTCTACCTGGACGCCACCGAGGCGAGGCGGCCGCGGGCCACCGTCGGCGTGAACGTCTCGCTGCCCGAGGAGATCAACGCCAAGCTGGCCGTGCTCGACATCTCCGTGAAGAACCGTTCGGCGCAGTCTCCTGACCTGTTCGCGGGCACCTTCACCATCGGGCTCAAGCCCGTCGGCCGGATCGGCCTGGACCAGCTCGCCGACGCCGGCGACCTCGTGGAGACCTCCCTGCACGCCAAGGTCGCGGTGGACTGGCGTTTCAAGGTGACGGCCGGCTCGGCCATGTTCCCCGGCCTGTTCGGCGACTTCGACCTGGACTGGGACCTCACCAAGGGCGGCTCCCCCGACCCGGCCAACCTGAACATCGCCTTCAACAACGTGAACCTGGAGGCCGGCGACTTCTTCCGCAGCGTCCTCGGCCCGGTGGTGACCCAGGTCAAGAAGATCACAGACCCGGTCAGACCGGTGATCGACCAGCTCTACGCCCCCATCCCCGTGCTGTCCGACATGAGCCGGGCGGCGGGCGGCGAGGACGTGAGCCTGATGACGATCGCCAAGGCGTACAACACCATCGGCGGCGACAGCACGACGAAGTTCATCGAGCGGATGATCGGGATACTCAAGGTGGTCTCGGCGCTGCCCGACTGCCAGGGCGAACTGCACATCCCCATCGGCAGCTTCACGGTCGCCGGTGACCGGGCGCTCACCACCGAGAACTCGCCCGACGTGGCGGACGCGCTGATCAAGGGCGTGGACCCGGCGACCGGCGACCTGTTCGCGGCGCTCGACCAGGGCGCCAGAACGTGCGACAAGGGCAAGAAGGGCACGACGTCCGCCAAGGCGGACGAGCAGGGGCCGATGGAGCACAGCGAGGACGCCGGCTTCAGCTTCCCCGTCCTGAAGAACGCCGGACGGTCGATCTTCAGCCTGCTCATGGGCAAGGACGTCGAGCTGGTCGAGTACGACTCCGGGCCGCTGCGCCTCGGCTTCTCCTACAGCCAGTCCTTCGGTCCCGTCTACGCTCCGCCGCCCATCATGGTGGTCATCTCCGGCACCGCCGGGGTCGAGGCGCGGATCAAGGCGGGCTTCGACACGTACGGCATCCGCAAGGCCGTCGAACAGGGCAAGGTCGACCTGCGGATCCTCGACAGCCTGTACCTGAAGACGACCGACGACCAGGGCAGGCCCCTGCCCGTGATCACCCTGTACGGCCGGCTCGAAGCCGGCGCGGCGGTCGACCTGCTGCTGGCCAGGGCCGGGGTGAGCGGAGGGATCTTCCTCACCGTCGCGATGAGCTGGCTCGATCCCACCAACGACGGCAAGTTCAGGTTCTTCGAGTTCGCCAACACCTTGTTGCGCAACCCGGTGTGCCTGTTCGCAGTCGACGGCACGCTCAAGGTCTACCTCAAGGCCTGGGTCGAGCTGGGGCTGTCGGTCTTCAAGAAACGTTTCGACTGGACGATCGTCGAGGCCACCTTGCTCGACTTCTCGATCAGGCCCAGGTGTGAGGAAGATCCACCGAAGCTGGCCACGGTCAGCGGCGACGCGCTGGTGCTGCACGTCGGACCGATGCGCGCGGCCAGGGGCGGCGTCGCGGGCAAGCCGGGCGACGTCGCCGAGCAGTGGACCGTCAGCCAGCTCCCCGGCGACGAGGGTTTCGTGGTCAGCGCGCTGGGCGTGCGCGAGGAGCACCGCGCGTCCGGCCTGACCCGGGTGCTGGCCGACGGCCGCGGCGCGAAGGGCGCGTTGCGGCTGGTCTTCCAGGGGTACGCCGACGCGTCGGACAAACCCCGTCCCTTCGACCGCGGGATCGTGGCGTTCGGCGGTGACGGCGACGACATGATCCTGCTCGGCGCCGGGGCCAACGTGGTGGACGGTGGCCAGGGCGACGATCAGATCACCAGTGGCGACCAGTACGACGGTCCCGCCGCGATCGTGGCCGGCGGCCCCGGCGACGACTACGTCACCATGGGCGGCGCGGGCGGCTGGGTGGCCGGTGACGGCCACCTGACCCCCGCCACCCGCAAGGTCGGTGACGTGCAGGTCGCCGACTGGACCGCCGAGGATCTGCCCGGCACGCCCGCCGACGGCTCGTCCGACGGCGCCGACCGCATCGCGGCCGGGCTCGGCGAGAACCGGCTCTATGGCAACGGCGGGAACGACACCATCGCCGTGGCCTCCGACAGTCCGCTGGCGGCGACGGACGGTTCGCCGCGTTTCCGGGCGCAGCCGAGCCTGTTGGTCGGTGGGCCCGGTGCCGACACGCTGACCGGTGGTTCGGCGGCTGACGAGATCTACACCGGGCCGCGTGAGGAGTTCGGCCGGGACGAGGCGGGACCCGCCGATTCGGGGCCGAACTACGTCGACACCGGCGCGGGTGCGGACAAGGTGTTCGGCGGTCAGGCCGTTGATCTGGTCGCCGGTCATTCCGCTCCGGGTGAGGTCGTGAAGATCATCGGTGGTGGCGGGGACGACGTGCTGGCGGGTGGTCACGGCAAGGACGAGATCTTCGGTGGTCCCGGTGACGACTGGGTGATCGCCGAGCCGTCCGACGTCGGTGAGGCGCAGGGGCGTGACGACTTCGGTCCTGCCCGGCTGGTGCGTCATCTGCCGCTGCCGGCGGGCGTGCAGCCCTCGGCCAAGCGGTTGTCCGGCGGCGACGGGAACGACCACGTCGTCGGCGGCGACGGAGGCGCGACCGTCTTCGGCGACCGCTGGCGGGACGAGCCGTGCGAGGAGCACGACGGCGACGCCGACGGCCGGGACCTCGTCCTCGGCGGCGCGGGCAAGGAGATCGTGTCGGCCGGCGGCGGCGCCGACCGGGTCGAGGCCGGTGGCGGCCAGGACGTGGTCTGCGGCGAACGCGGCGACGACCGGCTGGCCGGCGGCTCGGGCGACGACCGGGTCTCGGGCGGCTCGGGCGACGACACGGCGCTCGGCGACGACGGCGATGACGAGGTGACCGGCGGCTCCGGCGACGACACCCTGTACGGCGGCGCGCACGACGACACCGTGGTGGGCGAGTCCGGGCAGGACCGGCTGTTCGGCGGCGAGGGTGACGACCTGGTCATCGGCGGCACGCGTACGGCGGGCAAGGACGACAAGGGCGACGTCCTGTACGGCGATGCGGGAGCGGACCGGCTGATCGGCGACAACGGCGACGCCGGTGGCCCGTTCGACCTCGACGGCACCCCGGAGGAGGCCGGCGGCCCGGACGTGATCCACGGCGGCGACGGCGCCGACGCGGGTTACGGCGGGATCGGGTCCGACGAGGTGCACGGCGACGCGGGCGACGACCACCTGGAGGGCGGCGTCGGCGGCGACAAGGTGTACGGCGAGGCCGGCGAGGACGAACTCGTGGGCGGCGCTTCGGGCCCGTACCCGGACGGCGGCGACACACTGCTGGGCGGCGACGGCCCGGACGTGATCACCGCCGACAACGCCCTCCTGACCATCTCCCTCCAACCCCCGACCTCGACGCCGACTCCGAGCAGCACCGCAACGCCGTCGGCCACGGCCACACCGTCTGGGACGTCCGCATCCGACATGGACGCGGCTACTTCGGTGGCCGCGCGGCCGGGGCAGGCGGTTACGCACCGGGTGAAGCTGCTCGCGGGTGGCTTCGGCCCCGACGTGGCCGACGGCGGCGCGGGCAACGACGCGATCTTCGGCCAGGGCGGCCCCGACCGGCTGCGCGGCCAGGAAGGCGACGACTACGCCGAGGGCGGCGCGAGCGTGGACTGGGTCGAAGGCGACCAGGGCAACGACGACCTGGTCGGCGGCACCCACACGACAGCCGACACCACAGCGGACGACGTCGCGGACGCCCTGTACGGCGGCCCCGGTGACGACGTCATCGCCGGCGACAACGCCGTGGTGACGCTGACGGGCACCCCGGCCGCCGCCACCGTCCGCCTCGGCTCGTCGGGCACCCCGATGACCCCACGCGCGGTCACCCTCCTGGGCGACGGCTCTGGAGGGGACAGGATTTCGGGGGGTTCTGGGGTGGATGTCCTGTGGGGGCAGAGCGGGGACGATCAGATGTCGGGTGGGGGCCAGGGGGACTACGCCGAGGGTGGTGACGGCGCGGACCAGATCCGTGGTGACCTGCCGTTGTCGGCCGAGTCCACCAGGACCATCAGCCGCCCTCTGCCCGACCCCGGCTGGAAGGGCGACCCCAGCGGCCCCGCCGACCTGGAAGGCGACGACACCCCCGGCCAGGACGACCTGATCGGCGGCTCGGCCCGACAGGCCGCCACCGACCAGGCCGACGCGATCGAGGGCAACGGCGGCGCCGACGTCCTGCTCGGTGACAACGGCTCGCTCGTCCGCACCGTGACGGGCAACGCCGAGAAGGTC
>NZ_JBITJF010000023.1:0-41935 GCF_044459705.1 Nonomuraea sp. NPDC050227 | reverse complement strand
CTGGTACGCGTGCCGAAGTACCGGCCCACGCTCGTCGACCCGTTCCGCGACCATCTGCGCCGGCGCCGGGCCGAAGATCCCGCTGTGCCGGTCCAACACCTCCTCGCCGAGATCAAGGAACTCGGCTACACCGGCAGCCAGAACCTGCTCTACCGCTACATCACCCAAGGCCGCGTCGAATGCGACCGGCCCGCGATCTCGCCCAAGCATCTGGCCGGCCTTCTCCTCACCGAACCGGGCAAGCTCGCCAGCCATCACGCCGAGCGACTGGATGCCGCCATCGCCGCCTGCCACGAGATGGCCATGCTCGCCGGCCTTGTCCGGGACTTCGCCGTGCGGGTGCCGAATATTCATCCGTGCAGGTCATGGAGGTGACGCGCTCTCTTGTGCTCTCGTCGCGCGCCTCGCACGGCATGATGGCCGATCGTGTTGCTGCGCTTGGCCTACCTGACGATGACGACCACCTTCTCGTTCCTGGGACTCCTACCCAGGACGAATCGCGACAAGGAGATCGAGATCTTGGTGTTACGGCACCAGCTGATGGTGCTCCAGCGGCAGGTGACCAAGCCCGTGTTCACGCGAGCTGATCGGCTCCTTCTCGCTGGACTGCTTCACCGCCTGCCGATGGACAAACTCCGGCACCTTGCGTTGCTGGTCCGACCGGACACCGTCCTGCGCTGGCACCGCGATCTGCTGCGGCGCCGTCACGCCGCGGCCAGCGCGCCTCGCGGGCGTGGACGTCCACGTACCGTCCGGTCCGTACGGATGTTGGTGTTGCGGCTGGCACGGGAGAACGCCTCGTGGGGCTACCGGCGTATTCACGGAGAGCTCGCCGTGCTCGGTATCAAGGTCGCCGCTTCCACCGTGTGGTCCAGCCACATAACTGCGGTGGGGTGACCTGACGCCAACGGACGCGGATGGGTGCTCACGCCTCCTCCGGGTCGTCGTCGAACAATGGCGGCTCAGCGTCAGCCGGGAGCACGATCGTGATCAAGGACTCGCCGAGATCGTCGATCCTCTTCCGCATCAGCTTCCAGTCGGCGCGCTGTCGCCTGCCACCGTGGTGCGTGGATCCACGCCACCTTGCGAACCGCGCTGAACGCCGCGGTCCGCGCCGGCTGACCCCGGTCAACCCGGCTAACGGAGCCGAACTCCCCCACCCCCCGACGACCGCATCCAGTCATCTGGACCGTCGGGCGGACGGCCCGGTGGCAGCAAGCGGAAGAGCGCCCGGCGGTGGCTGTGTGGACCGCACAACAGCTCGTCACCTTCCTGACCGGCATCGCGCAGGACCACCTGTACGCCGCCTGGTGGCTGGCCGCGCTGCGCGGCCTGCGCCGCGGTGAGCTGGCCGGGCTGCGCTGGACGGACGTGGACCTGCAAGGTGCCGAGCTGGCGGTGGCGCAGCAGCGCGTGCACGCCGACGGCCAGGTCGTGGTCGGGCCGCCGAAGAGCGCCGCCAGCTGCCGGGTGGTGGCTCTGGACGCGAAACCGTGCGGGTACTGATGCGGCACCGCCAGCGGCAAGAGAAGCTGAGCGCAAGGGCAAGCACGCGCTGGCAGGACTCGGGGTACGTGTTCACCACCGCCGAGGGTGCGCCGCTGCGGCCGAACTACCTCACCGGCCGGTTCCGCCGGCTGGTGGCCGCCTCCGGGCTGCCACCGATCCATCTGCACGACCTGCGCCATGGCGCCGCCACGCTGGCGCTGGCCGCGCGCACCCATCTGAAGGTGGTGCAGGCGATGCTGGGGCATGCCAGCATCGTGCTGACCGCTGACACCTATGTCTCGATGCTGCCCGAGATGGCCCACAAGGCTGCCCGAGAGACGGTCCGGCTGGTGCTGACCGCCGCGTCCGCACTGCGCCGACCACTCGGCGGCTGACTCAGGATTGCCTCACATTTGCCCCATACCGCCGCAGCAGGCGGCCGCGGCTGGAGTTTCCGCAGGTGGAGAAGCGCGCCCTGCAGGATTCGAACCTGCGACCGTCGGATTAGAAGATCCCTAAGTGCCGCGCCGTGCCGCTGGGTAACGTTTCGTGCCACCTCAATGCGTTTTGCGTGGCGGGCGATGCCGCGCTCTGACAGCGTGTGATGGGGCGTACGAGCACGCACCGAGCACGGCGGACAGCCTATTCGATCATTGCATCGTGGCGTCCGTACGCAAGAGCACGGGACAACACATAGAGACGATATGCGCTGTGCTCGATACGTGCTCCAACCTCTTGAACGGCTCGCCAGGTGGCCCCCTGGGCAGGAGACTAGTTTGCGACCTGCCTGGAGACGGACTCCGGCTTACCGACGGTAAGCGTGCCAGCATCATGATTGCCACCGCACCGCCCAACGCAGTCACCTGCGGACAGCCTGGGCTTGTCGGGGATTGAGGTACGGAGGCCCGGCTTTCAATGCGCCCCCGCGGACAGCGCGCTCGACCCGGCCGGCCTCCTTCCCATCGCGGCAGATCAGATACCGGTAGCCGAGATGCTCATGAACGTAGGTTTTGGTCAGCTGGTCCAGGCTGAGGCGGCCAAGGCCAATGTCGGCCTGCTGCTCGGGTGTGAGAGCGGGGATGACGAAGCGGTCGCAGACGTAAATGTTGAACTGGTCCCCCGAGCGCCTCCCCGACGCGTGCGCCTTGAGCCGTGTCCGCAACCCCAGCGGCTTCTGAATCTGGCCGGGCTCGGCCACCAGGTGCTCCTGCTTTCGCCCTCGCCCGCTCATCCCGGCATACAAGAACACATCTCCCGTCCACACGGTGTACGCCCCGGCAGCCAGGAGAGGAATCTGGTCGTTCGGCCACTCGGAGAACTTGAAGAGTGGCCCCTCCTGCAACTCGTTCACCTGCCTGAAGGTACAACTCCGTCACACGATACACATACACCTATTCCGCCCTAATGGTGATCGGCGGCATCATCGCAGCTCACTCCAGGGGCCGTGGTGGTTGCGACGTCCTCATCGCCGTACCAGCAGCCTCGATTGCCACCTGAGGAGCGCTCTGGGCTCTTCAGCCCCTACGTCATCGCAAGCTTCTATACTTCTCACAAGCACCAGCTATTTCAGGGCCAGCCAAAACGGCCAAGCAGGGACATCCAGGACAAAGATGCGACTTGTATGCGCCAAAGTCACGAACTTCCGCGCCCTCGAATCGGTGATGATTCGCATCGATGACGCGACCACACTCATCGTCGGAAGGAACAACAGCGGCAAGACTTCCTTCGTCGAGCTCTTCGAGAGGTTCTTTGGCGGCGAGCGGCCACGTTTCACGCTGGACGACCTACCGACCTCCCAGATCGACGCCCTCAAGCGCGCTGTCCGCACCTACCGGCAGGCAGAGCGTTTCAGGGATTCAGACCCGGTACAGGCCAGTACGCTGACCGACCGAGCGATCAAGCTACTGCCGAAGATTCTCTTCCGGCTCACCATCGCCTACCGGGAAGACGAGGACCTTTCAGCAATCAGCGCGATCATCATCGACCTGTCCGAAGACTGCCACGAAGCCGAAATCGAGGCGCGGTTCGAGGTGCGGAGTGCTCTGGACTTTCTCAGGACCGCCATCAAAGCGAAGGCCGACGACAAGCAACTCGCGAAGTATTTCCAGCGCCACTTTCACGCGACATTTCATGCAGTTGGCACAGGCTCGGCAACGGGGACCGAACTTCCCATCGAACGGGCGCTGGCAAGGCAGATCATCTCAACAATGTTTGTCTTTGCCCAAGTCAAGTTCGACGACGTCTCCGCCGATCGGACCAGAAAGCTGTCACGCACCTTCGAGAAGTTCATGGAGACCTACCACCAGGACGAGCAAACAACCGTCGCCAAGTTCGAAAACGCTCTCATGGGGATGGCCAGAAGACTCGACAGTAACTACGACGAGATCTTCGCTCCGGTCCTTTCCTGGATGGACGCCTTCGGCAAAGGCATCTTCGGCCCGGGACAGCGGCCCCGCATCGTCTCAGAGCTTGACCCCGTGTCCATCGTCAAGAACACCACGCGCATCACCTATGCCAGCAGCGACGGCAGCCGGCAATTGCCGGAAGCGCACAACGGGCTCGGCTACAGCAAGCTGGCTTTTACCGTGCTCCAAGTCATCAGCTTCCTGGAGTCCCATCGGCGCGCGTCACCCAGACCCGCCGTGAGCCTGCTCTTCGTCGAAGAGCCAGAAGCTCATCTCCATCCTCAAATGCAGGAGGTCTTCGTACGAGGCATCAGAGACCTTCTGGAAGATCAGGACGCAGAAGGCGTTCAAGTCATCGTGACCACGCACTCGTCCCACATCGTCGCTAGCGGCCATTTCGAGGCGGTGCGCTACTTCGACTGCACCGGCCCCACACTCGTCGTGAAGGACCTGGCGGAGTTCCGCCATACTACAAAACCCGTACCGGCGGAGGAGACCATGCGTTTTCTCGCCAAGTACATGGTGCTGCACCGATGCGACATGTTCTTCGCTGACAGCGTCATCCTTATCGAGGGTGCGACGGAACGACTCCTCATGCCAGCCATGATCCGGATCTGCGCCGAGCAACTTCGCCGCGACTACGTGTCCGTGGTCGAGGTGGGCGACGCCTATGCCCACCGCTTCCGCGAGCTCCTCACTTTCCTCGGCGTGCGCACCCTGATCATCACGGATATCGACTCTGTCCAGCCGCTTGAGAGCGTCGACAAGAACGGCAGAAAGCGGACGACGTATCTGACCTGCCGGACGGAGACCGATGGCGCGGTCACATCAAACGCCACGATCAAGGACCGGCTGCCCAACTTGTCGACCATCGACGCGTTGCTCGCCACCACGGCCGAGCAACGCACCTTCGATCGCGTGCGGCTGGCTTACCAGGTGCCCGAAGCATCTGGTATGCGTTGCGGGCGGAGCTTCGAAGAGGCCTTCATCCTCGCCAACGCCGAAATCTTGGCCAAGAACCTCGACCAGCTCGCGCTCAAAAGCACGTTCGAAAGACACCTGGAAGATCCCATCACCGCCGAGGACATCCTTCAGAACGCTTTCGAGATTGCTGCCTCCCTCAATGAGAAGAAGACCGACTTCGCGTTCGACATTCTCATGCTGGATGGCTGGAACGTTCCCCGATACATCGTCGAAGGGCTGCAGTGGCTGATCGCGACGTCACCGAACGGGTAATCCTCGCCCTGGACGAACGGCGTAGCTTTCTCGTCGACGCAGGTGCGGGTTCGGGGAAAACCTACACGCTCGTCCAGGCGCTGCGACACCTCCTCACTGAGCGCCGCGCCGACCTGGAGCGAACCAGCGGCAGGATCGCGTGCATCACCTACACAAACGTGGCGAAGGACGAGATCCGCGAGCGAATCGGCGCCGACCCCCTCGTGATCGTCGCCACGATTCACGAGTTCCTCTGGGGTGAGATCGAGCGGTTCCAGACACCGTTACGCGCGGCGCTCATCGCCAGGAACGAGGAGTTCGACGACCCTCAGGATCTGGAGACTCTTACGGAGAGCACCAAGATCCGATACGTTCAGCTGGGCCGGAACCTCGCCCAGGGCCTGATCTCACACGACGATGTCCTGGCTCTGTCCCACCGACTCGTATCCAGCTCGCCGAAACTGGCACGAATCATCGCCGACCGGTTCCCATACATCCTCGTGGACGAGTATCAAGACACCTCTCCCCTGACAGTAGAAGTCCTACTCGACCACCTGGCTGGCGCCGTCAGCCGGAGATGCACCATCGGACTGTTCGGCGACTCGATGCAGAGGATCTACCGGACAGGCGTGGGCGAAGTGACGGGCTACCCTGAACTCGAACGCATCACCAAAGACGAAAACCGCCGCTCCGCTCAATCAATCATCAACGTCCTCAACGCCATGCGTCCTGAGCTGCCGCAAAAACCGGTCGGCCCGCCCCGTGGTGGAGAGATCCAGCTCTTCCTGCAACGGGACGTCCCAAAGGACAAGCGCCTTGAGTCGGCGCTCACCCGACTCGACGACCTTGATTGGACGTCGGCGACTGCCAAACGGCTCTACCTGACTCACCGGGCCATCGCCCGAGATCTGGACTACTCCGACCTCAACGAGGCTTATCGAAAGGCTGGCCGGCAGGACGCCCTGCATGACGCGACTGACCTTCTGATTCGCCATGCCCTCGACATTGAGGCTCTTTGCACCGCCTTCGAGTCCGAGGACCACGCATTGCTGGCCACCCTGCTCACCACCAGAAATGTGAAGATCACCAAACATGCGGACAAGGGCAGAATCTCCGACGCCCTTCAAAGCGTGCTCACCTCCCGCGCGACGATGACCATCGGTGCGGTCTTCGATCACGTCCACGAGTCTGGATTGCTGCTGAAGCCCGCGGAGGTCAGCGCGCGCGAGCGAAGCATCATGGCCAAGGACCTCGACAACCGCGCTCAGCGGAGGGCAGACCTCGCCCGCGCTGTGCTTGCTTGCCCCTATAAGCAGGCCATGGCCTATGGCCTATACAAAAACGAGGAAACACCGCTTGCCACGCAGCATGGCGTCAAGGGCGCTGAGTTCGACGACGTCGTGGTCGTGATCGACGACAAAGCGTGGACCATGTACAGCATGAACGAGATGCTGACTAACCCTTCCGGCGTTAAGGACCGCATCGTCCGCACAAAAAACCTCTTCTACGTCTCATGCTCCCGTGCCAGGAACCGCCTTGCCATTGTCCTCCTGAGTGACCTGTCTCCGACAGCAGAGCACACAGCACGCACCTGGTTTGCTGGGGGCGTGATCCATCCCTGATAGAAGGCCACTTTCGGCTAAGTGCAAACAACATCTCGATACATGGACTGGAACCGAGCTTGTTGGAGGCCGGGGCACCAAAATCTCCACGAACCCCGGACTGCTTCAATCGGCGGTCGCGGCAGAGCGTGCAGGGCACGCAGGGTCAGGCCGAGGCCTTCCGGCGTGGGCGTTGTACCTTCAGTGTGAGGGACATAATGCCGGGCGGTGGCATGCCAGCCATCCGCCCTGACCGGCTGGCGTACGGGCAGGGCATGATCGTGGGAAAGCCGTGCGTGGCGAGCCAGCGGGTGACGGTCACAGCGGCGTGCAAATGCCTGGCGATCACGTTGTTGCCGGGGTATGACGCAACCGCAGCGCCGCGTCAAGGTCAGGCAGGTGATAGCGCGTCCAGGCCGAGGATCGTCCACGAGGGCCTGGACGGGAGGTGTGCTGGTCGATACCGGGACAGTCGTCACGTCCGTGCTGCCGGTCAGTTCTCCAGGTCGGCGCGCAACATATCGGTGAGTCCCGCACGGCCGCCAGCCGCGCGTGGGGTTCGAGCGGGTCTGCGAAGTCGCGGACGTGCGCGACTGAGCGGGCGGAGGTGAGCTCGGGAGTTCAGCGGGAGATCGCGTGGCCGATGACGGACACGGCCATGAACACCGCCCAGCCGGACGCCATCAGCCACAGGCCTCTGTTGAGGTGTCCGTACTTGACCTGGCACAGTCGGCTGATGTGCCAGATCTGGTCCGCGAGCGCATCCAGCCAGTCGTCCTGGCGCTGCCGCAACACCGTCGAGAGCTCGCCGGGACCGGACAGGCCGCGGACGTCGGCGAAATAGGCGATCCGGGCGCCGGACGGCCCGCGTCGGCGGGAGGCTCGGGGTTTGATCGCCGCGATCAGGAAGCCTGAGCTCACCGCGACCGTAAGAACTGCGCCCCACCAAAGGATCGTGAGGAACGTGTTCGCCGGAGCGGGGCCGCCGCCGGCGGTGAGCTTGTTCAGCACCGCGCCGACGCCGACGCCGTTCACCGTCAGGAGGATTCCGGCCTTGACGTCGGCACGGCTGAGTTCTTCCCTGGCATGTTCCAGGATCGTGGCCGCGTGCGCGGGCGGGCCGCCGGTCATGATGCCCCGTTGAGTCGGGCGGTGGACAGCAGGCGCTCGACCAGTTCCGGCCGCTCGTAGTTGGTGAAGACCTGGGCGAGTTGCGAGATGAGGTACTTTCTCGCCTCGGGGGTCAGCCCGCGGACGAAGGTTTCGATGATCGCGGCGACCTCGTTGCGGGCCGAACCCGCATCGGCGGCCTCACCGAGGAGTCTTACTGCGGTTTCGAAGGGGTCGGCCTTGCCACTGGTGGACATGGCGGCGAGATCGGCCAGGCGGCTGGGGTCTTCGCCCACCCACCACATGCGAGCCATGGCGGGGCTCGCCAGGAAGTGATCTCGTAACAAGCCGAGCCGCCGGGCCTGCTCCCGGTACTCCATCCGGGCGAGCGTCGTCTTCTGGACGGCCTCCTGGAGCGATCGTGCCGTCTCCACGGCGCTCGCACCGGCGCTGATCCGCGCCCGGACCCGGTCGAGCCGGACGTGCAGGTCGGGCATGGCAACGACCGATTCGCGGTTCAGCTCGATGGTGATCTCGGCGGCGGCCCTGTCCAGGTCGAGGACGGACAGCTTGCCGCTGACGACGCGGGCATGGCTCTCCAACTTTCGGTAGACCTGGGCCTCCTGAGCGGGCTGTTGGTGATCGAGCTGACCGTGGACCTCGATGGTCGCGTCGAAGCAGGCGCCATCGAGCTCGCTGGGGAGCCGGGTGCGGTAAATGTACTCGTTCGAATGGCTCGCTCTGGCTCCCAGCAGCCGTTGCAGGAAGCCCCTAGTCATCGGCCCGCGCCTCCTGCTCCATCTGAAGCGCGAGGTCGATGGATTCCCTGGTCGAGGTTCCGCTCCCCGCGAGGACGGCGTCGATGACCTGGTGGAAGACGTGCTGGCGTGGGGCCTCCGCCTCGTCCGAAGTTTCGCGCGCCCACCTGAAAACGGCGATGACCAGGAGACTCTCCTCGACCGCGCTACTGGGAACCTCCCCGAGCACAGTTACCACCGTGGAAAGAGGCGCCCTTGCCTGGGCGGCCGCTTCCAGCCAGTAGGAAACGCCCGATCGTATCTCCGCCTCGGGGAGGGGGCTTCGCAGCAGTGACCTCCAGGCCACCGCCAGCGCCGGCTCCCATCCCGGATCGGGGTGCTCGAGGAGCAGGAGCCGGCCGTCGGGGTCCTGCAGCAGCAGGACCTTGAGCAGGGCTTCGGCTGCGACGATTCGTCGCGATTCCGGCTCGGATCGGTCGAGCCAGCGGACGAGTTCGTCGAGGAGCTCGCGGCGGAGTTGCAGGTTCGTCGCCAGGCTTGTTAGACCGTCCACCAGGTTCTTCCTGACGTCGGTGACAGCGGTGAGCGCGACGTGCTTGAGCCGGGTCAGCGCCACGCGAGGGAACGCCTCGGCCAGCGGGCCGGTGCAGGTGGCCACGACAGCGGCGGGGTGCCGTGGCGGGGACTGCCGTGACCACTGGTAGAGCGCACGGCGAGCGGCGCGGCCGAGTTCGTCACTCATCGCCGCCCGCGTGAGAAGGGCCACCCCGAGGCCGAAGGTCGCGGTCCCCTCCAGGAATCCAGTTGCCAGCGTGTTCAGCATGGCGAAATGACGCTGACGGATGGCGAGGTCCGCCACCCGCTCGGCGATCAGCGGTCCGTCCTCCGGCAGCTGCTGCGCGAGCTTGCCGAACCAGTCCTGAAGATCCTTGTGCAGCTGCGGCCAGTGGCTCCAGACGAAATCGAGGGTCGAGGCGCCGAACGCCGTTCGTGAGAACACGACACGTCCATCGTCGTTGTGGGCGGAGATGGATTCCAGGCGCTTTCTCGTACTGGGCCCAACCAGCCCGTGTCCGGCCTCCGGGCGGAGCTCGAGGATTTCGGAGAGCGTCCTGGCCGCGGTGAAGACCGACGACGACGTGCTCCCCTCCAGCACCGCAGCGGCCAGCCAGAGTGCTCGCGTCCTGCCTTCCTCGTCCTCCGTCTCGCCGGGCACGGCGGAGAAGATGTGCTCCAGCTCGGCTTCCCAGTTGGTGTAGGCGCCGAGCACCTCGTCCACCAGGTGCTCGCTGAAGTGCCCCGCCTTGGACATGGCCTCCGCAGCCAGTCCGGCGAGCCGTACGGCGTCACGAGGACCGGCCGGCGACAGGCACTCCTTGATTTTCGGGTGGGCGCTCCAGCCGCTGGCCTTGATCTCACCCAGGGAGACCGTGAGATGCCTGGCGAAGATGTCGATGGCGGGGGCGGAGGCGATGGGGAGCTCAGGAACCCCGTCGACGGCGACGCGCCGCCAGACGTTGGAGGCCACTCGGATGACGATCGGCAGCCCTCGCTCGCGTGCCGATCCGATGCACGCCTGCAGCGGCTTGGAACTGCCGGCCAGGTCATCGGCGTGAACGATGTAGCCCATGTCCGGCGGCCCGAGAAGCTCCCCTGCGTCGTCCTCGTCGAGGGGGACCTCACGCGGCTGGAGGCCGAGCCCGGCCAGCAGGTTGATAGCGGTGATCCGCCTGCCGCTCCCCTTGGGGCCCACCAGCGCGACGACTCCATATGTCTTGAGACGCTCGGTGAGAGCCTCCATGACGGCTGTCGGCACGAACATCGCCTGCTGCCGTTTGATCTCTTCCTGGTCGAGCGCGATGGACCGGATCATCGAGCTGCTCGTGTAGATGCGATCCGCGACGTATGCGTTCGTGACGGGAGCCTGGAACACTGCTGCCGGCGTCTCACTCACTGCGGTCTCCCTTGGACTCACGGCCGAAGAAGTCGGCGGGAAGTGTCTGGCTCACCTGCATGTGGTGCGCGGTGTTGCTCTGGCCGACGGGGGCGTGGAAGACCGCAAGCGGCGAGCCGTTGGCCTTCTCCGCCTCCACGGTGGGCGCGGCGGGCCGATCCTGAGTCCCGGCTTGCCAAGAGGGGCGCGGAACGTACAGCCAAGCGGGCTCGGCGAAGTCCTTGCCGGGTACCTCTGCCGTCGCGGAGGTGAGCTCGCTGGGATGCAACGTCGTGTACCCAGGCCGGATGACGTCGTCGAACACCCGTTGGGAAAGCACGGCCGCGGTCTGGGTGACGTCCGGATGCGAGCGCTTCAGCATGTCGTTGATCGGGGTCGAGTTCAGGAGCCTGAACGTGGTGACGGTTGGCTCGCTGATGCGGTCGCGTACCGGGTCGCCGGAGTCCGGGACGGGGCCGACGTGGAGCGCGGCCCGCAGGCGCAGACGGAGGTTGCGGTCGCGCGCGGCCAGTCGGTGATCCATCTCTTCGAGCACGGTCTGCAGGTTGGCCAGCAGTGGGCTGACGAGCAGCGGCAACCACGCCGGATCGGTGCCGAAGATGTAGTCGTCTCCTGCGCTGTCGGGGAAGCGGCGCGCGTTCCACACCTCCTGGAGGCCGGACAGGTTCATGGCACGTTCCAGGACCTCGGGGACCAGCTCGTGCAGGTCTCCCAAGAACACCCCCTTGGCGGCGCTGAACTTGACGATGTCCACGGCCAGCAGCGCCCGGTAGGGCGGCAACAGCCGGGTCGGGATGGCTCCGTCCATGTCTCTCTCCTCGCTCTCCTAATGTGCTGCTCCTGCTGCACATGGTCGTGGAGGTCGGGCGAGCGAACTGTCCAGAACTGGACACAGAGCGCAGATTTCCCGTCAGCCTTCCAGGAGGATCTGCCGGAGGCCAGCGAGGTCCAGGATTTCGAGGCGGCGGCGGCCGGTGACGACCAGGCCCGCCCTGCGCAGCGCCGACAGCTCGGCCGCGACCGCCGCGCGGGACATCCCAGCAGCGCCTGCCAGCTCGCTCTGGCTGATCTCGATCACCTGTCTCGGTGAAGAGTCGCACGCGGCGAAGCGGAGCAGCATCGCCGCGACGCGGCGCTGGGCGGAGAGCTGCGCCAGCTCGCTGCGGAGGTCCTCGCCTTCCCTGAGGCGTTCGACGACGTGGCGGACGAGCTGATCGGTGAGCCGGTGGCCGTCCAGGATCGCGCGAAATCGGGCGGCGGGAAGTGCATAGGCGACGCAAGGTTGCAGGGCTGTCACCGTGGCCGAGCGCCGGCCGCCGTCGATGGCCGCGATCACGCCGACCACCTCTCCAGGCCCGCGTACGGCCAGGAGCACCTCGGATCCATCCGGCTCGCTGCGGGTGACCTTGATCTTGCCTGCGGTGAGGCACAGGACGAACGCACCCGTCTCGCCCTGCCGTACCAGGACGTCTCCGACGGCGTAGGACCGAGCCGCGCCAGCCCTGATCAGCCCCTCCCACGCCGGCACGGGCAATGCGCCGCCGAGCCCTTGGACGGGTGACTCAAGGTTAGCCACCTCTTCCCTATACCTGGGCTCGTGAACTCCATCAAGTCTCAGGCGGACTCCACGAGCGAGGCGGCGGCCGATTCAACAAGTCGGGGGATGAGCCCGTCTACGAGATGACGGGCCGCGGAAGGACGAAACCAAGTGGAAGACGACTCGCGCTTTGTCAAGTTTGTCGCCGAACGTGCTGATGCGTTGCTGCGTTATGGCTACGCGCTGAGCGGCAACACGCACGACGCTGCAGACCTGACGCAGGAGGCGCTCACCAGGCTGCATCGGGCCTGGTCACGGGTGCGCAAGGAGGGCCCGGAGAGCCACACCAAGATGATCACGGTGCGGCTGCACATCAGCGTCTGGCAGCGGCGGCTTGAGCAGCTCACGTGGGCACTCCCAGAGGATCCGATGGAGGACGTGCTGCCGTCCGAGCCCGACTAGGAACTGTGGCAGGCGCTCTGCGCACTGGGCGTTCTGCTGCCCGTACTGGCGTGGCCGTGCGCGCTAGCATCCGGGGCAGGGCTCGACACTGCGCCTGCCGATAACTACATCCGCCCAGGTCATGACTCTGCGAGGACATCGCGTGGCGTACGCGAGCTCCGGTCACCCCGGAAGACGAAAGCGCGTACGGCAGTATGATCCGCTGTGCTCCTTCGCCTGGCCTACCTCACCATCGCGAACGCGTTCGCCGCGCTGCGGTTGCTCTCCATGAGCGATCGGGACAAGGACGTGGAAGTTCTCGTCCTGCGTCACCAGATCGCCATCCTTGAACGCCAACTCGGCGCCGACACCAGAGTGAGATTCGCACCCGAGGACCGAGCCTTCCTGGCCGCTCTCCTGACGTCGCTGCCCCGCGAGGCATTGCGCCGCCTGCGGCTTCTCGTCCGGCCGGACACAGTCCTGCGCTGGCACCACGACCTGATGCGACGGCATCATGCCCGTACCTGCCGGCCGACGCGGCCTGGCCGCCCGCCCACGGTCCGCTCCATCCGCGCTCTCATCCTGCGCCTGGTCCGGGAGAACCCCGGCTGGGGCTATCGGCGGGTGCATGGTGAGCTCACCACACTGGGCATCAAGGTCGCGCCGTCCACAGTGTGGGAGATCCTCAGGCAGGCAGGTCTTGATCCAGCGCCCGAGCGGGCGTCCACCACGTGGGCCGACTTCCTGCGCTCGCAAGCCGACGCCCTGCTGGCCTGCGACTTCATCGAAACTGTCACTCTCAGCGGGGAACGCCAGTACGTCCTGGCGGCCATCGAGCACGCCACCAGACGTGTCCGGGTGCTCGGCACCACCGCGCACCCGAGCGCAAGCTGGGTCATCCAAGCGTTCAGGAACCTGGTGATGGATTTGGACGATGCAGGCTGCCGGGCGCGCTTCCTGATCCGAGACAGGGATGGGAAGTTCCCGGCCCTCATAGACGAGGTCCTCGCCGAGGCAGGCATCACGACGGTGCTCACCGGCATTCGGATGCCACGGATGAACTCGATCATGGAACGGTGGGTGCAGTCATGCCGCCGCGAACTTCTCGACCGCTGCCTCGTATGGAACGAACGCCACCTTCGGCACACCCTGCGCGAGTACGAACACTTCTACAACCAGCACCGAGCCCACCAAGCCCTGAACCAAGCAGCCCCGCTACGCACCGTCCCCGATCCGATCACGGATCCAGAGCGAATCGACGACCTGAATGTACGCCGACGAGACCGGCTCGGCGGCATCCTCCACGAATACTCACATGCCGCTTGAGCTGCACGGACGTATTTTTCGGCAGGCGCAACGTCGACGAGACCGGCTCGGCGGCGTCCTCCATGAGTACTCACAAGCGGCTTGACCTGCGTGGATGGAATTGTCGGCAGGCGCAGCCGTGAACTCCTGGACCGGATCCTGATCCTCAACGAACGCCACCTAGCCCTCGTGCTCCAGGAGCACCTGATCCACTACAACCGGCACCGGCCGCACCAATCCCGGCAGCAACGCCCCCGGACCTCACAACGCCGCCCACCCACGACGTGACCGACCTCAACGATCATCGAACCGTCCATCGAAAACCCGTCGTAGCCGGCATGATCAGCGAATACCATCACGCCGCTTATCCGCAGCTCAGGACACATAACTCAATATTCGAGCGGCACAGGGCTATCGAACACCTGCGTCTACGCCCAGAGTGACGGCATGTCCACTGGACAGGCTCTCGTCAATTACTCGCATGATCTCGTCGGTTCCGGTTGCTCGACTTCCAATAAGCCCCGAGCGGACAAGATCAACAAATGTGGTATTGTTTAGATATTCTTTCACATTCCCATACCCAATACCTTTACCTCCGCGGGGGCCGATGCGAGAAACGAGGAGCGACTCGAAATGTTCGCGGGGTAGGTACATTCCGCGGATTAGCTCTCTAGGATCTTCGATCCTAGAGGTGGGCTCACACAGCTTCAGCCAGCACGGTGGGGCGAACAATCGAAAGTCCCCCTGCGCCGACTCGGCTACCCGATCGACTTCGCGCATACGATTGAGCTCATCCTCCAAGTTGTGGTCCGGTCTGTAGATTAGATTTTTGCCTGTACCGTGAGCCTCGTTGCGCATCTTCTTGTATTGCACTAATATGAAGGCCTTATGTAGCTCGTTCAAGTAAACAAGATCAACGCCCATGTTGTTCTCAACGGCAGTGCGGTTGGCGTTCATGATAAAGACTCTGCGGTTGCCGTCTGAGAAGATACGCCATTCAACCCGGTTGCTCGGCAGCTGCGTCCAGATGCTAAAACGTTCGAGATCGTGTGAAATTAGAGCGTCCTCTGTAGCGATGTTCTGTGGCAGTCCCGTCAAGAATGATGATGCGTCGCCGGCGGGCTCCTGCCATGATCGCAGAATTCGCCTATCGACCCGCGCGATATCTAGCAGAACGCCGACAGCATCTCTTTCGAGGCCTAGAAGTTCTCCCCTTGCCCCGGATGAGAGGTTTATCCCTAGTGGTTTCGAAAGCGTGTCCACTAGGTCGCTATATTGTGGCCGCAAACGCTTGAATGCCACAGCAACAGCTCTTCCACCCGCTGGGGGCAGTATGCCGTTGATGGACAGTACATCCAGGTGACGGCTCGGTAGTTCCCTTTCTAGTTCAGCGAGGCTTGGGCCTTCAATTTCGCTCACCTCGCCTACATTTAGGAGATGGTCGACACTCGAGACGCGATGCCCCTTTACGGCTCGCCCAAGCCATCGTATTTCATCTCTACTGATGATAAGCACTAGGTGGGCGTCGAAACCTTTCCATCGACCTCCTCGCCACGCCTCAGAGTAATGCATTGGTTTGCGCTGATATCGGAGAGTTTCCAATCTTTCGACGATCTCAGCGTCAGGTCGCAGAAACGCTGTCATCGCGTACCCCAATCCTTGGCGGCACCGCGGCTATACCCGGCCCTTCCAGAAGGTACCATGCATCCCCATATCAGCAGATGAGGTAGATAAATCTGGTCGTCGAAGTTAGGAGCTAGCCGCCTGTTACCCCCGGTTCAATCACAGTGGAAGCTTGGCAATGTCCAGATGTTCAGTCTCATTTGGCGCTTGCCGACCTGCCTGTTCTCACTTGATTCTTGACACTTTTCGGCCTAACTGCCAAATTGCTCTCGCAGGGATCAAGCGCCAGCGCGCCGCGCGGCCGCATGGCCCGAGCTTGCGGGTCGCGCGCTCTACGTGCGACCTACGGGCCGTTCTCGCGCGCGGTCCGCCATTCGGTCCACACTCAGCAGGCCTCCAAGATGGTTCGCGTCCGCAGAGCCCCGGACGGCAACCATTTGATCGCCAAAAGGAATGTTCCCACCACTGCCAGGAGTACTGCGAGGCGTACGGTGCCTCCCCGCGTCTCAATAGCAAGCCGCACTGTACGTCCGATCTCGGTCGCGAGCGTCTCCAAATCTCATCTCCCTCGTTACTGGAAACGCAAAAGCGCTGAACGCCCGTGATCAACTAGGGTTTTCAGCGCAATTACATGGAGAAGCGTAGCCTAGATCGCCATGAACCGTAGGCGTTCTGCTAAACCAGCCTCCGAACGGTGGCGCTCCGGCTCCGGGCTGATCGCCGCGTCTGCGCCTGCTGACAAAGCGCGCCCTGCAGGATTCGAACCTGCGACCGTCGGATTAGAAGCGGGGTTCTGACGGCACGTTACGCGAGCACGCACCGAGCACGCCCGCGTCCATCCTGCCGACCACGACAGGCCATCATCTCTCACATCAGGTCGGAAATTTTGGCAGACAGCCTCGGCTGCAGCCTTCACAGACCACTCATATGCGGCTTGAACTGCATGGATGGAGTTTTCGGCAGCCGCAGTGCCCGGCCGACGGGTCCTGACGGAGCAGCGGCACCGTCGGCCGCTCGTGGCCCACCTTCACTCCGCGCCCGCGCGGAGCGTACCTGTCGACGACACGTGAAGACTGGATCAGGCACATATTCCGTGACGGACCCTGCTCAGTCGGTCAGCAACATGCGTTTGCGCAGGAGATCGAGGTTGGCGCGGCCGTACATCTGTCGCTTGAGCATCTTGGTCCGGTTGACGTGCCCTTCGACGGGCCCGGAGCTGTAGGGCAGGGTGAGCCCGGCAGTGACGGCGTCTTGGTCGCGGCGTAGTCCGGTGACGAAGGAGTGCAGCTCAGGCAGATCGTCTCCCAGGACCGCGGTCATCCAGGTCTCCAGGTTTTGGCCGTGGCGGTGCGTCATCATCTCGGCGAACTGGCGCACGTGCAGCTGAAGCGCCGCCAGTTGAGGGCAGGTGGTGGTGAGTTCCTGGAGATGGCGGTGTTCATCGGGGTCGAGGTGGGCGGGGTTGCGCAGGAACCAGCTGGTGGCCTGCCGGACCGTGGGCGGTCGCGTCAATATCGGCGCGGGAGGCGTTCCGTCGCGCCAGGGCCGGACGTACTGGCGGACGCTGGTGCCGCCGCCGCGAAAGCCCAACGCCCGCAGTTCCTGGCAGAGAAGTTCGGCGTTGGTGCATCCCTCGGCCCACCGTCTGCGCAGGTAGGCGTCGTAGGCTTCCAGGCTCTTGGGCCGCCGGCCGGTGCCGTCGTGAACGAGCAGGTCCTCGGGACTGGCGGCGCGGGCAAAGCGCCGGACAGTGTTGCGGCCCAGGGACAGCAGGCGGGCAATCTCCCGCAGCCCTTGGCCTTGCTCGATCAGGGCGTGCACGGCGGCGTGCCGCTCGCGGGTCCGGGTGGCGATGCGGTCTCGACGGTCGGCGGGCGAGCGGGGCGGGACGGACGACGCCGCAGGTGGAGCTGCAAGTGGGGAGGTGTCGGTGCGCGTGCTAGGTGCGGCGGTCAGAGCCTGGAGATGATCGCGGTGGCGGGTGACGGTGCGTTCGACGGCCTCGCCGAGGTTCCGCCAGAGGTGCCATCTGTCCGCAACTTGGGTCGCGTGCGGCGCGCCCCGGGCGATGCCCTCGGCATACGCGCCGGCTCGATCACGGCAGACGATCTCGACCCCGGGGTGCACGCGCAGCCACGCTGCCAGGGTGTCGGCCGTCCGGTCGACCAGCACGTCCACGACGGTGCTGCTGGAGATGTCGATCAGGATCGTGCCGTAGGAGTGACCCCGCCGCAGGGCGAAGTCGTCCACACCGAGCACCCGCGGACCGGATGCCGGAGCGGGATCCGGCAGAGCGCGGATCAGCCTGATCAGCGTCATCCGGCTGACCGAGGCCGCCAGCCGGCCGGCAAGCCGAGCTCCGGCCCGGCCACCCAACGCCAGCGCGATGGCCTGCAACGCCCTCGCCGCCCGGACACTGCGACGGCCGTACCGGACGGTCAGCCCCGGCACCTGCTCGGCGAACGTCGCCTTCGCACACGTGGAAGCGCGGCAGAAGAACCGGTGCACCCGCAACTGGATGAGCACCTCCTGGCCCTCGACCGCGGTATCGGACAGCCGCCGTTCATAGTGGCTGTGCACCCGCTGCGACGGCGTGCCACAGGCCGGGCAAGCAGCCTCCACGGTGCCGGTCCTGGCCCGAATCCGCACCGTGCTTCCCGACCGGAAGACCTGCTCCACGCACACACCGACCAGATGAGGGAACAGGACGGCGACCAGCTCCTTGATCAACACGCTGCAGATGCTCGTGATCAAAGGCCCGGCTACCGGCCGGAACGCCCGAACCGTGATCTACGCAACGGGTCCGATCACGGAAAGTGTGCCTGATCCAGAGTTCAAGTGTCGTTGACACGTACCCACACCCGCAGCGTCTTGCGACTGACCCCTAGGTCCCGCGCGATCGACGTGATCATTCGGTCCAGCGGACCATCCGCCGAAAACCGGTCGTTGCAGGCATGATCAGCGAATACCACCACACCGCTCAGCCGCAGCTCACGCCACTGACACAATATTCGAATGGTACACGGCAGCCATGATCCTGAGCGAGGCCAGCTCGCTGTGAATACGCTTGGTAAGCGCACAGGGGGTTCTCACGGGCCATCTGCAGCACCAGGGACCACACAGAGGAGCCCTTTTATGGCCAGGATCTGCGCCTTCTGCGGGTTCAGCGGCAAGCTGACCGGCGAGCACGTCTTTGGGGGCTGGCTGTCGCGGATCGGGCTACCCCTGGAGCCAACGCCGCACCACGCTGGACCACTGAATCAGGTCATACGGAAACTGGGCGTACGCCCGCCGTTCCGGCAGACGGTGAAGGATGTCTGCGGCACCTGCAACCATGGCTGGATGAGCCAGCTTGAGGTCGTGGCCCAGCGGGTGATGACACCTCTCATCCTTGGAGAGCCTGGCGAGATCGCGGTAACAGAAGCAGGAGCCATCGCGGCGTGGGTTCAGAAGACGGCGCTCACCGCGATGCTGGTGTCGTCCGAGGAGGAGCGGGAGGCGGGCTACGGGCTCCCGGCATCCGAGTACCGCGAGCTGTGGACCCTCAGGGACGAAGCGCGACCTCTTCCAACGAGCCAGTTCTGGATCGGCCAATACAACACGGGAAGCCGGCTCGCCTCAGCGTGGGTTACGCCACTCGCAGTGGTAGTCGAGGGGCTGCCGGAGCCCGACCTGCCACAGGGCTACAGCATGACCATCCTGGTCGGACAGTTGGTGCTGCACGGTGTGCGGTTCACGACGCCAAGCTTGCAGGTTGAGGTGACCACTCGGAAGGACCTGCCGCAGCTCTGGCCTGTTGCAGTGTCGACAGTGTGGCCCGGCGGAGCGCCCATAGACGATGCGCTGTTCCTCTACCTTGCCGACGGCAAAGCTATCCGCTCGACCGAGCAGCACATCCAGGTGCGGCCGTGGAAGCCCGCGACAGAACTGCCCGAGAGCAGGGCTGTCGGCGACATAGTGGAGCTGCCGACAATCTGTGGCGAGCACGTCGTGTACTACCCCGCCGGCCTAGTCCACGATGCGATGCGCGGCAGGTTCTACGCATTCGGGACGACGTGCGAGTGCAGCACCGCCTACCTGATCCAGACGGGACCGGACGGCGCTCATTGCAGGTTCACAGGTACCGCAGAACGCATCTCAGAGTTGTATGAAAGCCTGCAGGGCGAGGACATCCTGATTCAGGATGGACACGGCACATTCCTGTGCAAGCGACTGCCGGAATCGTTCCGACCGGAATGATGGACTCGTTATGCGCCGCAGGCCCTCCGCAGCAGTTGCCAGTGCGAGACTAGCCATTGAAGCACACTGCCCTCAGTCTTCTGCAGTGCCGTTTTCCGCAACGAACGAGCGCTAGGTACAAGGTGAATCCGATCTGTCGAGGCGACGTCTGTTGCTGTTGCGCAACATGCAAATCCCTTGAACGGGCATACACCGGCTGAGACGCTCTGCTGTGACGGGAATGGCGGACCACGGGCCCCTCGGTGCAGCGCTCCGGCAGGCGCGCCGCCAGGCCGGTCTTACCCTCCGTGCTGCGGCAGAAGGGACCGGGATTTCATACTCAACGCTGTCCAGGATCGAGAACGGCCACGGCATAGCACCGTCCTTGGACGTAGCCATGGCCGTTGCGCGCAAGGTCGGGCTGGAAGAGGGCGAGGTGCTGAGGTTGGCCGACCCGCTTGCCCATGCAGGCGCCGCCCAACTCTCAGATCCAGGCATCAGGCGCGCCCTGATAGCCGGACGGCTTAGTCGAAGCGCGCTAAGCGCTCTGCGCCGGGAGCATCTTCGTGAGCTGGCATCAGAGTTTTCTGCGAGCCTGGGAGCCGGGTGGCCGGTAGACGTACGCATGGCCGCAAAGCAACTCGGTCTCGCCTTGGTGACGTCCCGCACTGAGCCAGGGTTCGATTGCGGCGGGGCGACGTATCGGATACCCCCCAGCGCGCCTGACAGCCACGTTTCGCAGAGGTCCTGGATCGCGCGCGGAATAGCGCACCGGCTTATCGCTCGTGATGTTGGCGGCGCGCCGGAATGCCGATCGGCTGCCCTGAGTACGGAGGAAGAGCGCGAAGCGACATATGTGGCCGCCCATGTGCTGGTGCCTCGGTCGCTGCTGGCAGCCGAGCTGAGGAAAGGTCCGCTTCCCGCATCAGCGGTCGGTTTCACCGCCACCTTGGAGAAGGTGGCCTCCCGTTTTCGTGCTCCTGCTAGTTGGGCGGCAGCGCGACTGACAGAAGACAGGATCGGAGAGCTCCCCTGGTGATGAACACGCAACTCAAACTACTGGGCGACCAGCCCCCTAGCCCGCTAATGGTCATCCGCCAGATGAGGGCTGATTCTCAGGATGCCGTCGTGGCAGTGGGCAGCCAGACGAGTTCCCAGGCCGCCGCCTACATCCATGGTCCCGTCGATGCGGCAATCACCGAGTTAGCATCCGCTCGCCGCCCTCCCCACGCCATCTTCGTGACTGGCAGCGCGGGGGGAGGCAAGAGCGGTGCAGCCGAGTACCAGCGTCAGAACCACGACAGTCTGTTCAGTGCGATTGTGGAAGATGCCACGCACGCAGACAGTCCTGGGGAGGACCAAACAGACACCCTGGCACGTCGGCTTGCGCCGCTCGCTGACGACGCGCGCCAGCGACCAAGCGCTCCCCTGCTGGTGGCTGCGAACATTGGCATGCTGATCCAGCTCGCCCCCATGTGGGAGGAGCGTGGCTACAAGTTCACGTCCCTCGTGCACCAACTGTTCACCCGCCTGGGGCTGCCGACTAGCGAGCCGCCCGCACGAGTGGAGTTGCCGCTGGAAATCGCGGTGCTGAACCTCGACCACCGCCCGACGTCTGGCGACGAGGGCCTGCTGGCCTCTATGCTGAAGCGCCTGTCGCCCGGCGTACCTGGAAGTCTGTTCGATGCCGCGCGGTGCGGCAGCTGCCCGGCGATCTCCCACTGCCCGGCACACGCCAACGCCGTTCTATTGTCGTCCGTCGCCGCCCCTGAATTCATCAAGCTTGCGCGCCGGGCTGCCGTCGAGCGCGGGCGTAGCGATACGCCTCGGGCTCTGTGGGACCTGGTCAGCCGAGTGATCTTGCCACCTGACCTGTACGACCGCTTTCCCGACCCATGCCAGGCGAGTATGCAAGCCCAGCAAAGCGACGACGCCGGGTTCGTCCTCGCTGGCTTGCTCCCCCTCACGGCATTCATCGCTAAAGGCGAGGTGGGACCCCGTCTTGCCATACAGGCACCAGCGTTCGCACCCACCAGGCATGCCTACGAGGCGTTCGCCAACGCAGGGCTGCTCCCTGCCGAGGACGCCGCCCCAGTACGGCGCCTGGCGAAAGCAATACAGGAGACCGGGCTGAACGCCCCTGCCCTGCAAACAGCGGCTCAGGCATTGGAAAAGGGGTTCAGGGGTACCGACTCTTCCCAGGAGCGGACATGGCGTGACCTGGTGGCCCGTATCGTGCTCGGCTCCCTCTTCTTCCTGGGTGAGCTTCCGGATCCTCAGGAGGACGAGGAGACGCAGTTCTACCGCGCGCTGGCAGCCTATGAACGTTGGCAAGCGGCAGAGCTCGCCGACGGTGCCGACGCAGCGGTGCTGGAAGAGGTAGAGGCGGCGGTGGGGTCAATGGTCGCCGAGCTGGCGGCGGGCTTCGCTGCTCTGTTCGGCGCCCGAGCGGCCAGTGGCACCTACCTGCCCGTGCACAACTACGATGCCCGCGAGCGGACCCGGGCCTACGTGCGGTTCGAGCTCTTTTTGAACGAGGACACCCCGCCGACGAGGGATTTGCCGTCACGTGCCAATCCGAACGGGGCACGCTGGGTTGGCTACCGGCCGATGGCTGTCACTCTGCGCCTGGAAAAGGCACAAGATTACAGGCATAGCATTGAGCTACCAGTTGACCTTCCCTCATACCGGATTCTCATCGCTGCGAAACGTGGCATGGCCAGCAGCAGTGACGCCGAGCGGGTATATGCCTTGCGCCGGGCGGCCGGCACGCTGGCCCGGCTCGCAGCCAAGCAATCCGGCGTCCTCATGCTCGTGGACGACCCCGGGTCAGGATGCCGTTACATCATCGAGCCCAAGCGCAGCTTTAGCGGGAAGCAAACACTTAGTGCCAGGATGGTGACCGAATGACGCCCCCAGGATTGGCCGAGGCCGTTTCAGCAGCAGCTGTGGTAAGGGGCGCGACAGCGCATGTAAACGGCCGGACCGTGAACGCCACATATTGCGGCCGCACGGCCCAGTTCGAACTACCCGCCGACAGCGCCGGCCTCGACAGCCGCGCCAGCATCCCTGGCGCCCTGCCTTCGCGCGCGCGGGGTGATGTACGCGAGAAGACGCTCTACAACATCCTCCAGGACATGGTGGGGCAGCCGGGCTCCCGAATCAGTGACTCCGTACTCCAGGAAAAGCTCGCCGATCTACTCCCCGCCGACTCGAACCACAGACAGGTCCTCGCAGACGTTGCGGAGAAGCAATACTGGATCCACCCGAGCACCGCCTCGGGCGGCACGCGGCCGTTCTTGGCTCCCTTCCATAGCGACCTGCCCGGCGGCTTCACGTATCAGGGCCGCTACAAATCCTTCCGAGGCAGCCTGCTGCTATTCCTATGCTGGGATGGTGAAGGCTTTGACCTCGCACTTCCTCGGGAGATCATCGGTTTCCTCAGTAGCGACGACGACCTCAACCCCCTGGATCGGGCATTCCTGACCGCCGCACGCATCGCTGCCGACCTGGAGGCGCCTGTTGCAGCAGACGCAGAACGCCTGGTGCAACAGTTCGGCGCCGATCTGAGAAAGAACTTTGCCCAGGGGGCCTTTGATCAGGAGGGGCTGGACCGCATCCGCCGCGACCTGCGGACCATCGTGGGTCTCGACCTGCCCCGGCACGACAAGGCGCATGCCCTCATCGTGGTCTTCAGCCTCCACATAGCTTTGTATTACTACCGGCTCGCCTACCGGCTAGGTGAGGGCCTGCGCTCCGCAGCGCAAGTTCTGGACGGGCAGGAGTTGCCCGACCGTCCCAACTTCTATGGGCGAATTCTCTTCCAAGTCGGCAGCGCAGGCGACCGGCCGGTCAGCGCATCGGACCCCTGCGCCCGCTCTTGGTGGAACTTGGACGAGCAGCACCTCCTGGCCTTGACGCCCAGCATGGTCTCGGCGAACCTGCTCCACGAGGCAGCGCAGGCTAGCGGCGTCGCTTGCGGCCCCATACCCGATCCCTATGCGTGCGCGCAGGCCCTGGCCGCAGATCCGGTCGGTGCAGTATTGACCGACCTCCTGTGCGCCGCCTCGGCAGCAACCCTGCCTAGCGGTAAGCAGGACCCTGGTATGAACGAGCCTGGCGCCGGAGGGTACGCGCTACGTGAGGCGGTGCTCGCCTCCTTCCGTAGCCGCGGCAACGCCCTGAAGCAGCGGGGACGCGACATTGTGAACAGCCTCGTCGGCGGATTCGGCGGCGAACTCAAGCGGAATCGCGGACGTGTCCGCTTCTTTGAACTTGACGAACAGGTCATCTTCCTCCTCGTCAAGCTCATCCTCACCAGTTCACACCGGAACCAGCTGGCCTTCCGCAAGGAATTCTTGCCCGCACTGTGCGCGTACGGGCTGGCCCCACAGAGCAGCGCAGAAGAAGAGCACCTTGCTCAGGCTCTGAGTCGGCTGGGACTGCTTGAACGCTACAGCGATGCCGGGGAGGCACTGTATGTTCGCCAAATCATCTGATGCCACAGCCCGGCACCGCTTCGCCGCACTGGCTGTCCAAGCACTCCAAGGGGCCCTGGCCAAGCCGCAATGGGCAGGCCGTCGTCTACTTCTGCGCGGCCTACATGGCATGGAACCGGCCGACCTAATGCCCGCCCTCCTGCGCGCAACAACGACCAAGGCGACGGTTTACCCGGAGGGCCCGATCGGGGCGCCATGCACCATAGGCGCTATCCGCTTCGCTGACGGTGCACTGCTCATTCCCTATCTCGTCGACCCCTCGGCAGCAACCTCGACGTCCAACTCTGGAGGAGACGGCTTCGCAGCCGCGCTGCGCACCCACTTCCTCGCTGGTGCTTCTGAGCCGAGGACTCTGCTCATCTTGGACCGGCAGCCGCCAGAGACCGTCCTGTCTACCACCGAGGATGCTGCAGAGCTTGGCGAATTGGCATGGCATGTCCTCGCAGAGCAGGCAGCCGTCTCGGCCACCCTCTCGTTGCCTGCACTCGTCCGAGCCGTGGTGGATGACTACCTCAAGCGGTGTCGGCAGAATGTCCAAACCACCTGGCGGGAGGCTGAGCGGCTGCAGACCTGGGTTGCGGCCTATGGAGACCGGCCTGACCGGGAGATCGGACTGGCCCTGCCGGACCTCGGCTGTTACATCGCCGATGCACGCCCCGCTGCTCGGCGCTTGGCTAAGTGCGCCGACTGGCGACGTGACCTGGACGATTGGGTCGCCTCCCCCTCGGTAGACCTCGCGCGTAAGCTTGCCTCCAAGCAGATCTCCACTGAAGGCGCCGGCAAGGTCATCCTGGCGCACGGTCTGCGCGGCCTGGACTACAGCAACTTCACCCTCGATGACCTCGGGCCCGGCGATGGAGGGGCGCTTCTGGGCCTCGACGCTGTCCACCCCGTAACCGGGCCTCGTATCGCTCTGCAGGGTAGGCGCAGCCTCGCCATATGGCTCCCAGCAGATGGGGGCGAACTCCAGCTCAACCTCACCCGCCCATTGGCGCCTGGCGAGCAGGTCCGCATCCGCTGGCAGCACGACAGCTATTCCCGCCTTACAGTCAGCGGCCGAAAGGCAGTGGCCAGCATCGCCCCGCTGGCGGCGAACCCATGGCTGTTCGGCACTGTGGAACTAGTCTCCCTCGGCGGCGGCGCACAGCCGGTCCACCTCGCTGCGTTCTTCAGCAGCAGCGACTTTGCTGGATTCGAGCGGGCCCTGGAGATCGACCCGGACGCTGGCGGATTCATTTGTACCGACCAGCCGCAGATCGGCATCTGGGATGGCAGCGGCAAGGAACTCGGCTTGGCACAGCTCGCCGATTCGGAAGCAGCCGCAGACAGCAATGGCCTCGAGCTTGTCAGCGGCATGTGGCACGACAGCCCCGTCGGACCGGTCCCGGTCCTGCCCCGCGGAGCCGAAGAAGACGGTGCCGAGGAGGATGAACCGTCGAGCACTGAGGATCCCGTCGATGATTCCGGCCCCCCTCTTGCTGACGACGAGACCGATGAAGCCGACTCCGATACTGCCGGACAGGAGCAAGATCCGCTGCTGAACCCGCAACCGCGCGGCCGCGGCGAGCCGCCAGCCGCCAACAGCCAGCAGCCCACTCTCGCCCACGCCATGCTGGCCTTCCGTGAGACCGACTGGCCGGCCAACGCATCTATCCCCGTTAGCGACAATTCTTCCCAGGAGTCGGTCATCACTGCCAGATACGGCGCCCAGCGCCTGGAAGTGCGCCCCCGGCTAGGCAAGACCAACCTGCTCCTCCCCGAACGGCTGATACTTCAGCACCCCCGCGGGGCCTCATACCGCATCTACGATCAGGGCCTCGAGGTCCACCAGTCTCTCCCGCTGCCAGAACCTGGATGGAAGATGGAGATGCAGGTGTTCACCGAGGCTAGGCGCGTCTTCTTCGAGCTTGCCGCCTCTGTTGGCAGCGTCTTCGCCCTCGACCCCCGCCTCCCCCAGATTCGCGCCTATACCACGGCATACCGGGCCCTCCTTGAGGCATTGCCCAACACCGGGGTTTCCCGCACGGAATATGAGCAGATACTGTTGATCGACACGGTAGAGATCGCCGGCGTCCCCGACTTGCTCATTGCTCCGACTAACCCCCTCAGCGTCGCCTACTACGCCTCATTGGCCGAACGCTTCAGTGCGCTCGCTGCAGGCGAGGAAGGAGCACTCGACAGAGCCGATATCAAGGCCTTCTCACCCCAATACCTGCTTCCTCTGCTCAAGGCGGACAGCGGCTGGCACGAGGCCGCCCCAAGCGGCACAGCCTTCCTCTGGAGGCGATATCGCCCCCTGGACGACAGCATCCCAGGCGCGTTGGAGCGCAACAGCACCTTTATCGCTGGCCGTATCGCCTTCTTTCTCGACGTCCACCCAGGGCTTAACACTCCCAACACCACCGTGGCCGTCACCTTCGCAGACCCAGGCGCCGAACCGGCCCTGGAAGCACTGCGAGAGTTCTACCGCAAGGATCTGACGGGCGAGGCCTACACCCGCCCCAGACTCCAGGTAGTGCTGGCAGGGGGAGACGAGGACACCCGCCACTCCGTCGGCGCTCTGGTGGCCTCCGCAGGCTCAGACCCGCTTGACCGCCTGGTGTGCACCCGCTCAGTCATCCGCCACCACACTGTGGACAGCGAAGACAACGAAGAGGACTTTTCTCACTTGACCTTCCTCTTCCGCAGCCCTGGCGAGCGCAAGGTCCGGCCAGTCAGCCTGCACCACCGCGCAGGAACGACCCACGCCCGTGCCCTGGCCAGCTCGCCTGGCCGCATCGTTGTCCCGGAAGCCGACCCCGTCTTCGCCACCGGCGTCTTCGCGCCGAAACCCGGAATCGGAGCCTCCGACCTCGAAGCCATCCAGTATCGGTGCCTGGAGCTCGTCGGGGGGCAAGGCGGCGAAAACCTCGTCCCCGGGCAGACACGCATGGTCACCGTACGCACCTCGGACAAAGACCTATCCGAGTGGTACAGGAAGTCCGCCTGGGTCGTCCATCTGGACCGCCTCATTGGGCTAGAGGCCTTCACCCACTCAGGAGAGGCGAGGCGCACGCTCCTGGAGTACGAAGAAGGAGCCGACCCAGGCACCTACGGCTACGACGGCATCACTGGCACCGAATACCTGAGCCCCTACGTCGCCGCGCTCAATAAGGCACTGGACGGCATCGCAGCCCCCAACGAGGAGCAAACTCGCTCTTTGATGTCCCTGTTGGAAAGCGTTTCTGGCAGGTGGGCCCTGCAGATCGTTCAGCGCCCTCAGAACAAGGTCCTCGAACGCGCTGGGACCGCATGCGCCATTCGATACGCGCAGACGGTAGAAAAGGTGCTGGACCACACGCCCGGTCTGCGGGCTGTCGTCTCACTTGAAGAACTTATCCCATCATTCCCTCAAGCCGGCATACCGCGCCGACTCGCCGCGTCCCGCAAAAACCGTGACGCGATGTGCGATGACCTCCTGCTGGTGTCCGTCCTCCCCCGAGGCACCGAGCCTCCCCTGGTCCAGATGGTCGTCACAGAGATCAAGTTCTGGAGCGAGGCGCCAGACTACAGCGCCGCAGCTGCCCAGGTGGAGGAGAGCATAGGGTGGCTTGCCGGCAGGTACCAGGACCCTGGCCCGCTCAAAGACCTCAGAGGATGCGAACTCGCCGAACTAATCCGCTCCGCCGTAGCGCGCAACACCGCGTTCCGACTCGCCGACTCAAGCCCGGATGATGCCGAACCCCTCCTCCACAGAATCGCGGAAGGAGACTATGAGCTCGGCTTCGGTCACTGGCGCAACGGCGCCTACCGCCGGGGGCTGGTCGTCTCCGTTGAGAGGAACGCACCCGGCAATCTGTCGCTGGCCCAGCTCAACGGTGCCGACGGACCAGTAGACATCGTTAGCATCGGCAGCCAGGCCGTCCGGAGTGCCCTGCATGCGGACCCGATCGACGCGCCCGAAACCTGGCAGCGTCTTGACCCCGCCCCTCCCATGGGACCGCCCCGTCTCGCGGCTGCCGGCCTTGACGGCTTCGATCCGGCCTCGCCCGAATCCGCTGCCCCTGACCTGCAGTACCTCCCAGCCACCGCTCCTGGCCAGATGCCTGCACCCCCACAGGATCGGCAGTCCTCCCAGGAGCAGCAAGAAGAGGTTGTCTCCAGCGCGCGCCGCCTGGACAGTGCCTTCGCCAAATACGGCCTGGCCGTCGAGCCGTTCGACACCTCTCTGGCCTACTCCGGTCCTAGCGTCATCCGCTTCCGAACACGCACATTGGGCAAGCTCTCAATCACCGACATTGAGCGACGAGCCAGGGACATCAGCAGGGAAGTTGCCGCGGTCGGCGAAATCTCCGTTGGCCACGAACCTGGGTATGTGACCATCGACGTGCCCAGGCGCAACCGGCGGTCCGTCCCACTAACCGAAGTTCTAGTGGAACTCGACCGACCCGCGAAACCGGGAGCACTATCCTTCATCGCCGGCGTAGCTCCCAGCGGAGCGGTGCAAGTTGCCGACCTCTCCCGGCTCCCGCATCTGCTTGTCGCCGGCGCCACCGGATCCGGAAAGTCCGTATTCCTCAGAGGCCTCCTCGTCGAGCTGCTACGTGCTCGCACGCCAGCCCAGCTGGAACTCGTCATTGTAGACCCCAAGAGGCTGGACTTTGCGCCCTTCGCGAGGGCCTCTCACGTCCGCAACGGCCAGATCATCAGCGATCCCGACACGGCTCTGGAAATCCTGCGCACCACGCTGGAGCGCGAAGTCGACCGCCGCCAGCCCATCCTGGAAGCGGCAGGAGTAAGTTCTGCCTCCGAATTCTACGAATCCGGAGGCACACTGGAGGAGCTACCACAACTTGTCATCTTGGTCGACGAGTTCGCCGATCTGGTCCTGTCCGGGAGCGACCGCAAGGCGTTCAGCGAACTCATCCAGCGCTACGCGCAACTCACACGCGCCTATGGGATCTTCCTCGTCCTCGCGACCCAACGACCCAGCGTCGATGTCGTCACCGGGAGCATCAAGGCGAACCTCAGTGCCCGAATCGCCTTTTCCTTGCCGAGCGTGCGAGACTCAATGACCGTCCTCGACCAAGGCGGAGCAGAAAACCTGCTGGGCGACGGTGACTTGCTTTTCTACCGCAATGGCAGGGTGGAGAGGCTACAGGCTCCCTTCACCAATCTCTCGGATGTACGAGCAGTTCTGAGGTAGCCCGGCACGCCAAGTCCCACGCTGCTGAACCTGTACCACGAGGCCTCCATCGCCACTGTGTCATGGCCGAGATCAACGCAATGATCAGCAACAGAAGACCGCTGATATGTTCAAGATGCCGAATGGCTGGCAGTACCTAGATGTCGGCTCCCCGAATAGGGGGAGCCGCCCCTCCTTCGGCCAGCTGGCCGGAGGAGGTCGCCCTGCAGACAATGTCGAGAGACACGGCGAACTGGCCCCGGCGGCGCAGCCACCTTGTAGGCGGTGAGCCGGGGGATGCCCATATCAGCAGCCACGTGTGCGACCAGCCACCCAGCAGACAGCGTCCAAGGACGCTCGGCCAGGCGTTGCGCGGGAACATGAAGCCTCCGCGCGGCGCAGATTCGGCACCTCACTACACCGGAGGCTTCTTTATTGAGCAGGCCCCTTTGTTACAACACTCGCAGTTAATACATCCAAGAGATGACGGAGGGGACACTAATTGAGTCAGCCCCGACGCACCATTATCGTGCCGCCGGGTGAGAGCGCTGGTGCCGAGCCCGCAGGTGCGCTGGCAGTCACCCAGGAAGGGGAAGTGATGCAGCGGACAGTGATGGCATCATGCCACTGTGTCATGCCACGAAAACGCGGTGATGGCTGCGTCTTTGGCGGTACCGACATTGAGGCATACATGACCTCGCGGGACATACCGTCCATCCCATCTCTCAATGTACCCAAAATAGAATGTATGGGCGAATCGTCCCCCTATGGAGCACTCAGCACCATATGGCTACATTCAGACAAACCAGCTTCAACCATGTAGTCTCCATACCCAAGGGTTCCATGAGAGCCTCCGGCAATGGGAGAGACTGATGGCGGACAAGCACAAGGATCTACGGTTGCTTCACCAGTACAAGTCTTGGTTGCAGGCGCCACAAGTCGATGAAGGTGACATACGCCACCGCGAATTCTTTGAACATGCTTTGATTGTTTTGGACACAAATATTCTCCTGAGTCTCTACGAGCTTCACACGGCAGCCAGAGACGAGGTGATAAACGCGCTAACACGCGTCCAATCACGGTTATGGCTTCCTCATCAGGTGGGACTAGAATTCGTCCGGCGACGCCACGGCGTAATAGCGGCACGGACGAGGACTCTCAACGAAGCGCTAAAAGACATCGAAAAAAGGTTCACTGCTGCACGGCAGGCCATCATCGCGGCACGCGATGAGGTTGGGCAACTATACGCAAAGTACGCATGGAATCATGAGGTTGCACAGGAGCTTTCTGACTCAATAACTACCCAATCCGTCGATTCGTCCATTGCCGCCGCCAAGCAAGAACTTCGCCAGCGCGTCAAAGATCTGAAGGATAAGCATGATCTCGCCTTGGGATCAATCGATACAGATGATCATATCCTGCCGACAGTAGCGGGCCTCTATGGTGATCAAGTCGCCGCGCCAGTGCCGCCCGACGTTGTCCGCGACCGGGTGATCGAGGCCATTACATACAGATTTCCGAATGATATACCGCCAGGGTTTTCCGACAGCACCAAAAGCACGGACCTAAGTCGCGCGGGTGATTACTTAATCTGGGAGGAAATTATTGACCGCGCCCGGCAACTCCCCGAGCCGCGGCGCGTGATATTCGTATCCTCCGACGAAAAGAAAGACTGGTATGAGCCAGCAGAGCCAGGCCGCCCGGCACGGCCGTGGCCGACACTGTCAGACGAATTGTGGGCACGCGCGGAGGCAGATCTCCAGATACTCAAGTCGGCACAGTTCTTTGAAGGAGCCCATCTCTATCTAGACGCGCAAATCAGCACAACGACATATGAAGAGATTGACCGCGCAACAGAGACGCTTCAAGAATCAAAAATGCATCGGGAAGCCGTTCACGCCGTCGATGATCTACGTGCCCGCCTCTCTGCAGGAGAGTCTTCAGATGAATTGCTCGATTCATACTTGAACGTAAAGCGGGTCCTCGCTGAGTCGATGCAAGCCCTGGTGCGGGATCAGCTTTCTGATGGCTGCCCGCCCTTCCATGATCTAAGGGATAAACTCTCTACACTCATTACTTCACCAGTAGAGGGAAAGATTCCGGGCAAGTACCTCAGGATACCTTACGGAAGCCGAATTCATGAGGACCTATTCGCTATTCTCTATCAGAACATTGGCAGCCCAGTGTCAGCAGGGCGCCTTCGCATAGCTACCGGCGACTCGGTCCATACCGAACGACGCACGCGAGAGTTGCGCGAACTAGGCCTAGATATTGACGCAGGAAAGCATAACGGCGAAGACGTGTACACCCTGCATGGTCTCGGCATCGATAGAGCAATGATCCGCTCTATAGTCGCAAACAACATCCGGCGCGATCCGGCTCTATCCTCTCGCGAGAGAGACGGACTCTTGCGCACTCTGGACGAGATCGATTTCGAGGCCGAGGCCGACGGCTAATCAGCTAATACGAGCCTTATGCTTGAGAAACTGGGCGTTCCTATCGTGGTCAACTTGGCATAGGAAAGCTTTGAAAGAACCCAGCTTATATGCGGTTTCGCTGTCGCCGTTCCGAACTTCCACATGGAAATCCTTCCTAGGAGGCTTATCCGACGCTCGAGCTCGTGCAACTCCAGCGATGCAGGCAGCTCGCGAATAATCTGGGCTGCCGTCATGAGGTCTGCGCCTGCCGATAATTACGTCCACCCAGGTCATGACCCTGCGAGGGCTTCGCGAGCTCTGGTCACCCGGGAGACGGAAGCGCGTACGGCAGGATGATCCGCTGTGCTGCTTCGCCTGGCCTACCTGACCGTCACGAACACGTTCGCCGCGCTGCGGTTGCCGCCCATGGGCGATCGGGACAAGGACGTGGAGATACTTGCTCTGCGTCACCAGATCACCGTCCTCGAACGCCAGCTCGGCGCCGACACCAGAGTGAGATTCGCGCCCGAGGACCGAGCCTTCCTTGCCGCGCTCCTGACCTCGCTGCCCTGGAAGGCCCTGCGCCAACTGCGGCTCCTCATCCGTCTGGACACGGTTCTCCGCTGGCACCGCGATCTGATGCGACGTCGCCATGCCCGTACCTGCCGGCCGAAGCGACGTGGGCGCCCGCCCACGGTCCGCTCCATCCGCGTTCTTATCCTGCGCCTGGTTCGGGAGAACGAGCTGGGGCTATCGGCGGGTGCATGGTGAACTCACCACGCTCGGCATCAAGGTCGCGCCGTCCACGGTGTGGGAGATCCTCAAGCAGGCCGGTCTTGATCCGGCGCCGGATCGGGCGGCCACCACGTGGGCCGACTTCCTGCGCTCGCAAGCCGACGCCCTGCTGGCCTGCGATTTCATCGAGACCATCACCCTCAACGGGCAACGCCAGTACATTCTGGCGGTGATCGAGCACGCCACCAGACGTGTCCGGGTGCTCGGCCCACCGCACACCCGAGCGCCAGCTGGGTCATCCAGACGATCAGGAATCTGATGATGGATCTGAACGATGCGGGCTGTCGGGCGCACTTTCTGCTCCGCGATCGGGATGGGAAGTTCCCTGCCCTCATGGACGAGGTGCTCGCCGAGGCCGGCATCAAGACGGTGCTCACCGGCATCCGGATGCCGCGGATGAACTCGATCATGGAGCGGTGGGTGCAGTCATGCCGCCACGAAAGGTCCGCCGACGAGACCGGCTCCTCGGCGTCCTCCATGAGTACTCACAAGCGGCTTGACCTGCATGGATGGAATTGTCGGCAGGCACACTGTTGTCCCGAGAGCGATGCCCAGTTGGCCCATGGCTTGGATGTCGCTAGCGTCAGCAACATAACGAAGGGCTTGTTCGTTTTCCAACGCCCGCCCTTCCTATTCTAGCGGAACCCGCCGGCATGCTCAGGGAACCTCAGGGAGACCCCCGAAATTAAAGGACCAGACCTCATCAGGAAAGAAGTCTTCGAAGAGCTGCCACGGCAACTTCTACAGCTGGCTCATCGAATCCATCCTCCACTATTTGAAACCTATGGAGTAGGCCATTGGCGGCATAGCGAGGGCGAACTGGGAGAGTGCCATCACGGCGCCGGTCTGGATCTGCATCGACTTCTAGCAGGCCAAACCGCTGGAGAATCTGATGAGACTGATATGCATCGCGTCCCAGTCCGTAGTTATGTAACCGCTCCGCGCTCTCAATTTTGATCCACGTTTCTTCAGAAAGAAGATTCACCTCGCGATGATGCGCCAGAGAAAGAAGGGAAAGGAGCTCAGCGTCTTCCAGAATATGTATCCATCCGTTCTCGAAGAGGCCGTAAGGAAGACCAAACTGAGTCTCTCCTGCTCTTGGAACCACATACGGCACCGAGTCGCCAGTGGATCGTACCCCACCTTCGTCCAGCAGCTGGAATCCCTCGTATCTGCCAGATCTCTCGTATCCATGAGGCAGGTATACGAGCTGGTTTCTCTCCTGCGCCAAGCTAGCTAGGGCAGACGTCAAACGTCGGAACTTTTTGTCGGCTGCCATAGCGGACGTCTCTGCACTGGAGGTCGGCAGGGCAAAGAGATCAATCCATCCGGTGCCCGGCCCCCCCTCCCGCAGAGGCAGCCGGTTCTTCGGACGGGCACCCGCCCCCGAGCCGACTTGGGCGACACAAAGGGCAATTAGATACAGCCTCAAAGCCACGCCGTTCGGGGAAACGAGACGCGCAGCAGGCGGACGAACGACTTTGGGAGGAAGTGCACGACCGGAAGACGTGCGATGTGGAATCAAGGTCCCGTTGTACACGAAGCGTGATCTAATCGCCACCCTTTGTATCGACCGCCGCTGCTGCTGCCTCAGCTTCTTCTGGGCGGCCTCCGCCGACCTCGCCATACGCAGGAGGCGATCTAGTCGTTGTGCCAGCCTCTCGCGATCCCTCAGTCTCACGTGATGTCCTTACAGGAACGTCCTCCGATCAACTCTAGGGTTTTTTCGGAACGGTTTGGACGCCTTGATCCGCCCCTTGTCTATAGAGGAGTGCTAACTGGGAGTTGTCCATGCTCAGGGATGTTCAACTGGCGGATCAAGACGTCGGGCAGGACGGGTCGCAATGCCACGTCTTGAGGGGCACCATGTACTCACCGGAATGAGTGCGGCCCCCGGGGTACCGCCCAGGGGCCGCAAATCCGGCGCATCCACCCCATTGCAGCCAGGAGGAAACGCCGTATGCCCAGGGTACGACCTACTCCCCGCCCCAAGAACCCGCCGCCTCTGCCGCAGCGCTGGTTCCTGATCCTTACTGTCGCAACGGCCATCTCCGCTCCCGTGAGCCAGACGGAGGGGCCGGCAACAGCCCTGATCATCGGTTTGCTGGCCGTAAGCACTCTTCACAAAATGATCGACTGAAGCACCCGCCCTCATCCCATCTCTAAGAGAACGGGCTTGTCTCCGCTGAAAGAGCGCTGGTGGAGACGAGCCCGTTCCGCATCTTGACGATCACGATCAGACCGAGCTTCCGCCGATGGCCCTCGCAGGGCATGACGCATCGCCTCGGACAGCCTGCGTCATCTGCGTCACCAACCTCATGATCGCCGGGTCCTCTCGACCCCATCCCGCCGCCGGCGCTGACCGCACTTGAGCACCGGGCACGCAGCTGTCGTGGGTGCTCGGGCTCATGCTGGCTCCATCCCGGCGCCCTGGTCGAAGGAAGCGCGCTGCTGGCCGCGTCAATGGAGCGCATCCACCGCGGCGCGCGCGGCCCGATAAGCGGTGTTCTCGTACGGTGAGCCGACAGGGTCGTCATGGCGGCCATCAGCAGCCGTGAGGGCTCGGGCGATAGCGCCGCGAGCACCTCGTGGGCCGGTGCGGGCCTGGACGGGCTCACCGACCCGGCGGGGGCATGCCCACCAAGGTTCGGCTGTCGGCACGCCGACGGACGATCTCGGCGGCGATCTGAGCACGCGCCGCAGGCCCGCCCGGTATCCAGGCGATGGTCCCCGGACGAGTCTCTGCGTATGGCATGCTCAGGAAGCTGCGGAGGCATGGAGGGCCGTGTGCAAACGGCTCGCTGCGACGCGGACCTGCTCCAGGCTTGGGAGATGCACCACTCCGAACCTGGACGCCCGCTCCAGTTGAATCGGGTGGAAGTGAAAGGGCGGAACAGCGCCGGCCAGAAGTTCGCTCGTTGGAACCTTGCGCCCCTGACCGTCCTTGTGGAACTTAGCGTTCTTCACAAGCAGGCTACACACCGTACGACCGCACCAGAAGTCGACTCGAAAGAGCGCGTCCGCGAGCGGGTGCATCCGTACGTCGAGCCCGGCGTTGCGGAGATGCACAACCACGAAGATCTCCCGGAGGAAGGAGTAGTAGGCGTTCCCAACCCTCCAGCGCATGGAATCTGTGGCTACGGCCCTGCTGGGCCCGTCCGGCGCGGACGATACCTGGGTGATCTTGTCCTGAGCGGGACGCCACAGCATCTCGTTTCCCCGAGAATCGTCATGGACGAACGCTCGGAACTGCTGCCAGGTGGGCAGCGTTTCCAATGACTCCACTGCGAGATGGAAAGTATGGGTGAAAGCGAAGTCCGGATGCCAGTCAACGATCGCCTTAACGCTCTCAGCCGTGGCACGCTTCACCTCGCCGAGGGCATGCTCAGTCGACATGCAGACGCGCTCCACGTCTTCAGGAGTCAGACGGTAGATGGTGGAGGTTTGGTGTGCGAGCACCTGGGGGACGACCGTGTCCTTCTTGGCGGGGTGGTCAAGCCATCGTTGGAGTACAGCCTCGGTGAGGCTGGTCACGTTGAACAGGTCGAGTACATCTTGAGCAGTGGTGCGAAAGATCACAGTGGCCCCATCCGAGGGTTGCGGCCTGCAGGGACATCGAACCGTTCTATAGATGAAGATAAGCGGCGCCACCGACAAATATGGAATCAAAGCGGGCATGACTGGATCTACCTGGCTCGATGCCACTATCTGCCGACAACTTGCCGGATCCTGCCGCGGAGGCTAGTCTCGAAAGGAGGGATCTTGATGAGGAGTCGGCCTCATTGGGATCCATGACCGGGAGCGAGGGCCTCTTGGTAGACGTCGTCTGGACGAACGACAAACTGGGAACTCGGATTCGCGTCGCCCTGTGGCTACACAGTGAAGTTGGCGAAGGAAACCGGTTCAACAAGCAGCAGCTGAGGAAGGCGATCCCCGGCATTGAGCAGGTGGACCGGCGGATGCGAGACCTCCGGCCGGCCGGCTGGGTCATCAAGACCTACCGCGACATGGCCAGCCTGGGCCCTGATGAGTTGTACCTCGAGAAGGTCGGTACCCACATTTGGGAGCCTGGGCAGCGCTCGGTTGGGCTGCGAACGATCAGCGGCAGGCTTCGCCGCGAGGTCATGGAGCGGGACAACCATCGCTGTGTCCGCTGCGGCATTAGCGCCGGCGAGGAATACCCCGACGAATCCGGCAGCCACGCGAGGCTCACTCTTGGGCATGTCACTCCGCACAAGCACGGTTCGGCTGCCCAGCTCGAGGATCTTGTTACGGAGTGCGCGCGGTGCAACGAGACCGCCAGGCACCTGACGGGAGTCCAGCTCTCCGCCGAGCAGGTATGGGACCGTATTCAGGAACTGCCCAGGAGGGAGAAGACGAAGCTGTTGACCTGGATGGTGGCCGATCGAAGGGCCGCAACGGAAACCGAGCAGATCTGGGCGCGTTACCGCCAGATTCCCGCCGCGCATCGGGACGCCCTCAAGAAGCAGCTCGGCATCGCACTGGGGAGCGGCAGTTGATCATCGGCAGCAGCGACGTCACCCAGCCGGTGAACGACTCGGAGCTAGAGGCGGTCTTCTCCCACCTCATGGGCCTCGACGAGGATGGCGCGAGAATCGCAAAGTCAATCCGGAGGACGTTCGACATGCTCCTGGATGGTCAGCACACCGGCCGCTTCCGCTGGGAGCAGTTACACAAGACCGAGAAGACCCACTGCGGGACACTGGTCGAGATCAACCTGCAGCGGGAGTTTGACTTCGACGATGGTCACCTACTGGACTACTCGATCGTCGGAGTCGAGGTGGACTGTAAGTACTCCCAGGATCTCGGGGATTGGATGATCCCGCCGGAGGCAGTAGGGCAATTACTCTTAGGTCTCTGGGGGAATGATCAGCTTGGCCAATGGTCTGCGGGCCTGGTTCGTGCGCATCCACACCTTCTAACGTCAGCCAAGGGAAACCGTGATCTCAAGCGCCGCCTGACAAAGGAAGGTAAGAAGACCATTCGCTGGCTGTTCCAGAACGCCCCTCTCCCGGAGAATATACTGCTCCGCATGCCAGAAGATGATGTTGCTACCGTCTTCGGCTGTGGGCCTGCGGGGCACAAGTGCAAAGGCCATGGGAGCAAACGCGTAGACGAACTCTTTCGCAGAGCACAGGGTCGGCTGGTCAGCAGGACGGCTGTGGCCACCGTGGCACAGCAAGAAGACTACATGAAGCGGATCCGCGGAAATGGCGGCGCTCGCTCCAGGCTCCAGCCTGAGGGCATCGTGATCTTCGGCCAGTATGACAGCCACAGGGACCTTGCTCGTCAGTTGGGGATCCCAGTCCCGGGCGCGGGCGAGTCCATCAGCGTCCGGCTCACGGAACGCCGCCCCGAGCATGGCGACCTGCCGTACATCCTTCTTGAAGGAAAGCGATGGGTAGTCGCAGGACCTGATGATCCAGTAGAACCCGCTCCTCCCCTGCCAGAGATCAAGCGATCGCCCTCAGCGCAGGAGTAGCTCTCCAGCGGAGCGGCGGGCCACCCAATGTTGCGGGCAAGCGGGCTCTAATACCGCGAATCCGGGCATATTGAGTAACCTTCCCGTGTGGGCGATGAAGATCAGACGGTGCCGTTTGCTGATCTAGCAACGGCTGATCTCGTGGTGGATGCCGTCTTTGCGGGCGGCAGCGCAGGCAACGCGTCCGACGATCCCCTGGCCCGGCTCCTCCCTGGAGTCGGCAACCGGGGCGGTTTCCGCTGCAACGGTTCCCCCACGCGGCAGAGCGTCCGATTCGCGGTCCTCTTCACCACAGGCGCCGAGCCCGACTGGCCAGACGAACTAGACGCTCAGACCGGCCTCTTCACCTTCTACGGAGACAACCGTCGCCCGGGCACAGAACTCCACAAGACTTCGCGTCGCGGCAATCTCCTGCTCCGCGATGCCTTCAACTGGAGCCACAGCGACGCTCGAGTGAGCGTGCCACCATTCTTCCTGTTCGAGAAGGCAGCCCCCGCTGGCCGCGATATCCGTTTCCGTGGCCTTCTTGCGCCCGGCGGCGCCGCACTGACGTCCGACGATGAGCTGCAAGCGATCTGGCGTTCGACCCGTGGTATTCGTTTCCAGAACTACCGTGCCCGGTTCACGGTTCTCGACGTCCCGAAGATCGAGCGAGCCTGGATCATGGATCTCGTCAGCGGAGACCCACTCGGGCCGAACTGCCCGCCGCCATGGCGTAAGTGGGTTGAAGCCCGCACGTACCAAACGCTCCTCGCGCCGTCCACCACGGTCATTCGGAGTACGGCGGAGCAGCTGCCTGACGCGGGTGGCAAGCTGATGGTGGCAGCCATCCACAGACACTTTGCCGGCCGTCCCCATGACTTCGAGGCCTGTGCCGTCGAGATCTGGCGGATGCTAGCCCCTTCAACGGGCGCCTGTGAGGTCACCCGGCATAGCCGCGATGGCGGTCGCGATGCTGTTGGCGAGTATCTTCTAGGGCCCGAGGGCGATCGGGTAGCCGTCGAGTTCGCTCTCGAAGCTAAGTGCTATGCCCCGAGCAACTCGGTGAGCGTCGAGGACGTCGCCCGGCTGATCTCCAGAATCCGCCACCGCCAGTTCGGTGTGTTCGTGACAACCTCCCACTTCAACAGCCAGGTCTACAAGGAAGTTCGCGGCGATGCGCATCCCATCGTCATGATCTGTGCCCGCGACATCGTCGATGTCCTCCGGCGTCATGGGTACGGAGACGCAGAAGCCGTACAAGCATGGCTCGAGCACCGGTTCCCGGTATCAGCATGATCAGTTTGGCTTCTACGAAGCTTTACCGTCATCCTGTCCGCATACACCTTGCCAACCTGGGCAACTTGTCAGCCAGTAGCGCTAGAGTCGCTCGCATGTTCGGAACCGGGATCGACTGCAGCGATCACCGCCTCAACGGCGGCGGTCAGCGCTTCGTGCTCCCAGAGGCGGACAACCCGCCATCCAGCAGATCTCAGCGCCTCGTTAACTGCCTGGTCGCGTTCCATGTTCCGACGGAGCTTGGGCGTCCAGTACCACTCATTTGTCGTCGGTCGCCGGCCGTGCTCGGGGCAGACATGCCAGAAACAGCCGTCCACGAAGACAGCAACCTTCCGCGCGGTGAAGACGATGTCCGGACGAACCTTCAGCTTTCCAAGATCAAGGCGAAGATCCTTGCGGTAGCGATACCCCAGCCGGTGCAGTGCACTGCGCAGCACCACCTCCGGCTTGGTGTTCGCCCGGCGGTTGGCCTGCATGTTCCGCGATCGGCCCTCGTTGAGCGGCGCCGGGTACAGCCCGCGCTCGTGGGCCTGCTCTCTAGCTTGAAGTCTCTTCTGGTCAGACACAATCGTTCCGTTGGGCTCATGGCTCCCTGTCTTCTCCGAGAAGATACAGCTGCCCACTGGTCCATGCCGTATCCAGATTACGAAAGGGGTCCCTGTGACCGAGAAGCACCTTCGGGTCATTGAGATCTGTGCTGGAGCCGGCGGCCAGTCCCTTGGGCTGGAGAAAGCTGGCTTCGATCACGAGCTCGCCATCGAGCTGGACGATAACGCAGTTAACACACTGAAGCACAACCGTCCTGACTGGCATGTGGCCTCGGGGGATGTGGCGGATCCTCAGGTGTGGGACCCAGCGAACTACACGCCGGACAAGCGAGGCGGCCAGCCGATCGACTTGTTCGCTGGAGGGGTTCCGTGCCCGCCCTTCTCCATCGCAGGTCGACAACTGGGCGCGAATGACGAGCGAGATCTATTCGCCTGGGCCGTTGAGCAGGTCCACACCCTCCGCCCTCGAGCCCTCATGCTGGAGAACGTTCGGGGGCTGAGCATGCCGCGCTTCGCAGGTTACCGGCAGCATGTCTTGGACCGGCTCAAGACGTTCGGTTACGCGGCCGAGTGGAAGCTCCTCCACGCGTCTGACTACGGGGTTCCCCAGCTTCGCCCTCGGTTCGTGCTCATCGCGATGGCTCCTGACGACTTTGAGCACTTTCACTGGCCTGAGCCCACAGGCAAGCGTTCCACGGTTGGCGAGACCCTGTACCACCTCATGAAGGCGAACGGCTGGGCAAGAGCTGAAGAGTGGCGCGACCGCGCCAATGACATCGCCCCAACGATCGTGGGCGGATCCAAGAAGCACGGCGGCGCGGACCTTGGTCCAACCCGTGCAAAGCGTGCATGGAGCGAGATGTGGGTTGATGGCCACGGACTGGCAGATCATGCACCCTATACAGATGACGACATAATCGTTGACCGCGGACCGAAGCTCACGGTGGAGATGGTCAAGCACCTCCAGGGCTGGGACGACGACCACTTCAAGTGGGAGTTCAAGGGTAAGAAGACCTCGAGCTATCGCCAGATTGGAAACGCTTTCCCTCCGCCTGTGGCCAAGGTACTCGGAGAAGCTATCGCCGCCGCGCTCAATAAGAGAACCCAGCGGAGAGAGCGGACCTTCCGCGAACCTCAAGATCCGATCTATCTTGCGCTTCGCAACCACGGCGACTTCATGACCGCCACCGACCTTGCCGCCATGTTGGAGCTCGAGCTCAAGGAGTTGGAACGCCGCATCAATCTCCTAGGGCGGGACTTCCAGATCGAGGTCAGCAACGGCACCGAGCCTGCAGCGTACAAGCTTGGAGCTTTTAAGGCATTTATGGGCCAGGATGACCACATCCGTCACGATCAGTTTGAAAAGTTCCGATCTCGCATCAGCTGACTCGTGCAGCAGGATGCAGCGGCAGCGTTCTCACGCCCCACGGTGGCTGAAGCGGGCGCAGCGGCAACGGCGGGCGCCACCAGCGCAGTGCCGTTAAGGAGGGGGGACACGAGCAAGCCTCTGAGCGCTAGGAGCTCTCAGAGGCTAGGGATGGGATACGCGACAAGGATTAGACATCTGCTACTCACGAATAATTGCCGCTCGTCGCTGTCCGGATGCGGACCTCACAAAGCCCTGCCTCGCCGCCGGTTGATAGCGTGGTTCGCCGCATCTGAGAACTGATCCGCGAGAGGCCAGCGGCTGAAATTACGGGGAAGATTTCCGGCATCATCGGCTAAACCTCGTACGGGAATCGGCCGTTCCTTGACTGACCTTGCCGCCCGTCGGATGCTGAGTCTTGCCCTGATGCCTCGGCTTGGAGGGAACGTCTCGTGCGGAGAGATGTCACGCGGGCTCACTACGATCGCCTGGCGGACAGGTACGACGAGAACTGGGCCTACAGTCCGGAGTTCATCCGGTGGATGACTGATGGCATTCTCGGCCGATTGAGTCTCAGCTCTAGGGATCTGATGTTGGATCTTGGGTGCGGGACTGTGAACCGCCCCGACTTTGATGGAGACCTCAACGGTTGATTCCGACGGGTTGGCTGGGTTGATGTTGAGCGTAGTGGAGAGCTTCGAACTCCTCGG
>NZ_JBITJF010000022.1:0-64533 GCF_044459705.1 Nonomuraea sp. NPDC050227 | reverse complement strand
AGCCGTTCAAGTCTCTGTCAAATTGACCGGACTTGCTCGACCTGCTGGAATTAAGTCGCGCCCCGCTTCCGGGACAACCCCTCTAACTTACCAGCCTGTCGCTCGGTTAGCGAACCGATCTTCAAACCCGCGAGCCAGAAGGGATTGCCGACGTTACGCGTCGCAACGCACCAAAGTCACCGGAGTGAAGGGAGTGGGTTGCGCCGCACCTCGTCGGCTTCTAAAGATTAGCAGCGCTCCCGAGCACTCGGGACGCGTTCCGCAGCTCTCCCGGCCACAGAACGATCACGGCCGAACATAGACTCCCCCCGTGAGCAGCAACACGCCGCCAGTGGCGAAGAAGGTACCGACTGAGCGCATCCATCACGGCGACACGTTCATCGACGAGTACGCCTGGCTAAGCAACAAGGACGACCCGGACACAACGGCGTACCTGGAGGCAGAGAACGACTTTCTCAAAGAGCACACCGCGCATCTCGCCGAGCTCCAGGAGCAGGTCTTCCAGGAGATCAAGGGGCGCACCCAGGAGACCGACCTGTCGGTGCCGAGCCGCAAGGGGGCGTGGTGGTACTTCACGCGTACCGAGGAGGGCAAGCAGTACGCGGTGTCCTGCCGGGTGCCGGCCGACAGTGACGCGCCGCCGCAGATCACGCCGGGCGAGCGCCTTGAGCGCGAGCAGGTCGTGCTCGACGGCAACGAGCTCGCCGGCGACAGCGCGTTCTTCTCCGTCGGCACCAGCGCCGTCACGCCCGACGGGACGATGCTGGCCTACTCGACCGATTACAAGGGCGACGAGCGTTTCACGCTGAGGTTCAGGAACCTTGAGACGGGCGAGGTGCTGCCCGACGAGATCAAGGACATCTTCTACGGCGGCGCCTGGTCGGCCGACGGCTCGGCGTTCTTCTACACGCGGGTGGACGACGCCTGGCGTCCCTACCAGGTCTACCGGCACACCCTCGGCACGGAAGAGGACGTCCTGGTCTACGAGGAGACCGACGAGCGCTACTGGGTGGGCATCGGGCTGACCCGCAGCGAGCGGTACCTCGTGCTGGGCGCGGGCAGCAAGATCACCAGCGAGGTGCGCATCCTCGACGCCGCCGACCCCACCGGCGAGTTCCAGGTCGTCCGGCCCAGGAAGACCGGCGTGGAGTACGGCGTCGAGCACGCGGGCGACTTCTTCTACGTCCTGCACAACGAGAACGCCGAGAACTTCGAGCTGGCCACGGCCCCCATCGACGAGCCCGGCACCTGGACCCCGCTGATCGGGCACCGCGAGGACACCCGGCTGCTGGAGATCGACGCCTTCTCCGACCACGCCGTCGTGCACTTCCGCCGTGACGGCCTGACCGGCCTGCGGGTGCTGCCCTACAGCGCCGCGGGCGCGGGCTGGCGGGAGCGGATCGAGGCCGCCGAGCGGAACGCGTACGAGATCGACTTCCCCGAGCCCCTGTACGACGTCGGCCCGGCGGGCAACCCCGAGTTCACGACGACGCGGCTGAGGCTGGCGTACACGAGCATGGTGACGCCGCCGAGCGTCTACGACTACGAGCTGGACTCGCACGAGCTGATCCTGCTCAAGCAGCGTCCGGTGCTGGGCGGCTACGACGCGGGCGACTACGAGCAGTTCCGGGAGTGGGCGACGGCCGAGGACGGCACGCGTGTGCCGATCTCGATCGTCAAGCGCAAGGACACCACGACGCCGGCCCCGACCCTGCTCTACGGCTACGGCAGCTACGAGACCTCGATCGACCCCGGGTTCTCGGTGCCCCGGCTGTCGCTGCTCGACCGCGGGTTCGTCTTCGCCGTCGCGCACGTCAGGGGCGGCGGCGAGATGGGCCGTCACTGGTACGAGGACGGCAAGCTGACCAGGAAGCGGAACACGTTCACCGACTTCGTGGCGGCGGCCCGGCATCTCAAGGCGGGCGGCTGGAGCGGGCGGATCGTCGCGCGCGGCGGCTCGGCGGGCGGGCTGCTGATGGGCGCGGTGACGAACCTGGCTCCCGAGGAGTTCGCGGGGGTGGTGGCCGAGGTCCCGTTCGTGGACGCGCTCAACACGATCCTCGACCCGTCGTTGCCGCTGACGGTGATCGAATGGGACGAGTGGGGCGACCCGCTGCACAACCCGGACGTCTACGCGTACATGAAGAGCTATTCGCCGTACGAGAACGTGGACGGCAGGGTGTACCCGCCGATTCTGGCGATCACCAGCCTGAACGACACGCGGGTGCTCTACCACGAGCCGGCCAAGTGGATCGCGCGGCTGCGGGCGACCGCGTCCGGCGGGCCGTTCCTGCTCAAGACGGAGATGGGCGCGGGGCACGGCGGGCGCAGCGGCCGGTACGACGCCTGGCGCGAGGAGGCGTTCGCGCTGTCCTGGATCATCGAGAGGGGGACGGCGTGAGCTTCGTGGCCGACGAGCGGCGTTACGAGCGTCAGCCGTACAACCGCAGCGGGCGCAGCGGGCTGCGGTTGCCGGCGGTGTCGCTGGGGTTGTGGCACAACTTCGGCGACGACCGGCCGATCGAGAACTCGCGGGCGGTGCTGCGGCGCGCGTTCGACCTCGGGGTGACGCATTTCGACCTGGCCAACAACTACGGGGTGCCGTACGGGTCGGCGGAGCGGAACTTCGGGCGCATCCTGCGGGAGGACTTCGCGGCGTACCGGGACGAGCTGGTCATCTCGACCAAGGCCGGGTACGACATGTGGCCGGGGCCGTACGGGGAGTGGGGGTCGCGCAAGTACGTGCTGGCCAGCCTCGACCAGTCGCTCGCCCGCATGGGCCTGGAGTACGTGGACGTGTTCTACAGCCACCGTCCGGACCCGGAGACGCCGCTGGAGGAGACGATGGGGGCGCTGGACCGGGCGGTGCGCTCGGGCAAGGCGCTGTACGCGGGCGTCTCCAACTACTCGGCCGAGCAGACCGCGCAGGCCGCGCGGATCATGCGCGAGCTGGGCACGCCGCTGCTCATCCACCAGCCGTCGTACTCGATGATCAACCGCTGGATCGAGGACGACGGGCTGCTCGACGTGCTGGAGGAGGCGGGCATGGGCTGCATCGTGTACTCGCCGCTGGCGCAGGGGCTGCTCACCGACCGCTACCTGGAGGGCGTGCCCGAGGGCTCGCGGGCGGCGACGAGCCGGTTCCTGAGCGCCGAGCAGATCGACCGGGACCTGGCCCGCGACCTCAACGAGATCGCCAGGGGCCGGGGTCAGACGCTGGCCCAGATGGCGCTGTCGTGGACGCTGCGCGACCCGCGGGTGACGAGCGTGCTGATCGGGGCGAGCAGCGTCCGGCAGCTGGAGGACAACGTGGCGTGCGTGGACGGCCCGGTGTTCACCGAGAGCGAGCTGGCGGCGATCGACAAGATCACCGAGCCGGTCACGTCGGCCCGCTGATCATCCGTGGCGCACGGGGTCCTGTGCCGCCCGAGGGCGGTTCACAGGGCCTCGTGCCGCTGGAGGTAGGTGAAGGCGGCCCAGCCCGGCAGCACCGGCAGCCAGAACGTGAGCAGCCGGTGCAGCAGCACGGCCGAGGCCGCCAGGTCCCATTCGAGGCCGGCCGCGACCAGGCCGAGAGTGAGCGCGTACTCGACGGCGCCGAGGCCGCCGGGCGTGGGGGCGGCCGAGCCGATGGCGTTGGCCGTGAGGTAGACGACGGCGACGGCGGTGAAGCTCAGCTGACCGCCGAACGCCGCGACGCAGGCGTCGAGGCAGGCCACGAAGGCGATCGTGATCATGAGCGTGCCGAAGGCGGCCTCGATCATCTTGGCCGGCGACTGGAGCACGTCGAGCAGGCGGGGCAGCACGTTCGAGAACAGCCTGCGCATCCGCACGGTCACCATCCTGCGCAGCGGCGGCACGCCGAGCACCACCGCGACCAGCAGCGCGATGGCGAGCATCGCCACGACCAGGCCGCGCGAGGGGGTGAAGGAGGTGGCGGCGTCGGAGCCGGTGATGTAGGCGAACAGCAGCAGCAGGGCGATGTGGAAGACCAGCATGATGAGCTGCGAGGCGCCCACGCTGGCCACCGCGAGCGCCGGCGCGATGCCGCGCTTCTGCAGGTAGCGGGTGTTGATCGCGACGCCGCCGACCGCGGCGGGCGCGACCAGCTTGACGAACGACGACGCGAACTGCACCAGGACGGTACGCCACAGCGGCAGGCGTTCCGGGACGAACCCGCGCAGCATGAGGGCGGCGGCGACGAAGCTGGTGAACGAGGCGATCAGCGCCAGGCCGGACCACCCCCAGTTGGCCGTGGTCACCACCTTGTAGAGGTCGACCTTGCTGAGCTGGGACAGCACGACGTAGGCGGCGACCGTGCTGGCGATGATCGTGATCAGGGTGCGCGGGCGGAAGCGCTCCAGGCGTACCTCTTCGACCTTGCCCTGGGGCTTGAGGGCGACGATGTGGTCGCGCAGGCTGGTGAGCACGTTCTTGGCCTTGGACAGGGCCGAACGGGTCTCCCTGGTCAGGGCGATGCGCTGGAGCAGCGGCATGGCGGCGGCGAGGGCGTCGGGGCCCATCACGGCGGCGGCGGCCCGGACCGAGCGCTCGGCGCCGACGCGCAGCGCCAGGTAGGTGAGGAGCTGGGCGATGTCGAGCCGGAGCAGCAGGTCGCCGGCGGCGATCTCGCCGCTGCGGGCGTCGGTCAGCACGACCCGGCCGGCGCGGTCGAGGTGGATGCTGTCGCCGGTGAGCCGCCGGTGTGCCAGCCGCTGGATCTGCAGCAGCTCGACCTGCTCCCAGATCTGGGCGAGCAGGGCGTCGTCGATCTCGGCGTCGGGCACCTCGTCGAGCGGGCGGGTCTCGATGTGCTCGTAGGCGAGCAGGGCGGCCTCGGTGCCGATCTCGCTGGTGCCGAGCAGGCGCGGCGTGCTGGCGCCGGCGGCCTGGGCCGCGTACGCCATCAGGGCCTCGCGTTCCAGCTCGGCCCGGAGCGAGCGGATGGCCCGGCGCCTGGTCTCGGAGTTGAGCCTGATGCGCCGCCACAGCCGGTACGGCAGCCCGGCCACCTGGCGGTCGCGGTCGAGGACGGTGACGTCGAGGCTGGTGCCGTCCTTGAGGCCGATGGCGTAGCGGCGGCTGCCCTGGTGGTCGTCCTCGATGCGGCGGGCGGAGACGGGTGAGAAGGACAGCTTGCGCAGCGCGGCGACCACGGCGCTGCCGGGCGGGCGGGTGTTGGGGCTGCCGACGCCGTAGAGGGTGGCGTAGCCGATGGCCATGCCGACCAGGACGGTCACGATGGCGCTGGGCAGGGTGATCTGCCTGCCGGAGAAGTAGGTGAGGATGTAGAGGGCGATCGAGGTCCACATGAGCATGCGCCACGTGGGGCGGCGGGCGATGCGCACCGCGGTGGTGTAGGCGATCACCGAGGTGAGCAGCGTGTTCAGCGGCTCGATCGCGCGGTCGCCGGTGAGCAGGATGCGCAGGTCGGTCAGGCTGCTGGCCTCGATCCACTGGCCGAGCAGGAACGACCCGGCCATGCCGATGATGGCCGCGATCAGCCCTTCCGCGACGCGCAGGCCGTCGCGGTGGAAGACCCGCTCGACGGCGAACGCGGCGGGCACGATCAGCACGGCCGCGCTGCCGATGAAGGCCGCGACCCGGCTGAGCAGCGGGACCATCTCGGCGCCGACCTTGACGTCCTGCTCCAGGCCGTTGAGCGTCTGCTTGGCGACGAGGGCGAGCAGGATCACCGCCGCGAGCACCGCCAGCGTCGCGAAGAAGCGCAGCAGGTCGGACGGCCGCCGCAGCCGCTGGGGAAGGAGCGGCTCGACTACGTAGACGCCGCCGTCGGCGCGTGGCTCGGACACGGCTGGATCCCCCTCCGCGAGGTCCTCCGTGTCATCGTCTCGTTCCCTGATTTCGGCCACCGACAGTGATTCTGCACCTTCCCGGCCGGACCGTACGATCTCTGTTCTCCAGTGTCCTCGTTCGCCGCTCCGGCGCGCGCACCGGGTGAGGACCCGACCGGCATTGACCTGCCCGCGCGTCCGGCATGTTCACTCCCGCGATGCCGGTGCCGGCCTCGTCGCCCCCGACGCCCGGCGCCCACGGGTGGAACCGCGCGGCCGGGCGGCCCGGTCACGACGCGTCGGCCGAGAACGCCGCGGCCAGGCTGCGCGAGGCAGGGTACACGGTGGAACTCCAACCGTTCACCTTTGACTTCTTTCACGAGGTCGGCTCGGCGGTGTCGCGGGGACGGCGGGCGCGGGCCTCTCGACGTAGGCTGTGCGCATGTCGGGTGATTTGAGGGTTTTGGGGGCATGTCCGCTTGACTGCCCGGACACCTGCTCCTGGGTCGTGACCGTACGGGACGGGCAGGCCGTCAAGATGCGCGGCAACCCCGACCACCCCTACACCCGCGGCGCGCTGTGCGTGAAGGTCAACCGGTACCTGGAGCACACGCAGGCGGACGACCGCATCCTGTACCCGATGCGGCGCACCGGGCCGAAGGGATCGGGGCAGTTCGAGCGCATCACCTGGGACGAGGCGCTCGAGGAGATCTCGACCCGGCTGCGCGCCATCGTGGACGAGCACGGCGGCGAGGCGATCTGGCCCTACCTCGGCACCGGCTCGCTGGGTTACCTCCAGGGCTGCGAGGGCGTGGCGGGCCGCCGGTTCTGGAACGTGCTGGGGGCGTCCAAGCACTGGCTGAACATCTGCTCGGCGGCCGGCAGCAGCGGGCTGATGAAGGCCAACGGCACCGCCGGCGGCATGGACCCGGAGAACTTCGCCCAGGCCAGGCTGATCCTGCTTTGGGGCACGAACACGCTGACCAGCGGCCACCACCTGTGGAAGTTCATCCAGGACGCCCGCGCGGACGGCGCGCACGTGGTCGCCATCGACCCCATCCGCACCAGGACCGCCGACCAGGCCGACCAGCACCTGGCGATCAGGCCGGGCACGGACGCCGCGCTCGCGCTCGGGCTGCTCAACGTCGTGCTCGCGGAGAACGCCCAGGACGAGGAGTTCCTGGCCGAGCACACCGAGGGCTGGGCGGACTTCCGCAAGGAGATCATGGAGTACCCGGTGGAGCGGGTGGCAGAGATCACCGGCATCCCGGCCGAGGACGTCCACGGCCTGGGGATGCGTCTGGCCCACACCCGGCCGACCGCGATCCGCGCCACCATGGGCATCCAGCGGCACGCCGGCGGCGGCGCCGCGATGCGCACGATCGCCGCGATCCCCGGCGTGACCGGCGACTGGCGGCATCCGGGCGGCGGCGTGGCGTACTCGACGAGCGGCCACGTGCGCGTGACCGTCGACACCCGCGACGACCTGCTGGCCAAGCCGGTGCGCACGCTGGTCATGACCAAGCTCGGCTCCCAGCTCGACGACGTCAAATGTCTGTGGGTGTACGCCGCCAACCCGCTCGGCTCGACCCCCGACGCCAACGCGATCAGGCGGCAGCTCGCCCGCGAGGACCTGTTCACGGTCGTCATGGAGCAGTTCCCGACCGACACCGTGGACTACGCCGACATCGTGCTGCCCGCGACCATGCAGACCGAGCACATGGACCTGCACGCCGGCTACGGCCACATGTACCTGCTGTGGAACGAGCCCGCCGTGCCGCCGCCGGGCGAGTGCCTGTCCACGACCGAGACCTTCCGCCGGCTGGCCGCGCACATGGGGCTGACCGAGCCGTCCCTGTACGACTCCGACCTGGAGCTGGCCGAGTCGCTGCTGTCGGGCGGGCACCCGTCGCTCGAAGGCGTCACGCTGGACCGGCTGCGCAAGGAGGGGTGGGTGCGGATGAACTATCCCAAGCCGTTCGCGCCGTTCGCCGAGGGCTTTCCGACGCCTTCCGGGCGGCTGCGCTTCCCGCCCGCGGGGAAGGCGTACGTGCCCTCGCACACGGCGGTCGCCGACCGGTCGGCGTACCCGCTGACGCTGGTCACGCCGGCCTCGCACACGTTCCTGAACACGATCTTCGCCAACAATCCGGAGCTGCGGCGACGGGCCAAGGGGCCGGCCGTGCTGGTCAACCCGGCCGACGCGGCGGCCCGGGGGCTGGTGGCCGGGCAGCGCGTACGGGTGCACAACGACGGCGGCGAGTTCCTGGCCGACGTGGAGATCAGCGACCGGGTCGCGTCCGGCGTGGTGGCCTCGCCCAAGGGCCGGTGGCCGAAGCTGACCCCGGGCGGCGCGAACGCCAACGCGGTCGTGGCCGAGCGGGACGGCGACATGGGCCGGGGCCCGGCCTTCCACGACAACCTGGTCGAGATCAGCCCTTGTGCCGGTCCATGAACGCCACGACCGTGTCGAGCACCTTGGCGGAGTGAGGGCTGCCGAACAGGGCCGAGGCGTGCAGCGACTCGCCGGGGATGACCAGCACCTGGTTGTCCGGGGACCTGGTCGCGGCGGCCTCGGCCGCGCGCATCGACTCGGCGCCGCCGTAGGAGTCGTGCTCGGAGCCGATCTGCAGCAGCGGCACGGTGAGCGCGGCGGCGTCGCCCTTGTCGATCTCGCCCGACAGGGCGACGACGCCGGCCACCTCGGCGCCCAGCCGCTCGGCCGCCGGGACCGAGGCCGTGGCGCCGATCGAGCCGCCGACCAGGAACAGCCGCTCGACGCCCTTCTCCTTGGCCAGGCGCTTGCCCATGGCGACCGCGCCGTCCTCGGGGAGGAGGCCGGCGTCCCTGGCGTACAGCAGGACGCGGTAGCCGGCGGCGACCAGGCGGTCCGACAGCGGGCGCCAGGAGCACACGGTGCCGCGGCGCTCGTAACTGATCACCACGCCCACCGGGCCGTCGCCGGCGATCACGCCGGGCAGGCCGCGGACGTGGGTGAAGATCTTGCCGTCCTGCTCGGTGAAGCAGCCCGAGACGTTGGGGCCGGTGGGCGGCGCGCTCCGGGTGGGGGTTGTCTCGCCGGCAGGGGCGGGGGACTCGGCGGCCGTCGTGCGGACGGCGGTGGTGCCGGTGCCGACCGTGCCCCCGCAGCCGGTCAGCCCCATGGTGAGGAGTGCCATCCATCCGACGATCTTTCGCATGGCCGCCGCGCCCTTCTCCTGACTATGTCTGAACTGACATAGTGCCGCAAGCACCATATCCTTGGACCCACCATGACCTCAACGCTCGGATACGCGATCCTGGCCGTGCTGGCGCGCGGCGATCGCACCGGTTACGACCTCGCGGCGGCCATGCGGCGCCCGGTCGGCTACTTCTGGACGGCCGGCCACAGCCAGATCCACGCCGAGCTGCAGAAACTGCGGACGGCCGGGCTGGTCGGGTTCGAGAGCGCGCACGGGCCCGGCCCGCAGGCCAAGAAGGTCTACCACCTGACCGCCGAGGGCCTGGCGGCGCTGCGGGCATGGGTCACCGAGCCGCCGCGCGAGCGGCCGGAGCGCGACGAGCTGGTGCTGAAGACGTACGCGGCGTGGCTGGCCGAGCCGGAGCTGCTGCGGCGGCTGTTCGCCGGCCAGCTCGCCGCGCACGAGGAGCGGCTGGCCGACTACGAGCGGCAGGAGGCGTCGTTCGGCGGGCGGCCGGCCTTCGGCGACCCCGGGTTCGGCGGCTACGCGACGCTGCGCTGCGGGCTGAGCTACGAGCGGCACCGGGCCGAGTGGTGCCGCTGGATGCTGACCCAGCTCGCCGACGGCGAATCAGCCGAGTGAGAGCTTGTAGCCCTCGTGGGAGGCGGTGAAGCCGAGCGCGTCGTAGAAGCGGTGGGCGTCGGTACGCGACTTGTCGGAGGTGAGCTGGACGACCGCGCACCCCCTGGCCCGCGCCCGGTCGACGGCCCACTGGATCATCTTGCCGCCGAGCCCCTGGCCGCGCGTCGAGGCGGCCACCCTGACGCCCTCGATCTGGCACCGCTCGGAGCCCAGCCGCGACAGCCCGGCCAGGTACGTGAGCTGCATCGTGCCGACCACCTCGCCCTCCCGCTCGGCCACGATGAGCTCGTCGTGCGGGTTGGCCTCGATGCGGTCGAAGGCCATCAGGTAGCGGGTGTCGTCGGGGGCTCCCTCGCGGGCGGCGCCGAGCGGGTCGTCGGCCAGCAGCCGGACGATGGCCGGGACGTCCTCCTTGCGCGCCTGGCGGAACAGCAGGGACAGCGCGTAGTGGGACTCCATCAGGGACGGGTTGGAGGGCAGGGCCATGACCTTGCCGCTGCGCACGAAGCCCTTGGCCGCGTAGAGCGCGCGGGCGGCGTGGTTGCCGTCGACGGCCCAGAGCTGCACCTGCTCGGCCCCGGCCGAACGGGCCCACTCCACGGACCGGTCGACCAGCCGGGAGGCGAGCCCGCGTCCCCTGGCCTCGGGGGCGACCCACATGGACAGCAGGTGGGCGCCGGACTCCTCCAGGAGCATGCACACCAGGCCGACGTCGCCCAGGCCGTCGTCCTCGGCCACCCACCAGCGCGAGTGCGGGTTCTTCAGCCGATCGGCCCAGTCGTCGGCGGAGAACGCGACCTCGCGCGCGTAGGAGGAGCCGAACGCGTCCGGTGACTCCTGGAGCGCCCGCAGCCGGACGTCCTTCAGTCGTTCCCCTTCGTCCGGCCCCAACTGCACAATGGCGATTTCCGTCATATGGGAATCATGTCAGGGACAGGTCAGGGTCCGTCCCCGATGCCTCATGGGGGCCCGCGGCGGCACCATGAGGACATGAACGAAATCAGTAGACGCGATGAGGTCTCACTGTCCGCGGCGGCCCTGCGGGGCGCCCCTTGGAAGACCGCCGCCATCGGCGGCGTCGTGGTGTCGGCCGCCAGCTTCGGGATGGGCCTGGTCACCGGCGGCGGTGACCTGGTCTGGGCCCTGGGCCTCGGCATCAGCCTGTTCGCGCTGATCGCCGCGATCGGCGCGGTCGCCAAGCCGCACGAGGGCGACCGCGTCACCCGCCAGGCCCGGCTCTGGTCGCTGCGGCACCCGTGGAAGTTCGCGCTCCTGCCCGCCGCGATCACGGCGGTGCTCGACTACCCGGTGCAGCTCGTGCTCGACGACGAGGGCGTGTTCGGCTCGGCCGTGCAGGCGATGTGGCACGGCGCGCTGGTCTACCTGATCGCCGCGATCCTGACCCTCACGATGAAGGGACGAGCACGATCTTCCCAGTGACCCGCCGCTCCAGCAGGTCGTCCATGGCCCGGCCCGCCTCCGCCAGCGGCCTGACCTCCGGCGCCGCCGGGACGATGCCCGGCATCGCCAGCAGACCTTCGAGCATGGCCCGGTTCTCCACGGCGTGGCCCATGGACCACGCGCCCCAGTCGACGCCCACCACGGCCCGGTTACGCAGCAGCACCTGGTTGGCCGGCAGCTTCGCGATTCCGCCCGAGGCGAATCCGACGACCAGGAGCCGCCCGCCCTCGCGCAACCCGCGAAGGGCCTGCTCGGACAGCTCGCCGCCGACCGGGTCGACGGCCACGTCCACGGCCCACGCCCTGGCCGCTTCCTTCAGCCCGTCGTAGCCGATCACGTCGTCGGCTCCCGCCCGCCGGGCGCGCTCCCTCTTCTCGCCGGTGGACGCCGCCGCCAGCACGACGGCGCCGAGCGCCTTGGCGACCTGGACCACGGCCAGCCCCACACCGCCGCCCGCCCCGAGCACGAGCACCCGCTCGCCGGGCAGCAGCCGGCCGCGCTCGCTGAGCGCGTACATGGCGGTGCAGTAGCTCTGCGGGAACGCCGCCGCCGCGAGCACGTCGAAACCCTCGGGCAGCGGTACGGCCTGCGCCCTGTGCACCAGCACCCGCGTGGCGAAGCCGCCCAACCCGGTGATCGCCACGACCCTGCCGCCGTCGGGCAACCGCCCGGCCACCTCGTAGCCGGGGGTGAAGGGCAGCGGCGGCCTGATCTGGTAGCCGCCGCGCACCATCAGCCCGTCCACGAAGTTGACGCCGGCCGCCTCGACCTCGACGACCACCTGGTCAGGACCGGGGACGGGATCGGGCAGCTCGGCCAGCCGGACCGGCTTGCCGTATTCGGTGCAGACGACGGCCCTCACGCTCATGGGGCCAGCTTCACCGACAGAACATCATTCCGGCAAGGCCTTCTCCGCCTCGCTCCGGCACACGCAGAACTCGTTCCCCTCGGGGTCGAGCATGGTCACCCAGCCCGTGCCGTCGGGCCTGCGCTGGTCCTGGAAGACGGTCGCGCCGAGGCCGAGCAGCCGCTCGACCTCCTCGTCACGCGTACGGCCCTCGGTGCCGTTGACGTCGAAATGCACCCGGTTCTTGCCGGTCTTGCCCTCGGGCACGCGGATGAACAGCAGGAACGGGTCCTGCGGCGTGCGCAGCATCACCTCGTCGGCTCCCGGCTTGTCGCCCTCGGCCAGCGGCCACCCGGTGGCCTGGCTCCACCAGCTCGCGATCTCGTAGGGGTCGGTGGCGTCGACGGTGATGGCATGGATCTCAATCATCGCACTAGTGTCCACCAGCCAGATTGAGCCCCACGACACCGGCCAGGATGAGCGCGATCGAGGCCAGGCGCAGCGGCGAGACGTTGTCGCCCATGGCGACCATGCCGAGGATCGCGGTGCCGACGGCCCCGATGCCGGTCCACACTGCGTACGCGGTGCCGACCTCCAGGGACTTGAGCGCGTAGGCGAGCAGGCCGAAGCTGAGGGCGGCCGTGGCCAGGAAGGACAGGGTCCACCACAGGTTGCTGAGGCCGTTGCTGAGCTTGAGCGACAGTGCCATGACCACCTCGAACAGGCCGGCCAGCACAAGCAGAATCCACGCCATTTCCCACTCCTGACGACGAGACGTACGGGTACGTGCGTCGTCTTGGCGTTTCCGGGTACGGCGCGTCTCGTCCGGGAGCGGTCAGCTCAATGCTTACAACGGCTCAGCGAAACGGATCATTCCCACCAGACGGTGACCCACCGGTCACGCGGCACCGGCCACATGCCCAGCTCGACGGCGGTCTCGGCCACCTCCTCCACCCTGGACGGGTCGAGGCACACCCGGCGGCAGGCGCTCTCGGCCAGCTCCTCGACGGTCGTGAAACGTTCCAGGGGCGCCTCCCGCTCCTCCACGCGCACGGGGAAGCCCAGCGCCGCGGCCAGGGCCACGCAGTCTTCCGCGATGGGCCGGACCGGGCGGTCGACGCCGTGGAAGTGCTGCCAGAGCGGCGTCATCCAGCTCATGGGATGGCGGTGGGGCAGTTCGAGCACCACCCGGCCGCGGGTGCGGCGGTCGAGCGCCTGGAGGAACTCCGCCAGGTGGGGCACGTTGTAGACCACGTGCGCGGCGACGGACACGTCCACCACGGGCACCTGGTCGGCCACGTCCGGCCAGCGCCCCTCGACGGTGGTGGCGGGCACGCCGAGGTCCATCGCGCGGACCTTCAGGCCCTCCAGCATGGGCGCGGACGTGTCGACCGCGTAGAGGTGGCCGATGCGCTCGCGCAGCGGCAGCGACGCGGCGCCGGGGCCCGAGCCGACGTCGAGCAGCGTGCCCTTGTCGGGCAGCGCCTCGGCGAGCCGGGTCATGGTCGGGCCGTCGTCGGGCTCGGCCAGCGCCCGGTCGGTCCGCGTGGCGAACCGGGCCGGCGAGTGGCTCCACGGATCGGCCGGAGCCTTGGCCAGGATCTCCTCGGGGATGGCCCAGGATTCCAGTCGCTCCCGCCATCTTGTGGCGAGTTCTTCGGCGTCCATGGAGTCGAGCATGCCACGCATGGGCGGGGTTACCCGCGGGTAGCATTGCAGGTAAGGTTACTGGCCAGTACATGAAGACCTCGGTTCAAGGAGATCTGCACCCATGGGCCACTACAAGAGCAACGTGCGTGACCTGGAATTCAACCTCTTCGAGGTGTTCGGTCGACGCGAGATCCTCGGCACCGGGCCCTTCGGCGAAGTGGACGAGGACGTCGCGCGGAGCATCCTGGACGAGGTCAACAGGCTGGCGACCGGCGTGCTCGCCGACTCCTTCGAGGAGGGCGACCGCACCCCGCCGGTGTTCGACCCCGCGACGAGCACGGTGACCGTCCCGGCCGGCGTCAAGAAGTCGTTCAAGGCGCTGGTGGACGGCGGCTGGGCGCACCTCGACCTGCCCGCCGAGCTGGGCGGCCCCGGCATCCCGCGCAGCCTCGCCTGGGCGACGGCCGAGATGGTGCTCGGCTCCAACCCGGCCCTGTACATGTACGCCGCCGGCCCCAACTTCGCCTACACCCTGTGGAAGCTGGGCACGCCGGAGCAGAAGCGCTTCGCCGAGCTGGCCATCGAGAAGAACTGGGGCGCCACCATGGTGCTCACCGAGCCGGACGCGGGCTCGGACGTCGGCGCCGGCCGGGCCAGGGCGGTCCAGCAGCCCGACGGCACCTGGCACATCGAGGGCGTCAAGCGCTTCATCACCAGCGCCGAGCACGACATGGCCGACAACATCTTCCACCTGGTCCTGGCCCGTCCCGAGGGCCACGGTCCGGGCACCAAGGGCCTGTCGATGTTCCTGGTGCCCAAGTTCCACGTGGACCTGGAGACCGGCGAGCTGGGCGAGCGCAACGGCGCCTACGTCACCAACGTCGAGAAGAAGATGGGCCTGAAGGTCTCCACGACCTGCGAGCTCACCTTCGGCGACAAGCACCCGGCGATCGGCTGGCTGGTCGGCGACGTGCACGAGGGCATCAAGCAGATGTTCATGGTGATCGAGCACGCCCGCATGATGGTCGGCACTAAGGCCATCGCCACGCTCTCCACCGGCTACCTGAACGCCCTCGACTACGCCAAGTCCCGCTACCAGGGCGCGGACCTGACCAAGATGGCCGACAAGTCCGCCCCCCGGGTGACCATCACCCACCACCCGGACGTGCGCCGCGAGCTGATGCTGCAGAAGGCGTACGCCGAGGGCATGCGCGCCCTGGTCCTCTACACGGCCACCTTCCAGGACGCCCTCCTGATCGACCCGGCGGACCGGCACGCGGAGGCCATGAACGACCTGCTGCTGCCCCTGGTCAAGGGCGTCGGCTCCGAGCGCTCGTACGAGCTGCTGGCCCGCTCGCTGCAGACCCTGGGCGGCTCGGGCTACCTGCAGGACTACCCGATCGAGCAGTACATCCGCGACGCCAAGATCGACTCCCTGTACGAGGGCACCACCGCGATCCAGGGCCTCGACCTGTTCTTCCGGAAGATCCTGCGCAACCAGGGCGCCGCGGTCGGCGCGCTGCTCGCCGAGATCAACGAGTTCGCCGCCTCCGAGGCGGGCAACGGCCGGCTCAAGGAGGAGCGCAAGCTGCTCGCCGAGGCCGCCGCCGAGGTCAAGGCCATGGGCGACACCATGGCCGGCTGGGCGCTCGGCTCGCTGGAGAAGCCGGCGGAGGTCTACAAGGTCGGCCTGAACAGCACCCGGTTCCTGCTCTCGCTGGGCGACCTGGTGATCGGCTGGCTGCTGCTGCGCCAGGCCGAGGTGGCCCTGGCCCGGCTGGCGGAGTCGGAGGACCCGTTCTACCAGGGCAAGGTGGCCGCGGCGTCGTTCTTCGCCACGACCGTGCTGCCCAGGCTGACGGCCGAGCGGCGCGTCCTCGCCGCCACCGGCCAGGACCTCATGGAGCTTCCCGAAGAGGCCTTCTGAGCCACCGCTGGTGACGCCCGCCTCCCGTCCGGGGGGCGGGCGTCGCTGTTAGGTTCCGGGCATGAGCTCTTCACCTCATGACCACCCCCTGCCCCCGCCGCGCGTCGAAGAGGTCTCCGAGGGCGTCTACGCCTACGTCCAGCCCGACGGGAGCTGGTGGATCAACAACACCGGCTTCCTGGCCGGGCGGCGCGGCGTGATCTGCGTGGACGCCTGCTCGACCGAGCGCCGCACCCGCGACCTGCGGGCGGCCGTCGGCAAGGTCAGCAGCGGGCCGATCACCACGCTGGTCAACACCCACCACCACGGCGACCACACCTTCGGCAACTGGCTGTTCCCCGAGGCCACGATCGTCGGGCACGAGGGCGTACGCGCCCAGATCCTGGCCGACGGGGTCCCGGCGTACCGGGGGGCCTGGTCGCCGGAGGTGGTGTGGGGGGCGATGGAGGTCGCGCCGCCGTTCCTGACGTACACCGAGGGGGTCACCCTCCACTCCGACGACCTGCGCTGCGAGGTGCGGCACGTCGGGCCGGCCGCGCACACGACCAACGACTCGATCGTGTGGATCCCGGAGCGGCGGGTGCTGTTCTCCGGCGACCTGGTCTTCAACGGCGGCACGCCGTTCGTCCTGATGGGCTCGGTGGCCGGGACGATCGCCGCCCTGGACACGCTCAGGGCGCTGGGCGCGCAGACGATCGTCCCCGGACACGGCGAGGTGTGCGGGCCCGAGGTCTACGACCGGGTCGAGGGCTACCTGCGGTTCGTCCAGGAGACCGCCCGGCGGGGCCACGCGGCGGGCCGGACGCCCCTGGAGGCGGCGCGGGAGACCGACCTCGGCGAGTGGGGCGCGCTGCTCGACCCCGAACGGATCGTGGGCAATCTCCACCGCGCCTACGCCGAGCTGGACGGCCGCCCGCCGGGCGCGCCGATCGACGTCGGCGCGGCCGTCCAGGACATGATCGCCTACAACGGCGGGCGGCCACTGTCCTGTCTCGCCTGACGCGGCGGGGGTGTGATCACCGATACCCGGGTATGACCGTGGGCACATCTCGCCTTTGCCTGGAGGTCGTCATGGGTGTCGGGGTCAGCATCTTCTTCCTCACGCTCGGCGCCATCCTGCGGTTCGCCATCGAACCCGACGTGTTCGGCCAGAGCGTGCACATGGACATCGTCGGCGTCATCTTCATGATCGTCGGAGGCGTGGGCGTCGTGCTCAGCATCGTGCTCGCGCCCCGGCGCGGGCGCACCTCCGAGGACCGGCTGATGCACCGCGAGAACCACCCGCCCGAGCTCTAGAGGCTGAGCTGCACGGCGGCGCGCGTCGCCAGGATCGGCTTGATGTACTCCGCGATCACGGCCTGGTGCCGGGGATGGTCGCGGTAGATCACGAAGTCGTCCACGCTGTCGAGGTCGGCGACCACGGCGAACTCGTGGTTGCCGGGGGTGATGCCGGCGTCGGGCCCCACCGTGTACGCCCGTAGCTGCGGGATCTCGCCCGGCAGCTTGCGCAGCTCGGTCGCGACCGCGGCCTTCTGCTCGTCGGTGGCGTCGTCGGCCCAGGTGAACAGCACAATGTGACGGATCATGCGCCAACCCTATCGACACACGCCCGTCGGCGGAGTTATTCTCAAATCGAGATTGACTCGAACTGAGAAGGACTTGGGAATGGAAGAGTTCCTGGCGGGCTACAACCCCCGGCTCTACGCGCCGGTCGCGGTCACCGTCGACGTGGTGGCGCTGACCATCCGCGACCGGCGGCTGCACGTCCTGATCGTCGAGCGCGGCGTGGAGCCGTACGCGGGCCGCTGGGCCCTGCCCGGCGGTTTCATCAAGCCGGACGAGGACCTGGCCGAGGCGGCGGTGCGCGAGCTGGCCGAGGAGACCGGCGTGGCCACCCGCCCGGCGCACATCGAGCAGCTGGCCAGCTACGGCGGCCCCGGCCGCGACCCCCGCATGCGGGTGGTGTCGATCTCCTACCTCGCCTTCGCCCCCGACCTGCCCGACCCCAGGCCCGGCACGGACGCCGCCGCGGCCGTCTGGCACCCGGTCGACGACGTGCCGCCGCTCGCCTTCGACCACGCCCGCATCCTGGCCGACGGCGTCGAACGGGCCCGGTCGAAGCTGGAGTACACGCCGCTGGCCACGGCCTTCGCCGGGGCCGAGTTCACCGTCTCCGAGCTGCGGCTGATCTACGAGACCGTGTGGGGCACGCCGCTGCACGCGGGCAACTTCCACCGCAAGGTCCTGTCCGTCCCCGGGTTCGTCGAGAGCACCGGCCAGACCACCGAGACCGGCGGCCCCAGAGGCGGCCCGCGGGCCAAGCTCTACCGCGCGGGCGACGCCCGGCTGCTCCACCCCGCGCTGCTGCGGCCCGCCAGGGAGGAGGAGGTGCGGTGAACACCGAGCGGGCGGCGGCGATCGTCATGGGGGCGCGATCGGCCCAGGAGCTCTTCGCCGGCGGGTCCGCGGCCCGCGTCTACCGGCGGCTGGCCAGGGCGCTGCATCCCGACCTCGCGCCGGGCGGCGAGGAGGCGTTCAAGCGGCTGGTCGCGCTCTGGGAGACCTACCACCGGGGCCGGCGGGTCGGCTCCTTCCTGGTCGGGCCGCCGCTGCACAAGGGCGGCACCGCCGTGCTCTACCCGGCCGGGCGCGGCGCCGAGCGCGACTCGCTGCTCAAGGTGGCCCGCGATCCGGCCGCCGACCGGCTGCTGGTCCGCGAGGCCGCCGCGCTGCGGAAGATCGCGGCCGACGGCGACCCGCGCTTCCTGCCGTACGTCCCCCGCCTCGTCGCGAGCTTCCGCTACCGCGCCGGCGAGGTGGTCCGGCAGGCGAACGTGGTCAGCCGGGCGCCCGCCGGGTTCGTCACCCTCGACCGCGCCGGCACCGGCCTCGACCCGCGCGACGTGGCCTGGATCTGGCGGCGGCTGCTCGTGGCCGCCGGGCTCGCCCACCGGGCCGGCGTCGCGCACGGCGCCGTGCTCCCCCGCCACGTCCTCATCCATCCGCTCGACCACGGGCTCGTGCTGGTCGACTGGTGCCACGGCGACCGGCTCGACGAGCGCGCCGACATCGCCGCGCTGACCCGGTGCGTCGACCACCTGATGGGCGAGTGCCCGCGCCGGATGCGCGCCTTCGTCCGCGGCTGCCTGCTGCGCCCGCCGTCCGACGCGTGGGAGCTGCTGCGCGAGCTGGACGACCTGCTCGACGACCTCTACGGACCCCGTACGTACCGTCCGCTCCACCTTTGAGGGAGGCTGCCATGGGCAGCGGAATCTGGTCCACGAACGTCTACGACTCCGCCGCGCGCTACCGCGCGGCCACCGGCTCCAGCGCCTTCGCCTACAGCGACGGCGGAGCCCGGCGCGTCCACCCCGACCTCGACCCCTTCGGCGTGACGCGGGAGAGCCGCGACTCGGCCGAGCACCCCGACTCGCTGGCCATCGCCGTGCTCTTCGACGTGACCGGCTCGATGCGCGCGATCCCCCGCACGCTGCAGACCCGCCTGCCCGACCTGCTCGGGCTGCTGCTGCGCAAGGGGTACGCCACCGACCCGCAGATCATGTTCGGCGCGATCGGCGACGCCACCTGCGACCGGGCGCCGCTGCAGGTCGGCCAGTTCGAGTCCGACAACCGCATGGACGACCAGCTCGGCCTGATCCTGCTGGAGGGCGGCGGCGGCGGGCAGAAGCGCGAGTCCTACGAGCTGGCCATGTACTTCATGGCCAGGCACACCTCCATCGACTGCCACGACAAGCGCGGCAGGCGCGGCTACCTGTTCGTCATCGGCGACGAGATGCCCTACCAGCGGGTGTCCAGGAACCACGTCAAGGACCTCGTCGGCGACCGGCTGACCGCGCCCCTCGGGGTGGACGACGTCGTGGCCGAGCTGACCCGCAAGTACGACGTCTACTTCATCCTCCCGCAGGGGGCCAGCTACGCCGGCGACCCCGAGGTGCTGGACTCCTGGCGCCGTCTGCTCGGCCAGAACGTGCTGGAGCTGGACGACCTCGACGCCGTGTGCGAGACGATCGCGCTCACCGTCGGGCTCGGCGAGGACGCGATCGGCCTGGACGAGGGCCTTGAGGACCTGGCCGAGCTGGGCTCGACGGCCGGCGCGTCGGTGTCGCGGGCCCTGGCCAGGCTCGACCGCGGCACGGTCGTCACCGCCGAGCCGCTCGACGGGCTCGACAGCGGACTCGGGGGCGGGCTGGGCGGCGGGCTGGGCGGGCTCCGGGCGTGAACGAGCACCTGGTCGTCGTCGACCTCGGGTACGGCGACGCCGGCAAGGGCACGGTCGTGGACTGGGCGTGCGCCACGCTGCCCGTCCACGCCGTGGTCCGGTTCAACGGGGGCGCCCAGGCGGGGCACAACGTCGTCCTGGACGACGGGCGGCACCACACGTTCGCGCAGTTCGGCGCCGGGACGTTCCGGGGGGTTCGCACGCATCTCTCGCGGTTCGTGGTGGTCGATCCGCTGGCGTTGTCGGCCGAGGCGGAGCACCTGGCCCGGCTCGGCGTGCCCGACCCCTTCGGGCTGCTCACGGTGGACCGGGACTGCCTGCTGGCGACGCCGTACCACGTCGAGGCCGGGCGCAGGCGGGAGCTGGCGCGCGGGGAGGCGCGGCACGGGTCCTGCGGGATGGGCGTCGGGGAGACGATGGCGTACCACCTGGAGCACGGCGCGCTCGCGCCCCGGGCGGGCGACCCGCCGCGCGAGCTGACGCGCAAGCTGACCGTGCTGCGGGAGGCGCTGGGGGTCGAGGGGCCGCCGGTGGCCGACTGCGTGGCCGTCTACCGGGCGTTCGCCGAGCGGGTGCGGCTGGTGGACTCGTCGTACACCGCCGGGCTGGTCAGGCGGGGGCCGGTGGTGTTCGAGGGCGCGCAGGGCGTGCTGCTGGACGAGCGATGGGGGTTCGACCCGTACACGACGTGGAGCACGACGACCTTCGCCAACGCCTTGGAACTGCTGGACGGGTCCGGGGCGGCGCGGCTCGGCGTGCTGCGGACCTACACCACCCGGCACGGCCCCGGCCCGCTGGTGACCGAGGACCCCGGCCTGGAGCTGCCCGAGCCGCACAACGTGACCGGGCCGTGGCAGGGGGCCTTCCGCCGCGGGCACTTCGACGCGGTCGCCCACCGGTACGCGGCCGAGGCGGCCGGCGGCGTGGACGGTCTCGCGCTCACCCACCTCGACGCGGACGTCACCCGCATGTGCGTGCGCTACGACCGGCCCGTCACGTTCGCCGAGCCGGACCGTACGGCCCGGCTGCTGCGGGCGACGCCGGTCTACGAGGAGGGTGTATCAGACTGGCCCGCGGCGGTCTCTCATGTCGTGGGCGCGCCCGTGTGGCTGGAGTCGTACGGCCCCCGCGCGCGGGACAAGAAGGCGCCCTGGCCGAGCCTGCGGTGACCGCCGGGGAGAGGGGTCCTCCCGGCGGTCGCCGCCCGGCTTCGGCCCGGCGTCGGCCCGGTTTCAGCCCGGTTTCAGCTCCAGGCGAGCATGCGGAGCGGGTCCTCCAGCATCGCGCCGACGTCGCGCAGGAACATCGAGCCCAGCTCGCCGTCGACGATCCGGTGGTCGAAACTGAGCGCGAGGGTGGTCACCTTGCGCACCGCCAGCTCGCCGTCCACCACCCACGGCATGTCCCTGACCTGGCCGAAGGCCAGGATGGCGGACTCGCCCGGGTTGAGGATGGGGGTGCCGGCGTCGACGCCGAACACGCCCACGTTGGTGATGGTGATCGTCCCGCCCGCCATCTCGGCCGGCTGGGTGCGGCCCGCCCTGGCCGTCTCCGCCAGCGCGCCCAGTTGCCTGGCCAGCTCGGGGAGCGGGAGGGCGTGGGCGTCCTTGATGTTGGGCACGACGAGGCCGCGCGGGGTGGCGGCGGCGATGCCCAGGTTCACGTAGTGCTTGACCACGATCTCCTGGGCCGCCTCGTCCCAGGACGAGTTGATCATCGGGTAGCGCCTGACCCCGGTGAGCAGGGCCCGGCAGACCAGCAACAGCGGGGAGACCTTGACCTCGGCGAAGTCGGGCAGGGCCCGCAGCCGCCGGACCGCCTCCATGGTCTCCGTCACGTCCACCTGGAGGAACTCGGTGACGTGCGGGGCCGTGAAGGCGCTGGCCACCATCGCCTGGGCGGTCATCTTGCGCACGCCCTTGACGGGGACGCGCTCCTCCCGCCGCTGGGGCTCGGCCTGCCGGACGGGCTCGGGCGCGGCCTGAAGACCACCCTGGAGACCGCCCTGCGCGGCGGCGTGCACGTCGTCGCGAGTGATGGAGCCCTGGGGGCCGGTGCCGGTGAGCGTGGCGAGGTCGACGCCCAGGTCCTTGGCCAGCTTGCGGACCGGCGGCTTGGCCAGCACGGCCACGCGCCCGGAACCGGCGACCACTCCGGCGGCCGGCGCGGCGGCGGGGACGGGCTCGGCCGGGCGGGCCGTCGGGGCCGGGCCGGGCACCTCCACGCGGGCCGGGTTGGCCACCGGCGCGGCCGGGATCGGCTCCGCCGGCTGCTTGCGGGGACGGCGCTTGGAGGCGCCGGTCTTGACCCCGTAACCCACCAGGACCGCCTGCCGCTCCTCCTTGGGCGCGGGGCTGCCGTGGGCGCCGGGCTCGACCGCGCCCTCCTCCGGCGGCTTGGGAACCATGTCGTCGGCCAGCGCCTTGAGGCCCTGGTCAACGGGGCCCTGGTCGGCACGGCTCTGGCCGGCGGGGCCCTGGTCGGCGCCGCCCGCCTCGCCGCCGGTGTCCACGGCGACGATCGGCGTGCCGACGTCGACCGTGCGGCCCTCCTCGACCAGCACGCCCGCGACCACGCCGTCCCAGGGGATCGGCAGCTCGACGATGGACTTGGCGGTCTCGATCTCCACCACGATCTGGTTGACCTTGACCTCGTCGCCCGGCCGCACATGCCAGCGGACGATCTCGGCCTCGGTCAGCCCCTCCCCGACGTCGGGAAGCTTGAACTCGCGTCGCATGGAAGCGCGTCCCCCTTTCAGAACCCGAAGGCGCGGTCGACGGCGTGCAGCACCCGGTCCAGGTCGGGCAGGTAGTGCTCTTCGAGCTTCGACGGCGGGTAGGGGGTGGAGAAGCCGCCGACCCGCAGGACGGGCGACTCCAGGTGGTAGAAGCACTGCTCGGTGATCCGGGCCGCCAGCTCGGCGCCGAAGCCGCTGTAGACGGGCGCCTCGTGGACCACGACCACCCGGCCGGTGCGGCGGACGGACTCCATGACCAGCGGCTCGTCCAGCGGATTGAGCGAGCGCAGGTCGATCACCTCCAGCGAGCGGCCGTCGTCCTCGGCGGCCGCGGCGGCCTCCAGGCAGGTCTTGACCATCGGGCCGTAGGCCAGCAGCGTGACGTCGGAGCCGGGCCGTACGACCGTGGCCTTGTCGAACGGCGTCCACCAGTCGGTCGAGGCCGTGTCGATGTCGGCCTTCTCCCAGTAGCGGCGCTTGGGCTCGAAGAAGATGACCGGGTCGTCGCTCCGGATGGCCTGCTGGATCATGGTGTAGGCGTCGGCCGGGTTAGAGCAGGCCACCACGCGCAGGCCGGCCGTGTGCGCGAAGTACGCCTCGGGCGACTCGCTGTGGTGCTCGACCGCGCCGATGCCGCCGCCGCACGGGATGCGCACGACGACGGGCAGCTTGATCGCGCCGAGCGAGCGCATCGGCATCTTGGCGAGCTGCGTGATGATCTGGTCGGCCGCCGGGAACACGAACCCGTCGAACTGGATCTCGCACACCGGCCGGTAGCCGCGCAGCGCCAGGCCGATCGCGGTGCCGATGATGCCGGACTCGGCGAGCGGCGTGTCGATGACCCGGTCTTCGCCGAAGTCCTTCTGCAGACCGTCGGTGACGCGGAACACGCCGCCGAGCTTGCCGACGTCCTCGCCCATGATGAGGACCTTGGGGTCGTCCTCCATGGCGCGGCGCATGCCCTCGTTAAGCGCCTTGGACAGGCTCAACACCGTCATTTCTCGAAGCCCTCCAAGTAGGCGGCGAACTGAGCGCGCTCTCCGTCGATGAGCGCGTGGGGCTCGCGATAGACGTGGTCGAAGATATCGAGCGGCTCGGGGTCGGGCATCGCCAGGCACCGCCTGCGCAGGTCGGCGCCGAGCTGGTCGGCCTCGGCGGTCACGGCGTCGAAGAAGCCCTGGTCGGCCAGCTCGTTGCGGAACAGGTACGACTTGACCCGCTCGATCGGGTCCTTCAGCTTCCACGCCTCCAGCTCGCTGGCCACCCGGTAGCGGGTCGGGTCGTCGGTCGTGGTGTGGGCGCCCATCCGGTACGTGAACGCCTCGATCAGCGTCGGCCCCTGGCCCGTACGGGCGGCTTCGAGCGCCTTCCTGGTCACCGCGAGGCAGGCGAACACGTCGTTGCCGTCGACCCTGATGCCCGGGAAGCCGAAGCCCGAGGCCCGGCGGTAGAGGGGGATGCGGCTCTGCTTCTCCAGCGGCTCGGAGATGGCCCACTGGTTGTTCTGGCAGAAGAAGACGACGGGCGCGTTGAACACGCTGGCCCAGATGAACGACTCGTTGACGTCGCCCTGGCTGGTGGCGCCGTCGCCGAAGTAGACGATCGTGGCGGCGGAGGCGTCGTCGCGCTGGATGCCCATGGCGTAGCCGACCGCGTGCAGGGTCTGGCTGCCGATCACGATCGTGTACAGGTGGAAGTTGTGCTCCTCGGGGTCCCAGCCCCCGTGGTTGACGCCCCTGAACAGGCCGAGCAGCTTCACCGGGTCGACGTCGCGGCACCAGGCGACGCCGTGCTCGCGGTAGGTGGGGAAGGCCATGTCGGAGTCGGTGAGCGCGCGGCCCGAGCCGATCTGGGCGGCCTCCTGGCCGAGCAGCGAGGCCCAGATGCCCAGCTCGCCCTGCCGCTGCAGCGCCACGGCCTCCAGGTCGATGCGCCGGACGAGCACCAGGTCGCGGTAGAGCGACCTGACCTCTTCGGGCGTCAGGTCTATGTCGTAGTCGGGATGCTCGACCCTCACTCCTTCGGGGGTGAGCAACTGCACGAGCTCAGGGGGTGCTTCGGCACCACGAGAGGCGTCGACTGTCACGTGCCGCTCCTGTGCGATCGGGGCCGGTGTCGATGGGGTCGCCACCTGAGGCCAGCCGTGTGTGCGTGCGAACCATGTGGTGGTGGTTCATACGCGTTTGGGGACATCGTGGCAGACGTCACAGCACTCCGCGCAAGCCCCATGTCCTCCCCGTTCCCGTTGTGTTGACGGCCATGCGCGCCGGTAGGCTTGCTTTCCCAAGCACCCACTCCACCCAGGAGGAACGTAGTGGCGCGCGTCATCGTCGACGTCATGCTCAAGCCCGAGATCCTCGACCCGCAGGGCCAGGCCATCGCCAGGGCGCTGCCCAGGCTCGGTTTCTCCGGCGTCTCGGCGGTCCGTCAGGGCAAGCGGTTCGAGGTCGAGCTGGAGGGCCCGGCCGACGAGGCGGCCCTCGACGAGGTACGGAAGATGGCCGAGACACTCCTGGCCAACACCGTGATCGAGGACTACAGCGTCCGGGTTGAGGGGTAGAAGGCACATTTGATGCCTGGTTTTACCCCTGGTGAGTTAAAGTCGCGTTCGGGCATGCCACAATGCCACGGGCGTGCCAACACTAAATAACAACAACGTGATTTTGCGGTTAGCCCCGATTTCACAGGGAAACCTACTCCAGGTGACATTCCGGAGCCCGGAGGAGTCCGGTGGATATTGAGTTCTCGTTGGCGCTGCCTCGGGATGCGATCGGCATACCGATGGTCAGGCGAGTGCTTGGCGACGCGATGCGGTCACTCAACGTGAGTGAGACCTGCATCGCCGACATGCTGCTCGCCGTCTCCGAGGCGTGCTCCAACGCGGTGCGACACGGCGGCCCCGCCAACCGTTACGAGGTCTCGGCGTCGATCGGCTACGGCCGCTGCGACGTGCGCGTCGCCGACAACGGCGACGGCCTCCCGTCGATGCCGCTGCACTTCCCTCCGCCGGACACCGAGAACGGCCGCGGCCTGCTCATCATGCGGTCCGTGGTGGACGAGATCTCCTTCGGCACCACGCCCGGCCGCGGCACGACGGTCCACCTGCGCAAGACGCTCGCCTGGGACGACGAGGCCGAGGGCGCCCGTCACCGCGAGCTGGCCGCCGTCTGACCGCCGTCCGACCCGCTGCCCGGAACACAGCCGCGCACCCGATAATCTGAGTACACCGCCGTAGACCGCCGTCCGCCCCCAAAGAGACGGTGGCACGCGCGTGCGCATTCCTCGGAGGGGACGACTGTCATGAGCGCTGCCCGTGTGGGCGTAGTCACGTTTCCAGGAACTCTCGACGACCAGGACGCCGCCAGAGCCGTGCGCCTCGTGGGCGCGCAGGCGGTCCCGCTGTGGCACGCCGACCACGACCTGAAGGGAGTCGACGCCGTCTTCCTGCCCGGCGGCTTCTCCTACGGCGACTACCTGCGGTGCGGCGCGATCTCCAAGTTCGCCCCGCTGATGGACGAGCTCGTCCCGGCCGCCAAGGCCGGTCTGCCGGTCATCGGCACCTGCAACGGCTTCCAGATCCTCTGCGAGGCCCACCTGCTGCCCGGCGCGCTCACCCGCAACGCCTCGCTCCACTACGTCTGCCGCGACCAGCGGCTCACGGTGGAGCAGACCGCCACCGCCTGGACCGGCTCCTTCGAGCGCGGCCAGGAGATCGTGCTGCCGGTCAAGCACGGCGAGGGCCGTTACGTCGCCTCGGAGGAGACGCTGGCCGAGCTGGAGTCCGGCGGCCACGTCGTCGTGCGTTACGCCGGGGGCAACCCCAACGGCTCGCTCAACGACATCGCCGGCATCCGCAACGAGGCGGGCAACGTGGTCGGCCTCATGCCGCACCCCGAGCACGCCGTGGAGGAGCTGGTCGGAGCGCCGAGCACCGACGGGCTCGGCTTCTTCACGTCCATCCTGAAGAATCTGGTGAACGCATGAGCACCGACAACGTCAAGCGGGCCGCCGAGACCCCCGACGAGCCGATGCCCTTCGCCGAGCTGGGGATGAAGCAGGACGAGTACGACCGGGTCAAGCAGATCCTGGGTCGCCGTCCCACCGGCTCCGAGCTGGCCATCTACAGCGTCATGTGGTCCGAGCACTGCTCGTACAAGTCGTCCAAGGTGCATCTGCGGCAGTTCGCCACCAAGGCGCCCAAGTCCGAGGCGCTGCTCGTGGGCATGGGCGAGAACGCGGGCGTCGTCGACATCGGCGACGGCTGGGCGGCCACGTTCAAGATCGAGTCGCACAACCACCCGTCCTACGTCGAGCCGCACCAGGGCGCGGCCACCGGCGTCGGCGGGATCGTGCGCGACATCATGTCGATGGGCGCCCGCCCGATCGCCGTCATGGACGCGCTGCGCTTCGGCGGCGCCGACGCCGTGGACACCCGGCGGGTGCTGCCCGGCGTGGTCGAGGGCATCAGCCACTACGGCAACTGCCTGGGCCTGCCCAACATCGGCGGCGAGGTCGTCTTCGACCCCTGCTACATCGGCAACCCCCTGGTCAACGCGCTGTGCGTCGGCCTGCTGCGCAAAGACCAGATCAAGCTGGCCACCGCGCCGGGGCCGGGCAACCAGGTCGTGCTGTTCGGCGCGTCCACGGGTCCCGACGGCATCGGCGGCGCGTCCGTGCTGGCCTCGGCGACGTTCGAGGACGAGTCGCAGGCCAAGCGGCCCGCCGTGCAGGTGGGCGACCCGTTCATGGAGAAGCTGCTCATCGAGTGCTGCCTGGAGCTCTACGCGGCCGACGTGGTCGTCGGCATCCAGGACCTCGGCGCGGCCGGCGTCTCCTGCGCCACGACCGAGCTGGCCGCCAAGGGCACCGGCGGCATGAAGGTCGACCTCAACCTGGTCCCGCTCCGCGACTCCTCGCTCAAGCCCGAGGAGATCCTGATGAGCGAGTCCCAGGAGCGGATGATGGCCGTGGTCCGGCCCGACGACATCCCCGCGTTCATGGCGATCTGCGCCAAGTGGGACGTCCCGGCCACCGTCATCGGCGAGGTCACCGACACCGGCCGCCTGGTCATGACCTGGGACGGCGAGGTCATCGTGGACATCCCGCCGGGCACCGCCGCCGACGAGGGCCCGGTCTACGAGCGTCCCTACCACGAGCCGGCCGGGCAGGCCGCGCTCAACGCCGACACCCCCGACCGGCTGGCGCGCCCCGACGACCTGCGGGCCACCCTGCTGCAGCTCCTCGGCTCGCCCAACCTGGCCTCCAAGGAGTGGGTGACCTCCCAGTACGACCGCTACGTCCGCTCCAACACCGTGCTGGCCCAGCCCGCCGACGCCGGGATGCTGCGCATCTCCGAGGTCATCGCCGGAGCCGAGCCGACGACGCGGGGCATCGCGCTGTCCACCGACGGCAACGGCCGTTACGCCAAGCTCGACCCCTACGCGGGGGCGCAGCTGGCGCTGGCCGAGGCGTACCGGAACGTGGCCGTGACCGGCGCCAAGCCGCTGGCCGTCACCAACTGCCTCAACTTCGGCTCGCCGGAGGACCCCGAGGTGATGTGGCAGTTCGCCGAGGCCGTACGCGGGCTCGCCGACGCCTGCCGCACCCTCGGCGTGCCGGTGACCGGCGGGAACGTCTCCTTCTACAACCAGACGGGCTCGACGGCCATCAACCCCACCCCGGTCGTGGGCGTGCTCGGCGTCATCGACGACGTGGCCAAGCGGGTGCCGTCCGGGTTCACCGCCGAGGGGCTGCGGGTGGTGCTGCTCGGCGACACCGCCGAGGAGTTCGGCGGCTCGGAATGGGCGCACGTGGCCCACCGCCACCTGGGCGGCCTGCCGCCGCACGCCGACCTGGAGGCCGAGCAGGCGCTGGCGACCGTGCTGGTCGAGGCCGCTGCCCGCGGGCTGCTGGAGGGGTCGCACGACCTGTCCGACGGCGGGCTGGCCGTGGCGCTGGCCGAGTCGTGCCTGGCCCGCGGCATCGGGGCCACGGTGGCGCTGAGCGGCGAGCCGTTCACCGACCTGTTCAGCGAGTCGGCGGCGCGGGCCCTGGTCGCGGTGCGGCCGGAGGCGTTCGAGGAGTTCGCGGCGCTGTGCGGGCGGCACGAGGTGCCGTGCTACGGGCTCGGCGTCACCGGCGGGGCGTCGCTGGTGGTCGAGGGCGTGTTCGAGGTGGGGGTCGAGGAGATCCGCGAGACCCACTCGGCGACGCTGCCGGCGCTGTTCGGCTGACGTTCAACGAAAAGGGCCGGTGCGGGGTGATCCCCCGCACCGGCCCTTTCCGCTTTGTCAGACCTTCTTGATGCAGATGACGTACACCTTGCCGGAGACGCTGGTGCCGTTGCCGCCACCGTGGCTCTGGGTGCTCTGGGTGGTCTGCGTGTCGGCGGTGAGGTTGTTGCCGCCGCCGTTGTCGTCCTTGGCGACGGTCACCGTCCAGCCGTTGGCGCCGGGGTAGCTGCCCAGGACTTCGGCGTTCTTCAGGGTGCCGAAGGAGAAGCCGCCGCCGGTGGGGGTGCCGCCGTTGTTGCAGGTTGCGGTCTCCGAGCCGAGGCCGGTGATGGACACGCTGTTGGTGTAGGTGGTGTAGGCGGCGCCGGCGCCGTCCTTGCCGGGCTCACCCTTGGGGCCCTGCGGGCCTTGGGGGCCCGCCGGGCCGCGCTCGCCGTCCTTGCCGGGAAGGCCGTTCTTGCCGTCCTGGCCGTTCTTGCCGGGGAGGCCCTGCTTGCCGTCGTCGCCCTTGGGGCCCTGGGGGCCCGCCGGGCCGCGCTCGCCGTCCTTGCCGTCCTGGCCGTTCTTGCCAGGCAGGCCGTCCTTGCCGTCCTTGCCAGGCAGGCCGTCCTTGCCGTCCTTGCCGGGGAGGCCGGGCTTGCCCTGGGGGCCCACCGGACCCGTCTCGCCCTGCGGGCCCTGCTTGCCCTGGGGGCCCTGGTCGCCCTTGGGGCCGGACGTGCCGCCGTTCAGCTGCGTCGTGCTGCCGCCGATCACGATGCGCTCTTCGGTCTTGCGGCACGGCGTGGTCGGGTTGACGATGCGGACGTACCGCGTCTTCTTGTGCACGCAGGCGTACACCTCGCTCGCCGCCGACGAGGCGGTGGCCACGCCACCGACGGCGAGGAGCGAGGCGGCGAGCGCTCCGACAGTGGCGAGGGTGAGCGTACGCCCACCGCGAACGTTGATAGCCACGGCTTTCCTTCCAGGAAACAAGTGATGCTCATGTGGTGCATGAGATTCACGTTTCGACCGTTCCAAAGGTTGGCAGAAACTACATAACGTATTTGTCACGAAACGGAGGGTTACTGACCGGATTGACCGACTGTCGCCGTCGTAGTGGGTAAAAGGACGCATTGGCGGCGGCGATCCCGCGTGCATAATCGGGTCTGTGCCCAGCACCTACCTGCCGCCGGCCACGCAGCCCGTCCGAGGCGTGGTCTGGGTCATCCACCTCGCCCTTCCCCTGCTGGGGCTCTGGTTGCTGCTCGCCCAGCCCCACCTCAACGTCGTCTGGCAGCACAACGCGAGCCACTTCTGGATGATCCTCGCGGTGGCCGGGATCAACGTGGCGCTCGGCGGGCTGATCACCGAGGCCGCGCGCCGCCGTCAGGACGCCCGGCTGTTCCTGGTCTCCATGGTGTTCCTCAGCAGCGCGGGCTTCTTCCTCCTGCACGGCCTGGCCACGCCGGGGATCATCCTGCCGACCGGCTCGCTGGGCTTCGACCTGGGGCAGCAGGTGGGGCTCACGATCGCCTCGATGTTCGCGTTCGCCTCGGCCCTGCCGCTGGGCGAGCGGGCGGCCAGGAGCGTGCTCGCGGGGCAGCACTTCGTCCGGGCGGTGTTGTTCGGGTTCATGCTGCTGTGGGCGCTGGTCTCCCTGGTGCCCGAGCTGACCGAGCTCAGTCAGCCGCCGCCGGTCGCGCCGGTGAGCTGGCTGGGCGCGGCCTCGATCCCCGGCGTCCTGCTGTACGGCGCGGCCGGCGTGCTGATGTTCCTGCTCCACCGCCGCCGCCCCTCGGCCATGCTGGTCAGCCTGATCACCGCGTACGCGCTGCTGGCCGAGGCGATGGTCGCCGGGATGTCGCAGCTCAACTGGCACCTGACGTGGTGGGAGTGGCACGCGCTGCTCACCCTCGCCTTCGTGTTCGTGGCCTACAGCGCCTACCTGCAGTTCCGGCGCGAGGGGTCGAGCGCGGGGCTGTTCGACTCGGTGACCCTGGCGGCGACCGTCGCCCGCCTCCAGCAGGACTACGACCAGGCCCTGGAGGAGCTGGTCGAGCACGTACGCCGGGGCGAGCCGCTGGCCGCGGCCCGGTTGTCGGGCAAGTTCCGGCTGAACGAGAGCCAGGCCGCCGTGCTCGACCGGGCCGGGACGGCGCTGGCCCACGAGCGGGAGCTGTCGGAGCGGCTGGCCGCGCTGGTGGCGGTGAGCGCGCAGACCCGCGTGGGCCTGCCGGAGGGCGAGCTGCTGACCACCGCGCTCGACCGGGTCAGGCAGGCGTACGGAGACGTCAAGATCGCACTGGTGTCGGAGGGGAAGACCCAGATCGGCTCGCGCGCGTACGAGTTCGAGGGCGACGGCCCGATCCGCCGCGACCACCGGCTGGCCTACCCGCTCACGGTCAGGGGCCACCTGGCCGGCGTGCTGGAGGTGCCGGTGGGCCGCGGCGGCCACGACGAGGCGCTGGCCGCCACGCTCGCCGGCCAGTTGTCCATCTCGCTGGAGAACGCCCGCCTCTACCAGGAGCTGGACACCCTCTTCCGCCAGTACATGTCGCCCGACGTGGCCAACGCCCTGCTCGCCGACCCGGCGCGGGCGGCGCTCGGCGGCGAGCTGCGGGAGCTGACCGCGCTCTTCGCCGACCTCAAGGGGTTCACCACCTTCTCCGAGCAGGTCGCGCCCGGCGAGATCGTCGAGATGCTCAACCGGTACCACACGGCCGCCGTCCCGTGCGTGCTGAACAACGGCGGCACGATCGTGCAGTTCGTCGGAGACGCGATGCTGGCCCTGTTCAATGCGCCCGCCCCGCAGGCCGGTCACGCCAGGGCGGCCTGCCGGGCCGCGCTGGAAATGCAGCGGGCCGCCGCCGAGGTGGCCGAGGAGATGGCCTGGAAACGCGTCGGCGAGGTGGAGTGGCCGACCTTCCGGGTGGGCGTCAACACCGGCCCCGCGCTGGTCGGCAACATCGGCAGCCCCGAGTTACGCGGCTTCAACGCGATGGGCGACTGCGTCAACGTGGCCGCCAGGCTCCAGGCCCTGGCCGAGCCGGGGACGGTGGTGATCGGCGAGACGACCCTCAGGCAGCTCGGCCGCGACGCCTCGGTGAACGCCCTCGGACGGCTCAGCCTGAAGGGCAGGGAAGAACTCGTGGCCGCGTACGTTCTGACTGGAATGCCATAGAACGGCAATAGCCGTACGTACATAATCGGCGCATGGATCCAGAGCCCGGCGAGTTCCTTTCCCTGCTCACCGCCGAGGAGGTCGAGGCGCTGCGAGCCGCCGGGCGCCCGCGCCGATGGGACCGCGGCACGACGGTGATCACCGAGGGCGACGCGGCCGACTGGGTGCTCGTGCTGACGCAGGGCCGGGTCAAGGTGTCCTCGCACACGAGCAGCGGCACCGAGGTGGTCCTCGCGGTACGCGGCCCGGGGGCGCTGCTGGGCGACATGTCGGCCGTGGACGGTTTGCCGCGTTCGACCACCGTGACCGCGCTGGAGCCCATCGAGGGCATCGTGGTCCGCGACTTCAGCGGTTTCCTGGCCGCGCACGGCCGCATCGCCGTCCTGCTCCTGCAACTGGTCGTCGGCCGGCTGCGCGACGCCGACCGCAAGCGCATCGAGTACGGCGCGTTCGACACCACCGGCCGGGTGGCGACCCGGCTGCTCGAACTGGCCGACCGATACGGCGAGCCCACCAGCACCGGCGTGCGCGTGGCCCTGCCGCTCAGCCAGGACGAGCTGGCCGGCTGGACGGGCTCCTCGCGGGAGGCGGTCAGCAAGGCGCTGCGGACCCTGCGCGACCGCGGGCTCATCGAGACCGGCCGGCGGCGGGTGGTCATCCACGACGTCGAGGGGTTACGCAGGCGAGCCAGGTGACCCCTGGTACAAAACGGACGTACGACGTACGTCATAGTGGGAGGCATGGTCGCGGTCACCCCCGAAGCCGGCACCCGCATGCGCTACGCCTGGCGCGTGTGCTCGGTCACCAGCCTGGGCCTCGTCCTCATCGGCATCGCCGGCAGCACGCTCAACGTCGCGCTGCCGACCGTCGTGCGGCACTTCCACGCCGACGCGACGCAGTCGGGATGGATCCTGCTGGCGTTCCTGCTGGTCAACACCGCGAGCCTGGTGTTCTTCGGGCGGGTCGCCGACCTGCTCGGCCGGCGCGAGGTGTACCTGGCGGGCTTCGCCCTGTTCACCGTGGCCTCGCTGCTGGCCGGGCTGTCGCCGGACGTCTGGTTCCTGGTCGGCATGCGCGTGCTCCAGGCGATCGGCTCGGCCATGATCCTGGCCAACGGCACGGTGATCATCACCGACGCGTTCCCGCCCGAACGGCTCAGCCAGGGCATGGGCGTCTACATCGGCACGCTGTCGGTGGCCCAGCTCGCCGGTCCGACGCTCGGCGGCCTGATCGCCGAGACCGCCGGCTGGCAGTGGATCTTCTGGGTGAACGTGCCCGCCGGGCTGATCGCGCTCGGCTGGGGCGCGGTGATCTTACGCAAGATGCCGAAGAGGCCCAGGCAGCCGGTGGACGCGCTCGGCAACGTGCTGGTGTTCGCCGCGCTGTCGGCCGTGCTGCTGGCGGTCAACGAGGCCGGGTCGGGCGGCCTGACCAGCCCGGTCGTCCTGACGGGGGCGGCGCTGTTCGTGCTGCTGGTGCCGCTGATCGTGCTGGCCGAGCGGCGCTCGACCAACCCGGTGCTGGACCTGCGGCTGTTCGGCGGCCGGCTGCTGGCCTACGCCAACCTGGCCTCCTTCTGCAACGCGCTCGCGCGTTCCGCGCTGATCCTGGTGGTCGCGCTCTACTTCCAGGCGGCGCGCGGGCTCGACGCGTTCTCGGCCGGGCTGAGCGTGCTGCCGGTGCCGGTGGGCATCGGGCTGGCCTCGCCGATCGCGGGGCTGCTCGGGCCGCGGGTCTCGCCGTACGGGCTGTCGATCGGCGGCGCGGCGATGAGCGCGCTGGGGCTCGGCGCGCTCATGCTGACGGCCGACCCGGCGACGCCGTACTGGGTGACGGGGATCGCCCTGTTCGTGGCCGGCTGCGGCAGCGGGACGTTCCTGACCGGCAACACCACCCAGGTCATGGCCGCCCTGCCGAGCGGCAGCCTGGGCGTGGTCAACGGCTTCCGGGTCATGATCATGAACGTCGGCATCGTGATCAGCGTGGGCCTGTCGCTCAGCGTCGTGACCAGCTCCGTGGGCCCGGCGCTGCGCGCCCAGGTGTACGCGGGCACGCTGTCCACGCTCTCCCCGGTGGCCGTCGGGCAGCTCATGGACGGCTTCCAGCGGGCGTACGCGGTGCTGTTCGCCGTGGCGCTGGCCGGCGCGGTGCTGGCCGCGCTCGCCCGGTCTCAGAGGGCTCCGGCGAGCCTCGACTCCACGTCGCGGTAGCGCGAGACCGGGATGAGGTGCACGCCGTCGAACGCGCCCGAGTCGCGCAGCGCGAACACCTGCTCGCAGGCCGCCTCGACGCCCGCCATGCGGTCGGCGGCCACCCGCTCGACCAGCTCGCCGGGCAGGGCGATGTCGGGGATGGCGGCGGCCAGCGTACGGGCGTGGCGCTCGCTGGCCAGCACCATGACGCCCGCGTAGACCGGCACGTCGACCTGGTTGGCCTCGCGCCACCGGACCTGCGCCTCGACCGAGAAGCTGACCTGGGCGAACAGGAAGTCGGCCGCGCGCTTCCAGGCGGGCAGCGGGCGCAGCCCGGCCGCCGCGCCGACCCGGAAGGCCGGCGAGAAGCCCCTGGCCTCCTCGATCATCGAGCGGACCGTCAGGTCGCTGGTCCGGCTGCCGCTGGCGGGCTTGTCGCCGTGGACGAACAGGAACTGGTCGACGCCGTACGCCGCGGCCGTCAGCAGGTCGCGGTGGAAGCCGAGCAGGTTGCGGTCGCGGGAGTTGAGACAGGCGATGCTGCGCCCGCCCATCGCCTCGACCTCGTGGGCCACGGCCACGCTGGACACGGTGGCCCGGCCGATGTGGTTGTCGGGGATCAGGAAGGAGTGGGCGACCTGGCTGAGCGTGCCGATCTGGTGGCGTACGCGCTTCAGATCGGGCTTGGTGGGCGGTTCGATCTCGCAGACCAGCTCGAAGGGCATGATCCCGACCCTAACGCTCGGCGGCCAGCGCCTCGATGCCGCGCAGCACGAGATCGACGCCGAAGGAGTCGTAGAAGGCCGGGTCGGCGCCCGCGACCAGCGGTGAGGCCATCTCGACCAGGTACGGGTACCTCTCGGGCGGCAGCGACTGGAGGCCGGCCCGCTTGACCCTGACCATCTCGGCGATCTCCTCGCCGGTCCGGCCGGCCTTGAAGTGCACGGGCGCGTCGGCGATCGACAAGGCGCTCTGCAGCAGGTACTTGGTGATCAGGCAGCTCTCCTCCACGTCGAACCCGGCCGTACGGGCCAGGCCCAGCGCCTTGTCCCAGACGACCAGGAAGTTGGGGACGGAGATCGGGTCGATCTGCTCGATGACGTTCTTGGCGCAGGGATGGGTGCGCAGGGTCCTGATGAGCCCATGGGTCAGGTCGCGGAGCTGCTCCTGCCAGGGCCGCTCGTCGGCCGGCTGCGGCACGAAGCCGCCGACCAGGTGGTCGGCCATGCCGACCAGCAGCTGGTCCTTGTTCTTGTAGTGCCAGTAGAGGGCCATCGGCGTCACGCCCAGGTCGGTCGCCAGGCGGCGGATCGTCACGGCGTCGAGCCCCTCGGTGTCGCCGATCTCCAGCGCCCGCTCGGCGATGGTCCGCGCGTCCAGTTTTCCCATCACGGTTGACAACTATACGCCGTACAAGTTGAACTGTACGACGTACAAGTACGGCGTATAGGAGGTTGGCGACATGCGATGGTGGGCGCTGGGTGCCGTGACATTGGGCACCTTCATGACCTATCTCGACAACAACGTGGGGAACGTCGCATTGCCGACGATCCAGCGGGAGCTCGGGCTGACGATCTCCGGGCTGGAGTGGATCGTGAGCTCGTACATCCTGGTCTTCGCCGGGCTCATGCTGGTCGGCGGCCGGCTCGCGGACCTGTTCGGGGCCCGCGTGGTGTTCCTGGCCGGGCTCTCCGTCTTCACCGCGGCCTCGCTGGGCGCCGGGCTGGCCACCTCGGGCGGCGCGCTGATCGCGGCGCGGGCCGTCCAGGGCGTGGGGGCGGCGCTGCTCACGCCCACGTCGCTCACCCTGATCAGCCAGATCTTCCCCGAGCCCGCCGAGCGCGGCAGGGCCGTGGGCATCTGGAGCGCGTCCGGGGCGCTGTCCATGGCGCTCGGCCCGGCGGCCGGCGGTTTCATCAGCGAGCACCTGCACTGGGGCTGGATCTACCTGATCAACGTGCCGGTCGGGATCGCCACCCTCGGCCTGGCCCTGTGGGCGGTCCGGCCCGACTTCACCCACCGCCGGCACCGGCTCGACCTGCCCGGCCTGGCCACCTCGGCGCTCGCGCTGGTCTCCCTGACCTACGCGCTCATCGAGGGCGACCGCGCCGGATGGACGTCGGCCGAGATCCTGGCCGCGTTCGGGCTCGCGGCGGCTGCGGCCGTGGCGTTCGCGCTGGTCGAGACGCGGTCCGAGCGCCCGATGATCGACCTGTCGCTCTTCCGCTCGCGGGTGTTCACCGGCGGCGCGCTGACCATGGGCATCTGGTCGTTCGGCGTGTTCGGCATCTACTTCTTCAGCGCCCTGTGGCTGCAGAACGTGCTCGGCTTCTCCCCCACGCAGGCCGGCCTGGCGTTCGTGCCGATGGCCCTGGTCATGGCGGTCGTCGCCATCACCTCGCAGCGGATCTCCGCGCGGCTCGGCACCGGCCGCACGGTGGCGCTGGGCATGGCGCTCATGGGCGCGGCGATCTACCTGATCTCCGGCGTCGGGGCCGACGGCGACTACGCCGACGTCGCCCCCTGGTTCCTGCTCTACGGCCTCGGCGGGGGCCTGCTGGTGCCGCTGACCTCGGCGATCCTCGGCGGCCTGCCCAAGGACAGGGCGGGCGTGGCCTCAGGCGTGCTGAACGTCTCGCGCGAGGTGTTCGGCCTGCTCGGCATCACCGTGCTGGGCGCGATCCTCAGCTCCCGCCAGAGCGGGAGCGACCGGCCCCCGCTGGCCGCCTTCCTCGACGCCTACCAGTTCACGCTGGTCATCGCGGCGGTGATCGTGCTGGCCGCCGTCCCGCTCGGCCTGTACGCGCTGCGCCCGTCCCGCCGCCCGCCGGTGCCGGACGAGCCTCAGGCCACCGCCCCGGCGACCGTCGGCTCGTCGAACTGAGTGCGGTACAGCTCCTCGTAGCGGCCGCCCATGGCCAGCAGTTCGGCGTGCGTGCCCCGCTCGGCCACGCGGCCGTCCTCGATCACCAGGATCTGGTCGGCCGCCCGCACGGTCGACAGCCGGTGCGCGATCACCACGGCGGTCCGGCCCGCCAGCGCCTCCCCCAGGGCCTCCTGCACGGCCGCCTCGGAGGTGGAGTCGAGCGCGGCGGTGGCCTCGTCCAGGATCACCACGCGCGGCCTGGCCAGCAGGAGCCGGGCGATCGTGAGCCGCTGACGCTCGCCGCCGGACAGCCGGTAGCCGCGCTCGCCGACCACGGTGTCCAGGCCGTCGGGCAGCGACTCGATCAGCGTCCGCAGCCGGGCCCTGGACAGGGCGTCCCAGATCTCCTCCTCGCTCGCCGCCGGCCTGGCCAGCAGCAGGTTCTCCCTGATCGTGTCGTGGAAGAGGTGGCCGTCCTGGGTGACCATGCCGAGGGTGTCGCGGATGGCGTCGAAGGTCAGGTCCCGTACGTCCACGCCGCCGAGGCGGACCGCGCCGGAGTCGACGTCGTACAGCCTGGGCAGCAACTGGGCGATCGTGGACTTGCCGGCCCCCGACGAGCCCACCAGCGCCACCATCTGGCCCGGCAGGGCCGTGAACGAGATGCCGTGCAGCACCTCCTCGCCGCCCCGCGAGTCCAGCGTGGCGACCTCCTCCAGCGAGGCCAGCGACACCTTGTCGGCGGCGGGGTAGGCGAAGCGCACGTCGTCGAACTCGACCGCGACCGGGCCCTCGGGGACGTCGCGGGCGTCCGCGCGCTCCTGGATCAGCGGCTTGAGATCGAGCACCTCGAAGACGCGCTCGAAGCTGACCAGGGCGCTCATCACGTCCACCCGGGCGCTGGCCAGGGCGGTGAGGGGCGCGTAGAGGCGGGTCAGCAGCAGGGCCAGCGACACCACTGCGCCGGGTTCGAGCTGGTCGCGCAGGGCGTAGAAGCCGCCGAGGCCGTAGACGAGGGCCAGCGCGAGCGCCGAGACCAGGGTCAGGGCCGTGACGAACACCGACTGGTTCATGGCCGAGCGCACGCCGATGTCGCGCACCCGCCGCGCCCGCGCGGCGAACTCGGCCGACTCGCGCGCCGGACGGCCGAACAGCTTCACCAGGGTCGCGCCCGGCGCGGAGAACCGCTCGGTCATCTGGGTGCCCATGGCGGCGTTGTGGTCGGCGGCCTCGCGCCGCAGCCGCGCGATCCGGACGCCCATCCGGCGCGCGGGCAGCACGAACACCGGCAGGAGCAGCAGCGCGAGCAAGGTGATCTGCCACGAGATGCCGATCATCACGGTGAGCGTCAGCACGAGCTGCACCAGGTTGCCGGCCACGCTGGACAAGGTGTCGGTGAAGGCCCGCTGCGCGCCGATCACGTCGTTGTTCAACCGGCTCACCAGCGCCCCGGTGCGCGTCCGCATGAAGAACGCGACCGGCATGCGCTGGACGTGGTCGAAGACCGCCGTGCGCAGGTCGAGGATCAGCCCTTCGCCGATGGTGGCCGACTGCCAGCGGTTCAGCAGGCCGAGCCCGGCCTCGGCGAGCGCCAGGCCCGCGATCAGCAGCGCGACCACGACCACCACGCCGAGCGGCTCACCGTTGAAGATCGCGTCGACCACCCGCCCCGCGAGCAGCGGCGACACCACGGCCAAACCCGCCAGCACCACGCTGAGCACCAGGAACAGCACGATCCTGCGGCGGTGGGGACGGGCGAACCCGCCGATACGCCGAAGCGTCGCCCTGTTCAGCGGGCGACGCTCCGGCCGGTTGTTCATCGAGTAAAGCTGATGCCAGGCGGTCACTTCCATGCTCATGCATGGGAGACTATTTCCTCAAGTTAACTTGAGGTCAACTGGTTCTACCGGGGATCAGCTGCCGATCTTCTTGCCACTGCCGTGCCAGACCACCGCCACCGACGGGCGCGGCTGGTCGCCGTCGGGCCAGCGGCTGGCCGGGTTCTCCGGGGTCGCGCCGTCGATCTCGCCCGGGTGCTGCACGGCCACGAACACGCTCTTCTGGTCCGCGGTGACCAGCGGGCCGCAGGTCTCCGCGCCGAGCGGGACCGTGAGGAACTGGCGCAGGTGGCCGCGGTCGGAGCCACGCACCGGCATGACGAACAGGCCGTCGTTGCTGCCGAGCTGGTTGCCGTCGGTGGAGATCCACAGGTTGCCGTCGGCGTCGAACGTCACGTTGTCCGGGCACGAGATCGGCGAGACCTTGGTCTTGTCGAAGCCGGCGAAGTAGGTCGCGGGGTCGTTCGGGTCGCCGCAGACGAGCGGGAGCGACCAGGCGAAGGTGGTCTCGCCCGCGTCGTTGTTCCGCTCGGCCACCTCCAGGATGTGACCGTGCTTGTTGGACGGGCGCGGGTTGGCCTCGTCCACCTGGGCGGCGGTGCGGTTGGAGTTGTTGGTCAGGGCCACGTAGACGCCGCCGGTGACCGGGTTGCGCTCCATGTCCTCCGGACGGTCCATCTTGGTCGCGCCGACCTTGTCGGCCGCCGTACGGGTGTGGACCAGCACCTCGGCGGCGGTCATGCCGTCCACGTACGACTTGTCGCCCGACACCAGCGGGATCCACCGGCCCGAGCCGTCGAACAGCCCGTCGGAGGGCAGCTTGCCGGAGCCGTCGATCTCGGCGGCCGGGCTGTCGCCGGTGAACTTGGCGACGTACAGGGTGCCCTCGTCCAGCAGGGTGCGGTTGTGACGGTCGAAGCCCGGGATGTACCGGTCCTTGGAGACGAACTTGTAGATGTACTCGAAGCGCGAGTCGTCACCCATGTAGACGACCAGACGGCCGTCCGCGGCCAGGGTGGTGTTGGCGGCCTCGTGCTTGAACCTGCCGAGCGCGGTGCGCTTGATCGGCGTGGAGTCGGGGTCGAACGGGTCGATCTCCACGATCCACCCGAACCTGTTGGCCTCGTTCGGGTGCTTGGCCAGGTCGAAGCGCTCCTCGACCCGGTCGAAGCGGCGGCTGCTCGCCGGGGTGCCCGTCGTGATCGTGTAACGCGAGATGTACGGCCGCTGCGCCTCGGGGACCTTGTCGCCGTTGACGAAGTACTGGTCGAAGTTCTCCTCGGCGGTCAGGACCGTGCCCCACGGGGTGGAACCGCCCGAGCAGTTGTTCAGCATGCCGACCGGCGCCAGGCCCTTGGGGTCGGCGGCCGTCCTGAGCAGGGCGTGACCGGCGGCGGGGCCGGAGAAGCGCATCGGCGTCTGCGCGGTGACGCGCCGGTTGTAGCGGCGGCGGCCCTTGGTGGTGAGCTTCCACTCGCCGGTGCCGTGCGCCCGCTCGATCTCCACGACCGAGCCGCCGTGCGCGGCCAGCGCGATCCTGATCTGCTCCTCGGTGGCGGCCGCGCCGCCCGTGTACCCGCGGAACATCAGGTTCTCGTCGGTGTACTCGTGGTTCACCCACAGCAGGCCGCGGTTCTGACCCATCGGGAAGAACGTCACGTAGTCGCAGTTGTAGCCGAACTGCTTGTTCTGGGCGTCGGCCGTCTGGTTGTCGAAGTCGAAGGCCGGCGCGTCGTGCAGCACCGGGTCGCCCCAGCGCACGACCACGGAGGAGGTGTAGCCGTCGGGGATGCGCAGCGCGTCGTCCTTGTTCGGCGGCACCGGGGTGAAGGCGATCTCAGCCGGGCCGCGCCCGCCCACCGCGACCGGCGCGGCGGCGGTCTCGGCCGCCGGCTCGTCGGCGAGCGCCGGGACCGCGCCCGCCACGCCCACGCCCGCCACCAGCGCGCCGAGCGCGCCCGCGCGCAGCACGCCGCGGCGCGTCAGCGCCTCCTTCACCACGTCGCCGAAGTAGGCGTTGCCCGTCGTGTTGGCCACGTCGTGCGCGCACGCGTTCCCGCAACGGAACTGACAGGTCAGAGCGGATCGGCCACCTTTGTGCGGGGTGGAAAGCAGCGGCAGCAGCCGCCCCGCCTCAGGGTTCGCCACAGGTCCTCCAGATATGTGCGCGGTTGTACGGCGGGGACGTTACGGTCGTCAACGAAACCCGGGGTGAACGACGACCTCCGCCCCGATGAACGCTTGCCGCGAGACAATGGACCCGTGCCACCACGCAAGATGGACCCGGAGAAGCTGCGCGCGGCCCTCGACGGCCAGCTCGTCGCCCTCGACGAGCCGCCCTACGACGGCCCCGCCTCGGCCCTGCCCGACGCCCTGGTCGCCGCGGTGCTGACCGCCTACGACCGCGGGCTCGCCCCCGAACGCGACGCGGCCAGGCAGGCGGTGCGCCACCTGCTGGAGAAGCTGGCCGCCGCGGCTCCCGGCCGCACGGTCGAGGTGCGCGTGCCGCCCTACGCGGCCGTCCAGGCCGTCCCCGGCCCCCGCCACACCCGCGGCACGCCGCCGAACGTGGTGGAGACCGACGCCCGCACCTGGCTGGAGCTCGCGCTCGGCCGGCTGACCTGGGACGAGGCCATGGCCAGGGGCTCGGTCGCGGCGAGCGGCTCCCGCGCCGACCTGTCAGCCCACCTGCCGCTCTAGCGGCCCTTGCCCATCCAGGGGAACCTGCTCTCGAAGCACTGGTCGGCGAGCTGGCCGGGAAGCTGGCCGCACTCCTGGACCACCTTCCAGAACCAGATCGCGACGATCGCGAACAACACCAGCGACAGCGCGCTGATCACGATCCCGGCGATGGCCCGGCCCCTGCCCACGCGCTTGGCGAGCGCCACACAGCCGAAGACGATCGACAGGATCGCCGTGAGCACGCCGGTGAAGCAGACGAACACCAGGAACGGGCTCGCCACGCCCAGCACCAGCGAGGCGGTGGCCAGGCCGCTGCCGGGCGGCGCGGTCGGCTGGGCGCCGTAGGGGCCGTACTGGCCGTAGGCGGGGGCTCCCGGCGGCGGGCCGTAACCGGGCGGGCCGCCGTAGGGGCTGGAGGGGGTGGTGCCGGGAACGGACGCGTCCCGGCCCCCGGCCTCGTACGCCCCCGGAGCCCCCTCATAGGACCCTCCGGCCGCCGGCCCCCCATAGGCCCCCTCGCCGCCACCAGCCCCATGGGACCCTTCGCCGCCGGATCCCGGCCCTCCATAGGGCCCCTCCCCGCCGCCGGACGCTGTCGGCCCGCCATACGCTGTTGGCCCGCCATAGGGCCCGGCGGATGCCGCGGGGCCGCCACCGCCGCCGGGCGCTGAGGGCCCGCCGTAGGCTCCCTCGCCCCCGTACGGCGCGCCCGGCCCGCCGTAAGCTCCTTCGCCCCCGTAAGGGGCGCCAGGCCCTCCTGGGGGCACACCCGCGCCTCCGGGGGTCGGCGTCACGCCTCCCGCGCCGGCTGTGGCACCTGGGCCTACGGCGCCGCCACGGCCTTCTGCACCTTCTGGGCCTTCCGCACCTCCTGGCGCAGGGGTGCCGGCCTGGCCCGGTGTGCCCTCGCCCGGCGGACTCCGGAAGTCCGGCGCGCCAGCGATGCCCCCGGCCCCCTCAGCCCCCTCGGCGCCCTCAGCGCCGCCGGGCTCCTCGGGGCCCCTGGCCGCGTGGGTGCCGGTGGGCGGGGGCTCGAAGGTGGGCACGTCGCCGTATTCGTACCGGGAGGGCGCGGGGCGGCTCGGCTCCTCGTCCGGTTGCGTGCCCCAGCCGGGATAGGCCGGGGTGCCACCGGGCACCGGATAGACCTGCGTCTCCTCGGCGTCCCCGCCGGACCACCGCGTCCTGCCGGCGCCGCCCTCGGCCGGTCCCGGCGTCTCGGGCGAGGTGGGCAGGTCGGGATGGTCGGGACGGCCCCCGGGCCTGGGCTCGTGCGACGGCGGCACGTCAGGTGGCGGCGGTGGCACCACGGGCGGCACGGGCGCGATCGGCTCCTCGCCCTCCCGCTCCTCCTCGAACGGCCACTCATCCGCCCACCGCCCACCCCCGGGCTGCCCCCCAGCTCCTCCACCCTCAGACCGCCCACCCTCGGACTGCCACTCCCCAGGCCGTTCACCGGGCCGTTCACCGGGCTGTCCGCCCTCGTGCCGCCCGCCGCCCGACCGGCCTCCCTCTCCGGGACCGGCGCCTTCGCCGGATGCCGCGCCCTGCGGAGTGTCCGCATGACCAGCGGCGTGCTCGTGACCAGCGGCGTGCTCATGTCCAGGGGCGTGTTCGTGGTCGGGGGCGGTCCAGCCCTCCGGGGTGCCCGCGCCGCCGGTCGGCCCGGCGCCGGGCGGGCCGCCGACGGCCCACTCGCTCGGACGCCACTCGTTGCTCGTCGGCCCGCCCTCGTACGGCCCGATCTCCGGCGGCTCCTCCTCAGGCGCAGGCCGATCCTCCTCGGGCACCGGCCGGTCCTCCTCGGCCGTCCCCTCCCGCCACCATTCGGGCGTGTGCTGCGGCGGCGCGGATTCGGGCCGGCCCTCGCGGGGGTGGCCTTCGGGGTGCTGCGGGTCCTGCCCCTCGCGGGGTTCGTTGGGGTCCCCAGGTGTGGTCACGTCTGCGTCTCCCGACGGGTCTGCATGCCGGATACTTCACCTTTTCGCGGAGGGCATCGGCTAAAGCGCACGACACGGTAAGACGGGCGCCATCCTTGGGTCACCATGCGCCAAAGCGGCAGGCGGCGGGCAAGATGAGTGCATGCTGGACGAGACCCTGACGTACGCCCTGATCATGGTCATGAAGACCCACCGCAACCGGATGGCCGCCGCCCTGGCGCCACTGGGCCTGCACACGGGCCAGGAGCTGCTGCTCAACCAGCTGTGGCGCCAGGACGGCCTCACCCAGGGCGAGCTGATCGCCCGGCTGGGCGTGGAGCCGCCGACCGTCACCAAGACCCTCCAGCGCCTGGAACGCGCGGGCTTCGTCCACCGCTCCCCCGACCCCGACCGCCCGCGGGTGGGCCGCGTGCACCTGACGGAGGCGGGCAAGGCGCTGCGCGAGCCGGTCGAGGAGATCTGGGCCAGGACCGACGAAGAACTCCAGCACGGCCTGGACGACACCGAACGCGCCCTGCTGTCCCGCCTCGTCCGCGCCATCCCCCAGTAACCCTCTTCACCGAGAGCGAAACCCCCTTGCCTCCAGCGACCAGAAGCGACTTAGCTGGCTAATTAGTCGGCTAATCAAGAGAGGCATCCCCATGCACGCGTTCATCACCGGCGGCTCCTCCGGCATCGGCGCCGCCACCGCGCTCGCCTACGCCAGGGCCGGCGCACGGGTCACGATCACCTACAACACCGGCCCCGGCCGCGCCGCCGAGGTCGTCAAGCGCATCGAGGAGTCGGGCGGCCAGGCGGCGGCCGTCCACCTGGACCTGGAGGACCACGCCACCATCGCGCCCGCCGCCGCCCAGGCGGGCCCGGTGGACGCCCTCGTGCTCAACGCCGTCCGCTGGGGCACGATCATGCCCAACAGCATGAGCTTCGAGGACGTGCCCGCCGCCGAATGGACGGCCGCCCTGCACGCGAACGTCGTCGGCAACGCCCTGCTCGTCCAGGCTTTCCTGCCCGGGATGCGGAGGAACGGCTTCGGCCGGATCGTCTTCGTCTCCTCGGGCGCCGCCGAGGAGGGCCAGCCGGGCCCCGGCCCGTACGGCACCGCCAAGATGGCCCTGCACGGCATGGCCCGCGCCCTGGCCTGGGAGGCCGGCAGGGACGGCGTGCTGGTCAACGTGGCCGTGGCCGGGCTCACGATCACCGAGGCCGAGCGCCCGGTCACCCAGGAGGCCCTCGACCGCGTCGCGGCCCGCACGCCGAGCCGCCGGCTCTCGACCGCCGACGACATGGCGGCGCTGATCCATTTCCTCGGATCGGCGGCGAACCGCAACGTCACCGGGGAGTTCGTCCGCGACGGATCCAACGCCGGCAGATCGTCCCACGCCGGCTGATGGAGCACCCGGGTGTGCGAGCACGGAAGCCCGCAACCTAAACTGAGGCATGTGCTGAAGGGCGACGGCCGGCTCGGCCATGACCTGGACCCCCACGACCGCGCACCCAAAGACGCCTGTGGCGTCTTCGGCGTCTGGGCGCCAGGCGAGGAAGTTTCCAAACTCACCTACTACGGGCTGTACGCGTTGCAGCACCGCGGCCAGGAGTCCGCGGGCATCGCGGTCAGCGAGGGCAGCCGCATCCTCGTCTACAAGGACATGGGCCTGGTGGCCCAGGTCTTCGACGAGTCGGTGCTGGGCACCCTCCGCGGCCACCTGGCCATCGGCCACTGCCGTTACTCCACCACCGGTTCGAGCGTGTGGGAGAACGCGCAGCCGACCCTCAGCTCCACCGAGGTCGGCGGGCTCGCGCTCGCGCACAACGGCAACCTGATCAACACGCCGGAGCTGGCCGAGCGCCTGGCTCCCGGCTCCACCCGGGCGACCACCGACACCGAGGTCCTGGCCTCGCTGCTCGCCCAGGATCGCACGCGTTCCATCGAAGACTCGGCGGCCGAGCTGCTGCCGCAGGTCAAGGGCGCGTACTCGCTGGTGTTCATGGACGAGAAGACGCTCTACGCGGCCCGCGACCCGCAGGGCATCCGCCCGCTGGTCCTGGGCCGCCTGGAGCGCGGCTGGGTGGTGGCCTCCGAGACGGCGGCCCTCGACATCGTGGGCGCCACGTTCGTCCGCGAGATCGAGCCCGGCGAGCTGCTCACCATCGACGAGGACGGCGTCCGGTCCCGCCGGTTCGCCCTGCCCGACCCCAAGGGCTGCCTGTTCGAGTACGTCTACCTCGCCCGTCCCGACACCACGATCGCGGGCCGCGGCGTGCAGGTCACCCGGGTCGAGGTCGGCCGCGTGCTGGCCCGCGAGCACCCGGTCGAGGCCGACCTGGTCATCCCCACGCCCGAGTCCGGCACCCCGGCCGCCGTCGGCTACGCCGAGGAGAGCGGCATCCCCTACGGCCAGGGCCTGGTGAAGAACTCCTACGTGGGCCGCACGTTCATCCAGCCCTCGCAGACCATCCGCCAGCTCGGCATCCGGCTCAAGCTCAACCCGCTGCGCGAGGTCGTCGCGGGCAAGCGCCTGGTGGTCGTCGACGACTCGATCGTGCGCGGCAACACCCAGCGCGCCATCGTGAAGATGCTGCGCGAGGCGGGGGCGCGCGAGGTGCACGTCCGCATCTCCTCCCCGCCCGTGGCCTGGCCGTGCTTCTACGGCATCGACTTCGCGACCCGCGCCGAGCTGATCGCCGGCTCGCTGTCGGTCGAGGAGATCCGGGCCTCGCTGGGCGCCGACTCGCTGGGGTACATCTCCCTGGAGGGCCTGACCAAGGCCACCACCATCCCCGCCGAGCGGCTCTGCCGGGCCTGCTTCGACGGCTCGTACCCGATCCCCATCGACCAGGACAACGTGGGCAAGTTCGTGTTGGAGAGCAAAGCGTGAGTACCTACGAGGCCGCCGGCGTCGACATCGAGGCGGGCGAGCGCGCCGTCACCCTGATGAAGGACAAGGTGGCGCGGGCCCGCCGGCCGGAGGTGGTCGACGACGCCAGCGGCTTCGCCGGGCTCTTCGACGCCTCGGCGCTGCTGCGTTACCGGCGTCCGCTGCTCGCCTCCTCCACCGACGGCGTGGGCACGAAGGTCATGATCGCCCAGCGCTACGGCAAGCACGACACGATCGGCATCGACCTGGTCGGCATGGTCCTCGACGACCTGGTGGTCTGCGGGGCCGAGCCGCTGTTCATGACCGACTACATCGCCGTCGGCAAGGTCGTGCCCGAGCGCGTCGCCGAGATCGTCGGCGGCGTGGCCGAGGGCTGTCGGCTGGCCGGCGCGGCGCTGGTCGGCGGCGAGACCGCCGAGCACCCGGGCGCCATGGGCCCCGACGAGTACGACCTGGCCGGAGCCGGCACCGGCGTGGTCGAGGCCGACGCCATGCTGGGCCCCGACCGGATCCGCGAGGGCGACGTGGTCCTCGGGCTGGCCTCCTCCGGCATCCACTCCAACGGCTACTCGCTGGTTCGGCACGTGCTGCGCGAGGCGTCGCTGTCGCTCGACGCGGTGCTGCCCGAGCTGGGCCGTCCGCTGGGCGAGGAGCTGCTGGAGCCGACCCGCGTCTACTCGCTCGACTGCCTCCACCTGGCCCGCACGACCGAGGTGCACGCCTTCGCGCACATCACGGGCGGCGGCCTGGAGGCCAACCTGTCGCGGTCGCTGCCCGGCCACCTCGACGCGCTGCTCGACCGGTCGTCCTGGACCCCGCCGGCGATCTTCGGCGTCCTTGCCGGGCACGGGCAGATCGCCCAGAAGGACATGGACCGTACGTTCAACCTCGGCGTGGGCATGGCGGCCGTGGTGGCGCCCGGCTCGGCCGACGAGGCGATCCGGCTGCTCGCCGAGCGCGGTCTGCACGCGTGGGTGCTGGGCGAGATCGTCCAGGGTTCGGGCCAGGCCCGCTACCGCTGACCCGAAGGGGGCCGGCTCGACCCCGGCCCCCGTTCAGCCGGTCTTGTGCCGCTGGTAGTGGCGGGCGACGCGCACCCGGTTGCCGCACAGCTCCGGTGAGCACCAGCGCCGCCGGGGGTGGGCGGGCAGGAAGATCATGCGGCACCGGGGCCCCTCGCAGGCCCGGATCCGGCTCGCCGCCGGATCGGTGAGCAGGTCGGCCGCGGCCTCGGCGAGCTGCGCGAGCAGGCGGGCGAGCCGGTCGCCGTCCCTGCGCGCGCCCTTGGTGAGCCCGCCGTCCGTGGCGTCCAGCTGCCCGTACGCGGGCGCGGCGCGCATCGCGTCGTTGATCGCCCCGACCGCCTCGCCGGCCGGTCTCTCGCCCCGGCGCACGGCGTCGACCGCCGCCGCCACGTGCGCCCGCAACTCCCGGACCGCGCCCAGGTCGTCCGCCGTGTACGGCCCCCCGACGGAGGTCAGCCGGCCCGCCTGACGATCGAGCCAGTTCCCGAACACCTCGGGCGTGTCGAGGACGTCGAAGTCCTCGGCCCGGGTGTTCACCAGGTCCAGCGCGAGCGGCTCACCGATCAGGAACTCCATGGCTCCTAATGCTACATCTCCCCCTTGACCCGTTAGAAGTCTGCCCGCTATAACTAACGCATCATTGCGCGAGAAAGGCATTAGGCATGGAGATCCCGGAGATCCGCCACGGTTTCGTGGACGTGGAAGGCGTGCAGGTGTTCTACCGGGAGGCGGGCCCGCGCGACGGCATCCCCGTGCTCCTGCTGCACGGCTTCCCCTCGGCCTCCCACCAGTACAGACGCCTGATGGACGCGCTGGGCACGCGCTACCGCCTGATCGCGCCGGACTATCCCGGCTTCGGCCACACCGAGGCCCCCGGCGACTTCGTCTACTCCTTCGACCGCCTGGCCGACGTGGTCGAGGGTTTCGTGCAGAAGATCGGCCTAGACCGCTTCGTCTGGTACGCCTTCGACTTCGGCGGCCCCGTCGGCTTCCGCCTGGCCACCCGGCACCCCGAATGGATCGCCGGCCTGATCGTCCAGAACGCCAACGCCTACGACGAGGGCCTGTCGGACCTGGCGCGCACCACCATCCACGCGCCCGCGGAGAGCCTGGGCGACCTGTTCACCCTGCCCGTCACGCGCGGCCAGTACGAGGGCGGCGCGTCGGACGTCTCAGCGGTCGCACCCGACGGATGGACCCTCGACCAGCACTTCCTGGACCTGCCCGGACGCCGGGAAGCCCAGCTCGCGCTCGCGCTCGACTACCGCTCCAACCTCGCGCTCTACGCCGACTGGCAGGCATGGCTGCGCCGCCACCGGCCGCCCACGCTGATCGTGTGGGGCCGCAACGACGCCTTCTTCCCGGAGCCGGGCGCGCACGCCTACCTGCGGGACCTGCCGGACGCCGAGCTGCACGTGCTCGACACCGGGCACTTCGCGCTGGAGGACAGGCTCCCTGAGATCGCGCCGCTGGTCGCGGGCTTTCTCGACCGCACGCAAGCGTGACGAAAGCCCCACGGTTGCCCGTGGGGCCCGACGCTCATGAACGAGGATCCGGCACATGCCGGATCCTCGGCCACGTCACTCTGAAGAACGGCTATCGGCGACCGGAAGGACGGCCGTCTTCGTCGTCCCCCGAGCCGTAGTCATCGGCGTAATCGGCATAGCGATCCGCCAGCTCATCGTTGAGGTCGTCGGCGTCGTCATTGCTGGAGTCTCCGACCCCGAGTTCGTCGCGCAGACGGTCAAGATCCGTGCCACCGCTGTTGTACTTCAGCTGGCGAGCAACCTTGACCTGCTTGGCCTTTGCTCGGCCGCGCCCCATTGGCTCGACCCCCTCGTGTGGGGTCGTCCCCGACCCCTCGTCGCTAACGCACCACACACTGACGCCGCCTGACTTTGGACGTCAGCCTATCGTTCGCCTATTACCGTACCTGTTTTGTGCCCAGCTCGGTACGTCGTATGGGCGTGGGGCGTCAGTGGCCCAGCCAAATGGCCCTAATACGCCCGACTTCCGACATTCTGCGCTCAGCTAGCCTATCCGCTGCCACAGCCGGCGGAACGCCCTCGTCCGCCGCGATCCCGAAGATCTTCAGAGTCGTGTCGTAGATCTGGGCCGCCTTCGCCCTGGCGCGGTCCATGCTGAAGCCCTCGATCTCGTCGGCGACCTGGATGACGCCGCCGGAGTTGACCACGTAGTCGGGCGCGTACAGGATCCCGCGGTCGGCCAGCTGCTTCTCGACGCCGGGATGCGCGAGCTGGTTGTTGGCCGCGCCGCAGACGATCTTCGCCCGCAGACCGGCCACCGTGGCGTCGTCGAGCGCGCCGCCCAGCGCGCAGGGCGCGAAGACGTCGATGTCGGACGTGGTGAGCGCCTGGGCGTCGGCGACCACCTCGACCTCCGGATGCCGCTGGCGCACCCGCTCGACGGCCCGCGGGTCGACGTCGCAGATCACGACCTCGGCGCCGTCCTCGCGCAGGAGGTCGACCAGGCGGTGGCCCACCTTCCCGACTCCCTCGACGCCGACCCGCCTGCCGTGCAGCGACGGCGTGCCGAAGACCCGTTCGGCCGAGGCGCGCATGCCCTGGAAGACGCCGAACGAGGTCAGCACCGAGGAGTCGCCGGCGCCGCCGTGGGCCAGGGTGCGGCCGGTGACGTGGCGGGACTCGCGGGCGACGACGTCCATGTCCTCGCTGAAGGTGCCGACGTCGCAGGCGGTGATGTAGCGCCCGCCGAGCGACTCGACGAACCTGCCGTAGGCGCGCAGCAGCGCCTCGCTCTTGACCTTGGCCGGGTCGCCGATGATGACGGCCTTGCCGCCGCCGAGGTCGAGGCCGGCCAGGGCGTTCTTGTAGGACATGCCCTTGGCCAGGTTGAGCACGTCGGCCAGGGCCGCCTGCTCGTTCTCGTACGGATAGAACCTGGTGCCGCCGAGCGCGGGCCCGAGGGCCGTGCTGTGGACGGCGATGATCGCACGCAGGCCGCTCTGCTCGTCGGCGCAGAAGACGACCTGCTCGTGGACGTCCTTGTGGGACGTGCCGAAGACGTCGGTCACGGTAGTGACTCCCTGTCCGGTCCACCGCTCCTTCGCGGCGGAGGTCACTCTCAGACTAGTGAGCCCGACGGTGCGCGCAGGTGCTCTTCGTGACACGATGCCTCCGTGCTGCCCTATGCCGCCTACCTCCGCGTCTATGAGCCACTGACCGCGTTCGCCGAGTCCGAGCGCAAGCTGTGGGCCGACTACGCCGACTCACGCGACCGTCCGCGCCGGGCGAACGCGCTCAACGCGGAGCACAGCGAGTCGGTCATGCGCCTGCTCGGCATGCCCCCTCAGCCCGTTCCCGCCCAGGAGAGCCCCAATGCCTATCTGCGGCGTGTTGAGGACCGTTTGTACGTATGTCCCTGGCAGACGCGTCTGCGGTCGTGGCTGGCCTTCTCAAGGCTTCGTGGCGCCACTCCCGTGAAGCTGATGGACCGGCTCGTGCCCAAGGCCATCGCCGAGCAGACGGCCGACGACTTCGACCGGTTCAAGCGCCGGGCCGGTTCGTCCGCCTTGCGTACGCACATTCGCACCACGGCGTGGCATGTGCCGCCATCGTGGTTCGTGCCGTTTGATGGGAACGAGCGCTGGCTGGTGCTCGGCTCCTCCACCCCGGGACAGGACGTGACGACCACTACGGGCCGTAACCTCATCTACGTCACCTCCATGGCGCAGGCCAGGAGGCGGGCGGCCCGCGCCCTCAACGTGATGCGCCGGCACCTCGGCGACGCGTCGTCCAACTTCGACGTGGAGGACATCGCGCGCTGGCTGGAGGAGTTCCACCCGCACTCGCTGGTCGAGCTCGACTACGGCGGCCTGGTCCACCTGATGAACGACGACGCCCTCCAGGCCGACCAGTCGGTTGCTGAGCTTTCGGCCGCTTTGACCGGTCTGGACACGGGTCAAGAAGAACTTGCCTATGCCATGTACCAGCGCGTCATCCTTCGGTGGAAGTCAATGCAACAGCTGGAATCCGCCAACTGATTCCCAAAACAACCGTCTGACCTGCATGAGTAGGTCACGTCTCGCGGCTGCTCTCTTCTGCGAACTGAGTAGTTTGCCGTTTTCACTGCGATACCACGAACCGTGTCGCTAGAATCACCGAGCGTGACATCGCCATGGGGGCGGGCAGTTGGGTCAAAGAAGGGCTCGCCAATCGCTCTGCGTGGCGGTATGGTCACATCGGGTGATGCCGCATATGGCTCAGAAAAGCCGCACGCTCTGCGCCATAGGGGGACATCCGTGACACGCGCAAAGGCAGTCACAGGATCGCTAAGCCGGTCCACACGGAGGAGAGGCCGCACAAATGTCAGCTCGTACACCCGAGGCCGAGCCACTGCTCACGCCCGCTGAGGTCGCGACCATGTTCAGGGTCGACCCCAAGACCGTTACGCGGTGGGCCAAGGCGGGCAAGTTGACGTCGATTCGTACCCTCGGCGGTCATCGGCGTTACCGGGAGACCGAGGTTCGCGCACTGCTCGCGGGCATTCCGCAGCAGCGTTCCGAGTAGTCGCAAGGGTCGTCACGAACCTCAGGGGGGTTGAGGGTGGACCAGGTACGCTTGCCCGGTCCACCGACGTGACGTCGCACGGGGAAGTTGGCGTCGCCCGCCCGGCGCCACTCTTCCCCCGCTACCCCAGTTGCTCGCCGGTGAGCACGTCGAGCAGCTCGCCGACCTCGCCGTCGTAGGCGGCGGCCACGCCGAGCAGGGCCACCATGTGGTCGACGAGCATCTTCTCCAGGATCGGCCGCTCGACGTCGCGGTGCTCCAGCCAGTCGAGGCCGGCCGTCTCCACGGAGGCGATCCACGAGCGCAGCGTGGTGCGCAGCACCGGGCTCGGCTCCTCGACGCGCATCTGCTTCTGGATGAGGCGGAACAGCCTCCGGCGCACGCCGTCGACGATCTCCCCGACCTCGCCCGCCCGGTTGGCGGGCCCCCCGCGCAGCAGCGCGGCGAAGCCGGCGGCGTGCTCCTCGACGAAGTCGAAGTAACGCCCGAGGCCCGCGGCCAGCTCGTCGAGCGGCCTGCCGCCCTCGGCCGGGCGCAGCCGCGACTCCAGCTGCTCGGCCGCGCTCCTCAGCGCGGCCACGTAGAGCTCCTGCTTGCCGCCGAAGTAGTGGTAGACCAGCGCCCGCGAGGCGCCTGCCGCGGAGGCGACGTCGTCGATCGAGACGTCCTCGGCGTCACGGGTGCTGAACAGCTCCAGCGCGGCCGCCATGAGCTCCTCGCGACGGCGGTCCACACTCAGCCTTCGGCGTGCGGGGCGTGCCGTCTCGGCTGACTTCCCGGGTGTCACACCTGCACAGTATCCGACGGCATGCCCAATAGCGGACGTGTGGCGAATGGGTCAATATCAGGCTTCCCTAACCCGAAGCCGTACCCTGCGGCTTACTCGATCGTTTGGTGAGACAGGTGCCCATATCCGCATCGCGGGGGAGACACATGTCAGGACCGCCCGTCAACACTTCAACCATCGCCGAGCTCCGCGAGGTAGAGCCATTGCCTCGGCCACGACCCACCATCCGCAACGTCGCCGAGCGAGCCGGCGTCTCGAAGTCGCTGGTCTCACTCGTGCTGCGCGGATCCCCGCACGTGAGCGAGCATCGGCGGCAGGCAGTGCTCCAGGCGGCGCGCGAGCTCGGCTACCGGCCGAACGCCGTCGCGCGCAGCCTGGTGGAAGGACGTACACATCTGGTCGGGGCGCTCGTCGCCGACCTGCACAACCCGTTCTACGCCGAGTTCCTCGACGGCCTGCAGGAGAGCCTGCACGGCGACGGGCTGCGCATGCTGATCGGGAACAGCCAGTGGGACCCGGCGTTCGAGGACGAGGCCGTCGAGGCCTTCCTGGAACTCCGGGTCGACGGGCTGGTGCTCTTAGGCATCGCGCCGACCAGCGAGACGCTGATCGAGGCCACCGCCTACACCCCGACCGTCGTCGTAGGGGAACGTGACATCGAGCTGGACGGCGTCGACATCGTGGTCGACGATGACCGGCTCGGCGCCCGGCTGGCCATCGACCACCTGGTGAACCTGGGGCACAAGCGGATCGCGCACATCGAGGGCCCCCGGTCCTCGCGCTGCGAGGGCTACCTCGTAGCGATGCGCAGGCATTCGCTGGCCCCGTACATCATGGTCGAGGCGGCGGACGCGACCGAGGAGGGCGGCCGCGAGGCGGCGATCGCCCTGCTGACCCGCGACCCGCGGCCGACGGCCGTGTTCGCGGCCAACGACGTGGTGGCGCTGGGCGTGCTGGCCGCCGCGGCCGAGCTGGGGCTGCGGGTGCCGGACGACCTGTCCGTGGTCGGCTACGACAACACCCACCTGTCGGCCTCCCGGCACATCTCGCTCACCTCGGTCGACCAGCCGCGCCGTGCCATGGGCAGGTCGGCGGCCGCGCTGCTGAGCGACAGGATAGGCGAGCCGGCCAAGGGCGCCCGGCTGCGCGAGATCCAACCCGAGCTGATCGTGCGCCGCAGCACGGGACCCGCCTGAGGGGATATCTGCCGGTTGCGCTGCCGTTGCGGGCCTTTATGGGCGCCGCAATGGCACGGCGGGCCAATGCGCAGGTCTCTCGTCAGCAAGCCCGCCCAAAGCCTGGGTCAAGCCGTACGGCAGCGTCGCCGGACGGCGGTTTACTCGTCAGGGTCATGCTAATTGTGGCCGAATCTGGTTCGGTCACGATCTGATCCGGGGGACAGTCATGCGTGATCCAGAACTGGTGTCCTGCGCCCAGCGCGCGGCGGCCGAGCTCGAACGCGCCTGGGGGCACTGGCGGGCGGGCAGGGGGCGGGGCACCGACGTCGGCGCCGAGTCCGTCGCCAGCTACGTGGCGCATTCCCTCGACCATCCGTGGGGCCGCCCCCGCGTCGTCCTCGGCCTCGACGCCGAGGACGCGCGGGAGCTGGCCGCCCTGCTCGAACGGCAGGAGGTTGGCGAGCACGTGTGGTGAAGCGGACGGCGAAACCGCCAGGCGGACCGTCGCAGCGGTCCCGATCCGGCACTTCGGCGGGGTCGCGGGCCGACTCGCAGGATTGCTGTTGATACGGGCCTGAACGCGTGGCTTCACGTAAGTTGGAGCTCATGCGTGCTCTACCAGCCACCGTCCTCGCCGTCTGCGGCCTGATCGCCTCCGCGTGCGGCGGCACCGAGCCTGGTGGCGCCGCGGCAGGTCAGGCCCCCTCCACCGTCCAGGAGACCGGCAAGGCGTCCGTCCAGGACGGGCCGACGGAGACGGCCACGGCGAAGCAGGCACCGCCCGGCGCCAAACCGCTCGCCGGCAAGGTCATCGTCATCGACCCCGGGCACAACGGCGCCAATTACCGCCATCCGGCCGAGATCAACCGCAAGGTCAACGTGCTGACCAAGATGAAGGAATGCGACACGACCGGCACGGCCACGAAGAGCGGTTACAGCGAGGCCGCCTTCACCTGGGACGTCTCCAACCGCATGGCGAAGATCCTTGAGCAGCGCGGCGCGACCGTCAAGCTGACCAGGTCGAGCAACGACGGCGTCGGCCCGTGCATCGACAAGCGGGCCGCGATCGGCAACAAGGCCCGTGCCGACGCCGCGATCTCGGTCCACGGCGACGGCTCGGACAACCCCTCGCACCGGGGATTCCACGTGATCCTCCCGAAGAAGATCAACGGGCCGGTCGACAAGGTCGTGGGCGCCTCGACCAAGCTGGGGATCGACGTACGCGACGCCTACCTCAAGGGCACCGGCATCCCCTACTCCAACTACGTCGGCGCCAAGGCGCTGAACTTCCGCAACGACATCGGCGGGCTCAACCTCTCGACCGTGCCGAAGGTCCTCGTCGAGTGCGGCAACATGCGCAACGCCGTCGACGCGGCCAAGTTCCAGGACCCGAAGTTCAGGCAGCGGATCGCCTTGGCACTCGCGAACGGGATGCAGCACTATCTCGAAGCATGATTCCTCGCCCAGAGCTGCTCAGTGATCTTTCCGGCTCCTTCGAGCTGACCTCGGGCGCGACCGTCGCCGGTCCGTACGCGGACGCGGTACGTCGCGCGCTGCCCCTCCTCGACCTGCGCCCGGGAGACTCGGGCGAGATCGAGGTACGCCAGGATCCCGCGCTCGGCGCGGAGGCCTACCGGCTGACCACCGGGTCGCGGGGGATCGAGATCGTCGCCGGCGGGGCGGCGGGCGCGTTCTACGCCGCGCAGTCGTTGCACCAGTTGCTGCCGGACGCCTCCTACCGGTTCGCCGAGGGCGCGTCGTGGCCGGTGCCCGGGGTGCGGATCGAGGACGCGCCGCGGTTCGCCTGGCGTGGGCTGCACCTCGACGTGGCCCGGCATTTCTCCCCCAAGCGGGAGGTGCTCCGGCTGATCGACCTGATGGCCGTGCACAAGCTGAACCGGCTGCACCTCCACCTGGTCGACGACCAGGGCTGGCGGGTGGAGAGCCGGGCGTACCCACTGCTCCACGAGGTCTCCTCGCACCGGCCGCGCACGGCCACCAACTACTACCGGGAGCCGGAGGCGTACGACGACATCCCGCACGGCGGCTACTACACGCTGGAGGACCTGGCCGAGATCGGCGCGTACGCGCGGTCCAGGTTCGTCACGGTGGTGCCCGAGATCGACGTGCCGGGGCACGCCTCGGCGATCCTGGCCGCCTACCCGGCGCTCGGCGCCACCGGCGAGCCCTACGACGTGCTCGACCGGTGGGGCATCTCGCCGGCGATCCTGTCGCCGCTGCCGCCGACCGTCGAGTTCCTGATCACGATCTTCGACGAGATCATCGGCGCGCTGGGCGAGGTGCCCTTCTTCCACATCGGCGGGGACGAGGTCGTGCTCGACCACTGGGCGCAGTCGGCGCAGATCACGGCCTACCGCGAATCGCTGGGGCTGTCCACGGTGCCCGACCTGCAGGCGTGGTTCCTGCGTCAGCTGGCCGACGCCCTCGCCGAGCGCGGCGCGCGGGCCGTGGTGTGGGACGAGGCGTTCGTCAGCGGCGGGCTGCGCCAGGACACCGTCGTCATGCCCTGGCGCGGCATGGGCGTCGGGCGGCGGGCCGCCGCGGCGGGCCACGACGTGGTCGCCACCCCGGTGTTCCCGCTCTACTTCGACTACGCCGAGGCGGCCTCCGCCGACGAGCCGATGGCCATCGGCGACACCACCACGGTGGCCGACGTGGCCGCGTTCGACCCGGCCCCCGCCGACTGGACGGACGAGGAGCGGGCGCGCGTCATGGGCGTGCAGGCCCAGCTGTGGACCGAGCGGGTGCCCGACCCCCGGACCGTCGACTACCGGCTCTGGCCGCGGTCGTGCGCGCTGGCGGAGGTGGCCTGGGCGGGCTCGGGCGGCGACGGGTTCGCCGAGCGGCTGGAGAGTCACCTGCGGCGGCTCGACGCCATCGGCGTGGAGTACCGGCCGGCGGCGGGCCCGCACCCGTGGCAGCGGCGGCGTCCGCACCGGCCGAGCGGCGTGAAGGTGAACGAGGTGATGGAGCGCATCGACGCCATGACGCACGACGCGGAGTCGACCAGGCCGAGCGTCTGACCGTCGGTCAGATGGGCGCGGGACGGTCGTTGAGTATGCGCTGGAACAGCACGTGGTCCTGCCACGCGCCGTCGATGCTGACGGCGCGTGGGGCCATGCCGTACTCCTCGAAGCCCGCCTTGCGCAGGACCGCCTGCGAGGCCTTGTTGTGCAGCAGCGTGCCGGCCTCCACCCGGTGCAGGCTCAGGTCCTCGTCGGCGGCCCGGCACGCCTCCAGCACCGCCTTGGTGGCCAGCCCCCGCCCGTTGTAGGCGGCGTCCACCCAGTAGCCCAGCGACGCGCTCTGGGCGGCGCCGCGGATGATGCTGTTCAGGTTCATCCTGCCCACGACGCGGTCGCCGTCCGTGAGCACCCACGGCATCACGAAGCCGGCCGCACGGTCCTCGGCCAGTCGTTCGAGGCGTGCGGCCTGGCCCGCGGGGGTGAAGAAGTCGGCCGGCCTGCGGGGCTCCCAGGGGCGCAGGAAGTCGCGGTTGCGGCGGTAGGCGTCGGCCAGCGCCCGCGCGTCGGACCTGGCGACGGGACGCATGACGACGTCGTCGGTGAGCTTCACCTCGGCATTGATCACGATTCCACGATAGGGGCCCTAGGCGGTGCGGCCGATCGCCTCGGTGACGGAGGACAGGCCGTGGCGGCGGACCCGGCGGGCGAGCTGCCGGTGGATGCGGGCGGCCCACAGCGGGCCGCCGTAGATCCAGCCGGTGTACCCCTGGACCAGGGTGGCCCCGGCCAGCAGGCGCTCCCAGACGTCGTCGACGTCCTCGACGCCGCCCACGGAGACCAGCGTGAGGCGGTCGCCGACCTTGGCGCGCAACCGGCGCAGCACCTCCAGCGAGCGCCCCTTGAGCGGACGCCCGGACAGGCCGCCGGTCTCGCCGCCGTGCCGGATGGTGGTGTTGGTCGCGATGATGCCGTCCAGGCCCAGCTCCACGGCCAGGTCGGCGACCGCGTCGACGTCTTCGTCGGCCAGGTCGGGGGCGATCTTCACCAGCAGCGGCGTACGGCGCGGCGTCGCGTCGGCGACCTCCTTGACCGCGACCAGCAGCGGGCGCAGCAGCTCGACCGCCTGAAGGTTGCGCAGGCCGGGCGTGTTGGGCGAGCTGACGTTGACCACCAGGTAGTCGGCCAGCGGGGCCAGCTCCCTGGCGCCGGTCACGTAGTCGGCCACCGCCTCGGACTCCGGCACCACCTTGGTCTTGCCGATGTTCACCCCGACCACGACCGGCACCCCGCGCGTACGGCGCAGCCGCCGGGCGGCGGCGCGGGCGCCGGAGTTGTTGAAGCCCATCCGGTTGATCACCGCCCGCTCCCCCACCAGCCGGAACAGGCGCGGTTGCGGGTTGCCGGGCTGGGCGTGCGCGGTGATGGTGCCGACCTCGACGTGGCCGAAGCCGAGCGCGGCGATCGCCTCGGCGCAGGCCGCGTCCTTGTCGAACCCGGCGGCCAGGCCGAACGGGCCGGGGAAGTGCACGCCGAACGCGGTCACCCGCAGGACCGGGTCGTGCGGGGCGAACGCTCGGTGGAGCAGCCGCTTGAGCAGGGGCAGCCGGGCGAGCACGGCCAGGCCCTTGACGGTGAGACGGTGCACGGCCTCGGCGTCGAAACGCCGCAAGACCTGCGTGAACACGAGGCGATACATCACGGGTCAGGCTACCAATCCCGCCTCGTGGGCGATGATCGCGGCCTGGACGCGGTTGCGCACGTCGAGCCGGGTCAGGATCGTGCTCACGTACGCCTTCACGGTGCCCTCCACGATGTGCAGCCGCTTGGCGATCTCCGCGTTCGACAGGCCCGCGCCGAGCAGCGCGAGGACCTCCCGCTCGCGGTCGGTGAGCACGCCGACGCGGTCGCGGGCCTCGGCCTCGCGGGCCATCCGGCCGCCGCCGAGCTGGGCGATCACGCGCTGGGCCACCTTGGGCGACAGGTACGCCGCGCCGTCCGCGACCGCGTGGATGCCGGCGATCAGCTCGCGCGGGTCGCCGGACTTGAGCAGGAACCCGGCGGCCCCCACCTCCAGCGCCCTGGCGATGTAGTCGTCCTCGCCGAACGTGGTCAACATCACCACCGCCGTGGCGGGCGCGACGCGGCGCAGCTCGGCCGCGGCGGCCAGGCCGTCGAGGCGCGGCATGCGGATGTCAAGCAGCGCGACGTCGGGACGGTGGCCGATGGCCAGGTCGACGGCCTGTCTGCCGTCGCCTGCCTCGGCGACCACCTCCAGGGACGGGTCGGAGTCGAGGATCGCCTTGACCCCGGCCCGGATCATGGCCTCGTCGTCGGCGAGGAGTACGCGGATCACGCCCTCTATATTGCCGACATGGCACAAGTGAAGGTTTACGGGCGTCGTGACGTGTGGGCCGGACGGCAGCGGGAGATCTCCGATCTGCTGCAGTCGTGCCTGGTCAGCGCGTGGGGCGTGCCCGAGGAGAAGCGATTCCACCGGTTCCTGCTGCTGGACGCCGACGACTTCGTCTGCCCGGGGCGCAGCGCGAACTACCTGATCATCGAGGTCGTGTGCTTCACGGGACGCAGCGACGACGCCAAGCGCGCGCTGATCCGGTCGATCTACGAAAAGTCGGGATACGACCCCGAGGATGTGGAGATCACGATCATTGAGATGCCCAAGGTGAACTGGGGAATCCGGGGCGTTCCGGCCGACGAGCTGACGCTGCCGTACAAGGTGGAGGTCTAGCGTCAAGGGTGGCCTGGGGCGGGCGGTATGGTCCGAGTCATGAGCACTCACTATGACGTCGTCGTTCTCGGCGCGGGTCCGGGAGGATACACGGCCGCCGTCCGCGCCGCCCAGCTCGGGCTGCGTACCGCGGTCATCGAGGAGAAGTACTGGGGTGGCGTCTGCCTGAACGTGGGCTGCATCCCGTCCAAGGCGCTGCTGCGCAACGCCGAGCTGGCCCACATCTTCCACAACGAGGCCAAGACGTTCGGCATCAGCGGCGAGGTGAGCTTCGACTACGGCGCGGCCTTCCAGCGCAGCCGCAAGGTCGCCGACGGCCGGGTCAAGGGCGTTCACTACCTGATGAAGAAGAACGCCATCACCGAGTACGACGGGCGCGGCACCTTCCTCGACGCCAACACCCTGCAGGTCAACGATGAGACGATCACGTTCGACCACTGCATCATCGCGGCCGGGGCCACCACCAGGCTGATCCCGGGCACGCAGTTGTCGGAGCGGGTGGTGACGTACGAGGAGCAGATCCTCACCGAGAACCTGCCGCGCAGCATCATCATCGCGGGCGCGGGCGCGATCGGCGTGGAGTTCGCGTACGTGCTGCACAACTACGGCGTCAAGGTGACGATCGTGGAGTTCCTCGACCGGGTCGTGCCGCTGGAGGACGAAGAGGTCTCGGCCGAGCTGGCCAAGCGCTACAAGCGGCTCGGCATCGAGGTGCTGACCTCGACCCGCGTCGACGGCATCGAGGACACCGGCGGCTCGGTCAAGGTCACCGTCACCCGCGACGGCCAGACCCAGGTGCTGGAGGCCGACAAGGTCATGCAGGCCATCGGCTTCCAGCCGCGCGTCGACGGCTACGGCCTGGAGAAGACCGGCGTGCAGCTCACCGAGCGCGGCGCGATCGCCGTCGACGGCCGCTGCCGCACGAACGTGCCCCACATCTTCGCCATCGGCGACGTCACCGCCAAGCTCATGCTGGCCCACGCCGCCGAGTCGATGGGCATCATCGCCGCCGAGACCATCGGCGACGCCGAGACCATGGAGCTCGACTACGTGATGATCCCGCGGGCCACGTACTGCCAGCCGCAGGTGGCCAGCTTCGGCTACACCGAGGCGCAGGCCCGCGACCTGGGCTACGACGTCAAGGTGGCCAAGTTCCCCTTCACGGCCAACGGCAAGGCCCACGGCCTGGGCGACACCGCCGGGTTCGTCAAGATCATCAGTGACAACACCCACGGCGAGCTGCTCGGCGCCCACCTGATCGGCCCCGAGGTCACCGAGCTGCTGCCGGAGCTCACGCTGGCCCAGCAGTGGGACCTGACCGTGCACGAGGTCGCGCGCAACGTGCACGCGCACCCGACGCTCGGCGAAGCGGTCAAGGAGGCGATCCACGGCCTCGCGGGCCACATGATCAACATGTGATCCCGTCGCGCGGATGCGCATCCCGGTGCTCGTCCATCGGGATGCATCCGGCCGGGTCAGACCCAGACGTACGCCGGGTCAGACCCAGACGTACAGGGCGACGCCCAGCAGCGCCACGGCCAGCGCCGAGGCCCAGCCGCGCAGCGTGTTCCACCGGGTCCAGCGCGGCGCGTACGCCTGCCAGGCCAGGTCACCCGCCTCCAGGGCGTTGTTCATCGGCACGTTGATCGCGGCCGTGACGGCGATCGAGCCCAGGAAGTAGACGACGGCCGCCGCGAACGCCAGGACGGCCGGCCCGCCGTCCCCGCCGATCAGCAGGAACACGCCGGCCAGCAGCGAGGCCACGGGCGCGAGCGTGAACGTGGACAGGAACCCCGGGTTCAGGATCTTCCTGTTCATGCTGCGCATGGCGGCCGCCGCGCCCTCCTCCCCCACGGCGTCCAGGCCGGGCATGACGGAGGTGGAGAAGGCGAAGAACACGCCCGCCATCAGCCCGTTCAGGACGAGGGCGAGCACCGAGGAGACGACCGCGAGTACGCTCACGTCCCTATGATCCCTTACGTCACCCTTGTCCAGAACGCTCGGCGATTCTCATTGAACGTTCATATATTCCTGAGATGTCTCTGAGACCGGAGGCCCACCGTGGTGCCCGTGCCTCCAACGAACGCGCAAACACAGATCGGACGGCTCGGGGCCGTCACGGTACGCCTGGGGCTCTTCGGGCTGGTCGCGCTGGGCATCCTGGGCGCCGGCCTGGAGCTGGCCTTCGAACGCCACTGGCAGTCCTGGCAGCAGTTCGTCCCCTGGGTGGCGCTGCTGGCGCTCGGGGCCGCGCTCGTGCTGCTGGCCCTGGACGCCTCACCCCTCACGCTCAAGGTCGTCCGCGGGATCGCACTGGTGGTGCTGCTCGCCTCCGCCTACGGCGTGTACGCGCACATCTCGGCCAACCATGACATGGGCGCCTTCGACCCGCGCCACGCCGACACCTGGCAGACCCTCTCGCCCCTCACCCAATGGTGGTACGCGCTGACCAAGTCCGTCGGCCCGGCCCCGCCGCTCGCGCCCGGCATGCTCGCCCAGAGCGCGCTCCTGCTGCTGCTGACCACGCTGGCCCCCGCCAGGGCCAGGGAGAACGCCTGATCACACCCCGCAGGCGGCCCGCACGTCGGCGACGAGCCGTTCGGCGGCGGCCACCGTACGGGTGATCTCCTCCGGCGTGCCGCCGACGGAGGCGAGCAGCGCCTGGGCCCGCTCGCCGAAGCCGGGGGGCGCAGAGGGCAGCCGGTCGGCGGCGGCGACCATGCCCTTCTCGTTGATCAGCCAGGCGCCGTCGGCCGCGTGCAGGGCGTGGCAGGCGACGCCGATCGCGCGGAACAGCGCCCCGGCGGCGTACACCGGGTCGCGCCCGGCGGCGCCGTATGCGGCGATCGTCAGCGAGAAGCCGGCCTCCCACAACCCCTGGACCAGCGCCTCGCGCAGCGCGGGCGGGTACGCGGCCGTCTCGGCGCGCAGGGCCGCCAGCTCGCCGGACGGGTCGGCCAGCACCTTGCACAGCGCCACCTCGCCCGCGTAGGCGTGGGAGTAGAAGCCCAGCGGGTGGCCAGGCTGGACGCCGATCTCGTACCGTCCGGCACGGCAGTCCTGCCAGACGCGGCGCACCCGGTCGAGGTCGCGGTAGATCCAGTCCACCCGCCACCCCTCGACGGTGAGCCAGCCGCCGCCGTCGACCCATGGCCCCCAGCCGCCGGGCTCGGTCACCTCGGTCGGCTCGCCGGTCATCTCCCGGGCGAGGGCGCGCAGGTCGCCAACGGCGAGCGGCCCCCGGTAGTACAGGCCCAGATCGATGTCGGAGTCGGGCCGGTGCGTGCCGCGCGCCCGGCTGCCGCCGAGCGCGACCGCCACCACGCCGGGCACCTCGGCCAGCTTCGCCGCGATCTCCCGCAGCCGTTCGTCACGCATGCCGGTCCGCCATGCGTCCAACCTACCGAAGGCCCAAATCGCATATTTCCGAACCACTCCGGCATTTTCCGCGTCACACTCAAGCACAGCCCGGTGTGTGATCCATGAGACTGGAGAGACCGAAGTGGCGTCAGGTCGCAAACTCGTAGCCATGGCCGTGATGACGGCCGCCGCGCTCACCACGGGAGGGGCCGTGGCCCGGGGCGAGGCCCGCCCGGCCGCCGCCGCCGTTCAGGAGCCGGCCCCCGTGACCACCACCGCTCTGACCACCACCCCCGCCGCCGTCGCCGAGCCCGCCTGCGTGCGGGTCAAGGGCGCCGAGGTGTGCGTGGGCCCGGACGGCAGCGACCGGCCCGGCATCTGGGTCGAGGACACCCGCAACGACAAGCTGCACGCCGCCGTCGAGTACCACCTGAACGAGTACCTGGGCACCAAGTACGTCATCCACAACCTGGCCGGCAAGGGCGAGATCCGGGGCAACCGCGAGATCGGCAGGACGGTGACGTTCCGGGCCGCCGTGTACGAGGGCAACCACCGCGTCCGGGTGGGCCGCTGGAAGACCGTCCGCAACCTCACCAAATACCCGGTCAAGCGCGACACCGGCGTCACCCCGGCCGCCGCTCGGGGCCGTGCGGAGCTGTGCTCGTCCACCAAGGGCGGGGCCAGCGTGTGCTTCCACGAGCGCGACACGTACGTCTTCGCCTGCGACACCAGGGCCGACGAGTACCAGGCACGCGCCGAGTACTTCGTGGCCGGCGACCCGACCGCCCGCTACGAGATCCACCAGCTCGCCGGCCTCAACACCTGCGGCAAGGCCGAGCACGGCGACCAGTCGATCAGCATGTACCGCGCGTCGGTCTACAACGGCTCCCACCGGGTCGCGACGCGGCAGTACAAATACAACTAGCTTGCAAGCGGCCCCGCAAGCCGGTTGAAATCGGGCCAATGCACTGTGTGGTCATCCCAGAGAGGAAGGAACCCCTCGATGACCGCCTCCCGTACCGCCGCCGTCCTGACCGGTGTCGCCGCCGCAGCCCTGGTCGCGCTCGCCTCCTCCCCCGCCCAGGCCGCCTCGGCCGCCCCCTGGGGTCCCTACTACGCCCCTGGGCACGCCGCCAAGGCGACCGGCACGCTGAGCGCGACCGGCGAGGACCACGCCGACCTGCCGACCGCCGACGTGGTGCGGATCTCCGGCAAGCTGACCGACTCGACCCGCAAGGACTCCGCCTGCGGCTGGGCGGTGTTCCGCATCACCTACCGCGACGGGAGCAACCTGCCCAACAAGGAGCGCGGCATCCGCAACTGCTCCGCCAGCTCCGCCAAGCGGTTCTCCTTCGAGTACCACGACGTCTACCAGGTCGAGCTGAAGGTCTGCGCCGAGGGCAAGGGCTCCAAGCCGTCCCTGAACTGCCTGTACGCCGGCACCTGGAAGACCCTCTACCTGTCGAAGTGACCACCCCCGGCGGCGGGGGGCCCCCCCCCCCCCCCCCCCGGGGGGGGGGGGGGCCCCCCCCCCCCCCCCCCCCCCCCCCCCCAACCCCCCCCCCCCCCCCCCCCCCCCCCCCCCCCCCCCCCAACCCACCCCCCCCCCCCCCCCCAAAACAAACAAAC
>NZ_JBITJF010000021.1:0-113965 GCF_044459705.1 Nonomuraea sp. NPDC050227 | reverse complement strand
TCGACCGCACCAACCACCGCGCGAGCACCACCATCAACATCCTCACCGAACACCAGTTGACAGCAGCCCAAAGCCCTTAACTTCCCGGCATTGGGGCTAACCGGCGGTGGCCAGCTCGTGCAGCTTGGAGACGGTCTTCCAGTTGCGGGCGGTGGCGGTGACGCCGAGCTTCTTCTCCCAGAAGGAGTAGGACAGCTTGGTGTTGCGCACCCCGTCGGGGCACCAGACGTAGATCTCCTTGCCGACGTGCTTGAAGACGTCGGGCTTGAAGGCGTCGGGGTCGAGCGCCTTGATCGGCCCTGCGTCGGGCTCGTCCGACAGGAACGTGACGAGGTGCAGGGCGTCGTCGGCGGCGACGTCCCCGAGCGGGTTGGCCTTGAGGATCTCGCCCAGCTCGGCGCCCGTCCTGGCCAGGACGGGCACCGAGACGCCGAGGTCGCGGGCGAGCGCGGCCTGGATCTCGGCCGCCGCCGCCTCGGGGCTCTTCCCGCTGGTGTAGACGACGTTGCCGCTCTGCAGGTGCGTCTTGACGTCCTCGAAGCCGAGGCCCTCCAGCAGCTTGCGGAGCTCGGCCATGCTCACCATGTTCCGGCCGCCGACGTTCACTCCGCGCAGCAGCGCCACCTGCCTGGACATGTCGCTCAACCCCTTCTGCCCGCCACCGCCTGGGGACGGAACTGCCTGATGCGCTCGACCAGATAAGCCGCGTCGTCCTTTACCCACCAGATGAGCGCCGAACCGTAGGAGTGCTGGCACTGCATGCCGAGGACGTAGAGTCCGGGGGACGCGGTCACACCGCGGTCCTGCGTGATGCCGCCGCCCTCGTCCTGGACGGGCGCGTGCACCCAGGAGTAGTCGTAGCGGAAGCCGGTCGCCCAGACGACGGCGTCGACGTCGGCCGAGCGGCCGTCCTCGAAGCGCATCGTGCGGCCCTCGGCGTCGACCGTGCGGCCCACGAGCTCGAAGCGGTGCCGTTTGGCCAGCTTCTTCAGGCTCGGCCCGACCAGGATCGTCTTCTTGTGCAGCCGGTCGCGCTCGCCCATCAGCGGCTTGGCGATCAGCCCGAACTTGTCGCCCCACCAGTGCAGGCCCTTGCCCAGGAACCGGCGGCCGAAGTGCGGCAGCGGCGAGCCCTGCGACAGCAGCACGCGGCGGCCGGCGGCCAGCTCGGGCGCGATCTGGGCGCCGGAGTTCGCGGCGCCGACCACGACGACGGTCCCGCCCGGCACCTGGGACGGGTTGCGGTAGCGGCCGGTGTGCACCTGGTAGACCTCGGGGTCCAGCCTGCCCGCGAGCTCGGGCACCTTCGGCACCCGGTAGGCGCCGGTCGCGATGATCACCTGCGGCGCCTCGTACGTGCCCTTCGTGGTCTCCAGCCGGTAGCCGCCCTCGATCGGCTCCAGGGAGGTGACGCGGGTGCCGAGCCTGACCGGCAGGTCGAACTCCTTGCCGTACGCCTCGACGTAGTCGGCCATCTCCTCCTTGGTGGGGAAGCGGTTCTTCCGGCCGGGGAAGCGCAGGCCGGGCAGGGCACAGTACTCGGCGATCGTGAACAGCTCCAGGGAGTCCCAGCGCTGCCGCCACGCCTCGCCGAGCCGCGGTTCCTCGTCGAGGATGACGAAGGGGATGCCGGCCTGTTTCAGGTAGTAGCCCGCGACGAGCCCGCTCTGGCCGCCACCGACGACGATCACTTCAGTGTCCATGCGGCCATCGTCGCGCGCGGGCGCGAGGCGGTCTGCTCAACACTGAGCAGTTCCTGACATGCGAGTACGCGGAGCCCCCGGCCCCGCGTACCCGACTGCGTGCAGCGCCTACTTGAGGTTGAAGTTGAGGGTGACCTCCGCCGAGCCGTCGGTCTTGGAGACGTACCCTCCCTTGCCGCTCAGCCCCTTCAGCTCCTCCGTGCCGGAGTTCGGCACGACGGACCAGTCGGCCTTGGCCACGCCGCCGTCGAAGGTGCCCGTCGCCTGCAGCACGAAGGAGCCCTTCTTGCCGCGGACGCTCCCGACGACCTTCTGCAGGCCGACGAAGCTGGCCTCGGTGTCGCTGGCGTAGGCCATCAGGTACTCGGCCTGCCCCTCGCCTTCGATGTCGCCGGTCCAGGCATTGGTGACGTGGGCCTGAGTGAGCTTGGGCTGGCCCTTCTTCTCCTCGTAGGGCTTCTCGTCCCAACCGGTGATCTGGTACGAGCCCTTACCTTGGGTAGTCATGTCAGCTCCCTTTTTTGCTCTCTTTTTCGCTACCCCTGACCCTGGGCGCTATGCGTCGGCCGTCGGTCAACGCTCGCGTCCGAGGACGATGCAGGTGTTGAAGCCGCCGAACCCGAAGCTGTTGGACAGCGCGTAACGGATGTCGGCGGCCCGCAGCCTGCCGGGTGCGAGCCGGCAGTCGCGGTTGATCGGATGGCGCAGGTTCAGGTTGGGATGGACGAAGCCGCGGCGCATCTGCACCACGGTCGCGATCGCCTCCACCACGCCGGCCGCGCACATGCAGTGGCCGACCAGCCCCTTGGTGGAGTTGACCCACGGCCGGCCGAAGCTGTCGCCCAGCGCCCTGCGCAGCGCGGCCAGCTCGGCCACGTCGCCGCTGGGCGTCGCCGTGGCGTGGGCGTTGACGTAGTCGATGTCGCGCGGCCCGACGCCCGCGTTGGCCATGGCGTTGACCATCACCTTGGCCTCGCCCTCCTCGCGCGGGTCGGGCAGGCTGTTGGCGTCCAGCTTCAGGTCGTAGCCGCACAGCTCGGCCAGCGCCGTCGCGCCGCGCGCGGCGGCCGAGCGGGCGCTCTCCAGCACGACGCAGCCGGCGCCCTGGCCGGGCACGAACCCCTCGTGCTCCTCGTCGAACGGCCGGCACCTGGCCTGCTGCGGCTCCTCGACGCCGGCGACCGCCCCGAGCGTGGCCAGGCCGCGCTTCTCCATCGGCGACAGGTCGGTCATGGCGCCCACCACCAGGCAGACGTCCACCGCCCCCGACTCCACCAGCCGGCTGCCGTTGATGATGCCGACGTTGCCGCTGGCCGAGGCGCCGCCCACGGTGTAGCCCTCGCCCCTGATGCCGAACACCTGGCTGAGCGTGCCCACCCGGTCGGTGTCCATGAAGTGCAGCGCGAACCTGGCCGGAAGGTGGGCGGGGTTGTCCTCGTACTTGGGGTGCAGGTCGTGGGCGTAGCCGGAGCTGAGGTTGTGCCCGGCCACGACCAGGCCCATCCGCTCGGGGTCGGCGCGCGCCTCGTGCAGCCCGGCCTGCTCGTACGCCTGCATGGCGGCGACCAGGTCCATCTGCAGCGGCTGCGGCGAGCGGTTGGCCGCCCGCAGCGCGTTGCGCACGATCTCCTCGGGCAGGCGGCGGCGGGCCGCCACCGCCTCCCGGAAGCGGAAGCCCTTGACCAGGGCGGCCAGGCGCGGCCCGCCGTCGCCGGGGTCGGGCACCGGCCCGATCCCGCACCGTCCGGCCCGCAGCGCCCTGGTGAACGACGGGACGGTGGAGGCGATCGAGCAGACGATGCCCATGCCGGTGACGACGACCTTCATGAATGCCTCGCCAGCAGGTCCACCAGGGACCGGATGTCGTGCACCTCCTGGAACTCCGACACCGGCACGGTCAGCCCGAGGTCCTCCATGCTCATGGTGACCACGTCGGCCCGGTCGACGCTGTTCGCGCCCAGGTCGGTCAGGGTGCCCTCGGTCGTCACGTCGCCGGGCCGCAGGTCCGGCAGCACCCTCAGGACGTTCTGCTTGACGGTCTCGAAAATCTCCGCGTTTGTCATGGTGCCAGCCATTCGTAGGTTCGGTGGTAGTCCTTCGTCCCGGTGTTCACCAGGAGATCGCGGTCGAAGCGGGCGCGGGCGAGCAGGTGCTCGTACGCGCCCACGTCGACCTGCCTGTCCCGCTCCGGCACGAGGCAGGTCAGGGTCTCGGGCAGCAGCGCCGCGTACTCGTCGAAGCCGAGCTCGCAGCGGCCGTCCAGGTGCTCGCCGATCCGCATCGCGGCCAGCGTGCTCGCCGACTCCTCGTCCACCAGGCCGCTGAAGAACTCCGACGAGCAGCCCGAGCCGTAGGAGTAGAGGCCGACCCGGGCCGGTCCGTCCAGGGTGGCGTGGTCGATCAGGCTGGCCAGGGCCAGGTAGACCGAGCCGGAGCAGAGGTTGCCCACCCGTCTGGGGTAGGCGAGCGAGGGCAGCACCCGCCGCTCGAAGTCCTCCTCGACCGACGCCGTGCCGCCGCCCGACTCGCGCATCAGCTTGCGGTGCGCGGCCTTGACCATCCCGGCGAACGGGGTGTGCATGGCCAGATGGTCGAAGGTGGTGGCGAAGTCGGCGTCCTCGACCCTGGACCGGTAGCCGGCCAGGCAGCTCGTCAGGCAGTCGAGGTAGGCGAACAGCGAGCGGTCGGAGTCGGCGATGTCGAACGTCGGCCCCGGCCGGGCCGAGTCCATCGTCTCGTAGCTGTGGTTGCCGAACGCCCCCAGATCCAGGTCCAGGACGCGCGGCCGGTCGCTGATCAGCACGGCGGCCGCCCCTGCGCCCATGGCGGGCTCGGCGTAGGCGGCTCGCTCGTCCACCAGCGCCACGTCCGTCGCGATCACCAGCGCCTTCGCGCCGGGCGACACGCCCGAGGCGACGTACGCGGCGGCGAGCTGGACGGCCGCCGTGGCCGCGTAGCACGCCTGCTTGACCTCCACGACCCGGCAGCTCCTCGGCAGCCCCAGGTACTCGTGCACGTAGGAGGCCACCGACTTGCTGTAGTCGAGGCCGGACTCGGTGGAGGTGATCAGGATCTCGATCCGGTCGTCGCCGGCGATCGGCCGGGCGGCGTTGACGGCGTTGGTCACCGGGTCCTCGAAGGGCAGGCCGACCGAGCGGTTGCGCATCATCAGGTTGCCCAGGCGCTCGGCGTCGAGCCCGCGCCCCTCGAACAGCTCCGGCACCGGGATCTGGGCCAGGCCGCAGTAGACGTTGAGTGCCTCGATTCCGACGTTCACCTCACACGCTCCCACAGGAAGTCGACCAGGGCGTCGATGCTGGGCACGCCGCCGAAGGAGGACAGCGGCTCGCGCACGCCGAGCCGGTCGAGCACGGCCAGGATGATCTCGACCCGGTCCACGGAGTCCGCGCCCAGGTCCTTCAGGTGCGCCCGGCCGTCGATCTCGACGCCGGGCAGGATCTCGTCGATCGTCTTGTGCACGACGCCCTCGACGTGTTCACGCGTCGTCATCGGTGTCTCCCCTCCTGAGAACGCGCAGGGTGCTGACCGCGATCGTGCGGCCCCGGTCCTCCATGACGAGGTTGACGATCTCCTCGTTCTCGTCCTCCGGCGCCGGCCAGCACTCCAGGCTCACCCGCAGCACCGAGTCGGCGTTCGCGTTGCCCAGGTAGCACAGCCGCTGGTCGAGCACGACCCGCCGGAGGAAGTCGGCGACGCCGATCCCCCGGCTGCGCCAGAAGCGCAGCAGCACCCAGTCGACGATCGCGAAGTAGGAGGCGAAGTAGAGCAGGCCCACCCCGTTGAGGTCCCTGGACGGCTCCACCGGGTAGTCGGCGGTGAACGTGACCGGGTCGTCCGGTTTGCGGGCCAGGAACGTGCCGGTGCTCCGCGCGTGGCCGTAGATCTTCCGCGGCGAGTACGCGCCGGGCAGCGTCGGCAGGTGCTCGTGCCTGAAGTCCACCGGCGACGACTTGACCAGCCCTTCGTTGCTGCCGGGCGCGCTGCGCGAGATCCAGCGGTTGAAGGTCTCGACGTAGATGCAGCCGGGGTCGTCGAAGGCGTAGAAGCGGTCGGGGTCGAGCTCGCCCGTCCGGCCGCCGCCGCGGCCGATCCGGTGCAGGGCCAGCACCGACTCGCTGCCGAAGCCGAACAGCCGGGAGGTGACCTCCAGCTCGTCGCCGAACGTCAGCGCGTTGACGTGCAGGTCGCGGCTGCCCCTGACGTGGAAGTAGTAGAACGACAGGTACGTCGGGTCGCCGGCGGCGTTGCGCGCGTCGAAGGCGTTCGTGCCGCACAGCGCGCTGACCGTGTCCCAGGTCCAGTCGCCGACCTCGCCCATGAACAGCGAGCTGGGCCCGCACATCCCTGGCTTGACCAGCTCGGTCCTGGTCACGGTGCTGTCGTCAATTCTGTTCATCATGGAACTCGCAGATCAGCCGGTTGACGTGGTCGGGGCTGGTGAGCTGCGGGAAGTGACCCGCGTCGGGGATCTCCTCGTACCGGGAGTCGGGGATCAGGGCGTGCAGCAGGTGCGCGGTCTTGGCCGGGATGACGGTGTCGTACCGGCCCTGGACGATCAGCGTGCGCGCCCGGATCTCCGGCAGCCGGTCGTCCAGGTCCGGGCGTTCGGCGAACACGTCCAGGTAGCGCAGGCCGACCTGCGGGGCCATGCTCTCGGCGCGCAGCAGCAGCCGCATCAGGGCGTCCCGCCGCTTGCGCAGCCGCTTGGACCCGCTGCCCTCGATGACCCGGTCGAAGTCCTGGGTGGCCACCACCTCCAGCTTGTCGATGTCGCCGACCCGGTTGCCGATGCGGCAGGAGCTGCCGATCAGGATCAGCGACTCGGTGTCGTCGGGATGGTCGAGCGCGTACGCCAGGGCGACCAGCCCGCCGAACGACGCCCCGGCCACGTGCGCCGGGCCGCCCGCCACGTCGTGGCAGAGCCGGGCCAGGCCGCTGAGCGACAGGTCGGCGGCGGCCGTGGTCGCGCCGACCCCCGGGTGGTGCACGCTCGTCACCCGGTAGCGGTGGGCCAGGCCCTCGAACTGGCGGGCGTAGACGCCGGCGCCGATGTTGAACGGGTGCATGAGCAGCAGGGCCGGTCCTGAGCCGGCGCTGAACAGCTCGACGTCGCCGTCCGCGGTGGTGACGATCTCGTGCTCGACGTCGGGGTGGTGTTCGCGGAGGATCGCCAGGTTGGGGTTGTCGGGGTTGCTCGTCTTGGCAGCCCGGGTTTCGCTCTTCCGGCCTTTGGGACGGGCGGCCTGCGGGGCGTCGGCGCCGAGGAGGGCGCCCAGGCGGGCGGCGGCGTCCTTGGCCTCCTCGACGCTCAGGCCGACCGGCACCGCCAGGCGCACCACGCCCTCGCGGCCGAAGTGCGGAGCGCCCCTGATGCCCGTCTCACGGAAGATGCGCACGTGGTCGGCGTCCTTCAGCAGCACGCAGTGACCGCCGGGCGGGCCCTCCAGCGCGACGCCCGCCTCCGACAGGCCCTGCCGGAGCGCCGCCACCGCGTCCGTCCGGGCGCGGACCTGGTCGGCCACCGTCTCGCGGTCCTCCAGGGCGGCCGCCATGATCCGGCGGTTGGCCAGGCCGACGTCGCTGCCCCAGGTCTCCAGCCGCTCGGCGACCCGCTCGCGCAGGGCGTCGTCGCGGGTGGCGAGCAGGCCGCCGAACGGCACCCCGAAGTCCTTGGACAGGCTGATCGTGGCGCTGTCGGCCAGTTCGAGCAGCTCGCCGACGACCTCCCACACGTCCCGGCCGTCCGCCACCGCCACCGCGTTGTCCACCACGCGGGCGCCGTCGATCACCAGCGGGACGCCTCTTTCCGCCGCGGCCTCCTTGACCGCGCGCAGGTTGGCCAGCGAGGTCGGCGCGCCGCCGGCCGCGTTGTTGGCCACCTCCACGCAGACGAACGACACCGGCTCGTCCCCGGCCAGCTCCGCCTCCAGCGCCTCGACGTCGATCTCCGGGCCGCCGGGCAGCTCGACCGGCTTGAAGCCGTTGTCGGCCAGGCTCAGGAACCAGGTCGGGAACAGGCCGTTGTGCAGCACCCGCCCGCGCCGGCCCGGCCACGACCGGCACAGCAGCGCCTCGGCCGCCCGGCCGGAGCCCGTCGGGACGACGAAGGGGAACGGCAGGCCGTCGATCTCGGTGTCCGGGCGGGCGGCCGACCGTTCCGTCAGGCGCCGCAGCCGCTCGGCGATCCAGGGGGCGTCCAGCTCGGCCCAGGAATCGGTGATCAGGTCGGTGGTGACGTGGTGGGCGGGGACGCGGGCCGGCTCGCCGCCGTACCGGTTCAGCAGTCCGGCCATGTCCGGCATGTCCGCTGTCGGCTTGGCTTCGGGCTTGGCTTCGGGCTTGGCTTCGGGCTTGGCTTCGGCCGGCTCCTCGGTGGTGGCGGGGCGCAGGTCCGGGTCGGCGATCATGAGGATGATCTCCGAGACCGGCGTGCGGTCCTCCCCCTCCGGCTGGCACAGGTAGATGGGCACGTTCACCGGCCGGAACTTGTTCTTGAACTGGAAGTTCCCCTCGCCGAAGATGCCCGCCGAACGCAGCTCGTCCAGCGCCTGGCGCACGTCCGGGGCGGCGTTGGCCGACTCCTCCGTCTCCACGCCGAAGCTGGCACCGAAGCTGAACATCGTGCAGCCCTCCTCCACGAGCCGCTCGATGATCTGCACGATCGTGAACTCCAGCCCGCCGAGCGGCATGCCCTTGGGGTAGAACTCGACGTCCAGCAGGTAGCCGTTCTCCGACGGGATCTTCGTGATGACGACGGCGTTGGCCACCTCGTCGTCCAGGTAGGTGACGAAGACGCGGTGCCTGCCGTCCAGGCGGCCCTCCTCGATCTCCCGCCGGACGACCGACACGTACGGGTTGACCATCTGCTTGCGGCCGGCCCACTCGTCCACCAGCCCGGCCAGCCTGCGGTCCATCGCGGGGTCCTCGCCCGAGCGGTACTCGACCGTCCGGCACTCGCCGGCCTTGCAGAAGCGCCGCACCATGTAGCGCAGGCGTTCCATCCGGCCGCCCTTCAGCGTGAAGGAGCCCAGGTCGTCGAGCCGCTGCACGGCCCCGAACGGCGTCGCGCTGTACGGCTCCCCGGCCACCTCGCGCACCGGGAGGAGGGACAGGAAGTTCGGCCGCAGGCCGCGCGCCCGCGCGTAGGCGGTGTACTCCTCGACCAGCTCCTGGAAGTACTCCTCGGAGCCGGCGTAGCTCCAGGCCAGCAGGTTGCCGCCGTTCTCGGAGACGTGCAGGTAGCCCTTGCGCGCCGAGCCGATGAAGGCCAGCGGCGCGATGTCGCGTCCGGCCAGGCCGCCCTCCTTGGCGTGGCGGCGGTCGATGTCCGCGACCAGGTCCCGCAGGTCCGGGTGCCGGTGCAGGTCCCGCTTCAGCAGCACGGCCGGCTCGCCGTCGCGCGTCCTCGTCTCGAACGGGGCCGGTCCGTCCGGCTGCTCCGGGGGCTGTACGAACTCTGTGCCGCGCTCGTCGCGCAGGTGGGCGGCCAGGTCGGCGGGCGTGGGGTGGTCGAACAGGAGGGTCTTGCGCAGCGCGCCGACCTGCTTCTCCAGGACGCTCACCACGCGCAGCATCTCGAAGGAGGTCAGGCCGTTGTCGGCGAAGCTGCGGGCGGGGTCGAGCGGGCGTTCGATGATCGCGCCGACCAGGTCCGCGAGCTGGTCCTCCAGGGTGCCTGCCTTCCCTCGCGCCTGCCGCGGGGCCTTGGCTCGCGCTGGGCCGGGCTCCTGCGCCTGCTCGGGCGTGCGGGGGCGCTTCGGGGCCGGTTCTGCGGCCTTTTGCGCGGGTTTCGGGGCCGGTCTGGGGGCCGGTTCGGTGGTGCGCTTCGACGTCGGTTCGGTGGCGGGCTTCGGGGCGGGTTTCGGTTGCGGTTCTTGGGTGGGGGCGGAGTCGGTGATGGCTGATTCGACGGCGCGGGCCAGCCGGTCCACCGTGTCGTACTCGTACAGCTCGGCTGCCTGGAGGTCGAGGGAGAAGGCGGTGTTGATCGCCTTGACCAGTTCCATCCGGAAGATGGAGTCGAGTCCCAGCTCCTCGAAGGGAGTGTCCACGTCCACGCCGGCGGGGTCGGCGTCCAGGATCGTGGAGAGCCGTTCGCGCAGCATCTCCTCCACCCCGGCGGGCCCGCCGGCGCTTCCGGCGGGCGCGACCGGCGTCTCGTCCAGCCGCGCGGCCTCCGCCCGCTCGGCGGCGGGGGCCGGAGCGGGGGCGTCCGGCGTGCGGCCGCCCTTGGCGGCGCGCAGGCGCACCCTCCCGTCGCTGGTCCGCCGCACGACCGCGCCGTCCGAAGGCGCGGCGGACGGCACGGTGGAGGGCGCAGCGGCCGGGGCGGCGGCGCGGGACGGCTCGGGTGCGGTGAACCAGTGCTCGACGCGGGCGAAGGGCGGGCCGGGCAGCGAGACCCGCACCGGGCGCGGCCCCTGCCACAACCCCTGCCAGTCCACCTCGCTGCCGGAGACCCACGCCTCGGCGAGGTCCTCCGGCCCGGTGCCCCACGGCGCCGGGGCGTCCCTGCGGGCGGTGCCCCTGTGCACGCCCGCCGGTTCGCCGCTCAGCGCCCGTACCGCCTGCTCGCGATCGCTGACCACCACGGCGAGCCGTTCGGACAGGTGGCGGCGTCCGTTCTGGAGGGTCCAGGCGATGCGGTCGAGGCCGATCTCCGGATGTTCCCGGATGTACCGGGCGACGTTCCGCGCGTACTCCTCCAGGGCCTCCCGGCGGGCCGCCGACAGCACCAGCACCCGCGGCTCCCCCGCCTTCTCCGGCGGGGCCTGCTGCCGGTACGCCTCCAGCACCACGTGCGCGTTCGTGCCGCCGAAGCCGAACGAGCTGACCCCCGCCACCCGGTCCGGCCCGTCCCACGGCGTGAGCCGCGTGTTGATGGTGAACGGGCTGCCCTCCAGCCGCACGTACGGGTTGGGGCGCTCGTAGTGGATCGTCGGCGGCAGCGCCCCATGACGCATGCAGAGCAGCACCTTGAGCAGCCCGGCGATGCCGGCCGCCGCCTCCAGGTGGCCGATGTTGGTCTTCACGGTGGCGAGCGCGACGTGCGGGACGTCCGGCGCGGGCCGCCCCCGGTCGGCGTACAGCCGGGCGAACGCCTTCTTCATGCCCTCGATCTCGATCGGGTCGCCGAGCCTGGTGCCGGTGCCGTGCGCCTCGATGTAGCTGACGCGGGCGGGATCGACGTCCGCCTTGCGGTAGGCGTCGACCAGCACGCGCGCCTGCGCCTCGGGGTTGGGCGCGGTGAGCGAGCTGGCCCGCCCCCCGTGGTTGACCGCGCTGCCCCTGATCACGGCGAGGATCTGGTCGCCGTCCGCCAGCGCCGTCCGCAGCGGCTTGAGCAGGACGGCTCCGCAGCCCTCGCCCCGGCCGTAGCCGTCGGCGCGCTCGTCGAACGTCTTGCAGACGCCGTCCTCGCTGATCATCCCGGACTTGGCGAAGGCGATGTAGAGCCCCGGGCTGAGCGTCAGGTTGACGCCGCCGGCGATGGCCGCGTCGCACTCGCCGTCCTCGATGGCGCGTACCGCGTGGTGCAGGGCGACGAGGGAGCTGGAGCAGGCCGTGTCGACCGCCTCGCTCGGGCCGCGCAGGTCCAGCAGGTGGGAGACGCGGTTGGCCAGGATGCAGTCGGCCACGCCGCTGGCCGTGTGGGCCTCGACCGGCACGCCGTGCTCGCGCAGCAGGTCGTCGTAGTCGCACGCGGACACGCCCGCGAACAGGCCGGTCCTGGTGCCGGCCAGGTCGGCGGGGCGGTAACCGGCGTCCTCGACGGCCCGCCAGACGGTCTGCAGGAACAGCCGCTGCTGCGGGTCCATCATCGCCGCCTCCTTGGGCGAGATGCCGAACAGCGCGGCGTCGAAGGAGCGCACGTCGTCGAGGAAGCCGGCGCGGACGTTCGCCGTCTCGGGGTTCTCGCGCAGCTCGCGCCGGTCCTCGGGGACCGGGCGGGTCAGGTCGCGGCCCTCGGTCAGGTGGCGCCAGAAGTCGTCCAGGTCGGCGGAGCCGGGCAGCATGCCCGCCATGCCGATGATCGCGATGCCACCCGTCGCGGGCTTTTCCGTCGCACTCCCAGCCGTCGTGCCGGTCCCTGTGCTGGTCCCTGTGGTCGGTGGGTTGTCGGGGGCGGTCGGGGAGGCCCCGGCGCCGGGCCGTGGGGGCGAGGTCACGGTCTCCGGCGCCGGGCCTGGCTCGGCGTCCTCCTGCCGCCCGGCGGGGGCGGCGGGAGGTTCTGCGGCGGGGGCGGATGGGGTGGCGGGGGCGGGCGAGGTGGTGGCGGGGGCGGGTGGGGTGTGGGCGGCGGCGATCTCGGCCGGGTGCTCGGCGAGCAGGTGGTCGCAGAAGGTGTTCAGGTCGGTGGCCTCGAAGAGCACGGTCGGCAGCAGGTCGAGCTTGTACCGCTCGTTGACCTGGTCCACCAGCTCGGCCATGGAGATCGAGTCGAACCCCATGTCCATCAGCTCGGCGTCGAGGTCCACGTGCTCCTCGCCCACCAGCAGGAATCCGGCCGCCGCGCGACGCAGCTCCGCCCGGACCGCCTCGATCAGATGGTCGTCGGACCCGGTCGTCTCCGTCGCGGACATGGGCTCACTCATCTCCATAACCTCGGATTCGGGGTTCGCGGGCGGCTGGGACCGTTCGGGGGCGGGCTCGGCGGGGCCTTCGACCACGGCGAAGCTCGTCTCGGCTCCGGCCAGCCCTCGGGCGAAGGCGGCGAGCCCGGCGGCGGTGCTCATCGGGACGCTGCCCCAGCGGCGTTCGAACAGCCGGCGGGTGGCGTCGTCCACCTTCATGCCGCCCTCCTCCCACAGCGGCCAGCCGACGGCGAGCGTCCTGCCGTGCCCGAGCCGCGCGCGCCGCTCGGCGAAGTGGTTGAGGAAGGCGTTGGCGTAGGCGTAGTCGATCTGCCCGATGTTGCCGGTCTCGGCGGCCACCGACGAGAACAGCGCCAGGAAGTCCAGCGGCTGGCCGCGCAGGGCCTCGTCCAGCAGGACGGTGCCCAGGATCTTGGGCTCCAGCACGGCCCGCGTGTCCTCGGGACGTTTGCGCACGGCCCGCGCGTCCCGGTGGATCCCGGCGGCGTGGATGACGCCGTGGAAGGGGCCGTACCGGTCGCGCAGGTCACGCAGGTCGGCGGCCGAGCACACGTCGGCGCGCACGTAGACGGCGGGCAGTCCGGCGATCCGGCGCTCGATGTCGTCGCCGGGCTCGGAGCGTCCGGTCAGGACCAGCTTCGCCGCCCCGCGCCCGGCGAGGAAGCGGGCGAACGCCAGCCCGATGGCCCCGGCGCCGCCGGTGATCAGGTACGTGCCGTCCGGCCGGACGTCCAGCCCGGGCGGCGGCGGCTCGTACGGCTCCATGCCCTTCACCAGGCGGACGCCGTCGCGGTAGGCGACCTCGGAGACCCGCTGCTCGGGAGCGGTTCCGGCGGCGGGCGCCCGCAGCTCGGCCGCGACCTGCGCCGGTGTGGCGCCGGTGACGCACACGCCGCTGAACGCCGTGTGCTCCAGGGCCAGCGTCCTCAGGGCGGCGGCCAGGGCGGTGTGGTGCGGCTCGCCGGTCGCGGCGGACACCACCACCCTGAGCGGGCCCCCGTCGCGCAGGACGGCGGTGGCCGTGCGCAGCAGGGCGTCGAAGGCGGCGGTCCCGGGGAACGCGTCCGAGGGGGCGATCACGATGGCGTCGGGCGTCCGGCCCAGGTCGCCGAACTGTCGGGCGGCGTGTTCGGGGGGATCGTCCGGTGGGAAGGCGTCGCCGGGGCGGAGTTGGGCGCCGCCGAGCGCTTCGGCCAGCCGGTCGTCGTCGGTGATCACCAGAAGGGCTTCCGGTCCCCTGGGTCCTTCGGGGAGTGCGGCGGGTGTCCAGCGGGGCCGCAGGTAGGTGCAACGCCCGTCGGCGGCCTCCCCCGCTCCCTGATCGGACACCGGCCCGGCGGCGAGCTCGGAGCCCGTCTGAGAGGCGGCCGCGTCGGCGGGCATCGGCTGAGGGGCCGGAGGCCGGGGCATGGGGCTGGGTCGGTCGGCAGGGGTGGTGGGGAGCCAGTAGGGGCGGCGGTCGAAGGGGTAGGGCGGGAGGGTCACGCGGCGCGGGTGGGGGGTGGGCCAGTTGGCGGCCCAGTCCACCCGGGCCCCCGCGACCCATCCGGCCCCGAGCCCCTCCGCGCCGTCCTCCGGCGGAGCCTGGCCTGCGCCGGGCTCCGCCGTCCCCACGAGGACGCCCTCGGCCTCGCCGTCGCCCGCGAACGAACGCAGCCGGGCGGCCAGCTCGTCCAGGGTGGCAGCCCGGACGGCGAGCCGTTCGGGCAGCTCGGCGCGGCCCACCTGAGTGGTGTACGCGAGCTCCGCCAGCCCCGCCCGCCCGCTCGCCGCGACGTCGGCGACCTGGCCCGCCATGGCGCGGAGCTGGTCGCGGGTACGCGCCGAGAGCAGGATCACCTGCTCCCCCGCGTCGGCGGGCTCCGGCGGCGTCCCGGCGGTGGGCACGTACTCCTCCAGGACGACGTGCACGTTGGCCCCGCCGGCGCCGAACGAGCTGACCCCGGCCCGGCGCGGGAACGTCTCGCCGTCCAGGAAGGGCCGCTGCCAGTCGGTCAGCCGGTCCGGCGGCCGGAAGGGGGACGCGGTGAAGTCGATCTTGGGGTTGGGCGTCTCCAGGTTCGCGCAGGGAGCCACCTGGCCGTGCTGGAACTGCAGCAGCACCTTGGTCAGCCCGGCGATGCCCGCCGCCCCCTCCAGGTGCCCGATGTTGGCCTTGACGGAGCCGACCATCCGGTCCACGCGGTCCCCGTCCGCGAAGCCCTGGGAGGCGAAGGCCCGGGTCAGGCTGGCGATCTCGATGGGGTCGCCGAGCGCGGTGCCGGTGCCGTGGGCCTCGACGTACGAGATGGTCCGCGGGTCCAGCCCGGCCCGCCGGACCGCCTCGGTGACCAGGTCGGCCTGGGCGCTCGGATTGGGCACGGTGTACCCGGCGGTCTTCCCTCCGGCGTTGGCGAAGGCGCCCTTGATGACGCCGTAGATCCGGTCGCCGTCCCGCTCGGCGTCGGCCAGGGGCTTGAGCAGCACCGCCCCGACGCCCTCCCCCGGCACGAACCCGTCCGCCGCCTCGTCGAACACCTTGCAGGCGCCGTCGGCGGCGAGCATGTTCAGCGAGCAGAGCGCCACGAAGTGGGCGGGGTGCAGGATCAGGTTCACGCCGCCCGCGATGGCCTGCGCGCACTCGCCGCGCCGCAGGCTCTCGCAGGCGAGCTGGACCGCGGTCAGCGACGACGAGCAGGCCGAGTCGACGGCGAGGCTCGGCCCGCGCAGGTCGAAGAAGTACGACACCCGGTTGGCGATCGACCAGTACGCCGAGTGCGCCCCCGCGAACCTGCCCTCCGGCCAGCCCTCGGCCGCCGCCATGCGCCCGTAGGAGCCGTACATGGTGCCGACGAAGACGCCGGTGCTCGGCTGCCTGGTGTGCTCGCTCAGGTAGCCGGCGTCTTCGAGCAGGGTCCAGGCGGTCTCCAGGAACAGGCGTTCCTGCGGGTCGGTGATCTCGGCGTCGCGCGGCAGGATGCCGAAGAAGGGCGCGTCGAACTGCTCCACGCCCTCGATGAAGCCGCCCCACTTGCTGTAGGTGCGCTGCTTGCGTCCGCGTTTGGGGTCGTACAGGGCGTCCAGGTCGAAGCGGTCCGCCTCGGTGATGCAGTTCGCGCCCTTCGCCAGGTTGCTCCAGAAGGCGTCCAGGTCGGGGGAGGCCGGGTAGCGGCCGGTCACCGCGACCACGGCGATGTCGAGGGCCTGCGCGGCGGGCTCGCGGCGCGGCGCGGGCCGCGCCGGCTCCTCCGGCGCGGGTTCCTGGCCGAGGGCCGCGCGCAGGCGCTCGCCGTGCTCGTTCTCCAGGTACGCGGCCAGCTCCTCGATCGTCAGGTTCTCGAACAGCAGGGTGGACGGCAGCGGCCCCAGGTCCTGCTCGAACCGGTGGATGACGTTCTGGCTCACCAGCGAGTCGATGCCGAACGTCTCGAAGGTGGCGCGCTCGTCCAGATCGGTGCTCCCGTACTTGAGCACCTCGGCGAACACCCGCTTGACGTAGCCGCGGGCGCCGGTGCCGGGAGCTGTGGCGGCCGCCGTCTCGCCCACCAGGACGCACTGGTCGAGCTCCGCGACGGGCGTGCCGGGGATGCCCAGGGTGCGGGCGGGGGTGAGACCGGCGTCCCGGAACGCCCGCTGCCATTGCGGCGCGCCGAGCAGCGGGCTGTGCGGCAGGCGCAGCTCCTCGTCGGTGAAGCGCCACCAGCCCGGGGTCAGCCCGAACGTGAGGGTCAGGAAGTCGGCCGCCCTGGTCACCTCGTTGACCAGCAACCGTCCGCCGGGACGCAGCAGCGCGGCGGCGTTGCGCAGCGTCCGGCCGACGTCGGCGGTGGCGTGCAGGACGTTCGTGGCCAGCACGACGTCGTAGGTCCCGGGTTCGAAGCCCTGCTCGGCCGGGTCGCGTTCCACGTCGAAGAGGGCGAGCACGAGGTCCGGGCGGCGCGCGCCGAACTCCCGCTCGCCGTGGCGCAGGAACCCGGGCGAGACGTCGGTGTAGGTGTACTCGACGTCCTGGCCTTCGAGGGCGTCCAGCACGAAGCCGGTGCTCGCGCCCGTACCGGCGCCGATCTCCAGGACGCGGCGGGGGCCGCCGCGGGCGACCTCACCGGCCAGCAGCCGGTTGAAGTGGTCCGAGACCGCCTGCCCCTTGTAGACCTGCTCGACCAGGCTCATCGAGCCGCCGGGGAACAGCACCTCCATGGGGTCGCGCTCGCCCGCCAGCACGCCGGGCAGCGCCTCGACGCAGGCGGTCAGCAGCTTGACGTGCGGCTCCAGGTCGGGGAAGCGGGCCAGCACGTCCGCCGGCGACGTCTGCGGCGCGGGCCCGTCCAGCAGGTCGAACACGGCGGCGCGCAGCCGTCCGCGGTCCGCGCGCACGTTCTCGACGGCCCTCACCCGGTCGGCCGACCGGTGCAGCAGCCCGCGGGCCAGGTCGTCCAGAGCGGCGAACGCCGTCCGCGCCCGTTCCAGCTCACCGGGCTCGCCGGTCCGGCCGGGCTCAGCGGCGGCGTCCGGGGTGCGGACGCCGATGTGGGCCAGGCCCTTCGGCTCCGCCTTGACGACGAGCGCCTGCCGCGCGCCCGAGCCCAGGACGGACGCCAGCGCCGCCATGCCCTCCTCCGGCTCGATCGAGCCGATGCCCAGCTCGGCGAACCGGCCGTCGTAGCCGCCGCCGGAGACCGCGCCGACGCTGCCCCAGTAACCCCAGTTGATCACGCTGACCGGCCGGTCGGACAGGCTCAGCGCGTAGGCGTCCTCGAACGTGCTGGCGGCCGCGTAGTTCGCCTGCCCGCCCACCTCGACGAACGAGGCCGCCGAGGAGAAGTAGGCCAGGAAGTCGAGCGGCAGGCCCGCCAGCGCCTCGGCGAAGACGGCGGCACCGGCGACCTTGGGCGCGAGCACCTGGGCGAACGCGTCGTCGTCCATGTTGGCGAGCGTCATGTCGCGCAGCACCAGAGCGGCGTGGAAGGCGCCGTGGAGCTCGCCGAACCGCTGCCGCGCCGCCTCGACGGCCCTGCCGAACGCGGCCCGGTCGGCCACGTCGGCCCGCAGGTACACGGCCTGGCCGCCGAGCGACTCGATCTCGGCCAGCTGCTCGCGGATCTCGGGGCTGATCTCGCGCCGCCCGACCAGGGCCAGCCGCGCCCCCGCGGTGGCGGCCAGATGCCTGCTCAGGGTGCGTCCGAGGCCGCCGGTCCCGCCCACGATCAGGTAGGCCCCGCCGTCCCGGTACGGACTGCGTCCGGCGGTCAGGGGCAGGGGTTCCAGGGCGCGGAGGTGGCGGTGGCCGTCGCGGAGGGCGACCAGCTCGTCGGCGCAGCTCTCGGCGCGTACCAGGCGGGCGAGGTCGGCGGGCGGCTGCGGCGCGGCGCCGACGTCGATGACGGCGACGGTCCAGTGCGGGTGCTCGGCGGCCACCGCCCTGGTCAGTCCGATCACACCGGCCGCGTGCGGGACGATCTCCTCGTCCCCGACCCGCACGGCTCCGGCGACGACCACCTTCACCGTGGGGCTCCAGCCGCCGCGCCCCTGCTCGGAAAGCCGCTTGACCAGGCGGAACACGTCATGGGTGGTGGGGTCGTCGGCGGGCGGGCCGCTGCGGTCGGGCAGGGCGAGGACGTACACGGTGTCGTACCGTTCCTCCGGCGTCGCGGGCGAGGCGAGCGGGGCCAGGCGGCCGTCCTCGTGGGTGTCCAGGAGGGCGCGGGCCAGCGGCTCGGCGGCGGGGGTGTGCAGCACGAGAGCCCGGCCGCCGCCCGCACCGGGCTCGGTGGCGGCCTCGGTCCGGCGCCAGACGGGGGCGAAGATCATGCTGTCCGCCGGGCGGCTCGGCCGGGTCCGCAGGACGACCCCCCGGAACTCGGCCCTGACCCGCCCTGCGGCGTCGGCGAGGCGGACCGTGTACCCGTCCCGGCCCTCGTCGGTCACGTGGGCGTGGGCGGGGCCGGTGATCGGGCCGTCCAGCTCGGCCGACTCCACGCTGAACGGCATCGCGGGCTCACCGCCCTCGGGACGCAGCGCCGCGACGGTCTGGAGCGCGCCGTCCAGCAGCGCCTCCCAGCGCGCGCCGTCGCGCAGGACGCCGAGCGCCTCGCCGTCGCCGACGCGGACCTCGCGCAGCACCCGGAACCCGGGCCCGTAGTGCAGCCCGGCGCGGTCGAAGGCGCGGTAGAGGTCGTCGGCCGGACGGCTGTCCGCGCAACGGGCCTCGACCTGGGCGACGTCCAGCCGCCCGAGTGCGCCGTCGCCGGTCCGCAGGGTGCCGCGGGCGTGCCCGTCCAGCTCGAAGCCGCCGTCGTCGCGCACGACCACGTCCAGGGCGCGGGCCTCGCGCACCTCGAACGGGCGCAGCCACCGTACCCGCTCGAAGCGCACCGGACCGGACAGCCCGCCGCGCTCGGCGGCGATCGTCAGGAAGGCCACGCCGGGCAGCACGGGGGTGCCGCCGATCCGGTGGTCGGCGACCAGCCGGTCGTCGGGGCGGATCCACGTCCCGGGGGCGGGCCCGGCGAGGTGGTCGTCGCCGGGCCCGGCGGGGTGGTCGTCGCCGCCGATCCAGTGGCGCCGGTCGTCCGCGAACGGGTATCCCGGCAGCGGCACCCGCCGCCCGCCCGCCGTCAGGTCGTCCCAGGGGAGGTCGTCGCCGCCGGTGTACCGCTCGGCGAGGCGTCCCGCCTCACCGCGTGCCGGGCGGGCGCCGTCGCGCAGCTGGCCGCGCAGGTCGGCGAGGTCCCCGGCCACGTACGCGCACCGGGCCCCGGCCAGGTGCGGCCTGCCCACGGCGAGCGTGCGGGCGACGTCGCGCACGTCGAGCTCCGGGTGGGCGTCGAGGTGGCCGGCCAGTCCGGCGCGCAGCCGGGCCAGGGCCTGCTCGTCCGAGGCCGACAGGGGGACGACGACGTCCTCGCGGCCGCCGGCCCGCGGTTCGCGGGAGGGCGGCTCGGCGACCACGACGTGGCAGTTCGTCCCGCTGAAGCCGAAGCTGCTCACCGCCGCGACCCGCTCGCCGGAGCGGCCGGGCGTCCAGGGCGACAGCTCCGTGACCACTTCGAGCGCGCCGTCCGCGAAGTCGATCTTCGGGTTGGCCCGGACGAACCCCGGCGACGGCGGCAACTGCCGATGCCGCAACGCCAGCAGGGTCTTGAGCAGCCCGCCGATCCCCGCCGCCATAGTGGTGTGGCCGACGTTCGCCTTGAGCGAGCCGATGCGGCACGGGCGCTCGCGGTCCGCGCCGAACACCTTCGCCAGCGCCTTGACCTCGATCGGGTCGCCCAGCTCGGTCCCGGTGCCGTGCGTCTCGACGTAGTCCACCGCGCCGGGACGGATCCCGGCCCGCCGGTGCACCTCGGTCAGCAGTTCCGCCTGGGAGGAGGCGCTGGGCGCGGTGATGCCGTTGCTCGCGCCGTCGCCGTTGACGCCGCTGGCCCGGATCACGCCGTGGACGTGGTCGCCGTCCGCCAGCGCCCGGTCCAGCCGCTTCAGCACGACCACGCCGACGCCCTCGCCCAGCACGATGCCGTCGGCCGACTCGTCGAAGGGCGCGCAGGTGCCGGTGGGCGAGAGCATCCCGGCCTTGCTGCACCAGATGTGCATCCTCGGGGTGTTCATCACCGCCACCCCACCCGCGACCGCCGCCTCGCACTCGCCGCGCCGGATGCTCTCGCAGGCCAGGTGCACGGCCACCAGCGAGGACGAGCACGCGGTGTCCACGGCCATGGTCGGCCCGCCGAAGTCCAGCAGGTACGCGATCCGCGCGGGCAGCACCGAGGAGGCGTTGCCGAGGAAGGCGTGCCCGGTGTCGTCGCGTCCGGCCGCCGCCAGCAGGCCGGCGTAGTCGCCCGCGCCGCAGCCGACGAAGCACCCCCACGGTCTGCGGCCGGACCTGGCGGCGTAGCCGGCGTCCTCCAGGGCGTGCCACGCCTCCTGGAGGAACAGCCGCTGCTGCGGGTCCATCGTCTCGGCCTCCAGGGGCGAGATGTTGAAGAAGGCCGCGTCGAAGGCGTCGACGTCGGTGAGCATGGCGGCCCACTTGCTGTACGTCCGGCCCGGCGCCATGCGGTCGGCGTCGTACACCCGCGAGACGTCGAACCGCTCGGGGGGCACCTCGCGGATGCTGCACCGGCCGTCCGCCAGGTTCCGCCAGAACGTCCGGAGGTCGGGCGCGTCCGGGAACCGCCCGGCCATGCCGATGACGGCGATGTCCCCCTCCCGGACAGGCGCCTTCTCTCGTGCGGGGGTGGGCTCCTCACGGGCGGGGGGCTCTTCGGTGGGCCTCACCGCCTCCAGGGTGACCGTGCCGGTGTTCGCGGGAGGCTCGGCGGTCGTGGTGTCCGGCTCGGCGCGGTCGCCGTCGAGCGAGGGCAGCCGGACCTGGCCCGCCCGCTCCTCCGGATCGCCCGGTTCGGGCGTCTCGTCCCGCTCGGCGGGCGTGGGTTGCCTCGGTACGGAAGGTCGCTCCTCCGGGACCGGCTGCTCGGGGGCGGGACGTGGCGGAGGCACGGTCAGCCCGTCGGCGGCCACGGCCTCCCGTACGGCGTCCACCAGAGCGGGGACGGTCGGGTGGTCGTAGACGGCGACGGAGTCCAGGTCGAGCCCGAAGCTCCGGTTCAGGTCCCGGACGATCTCCACGGCCCCGATCGAGTCCAGCCCCATCTCGCTGAAGCTCAGCGAGTCGTCCACCTCGTGGGCCTGAAGGTAGAGGTGGCTCATGAGCGTGCCCTCGATGACCCGCCGCACCTCCCCCGGCTCAGGCCCGCCCCTCGCAGAACCCCCCTTCACGGGACGGGCCTTCGGTGACGCGCTTCTGCCCGTGTCCGCCTTCGGGGCGTCGCCTCTGAAGGTGTCCACCTTGGCGAAGTAGTCGTCGACGCGGGCCAGCGACTCCTCCCCCAGCACGCGCTCGTGCATCCCCGACTCCCCCGCGATGACGGCGGTCAGCCGGTCGAGCACCCGTCCGGCCAGCTCGGACTTGAGCGCCCGCAGGGCGGGCAGCGGCAGCGCGGCGATCGAGCGGGCGTGCCTGAGCGCCGCCTTCAGCACGGCGTCCTGCGGCAGGACGGTCACCCCGGCCCCCCGCCGGGCCAGCTCCTCACCCGTCACGGACCGGCCGGTGTAGAGCATCTCGTGCGCCGCCGACCGGCCGAGCCGCTCCTCCAGGATGTACGTCGCGCCCATCCCGGGCGTGAAGCCGAACTTCATGAAGTTGGCGCTGTAGACCCCCTCGGCCGCCATGATGACGAGGTCGGCGAAGAGCCCGAAGGCCAGCCCGCCGCCCGACGCGTGCCCCTGGACGGCGGCGACGACCGGCCGGTCGCACCGCAGCAGCCCCTCGTACAGGAAGGGCACGTCCGTGAAACGTCCTTCGCCGCCCGCGAGGGTGCGCAGGGCCTCCGGGGTGGCGCCCATGCTGAAGACGTTGCCGCTGCCGGTGAGCACGACCGCCTTGACGTCCTCGCGCCCGGCGATCTCGGCGAACGCGGCCTGGAGGTCGTCGATCAGCTCCCTGGTGAACATGGACGCGCCGGCCCCCATCACCACCAGCGCCACCCCGTCGGGCAGCACCTCGAACCGCAGCCCTTCCCCGTCCGGCACGAGCTCCACGGCCTGCTCCTCCGGCGTCTCCACGGCGGGCGGCCCGGTGGGTGACTCGAACAACGGCTCGGCAGGCGGCTCGGAGGTCGTGGTGGCGCGCTGCCAGCGGCCGAGCCAGCAGCTCTCCTCCTGGAACGGGTAGACCGGCAGCGAGACCAGCCGCCCGCCGTCGTGGCACTCGCGCCACGGCACCTCGGCTCCTCCGGCCCAGGCGGCCGCCACCTCTTCCAGCCGTCCGGCCCGGAACAGCCGGACGCAGTCCGCCGCCGACGGCGTGCCGTCCTCGCCGCCGGAGCCGGTGAAGACGCCGGGGCCGGGGTTCGCGCCCGCCGCGTACGCCTCCAGCCCGTCCCGCAGCTCGGCCGCGTCGCGCACGACGAGCGCCAGCCGCTCGGCCATGCCGGTCCGTCCGACCTGCGAGGTGTAGGCGAGGTCGGCCAGAGCCGTGCCGGGCCCGGCCAGGTCGGCGACGGTGTCGTCCAGCGAGAGGCCCTGTCCGAGCTGGATCAGCGCGGCCGGGTCGAGGCCGAGGTCGCCCAGCGAGTCGGCCGGGTCGAGCTGGTCGGCGGGGATGCCGAGCAGCGCGGCCACCCGTTCGACGGCGCCCCGGGAGCTTGAGAGGGAGCCGTCCGCCGTGGCGGTCTCCGCCAGGAAGCGGGTCCAGGCGCGGGCGTAGTCGCGCAGCGCCTCGGGCGTACGGGCGGAGAGCACGACCAGGCAGGGCCCGTCCGCGCCCGGCCCGGGAGCGGGCTCCGGCGCCTCCTCGACCAGGACGTGCGCGTTCGTGCCGCCCGCGCCGAACGCGCTGACCCCGGCCCGCCGGGGCGTGCCGTCCGCGCGGGGCCAGGGTTCGAGCGCGCGCTGCACGTGGAAGGGCGTGGCGGCGAAGTCGATCTTCGGGTTGAGCTCGTCGGCGTGCAGGGACGGCACGAGTTGCCCGTGCTGGAGCTGGAGCAGCACCTTGGTCAGCCCGGCGATCCCGGCCGCGCCCTCCAGGTGGCCGATGTTGGACTTGACCGAGCCGATCGCGCAGTCCGCGCCCTCCGGCAGGGCCTGGCGCATGCCCTCGACCTCGATCGGGTCGCCGAGCGAGGTGCCGGTGCCGTGCGCCTCGATGTAGCCGATGCTCGCCGGGTCCCAGCCGGACCTGCGGATCGCCGTGCCGATGAGCTGGGCCTGCGAGCGCGGGCTCGGGACCGTGGCGCCGCTGGTCCGGCCGGTGTGGTTGACGGCGGTGGCGGCGATGACGCCGTAGACGTGGTCGCCGTCCGCCAGGGCCCGCGAGAGCGGCCTGAGCAGGACGGCCCCGACGCCCTCGCCGGGCACGTACCCGCTGCCGCCGGCGCCGAAGGCGCGGCACCGGCCGTCCTCCGACAGCCAGTGTCCCTGGGCGAGTTGCAGGTACTTCTGCGGGTGGACGGTCGCGTTCACGCCGCCGGCCAGGGCGAGGTCGCACTCGCCGCGCCGCAGGCTCTCGACGGCCAGGTGCACGGCGGTCAGCGAGGAGGAGCAGGCGGTGTCCAGCGCGATGCTCGGGCCGTGCAGGTCGAGGGTGTAGGAGACGCGGTTGGCGATGGAGGCGTGCATGGCCGTGGGGGCGACGCCGCCCTCCCCGCCCTCGACGAGCTGGTAGTGGTTCCACATCACGCCCGCGAACACGCCGACGTTCTGCGCCGACAGCGACTCCGGCGGGTGGCCGGCGTCCTCCAGCGCGTGCCAGCAGGTCTGGAGGAACAGCCGTTCCTGCGGGTCCATGCGTTCGGCGTCGCGGCGGGAGATGCCGAAGAAGGCGGGGTCGAAGCGGTCGACGCCGTCGAGGAAGCCGCCCCACTTGCCGTACGTCCTGCCACGGGCGCCCTTCTCGGGGTCGTAGATCTCGTCGTGGTTCCAGCGGTCGTCCGGGATCTCCTCGATGCAGTCGCGTCCCTCGGCCAGGTTGCGCCAGAAGGCGCGCAGGTCGGGGGCCTGCGGGTACCGTCCGGCCAGCCCGACGACCGCGATGGGCTCGTCGCCGCGCACTTCGCCGGGCTCGCCGCCGCCCGCCGCCCGCGCCTCCGCGCGGGGCGTGGCGGCCGCGGGCCGGGAGGCCGGGCGGGGCGAGGGTTGCGGCGGGGCGGGCGGCAGCAGCGTGGGGACGCGGTCCGCGTCGCCGTGCAGCACCGTCAGGACGTCCTCGCTGCCGCTCAGGGCGCGGTCGAACACGTCGAGGGCGGCCTCGGTGGGCAGCGGGACCATCCCGGTGGCCGTGCGGGCGCGCTCGACCGTCTCCGGCCCGACCCGCATCCCGCCCTCGGCCCAGTACGGCCACGCGATCGCCAGGGTCCGGCCCGGCCGGTCCCGTCGCGCCGCCCGCCGCCGGGCGAACTCCTCCAGGTACGCGTTCGCGAAGGCGTAGTCGGCCTGCCCCGGGTTGGCCAGCGACGCCGACACCGACGAGAACACCACGAAGCAGTCCAGGTCGTCGTCCTTGGTCGCGGCGTCCAGGTGGCGCACGCTCAGGGCCTTGGCCGCCACCACGGCCTCGATGTCGGCGGCCCGTTTGCCCGGGTAGAGCCCGTCGCGGTTGACGCCCGCGCAGTGGACGACGCCGTCGATGCGGCCGTGGCGCGCCCGGACCGTGGCGAGGGCGCGCTCGACCTGGTCCGGGTCGGTCAGGTCGGCGGAGATCTCGGCGTTCCTGCTGATCGGCACGGCCGTGGCCTGGTGGCGGCGTGCCAGGTGCTCGGCGAGGAGGCGGCCGATGCCGCCCGTCCCGCCGGCGATCACGTACACGCCGCCCTTCCTGATCGGGACGCGCCCGCCGGGCTCGGGCTGCTCGGGCGGCTCGACCGGGAGCCAGCGGCGCACCAGGCGTTCGCCGTGCTCGTAGCGGATCTCGGGCTCGGCGGAGGCGTCCCGCAGCACGTCGGCGGAGGCGGAGACGTCGGAGGAGGCAGGGGCGTCAGCGGAGGCGGGGGCGGGGGCGAGGGCGTCGGCGGGGTCCAGGCGGATGCTGCGGCAGCGGATCAGCGGGGTCTCGGCGGTGATCGTCCTGGCCAGCGCGCCGACGGCCTCGTGGGCGGGGTCGTCGCCGGCGTGGGCGTAGGTGAGGGTGACCGGCCGCTCCGGCTTCGCGGCGAGGACGGCCTTCGCGGTCTCCCAGACGGCCAGGCACGGGTCGGCGGGCTCACCCGGCGTGGCCCGGATCACCAGGTGCCGCGAACCGTCGTACCGGGCGCCGGGGGTGATCTCGCGGTACTCGCCGGGGTCGTCGCCGTCCTCGGGTTGCGGCACCCACACCTCGCGGAAGCAGCGCGTCTCGCCCGGCTCGGGCTCCGGCTCCCCCGGGGTGAGGTCGTAGGCGGAGGAGAGGTGGGCGGCGAGGCTGTCGATGTCGCCGTACTCGAACAGCAGGGTCGGGTAGAGCCGCCGCCCGACGATCTTCTCCAGCCGTTCGCTGATGTCCACGAGCGTGACCGAGTCCAGGCCGAGGTCGTAGAAGCCGGTCCCGGTGGGCACCTCGCCGGGCGGGCGGCCGAGCGGCCCGGCGACGAGCTCGCGCAGGCGGCCGACCAGGTCGCCGGAGCCGTTGTGGCCGGTGGCGGACGGCTGCTCCGGGCGGGCCGGGTCGTCGAGCAGCCGCTCGATCAGACGCGGCGACCTGATGCGCTTGCACGACAGCCCGCCGAACCCGGCGACGAAGCGCCCCCGCTCGTCGTAGAGGCCGAAGTCGTTGGTGATCACGTCGCCGGACGGCGCGATGCTCTCCGGGCGCGGCGCGTACACGTGGAAGGCCGGGCCGAGCCGCCGGGGCGCGCGGAACTCGGCGATGTAGACGGGGATGAACGGCTCCCGCCCCGACGCCTGGGTCTGGCCCAGCCCGGCCAGGGTGGCCGCGTCCAGCCGGGCGGGGTGCAGGTGGAAGCCCTCGTGGCCGGGGGCGGGCGCGTCCTGCCGCAGCTCGGCGAGCAGGTAGCCGTCGCCGTGGTGCAGCCGTCCTGCGCATTTCATCGGGGCGCCGTGGCTGATGTCCTCGGCCCTGGCGCGGGCGTACAGGTCCTCCATGTCGCCGTGCCGCCGGGCGCCGCGGCGGAGGGCGTCCAGGTCGATCGGGCCGGGCTCGGGGCCGGTCGGCGTGCCCACCTTGCCGGTGAAGTTCCGCCGCCAGCCGGACAGCGGCGTCCCGTCCCTGCTCCAGCGGCTCTCCGCCCGCACGTCGGCGCCGTCGACGGTGACGCGGATCTCCCGGTCGGCCTCCGGCTTGGTGACGATCGCCTCGGTGAACAGCACCTCGCGCAGGACGATCTCCCCGGGGTCGCGCCCGGTCGCCATCAGCGTGCGGAACACCAGATCGAGGAACGTCACCCCGGGCATGACGGACACGTCGTGCACCCGGTGGTTCCGCATGATGAAGTCGGTGTGCTTCAGCGTGGTGTGACACTCGATCGCGGGCATGGAGTCAGCGCCTCCCCGTGGTGATGTTCAGGTCGAGCAGCGAGCTGGCGTCGTCCGGCGGACCGGGATCGCGACCGGGACCGGTGCCGGTGCCGGAGGCGCCAGCCGGAACCGTGTCACGGGCCGGGGCCGGGTCGCGTTCCAGCCACAGGCGCCTGCGCCGGAAGACGGGTGCGGGGGCGGGCTCGCGTTCCGGCCGCACGCCCGGCGGCGGGTCCGGCTCGCTCAGCACGAGGTGCGCGTTGGTGCCGCCGAGCCCGAACGAGCTCACGCCCGCGACCCTGGGCGAGGGCCAGTCCCGCGGCTCGGTGGCGGGCTCGAAGGGCGAGGCGGCGAAGTCGAAGCGCGGGTTGGGCCGCTCGCAGGACAACGTCGGCGGGATCCGCCCGTGCTCGACGGCCAGCGCCGCCTTGATCAACCCGGCGATCCCGGCCGCGCTGAGCGTGTGCCCGATGTTGGTCTTCACGCTGCCGATCGCGCACGTTCCCGGGTCGCCGCCGCCCTCGGCGAACACCCGCGTCAGGGCGCGCAGCTCGATGGGGTCGCCGATGAGCGTGCCGGTGCCGTGCGCCTCGATCAGGCCGATCTCGCCCGGCGTGCGGCCGGCCGCCTCCAGGGCCCGGCGGACCACGTCGGCCTGGGCCTCGGGGTTGGGCGTGGTGACGCCCATGGTGCGGCCGTCGTTGTTCACCGCGACCGCCTCGATGACCGCGTGCACCCGGTCGCCGTCGGCCAGCGCCGCGCGCAGCGGCTTGAGCAGGACGACCCCGCACCCCTCCCCCGGCACGAACCCGTCGGCGCGCTCGTCGAACGTGTGACACCGTCCGGTGGGCGACAGCGCCTTGGCCGCGCTGAGCTGGAGGTAGTCGTTCTCGTCCAGGAGCACCTCCACCCCGCCCGCCAGGGCGACCTCGGCCTCCCCGGCGAGCAGGCTCTGCGCGGCGAGCTGCACGCCGACCAGCGAGGAGGAGCAGGCGCTGTCCACCACGAGGTTGGGGCCGCGCAGGTCGAAGTGGTGGGCGACCCTGGCCGCGATGAAGTTCTGGTCGGAGGCCAGCCCGCCCGGCCGGACGCCGACCCGGCGCCCGTAGTCGGACATGCGGGCTCCGGCGAACACGCCGGCCCGGCGTCCGCGCAGTTCGGCGGGGTCGTAACCGGCGTCGGCCAGGCAGGCCGCGCAGCACTCCAGGAACATGCGGATGGCCGGGTCGAGGGCGCGGGCCTCGTCCTCGCCCAGGCCGAAGTAGTCGTTGTCGAAGTCCTCGATGCCGTCGACGAAGCCGCCCCACTTGCTGATGCTGCGGCCGAGGGCCGGTTCGGGCGAGTACAGCTCGCGGTGGTCCCAGCGGGAGGCGGGCACCTCGCGCACGTCGCACCGGCCCTCGGTGAGGTTCCGCCAGAACGCGGCCACGTCCGGGGCGCCGGGGAACCGGCAGGCCATGCCGATGATCGCGATCCTGCGATCCTCGGCGCCCGGAAGGGCAGACCCGGAGGCGCCGCCCGGCGCACTCTCCCGGCCCTCCCTCCACGCGCTCGTCTCGGGGGCATCCGGGAGAACGGCGGTCGGCTCGGGAACGTCCGGACGGTCGGCGTCCGGCTCGGGGACGTCCACGCGGTCGGCGGCCGGCTCGGGGACGTCCACGCGGTCGGCGGCCGGCTCCGGAACGCCGAGGCGGTCGCGGAGCTGCTCCAGCGTCGGATGGTCGAGCAGCAGCGACGGCTCCAGGCTCTCCCCGAGCCGTTCCTCGATGCGCTGCACCAGCTCGGCCAGCATCACCGACTCGACGCCGAGGTCCCCGAACTCCGCCGTCGGGTCCAGGGCGTCCACGGGGATGCCGATCGTCTCGGAGAACAGCACGGCCAGCCAGTCGGGTCCACCGGTCCACGCCGGCTCGGGAGCCGGGCGGGCGGTGGCCGGGCGGGCGGTGGCCGGGCGGGCGGTGGCCGGGTGGCGGTCCGCCCGCTCGGGGAGCCGGATCAGCGCCGGGACGTCCACGGACGCGCCGGACGGCGGGCACGGCAGCACGGTCGCGCCGCGCGGCAACCCGATCACCCGGTCCAGCACCCGCAGCCCCTCCCGGTCGCCGAGGGACGCGAGCCCGACGGCCTCGCCGACGTTCGGCTTGCCGCGCGCCCCGCCGGACTCCCGCCACTGCGGCCAGTCGACCGACCGGAACTCGGTCCGCCCGGACCGCCGCCTGACCCCGGTGCAGTAGTCGAGGAAGGCGTTGGCGGCCGCGTAGTCGGCCACCCCGGCGGCCAGCGCGGGCACGGCGGCGCACACGGAGGAGAAGGTGACGAAGAAGGCCGGACGGTCCCCGGCGCACGCCTCGTCCAGCGCCTCCAGGAGGTCGGCCTTGGGCGTGAGCACGGCCCGCAGGTCGTCCTCGGACTTGTGGGCCAGCGACGGACGGCCCTGGCTGGAGCGTCCCGCGCAGTGGACGACGCCGCCGATCGGGCCCAGCTCGCGCCGCACGCCGTCCAGGAAGGCGGCCACCCCGGACGGCGGCCCGGTGTGCACGACCACCCGGGCGCCCGCGCGTTCCAGGTCGAGGACGGTGGCGACGGCCTCCTCGCCGGAGCCGTCCCACTGCTCGCGCGGCGGCAGCGGACGCGCGCCGAGCAGGGCGAGCCGGCGCGCGCCGCGATCGGCCAGGTGGCGGGCCACCAGCGCGCCCAGCCCCCTGGTGCCGCCGCTCACGACGTAGACGGCCGCGGGGTCGAGCCGCGGCTCGGCGTACGGCGCGGACAACTCCCGCAGATCGGGACGGAACCGCTCACCGTCGCGGTAACAGACCTCCCCGTACGGCTCGGCGGCCGCCCATTCGGCGCCGATCTGCGCGGCCGTGGGCCGGTCGCTGTCCAGCACGGTGGCCGTGACCGCCGGGTACTCGGCGGCGAGCATCCGCACGAACCCCGCCATCCGCGCCCCCGCCAGGCTCGGCGACGCGCCGCCGAGGTCCAGCAGGCCGCTGGTGACGTGCAGGATCCGGAGCGGGCGGCGCCGGGCCAGGGCGTCCCGCAGGACGGCGAGCCGGTCCAGCTCGCCCGCCGGGTCGGCCTCGCCCAGGTCGCGCAGGTCGATCCAGCCGGTGAACTCCTCCGGGACGGGGTCGCCCGCGCCCACGGGCACGACCTGGTCGCCGAGCGAGCGCGCCAGCTCCTCGGAGGCGTCGCCGAACAGGCACACCACGGTCCCGCCGCCGAGCGTCCCGGGGTCACGGGCAGGCTCCCCGGACGGCGCCCAGGTCCGTTCGAAGAGCGGCGTCTCGGCGACGGCCGGTTCCGGGGCGCCGGAGGCGGGTTCGAAGGGCCAGCACCGCATCCGGTCGAACGGGTACGACGGCAGGCCCACCAGCCGCGCGCCCGGCGGCGGCGTCCAGTCCACGTGGCCGCCGTCCACCCAGTGCCGCCCCAGCTCCAGCAGGTCGCCGGGCCGTCCGGACAGCTGGTCGCCGGACCACCCGGACGGCGGGGCGCCGGGACGGGTCCGGCCGCGCAGCACGTCGGCGGGCTCCGACCGGGCGAAGCGCTCCAGCCGTTCGCACAGCTCCGCCACGTCCGCGACGACCAGCGCGAGCCGTTCGCGCAGCGGTTCCCGTCCGATGCGGAGGGTGTGGGCGACGTCGGCGAGACTCTCGGGCGTCGCGCGCAGGTGGCCGGCCAGCCGGCCCGCCATGGCCCGCAGCCGCCGCTCGTCGTGGGCCGACAGCACGATGAGCTGCGGTCCGTCGTCGGGCGTGCCGGTCACGGTGGGCGTGCCGGTCGCGGCGAGCGTGCCGGTCACGGTGGGCAGGGCGGTCGCGGTGGGCGGGGCCTCTTCGATCACCGCGTGGGCGATCGTCCCGCCGGCGCCGAACGAGCTGAGGCCCGCCCGCCGGGGCGCGCCGCCGGGCCCCTCGGGCCAGTCGGCCGCCTCGCGCTGCACGCGGAAGGGGATCTCGTCCCAGGCGATGTCCGGGTTGAGCTCGTCGGCGTGCAGGGAGGGCACCAGCCGCCGGTGCCGGAGCTGGAGCACGATCTTGGTGAGCCCCGCGATGCCGGCGCCCGACTCGACGTGCCCGAGGTTGGACTTGACCGACCCGATCGGGATGCTGCCCGGCGCGGCCCCCACCTGCCCGAACACCCGCATGAGGGCGTTGATCTCGATGGGGTCGCCGAGCGCGGTGCCCGCGCCGTGGCATTCGAGGTAGCCGATCCCGGCGGGGTCCACGCCCGCGTCGGCGAGCGCGCGGGCGACGAGCTCGCCCTCCTCGACGGGGCTCGGCACCACCCAGCCGTTCGTCCGGCCCGAGTGCACGACGGCGGTTCCCCTGATCACGGCGTGGATGCGGTCGCCGTCCGCCTTGGCCCCGGACAGCGGCTTGAGCAGGACGACCCCGGCGCCCTCGGCGGGCACGAAGCCGTCGCCGCCCGCCCCGAAGCTGTGGCAGCGCCGGTCACCGGCGGTGAGCCGCATGCGCGCGTGCTGGACGAACTTGTTCGGATGCAGGTTGAGGTTGACGCCGCCGGCGATCGCCAGCTCGCACTCCCCCTGGCGCAGCGACCGGACCGCGAGGTGCAGCGCGGCCAGCGACGACGAGCACATCGTGTCGACCGACATGCTGGGCCCCTTGAGGTCCAGGTGGTAGGAGACGCGGTTGGCCACGCCGCCGAGCGTCGCGCCCGTGTCCTGGGGCTTGCCGCGCAGGCTCTGCTCGACGCCGAAGAAGGGGTACTCGTTGTACATCACACCCGCGTAGACGGCGACGTTCGAACCGTGCCGGTCGCGCAGGCGGGTGCGGGGGTAGCCGGCGTCCTCCAGGGCCTCCCAGGTGACCTCCAGGAAGACGCGCTCCTGCGGGTCCATGAGGGCCGCGTCGCGCGGGGTGATGCCGAACAGCAGCGGGTCGAAGTCGGTGACGCCGTCGAGGAAGCCGCCCCACATGAGGTCCACGGGCCAGCCCTCGCGGGTCCTGTCGGCGGGGACGCGGGAGAGCGAGTGCCGCCCGGCGGCCAAATTCTCCCAGAACGTGCCCAGGTCGGGGGCGTCGGGGTAACGCCCGGCGATCCCGATGACGGCGATCACGCCGTCATCGGCGGTGTCGGCGGCTTTGTCAGGGTTGTCGGTGGATCGGTGGGGCTGGGGCGTCGGCGGGGCGGGGGTTCTGGCGGACAGGGCGGCGGCGACCCCCGCCAGGTCCTTGTGCTCGAAGAAGAGCGTGCGCGACCGCTCGCCCAGGTCCCGCTCCAGCCGCGCGTTGAGCTCCACGATCTGGGACGACGTCAGCCCGTACTGCTCCAGCGGCACCCGCGTCCCCAGCCGGTCGGCGTCGATGCCCGAGACCTCGGCGTAGACGCCCTTGAGGTAGTCCTCCATGTCCCCGGCGGCGGCCTCCGACGCGACCGGCTCCGCCCGTTCGATCCAGTACGGCTCGGCCTCGAACGGGTAGGCGGGCAGCGCGACCCGTCCGGGCGGCTCCGGCCAGAACCGGGCCCAGTCGACGTCCTGACCGGCCACCCAGGCGGCCGCCGCCTCGGCCTCCGCGCCGGTCGGACGCCCGCCGGAGCCTCCGGCGAGCACGGACGGATGCGCCCTGCCCGCCGCGAACGCCTCCAGCCCCTCCCGCAGCCCGGCCGCGTCACGGCAGACGACGGCGAGCCGGTGCGCGAGGGCGGCGCGCCCGGTCTGGGTGGTGTAGGCGATGCGGCGCACGTCCCGCTCCCCGGTCTCGGCCAGGCGGCGGGCGGCGGCCACCAGCCGTTCCGGGGTCGCGGCGGACACCAGGACGGCGTGCTCCCGTCCGTCCTCGGCCGCGCTGCCCGGGGTCTCCTCGGGAAGGGGCGCGCGGACGACGGCATGGGCGTGCGTGCCGGTCGCCCCGAAGGCGTTGATCAGCGCCCGCCGCTCGCCGGTCCACGGCTGCGGCTGCTCCGGCACGGTGACCGCGTCGGTGGGCGGCTCGGCGAGCAGAGTGGGCGCCAGCCGTCCGTGCCGGAGCTGCAGCAGCACCTTGGCGAGCTGGGAGGCGCCGGACGCGGCTTCGAGATGGCCGATGTTCGGCTTGAGCGTGCCCGCCGCGACGGGCTCGGCCCGCTCGCCGAAGACCTCGGCCAGCGCCTCGGCCTCGGCCGCGTCGGCCAGGGCGGCTCCGGCCGCCGCGCACTCGACGTAGGAGACGTCGCCGGGACCGGCGCCGGCCCGCTCCAGGGCGCGGCGCATGGACGCCGCCATGGCGTCGGCGCTCGGCGCGGTGAACCGCCCGGTACGCCCGGTGTGCGCCACCCAGGTGGCCTCGACCACGCCGTGGACGGCGTCCCCCGCCCGGACGGCGTCCGCGACGGGCCGCAGCAGGAAGGAGCCGACGCCCTCGCCGACCGTCCAGCCGGGCCGGTCGGGGTCGAAGGCGGCGGCGCCGGCCTCCTCGGCCAGCAGGCCGAGGCCGGCCAGCAGCCCGGCGTGGTAGGGGTCGGCGAGCAGGTTGACGCCCGCGACCACGGCCGCGTCGCAGTCGCCCGTACGGATGGCCTGGGCGGCCAGGTGCAGGGCGGTCAGCGTGGACGAGCACGACGTGTCCACGGCGATGCTCGGCCCGGTGAAGCCGAAGAAGTACGAGACGCGGTTGACCATGTCGGACGCGGTCGCCGAGACCACGGCCGGGCCGCCCGCGCGCCAGGCGGCGGCGCCCGCGTGCTGGTAGTCGTGCCACATCGAGCCGACGAAGACGCCCACCCTGGGGGCGGTCGCGTGCAGCGAGGCGGGGGTGTGACCGGCGTGCTCCAGGCACTCCCAGACGCTGTGCAGCAGGAGCCGGAGCTGCGGGTCGAGCGTCGCGGCCTCCTTCGGCGAGACGTGGAAGAGCAGGCTGTCGAAGCGGTCGATGTGCTCCAGGTAGCCGCCGGGACGCTCGCCCCTGGGGCTCGGGCCCAGGCTGCGGGTGCCGGTGCTGAGGTTGCGCCAGAAGCCGTCCAGGTCGTCGGCGCCGGGGTAGCGTCCGGCCATGCCGATCACAGCGAGCCCGGCCTGCCGCTCCTCAGGCGCCGGGTCCTCGTGCCGGGCGGGCTCGGCGCGGAGGGCCGGTTCCGTCTCCGGGGTGGAGAGCACGGGGGTGGAGAGCACGGGGGCGGAGAGCACGGGGGTGGCGAACACGGGGGTGGCGTCGCCGGTCGCGTACTCGGCGGGGCCGCCCAGGAACGCCTGGAGGAAGCGGTGGCCGTCGTCCAGGTCGAACTGGTCGCGCACCTGGTCGAAGGCGACCTCGCCGATGGGACAGAGCCCGATGCCGCAGGCCGCCTGGCCGGTCATCAGGAGCTGGCCGAGGTAGCCGGCCTCCAGGGTCAGGTAGCGCAGGCTCTGCTCGCCGTACAGGGGCTCGATGCCCTTGGTCTGGCCGATGAGGTAGAGGCTGAAGCCGGCGCGGTCGTACAGGTCGCGGTTGTAGACGAAGTGGGCCGTACGGTCGAGCTGCGGGCGGCCGTTCACGAGCTGGAGCGCGTGCTCGACCGGGTTGTAGTAGTAGATCCCCTCGGCGACGCCGCTGATCGCGCCCTTGGCGACGTGCAGGTACGCCTGCACGGCGTAGGTGTCCCCGGCCGACGGGTACAGGTGGCGCGCGCGGTCGCCGAGCCGCCGTTCGCACAGCAGCCCGAGCAGCCGGCACAACGACCGGTACGGCAGCGAGCCGGGCGCGAAGTCGCGCACGCTGGCCCGCCAGGCGTAGTGCTCCTCGGGCACGTCCAGGCGGTCGAGGCGGATGAGGCTGGCGTCGGGCTCCAGCGGGCGCAGGTTCCATCGGCCCGCCTTGAACGCCTCCCGATCCTCGGGCGAGAAGAAGTCCACCTCCCCCGGCCCGTCCGCCTCGATGTCGGCCCGCACAGGCTGCTCGACGGGCTTCTCGGTGGCGGGCTTCTCCGTGGTGGGCTTCTTCGGCGCGGGCTCGTCGGTGGGGGCGCCGACGACGGCGGCGATGCCGGTGACGGTCGGGTTCTCCAGCAGCAGCGCCACCGGCACCCGCCTGCCGTACCGCTTCCGCAGCGCCTTGGAGACCTGGACCATGGTGAAGGAGGTGACGCCCTGGTCCCACAGGTCCTGGCCGGGATCGACCTCCTCGACCCCGATCAGCTCGGCGAACAGCTCGGCGATCTCCGTCACCGTCCGCCCCGCCACCGCGGGCTCGGGCTCGGGTTCCGGCTCGGGCTCGGGGGCGCGGTCGGTGGGCGGCCACGGGAGCGCGTCCCGGTCCAGCTTGCCGTTGGCGGTGGCCGGGAACGTGCTGACGAACGCCACGTGGTTGGGCACCATGTACGCCGGCAGCGTCCCGGCCGCGTGCGCCCGCAGCTCCCCGACGTCCGGCTCCGCGCCCTCGGCCATCACGTACGCGACCAGCTTCCGCTCCCCCGACCGGTCGTCGCGGGCCAGGACGACGACGTCCCGCACGCCCGGATGCTGCCGCAGCCGGTGCTCGATCTCGCCGAGCTCCACCCGGAACCCGCGGATCTTCACCTGGTTGTCGGCCCGCCCGAGGAACGTGATGTTCCCGTCGGGCAGCAGCGCGGCCCGGTCGCCGGTCAGGTACATGCGCCCGCCCGCGAACGGGTCCGGCACGAACCGCTCGGCGGTCAGCTCGGGCTGGTTGCGGTAGCCGAGGCTCAGGCACCTGCCGCCGATGTACAGGTCGCCCTCCTCGCCTTCGGGGCAGGGCCGCCGGTCCTCGTCGAGGATGTAGTAGAGGGCGTCGTCGATCGGCCGCCCGTACGGGATGCTCCGCCACGACGGGTCGACCTCGCCCACCTCGAACCAGTTCGACCAGACGGTGGCCTCGGTGGCCCCGCCCAGGCTGACCACCCGCGCCCGCGGGAAGGTCGCGCGCACGGCGTCCGGCAGCGGCAGCGGCGTGTAGTCGCCGCTGAGGAAGACCAGCCGCAGGTCGCCGGTGCCCTCCCCGCCCTGCCGCTCGGCCAGCAGCGGGGCGAGCTGGTTGAGCGTGGTGGGCGCGGAGTTCCAGAACGTGATCGGCTCGTCGATGAGCACGTCCAGCAGCAGTTCGGGGTCGCGCTGCTGGCCCTCGTCGGCGATGTAGAGCGAGGCGCCCCGGCCGAGCAGGCCGAAGATGTCGAACACCGACAGGTCGAAGCCGAGCGAGGTGACGCAGAGCCCCACGTCGGAGGCGTCGAAGTCGAAGGTGCGGTAGCACCAGTCGAGCAGGTTGAGCAGCGGCCGGTGGCTGACCTCGACGCCCTTGGGCTTGCCGGTGCTGCCCGAGGTGAAGATCACGTATGCGAGGTCGTCCACGGTGCCGGCGAGGGGCGGGTCGCCGCGGTCGTCGCCGTCGGCGTCCAGCTCGACGGCGCGCACGCCCTCGGGCACGGCCCAGCCGGGCGTCTGCGCGCAGGTGAGGACGATCCCGGCGGCGGCGTCGTCCAGCATGACGGCGGCCCGCTCGTCGGGCAGGGACGGCTCCACCGGCAGGTAGGCGCCGCCCGCCTTGTGTATCCCGAGGACGGCGGCCACCATGTCGGGCCCGCGGCACAGGCGCACGGCGACCACCGTCCCCGGCCCCACGTCCAGCTCCTTCAGCCGCCAGGCGACGGCGTTGGCGCGCCGGTTCAGCTCCCCGTACGTCATGGTGCCGCCGGCGTGCCGCAGCGCGACCGCGTCGGGACGGGCGGCGGCCTGCCGCTCAAACAGCCGGTGCGCGGGGCGCAGCCGGTCCTCGAAGGCCGCGAACAGCTCGGCGAGGTCGGGGAACTCCGGCTCCAGCGCGTCCCAGTGGTAGTGCAGCCGGTCGCCCTCCCTGATGACGATGCAGTCGAGCGCGACGTCCGGGGTGTAGGTCATCCAGGGCCCGGCCTCGACGCCGTCCGGCAGGGAGTGGTCGGTCAGGTCGAGGGTGCTGGTGTAGACGACGGGGAAGGCGTAGGCGCGGCGGCGGCGCTCCTTCATGACGTGGCCGCGCAGCGTGGCCAGGCCGGTCAGGGCGCCGTTCGCGGCGTCGGCGGCGATCCGGTCGGGGTAGGACTCCGCGTCGGTGACCCAGCTCAGGGCGGTGTGCTCGCCGGGTCGCCGCGGCTCGGACTCGGCGGTCCAGCGCACCACGGACACGCTGAACGGATCGGCGAAGCGCCCGCGCAGCGCGCCGGCCAGGGCGGCGAAGACGGTCTCGTCGGACACCGCGGCGACGCTGCCGCTCAGCCGGACGCGGCGCGCGGGCGTGGTGGCCAGCTCGGGCCCCGGCGGCAGGTCGCGGAACCGCTCGTCCCAGTAGCCCCCTTCGCGCGGACGCTCCAGGGCGGCCGGGGCCTCGGCGGGCGGCCGCGGCTCGGCGGACGGGTCGGCGTACAGCCTGAACAGCTCGCGCAGCACGATGTGGATGCTCCGGCCGTCCAGCACGGCGAGGTCGACGGCCGCGTGCACCGTCTCGCCGCTGACCCGCAGCTCCCAGTGCGGCCAGCGGCCCAGCGGGAACGCCCGCCCGGCCATCTCCGCGGCCGTCTCCCCCGCCGTCTCCCCCGTCTCGGCGCCGGGGATCTCGGGGATGTCCCAGTTCTCCGGCGCGTGCGGCCTGACCCGCAGCGTCCCGTCGTGGGTGACCTCCGAGCGCAGCGCGTCGTGCGCGGCAACCAGGCGCAGCCAGGCCCGTTCGAGCCGGTCCCGGTCCAGGTCGCGGACGTGGAAGCTGTGGTGGACCTGGCAGCCGTCGTAGGGGTGCGAGCCGCCCGCGCGGGCCACGTAGTACGCCTTCTGCAGCTCGTTGAGCGGCCGGATCTCCTCCTCGCCGGTGTCGGCGGCCAGGGCGCGCAGCGCGTTGGTGAAGCGGGCGAACAGGGTCTCCGGCTCGCCGGGCGCGAAGCAGCCGGGCACCAGGTCCCAGCGCACCCGCAGCTCGCCGTCGTGCTCCCACATCTGGTGGTCGAGCGCGACGCCGGAGGTCTGGCTCAGCGCGTACGTCACCGGCGGCACGGCCTCGTCGGGCCGGGCGTCCAGCAGGCTGGTGAAGACGACGGGCAGCGCCGTGCGCTCGCGCAGCTCCCGCATGACGGTCACGCCGGGGACGCCCGCGTGGCCGAGGTCGCGCCACAGCCGCCGGTGCACCTCCTGGACCGCCTCCGGGAGCGGCTCGCCGAGCGTGCTCTCGGCGGCGAACACGGCGGTGCCGGTGAACGGCCCGACCACCTCGTCCACCTCGCGCGGCAGCCAGGCCCGGCCGGTCGTGGTCACGGCCAGGGAGCAGTCCTCGCCCCTGCCGACCGTCTCGGCGAACAGGGTCAGCACCAGGGCGGTCGGCGAGACGTCCAGCTCGGCGGCCCTGGCGCGCAGGGCGCCCCACTGGGCGGCGGTCAGCGAGCCGGTCAGCGCGGAGCGCGGCGACCCGTCGGGCACGCCGGCGGCGGGGCCGGGCGGCAGGTCGGCCAGGCGTTCCCGCCAGTAGTCCAGGTCCTCCTGGTGGCGGGGGCCGCGCCGCTGGGCGTCCAGCGCCAGCAGGCAGTCGCGGACGGACAGCCCGCTCTCCTCCAGCGTGTGGCCGGGGTCGCGGTAGCAGCGCCACCAGTCGCGCAGCAGCACGTCGAGCCCGCGGCCGTCGGTCACGCTCGCGTCGATGCCGAAGTGCACGGTCCCGGGCGTGGTGACCTCGACGGCGAACGGCGGCCAGACGCCGGGCTCGTGACGCCGGTGCGCGAGGCGTTCGCGGGCGCCGGGCTCGTCCACCGGCAGGTCCCAGGAGGGGGCCCGTTCCAGGATCCGCTGGGTGCCGTCCTCGCCCAGCTCCAGGCGCAGGGCGTCGTGGTGGTCGACGACGCGCTGCCAGGCCGCGCGCAGGCGGTCGGGGTCCACGCCGGGCACCTCGAACTCGCGGTAGACCTGGCAGCCGACCGGGTCGGGGGTGGCGTCCTCGTCCGCGCCCATGACGTACGCCTGTTGCAGGGGCGTCAGGGGGAACGGCTCGTGCCGGTCGCCGGGGGCCGGGCTGATCTCCGCCACGGTCACGGGGGTGTCGCGCTCCGCCGTCCCGGCCAGCTCGGCGATCCGCGCGGCCAGCTCGGCCGGCGTCGCGCAGCCGCCCAGCCGCTCGACGGGGAGGTCCAGCGAGAACTCCCGCTGGATCTCGAACCACACCCGTACCGCGGAGATCGAGTCGAGTCCGCTGTCCTTGAGTGAAGCGTCGGGGGTCAGCTCCGCACCGCCGGGCAGCACCTCGGCCAGCAGGCGGATGACCGTCTCCGTCACGCGCTCGTCGTGCTCCATGGGCCTCCTCCCTCACTGCGACGCTAGTGAGGACGACGGGCGCTGCCTGCTCAAGACTGAGCAGGCGGCGCAAGGCGATCGGCCGTAGCTTTCTGACCATGCCTGGTTCCTGGATAGCGGGCGGCGAGCCCCGAGCCGACGCCCGCATCAGACTGTTCTGCTTCGCGCACGCGGGAGGCGGCTCGGCGCTGTTCCGCAAATGGGACGACCACCTGTCGCCGGACGTCGACGTCTGCCCGGTGGTGCTGCCGGGGCGCGAGTCACGCCTGCGCGAGCGGCCCTACAACCGCATGGAGCAGCTCGCAGGGCCGCTGTCGGAGGCCATCGAGCCGTACACCGACCGGCCGTTCGCGCTGTTCGGGCACAGCATGGGGGCCGTGGTGGCCTGGGAGACGGCCCGCCGCTTCCCGCCCGCGGTGCTGTTCGTGTCCGGACGCCGCGCGCCGCACCTGCCGACCCGCCGCCGCCGCTTCACCGACCTGTCGGAGGACGAGCTGCTGAGCGAGCTCGGCAAGCTGAACGGCACGCCGTCGGAGGTGATGGACCAGCGCAGCCTGCTGGAGGTGTTCCTGCCGGGCCTGCGCGCCGACTTCGAGCTGAACGAGTCGTACACGCCGCTGCCCGGCCCGCGTCCGGACTGCCCGATCTCGGCGCTGACCGGCGACGCCGACCCGGAGGTCGACCCGGACGAGATCAGCGCCTGGGCCGAGGCCACCGGCGGCGGTTTCACGTTGCGCGTGTTCGGCGGCGACCACTTCTACCTCAAGGGCCCGCGGCCCGAGGTGCTGACGGCGGTCCAGGAGGACCTGAACCGCCATCTGCTCAACGTCTAGCCGTCCTCAGCGTCTAAGCGTCCTTGGACAGGTCGCGCAGCCGGGCTTCGAGCAGCCCGGCTGCGGCCTCCATCAGCCGGTCGGCGATGACGTCCACGTGCCTGGCCCGCCAGTCGGCCAGCTCCGTGCCCGCCACCCACCGGTTGAACGCGCCCATCGCCGGCCCGCAGTGGACCTGGTAGTCCACCTGCCGCCCGGCCTCGCCGCGCAGCGCCAGCCTGATCGTGTGCACGAAGTACCAGCGGAAGACGAGCGCCATCCGGTGCTTGGGGTCGCGCTCGGCGCGGGCCAGCTCGGCCGGCCGGCGCGCGGCCAGGAACGCCCGGGTCTCCTCCCACACCTCCTCGAAGGAGCGGCGGAAGAACTTGTCCTGGATCGTCCGCCTGGTCCGCTCGTCGATCTCCTCCAGCGAGCCGTGCTGGCGGTAGAGCTGGTAGAGCTTGTTGGCGCGGGCCGGGAACAGCGTGCCCTTCCTGGCGACCTGCACCTGCGCGCCCATCTCGAACATGTCGCCGGCCGGGGCGTAGGCGGTGTCCTGCACGTCGAGCCCGGCCAGCAGGTCCTTGACGGCGTCGGACGTCCCGGCCTGCGGGGTGCACTGGTTGACGCTGCCGGTGACGATGAAGTCCGCGCCGAGCACGAACGCCGCGGCGGCCGCCTCCGGTGCGCCGATGCCGCCGGACGCGCCGACCCTGATGCGCCGGGCGTAGCCGTGGGCGGCCATCTCCTCGTCGCGCAGCCGCAGGATCGCCGGCATCAGCGCGTACGGCGAGCGCCCGTCGGTGTGCCCGGCCGAGTCGGCCTCGACGCAGACGTCCGCGCTGACCGGCAGCTCGGCGGCGACCTCCGCCTCGGTCGCGCTCAGCGCCCCCTCCCGGACGAGCCGGTCCAGGACGGACTGCGGGGCGGGCCGCATGAAGGCGGCGGCGACCTCCGGCCTGGACACCTTGGCCACCACGTGCCGGACGGCGACCGGCCGCCCGGCCGGGTCGCGGTGCGCGCCGCTGTAGCGGTAGCGGACGAGGGGCGCGGTGATGTGCGGGTAGGCGGCGGCCTCGACGTACCGGACGTCGCGGCGGAGCAGCAGGTCCACCGTCTCGCGCTCCAGGCCCTCCTCGTCGAAGCCGTAGAGCAGGTTCACGCCGTAGGGGCCGTCCGGGCCGAGGGCGGACTGGACTGTGTCGAGCGCGTCGGAGATCTGGTCCAGGGTGAGGCCGCCCGCGCCGAGGAAGCCCATCAGCCCGGCCCGGCCCATCCTGATCACCAGCTCGGCCGAGGCGATGCCCTTGAACATCGACCCGGCCAGGTAGGCGTGGCGGACGCGGTAGTCGGCGCGGAACTCGGCCGAGCCGAGCACGATCCCGGCCTCCCGGACGGCGGGCGCCTCGACCGGTTCCCGGACGGGGGGCTTCTCGACCGGCTCCTGCTCGGCAGAGGGCTCGGGCGGGTGGCGGCGGGTGACCGTCCACAGCTTGGTGAGCACGTCGCCGGGGCCGATCTCCTCCAGTTCGGAGACGCCCTGGGCCATCAGGTAGCGCAGCCCGTCCACCCACCGCACCGGGTTGCAGATCTGGCGGCGCAGCAGCTCGGCCGCCTCGCCGGCCCGGTACGGGCGTCCGGTCACGTTGGAGACGACGGGCACCCGCGGCTCCTCGATGCGGACGCCCTCCAGCGCCTCGGCGAAGGCGTCGGCGGCCGGTTCCATGTAGCGCGAGTGCGAGGGCACGCTCACGCTCAGCGGCACCCACTTGCCGGGGCCGCCGCGGCTGAGCGCGTCCAGCTCTTCCTTGGGCCCGGCCAGGACGACCTGTTCCGGGGAGTTGTAGTTGGCGATGTCGACGCCGGTGCCCGCCACCAGCTCCTCCAGCCGTTCGCGGTCGGCGCCGAGCACCGCCGCCATGGCGCCGCCGCCCGCCGCGGACATCAGCTCGCCGCGCCGCTTGACCAGGCCGAGCGCGGTCTCGAAGTCGAAGCAGCCGGCCGCGAACAGCGCCGCGTACTCGCCCAGGCTGTGCCCGGCCAGGTAGTCGGGCCGGCCGCCCTCGTCCTGCCGGGCGAGGAAGCTCAGCGCGTTGACCGTGAACAGGGCGGGCTGCACGTAGCGGGTCTCCCGCAGCCGCTTGGGGTCGTCGCACAGCTCGGCGACGGAGTAGCCGAGGATCTCGTCGGCGCGGGCGCACAGGTCGGGGTACCGCTCCAGGACGCCCGCGCCCATGCCCTTGCGCTGCGACCCCTGCCCGGGGAAAACCCACACGACGGACATCTGGCGCGTTCCTCTCTAGCGTTCCCAGGGGAATCTCTTCTCGGTCGCGTAGTCGACGAGCCTGCGGCGCACCTCGGGGCTGGACATGAGCCGGCCGAACTCCTTGACCGCCACCTGCTCGGTCTCGTCCGACAGGATCCACAGCTCGCGGAAGTAGCGCTTCATGTCCGTGACGATCGACCGGTCCAGCTTGGTCAGCCGGTAGGCCAGCCGCCGCACGAGCGCCTCCGGGTCGTCCGACACCTCGTCCACCAGGTGGAAGGCGGCGGCCTCCGCGGCGCTCACCGGCTGGGTGCTGAGCGTCATCGCGTACGCCTTCTGAAAGCCCGTGCGCCGGATCAGGAACGGCAGCACGCAGCACGGCAGCAGCCCCCACAGCGCCTCGGGGAGGCTGAAGGTGCTGCGCTCGCTGGCGAAGACGAAGTCGCTGGCCGCGGCCAGGCCGACGCCGCCGCCGGCCACCCGGCCGTCCACCCGGGCCACCACCGTCACGGGCGTCTCGGTGAAGCGGCGCAGCAGGCCGTAGAACGCCCGGCCGCCGTCGGCGACGTCGCTGCCGGCCGCCTCCTCCAGGTCCATGCCGGTGCAGAAGACGCCGTCGCCGCCCTCCAGCAGCAGGATGCGGCAGCCGGGCGCGCGCTCGGCCTCGTCCAGGGCGGCGCCCAGCTCGTCGATGGCGCGGTCGTCGATCGTGCGGCTGCGCAGCCGGTGCCGCAGGGTCGCCGAGGTCAGCTCCATCTGTACTCCCGGTGGAAGTCCGCGATGCGGTCCAGCACCAGCAGGCCGCGACCGCCGAAGGCGTCCTCGTACAGGTCGCCGTACGGTTTGGGGTCGAGCACCGCGTCCCGCACCCCGAAGGCGCGGTCGGCGCTCAGCTCGGTCAGCGCGTCCAGCTCCGCGACGCCGATCTCGCGCCGCTCGTCCAGCGCCCGGCCGATGCCGCTGCGCCCCTGGGCCGGGATCACGCCGCTGTAGAACTCCGACGCGCAGCCCGACCCGTACGAGAACAGCCCCGCCCGTTTCGGCGCGTCGAACGCGCCGTGGTCGATGAGCGAGCACAGCGCCAGGTAGAGCGCGGCCGAGTAGGTGTTGCCCACCCGCACGCCGTAGGCCAGGGACGGCGCGACCCGCGCCGCGAAGTCGGCCTCGATCTCCCGCGCCCCCATGCCCTTGAGCTTGCGCAGCAACATCCGGTGCGCGCCTTTCACCATCCCGGCGAACGGCGTGTGCAGCGCCAGGTAGTCGAAGGTGTCCACGATGTCGGCCCCGGCCACCCGCCGCCCGTAGGCCGCGAAGCACTCCTCGGCGCAGCGCATGTACGCCAGCAGCGACAGGTCCGGATCGACGGCGTCGGTGTCGTGGCGCGGCCGGGCCGTGTCCATCACCTCGAAGGTGTGGTAGCCGCTCGCGCCGGGGTCGAGCCGCAGCACCCGCGCGTCCGCGCCGACCAGCATCGCCACCGCCCCGGCGCCCTCGGAGGGCTCCCAGTAGGTGGACTTGGCGGTGCCGCTGGCCGCGTCCGTGGCGATGGCCAGCGCCTTCACGCCGGGGATCGGGCTCGCGCCGACGACGGCGGCGGCGCACTGCAGCGCGGCCGTCCCGCCGTAGCAGGCGTGCTTGACCTCGAACGAGCGGCACGCCGGGTTCAGCCCGAGGTGGTGGTGGATGTAGGTGCTGATCGGCTTGCCGAAGTCGAGGCCCGACTCGGTGCCGACGACCAGCAGCTCGATCCGGTCCTTCTCCTCGGGGGTGAGCGCGTCCAGCAGCGGGCGGGCGGCGTTGACCGCGTTGGTGACCGGGTCCTCGCAGGGCAGGTTGACCGAGCGCTGCTCCATCATCAGGTTGCCGAAGCGGTTCACGTCCAGGCCGCGCGCGTCGAACAGCGCGCGGACGTCCGTGTACGCCCTGCCGACGTACGCGTTGATCGCCTCGATCCCGAGAGCCATGGCCTAGGGCACCATCAGGACGTCGTGGATGCTGGTCGGCACGAACAGCCGGTCCCACTGCCCGCCGCCGTGCCGTTCCGGGACCCGTTCCACGTCGTAGACCTCCTTGCGCATGCCCTCGCCGCGGTCCACCTCCTGCACGGCCTGGTAGTCGTCCAGCTCGCGCAGGTGGATGAGGGCGTGCAGGCGGTCCTGCCGGCCCCACGTCTGCTCGTAGATGAAGGCGGTGGCGCGGCCTTCGAGGTTGGCGTTGAGGTAGCGGGACCAGTCGTAGAGGAACTGCCGTCCCTCCTCGCGCAGCTCGTAGCGCGCGTCGGCGGTGCGCAGCACGATCGCCCCGGCGGTCGCCGAGTTGAGCTGCTCCTGCTGCGTGGTCTGGTACGTGGCGGGCGGCACGAACGTGCCGGGCACGTCGTGCACGTCGTCGGTGAACCCGTGCTGCGGGCACATGACGGTCTCCTGGAGACTGCCGTGCACGAACATCTTCTCCCAGTTGCCGCCGCCCTTCTTGGGCAGCCGGTCCTTGAGCGAGATCTGCTGGAACGCCTCGTCGTGGTCCACCATCTCGATGAGCTTGCTGTACTTCTCGGGGGACTTCATGTGCACGAACCAGTGCAGCCGCTCGCGTACGCCGAAGACCTCCTCGTAGCAGAAGGTCGTGGCGACGCCGGCCTGGGCGCGGTTCATGTAGTCGAGCAGGTCCACGCTGAAGTCGCGGCCCTCGCGGGCCATGCCGTACTCCAGCATCCCCACGCGGTGGATGATCAGGCCCGCGTTGCCCGAGTGCAGCAACTGGTCGGGGGGCAGGGTGGTCTGATACTGCGCCGGCTTCGTCATGCCCCGAATGTCGCCCACGGGGGCGGGAAGCTCCGCTCAATATTGAGCAGGCCCCCGGCGCGCCCGTCGCGGGCGGGCTCAATATTGAGCAGCAGGACGGCGGCCCGATCGGCCTAGCCTCTCCTGTGCCTGACATGCCTCTGGGAGCCCACGAACTGCTGGTCTTCATGCTGCAGCTGGGCCTGCTCCTCGGTCTCGCCGTCCTGCTCGGCCGGCTGGCCGTGCGCCTGCGCATGCCCGCCATCGTCGGCGAGCTGACCGTGGGCGTGCTGCTCGGCCCGTCGCTGCTGAGCCACCTCGCCCCCGCCCTGAAGTTCACCCAGCTCCACCTGCTGGACGCGGTGGGCCAGGTCGGCGTCCTGCTGCTGGTCGCCATCACCGGCGTCCAGCTCGACTTCGGCCTGGTCCGGCGACGTGGCGCGACGGCCGTCAAGGTGAGCGTCGCCGGTCTGGTCGTGCCGCTGGGGCTCGGCGTGGCCGCCGGTTTCCTGCTGCCCGCCTCCCTGCTCGTCGAGGGCACCAGCGTGACCGTCTTCGCGCTGTTCCTGGGCGTGGCCACGTGCGTCAGCGCCATCCCCGTGATCGCCAAGACGCTGACGGACATGAAGCTGCTGCACCGCGACGTCGGCCAGCTCTGCCTGACCGCGGGGATGGTGGACGACGCGTTCGGCTGGTTCATGCTCTCGGTCGTCTCGGCCATGGCGACCACCGGCGTGCGCACCGGGCAGATCGTGTTGTCGCTGGTCTACCTGGTCGCGCTGGTGCCGTTCGCGCTGTGGGTGGGCCGGCCGCTGGTCCGCTGGACGATGCGGGCGGCCACCCGCTCGGACGAGCCGGGCCCGGCCGTGGCCGCCGCCGTGGTGCTGGTGCTGCTGGCCGCCGCCGGCACGCACGCGCTCGGCCTGGAGGCCATTTTGGGGGCGTTCGTCTGCGGCGCCCTGATCGGGCGGTCCGGCCACGCCGACGCCGCGTGGCTGGCCCCGCTGCGCACGATCGTGCTGAGCGTGCTCGCGCCCCTGTTCTTCGCGACGGCCGGCCTGCGCATGGACCTCACGCTGCTGTCCAGGCCGGACGTGCTGGCGGCGGCCGGGGTCGTGCTGGGAGTGGCGATCGTCGGCAAGTTCCTGGGCGCGTACCTGGGGGCGCTGCTGAGCCGGTTGAGCGCGTGGGAGGCGTTCGCGCTGGGGGCGGGCATGAACGCGCGCGGCGTCATCGAGGTGATCGTGGCGATGGTCGGGCTGCGCATCGGCATCATCGACACGGCGATGTACACGATCGTGATCGTCGTCGCGATCGTCACCTCGCTCATGGCGCCGCCGATCCTGCGCGTCGCGATGAGACGCGTCGAGCTCACCGCCGAGGAACGCCTGCGCCGGGCCGAGCACGAGCAACTGGTCGAGCCCGGCCGCCGCGGCTGACCTAGCGGGGGACGACGATCGCCGTGGCCAGCAGCCCGGGGGCTGCCGTCCAGCGGCCCGCGAACTCCGCCAGCGGCGCGTCCGGCGGCAGCAGCCTGGCGCGGAAGCGGCCGTCGAGGGAGAAGGCGAGTGAGCCGTCGTCGAACCCCAGCCACTCGCCGGTCAGCGGGAACCACGCCTTGTAGACCGACTCCTTGGCGCTGAACAGCAGCCGGTCCCAGCAGGTGCCGGGCCGCAGGTCGCGCAGCTCGCGGACCATCGCGGCCTCCTCGGGCCGGGCCACCATGCGGAAGACGCCTTCGGGGAGCGGTTCGTGCGGTTCGGCGTCGATGCCGATGCTGCGCACGTCGCCGGCGTCGGCCACGGCCGCCGCGCGGAATCCGGCGCAGTGCGTCATGCTGCCCACCGCGCCCGCCGGCCAGCGCGGCGCGCCGCGCCGGCCGGGGACGATGGGCGCGGGCGGGATGCCGAGGGCCGCCAGGGCCTCGCGGGCGCAGTGGCGGACGGTGGCGAACTCGCGCCGGCGTTTGGCGACCGCCTTCCTGACGGCGTGCCGCTCCTCGGGGAAGAGCCGCACGCCGGGCGGGTCGCCGTAGGCGGTGGAGACGGCGACGTTGTCCGGGACGAGCGTCTCGATCATCGAGTGTCCCTCCTCCTGGGCCGGCGGGTGCCCCTCCGTCTACCCAAAGGCCGCCGTCGTCACCGCTCTCCGGCGAGCGGTTCGAGGACGAAGACCGGGATCAGGCGCTCGGTCTTCGTCTGGTAGTCGGCGTAGTCGGGGTAGGCCGCCACCGCCCGCCGCCACCAGGCGTCCTTCTCCTCCCCCGACACCTCGCGCGCCCGGTAGACGCCGGTCGCCGTGCCGTCCTGGAGCTCGACGACGGGCTCGGCGAGCACGCTGGCGTACCACTGCGGGTTGACCGGGGCGCCGCCCAGGGACGCGACGGCCGCGTAGCGCCCCTCGTGCTCGACCCGCATGACCGGCGTCCTGCGTAGTTTGCCGGTCTTCGCGCCCCGGTAGGTCATCAGCACGACGGGCCGGTCCTTGATCGTGACGCCGTCGGTCGTGCCGGTGCGCATGATCTGCTCGACGTGCTCGCGGACCCAGTCCGACGTGCTGGGCTCGTACTCGCCGGTCGGCCCCTGCACGGTCCGCCGCGCCGCCTCCGCCGGGCCGTGCCGCCGGCCGGGGCGGTTGTCCACGTTGTCGGTGAGGGTGTTGATCAGGGCGGGCAGCCCGGCCACCGTCTCGGCCGGCAGCCCGGCCACGGTCTCCTCGGCCAGGTCGACCCAGAGCCGCTTGACCTGCTCGGCCAGCGCCCGGCCGCTGTCGGTGAGCTCGACCACGCTGGCCCGCTTGTCGGACGGCGCAGGCGTGCGGCGGATGTGACCGGAGGCCTCCAGCTTGCGGCTCATGAGCGTCACGCTGGGCGGCTCGCACCCCAGCGCCTCGCTGAGCTGCGCCTGGATCCTCGGCCCGGTGCGGGCGAGTTCGAGCAGGAGCGCCTCCTGCCCGGGATGCAGGCCGAGCGGGGCCAGCAGGGCGGCGGCCCTGGCCCGGTGGCGCAGGCTCAGCAGGCGGATCGCCTGGTTGACGGCGTCGGCTTGCGCGAAGTCCATGATCGCTCCTTGACGGAAATTAGTTATCTGCATAATAGTTATCCGCGTAACCAAATTCTACACGGCCGGGGCACGGCCCGCGGGAGCCGGGACCGTCCCTGGCGCGGCGCACGCACGCCGCGCGTCCACGGCGGCGAAGCAGACAAGAACGGAAGAACCCATGACGAGCATCGGCACCGCCGCCCGGCGGGCCACCCCACGAACCATCCCGTCCTGGCTGATCCTGGCGCTGGCCTGCGCCGGCCAGTTCATGGTCATCCTGGACGCCTCCATCGTGAACGTCGCCCTCCCCGCGATCCGCGCGGAGCTCGGCTTCACCCCCACCGGGCTCGCCTGGGTGGTGAACGGCTACCTGCTGGCCTTCGCCGGCTTCATGCTGCTGGGCGGCCGGGCCGCCGACCTGTTCGGCCCGCGCCGGACGCTGGTCGCCGGGCTGCTGCTGTTCTCCGCCGCCAGCCTGGCCGCCGGCCTGGCCACCGCGGCGGAGGTCCTGGTCGCGGCCCGCGTGGCACAGGGCGCCGGGGCCGCCATGATGGCCCCCGCCACGCTGGCCGTGATCAACACGTACTTCACCGAGCCGGGCGCGCGTGCCAGGGCGTTCGGCGCCTGGTCGTCCGCGGGCGGCGTCGGCGGGATGATCGGCGCGGTGGCCGGCGGCGCCATCACCACCGGCCTGTCGTGGCGCTGGGTCTTCCTCATCAATGTGCCGGTCGGCGCGCTGCTGATCGCCGTGGCCCTCGCGGCGCTGGTCACCGTGCAGAGCGCGCGGCGCGAGCCGCTCGACCTGGCCGGCGCGGTCACCGCGACCGCCGGCCTGGCGGCGCTGGTCTACGGGGTCATGCAGAGCGCCGAGCACGCCTGGTCGTCCGGACGGGTGCTCGTGCCCGTGCTCGCCGGCCTGCTGCTGCTCGCCGTCTTCGTCGCGGTCGAGGCGCGCTTCGCCGGAAGGCCCATGCTGCCCCTGCGGCTGCTCCGGATCCGGGGGGTGGCCGTCGGGAACGGCATGCTGCTGCTGTTCGGCGGGATCACCATCGCGATGTGGTACTTCACGTCGCTGTTCCTGCAGAACGTCCTGGGCTTCAGCGCGCTGCTCGCGGGGCTCGGGCAGACGCCCGCGGCGGTCACGTTCATGCTGGTCGCCCGGGCGTCCGCCGCCCTGCTGCCGCGGGCCGGGGCGCGGGCGCCGGTGCTCGGCGGCGGCGCGCTGTTCGTCGCCGGGTTCGGCTGGCTGTCCCTGGCGCAGGCCGGCAGCGGCTACCTCACCGGCGTCCTCGGGCCCACGCTGCTCGTCGCGGCCGGCATCGGGCTGACCTTCCCCACCCTCATGGCCGCGGCGACCGCCGAGGCGCCCGAAGGCGCGGCGGGCGTCGTCGGGGGCCTGGCCAACACCACCAGCCAGGTGGGCTCGTCGATCGGCCTGGCGGTCCTCGCGACGGCCGCGGGCGCCGCGGGCTCGCCTGAAGCCCTCGCCGACGGCTACGGCCTGGTCTTCCTCATCGCGGCCGGGCTCGGCCTGGCCCTCGCGGCGGGCGGCTTCCTGCTGCCGCGCCGCGCCTGACCCACCCCACCCCTTCCACCAAGGAGACCTCCATGTCCCTCGCCTTCGATCCGATCGCCGTGGGCGGCACGAAGCTGGCCAACCGGGTCGTCATGGCCCCGATGACCCGCAGCCGCGCCCGCGACGGGCTGGTGACGAGCCTGACGGCGCAGTACTACGCCCAGCGCGCCTCCGCCGGGCTGATCGTCACGGAGGGCGTCCAGCCGTCGGTGATCGGCCAGGGCTATCCCTTCACGCCGGGCCTGCACAGCGCCGCGCAGGTCGCGGCCTGGCGCGAGGTCACCGGCGCGGTGCACGCGGCGGGCGGCAAGATCTTCGCCCAGCTCCTGCACACCGGCCGGATCGGCCATCCGGTGCTGCTGCCCGAGGGAGAGGTCCCCGTCGCGCCGTCGCCGGTGGCCGCGCGCGGGCAGCTCTTCACGCCCGACGGCGTCAAGGAGTTCGTCACCCCGCGCGAGCTGACGGAGCCCGAGATCGAGCGGACCGTCGCCGACTTCGCGAACGCCGCCCGCAACGCCGTCGAGGCCGGCTTCGACGGCGTGGAGCTGCACGGCGCCAACGGCTACCTGATCCACCAGTTCCTCGCCCCCGGCACCAACCGGCGCACCGACGGCTGGGGCGGCTCGGCGGCCGGGCACGCCAGGTTCGCCGTGGCGGTCGTCTCCGCCGTGGCCGGCGCGATCGGCGGCGACCGCACCGCGTTGCGGATCTCCCCCGGGATGCCGAACAACGACATGCACGAGCCCGACCCGCGGCCGGTCTACGAGGAGCTGCTGGGCCGGACGGCGGAGCTGGGGCTGGCGTACCTGCACGTCATGGAGGCCGCCGACCGGGAGCTGACGCGTGCCCTGCGGCGGCTCTTCCCCGGCCCGCTCGTCCTGAACCCGCACACCGGCGACCGCCCGACCGGCCCGGAGGACCTCGCGCTGATCGAGGACGGCACCGCGGACCTGATCGCCTTCGGCCGGCTCTTCCTCGCCAACCCCGACCTGCCCCGCCGTCTGGCGACCGGCGCGCCGCTCAACGCCCCGGACCCGGCCACCTTCTACGGCGGCGACGCCGCGGGCTACACCGACTACCCGGCCCTGCCCGCCTGACCGGCCGGGCGCGGGGCGCGGACCCGCCCCCCTTTTTGATCTTCAAGGATGCGGCCGGCCGGAATTTCGGTCGGCCGATAAAGCGGCTCCCTTGCGGAGAAGGCGGTCGGAGGCGGTGTCAAGGAAGGTCCGCGCCCCACGCCCCGGCGGCGATTGGCCCGGACCCGCGCGAACAGGACGCCACCAGCCTCGATGCGCGCCTCCACCCTCCGGAGTCACCGAAACGTGATCGGCGCTCTTTTCCCACGCATTATTCGCCTCGCGCATGATTCAGTGGAAAACAATTCCTCGGCGAATTCAGGGCGGGCGGATCGCCGGAAATTCGCCGCCGCCCGATCGCTATTCAAATGATTCGGGAAAAGCGCATTGTCCGATCAATTGCGTCCCGGAATTCAGCGGGTGAGGCCGCGGGACCGTCATGGAACGATCCATATGCGAGAGGCCGCCGGAGATGCCAGCATCGTCGGATGACCCGAGAGGTGGAATCCATGAGCGAGCCCGCGATCCGTCCCAACGAGACGACGGTTCCGGTGCTGCCCTGCCCTTCCCCCGAGCAGACCCTGGAGTTCTTCGAGGCGCTCGGGTTCACCGTCACCCACCGGCAGACCCGGCCCTACGTCTATCTGGCGATGCGCTGGAGCGGGTTCGACCTGCATTTCGGCCCCGCGCCGAAGGACTTCGACCCCGCCAGGGACGCGACCGGGGCGTGCCTGGTCCTGGTCGACGCCGTGGCGCCGTACCACGCCGCGCTCGTCGCGGCCATGCGCCGGGCCTACGGCAAGGTGCTGAGCTCGGGCCTGCCGCGCATCACCCGCTACCGGCCCGGCGCGTCCAGGTTCACGCTGATGGACCCGTCCGGGAACTCGATCATGTTCATCCAGCGGGACGAGCCGGCCGAGCTGGAGTACGGCGGCTCCACGAAGCTGACGGGCCTGGCCAAGGCGCTGGACAACGCCCGGATCCTGCGCGAGTTCAAGAACGACGACCTGCAGGCCTACCGGGCGCTCAAGTCGGCCGTGCGCCGGCACGGCCCGCAGGCTCCGGCGGCCGAGCGGGCCATCGCCCTGTGCCACCTCGCCGACCTCTCCTCGGCGCTCGGCGAGCCCGCCGAGCCGTGGCTGGCCGACCTGCGCGGCGTCGAGCTCACCCCCGACGACAGGCGCCGCGTCGAGTCCGAGCTCGGCCACCTCGCCGACCTGCGCGAATGGCTCGGGCCGAGCTGACGGCGGGCAGACCGGCGGCGAACGGCCGGGCCGCGGCGGGCGTCAGGAGGCGGGGGTGTTGTGCATGATCTTGACCATCCGCACCTTGCCGTTGGGCTCCGGGGTGATGCTGTCCACCGTGCGCGCGGTCACCTCGAAGTCCTTGGCGACGGCGGCCACGGCGTCGCGGACCCGCCCGGCCAGGTCGGCGGGGGCCGACGGCGAGGGCACCAGCAGGATCTCCACCGCGCCCGGCCGGTACTGGAGCACCTGCACGCCGCGCACCCCCGCCGTCGGCATCACGGCCGGGTTGGTGAGGAAATTGGCGTGCACCGTGCGCCCGTCGGCGGCCACGACGCGGTCCTCGGTCCGTCCCTGGATGCGGCGGATGATCGGGGTGTGGAAGGCGCGGCACGGGCAGTCGTCCGGCTCGATGAGCACGCGGTCGCCGAGCCGGTAGCGGATCAGCGGCATCGCCTCGGCGTGCAGCCGGGTCACCAGGACCTCGCCCTCGCCGTCGGCCAGGGACACGCCGCCGTCGTCGTGCAGCACCTCCACCACCACGTCGGCCGAGCGCAGGTGCATCGCGCCCTCGGGGCAGGTGCGGCCGATCGTGTACGCCTCCACCGAGGCGTACACCTCGTGGCCGCGCGCCCCGAAGTAGTTCAGCACGTGCTCGCGGGCCTCGGGGGTGAGCGTCTCGCCGGCGAAGATGACGGTGTGCACGCGACGGTAGGCGATCTTCCTGCGGCGCAGCTCGTCCACGAGGGTGACGATGCAGCCGGGGAAACCCCACAGGAACGTCGGCCGTCCGCGCAGGAACGCCTCGACCTGCTCGTCCAGGCTGCGGCTGGTGTTGACGTGGACCGTACGGGCCAGGCCGAGCCGCTGCAGCCGGTGCGGCCGGAACTCGCCCACCCGGAAGTAGCCGATCCGGTCCCAGGGACGCAGGCCCGAGGCCAGCAGGTCCTGGAGGTAGGTGGCGCGCAGGTAGCCGAGGTCGCCCTCGGAGTAGAAGGGACGGATGGGCACGCCGGAGGAGCCGCTGGTGGGCGCCTCGCGGGTGTTGTCGGGGGTGAACCCGGCGGCCATCAGCTCGGCGGGCGGCAGGTCCCGCAGCGTCGTCCGGTTCAGCATCGGCAGGGCGGCCAGGTCGGCGGCGGTGGACAGCGCCGCCACGGCGTCGGCCGGGAACACGCGGCGGTAGTACGGCACGTTGGCGTGCGCGTGACGGACGAGCCCCGTCAGCAGCCGGTCCTGCACGACCTGGAGCCGCGCCGGGTCCATCCGGTCCCGCGACCGCGCCAGGTACAGGTTCCGCACCACCGGCACCACCGGGATCGTGCTGGGCAAGCCCTTCATGAGGTCTCCTTCTTCAGCGTGGCCAGCATGACGCCGCCCTTGACCACCTCGCCCGCGCAGTACGCCAGCAGCGCGCCGAACGCCGTCGCGGCGGGCACCAGGAACCAACCGGCGGCGGCGACCACCGCGAACTGCAGGCACGCGGCCACCGCGGCCAGCCGCCGTCCCCGGTCGTCGGTGTTCTCCACCAGCAGGAACGCGGGCAGCACGGCCACCGTCAGGGCCGCCTCGGCCAGCAGCGCCGCGCCGGTCGCCACCATGCCCCGCTGGCCGCCCGCCAGCACCACCCCGAGCACGACCACCGCCAGGGCGCCGGCCGGCACGGCGGGCGCGAGGATGCGCCGCGCCATCCGGCGGGCGCCGGCCTCGCCCGTGCCCTCGATCCAGACCGCCACCCGCGGCTGGAGGATGCGCAGCAGGTACGACACGCCCATCACGACCACCGACAGCGCCACCGACCACACGTAGAAGACGCTGGTCTGCTGCGCGTCGCCCAGGTGCGCGAAGTACGCGAAGGTCACCGAGGTGGCCGCGACCGCGGTCACCTCGCCGACGCTGAGCAGCGCCGCCGCGCGCACGGCCGGCCGGTAGGCGCCCTTGTCCGCCTTGCCGGAGCGCCCGCGGATCAGCCCGGCCGCCAGCACGGCGTTCAGCACCGCCAGCACGCCGACGTGCAGGGCCAGCAGCGCGTTGGCCCGCATCCCGGTCAGGGCCACCAGCCCCACGCCGGACGCCTGCGCGACGGCGAGCGTCAGGTAGGCGAACACGTCGGCCCGCGCCCGCCCGCGCAGCCGGTTCAGCGCCGCCATGACCGCGCAGCAGCCCAGCCCGCAGGCGTAGGCGGCGGCGGCCGCGTACCGGGCGGGCGCGCCGCCGGGGTCGGCCGCCGCCAGGGCCAGCCAGACGGGCACGGCCAGCGCGAACGGCGTGGCCGCCAGCAGCATGAACAGCGGCCGCAACGTCTGCCCGCCGCGCCGCGGCACCAGCGCCAGCGCCGCCTTCTCGATGCCGCTGGACGTCAGCGCCAGCAGCCAGCCGGACACGCCGTTGGCGGTGGCGTACAGGGCGAACTCGTCGGCGCCCCAGAGGCCGAGCAGCACCAGGTTGGCGGTCCACAGGGCGGCGCGGAACGCGCCGCGCCCGGCGAACAGGGCCGCCGTCACCGCCACGAGGCGTGGCGGCGGCCTGCGGCGCAGGCTCACGGTCACGGGCCGGCCTGTGCCGACTCGACGAACCTGCCCTTGCCGCCGGGGGTGAGCGTGACCCGTTCGGCCTGCTCGAAGCGCACCTCGACCGGGCCGCCCACCTGCTTGGCCAGACCGTCCCGGTAGGCCGCGGCCACCTCGTCGAAGTCTCGGCCCGCCTCGGGGACCAGGTGGACGGTGACGTTGCCGTCGGCGTCCTGGCGGACCATGCTCTCGGCCACGCCTGGCGTCCACATGGCCAGCGACAGGAACGTGGCCGTGTAGACGCGGTGGCCGCCGGGGAAGGTGATGTAGTCGTCGGACCGGCCGCCGGTCACCCGCATGCGCATGAACCGGTTGCCGCAGCCGCACTCCCCCGGCACGATCATGCCGCGGTCGCCCAGGCGGTAGCGGATCAGCGGCATCGCCCGTTCCCTGAAGTGGGTCACCACGACCGCGCCGTCCTGGCCGTCGGGCACCGGCATGCCGTCGTCGTCCACGATCTCCAGGCGGACGCGGTCCTCGTCCACGTGCATCGCGCCCCGGTCGCACTGGGTGGAGACGGTCAGCACCTCGTAGGCCGAGTACTCGTCGTACACCGGCACGCCGAAGCCGTTCTGCAGCAGCTCGCGCACCTCGTCGGTGAGCAGTTCGGAGTCGGTCATGACCATGCGCAGCGTGCGCCGCAGCCGGGCCACGTCGGCGGGCGAGGCGGCGCGCAGCAGCCCGCGCAGCACCACCGGGTAGCCCATGATCAGGTGCGGGCGCACCTTCAGCACGTCGGCCAGGATCTTCGCGTCGCCCTGCCCGGCGCCGATGACCGTGCGCGGGAACAGGCCGAGCCGCTGGAACCAGCGCAGCGGGCGGGGGAACGGCTTGATGTGCGCGATCCGCCACCACGGCCGGTAGCCCGACAGCAGGAAGCGGCGGAAGATGGTCGCGCCGTGGTAGCCGTAGGCGGCCACGTCGTGCCGCACCTCCAGGACGCGGCCCGTGGTCCCGCTCGTACGGTCCAGCCGGTAGTCCTTGGTGCTCAGGCCGGGCGTGTGGAAGCGGGACAGGTCGCCGTCCAGCACGGTGGCCTTGTCCAGGATCGGCAGCTTCGCCAGGTCGGCCAGGCTGTGCAGGGGCACGTCGTAGCGCGGGTCGGCGTAGTGCGGCACGTGCGCGCGGGCGAAGGCCAGCAGGTCCCGCAGGCCGTCGAGGGTGAGCCGGTCGGTCTCGGCGCGCGGGCGGCGGATGGCGCGGAAGGCGTCCACGACGTGCCGCACCTCCCGCACGGCGACGCCCAGTCCATGGCTCACAGGCCGTCCCCGATCTCGAAGCGGAGCAGCCCGGTGGCCTCGGCCAGCACGCCGGCCAGGGCGTCCCGGCCGGAGGCGGCGGCGGTCAGGTAGCCGAGCTTGGCGCCCGCCCGCGTGTAGCGCTCCACGTGGTCGCCGGGGGCGGCGGCCAGCACCAGGTCGACGACGCCGGGCAGCGCCCTGACCTGCTCCTCGCCGTCCACCCGGACCAGCTTCCCGTCGCGTTCCGCGTTGAGCACGCGGACCGCGCCGTACCGGGTCGCCGCCGGGGTCAGGGACGGCGTCTCGCCCATGGCCGACAACACGTACTGCTCGACCACGTCCACGCCGTGCACCAGGCCCAGCAGCTCGGCCAGGCCGTTGCCGCCCAGGCGGGCGCCCATCTCGACGAGCACGACCTCGCCCGTCCCGGTGACCAGGACGTCGGCGCTGAGCGGCCCTTCGCGCAGCCCGGTCTCGGCGCAGACGGCGTCGAGCATCGGGCGCACGGCGTCGGTGACGTGGTCCGGGCCCGGCATGGTGTGCTGGACGGTGATGAACAGCGGCGGCGGGGTCAGCTCCCGTTCGGCCAGGCCGATCAGCGCCACCTTGCCGCCGATCACGAACGCCTCGGCCGTGTAGTGGGCGCCCTCCAGGAACTCCTCGGCCACGACGCGGCCGGACAGCGACCACTCCCTGGCCAGCCCCACGGCCTCGGGCAGCTCGTCCGGCGCGCGGCACAGCGACACGCCGCGGCTGCCGGAGGAGTCCACCGGCTTGACCATGAGCGGGAAGCCCAGCTCAGGGGCGTCGCGCAGCACCTCCTCCGCGGCGCCGCTCACGTGGCGGGGGCCGGGCAGGCCGAGCCGGGCGCACATCGCGCGGAACCAGCCCTTGTCCACCGAGCCGCGCACCGCGCCCTCCGAAAGCCCGCACGGCAGGCCGAGCCGGGCGGCCAGGGCGAGCTGCGAGGGCAGGTTGACGTCGCTGGCCGGGGAGACCACGCCGGCCAGGTCGTCGCGCTCGGCCAGGGCCCGCGCGACCCGCGGCACGTCGCGGGTGCTGAGGTCGAGGAACTCGTCGGCGTGCGCGACGCCGGGGGCGTCGGCCCGCATGTCCACGCAGATCGTGCGCACGCCGAGGCGGGCCGCGGCGCGGATGGTGCTGATGGCGCCGTCCGCGCCGCCGAGGACCGCGATGGTGCGGCCGGCGCCGGTCACGTGAGCCTCCCGGCGAGCAGGTCAGCGGAATCGACCGGCACGTTGGCCTCCCGTACGAGGAACAGCGGCGGACGGGCCTGACCGCGAGAGATGTGCAGAAGCGTGCGGGCCATCATGCTCAGCCCGAACAGGGCGGCGGCCAGCGCCAGCCCGAACAGCAGCGCGCTGCCGGTGATCCCGGCCAGCAGCGCCACGGGCAGGCCGATCAGGCCCGCCCACACCGCGGCCGAGATGGGCCGCGACGAGAAGCCGAAGAACAGGTCCAGCGAGTGCCTGGCCAGCCCGCGCACGGTCACCTTGGACGAGCCGTGCACCCGCGGCCGGTGCGCGGTCGGCACGGTCGTCCAGGCGCGCGTCAGGCGCGGCAGCGTGGCCAGGAAGTACGGCGTGCCGAGCCGCAGGTCCACGATCCGGCGCGCGATCTCCGTGCGGACCAGGCGGAACGTCGTGGCGCGCGGCGGGATCTCGATGCCCAGCAGCCACCGCGCCAGCCAGTCGTGCACGATCGACGCGGTCCGCCGCGGCCAGGGATCCTTGCGGTCCACCCGGATGCCGAACACCGCGTCGTACCCGTCGGCCGCCCGCTCGATCAGCCGCTTGGCCTCGGTGGGCGGGAACTGCAGGTCGGCGTCCAGGTGCAGCACCCAAGGGTTCCGGGCGTACCGATAACCGGCCGAGAAGGCGGCCTCCACGCCGAAATTCTTGGACAACGATATGAACGACACACGATTGTCACTCTCGGCGATCGTGCGAATGCGCGCGAGCGTGTCGTCCGTACTGCCGTCGTCGACGAAGAGAATTTCGAGTTCGCCCTGGTCACCCAGCGCGTCTGCGATTTCGCGATAGGTGTCAGGGATGTTGTCGGCCTCGTTCAGGCACGGAACGACCACGGTGAGTGCCAGGCCGTCCGGCGGAACCGGAAGCGGATGCTCATTCATGGAACGGTCTTCACCACGTGTATCAACCCCGGTTCACCCTGTGACAGGGCCCGGGCATTCCCACCCGGCTCGACCCCGGTTGCGGAATATATCCATACGCGTCAGACAAAAGATAGGTATTGATTTCTTTCCGGACGGTTTGTTAGGAAGATCTCCGACGCGGGGCCGCTGGGTCATGCGCATTGTCAGGGGGCATTCATGTATGTGCTCGGCATCAGCCAGGTCCACGACTCGGCGGCGGCCCTGGTGGCCGACGGGAAGATCGTGGCCTTCGCCGAGGAGGAGCGGTTCACCAGGGTCAAGCACGACGGCCGGTTTCCCGCGCAGGCCGTGCGCTACTGCCTGGAGGAGGCCGGCATCACGCTGGCCGACGTCGACCACGTCGCCTACTACTGGCAGGCGCCCCGCGAGACGTTGCACGCGCTCGGCCACTTCGCCCGGCACCTGCCCCACACGCTGGCCGTCTTCCGCAACGACGCCGGCGACTACGGCGACAAGGCCAGCGGCCTGCTGGAGACGCTGTCCGACCAGAAGGGCCAGGCCCACCCGGACGACTACAACGTGGGCGGCGCGCTGCTGCTGCACCTGCGGCGCGGGTTCACGCTGGAGAAGATCCTGCGCGAGTCGCAGAACTTCCGGGGCCGGACGAAGTTCAAGGTCCACCTGATGGACCACCACCGCGCCCACGCCGCCAGCGCGTTCTTCATCTCGCCGTACCAGGAGTCGGCGATCATCACCTGGGACGGCATCGGCAGCGACGGCACCTCCACCTACCTCGGGCTGGGCAAGGGCGGCCGGATCCACGACATCCGCCGGGTCAAGTTCCCGCACTCGCTGGGCGCCATGTACGCCGGCGTCACCGGCTACCTCGGCTTCAACCCCACCCGGGACGAGGGCAAGGTCATGGGCCTGGCCGCGTACGGCACCGACCGCTACGTGGACGACTTCGCCGACCTGGTCCGCCTGGGCCCCGACGGCCACTTCGAGCTGGACCTGAGCTGGTTCCGGCACCACGCCACCGGCAAGCACCAGATGTCGGCCAAGTTCCTGGAGCGCTTCGGCCCGGCCAGGCCGCGCGAGCGCGCCATCCCCAACCAGCACTACGCCGACGTCGCGTACGCGCTGCAGGCCACGCTGGAGCGCACCGGCCTGCACGTGGCGCGCTGGCTGCAGGCCAAGACCGGGCAGACCCGCCTGGTCACCGCCGGCGGCGTCGCGCTGAACAGCGTCATGAACGGCCGCATCCTGCTGGAGACGCCGTTCGAGGACTTCTTCGCCCAGCCCGCCGCCGCCGACGACGGCTCGGCGCTGGGTGCGGCGCTGCTGCTGGGCGTGGAGAAGTACGGCATGCGCCGCCCGCGCGACGAGGAGTACATCTTCCTCGGCCCGCAGTTCGGCGAGGAGGAGATGGAGCGGGCGCTCCAGGACGCCGGCCTCGACTACCGGCGCACCGACGACATCAACGACACGACGGCGCAGGCGCTGGCCGACGGCAAGATCGTCGGCTGGTTCCAGGGCCGCATGGAGTGCGGGCCGCGCGCGCTCGGCAACCGCTCGATCCTGGCCGACCCGCGCCGCGCCGACGCCAAGGACCGGCTCAACGAGAAGGTCAAGCACCGCGAGCCGTTCCGCCCCTTCGCGCCCTCCTGCCTGGCCGAGCACGCCGGCGAGTACTTCGCCAGCGGCTACCCCTCACCCGTCATGCTGCTCGTGTTCGACGTGCTGGAGCACCAGCGGGACAAGGTGCCGGCGATCACGCACGAGGACGGCACCGCCCGCGTCCAGACGGTCTCGGCGGCCGACAACCCGCGCTACCACGCGATGATCTCCCGCTTCGCGGAGCTGACCGGCGTGCCCATGGTGGTCAACACCTCGTTCAACGACAACGAGGAGCCCATCGTGTGCACCCCCGAGGACGCCGTGCGCTGCTACCTCAAGACCGACATGGACGCCCTGGCCCTGGGACCGTTCTTCACCGAGAAGGTCGTTCATTGAGGCGTTGGTTGTGGCTGGCGCCCGCCGTTCTGGGCGCCGGGGCGGCCACCCTGATCATGGTGATCCTGCCGCCCGACCGTACTCTGGACAACCCGCTCGAAGCGCTGTGGAAGGTCAGCCCGCTGGTGTTCGCGGTGCTGGCCGTGGCCGGGTTCCCCCGGCGTCCGGGGCTGGGCATGGCGCTGATGTGCGCGCTGGTCGTCGGCTACATGGGCGTGCTCGACACGGTCAACGTGCTGCACATCTTCTCCTACGCCGAGTCCGCCGACCAGAAGGCCGCCTTCCCCGAGCTCTACCAGTTCATGCTCTTCATGAACTCCTTCACCGTGCTGGCCGTGCTGTTCGCCTACCGGCTGGGCGGGGCGCGCTCCGACCGCGTGCTGAAGGTCGGGCTCGCCAGTGTCCTGGTGGTGATCTCCGGGCTGAACGACCTGTCGATGTGGCTGCTCGGCGACTGGCCGCAGGGCCGGCCCGGCACGCTGACGTGGGCCTCGCACATCGCGGTGTTCGTCGGCGGGCCGCCGAGCGTCGCCGTGGCAGTGATCTTCTTCCTCGTCCACCTCGTCCTGGCCGGGGTCGTGCTGGCGCTGCCCGTGCGGCGGTGGCTGGACCGGCTCGTCCCCGCAGCCGCATGAACGCCGACTTAGTCGTCGTCGGCTCCGGTCTGTTCGGGCTGACCGTGGCCGAGCGGTGCGCGTCCGAGCTGGGGATGCGCGTGCTGGTGCTGGAGCGCAGGGACCACGTCGGCGGCAACTCCTACAGCGAACGCGAGCCGCAGACCGGCATCGAGGTCCACCGGTACGGGTCGCACCTGTTCCACACGTCCAACGCGCGCGTGTGGGAGTACGCCCAGAGGTTCACGTCGTTCACGCCGTACGAACACCGGGTCTATTCGGTGCACAAGGGGCAGGTCTACCCGATGCCCATCAACCTGGGCACGATCTGCGCCTTCTTCGGCCGCCACCTCAGCCCCGACGAGGCCCGCGACCTGGTCGCCCGGCAGGCCGCCGAGGTGACCAGCGCCGGCAACCTGGAGGAGAAGGCGATCTCGCTGATCGGCCGGCCGCTGTACGAGGCGTTCATCCGGGGCTACACCGCCAAGCAGTGGCAGACGGCCCCGGCCGAGCTGCCCGCCGAGATCATCGGCCGGCTGCCGGTGCGCTACACCTTCGACGGGCGCTACTTCGACGACCTCTACCAGGGCCTGCCCACGGACGGGTACGCCGCCTGGCTGGAACGCATGGCCGACCATCCCAACATCGAGATCCGGCTCGGCGCCGACTTCTTCGACCTGCGGGAGAGCCTGGCCGGCGCGGTGCCCGTCGTCTACACCGGGCCGCTGGACCGCTACTTCGGCTACGCCGAGGGCGAGCTGGGCTGGCGGACGCTCGACTTCGAGACGTCCGTGCTGCCGACCGGCGACTTCCAGGGCACGTCTGTGATCAACTACGCCGACGAGGACCTGCCGTGGACGCGCGTCCACGAGTTCCGCCACCTGCATCCCGAACGCACCTGGTACCCGTCCGACGCCACCGTGATCATGCGGGAGTACTCGCGCTTCGCCGGCCGGGCCGACGAGCCGTACTACCCGATCAACACGCCGCAGGACCGCGCCCGGCTGCGCCGGTACCGCGACCTGACCAAGGGCGAGCGGGACGTCTGGTTCGGCGGACGCCTGGGCACCTACCAGTACCTCGACATGCACATGGCCATCGCCGCCGCCCTCACCCTGTACGAAAACCGCCTCCGCCCCCGTTTCACCGCCCACACCTCCGAATAGGACGGCCCCTCCCACACCCGGCCTCGGGGCCGTCTCCCCCATGCCTTCTGGTAGGGCGGCCGGCTCTCGCGCGCGGGACCGTCGCCGCGCGCGGCTGCCCGTTCGCCCTCTTCACGCCCCCACCGCACGCTTTCGCCTCCCCCGGGAGCGGGCCGCCCGTGGGGCGGGCGGCCCGGTCGCCGGGTTTCAGGGAGTGGCCTGCCAGGAGGTGCGGACGAGGGCGCGTTCGGTGGCGGCCAGATGGGTCGCTGCCGCGAGCCAGGCCCGCGCGTACCCGTCCGGTTCGGCCTCGGCCAGCCTGCCGAACACGTCACGTTCACGCCGGTCGGCCTCGTCGGCGAGCGCGACGGCCAGGTCGGCGGCCGTGCGGAACCCGGCGCGGCGCAGGGACGCGGCCTGCCCGCGGGCGTCGCCGCCGCGCGCGGACTCGGCGACCGCCCTGCGTCCGCCGGAGACGGCCAGCTCGACCAGCCGGCGCACCCGCCACAGCGGCGCGCCGTCCAGCGGGTCCACCTCGGCGTACGCGTCCCGGCCGGGCGAGGGGTCGGCAGCGGGCGAGGGGCTGGCGTCGGCGGGTGGCAGGTGCGAGCCCTGGAGGCGGTCGTAGCCGAGGTCGGCCCGGCCCTGCCACTCGGGGGGCAGCCTGAGCGTCGCCTCCTCCCCCGCGACCGGCCCCACGGCAAGCGGGACGAGCGTCGCCGCCCGGCCGGGCTCGACCCTGGCCACCACGCGCACCCGCAGGCCGGGCCGCGAGGCGAGCCGCCGCAGGTTCTCGACGTACGCGAGATCGGGATGACGGTTCGCCGGAACCAGCCGGACCACCGGCCCCTCACCGCCGACCACCGCTCCCCCGGCTTCGGCCGGTTGTGGCGGGGCGGTGGGTGGGAGGTGGCGGGCCAGGACGTGGTCGCCCGCCGCGCCGACGATCACCAGGTCGCAGCCGACCGGCTCCCGTACCTGCTCGGCGGACTCCTCCTCGCTCCACGCCCCCGCCGACAGCCGGGCCCCCACCGCTTCGGACAGCGGCCGGGCGAACAGCGCGCCGAGCGGCCCGTCCGTCCAGGCCAGGCCGGCGACCGGGGTGGCCCGTACGCCCTTGCCCGCGCCGAGGCGGCCGTCCGGGGAGACGGTGGCCCCGGCGATCAGCAGTCCGCCGCGGGCCAGTTGCGCGTGGCTCATCATGGCCGCCCCGATGGCGACGGTCGCGGTCGCCGCGCCACGGGCACGGGCCGGGCCGCCGGGCTTGACGTCGGCCACCGAGAACCAGCGTCCGTCGTCGGTGACGAGGTGGGTGACCACCCCGCCGTAACCGGTGCTGCTGATCACGGGCTCGCGGAAGACGCCGTACACCTTCAGGCCGCCGTTCGGACGGTAGCCGCGCCGTACGGTGCCGACCAGCGCCGGGTCGGGATCGGACGCGGCCAGCCGGCCCACGGTGAGCAGCAGCTCCCGCAGGGCGGAGACCAGGTCGGCGAGGCGGTGGCTGTCGTAGCGGGCGCGGGCGGCGCGCAGCCCGCGCACCACCCGCAGCGTGGCGGCCTCGGCCCTGGGCAGCCCGGCCAGGCGGGCGGTGTGGGCGGCTCTGAGCAGCTCAGCCTGCGGCACCGCGCCCGCGCCCGGCACACCCGCCGACAGCACGGCGGCCGCCGCCCGCCACAACCCCGCGGCCGCCGCCACCTGCGCCGCCCCGGGCGCAGCCGGAACGACCGCCTCCCCCGAGCCCGACCCGGACGCGGCACCCACCTGCCCGGACCGTGGACCCGACGTGGAGTCGCCACCCGCCTGGCCGGCTTCTGGGCCGGGCCCCGGCTCGGCGCCCGCCTGGTCGGTGTCCGGTCGCCGGCCGGGTTCGGTGGCCGGCTCGGCGGGACGTCCGTCGGTGGAGGGCGTGTCCGGTTGCCCGGAAGGGGACGGGGATGTGTCCGTCTCCACGTCCAAGGGCAGGGTGTCGGCCGGGTCGGCCAGGGGGCAGGCGGTGAGGAGGGCGGCGCGGTGGAGGCAGCGGGGGGCGAGGAGGCAGGAGCAGCGGGCCTGCCCCTCCTCCGCGATCACCCCCGACGGCCCCGGCGACAGCGTGACCACCGCGTCCTCGCCGCACGTGACCACCACGTCGGCGCCGTCGGCCACCCGGTCGAGGGCGGCGTACTGGTCGACGGCCGCGTCCAGCTTCTTGCGCAACCTGCTGGTCAGGCCGTCGACGGCGGCGGCCACCACGTGCGGCGCGGCGGGCGGGAGCGTTGCAGAGGTGTTCACCGGACTTCTCCCCGGAGGCGGTCCCCCACCCAGCGGGCGAGGGCGAGCGGGCTGAGCGCGGCGACCGGCATGCCGGCCGCGACGAGCTGCTGGGCGATGGGCAGCGAGTAACGGGGCACGCCCTGGTCGTCGAGCGCCGCGCAGCCCATCAGGTGGACGCCGGACCCGGCCAGCGAGCGCACCTCCGCGAGCAGGCCGCCCACCGGGTAGCCCTCCTCGAAGTCGCTGACGACGACCACGAGCGTACGGCTCGGCACGGTGACCAGCGTCCGGGCGTGCGCGAGCCCGGCGGCGATGTGCGTGCCGCCGCCGACCCGCACTTCGAGCAGCAGGGACAGCGGGTCCTCCACCCGGTCGGTCAGGTCGATCACCTGGGTGGAGAACGCCAGGAAGTGCGTCGAGAGCGTCGGCACGCCCGCGAGGACGGCCGCCGTCAGCGCGGACCACACGACCGACGCCTCCATCGACCCCGACACGTCGACCACGAGGATCAGCCGCCAGTCGGCCTCCTTCCTGGCCCGCGTGCTGAACACCGGCCGTTCCGGCACCACCACGAGCCGCCCGTCGTCGAGGCGGCGGGTGTGGGCCAGGTTGGCGCGCAGGGTGCGCGGCAGGTCGAGCCGGCCGCCGGGCCTTCTGGTCGGACGCGGGTTGGCCAGGCCGGTCAGCGCGGGTCTCAGCCGGGTCGCCAGCTCGCGGGTCAGCTCGGCGACCAGGCGGCGGACGAGCGGCCTGAGCTTGGCGACCTGCTGCTCGGGCAGCCCGCCGGCCAGCGACAGCACGGACGTCAGCAGCTCGACGGACGGCCGCACGGCGGCGGGGTCCAGCTCGGCGAGCACGTCGTGCCGTCCGGCGTCGGCGGCCCTGGCCAGCACTTCCTCGCGTACGTCGCCGCCGAACAGGGACTCCAGCTCGTCGGCCCATTCGCGGGCCGTGGGGAACGGGTCGCCCTGGCCTCCGGTGTCGCCCTGCTGCCCGAAGTCGTCGGCGCCCTCGCCGCGGCCGGCGCCGTAGAGCTCGTCCAGGGCGCGGGCGTACGGGCGGGCGCCGGCGGGCAGCCGTTCGCGCTCCCGCCCGAGCAGCAACCGCCACCGGTCGGCGGGGCCGATCCGCGCCCCGCCCGCCACCCGCCGCCCGGAGACCGGCTCCCCGCCCTCCACCGGCGGGACCGGGCCGTCATACGACGCCGGGGCGTCCTGCGAGGCAGGGGCGTCGTGCGGGGTGAGGAGGCCGAGGGTGTGCAGGGCCGTCAGGCCGGCCAGGTCGGCGGCGGTCCAGGTGGCCAGCAGGCCGGGCGGCGCGTCCAGCGTCAGGTCCGGACGGTCCCCGAGCCGCTCGGACACCGCCGCCAGCAGCCGGCCGCGCGCCGCCGGGGCGAGCGTGTCGAACCCACCGCGCAGGGCGGGCAGCCGGTCGAGGAACTCCTTGTCCGCCAGCTCGTCCACCCGGTCCATCAGCGGGCCGAGCGCGGCGGGCGCCGCCTGGAGCAGCGGTCCGGCGGCCGTGAGCACGCCGGTCAGCAGCAGGCTCAGCCGGCGGCGGCCGTCCGGGGTGGTGGCGGTGTCGATCCAGCCGGCGGCCCGCGCGCCCAGGAGCTCGGGGCCGTCCAGGTCGAGCAGCACGCGGGCGGCCAGCGCGGCCCCCTGGACCAGCGGCGCCCCCGTGCTCGCGAGCGCGCCCAGCGCGTCGTCCAGCCGCAGGCCCAGCCGGTCCTCCCCGGCCCGCGTGGCGAGCGCGACCAGCGCGACCGCGTCCTCGGGCCGGTCGCTGCCGGCGAGTCCGGGCAGCGACCGGACCGCGGCCTCCAGCAGCGTGACGGCCAGCTCGCCCGCCTGCTCGCGTCCTTCCGGCGTGGTGCCGGGAAGGTGCTCGCGGCGCAGCGCCTCCAGCAGGTCGAGGGCGTCGAGCAGCTCGGGGAGGGTGGCCGTGGCGGGCAGCGTGCCGGCGGCGTCGGCCAGCCGCTGCCCGACCAGCTCCGGCAGGTCGCAGCGGGCGGCGGCGCGCAGCCCGTCGAGGATGGTGCGGCAGGTGGGGCCGCCGTCCGCGGACTCGCGCCGGTAGGTCTCCCGCAAGGTGCCCGCCGCGGCCTGCGCCGGGGTCACGCCCCGGACGCCGGCCAGGTCGAGCAGCGCCGGGGCGGCGGGCGTCCAGGACAGGCGCCATTTGGTGGTGAGCGCGCCGGCGTCGCCGGTGCCCGCGACCTGGATCGGCTCGCCGTAGCCGATGCCGCACACGTGCAGCCGGCGCAGCAGCACCTCCCGGCGCGCGTCCAGGTCGGAGCGGAGCGGGTCGAGGCGCACCTCGCGCGGGTCGGGGTCGTCCGGGCAGGGCAGCCTGAGCGCGGCCAGCTCCTCCTCGACGGCGGGGCCGAGCCCTGAGCGGGGGGTGCCGGGGGCGGTGCGGCCCCTGGCCGTCCCGACGAGCACCGTGTCGAGCGCCTTGGCCAGCGCGCGTCCGCGGCCCAGGGGTTCGCCCTGGCCGAGGACGGTCGTCACCGCCTCCAGCAGCTCGCCGCGGCCGGGGGCGGGCAGGCCGCGCAGGCGCGCGAGGTCGCACGCCAGGCGCAGCGTCTCGACGGCCTCGCCGGTGCCCGCCGTGTGCCCGGCGGCCCGCAGCTCCCTGCACAGGTCGGTGATCGCGCGGGCGGCGCCGTCCCTGACCCGGTCCGGTACGCCGTCCGCCTCGAACACCTCCTGCTGCCAGCGCGGGTCGCGGATCCCGGCCGGGTAGCCCGACCGGGAGTCGAGCAGATCGAAGGCGTACGGGACCAGCGAGGTGACGGCCCGCGCCCCGCCGGGCGCAGACCCGACGGGCGCAGACCCGGCGGGCGCAGACCCGGCGGAGGCGGCCCCGACGGAGGCGGTGGGAGCGGGGTCGGCGGGGGCGGGGGCGGGGGTCTCGTCGGTGGTGAGCAGGGCGGGGGCGTGGAAGGCGCCCACGACCGCGGCGACCCGGCGTCCACCGGCCGCGGCGGCGGACACCACGCGCCGCATGTACGCCTCCCGCGCCAGATCCCTGGCCTCGACGCCGCCGCCCGCAGCCGCGTCGCGCCGCAGCGCCCAGCCCACGCCGAGCGCGGCCCGGCGGACGGCCTCCGGCTCGCAGCCCGGCGCCAGGACCTCGACGGCCCGGTCCCACATGTCGTCGCCCGCCCGCCCGGTGCCCGCGGCGGCCAGCGCGTCGGCGAAGCGCGGCACGCCGGCGGCTTCAGCCTCAGGCCCGGCGGCCTGCCGGCCCTCGGCGGCCTCGGCTTCGGGTCCGGCGGCCTGCCGGCCCGGGTCCGACAGCGGGAGGTCGCAGCACAGCACCTCCACGCCGCGCTTGACCGCCCACCGGATCGCCACCAGCTCAGGGGAGAAGTCGGCGAACGGGTAGAAGCCGAGCCCGTCCGCGCCGTTCCCGGCCAGGGCGACCGGGGCGATGGTGGCCGGGTCGGCCAGGTGGGGCAGCCACTGCTGGAAGTCGGCGGGCAGCTCGACGCACACCGTCTCCGGGTCGGCCGCCTCCAGCAGCTCGGGCAGCACGACGGCCAGGGCCGGACTGTGGTGCCGCACCCCCACCAGGTACGGCCGGGTCGCGGCGGCCAGCCCGGCCACCACCACCCGCGGATCCGCCGGGTCGAGCGGCGCGGCCGGGGTGGCCGGGTCGGTCGGGGTGTGGGGGGTCAACGGAGGTTCTCCCGCAGGTCCCAGAGGCGGCGCCACATGGCCGAGCCGTCCTCGGCGCGCCGCCGCACCGGCCCGTCCCAGTAGCCGAGCAGCCGTCCATGATCGGCGGGGTCGTCCTTGCGCACGACGCCCAGCAGGTGGCCGGGCACCAGGTCGAGGACGTCGCCACCCGGCAGGTACGCGGCCGCGACGCCGAGCGAGGCCGCCACCTGCACCGCCTCGGCGGTCGACATCACGGTGCCCGGCCGCTCGACGTCCCAGCCCTCGCCGGACCGTCCGGTGCGCAGGTCGCGGAAGACCGTGACCAGCGCCTCCAGCACCGCGTCGTCCACGGCGAACCCGGCGCCGGCGCGCTGGACGACCGCCGTGGCCTGCCGCCGCACCAGGGACGTCTCGGCCGCGGCGTCGGAGATGGGATCGACGGTCTCGAAGTTGAAGCGCCGCTTGAGCGCGGCCGACATCTCCGACACGCCGCGGTCGCGGAGGTTGGCCGTGGCGATCACCGTGAACCCGGGGACGGCGGCCACCTGCGCGTCGTCGGTCCCGGCCAGCTCGGGGACGCTGACCCGCCGGTCGGACAGGATGGACACCAGCGCGTCCTGCACCTCGGGCAGGCAGCGGGTGATCTCCTCGACCCTGGCCACCCGCCCCGATCGCATTGCGGTCAGCACCGGGGAGTCCACCAGCGCGCCCCGGCTCGGCCCCTGGGCCAGCAGCAGCGCGTAGTTCCAGCCGTAGCGGAAGGCGTCCTCGGTGGTGCCGGCGGTGCCCTGGACGGTGAGCGCGCTGGTGCCGCAGACCGCCGCGGCCAGCAGCTCGGACAACATCGACTTGGCCGTGCCGGGCTCGCCGACCAGCAGCAGGCCGCGCTCGCCGGCCAGCGTCACGACGCAGCGCTCGACCAGCGCGCGTTCGCCGACGAACTTGGGCGCCACCTTGAGCTTGGACGGCAGGCCGTCCCGGGCGGGCAGGGAGAGGGTCTCCTCTCCGCTGCCGCAGATGAAGGTCACGACGGCGCGCGGCGTCAGCCGCCAGCCGGGCGGGCGGGGGCCGTCGTCGTGGGCGGCGAGGAAGGCCAGTTCGGTGGCGTACCGCTGCTCGGCGGAGACCACCTGCGTGGCGGGGGTCGCCTCGTCGGTGAGGGTCATGGGGTTTCGTGTCCTTCGTGTGGTGATGACAGGGTCAGCGGCGGCGGCCGCGTTTGACGGCGAGCTGCTCGAACCGGGGCACGTCGCCGTCCTGGACGCGCCGCCAGGCCCTGGCGTACAGGTCGGCCACGGGCTCGCCGGGCACGAGGAGGCCGCCGAGGCCCGCGTTCGGGCTGAACATCGGGAGCTTCCACTGCTCCAGCGGGAGCCGCGGCGTGCGCTCCTCCGACCAGCCGCCGGTCAGGAACAACGAGCGTCCGGCGCGGGCGCGCACGGCCTGGACGACCAGGTCGGTGCGGGCCAGCTCGGCCCGCGCGGCCTTGAGCCGGGCCGGCTTCCAGCCGGTCCACCGGGCGGTGTTGCGGTCGGTGGGGTCGGGCATGGCCAGCAGCATCAGGTAGACGGCGGCGGCGTCCTCGCCGAGGCCGTGCGCCTTGGCGACGTCCACCACCAGGTCGGGCACCGAGCGGGTGGGGTCCTGCGGCCACCAGGCGCCGTCGGCGTCCCGGTCGCCCTGGGCGGGGTCGCCGGGGTCGGCCAGCAGCGCCGCGAAGCGCGGGTCGAGGGCGGTGCGCAGCGCGGACACGGCGGGGAACGAGCCGTTGAGCCCGATCAGGGCCCGCAGGTAGGGGTCCTCGCCGGCCGGGTCGAGCAGGTGCGGGCGGAGCGCGGGCGAGGGCTGGCTGTCGTAGGTGGCCATGACGACCGCGCCGTACCGCTCGTAGCCGTCGCCGACCTCGGTCGGCGTGCCCGCGACCTTCTTGAACGCGGGCAGGCCCACGTACTCGTCGAGGTCGATCAGCAGCCCGGGGTGGGCGAGCCGGTCGCGGACCGCCGACAGGACGGCGGGCAGCCCGGCGCGCAGCGGATCCCCGGCCGGCAGCCGGTGGGCCAGCCAGGCGGCCGTGGCGACGGCCGTGACCAGCGACCGCCCGCCGAACCCGGTGTCCTTGCCGACGGGGTGGACGCGGTCGCCGCGCACCTCCCACTCCAGGTCCACGCTCAGCTCGGGAGCGGCGGCGGGGTCGAGCACCGCGCGCAGGGCGTGCGCCGGGTCGCCCTCGACGGTGCGCAGCGCGCGGGCGGCCTCGCCGAGCAGCCATTCGGGCAGGGCGAGCCGCTGCCCGACGCGCTCGTTCCACACCCGCGCGGCGGCGGCCGCGTCGGGGCCGTCGGTCCACAGGCGGGCCGGGTCGGCGGGCAGCAGCGCCGCTGTGACGGCCCGCCGCACGCCGGCGCCCAGGGCGCGCAGCTCGTCCTTGGCGACGGCGGCCTCGGCCACCTTCACGCCGATCGTCGCGCGGGCCTCCTTGTCGAGGAAGGTCCGCGCGTAGGTGTCCACCTGCGGGAACCCGGCCACGACCAGCCGCGCGGCGGTCCATGAGACCCCGGTGAGCCGGGCGAACTCCTCGGCGGCGGCGGCGTGCCAGGGGGCCGGGCCGCGCGCGGCCAGCTCGGTGAGGAACGCCGCGAGCCAACTCGCCTCCCGGTCCCCGCCGACGGGCGAGGAGTCGCGGACGGTGTAGGGCGCGGGCACCTCGAACACCCCGGCGGGGTCGTGGCACAGCGCCGTCCATTCGAGCCCGTCGACGTCCGTCTCGCGCAGGTCGAGGAAGGCGACGAACGCGCCGCCGCCCAGCGGCAGCACGCCCGAGAGCGAGCCGTCCGCCGGGGCGCCGTCCGCGCCGACCATGTGCTCGCGCCTGAGCGTGACCGTCATGCGGCGCCAGCGGGACGAGCCGGCCGCGACCGGCAGGCCGCCGTCGCGCAGCTCGCCGAGCAGCACGCCCAGCGCGTCCCGGTGCTCGGCCGGGGTGGTCGGCGCCGCGCACCGGTACGCCACGGCGGCGCAGTGGTCGAGCAGGCGCTCCCACCGCAGGCCGGAGGCCGGCATTCCGGGCAGGCGGAGGTGGTTGGCCACCTGCGGGCGGTCCTGCCCGGCGGTCACGGCCCCGCCCACCGCGCGGATCTGCTGGAAGGCGGCGTCGGCGTTGTGGCGGTGGTAGCCGCGGCCGTCGCCGATGCCGTTGAGCGCCTCGTCCAGCAGCAGGTCGGTGGGCCCGGACGGGCCCCGCTCGGCGGCCGGGTCGCCGGCCAGCGCGCGGTTGAGGTTGGCCACGACGGCGCGCACCGCGTTCTGCTGGGTGGCGGCGAAGCCGACGATCCCGGCCACGCCCTTGACCAGCGCCTCGTGGGTGATGCCCGGCAGCAGCGCGCGGACGGCCGCCGCCAGGTCGGCGCCCTGCGGCGTGGCCGCTTCGAGCAGGGCCGCGGCGGTCTCGCGGTCCGCGCGGCGCAGCGCCGCCGAGCCCTCGAGGTCGCGGGGGCGCAGGCAGTACCAGTAGCGCTCGGGCGGCAGGATGGGCGTGCCCGCGCCGAAGGCGCCCGGCTTGGCGTCGGTCCGGTACTCGGCCAGGACGACGCCGTCGGCGTCCACGAGTCTGATCCGGTAGCTGCCGCGCACGACGGCGCAGGCCCGCTCCGCGCCCGGGAACGTCAGCACCCGCACCGGCACTCCGGCGTCCGGCGGCAGCGTCACCGAGATGCCGGACAGGTCCTCGGCGCGGTGGGAGCCGTCGGGCAGCTCGACCACGCGCAGGCCGTACAGGCCGTCCACGGGGGCGCCGACCGGGGTGGGCTCGTCGGAGGGCGCGGGCAGCAGCCAGCCCTCGCCGGGCCGGGCGTCCGGGGTGCCGGCGAGGAAGCCGGGCAGCGACTTCCTGCCGACGCCGCCGCCGGCGGGGTCGAACTCGTACCAGCCGCTGTCGTGTTCCGCCCAGATCCACGTCCAGAACGACGTGCCGTCGGTGAGCAGGTGCCGCTCGTCGGGGACGGCCGTGTCACCGGCGTGCAGCACGCCGTGGCCGGTGGTGCGTCCGCCGCCGGGCACGGCCAGGCTGACCGGGTCGTCGCCCTGGTAGTAGTCCAGCCGCGTGCCCCGGCTCCGGTCCGTCCCGTCCAGGTCGCGCACCCGGTCGGCGGAGGTGTGCCAGTAGCCGCGCAGGCCGTTGGCGCGGTCGCGGGAGTCCCAGTAGACGAGCAGCTCGCCGTCCACGTAGTGGAAGCCGGGATCGCTCCAGGTGTCGTCCCTGGGGACGCGCAGGTCGTGGGTGAGCAGGACGCCGTCGGCCGAGAGCACCCGGGCCTGCGCGGTGCCCGCGACGACCAGGTTCGGCCAGGCGTCGCAGACGACGAGGTCGTCGATGTCCTTCTCCGGCACGAGCTGGGTGGCGGCCTGCTCGAAGGCGGGCCAGCCCAGCTCGTCGATGACGCCGGAGCGCAGGGCGCGGGCCAGCACCCCGGCCACGTCGGCGTCGGTCACCGCCTGGCGCACCTCGTTCTCGGCCAGGGCCAGGGCCTCGCCGGGCAGCCAGGACAGGCAGCACAGGGCGTCGGGCAGGTTGGACAGGCCGGCGGCGGCCGATCGGCGGGCGACCAGGCGTACCCACTCGGCCAGCAGCGGACGCCCGCCCGGCGCGGCGGCCAGCGCGCGGACGGTGGCCCTGCCCTCGTCGTCGGCGTCGAGGTAGTCGGCGCCGCGCCGGAAGGCGGTGTGGAAGCGGCCGTCGGCGGCCAGGGCGAGCAGGTCGCGGCGGTCGTCGTGCCCCGCCCAGTGCGTCAGCCGGAGCCGGGCGCCGTCGCCGGGGTCGGCCAGGGGGATGCCGAGGGCCAGCAGCAGGTCGATCAGGTCGGCCTCGTCGTCGACGGCGATCGTCGAGCCGGTCGCGGCCAGCTCGGCGCGCAGCCGGTCGGCCATGCGCTCGATCAGGGCGTGCAGGGCGGGCAGGTGCGGCGCGACGCCCCAGGCCCGCTGCCGCGCGGCGAGGAACCTGCGCAGCCAGCCGGCGGCCCCGTCGGCCGGGCGTTCGGCCTCGGGCACGTCGGTGTGCAGGCCGGCGGTCGCGCCCGCGCTCTCCAGGATGCCGAGCCAGATGCCCGGCAGCTCCCGGTCGTGGCTGTCGGGGATGACGTTCAGCAGCGTGCCGCGCAGCTCCGGCCGCTGCCTGGCCAGCGCCGCGACGGCCTGGGCGTGGGACTTCCACCAGCCGGTCGGGGCCTGCATGGCGGCCGGCAGCGCCAGCACCTCGGCCAGGTAGTCCTGCTCGGCCGCCTCGGCGTCCACGCCGGCGGCCTTGGCGAGCCTGCGGATGTCGGCAGCCATCTGCGCCGAGGGGGCGAGGCCGCCGGCGGTCCTGCGCACGCACAGCCGCGCGTACCTGTTCAGCGCCTCCGCGGCGGGCAGGCGGGCGGTCAGCTCCTTGGCGTACCCGGACAGCGCCTTGACCGGCAGCGCCCCGGCCAGCGCGAACTCCAGGAACACCGCGTCGAGGCGGTCGTCGTCCACGGGGAGGCCGTGCTGGGCCTCGGCCCGGCGGGCGGCGGAGAAGAGCTGCCCGGCGTACTGGGCGTTGTCGGCCGCGGCGAACACGCGGGCGGCCTGCTCGTAGAAGGTCGGCAGGAAGTGCGGGACGGACGCGGCGAGCTGCCCGGCCAGGCGCTGGTAGGCGTCGAGCGCCGTCTTGGGCTTGGTCCTGGCCTGCCGGGCGACGCGCTCCAGCTCCGGCACGACGGCCAGGGCGTGGTGCCCGTCCTGCGGGTGGTGGACCAGCACCCATTCGGGGAAGCCGAGCGAGCGCCGCAGGCCCAGGCCGACCACCGCGGCCTCGCCCTCGGGCACCAGGCCGAGGAAGCCGCCCACCGCGTCCTCGGCGCCGCTCAGCTCCTCGGTGACCAGGCGCACGATCACCCGGTCGTCGAGGCCGGGGTGCCGGTAGGCGCGGGCGACCAGCGGCACGGCCCGCTCCCCCGCGCCCTCGGTGCCGGCCGGCAGCACCGCGCCGGCGTCGAGCAGCTCCCGCGCCTCGGCGTTCTGCGAGATGTCCCCGGTCATGCGCTCTTCCCCTCTTCGACCTGCCGGCCGGCGTGCAGCGCGGCGGCCATCCTCATGCCTTCCGACCAGGCGACCGGGCCGACCTCGCGCAGCGTGAGCGTCCTGCCGTCCTGGTCGCGCCAGGTGAGATCGCCCGTGGACGTCTCGCTGTCCCAGTAGGGCTCGCCGATCCAGACGGCGGCCTCGGTGAGCCGGCCGGCGTCGCGCACCTGGCAGGTGGCGTAGCCGCCGGAGACGCGGTAGCCGAGCTGGGTGGCGCGGGCCGCTACACCGAACCGGGAGGCGTACGTGCCGCCCGCGAAGTCCTTCACCTGGCGCACCCCTTCGCCCTGGTCGGCGGGCTTGCGCCAGATGGCCCGGTGGATCTGCTCGACCTTCTGCGTGATGCCCAGCTCGGCGGCGAACTCGCGCAGGTCGTCGAGGTCGGGCAGGAGCACCGGGTGCGGCAGCCTCACCGTGCGCGCGGCCAGCCTGACGGTCTCGCCGTCGAGGTTCACCATGCGCAGCTCGCCGGAGGAGGTCGCGTCGCGCAGGAAGCCCACCTCGTCGGGGTCGTCGCCGACGACCGCCACGTCACGCAGCGCCGTCTGCCACGCCTCGTCCGGCCACACCCGGGCGATCAGCTCGGTCGGCACGGGCAGCGAGGACACCATCCAGGCGTCCACGTGCGCCACGCAGGACGCGGCGTGCCGGTCGAGCCATTCGGCGAAGCGGCGCAGCCGGTCCGCCTCGGGGTGCTCGCGCACCGCCTTCGGCAGCGTCTTCAGCTGCCGTCCGGCCGAGCGGCCGGACGTGGCCCTGGCCGTGACCCGGCCCTCTATCAGGGCGACCTCGTACGCGTCGCCCGCCGCCAGCCAACCCAATTGCCGCCGCCTCTCCTCGTGCAGGCATGACGTGAGGCCATGCCGTGAAGCCATGGGAATGTGTCGAGGCGCGGATCGATCTCCCGCCGCCACGTTGCGCGGAACGTTATCGGCGATCACTGACAAATGCCTACCGACTGCCCGACGAGCCGGTTACGGGGCCGGGTCACCCCGGCGAGCGGGGGCGCACGGGGATGGCGTGAATTCCCTCCGTACCGGCTAAAGAGCAGGGCAGGATCGGCGCGCGCAGGCTACGGGCGCGGGCGGCGGGGGTAGGCCAGTCCGGGCCGGGCGCGCCGACCGGGGAACGGGCGCGCGGCTCGCTCGACAGGGGGATGGCCGGTGAAAGTCGTCGTCGATCTGACGCGTTGCCAGGGGTACGGGCAGTGTGCCTTCCTCGCGCCCGACGTCTTCACCATGCGCGAGGAGTCCCTCCTGTACGACCTCGACCCCGGCGACGAGCGGCGCGAGCACGTGCTGCGCGCGGCGGCGGCCTGCCCCGTCCAGGCCATCCACCTCGACTGGACGGCCACCCGGCTGACGCCCGAGCCGCCCGGCCCGCCGGCGCGCGGGATGACCGACGGGCGCATCGTCATCGTCGGCGCGTCCCTGGCCGGGGCGCGGGCCGCCGGCGTCCTCAGGCGGGAGGGCTTCACCGGGTCGCTGACCGTGATCGGCGACGAGCCCGCCGAGCCGTACGACCGGCCGCCGCTGTCCAAGCAGGTGCTCATGGGGCAGGTCGCGCCCGACCACGTCATGCTGCCCCATCTGCGCGAGGTCGAGGCCGACTGGTTGTGGGGCACCCGGGCGACGGGCCTGGACGTGGCCGGCAAGCGCGTCCTGCTGGCCGACGGCCGCGAGGTCGGCTTCGACCGGGTGCTGCTGGCCACCGGCACCCGCGCCCGGCCCTGGCCGCACGAGGAGCAGGCCCGGCTGACGGGCGTGCACACGCTGCGCTCGATGCGGGACGCCGCCGGCCTGCGGGAGGCGCTGGCCGCCCGCCCCAACCGGGTGCTCATCCTGGGCGCCGGGTTCACCGGCAGCGAGATCGCCTCGGTCTGCCGCGAGCTGGACCTGCCCGTGACGGTCGTCGAACGCGGCCCGGCCCCGCTCGTCAACGCCCTCGGCGGCGTGATCGGCGACGTCGCCGCCCAGCTCCACCGCGAGCACGGCGTGGACCTGCGGTGCGGCACCACGGTCACCGCGCTGGAGGGCGACGGGCAGGGGCGGCTGCGCGGCGCCCGTCTGTCGGACGGCAGCACGGTCGAGGCCGAGGTCGCCGTCGTCGCGCTCGGCTCGGTGCGCAACGTCGAGTGGCTGCTGGACTCGGGGCTGGCCGCCGGTGTGTGGGGCGTGGCCTGCGACGCCGGCTGCCGCGCTGTGGACACCAACGGCCTGGTGACCGACGACGTCTTCGTCGCCGGCGACATCGCCCGCTTCCCGCACCCGCTGTACCAGTACCAGTTCATGACGCTGGAGCACTGGGGGAACGCCGTCACCCAGGCCGAGATCGCGGCCCACAACATGGTCAGCGACCAGACCCACCGCTGGCCGCACCTGTCGGTGCCGGTGTTCTGGTCCAGCCAGTTCGGGGTCAACATCAAGTCGGTGGGCGTGCCCACCTTCGCCGACGAGCTCGTCGTCACCCAGGGCTCGACGGACGAGCGCCGCTTCGTCGCCGTCTACGGCTACCAGGGCCGGATCACCGCCGCGGTCACCTTCGACCAGGGCATGTGGCTGGAGTTCTACCAGCGGCTGATCGAGCGGGCCACGCCCTTCCCGCCCGCCTTCCGGCACGTGGACATGCGGGGGGAGGCGCGACCCGTGCCGGCCCGGGTGCCCGAGCGGCTGGTCGCGGCCGAGGGGGCGACGGTCGTGGTGACCGGCCACGACCCGGCCGAGCGGCGCGCCTCGCTGCTGCACGCGCCGCAGGGCTGACCCGGCAGGAATTCAAGGACAGGAGTGCAGGACATGACCTCGGACGCCGCCATGCAGCGCATCCTCGACCCGGCCGGCCGCGCCGACCCCTACCCGTTCCTCGGGGAGCTGCGCCGCAACCCGGTGACGCGCCTGGCGGACGGCTCGTACGTCGTCAGCACGTACCGGGAGATCGTCGAGCTGCTGCACGACCCGCGGGTCAGCTCCGACCGGCGCAACCTGGCGAACGCGCCGGAGGAGCCGGAGCACGCGCCCGCCTTCATCAGGCTCGACCCGCCGGAGCACGACCGGCTGCGCCGGCTGACCATGCGTCACTTCGGCCCGCCGCACTCGCCGGGCGTGGTGGACGGGCTGCGCCCGATGATGCTGGCCACCACCACCGAGCTGATCGACGCCCTGGCCGGCAAGAACCGGGCCGACGTCGTGGACGAGGTCGCCTACCCGCTGCCGATCGCCGTCATCTGCCGGCTGCTCGGCGTGCCGGCCGAGGACGAGCAGCAGTTCCACGCCTGGGCCGACCAGATCGTCGAGACGCTCGGTCCGGGCGAGGAGGACCGCGCCGAGCGGGCCCGCGAGCGCCAGGCGGTGTCGCAGAACCTGGAACGCTACCTCGCCGGGCTGGCCGAGGCGCGGCGGCGGGAGCCGGGCGACGACATGTTGTCCGGGTTCGTCACCTACGAGGGCCCGGACGGCCGCATGACGCCGGAGGAGGTCGTCGCCACCTCCCTGCTGCTCCTCATCGCCGGGCACGAGACCACGATCAACCTCATCGCCAACGGCATGCTCACCGTGCTGCGCGACCCCATGCTGCTGGAACGCCTGCGCGCCGACCCCGACCTGGTCATCACCACGGTCGAGGAGCTGCTGCGCTTCGAGCCGCCCGTGCAGCTCGTCTCCTCGCGGGTCACCCTCGACGACGTGGTGGTCGGCGGCGTGACCATCCCGGCCGGCTCGCCCGTCGTGCTGGCGCTGGCGGCGGGCAGCCGGGACCCGGCCCACGTGCGCGAGCCCGACCGGTTCGACCCGTGCCGCCGGCCGAACGAGCACCTGGGGTTCGGGGGCGGCGTCCACTACTGCTTCGGCGCGCCGCTGGCCCGGCTGGAGGCGCAGATCGTGCTGGGTGAGCTGGTGCGCCGGGTGCGCAATCCGCGGCTGGTCGCCGACCCGCCGCCGTACCGCCCCAGCCCGGTGCTCCGCGGCCCCCGCCACCTCCTGATCGACTACGACGGCATCGCCCCCGCCTGACCCGCCCACGGCGCCCCCGCTGGGCCGGAAGCCGGGGGCTGCCGTCGCTTCCTCCCGGTTCGGGCGTTTCGCGGGGTTGTGACGTTGATCTGTGACTTCGGGTGCAGTTGAATGAGCGGGTGCGTGCTGGGCGGGTGGTGTCTCCTGTTCTGGTTGGGCGGGAGAAGGAGCTCGCCCGGCTCGTCGCGCTGGTCGCCGGGGCGCCCGCCGTGGCCGTCGTCGAGGGCGAGGCCGGCATCGGCAAGTCCAGGCTGACGGCCGAGCTGCTCGGCGGTCCCGCGGTGGCGGGCCTGCGGGTGCTGAGCGGGGCCTGCGTGCAGATCAGGGAGCCGTTCCCGCTGGGCCCCGTCGTCGAGGCGTTACGCGGACGAGCGTCCGAGCTGGCCGGCGCGGCGCTGTCACCGGTCGCCGGGGCGCTGCGCGAGCTGCTGCCCGAGCTGGCCGGGGTGCTGCCGGAGACGCCGCCGCCGCTCGACGACCGGGCGGCCGAGCGGCATCGCGTCTTCCGCGGGCTCGCCGAGGTGCTGACCGCGCTCGGCCCCGCCGTCCTGGCTGTGGAGGACCTGCACTGGGCCGACGGGCAGACGGTCGAGTTCCTGACGTACCTGATGTCCGTGCTGCCCGGCACGCTGCGGGTGGTGCTGACGTACCGGAGCGAGGAGGCGTCCGGGGCGGTGCGGGCGATCACGGCCCGCGCCCCCGACACGATCACGGCCGAGCACCTGGTGCTGCCGCCGCTCGACGCCGCCCAGACCCGGGTGATGGCCTCGGCGATCCTCGGGGCCGAGGAGGTGACGGCCGAGTTCGCCGAGCACCTGTGCGGGCGGGCCTCCGGCCTGCCGCTGGCCGTGCAGGAGCTGCTGGCGCTGCTGCGCGACCGCGGCACGCTGATCCGGTGGGAGGGCGGCTGGGCGCGGCGGGCCCTGGAGGAGCTCGACGTGCCGAGCGGCGTGCGCGCCTCGGTGCAGGAACGGGTGGCCCGGCTCTCCCCGGGCGCCAAGGAGGTGGCCGAGCGCGCCGCCGTGCTGCAGCTCCCGGTGCCCGTCGCGCTGCTGTCGGGGCCCGACGTCGGGGCGATCGACGAGGTACTGGGCTCCGGGCTGTTCGCCGACACCGGCGGCCTGGTCGGGTTCCGTCACGTGCTGGCGGCGCAGGCGGTCTACGAGGCGATCCCGCTCGGCCGCCGGCAGGCCCTGCACGCCGCCGCCGCCGACACCGTACGCGAGCTGCGCCCGGTGCCGCTGGGCCGGCTGGCCCACCACCTGCGCCAGGCCGGCCGGGCCGGGCAGTGGGTGGCGGCCGCGATCGAGGCGGCCGAGCAGGCGTCCCGGCTCGGTGACGACGCCGAGGCCGCCCGCCTGCTGGAGGACGTCCTGCGCGGCGCCGACCTGCCCGCCGCCCGGCGGGCCGAGCTGACGGTGAAGCTGGGCTGGGCCGCCTTGGAGCTGCTGCGCCCGCCGCCGGTCGCCGACCTGGTCACCGGCGCGCTGGAGCAGGACGTGCCGCCCCCGGTGCGCGGCCACCTGCGCCTGCTGCTCGCGCTGCACCTGGAGCGCACCCGCACCGACGGCGCCCGCATCGGCGAGGCCTTCGCGCGGGCCGCCGACGACCTGGCCGGCGAGCCGGGGCTGGCGGCGTGGGCCATGGCCGGGGTCGGCCGCCCGCCCAGCGGCCTGCCGCCGGAGGAGAGCAGGTCGTGGCTGGAGCGGGCGCTGGCGACCCTGCCCGCGGTCGCCGACCCGGCCATGCGGATGCTGGTGCTCGGCAAGATCGCGATGATCTTCGTGGTGATGGGCGACCCGCGCTGGGCCGCGCTCGCCGACGACCTGCTGCGCGAGACCGGCGGACGGCGGCTGCTGCGCCGCGAGGTCAACGCCTACCGCTCCATCGGGGGCGCGGCCCTGTTCAGCGGGCACCACCGGCGGGGCCGCCGCCTGCTGACCGCGGCGGTCGAGGAGGGCGCCGAGCCCGACCTGCGCGAGCGGCTGGAACTGCGCTGCCTGGTGAACCTGGCCGCGGCCGACTACTTCGAGGGCTCCTGGCAGGGCCTGCCGGCCAGGCTCCAGGAGCTGCGCGACCAGTTCGGCGACGAGCCGCACGAGCGCATCCTCCTCGACATCGTGACCGCCTGCCTGGCCGTGGTGCAGGGCCGTCAGGAGGCCGCGCTGCCGTCGTTGCTCGACGCCGCCGCCGAGGCCCGCACCCGGGGGCAGTACGACGACCTGGTGCTGCCGCTGGCGATGTCGCTCCGGCTGAGCGCCGCGCGGGGCGAGCCGGAGGCGGCGATCGAGGCGGCCGTCGAGGCGGGCCGCCACTGGGAGGCGAGCGAGCTGTGGCCGGTGGCGGTCCGCGCGCTGCCCGCGCTGACCGAGGCGCTGCTCGTGGCGGGCCGTCCCGAGGAGGCCGCCGACGTCGTCGCACGGCACGCCGCCCGGCTGGCCGGGCGCGACGCGCCGCTGGCCGGGCCCGCGCTCGCGCAGGCCCGCGGCCTGCTGGCGGCCGCCGGGGAGCAGTGGGCGCGGGCCGCGACCGAGTTCACCGCCGCCGCCGACGCCTTCGAGACGGTCCCGGCGCGGTACGAGGCGGCGCAGGCGAGCGAGCAGGCCGCCGCCTGCCTGTTCGCCTCCGACGACCCCGAGGCCGCCGTCCGGCTCGGCCGGGCCGTCGCGGTGTACGCCGAGCTCGGGGCGCGCTGGGACCTCGACCGCGCGACCGGGCTGGGCCGCAGGTGGGGCGTCCGCCCGGCGGCGCAGAGCGCGCCCGCGCAGGCGGGGAACGACCACGCCCTGTCGGCCCGGCAGGAGCAGGTGGCCCGGCTGGCGGCCGAGGGGCTGACCAACCAGGAGATCGCCAGGGAGCTGTTCCTGTCGCCGAAGACGGTGGACAAGCACGTCAGCGCGGCCATGCGCAAGGTGGGGGCGCGGTCGCGGACGGAGCTGGCCCGCCACCTCCTCCCCAGCGACTAACCCCAAAATGGGGATTTTTCCCCATAGGGCACCCCATACCCCACCCCATACGTCTGCCGCGACACTTTCGGCATGTCCGACACCATCCAAGACCCCGACCGGCCGGACCCGGACGACCCGGCCCCCGACGTCCCCTCCCCGCACGAGGAGGCCCCGGAGCCCCCCCGCCCACCGGACGGCTTCGAACCCGTCTGACCCTTCCGGACGGTCATGGAACCCCGCCCTTCCCGGACGGCCATGCCCCGGTCCACACCCTCACGGACGGTTCCTCCCTCCGGGCCGTGGGCCCGCCGCCGCCGTCCGAACCCCTCCCCCGCCAGAAAGGCCACCATGGCACTGCCCCGCCCCCCGCTGGCGCGCCGGACAGGCGTCCTGCTGACCGCGGTCACCGCGCTCGCCGGCGTGCTGACCGCCGGACCGGCGACCGCCGCGACACCGGACACCCCCGCACCCGGCGCCCCCGCCGCTCCCGCAGCGCCCACAACGCCCACAACGTCCGCGCAGCCCGCCAAAGACGTCGCCCTGTCCGGGGTGCGCGCCCAGAAGGTCGTCGTCACGCTGATCACGGGTGACAAGGTCCAGCTCACCCGGTCCGCCACCGGCCGGTACCGCGTCGAGCCGGCCCCCGGCACCCGCCAGGACGGCCGCCGCATCAACCTGTTCACCCAGTTCACCCCGGACGGCGTCTTCGTGCTGCCGGACGACGCGGTCTCCGCCGTCCAGGCGGGCCTGGTGGACCGGCGGCTGTTCGACGTCAAGTACCTGGCCGAGAACGGCTACTCCGACGAGGTGGCCAAGCGGCTGCCGGTCATCGTGCAGTACCCGGGCGACCAGCCGGAGGCCGCGGTCAAGCGCTCGGCCGCCGCCGTCCCCGCCAGCGAGCCCACCCGGACGCTGGAGAGCATCCACGCCTCCGCCCTCGACGTCACCAAGGCCGAGGCGGGCGCGTTCTGGGAGGCCGTGCGCGGCGGGCGGCCCGCCGGCGAGGGCCTGGCCAAGTCGCCCGGCACGCTGCGCGGCGGCATCGCCAAGCTGTGGCTGGACGCCAAGGTCAAGGCCGACCTGGACGTGAGCGTCCCGCAGATCGGCGCCCCCAAGGCATGGGAACGCGGCCAGGACGGGACCGGCGTGAAGATCGCCGTCCTGGACACCGGCGCCGACACCGGCCACCCCGACCTGGCCGGCCGGATCGCCGACAGCAAGTCGTTCGTCCCCGACCAGCCCGTCCAGGACGGGCACGGGCACGGCACCCACGTCGCCTCGACCATCGCCGGCACCGGCGCGGCCTCGGGCGGCAAGTTCAAGGGCGTCGCCCCGGGCGCGCAGCTCGTCGTCGGCAAGGTTCTCGACAACACCGGCTCCGGCCAGGAGTCGTGGATCATCGAGGGCATGGAGTGGGCCGCGCGCAGCGGCGCCAAGGCCGTCAGCATGAGCCTCGGCGGCCCGCCCAGCGACGGCACCGACCCGCTCAGCCAGGCCGTGAACGACCTGACCGCCGAGACCGGCACGCTGTTCGTGGTCGCCGCGGGCAACCTGTACGAGGCCGAGACGATCAGCATGCCCGGCGCGGCCGACGCCGCGCTGACCGTGGCCGCGGTGGACAAGAGCGACAAGCTCGCCGCGTTCTCCAGCCGCGGGCCGCGCCCCGGCGGCGGGCTCAAGCCCGACATCGCCGCGCCCGGCGTGGACATCGTGGCCGCGCGGGCGGCCGGCACCGCCATGGGCTCGCCGGTGGACGACCACTACACCGGCGCCTCCGGCACCTCCATGGCCACGCCGCACGTGGCCGGCGCGGTCGCGATCATGGCGCAGCGGCACCCGGACTGGACGGCCCAGCAGCTCAAGTCCGCCCTGATGTCCACCTCCACGGACGACGGCTTCACCGTCTACGAGCAGGGCGCCGGCCGGGTGGACCTGGACCGCGCGACCCGGCAGCAGGTGTTCGCGACGAGCGGCGGCGTGGACTTCGGCCTGCTGGAGCCCGGCAGCGCGACGAAGAGCGGCGAGATCTCCTACCGCAACCTGGGCGACCAGCCCGTCACGCTCACGCTGAAGGCGGCGATGGGCGCCGCCAGGCCGGTACTCGCCGACGCGACGCTGACCGTCCCCGCCGGCGGCACCGCCGCCACCACCGTCACCCTCGACCCGGCCGAGCTGCCCGTCGGCACCTACAGCGGGGCCGTGACGGCCGAGGCGGACGGCGTCCGGCTCAGCACGCCGCTCGGCGCTGTGCGGGACGCCCCCAAGTACGACCTGACCATCCGCACCATCGACCGGGACGGCAAGCCGCGCACCCCGTCGGCCATGAGCGTCCTGGACGTCGACGGCAACAAGGGCGAGCTCGGCCCCAACCGCATCGACGACGTGGGCCTGGTGGTGAGCCGCGTCCCGGCCGGCACCGTCAGCCTGCTGCAGGTGCTCGACTGGGTGGACGCCGACGACCGCGCCAACCGGGCCTGGCTGTTCGAGCCCGAGCTGACCGTCACCGGCGACATGGAGATCACCCTCGACGCCCGCAAGGCCACCGAGGTCAGCTTCCGCGCGCCGAAGACCGCCCAGCCGCTGAACAACACCTACGACGTCTTCTTCCAGCGCACCCTGCCCAACGGCAAGGTCTTCGGCGGCACGCTGCTCTCCAACCGCCCGCTCGGCGCCTGGGAGAAGGTGTGGGCGCTGCCGACCAAGAAGGTCACCAAGGGCGGCTTCCGCTTCGCCGGCCAGTGGGAGCTGGGCGTGCCCGAGGTCACCATGACCATGCGCACGCCGAGGCGCACGACCCTGCACCCGGTCACCCGCGTCCACACGATCGACGGCGGCGAGATCCACCCGGGCTATGTGCCGTTCGAGGGCGCCAAGGACCTGCGGGTGGTCGACGCCGGCAAGGGCCGTCCCGAGGACCTCGCGGGCAAGGACCTGCGCGGCGCACTCGTGCTGATCGACGCCGAGCCCGCCGAGGGCATCTTCGGGCCCGCGTGCGGCCTGCAGATCGAGCGGGTGGGCCCGATCAGGGACGCGGGCGCCGCCGGCGTCCTGGCCTTCAACGAGAAGGCCGCCACCTGCCCGATCCCGCTGCCCATCTCGCAGAAGCCGTTCAGCGGCCCGTTCCAGCCGGTCAACATCCCCGTCGCCTACGTCTCCAACGCCGAGGGCCGCAAGATCCGCGAGGAGGCCGGCCGGGGCGGGGTGACCGTCCGGGTCGAGGGCACGCCGAACACGCCGTACTCGTACGTGTTCCGCCCGACCGTGGACGGGCGCGTCCCCGACTCGATGCGGTACGAGGTGACCGAGCGCCAGCTCCACCAGGTCGACCTCGACGTGCACGCCGGGCCGTACACGAAGTACATGAACTGGCGGGCCTCGTGGCGGACCGACGACATCTCCTACACCACGACCAACACCAACATCCTGCAGTGGTCGGCCCCGCTGCCCGAGCGCAGGACGCAGTGGATCTGGCCGCTGGACCCCAAGCTCGTGAGCGAGGCGGGCCTGTCCGCGCTGGTCACGTCCGCGCCCGGCGAGGAGGTCCAGGAGTCCCGCTACCGGCACGAGGTGTTCGACCGGCCGGGCACCACCGTCCAGAAGTGGTTCGCCACCCCGAGCACGCCGGGCGCCTCGACGGCCTCCGACAAGCTGTACGCGCTCGGCGGCCCCGCGGACGCGCCCCCGCTCAGGCAGCTCGTGATCGGCGTGCCGTGCGCGATCTGCGTGCACGACGGCAACCTGTGGGTGACGCCGTCGATGGTCAACGGGGTCGGGGACCGGCGTGACGACGGCGTCGCGTTCGGCGACCTGGTGCCCCAGTACGAGCTGCACCTGTACCGCGACGGCAAGGAGCTGCCGAACGCCCCCCTGCCGGGCTTCGACACGCTGCCACGCTACCCGCTGCCCAAGGAGCCGGGCACCTACCGGCTGACGGCCAGGAACGCCCTGTCGGACATCGAGTGGACGTTCACCGCGCCGCCGGCCAAGGAGCAGCTGCGGCCGGGCGCCAACTGCTACGCCTGGTTCGTCGACGGGCTGGTCGAGCAGTGCCGCACCACCCCCGCGGTCTACGTCAGCTACGACCTCGGTGACACCCTGTCCGCCGGCAACACGGTGGCGGCCGGGCGCAGGCACACGTTCGAGCTGGAGGCCTACCACGGGCCGTCGGCGGCGAAGATGCCGGCGATCGCGGGCGTCAAGCTGTGGACCAGCACCGACGACGGCGCCACCTGGCAGCCCGCCGACCTCAGGCGGGGCCGGGACGGCGTCTACACCGCCGGCGCGAAGTACCCGGCCTACCGCGCCACCAAGGGCGCGGTGAGCCTGAAGGTGGAGGCGTGGGACGCGGCGGGCAACCGCCTCAGGCAGACCACCCTGCGCGCCTTCGACCTCCGCTGACCCGCCGACCGCGGCCGCCCACCCCGGCGGCCGCGGTCACCCGCCGAACAGGACCCGCTCGGCGGTGCGGCCGAGCTCGCCCGCGCTCCACCAGCGATGCCCGAGCCCGTCGTCGGCGGGCTCGGGCAGCTCCATGCCGGGGACCCGGGCGAAGAAGTACGTGTGCACGGTGTGGAACCGGTGTCCCCGCACCGACCACTCCCCCGCGTTGACGGCCACCGGCCCGCCCAGGTCCGCCCTGCCGATCCGCTCATGGCGGTACGGTGAGCACCCGGCGGCGTACGGCCACCGGGACGGAAAGCGAAGGGACCCGCGCACCATGAACGCCACCGGACCGGACAAGGGCCCGGCGGCGGCCTGGCGGCGGGCCCGCGCCCGGCACGGCTGGCTCGACCACCTGTCCCGCGCCGTGCTGCGCTACGACAAGGCCGACGGCGGCCGGTTGTCGGCGGCCCTCACCTACTACTCCTTCTTCGCCACCTTCGCCCTGGCCCTGCTGGCGTTCGGCATCCTCGGCCACGTCATGGACGACCCGACGGTCCTCGCCACGGTCCAGCACTACCTGAGCGAGAACTTCCCGCGCCTCGACGTCCAGGCGTTACGGGAGGCCGGGGGCACGGCCGGCGCGGTGGCCTTCGTCGCGCTGCCGATGACCGGGCTGTTCTGGATGGACACCCTTCGCTCGGCCACCCGGGCGATCTGGGGGCTGGAGGAGTATCCGGGGCGTTTCCTCCTGCGCCAGCTCATCGACCTGGGCGTGATGGCCGGGCTCGGGATGCTGCTCGCCCTGTCGCTCGCCGTCGCCTTCGCCGCCGAACGGCTGCTGACCTGGCTGGCCGTGCTCACCGTGGGCGTCGAGGCCCTTCCGGCCCAGTGGGTGCTCACCGCGGCCGGGATCGTGCTCGGCCTCGGCGTGAACACGCTGCTGGCCATGGCGCTGCTGACCGCGCCGCCGCGGCTGCGGGTGCCGCTGCGCCGCGTGATCGGCCCGGCGCTGGTGATCACCGCCGGGCTGGAGATCCTCAAGACGATCGGCCAGGTCTACGTCAACCTCACCGCGGCCAATCCCGCCTACCGGGTGGTCGCCGGCGCGGCGGGCATGCTGCTGTTCCTGAAGGTGCTCAACCAGCTCATCCTGTTCGCCACCGCCCTGACGGCGACCGCCACGTCGGGCCACGTCAAGGATCTGGCCGTGCGGCGGGCCCGTTGACAGGGTAACCAACCAAGCGCATGCTCGTTTCGGCGAGGGGGCCGACCGGCTCTCCCCTGTCGAAGGGATCATCGATGCGACCAGCCTCACCGGCCTCCGACGACCTCACCCCCCGCGGGCGCAGCCGCCGCACCCTGCTCGTCGCGGGCGGGATCCTGGTCACCGGCGCGGCGCTCGGCCAGGATCCGGCCTACGCCGAGGCCGACTACGACGTGGTGGTGGTCGGCTCCGGGGCCGCCGGGATGACCGCCGCCCTCACCGCCGCCAAGCGCGGCCTGAGCACCGTCGTGCTGGAGAAGGCGCCGACGTTCGGCGGGTCGGCGGCGCGGTCGGGCGCGGGCATCTGGATCCCGTGCAACGAGGTGATCCTGGCCGCCGGGGTGCCGGACACGCCCGCCAAGGCCGCCGCGTACCTGGCCCGCGTGGTGGGCGACACCGTCCCGGCCGCGCGGCAGCAGGCGTTCCTGGACGCGGGGCCGCAGATGATCTCGTTCGTGACGCGCAACAGCCCGCTGCGCTTCCGGTTCATGGAGGGGTACTCCGACTACTACCCGGAGTTCCCCGGCGGGATGCCGGGCGGGCGTTCCATCGAGCCCGACCAGTTCGACGGCAACCTCCTCGGCCCGGAGCTGGCCCGGCTCAACCCGCCGTACATGGCGACCCCGGCGGGCATGGTCGTCTTCAGCGCCGACTACAAGTGGCTGACGCTCGCCCTGGTCAACCCGAAGGGCGCGGAGGTGTCGGCGGCGTGCCTGCTGCGCGGCACGCAGGCGGCGTTGCGCGGCGAGAAGCCGCTGACGATGGGCCAGGCGCTGGCCGCCGGGCTGCGCGCCGGGCTGCTGGCCGCCGGGGTGCCGGTGTGGCTGAACACCCCGCTGCTCGGCCTGCACGTCGAGGGCGGCCGGGCCGCGGGCGTGGTCACCCCGGCCGGGGTGGTCAGGGGCAGGCGCGGGGTGATCGTCGCATCGGGCGGGTTCGAGCACAGCGCGGCGATGCGGGCCGAGTTCCAGCGCCAGCCCATCGGGACGAGCTGGACCGTCGGCGCCAAGGAGAACACCGGCGACGGCATCGAGGCCGGCGAGCAGGCCGGCGGCGCGCTGGACCTGATGGACGACGCCTGGTGGGGGCCGGTGATCCCGCTGCCCGGCGAGCCGTACTTCTGCCTGGCCGAGCGGACCCTGCCGGGCTGCGTCATCGTCAACGGCGCCGGCCGGCGGTTCGTCAACGAGGCCGCGCCCTACAGCGACGTCGTGCACGTCATGTACGACCGCAACACCCCGTCCGACCCGCACATCCCCGCCTGGCTGATCATCGACCAGCAGTACCGCAACAAGTACCTGTTCAAGGACATCGCGCCGCTGCTGCCCTTCCCCGACTCCTGGTACGACAGCGGCGCCCTGTTCAGAGCCCCGACGATCGAGCAGCTCGCCCGCAGGATCGGGGTGCCGGAGGCCGCCCTGCGCGCCACGGTCACCCGCTTCAACGGCTTCGCCCTGGCCGGGCGGGACGCCGACTTCCACCGCGGCGACAGCGCCTACGACCACTACTACGCCGACCCGTACGTCCGGCCGAACCCGTGCCTGGCGCCGCTCTGGCTGCCGCCGTTCTACGCATTCAAGATCGTCCCTGGTGACCTGGGCACCAAGGGCGGGCTGCGCACCGACGCGCGCGCCCGCGTCCTGCGCGCCGACGGCTCGGTGATCCCCGGCCTGTACGCCGCCGGGAACGCCAGCGGCGCCGTCATGGGCCACAGCTACGCGGGCTCGGGCTCGACCATCGGACCGGCCATGACCTTCGGCTACGTGGCCGCGAACGACCTGGCCGGCGGCTGACCGTCAGTCGGCCGTGTACGTGATCGACCGGACGTCGTAGCCCCTCGCCGTGGAGCCGCGGACGTGCATGAACATCGCGCCGCCCTCGTAGGACCAGGCGCACGCGTAGCCCTTCGGCTCCTTGGCGCAGCCCTGGAAGTGGTGGGTGACGCCGCGCGGGTCGTACCTGACCCGGAACAGCGTCCGCACCGCGTCCTCGGCGCCGACCTCCAGGGCGGCGTACCGGTCGCCGCGCTTCCAGGCGGCGAACAGGTGCCCGGCCGCGGCGGACGGCCGCACGACGTGCCGGGACAGGTAGACCTTGGTGACCTTGGAGCCGGTCACGGCCATCGCGATGCCGTTGAGGCCGCCGGGCACGCGCACGCTGGTGTGCACGTACCGGCACACGCCGCGCGAGCAGCCGTCGAAGCGGTCGGGCGCGCGGTAGGCGTAACCGAAGATCGTGCGCACCGCGGCGGGGGTGGCGACCCCGGCCGCGGCGGCGCGGTCGCCGGCCAGCCACGCGCGGAACAGCTCGCCCGCCACCTTGCCGGGTGCGGGCGCCGCGGCGAGCGCAGGGGCGGCGGCGAGCGCGGGCGCGGTGGCGAGCGCGGGGGCGGCGGGAAGGCCGAGCGTCAGCGTGGCGGTCGCCGCGAGGGCGGCGCCGCCGAGAACCAGTCGTCTGGACACGCCCCGACGTTAGGACCCGCCCCTTGCGCAGGGATTGCTCCCGACTTGCAACCCTTGCCCCCGCCCCCGGTTCCCCCGTACCGGGGCGGATGCTCAGCGTGACGGCCTGTTCACGGATGACAAGCCGGGATCGTACAGTGTCAGGATGACGGTCGAGATCACGTGGTCGCGGCGGCGCGCGGCGACCGGCCGGGGCTCGCCGTCGCCCGCGCACCTGACGTAGCCGTCATCCTCACGGACGAGAAGGACCACCCCCATGGCTCAGATCAGTCCCCCCAGCCCGCCCGAGGCCGGCAGCGGCCAGCCCAGCCTGAAGCGGGTGATGGGCCCCGGCCTGTTGCTGCTGTTCATCGTCGGCGACATCCTCGGCACCGGCATCTACGCCCTGACCGGCCAGGTCGCCGGCGAGGTGGGCGGCGCGGCCTGGCTGCCCTTCACGATCGCCTTCGTCGTCGCGCTGATCACCGCCTGCTCCTACCTGGAGCTGGTGACCAAGTATCCGGAGGCCGCGGGCGCCGCCCTCTACGTGCACAAGGCGTTCGGCAAGCACGCGCTGACGTTCCTGGTGTGCTTCGCGGTGATGTGCTCGGGCATCACGTCGGCGTCGGCGGCCTCGCGGGCCTTCGCCGCCAACCTCGCCACCGGGTTCGGCCTCGACGCGGACAACGGCGTCATCCTGCTGATCGCCGTGGGGTTCATGCTGCTGATCCTGGCCGTCAACCTGCGCGGCGTCGGCGAGAGCGTCAAGCTCAACGTCGTGCTCACCGCGGTCGAGCTGTCGGGGCTGCTGATGGTCATCGTGCTCAGCGGGTACTTCATCTCCGGCGGCCACGCCGACTTCTCCCGCGTCGTCGCCTTCGAGACGCCCGCCGACAAGGGCGTGTTCCTGGCCGTCAGCGCCGCGACGTCGCTGGCCTTCTTCGCCATGGTCGGGTTCGAGGACTCCGTCAACATGGCCGAGGAGACCAAGAACCCGACCCGGATCTTCCCGCGCATGATGTTCGCCGGCATCGGCATCACCGGGGTGATCTACGTGCTCGTGTCGATCTGCGCGGTCGCCGTCGTCCCGGTCGGTCAGCTCGCCGCCAGCGAGACGCCGCTGGTCACGGTGGTGCAGACGGCGGCTCCCGGCGTGCCGATCGCCTCGCTGCTGCCGTTCATCTCGATGTTCGCCGTCGCGAACTCGGCGCTGATCAACATGCTGATGGCCAGCCGGCTGCTGTACGGCATGAGCAAGCAGGGCGTGCTGCCGCCGTTCCTGTCGGCGGTCCACGCCACCCGGCGCACGCCGCACGCGGCGATCCTGTTCACCACGGTGATCGCCATCGGCCTCATCACGTTCGTCTCGCTGGTCCCCGACAGCCCCGTCGTGGCGCTGCTGGGCGGCACGACCTCGCTGCTGCTGCTGGCCGTCTTCGCGGCGGTCAACGTGGCGGTCCTCGTCCTGCGCCGCGACGTCACCGGCGCCGAGCACTTCAACGCGGGCCGGGTGCTCCCCGTGGTGGGCACGGTCACCTGCCTCTACCTGGTGCTGCCGTGGTCCTCCGGGCGTCCGGCGGGCCAGTACGAGATCGCCGGGATCCTGCTGGTGATCGGCGTGATCCTGTGGGCGGCGTCCTGGTCGTCGGCCAGGCGCCGGGCCGCCCGGCGACCATAAGACCGGCGACCTTAAGCCCGGCGGAAGCAGACCGTAAGCAGGCTCCGGCAAGCTGGGAACCACACAGAGCGAAACCGGAAGGGACATATCAGATGCGCAAGGTCAAGCTGCAGCTCCAGATCACCACGGACGGCTTCGTGGGCGGCCCCGCCGGCGAGATGGACTGGGTCACGTTCCCCTGGACCGACGACATCAACGCCCACGTCGCGGCGCTCTGGGAGCCGGTCGACACCATCGTGCTGGGCCGCAAGCTGGCCGAGGGCTTCATCCCGGCCTGGGAGTCGCGGCCGGCGGGCGAGACCGAGGAGGGCATCGACAAGATGATCAACACTCCGAAGGTCGTCATCTCCCGCAGCCTCACCGAGTCGCCCTGGAAGAACGCCGTCGTGGCGGGCGGCGACCCGGCCGAGACCATCGAGGAGCTGAAGGCGAAGCCCGGCGGCGACGTGATGGTGGCCGGCGGCGCCTCGATCGGCCGGCAGCTGATCTCGCGGGGGCTGATCGACGAGCTGCACCTGTTCGTCAACCCGGTCGCGATCGGGGCCGGGCTGCCGCTGTTCCCGGCGGGCGAGGGTTACCACCGGCTGCGCCTGGTCGGCGCGCGCGCTTTCGACTGCGGCGTGGTGGGCCTGCACTACGAGCCGGAACGGTCCTGAGAGGTCCGCCCTCCACCGTGGCGGACCGTGAACCGCGGAAGGCGAAAGAGAGCACGTGCCCGGGAATGGCCTCCCGGGCACTTCGCTTTTTGGTCAGAACGTCGCTGACCAGGAGATAGTCCGGCCGTCAATGACGTCAAAGCGAAGGCCCGGGAGAATGGCGGTCAGTCCACCTCGACGGCGGCCTGGGCGAACTGGGCGGAGTAGAGGCGGGCGTAGGCGCCGTCCGCCGCCAGGAGGGCCTCGTGGGTGCCCTGCTCGACGATTCGGCCCTCCTCCATGACCAGAATGAGGCTGGCGTCGCGGATCGTGGACAGACGGTGGGCGATCACGAAGCTGGTCCGGCCCTCGCGCAGCGAGCTCATCGCCCGCTGGATGAGCACCTCGGTACGGGTGTCGACCGAGCTGGTGGCCTCGTCCAGGATGAGGATCGCCGGCTCGGACAGGAACGCGCGGGCGATCGTGATGAGCTGCTTCTCACCCGCGCTGACCGTGGCGCCCTCCTCGTCGATCACCGTGTCGTACCCGTCGGGCAGCGTGTGGGCGATGCGGTCGACGTGGGCGGCGCGGGCGGCGGCCTCGATGCGCTCGCGGGTGGCGCCCTCGGCCCCGTAGCCGATGTTCTCGGCGATCGTGCCGCCGAACAGCCAGGTGTCCTGGAGCACCATGCCGATGTCGGCGCGCAGCTCCTCCCTGGACATCTCGGCCGTGTCGACGCCGTCGAGGGTGATGCGGCCGCCGGTCACCTCGTAGAACCGCATGATGAGGTTGACCAGGGTCGTCTTGCCCGCTCCCGTGGGGCCGACGATGGCCACGGTCTGGCCGGGCTCCACGGTCAGCGACAGGTTCTCGATCAGCGGCCGGTCGGGGGCGTAGCGGAAGGAGACGTTCTCGAACGCCACGCGCCCCCGCAGCTCGGCGGGACGGGCGGGCTCGGCCGGCTCGGCCGACTGCTCGGGGGCCTCCAGCAGCTCGAAGACCCGCTCGGCCGAGGCGACGCCCGACTGGACGAGGTTCGCCATGCCGGCCACCTGGGTCAGCGGCTGGCTGAACTGCCGGGAGTACTGGATGAACGCCTGCACGTCGCCCAGCGAGATCGCGCCCGAGGCCACCTTGAACCCGCCCACGACGGCGACCAGCACGTAGTTGACGTTGCCGATGAACATCATCGCCGGCTGGATGAGGCCGGAGATGAACTGGGCGCGGAAGCTGGAGGCGTACAGGGCCTGGTTGTGCTCCTCGAAGGTGGCGACGGCCTCCTGCTGGCGGCCGAAGATCTTGACCAGGGTGTGGCCGCCGTACATCTCCTCGATGTGGCCGTTGAGCTTGCCGGTGGACGACCACTGCTTGACGAACTGCGGCTGCGACCGCTTGCCGACGACGGTGGTGACGTAGACCGACACGGGCACCGTGACCAGGGCGATGAGCGCCAGGATCGGCGAGATCCAGAACATCACCACCAGCACGCCCACGACGGTCAGCACCGAGGAGATGAGCTGGCTCATGGTCTGCTGGAGGGTCTGGGCGATGTTGTCGGTGTCGTTGGTGGCGCGGCTGAGGATCTCGCCGCGCGGCTGGCCGTCGAAGTAGCTGAGCGGCAGCCGCCCCAGCTTGGCCTCGATCCGCTCGCGCAGCCGGGACGCCGCCCGCTGGACGATGGTCGTCGTGAGCCGGAACTGCGCGATGCCGAGCAGCGCCGCCACCACGTAGATGGCCAGCACCCAGCCCAGGACGTGGGCCAGGGCGGTGAAGTCGATGCCCTGGCCGGGCACGACGTTCATCGAGGCGACCATGTCGGCGAAGTTGTCCTCGCCCTTGGCGCGCAGGCCCGCCACGGCCTGCTCCTTGGTGAGCCCGGGGGTCAGCCGGGCGCCGATGATGCCGGAGAAGATCAGGTCGGTGGCGTGGCCGAGGATCTTGGGCCCGGTGACGGTGAGCGCGACGCTGGCCGTGCCGAGCGCCAGCACGACGCCGAGCATCGCGCGTTCGGGCCGCAGCAGGCGCAGCAGCTTGCGCAGCGTGCCGCCGAAGTCGAGCGCCTTCTCGGCCGGGCCGGCCATCATCCTGCCCGGCCCGAAGGCGGGCTGCGGGCGGCGCGCGGGAGCCTGGGCGGTCATGCCGCGGCCTCCTGTTCGGTGAGCTGGGACAGCACGATCTCGCGGTAGGTCGGGCAGGTCTCCATGAGCTCGGCGTGGTCGCCGCTGCCCACCACCCGCCCCTCGTCGAGCACGAGGATGAGGTCGGCGTCGCGGATCGTGTTCACCCGCTGGGCGACGATGACGATCGTGGCGTCGGCGATCTCCTCGGCCAGGGCGGCCCGCAGGCGGGCGTCGGTGGCGTAGTCGAGGGCGGAGAAGGAGTCGTCGAACAGGTAGATCCCGGGCCGGTGGACGAGGGTCCTGGCGATGGCCAGGCGCTGGCGCTGGCCGCCGGAGACGTTCGTGCCGCCCTGGGAGATCGGCTCGTCCAGGCCGCCGGGCATCGCCTCGACGAACTCGCGGGCCTGGGCGATCTCCAGGGCCCGCCACAGCTCCTCGTCGGTGGCGCCGGGCCGGCCGTAGCGCAGGTTGGAGGCCACGGTGCCGGAGAACAGGTAGGGCGACTGCGGGACCAGGCCGACCGCGCGGGACAGCGCCGCCGGGTCGAGGTCGCGGACGTTGACGCCGTCCACCAGCACGTCGCCGGCGGTCGCGTCGAACAGCCGCGGGACGAGGTTGAGCAGCGTGGTCTTGCCGCTGCCGGTGCTGCCGATGATCGCGGTGGTCCGGCCCGGCCGCGCGGCGAAGCTCACCCCGCACAACACCGGGTCCTCGGCGCCCGGGTAGCGGAAGTCGACCGACCGCAGCTCCAGCTCGCCCCGGTGGCCGTCGGGCGTGACGGGGTTCGCGGGCGGGTGGACGGTCGGGTCGGTGCCGAGCACGTCCTCGATGCGCTCGGCGCAGACCTCGGCGCGCGGGATCATCATGAACATGAACATGGCCATCATCACCGACATCAGGATCTGCATCAGATAGGAGATGACCGCGGTCAGCGCGCCGACCTGCATGGCGCCGTCGGCGATGCGGTGGCCGCCGAACCAGATGACGGCGACGCTGGAGACGTTCACGACCAGCATGACCGAGGGGAACATCAGCGCCATCAGCCGGCCGACCCGCAACGAGACGTCGGTGAGCCGGTCGTTGGCCACGCCGAAGCGCTCGCGCTCGTGCCGGTCGCGGACGAACGCCCGGATGACCCGGATGCCGGTGATCTGCTCGCGCAGCACCTGGTTGATCCGGTCGATGCGCTCCTGCATGGTGCGGAACAGCGGCCGCATCCGCCAGACGACCAGGCCGACGATGACGATCATCACCGGCAGCACGACGAGCAGCAGCGACGACAGCGCGGTGTCCTGGCGCAGCGCCAGCACGATGCCGCCGACGCACATGATCGGCGCGGCCACCATCATCGTGAACGTCATCAGCACGAGCAGCTGCACCTGCTGCACGTCGTTGGTGGTCCGGGTGATCAGCGACGGCGCCCCGAACCTGTTCACCTCCTGCGCCGAGAAGCCCTGCACGCGGTGGAAGATCGCGGCGCGCAGGTCGCGGCCCAGGGCCATCGACGTCCTGGCGCCGTAGTAGACCGCCACGATCGAGCAGACGATCTGGACGAGCGTCACGCCGAGCATCACCAGCCCGACGCGCATGATGTAACCGGTGTCGCCGGTGATGACGCCGTGGTCGATGATGTCGGCGTTGAGTGTGGGGAGATAGAGCGTGGCCAGTGTCTGCACGAACTGGAAGAGGACCACGAGGGTGATCTCCTTCCCGTACGGCCTGAGCTGGACCCGCAGCAGGCGCAGCAGCATCAACGGACGCTTTCTGTGATGGGGGTGCGGTAGGAGGGCAGCAGCAGCCCGTCGAGCAGGACGGAGACGAGCTCCTCGTCGTCCATGTCGCCGAAGTCGTCGGACAGGCCGAAACCGCGGTGGACGCTCACCGAGACGAGCATGAGCAGCAGTTGCGCCGTGGCCATGGGCGAGCGGCGCAGATGGTCGCGGTCGGGCTCGACGAGGGCGGCGATCGCGGCGGTGATGCGGGCCCGGCTGTCCAGCATGTGCTCGCGGAACTCGGCGTCCTCGGCCATGAGCTCGCGGGGCACGGCGAAGATGTTGACGTTGGCCTTCATGCCGGCCCGCAGCAGCGCCGCCACCTCACGCAGCCGGGCGCGCAGCCCGGCGGTGGCGCCGATGGCGGCGAGGGCTTCCTCGGCCGGACGGGGGTCGAACGCGCTCATCAAAGCCGCGCGCAGCAGCGTGGCCTTGTCGGGGAAGACGCCGAAGATCGTGCCCTCGGCCACGCCCGCGGCCTCGGCGATCTGGCGGGTGCTGACGGCGGTGCCGTGCGCGCGCAGCAGGGGGACGGTGGCCTCGATGAGGGCGGCACGGCGGTCTTCGGGCGCCATCGCGGGCACCCGTCGCCTCTTGGTCATGCGGACGAGCGTAATGAGTGAGTACTCGCTCGTTCAAATCATTATTTGCCGGACATGTGGATCGGCAGGTCAGCCCGCCGGCTTGTCGTCGGCCAGGTTCTTGAGCCACACGCCGGCGCCCCGCATGAGCACGTCCAGCTCACGGCGCAGTTCGGCGTTCTCGCGGCGCAGCCAGAGCAGCTCGTCCCGCTCCTCCAGGGAGAGCACGCCCGTTTCCGCCGGCTGGACCGGCCGCGGGTGGTGGCGGCCCTCGGGGGCCGGGTCGTGCGTGCGGAACGCGTCCTCCCAGGGGCCGAGGACGTCGGCGGCGGCCGGGGCGGGCCCGGCCACCGGGGCCGGGGCGGGGCTCGTGGCGGCGGTCGTGGCGGGGGGCGCGGCGGCGACAGGGGCCGGGGCGTCGGCGGTCCTGGTCTTCGGCAGCGTGAGGGTGACCAGCGCGGCGACCACCGCGACGCCGCAGCCGATCAGCAGGGCGGTGCGGAAGCCGGTCTCCGAGGGCAGCGTGTGGCCGCCGACCGTCACGGTGAGCTGGGCCAGGACGACGCCGATCACGGCGGCGCAGACCGAGGTGCCGATGGAGCGCATCAGGGTGTTGAAGCTGTTGGCGGAGGCGGTCTCGCTCCTCGGGACCGCGCCCATGATGAGGGCGGGCATCGCGCCGTACGCCAGGCCGACCCCGGCGCTGCCGACGCAACCGGCGATCATCAGGCCCCAGCTCCAGCCCATCAGGCCGAGCGCGGTGCCGTAGCCGGCCGCGATGACCAGCGCGCCGACGAACAGGCTGGTCTTGGGCCCGCGGGCGGCCGACAGCCGGGCGCCGAGCGAGGAGACCGCCATCATCATCAGCCCGGACGGCGCCATCCAGAGCCCGGCGGCCAGCATCGACTGTCCCAGGCCGTAGCCGAGCGCCGCGGGCAGCTGCAGGATCTGGATGAGGACCAGCGACTGGGCGTACATGGCGAAGCCGACGAGGATCGAGGCCACGTTGGTGAGCAGCACCTGGGGGCGGGCGGTGGTGCGCAGGTCCACGAGGGGGTCGCGGACGCGCAGCTCCCACAGCCCCCACAGCAGGGCGAGCAGCACCGCGCCGCCGAGCAGCCCGAGGGTGGCGCCGCTCGACCAGCCCCAGTCGCCGCCCTTCGACACGCCGAGCAGCAGGCAGACCAGCGCCGCGCCCAGGCCGAACGCGCCGACCAGGTCGAGCCGGCCCCGGACGGCGGCGGCGGGCGTGGCCGGGACCAGCAGCCAGATCAGCACCCCGACCAGCACGCTCAGCGCGGCCGAGCCCCAGAACAGCACCCGCCAGTCGGCGTACTCGGCGACCGCGGCCGAGATCGGCAGCCCGAGCGCGCCGCCGATGCCCATGGACGAGCTCATCAGCGCGATGGCCGGACCGACCCGCTGGGGCGGCAGCAGGTCGCGCAGCGCGCTGACGCCGAGCGGGATCATGCCGACGCCCAGCCCCTGGAGGCCGCGTCCGGCGATCATGGGGATCAGGGAGCCGGACAGCGCGCACACCACCGACCCGGCAACGAGCGGCACCGAGCAGACGAGCATCATGGTGCGCTTGCCGTAGAGGTCGCCGAGCTTGCCGATGACGGGGGTGGCGACCGCGCCGACCAGCAGCGTCACGGTGATCACCCAGGACGTGTCGGCGGCGCTCGCGTGCAGCAGCCGCGGCAGCCGGCCGATGAGCGGCACCACCAGCGTCTGCATGAGCGAGCCGACGATGCCGGCGACCGCGAGCACGCTGACGATCCCGCCGCCGGAGCGCGGACTGGGCGCGGAATGCACCATTAATCCCCCTATTGTCCGAATGCACCCTACACAGGATGTGCCCCCTGCACAACCTGTGCGCCCTGCACATCGACCTGGCCGCGAAACGGGCCCTGCGCCGAAAGGGCAGGTCAGCCGCGGTCGCGGGCGCCGCCGTCGAGGACCTGGTCGATGTGGGCGGCGAGCTCGACGTCGCGCTCGGTGACCCCGCCGGCCTCGCCCGTCGAGAGCCGGAAGCGGATGCCCTCCGCCGTACGCTCGATCTCGGCCTGGTGCCCCAGCGTGGCGCCCTCGTTGTGCACCGCCTCGCTCAGCCAGCCGTAGCTGTCGGGCGTGATCGGCACGTCCTTGACCAGGGCGTCGCCGTCCCGCCGCCAGCCCTCCAGCGCCGCCAGGGCGGTGTCGATGTCCTCGTCGGTCAGGCGCTCGGCCATGTTCCCCCCAAAGTCGTCGGCTTCCCGACGCTCGGCTACCACCGATGGCCCGCTTCACACCCGTCATTTCCCTCTATAGCGTGTAGTACTACGATTCGTAGAGGGGGCTGTCGCATGCGGGTGCTGCTGGCGAGGGCGGGCGGCCCGCGCCTCGGCTCGCGCTGTCGGGCCCGCGGACGCTCATGCAGAGCGAGCCCCTGATGCGGCTGATGGCCGCCGTCCCGCCGCGCCTGGCGGCGCCGGGTTTCGGACGTCTGCTGCGCGCGCTCAGCGATCGGATCTGACACTCGGAGCGCACGCCTGCGCCGTTTCTGACATAGGGGTTGACGCCGCCGGAACGCCCGGCCACCGCCGCCGAGGCCCTGACAGGCCGGTAATCACAAGATCGTTTATATAAATGCTTGAATTACAGCATTTTCGACCTGACTTACCGCGCATTTCGGGCAAGTCATTTCTGTCAGGACGTACAAACTGTTTGCCGAAACACGGTGAAATGTGATCAGTTTACGGACGTGAGAGATTTTCTCATTGTCGGGGGCGGCGTCGCGGGCGCCTGTGCGGGGTTCTTCCTCGCCAGGTCAGGCACCGTGACCCTGCTCGAAGCCGAGCAGGTCACCGGCCACCACTCGACCGGACGGTCGGCGGCGCTCTTCTCGGAGTACTTCGGCAACCGGGCCGTCCGGGCTCTCACGGCGGCGAGCAGGGACTTCCTCGCCGCGCCTCCACCGGGTTTCGCCGACGTCCCGCTGCTGAGCCCGCGCGGCGTGCTCGCGCTGTGCCCGCACGGCGGCGAGAAGCTGTTCGACGAGGTGCTGGCCGAAGGGCGGCGGGCCCCGACGCCGGCGGTGGAGATCGACCCCGCCGAGGCTGCGGAGCACTGCCCGATCCTGCGTCCTGGCCGGTTCAGCAGGGCGATGCTCAAGCCCGGCGCGATGGACATCGACGTGGACGCCCTCCACCAGGGCTTCCTGCGCGGCATCAGGGTGCGCGGCGGCCAGGTGGTCACCTCCGCCCGGGTCCGGGCGCTGTCGCGCACGGGCGGCGTCTGGCGGGCGGTCACCGACGCGGGCGAGCACGCCGCGCCGATCCTGGTCAACGCGGCCGGGGCGTGGGCCGACGAGGTCGCCGGGCTGGCCGGGGTGCGGCCGGTGGGCCTGCGCCCGCTGCGCAGGACCGCGTTCCTGGTGGACCTGCCCGAGGGGACGGACGCCCGGTCCTGGCCGATGGTCACCGACGTGGCGGACACGTTCTACGTCAAGCCCGAGTCCGGGCGGCTGCTGGTCTCCCCCGCCGACGCCACGCCCGTCCCGCCCTGCGACGCCCGCCCCGACGACCTGGACGTCGCCGTCGGCGTGCGGCGCGTCCAGGAGGCCACGACGCTGGAGATCCGCAGCGTCCGGCACGCCTGGGCGGGGCTGCGCAGCGAGGTGGCCGACGGGACGCCGGTGATCGGGCCGGAGCCCGGCGCGCCGGGGTTCGTCTGGCTGGCCGCCCTGGGCGGCTACGGGGTGCAGACGTCGCCCGCGGCGGGCCGGATCGCCGCCGCCGCGGCGACGGACGGAGCCGCCGAACCGGCGTACGCGCCGGGCCGGCTCCGGAACGACTTGGAACGCCTATGAGGAAGGCGACGGGGGCGTGTGAGGCAAAGGGGCCGGTCGCCGTTCGTACATTCCTGACAGAGAGGTGGAGATGACCGGCAACACCCGCGGCTTCACCGGCCGGGCGGTCGACTTCGGCCCGTTCCGTCCCGTCCCGGCGTTGATCGAGGAGCAGACCGACCGGTGCCCGGAGCGGCCGGCGGTCACCTACGACGGCAGGACCCTCACCTACAGGCAACTGGACGACCTGGTCAACGGCCTGGCGGCGACGCTGGCCGGGCACGGCGTGGGCAAGGGCGACGTGGTCGCCGCCCTGCTGGTCAACTCGCTGGAACTGCCGGTCGCGTACCTGGCGCTGATGAAGCTGGGGGCGGCGTTCGTGCCGCTCGACCCGTCGTGGCCGGTCGAGCGCGTGCGCGACACGCTGGACGTGCTGCCGGACGGGCCGATCCTGTGCGCGGGCGGCGAGCCGCTGCCGCCGGGCGCGGCCGAGCGGGCGGTGATCGTCGGGATCGACACGATCGTCCCGACCGCCGAACGCCCGGCGGTCGAGCTGGGCCCGGACGACCTGGCGTACGGCTACTTCACCTCCGGCACCACCGGCACCCCCAAGTGCGCGATGAACCGGCACGGCGGCCTGGCCAACCGGCTGCGCTTCATGACCCGCTACTTCGCCGCCACCGGCGACGACGTCGTGCTGCAGAACAGCAGGCACACCTCCGACTCCGCGCTGTGGCAGCTGTTCTGGCCGCTGACCACGGGCGGGCGCACGGTGCTGCCCGTGCAGGGCGACTTCCTCAACCTCCGGCACACCATCGACCTGATCGCCCGGTACGGCATCACCACCGCCGACTTCGTCTCCAGCGTCTTCAACGCCCTGGTCGCCATCGTGGACGGCGACGCCGCCGCCCTGCGCGCGCTGTCGTCCCTGCGCCGGCTCGTCGTCGGCAGCGAGGCGGTCAGCCCGCGCGCGGTGCACCGCCTGATGGCCCTGCTGCCCGGCCTCGACCTGACCAACGGCTACGGCCCCACCGAGGCGTCGATCGGGATGGTCTTCCACCGGGTGTCGGCGGTCGACGGCGACGCGGTCCCGCTGGGCCGCCCGATCGACAACTGCTACGCGGTCGTGGTGGACGACGACCTGCGCCCGGTCCCGCCCGGCACGACCGGCGAGATCGCGATCGGCGGCGCCTGCCTGGGCGCGGGCTACCTGGGCGACCCGGCCGCGACGGCCAGGGCGTTCGTCGGCAACCCGTTTCCGGACGAGATCCCGGGCGAGCGCCTCTACCTCACGGGCGACCTCGGCCACCTGGACGACGACGGCCGCCTGTTCTTCGCCGGCCGCAAGGACTTCCAGGTCAAGATCCACGGCGTCCGCATCGAGCTGGGCGAGATCGCCGCGGCGGCCCAGCGCTGCCCCGGCGTGCTGCAGGCCGAGGTGCTGGTGGCCGAGCAGGCGGGCGTCAAGGCGCTGGCGCTGTTCGCCTCCGGAAGGGGCCTGACCGAGGCCGCGCTGGCCGCCGAGCTGCGCCGCACGCTGCCGCGGACCAGCGTCCCCCGCTACTTCTTCCCGCTGGTCGAGATGCCGCTGCACGACAACGGCAAGGTGGACCGCGGCCGGCTCCAGGAGATCCTCGACGGCCGGCTGGCCGAGGACACCGCGCTGCTGGCCGAGAGCGCGCCGACCGCGTGCCTGGGCGACCAGGTGCTGCGGGCGATGCGCTCGGCGCTGGGCTGGCCCGGCCTGACCGCCGAGACGCACTTCGCCGAGTCGGGCGGCGACTCCATCCAGGCCCTGTCCGTCGTCCACATGATCACCGCCGAGACCGGCGTGCGCGTGGACGTCAAGGACCTGTACGACCACCCGACGGCCGGCGCGCTGGCCCGGCTGATCGAGCGGCGGCGGCAGGACCACGAGGCCATCGAGGAGGAGTCGGTGCTGATGGCGCGCGACTCCGTGGTGCCCGACGGGGAGCCCATCCGGCGGGCGTCCAGGCCGGAGCGGCTGCGCACGGTGCTGGTCACCGGGGGCACCGGGTTCGTCGGCAGCCGCCTGGTGCACGAGCTGCTGAGCCGCGGCGGGCTGCGGGTGTGCTGCCTGGCGCGGGCGGCCGACGACGAGGCGGCCACGGCCCGGGTCGTCGCGGCGCTCGCCGAGCGGGGGTTGTGGGAGCCGCGCTTCGCCGACCGGCTGGAGGGCTACGCGGGCGACCTGTCCTTACCCGGCCTCGGGCTGGACGGCTCCACCTGGGAGCATCTGGCCCGAGCCTGCGACCTGGTGCTGCACAACGGCGCGATGGTGAACTTCCTGTTCGACTACCGCGCCCACCGTCAGGCCAACGTGCGCGGCACGATCGAGCTGGTGCGGCTGGCGATGGCCCACCACCCGGTGCCGCTGCACTACGTCTCGACGCTGGGCGCCTTGCAGACGGAGGCGCTCCACAGGGGCGAGCGCGTCCCGGAGGACTGCGACCCGGCGCTGGCCAGGCCGCCGGGCGGCGGCTACAGCCGGTCGAAGTGGATCGCCGAGCGCTACCTGGCCGAGGCCCGGCGCCGGGGCGCGCTGGTGACCGTGCTGCGGCTGGGCGAGATCATGCCGAGCGCCGACAACGGCTATCCGAACCCGGTCGCCTTCACCCACCTGCTGCTGTCGGCGTTCATGCGGCTCGGCGTGCGTCCGGACGTCGCCACGCGCACCGACTACACCCCGGTCGACTACGTCGCCGCGCGGGTCGGGGCGGCCGTGGCCGACCCCGAGGTCTGGGGCCGTACGCTGCACGTCTTCCGCGCCGAGAGCGTCCGCATCGACGACGTGCCGGCGCGGGCGGGCGTGCCGGTCACGCCGATCCCGTGCGGCGACTTCGCGCGGCTCGTGCGCGAGACCGGCCGGGCGAGCGGGGACCGCGAGCTGATCACGCTCGCCTCCCTGCTGCCCGCCGCGGCGGACGAGGAGGAGCTGCGCCGGGCGTTCGGCGGGCTGCTCACCGACAACCCCGCGCTGTTCCGCAAGGACGAGTGCCACAGGCTCGAACAGCGATGGCGGCTCGGCGAGGGCACCCTCGACGGCCCGATCGCCGCCTACCACGCCCGCCTGGCGGGCACGGCCGGGCAGCGGGTGCCCACCGGTTGATCAGGAAAGGTCAGGAATGCGCTACCGCAAGATGGGAAACCTCGGCTGGGAGGTCAGCGAGGTCGGATACGGCATGTGGGGCATCGGCGGCGGCCCCGGCGGCTTCACCGGCTGGGACTACGACGTCGCCCCCCGCTGCCTCGACGAGGCCGTCGAACTGGGCTGCACCTTCTTCGACACCGCCTGGGTCTACGGCCGCGGCGTCAGCGAGCAGCTGCTCGGCGCGCTGCTGCGCCGCCACTCCGGCCACCGGCTGTACGTGGCCACGAAGATCCCGCCGAAGAACCGCGAATGGCCGCCGAAACCGGACGACACCCTCGACGACGCCTACCCCGCCGAGCACATCCGCGAGTACACCCACCGCAGCCTGGACAACCTGGGCGTCTCGCGCATCGACCTCATGCAGTTCCACACCTGGGAGGACCGCTGGGCCCGTGACGAGCGGTGGCAGGAGGCGATCAGGGACCTCAAGAGCGAGGGCCTGATCGACGCGGTCGGCATCAGCGTCAACCGGTGGGAGCCGGCCAACTGCCTCGCCGCGCTCGACACCGGCCTGATCGACGTCATCCAGGTGATCTACAACATCTTCGACCAGGCGCCCGAGGACGAGCTGTTCGACCGGGCGCTGCGCGACGGCGTGGGCATCATCGCCCGGGTGCCGTTCGACGAGGGCACCCTCACGGGCACCCTGACCGCGGACAGCACGTGGCCGGAGGAGGACTGGCGCAGCACGTACTTCGGGCCGGAGAACCTGGGGCCGAGCGTCGAGCGGGCCGAACGGCTCAAGGCGGCGCTCCCGGAGGGGATGTCACTGCCGGAGGTCGCGCTGCGGTTCGTGCTGCACCACCCGGCGGTCAGCACGGTGATCCCGGGGATGCGCAGGCCGGCGCACGTGCGGGCCAACCTCGGCGTCTCCGACGGGCGGCCGCTCGACCCTGACCTGCTGAGCGAGCTGCGGCGGCACCGCTGGGACCGGGTGCCGGCCTGGTGGTCGGGGTGAGCGGGCCGCTGGTCGCCATGTGGGCGCACTCGCGCTCGGCCTCGACGGCGTTCCTGCGCATGATGATCGAGCGGGGCGACGTGGCCGTCCTGCACGAGCCGTTCCTGGCACTGACCGAGGAGGGCTCGCTGACGCTGCCCGCGCCGGACGGCGGCGAGGTGACGGCCCGGTCGGAGAAGGACCTGCTGGTCCGGCTGGCCGAGCTGGCGCGGGCGCGGCCGGTGTTCGTCAAGGAGGTGCTCGACTACGAGTACCCGCACCTGTTCAAGCATCCGGAAGACCTGGCGGGGATCGTCCACACGTTCATCGTGCGCGACCCGCGGCCGACCATCGCCTCGCACTACGCGATCAAACCGGCGGTGACCTGCGACGAGATCGGCTACGAGCGGCTGTTCCTGCTGCACGAGCTGGTCCGGGAGGCGACCGGCCGGCGGCCGCTGGTGATCCGCACCGAACGGCTGATCCGCGAGCCGGCGGCGGTCGTCGAGGAGTTCTGCGCCTACACCGGCCTGCCCTTCCTGCCCGGCTCGCTCAGCTGGGCCGCCGGCGACCGCCCGGAGTGGGGGCGGACCCGCCGCTGGCACCTGGACGCGAGCGGCAGCGCCGGGTTCGAGGACCGCGGCAACGTCTACGCCGCGACCGTGGACAACCATCCGGCCCTGCGGGCCTTCTACGACCACCACCTCCCCTTCTACCAGCGCCTCGTCCAGGACGAATAGGGAGTATCCATGTCAGAGTCACCGGGCCGGCTGTTCGCGCGGGCCTACGCCGAGGACCCCGGCCACGCGGAAGTGACCTTCGACTACACCATCACCGAGGCGCACGAGCCGACCAAGGACCGCCCCCGCCTGACCGTGCGCAACCTGCTCAAGGTCGTCCCCGTCGAGGGCGACACGGCCCGGTTCTGGACGGAGTCGCCGCCCGGCGAGGAGGAGCGGCGGTCGGTACGCGACTCGGACGTGCGCCGCGAGGCGGCCTTCAGGTTCGGCATGTCGGAGGCCAAGGTGCATCCGATCCGGGCGTGGGTGCAGATCCCCGACGGCCTGGCCGCCGACCCGGACGCCCTGGCCACCTTCCTCGACTACCGCCTGCTGGTCCGGCTGGCCACGGCCGAGAACCTGGCCCTGACCACCGCCCTGCTCGGCCATCCGGAGATCGCCCGCCTGCCGTACGACGACTACGTCCACGGCGTGCTGTCGGCCTGCGACGAGGTCGAGCAGTCGGGCGCGACCCCGCACGCGATGATCGTCAACCCGCGCGACTACTACCACCGGCTGATCGGCCGCGGCGGGCTGCTGGCCGAGCTGGCCGAGGGCAACGGCATGAAGGTCAGCCGCAACCGGTGGGTCGCCCCCGGTGACGCCCTGGTCGGCGACATCTCCGTGGCGGCCAGGCTGCTGGACGCGGGCCGCTCGGTGATCCGGGTGGCCGAGCCGCCGCCCGGCACGTTCGCCCGGCCGGGCGTGGCCGTCTGCGCGGAGGTGTACGAGGGCGTTGCGGTGCATCTGCCGGGGTTGTTCTACCTGGTCACCCCAGCCGGGGAAAACACCGTATTTCCCACTTCATAGCAATCGAGTAGAACGAGAACGACGAAAGGCGGTGACCGTGTCGGACACGAGCCAGGAATACCGGCGCAATGGTTGGTGGCGCGACGAGACCTTTCTGGACGACTTACGCCGCAACATGGCCACGTCCCCCGACAAGGCGGCACTGATCAGCCGGCGCGTCGCCGACGGTGTCACCGACGTCGTCACGTACGCCGAGCTGGGCGCGATGACCGACCGCATCGCGCACGGCCTGGTCCGGCTGGGCGTGCGGCCGGGCGACTTCGTCGCCATCCAGCTCCCCAACCGCAGGGAGACGCTGCCCCTCGCGCTGGCGTGCATGAAGGTCGGCGCGCGCATCGCCCCGCAGATGCCCATCTACCGGCACCGCGAGCTGGACTTCATGATCCGGCTGACCGAGGCGAAGCTGTTCGTCACCACGAGCCGGATCGGCCACCTGGACACGGCCGAGACGGGGATGACCCTGGCCCGGGAGATCCCGAGCCTGGAGCACGTGATCGTCGTCGGCGGCGACGGCCCGCCCGGCTCGCTCGACTTCGACGAGCTCCTGCTCAACCCCGAACCGGGCGACCCGGCCGACATCGAGGGCCGCGAGCTGGGCCCCGACGACCCGTTCCTCATCCTGTTCACCTCGGGCACGACCGGCGAGCCCAAGGGCGCCCTGCACAGCCAGAACACCCTGTACGCCGACATCAAGGGCTACGCGGAGGCGTTCGGGCTGGACCCGAGCCTGGTCATCATGACGGCCCAGACGTCGATGCACTACGTCGGCCTGGTGATGGCGTACCTGACGGCGCTGACGCTGGGCGGCACCGCGGTCACGGCCGACGCCTGGGATCCAGGCGTCTACCTCGACCTGATGGCCGACCACGACGTCACCATGTACTACGGCTCGCCGCCGTTCGCCCGGGAGATCAGCGAGGAGCAGGCGGCCCGGCCGCGCGAGCTGCCCAGCCTGAGCGTCTTCGTCTCCGGCTCGGCCCCCGTCCCGCCGCACCTGGTGGAACGGGTCACCGAGACGCTGGGCGTGCGCGTGTACGCGCTGTGGGGCATGACCGAGAACGGCGGCGTCACCATGACCAGGCCCGAGGACCCGCCCGAGCGGGCCGGCGAGAGCGACGGCACGGTCATCTCCGGCATGGAGGTGCGCATCGTCGACGAGGAGAACAAGCCGGTCGAGAAGGGCGAGATCGGCGCGCTCCAGGTCCGCGGCGCGGCCCAGTGCCTCGGCTACTACCTGCGCGACGAGATCTACGCCAAGTCGATCACCCCGGACGGCTGGTTCGACACCGGCGACCTGGCCCGCGACGACGGCTACGGCGGCGTGCGCATCTCCGGCAGGACCAAGGACGTGATCATCGCCAACATGTGCCTCAAGCTGCCGGTCAGCGACATCGAGGCGCTGCTCGGGCGGCATCCGGCGATCCGCGACATCGCCCTCATCGGCATCCCGGACCCGGCGCTGGTCGAGCAGGTGTGCGCCGTCGTCACGCCGTCGGGCGAGCCGCCCACGCTGGAGGAGTTGCGCGCCTACCTCAAGGAGGCCGGCGTGAACGACTGGTTCTGGCCCGAGCGCCTGGAGATCGTCGAGGAGATGCCGCGGACCGTCACCGGCAAGATCCGCAAGGTCGAGCTGCGGGAGCGGTTCGGCGCGGCGTCGGACTGAGGTGGCCGGCTCACGGGCGCTCCCGCTGGCCGTCCTGTGCGGGAGCGCCTTCCTCGGCGCGATCGACGTGCAGCTCGCGAACATCGCCTTCCCCGACATCCTGCGCAGCTTCCCGCGCAGCAGCCTGCCGGAGCTGTCGTGGGTGTTCAACGGCTACGCGATCGTGTTCACCGCGGCGCTGCTGCCGGCCGGCGGCCTGGCCGACCGGTTCGGCGCGCGGCGGGTGTTCCTGACCGGCCTCGCGGTGTTCGTGGCCGGCGCCGCTCTGTGCGCGGTCGCGCCGTCGGCCGGCGCGCTGATCGCCGCCCGGGTCGTGCAGGGCGTGGGCGGCGGGGTGATCACGCCGCTGACGCTCGCGCTGATCCTGCCGTACTACCCGCCGGAACGCCGGGGCACGGCGATCGGGCTGTGGAGCGCGGCGCAGTCGGTGGCGACGGCGTCGGGGCCGTCGCTGGGCGGCATGCTGGTCGGCGTCTGGGACTGGCGGACGGTGTTCTTCCTGCACCTGCCGGTCGGGGCGGCCGTGCTGGCGGGCGCCTGGCGGATCGTGCCCAAGGGGGCGGGCGAGGCGGCCACGTCCCGGCTGCCGGACATCGCCGGGCTGCTGCTGCTGGTGGGGGCCATCGGGCTGCCCTCGCTGGCGATCGTGCAGAGCGACGCGTGGGGGCCGGGCAGCCCCGGCACGATCGCGGCGCTGGTCGCGGGCGTCGTCGTGGCCGTGCTGTTCGTCCGGCGGGCGCGCACGCATCCCGCGCCGATCGTGGACCTGGGCGCGCTGCGGGCGCGCGGCACGCAGCGGGCCAACCTCGCGATGTTCCTGGTCGGGCTGGTGATGTTCGCGCTGCCGCTGGCCAACATCCTGTTCCTGACCGGGATCTGGGGGTACTCCGTGGCCGCCGCGGGGCTCGCCGTCACGCCGGGGGCGCTCGTCCAGGTGCTGACCGCGCCGCTCGCCGGGCGGCTGGCCGCCAGGACCGGCCATCGCCCGCTCGCCCTGTGCGGGGTGGCGCTGCTGGCCCTGTCCACGGCGTACCTGGCGTTCGCGACGGGGGACGCCCCGGCGTACCTGACGGTGGTGCTGCCCGCGGTGGTGCTGTCGGGCGTCGCGGTGGCCGTGCTGATCACGTCGCTGAGCGGCGCGGCGGTGGCCGAGATCCCGCCCGCGCGGCTGGCCACCGGCACCGCCCTGTCGGTGACCTCGCGGGCCGTCGGGGCCGTCATCGGCGTCTCGGCGCTGGTGCTGGTGCTGTCGGGCGACCGGCTCGGGGCGATCGGGGCGTACCAGGGGGTGTGGCTGACGATGCTCGGCCTGTGCGCGCTGGTCGCCGTCGCCGCCGCCGGACTGCGCGCTCCGCGGGCCGAGCCCGCCGCGCAACGCGCCTGACCGGCGCACGGCTTCGAGGGACGGGCCCGTCGGGTCAGTCGGGGGCGTAGGCCAGGACGTGGTCGTGCAGCAGGCGGCCGGCCCGCGGGTCGTCCCGCTCGAACGCCTCCACCAGGGGTTCGTGGTCGGCCGCGTTCTCGTGCGGCCGCATCCGGAACAGCCGGATCGACACGTGCGTCCAGACCTCGACGCCGAGCGACTCCCACACCGACACCAGCAGCGCGTTGCCGGAGGCCGCGACGATCTCCCGGTGGAAGGCGACGCCGTGGCTGACCTGGTCGTCGAGGGAGCCGGCGGCCGCGGCGGCGTGCAGGCGGGCCACGTGGGCGCGCAGCGCGGCGACCGGCGGCCGGCCGAGGCGGGTGGCGGTCTCCTCCAGCCCGGCCCGGACCTGGTAGACCTCGCGCAGGTCGTCGAGGGTGAAGCCGCGTACCCGGGCGCCGCGGTTGGGCGCCGACTCGACCAGCCGGAGCGCCTCCAGCTCGCGCAGCGCCTCGCGTACGGGGGCCTGGCTGACCTGGAGCTCGGCGGCCAGGCGGCGCTCGACGATGCGCTCGCCGGGCTCCCAGCGGCCGCTGATCAGGCCGTCGAGCAGCACTTTCCTGATCTCCTCGCGCAACGGCGGCCGCACCACGGGCTCCACAGATAATCCTTTCATCGGATGATCGATCATATGGTGTTTAATGGAAGCATGGAGAAAGACCTGGATCCACAGGAGACCGCCGAATGGCTCGAATCGCTTGAGGCGGTCCGGCGGGCGGCCGGTCCCGATCGGGCCGATTACCTGCTGCGCAGGCTCGCCACGAGCACGCGCTATCTCAACACGGTGCCCACCGCCGAGGAGCCCGCGTACCCCGGCGACCTGGAGCTCGAAGAACGCGTCGCGGCCTACGACCGGTGGAACGCCGCCGTCATGGTCAGCCGGGGCAGCAAGCTCGGCCTGGGCGGCCACCTGGCCACCTACGCCTCGGCCGCCTGGCTGTACGAGGTCGGCTTCAACCACTTCTTCCACGGCACGGACGACCAGGTCTTCTTCCAGGGGCACGCCTCCCCCGGCGTCTACGCGCGGGCCTTCCTCGAAGGGCGCCTGAGCGAGGAGCAGCTCGACCTGTTCCGGCGCGAGACGCAGGGCGGGCTGCCGTCGTACCCGCACCCGAGGGCGATGTCGGGCTTCTGGCAGTTCCCGACCGTGTCGATGGGCATCGGCCCGCTCAACGCGGTCTACCAGGCACGCTTCAACCGCTACCTGCACAACCGCGGCATCAAGGACACCTCGCACAGCCATGTCTGGGCCTTCCTGGGTGACGGCGAGATGGACGAGCCGGAGTCCACCGCGGCGCTGACGCTGGCCGCCAGGGAGGGGCTGGACAACCTCACCTTCGTGATCAACTGTAACCTCCAGCGGCTCGACGGCCCGGTACGCGGCAACACCCGGATCGTGCAGGAGCTGGAGAGCGTCTTCCGGGGCGCGGGCTGGCACGTCGTCAAGGCGCTGTGGGGCGCCGAGTGGGACGGCCTGCTCGGCTCCGACGAGCTCGTGGCCAGGCTCGGCGAGGTGCCGGACGGCCAGTTCCAGACGTTCGCCGCCGCCGACGGCGCCTACATCAGGCAGCACCTGTTCCAGGGGCTCGACGTGCCGTACTCCGACGACGACCTGCGGCGCATCGTCGGCGGCTCGCGGGCCGGGCACGAGCCGCGCAAGGTGTACGCCGCCTACCACCGGGCGCTGCAGAACCGGGGCGCGCCCACGGTGGTCCTGGTCCAGACGGTCAAGGGCTGGACGCTGGGCGCGGGCGTCGAGGCGCGCAACGCCAACCACCAGATGAAGAAGCTCACCCTCGACGAGTTCCGCGTCATGCGCGACCGGCTCGGCCTGCCGGTCCCCGACTCGGCGCTGGCCGGGGAGCTGCCGCCGTACCTGCACCCGGGGCCCGGCTCGGCCGAGGCCGAGTACGTCGCCGAGCGCCGCCGGGAGCTGGGCGGCCCGATCCCCCGCCGCACGGTCGCCGACCGGCCGCTGCCGCAACCTGGCGAGCGGCCGTTCGCGGCCCTGGCCAAGGGCTCGACGCAGCCGATCGCCACCACGATGGCGTTCGTCCGGCTGGTCAAGGACCTGATGAAGGAGCCGGAGACCGGGCGGCGCTGGGTGCCGATCGTGCCCGACGAGGCCAGGACGTTCGGCATGGAGTCGCTGTTCCCCACGGCCAAGATCTACTCGCCGCTCGGCCAGCGCTACGAGTCCGTCGACCGGGAGCTGCTGCTGGCGTACAAGGAGGCGGTGGACGGGCAGATCCTCATCGAGGGCATCACCGAGGCCGGCTCGATGGCCTCCTTCACCGCGGCGGCCACCAGCTACGCCACCCACGGCGAGCCGATGGTGCCGTTCTACATCTTCTACTCGATGTTCGGCTGGCAGCGGACCGGCGACCAGATGTGGGCCCTGGCCGACCAGCTCGGCCGCGGCTTCCTGCTCGGCGCGACCGCCGGCCGCACCACCATGACGGGCGAGGGCCTGCAGCACGCCGACGGCCACTCCCAGCTCCTGGCCTCCGCCAACCCCGCCTGCCTGGCCTACGACCCGGCCTTCGCCTACGAGGTCGGCGTCATCGTCCGCGACGGGCTCAGGCGCATGTACGGCGAGGCCGCCGAGGACGTGTTCTACTACCTGACCCTCTACAACGAGCCGCTGCCCCAGCCCGCGATGCCCGAGGGCGTCGAGGAGGGCATCGTCAAGGGCATCTACCGCTACTCCGCGGGCGGCGGCGCCGCGCACCTGCTGGCCAGCGGCACCGCGATCCACTGGGCGCTGGAGGCCCAGCGGCTGCTGGCCGAGGAGTACGGGCTGGGCGTGGACGTCTGGTCGGTCACCTCGTGGAGCGAGCTGCGGCGCGAGGCCATGTCGGCGACCGGGGTGCCGTACCTGCGGCAGGCGCTGGCCGGGACCGAGGGGCCGGTGATCGCGGTCAGCGACTGGATGCGGGCCGTGCCCGACCAGATCAGGCCGTGGATCGACCGGCCGTGGACCTCGCTCGGCACCGACGGGTTCGGGCTCTCCGACACCCGGGAGGCCGTGCGCAGGCACTTCGGGGTCGATCCGCGGTCGATCGCGGACGCCGTGCTGAAGGCGGTGGAGGAGTAGCAGCGGGGGCGACTCGTCCCGGCGTAACCGTATTTATCGAGGAATCTCCCTAAGTTAGGGCCTGGTGCACCAACCGTGTTCTGCTGATCCCGGGGGGAGACGGGTGAGAACACGGTTGCGCCGGTCGCTGCGTACGCGGCTGGCACTGCTCGCCGGCATCGCCATGCTGCTGCTGAACGTCGTCGTCAGCGGCTTCGTCATGTTCGGCATCCACGACGACGTCGCCGACGTGCGCGCCAGCGACGTGTCCGGGCGGGCCCTGCGCGTGCTCCTCATGGTCAAGCGCAACCAGCTGCCCCAGGTGCTGGAACCCCTCGGCCTCGACGGCATCCAGGTCGTCGACCCGGCCGGGCGGGCCGTCGCCTGGACGCCCAACCTGGCCGACGCCCCCCGCCAGACGGCCCACATCCCCCGCGACCAGGCGAACTACGTCAGCAGGAGCTGCGACCTGCCGGCCTTCCCCGGCCGATGCGAGCTCGTGGTCGCCCTGCGCGCCTACCAGCCCGAGGGCACCTGGATCATCTATGCCTTCGATCCCGCGGTCCCCTGGTTCGTCAGCCCGCAGGTCGTGCTGTTCCAGATCGTGGTGTCGGCGCTGCTGGTCGGGCTGACCTTCTTCGGGGTGTCGCGGGTCGTGGCCAGGACGCTCGCCCCCGTCAGCAGCATCACCAAGAGGCTCGCCGAGATCACCGCGGACGGCGGCGGCCTGCGGGTGCCCGTCCCGGACACCGACGACGAGATCAGAGCCCTGGCCGAGACCGCCAACCAGACGCTGGAACGGCTGGAGACGGCGCGGGCCCGCCTGGAGGCCGCGATGGAGCAGCAGCGCAGGTTCGCCGGGGACGCCTCGCACGACCTGCGCAGCCCGATCACCGCCATGCGCGCGCAGGTCGAGGAGGCCATGCTGCATCCGGAGGAGACCGACTGGCGGGAGACCAGCACCCAGGTGCTGGCCAGCCTCGACCGGCTGCAGGCCATCGTCACCGACCTGCTCACGCTGACCAAGCTGGACGCCGGGGCGCCGAGCGACCACCAGCCGGTGGACCTGGGCGAGCTGGTCACCGCCGAGACCGCCAGGCCGCGGGCCAAGCGCGTGGTCACCGGCCCGGACGAGGGCGTGGTGGTCATGGGCGACCGGCTGCAGCTCACCCGGCTGCTGACGAACCTGCTGGACAACGCCGAGCGGCACGCCGAGGCGCAGATCACCGTGACGGTCCGGCAGGAGGGCGGCCGGGCCGTACTGGAGGTCCTGGACGACGGCGGAGGCATCGAACCGGGCCAGCGCGAGCTCGTCTTCCAGCGCTTCATCCGCCTGGACGACTCCCGCAACCGCGACGCCGGCGGCACCGGCCTCGGGCTGCCGATCGCCCGCGAGATCGCGACCGCGCACCACGGCACGCTGACCATCGAGGACTCCCCCAAGGGCGCCCGCTTCGTCCTCCGCCTCCCCCTCGCCTGACGGGGTGCGGGCCGCGGGGTTCTGGTGCTTGGCGGGGCCGCGGCGTCCTGGTGCTTGCCGTGGCCGCGGGGTTCTAGTGCTTGCCGTGGCCGCGGGCCAGGCCCTTGCCGTGCTTGGCCTTGGCGGACTGATGGCCGACCTTCCGCCCCTTGCCGGAGCCGGCGCCGGACGTGGCGCCGGACGTGGCGCCGGTCACGGCGGGCCGCTGGGCCGGCGGCTGGGCGACGGGCTGGGCGGGCGGACGGCGGCGGGAGCCGCTCTGCTCGGCCGCGCGGTCGGAGGCGCCCTCCGAAGAGCGGTCGCGCGCGATGGCCACGGCGTGCATGATGCCCTCGTGCTCGGTGGCCTGGTTCGGCGCCGGGTCGGCGTAGGAGGGCGTGCGGGTGGCGGCGGGCGGGCCGCCGTCGCCGTTCCAGGACGTCGTGAGGAGCACGCTGGTGACGAGCGCGGCCAGGGCGGTGAGCTGCCGCCAGCGCTGCGGCCTGCCCGGCTGCGGGATCGACACCGAGAACGGCAGCAGCTCGCGGTGCGCGCGAAGCCCGCGCGCGGCGTCGGGCATGGTCCGGCGCACGGCGTGGTTCCGCTCGCCGGTCCTGCGTACCGCGCGGTCCCAGCCCGGGATCCGCCGCCTGGCGTCCGGCCGCGTCCCGGCGACGGCCCCCACGTCCCGGACGCCCACCGAGACGGGGGCGGCCTCCGGGACGGGGGCGGGAACGGCTTCCGGGGCGGGGAGGGAGACCTCCGGGGCGGGGGCCGCGGGGAAGAGGGTGGGAGGAAGGAGGTCGCCGGTGTTGGGCAGGGAGTCGGCCAGGGGGATGGCGGCGGTGTCGTGGGGTTCCTCGTCGCCCAGCGCGGCCACCCGGGTCAGGCGCCGCCGGGCCTCCTCGCCGTCGATCCGGCGGGCGGGGTCCTTGGTCAGGAGACCGGCGATGACCGGCGCGAGCGGCCCGGCCAGGTGGAACGGCGCGGGCTCGGAGGTGAGCACCGCGGTCAGTGCGGCCAGGTGGCCGCTGTGCGGGAAGGGCGACTGGCCCTCGACGGCCGCGTACAGGGTGGCGCCGAGGGACCATAGGTCGGCCTGCGGGGTCGCGTGGCCGCCGCGCAGGCGTTCCGGGGCGATGTACGCGGGCGTGCCCACCACCATGCCCGACTGGGTGATGTTGGCCTGGTCGTCGAGGGTGGTGGCCAGGCCGAAGTCGGTGAGCAGGGCGTGCCGGTCGCCGTTCAGCAGGATGTTGCCGGGCTTGACGTCGCGGTGCACGATGCCGTCGGCGTGCGCCGCGCTCAGCGCCTCCAGCACCTGGAGCCCGAGGCGCGCGGCGTCGGGCGGGGACAGCGGCCCGCGTTCGGCGATCACGTCGGCGAGGCTGCGCGAGGGCACGAGCTGGAGCACGATCCACGGCCGTTCGTCGGCCACCACCACGTCGTAGACGGCGGCGATGTGCGGGTGGCTCAGCCGGGCGGCCAGCCGCGCCTCCCGCATCGTCCGGCCGAGCAGCCGCTCCCGCTCGGTCCCCAGCGCGTGCCCGAGGGTGACCTCCTTGACCGCGACCTGCCGGTCGAGCAGCTCGTCGTGGGCCCGCCAGACCCGGCCCATGCCACCGCGGCCCAGTTCGGACAGCAGCCGGTAGCGCCCGGCCAGCAACCAGCCCGCACAGTGCGAAAGTGACATGCCGCCCTGCCTACCCGATCATCCCGCCCTCATGCAACGGCCGCACAGGCTTCGAGTCGATCCTGTGAGAAGGGCGGGCGCGGGGTCACCCGTTGGTGGGGAAGCCGAGGTTCACGCCACCGTGGGACGGGTCCAGCCAACGCGAGGTCACCACCTTGCCCCGCGTGTAGAACTGCACCCCCTCGGTGCCGTGCACATGCGTGTCACCGAACAA
>NZ_JBITJF010000020.1:0-115993 GCF_044459705.1 Nonomuraea sp. NPDC050227 | reverse complement strand
GATCACCCGTTCTACTGGATCTCCGTTCTCATGTCCCAGGTTCGGCCGAACACCTTGACTCGACCGCCAGCCGTCTTAACTTCCCGGCATTGCGGTTAGCCCGCCAGCACCCGCTTGAGCGTCTTGCCGATCGGCCCGCGCGGCAGCGACTTCGCGACCACGTACCGCGCCGGCCGCTCGGCCGGGTCCAGCCGGTCGGCGGCGAAGGCGCGCAGCTCGTCCTCGGGCACGGGCGAGCGCAGCACGACGGCCGCCGTGACGCCCTGCGGCCCCTGGAATGCGGCGGCCTCGACCACCTCGGGATGCCAGTGCAGGGCGTGCTCGACCCGCAGCGAGGAGATCCGGCGCCCGCCGGCGGTGATGACGTCGGCGGCCCGGTCGAAGAAGCGCAGCCGGCCCTTCCCGTCCAGTTCGCCCAGGTCGCCCATGTGGGTCCAGCCGTCGCGGAAGGTGCGCTCGTCGGCGGCGGCGTCGGTCAGGTAGTAGCGGCGGGGGGCGGCCGAGCGCAGGCAGATCTCGCCCGCGTCGGTGACCCGCACCTCGGTGCCCGCGCTCGGGCGGCCCAGCAGCCCCTCGTCGTCCGGCGTGGGCGGCGTCTCCACCGGGCGGTGCACGAAGGCGGGGGCCGACTCCGTCGAGCCGTAGCCGATGACGATCCGCACGCCCGGCAGCGCCCGCATGATCCGGGCCACCGTGGCCATCGGCACCGGCGCCGAGCCCAGCATGAGCGCCCGCAGGCCGGACAGGTCGTACCGCTCGTGCCAGCCGTGCGCCACCATCCGGGTCGCGGTGGACGGCGGGACGATCGCCATCGGCACCCGCAGCTTCTCCAGCATGCGGGCCACGTTCTCCGGCCCGAGGTCGGTCAGCACGTGCGTGGTCGCCGGGGCGGTCATCGCCGTCATCAGCGCGCTGTGCCCGGCGTTCGTGCCCAGCGGGACGGCGGCCAGCACCCCGTCCACGCCGGTGAACAGCTTCCCGCGGCCCTCGTGGCCGTAGGTGAGGTTCGCGACGGGGACCGCCACGGCCTTGGGACGGCCGGTCGTGCCCGAGGTGTAGAGGATCTCGGCGACGTCGTCGTCCCGGGCGCCCGCCGCGTCGCCCAACGGGCCGGGCAGCACCTGGCCCACCCCGCACTCGGCCAGCCGGGCGCGGACCTCCTCCTCCGGCAGCGCGGGCGGCAGCCCGAGCACGGTGCCGCCGGCCAGGTGCACGGCCACGGCGGCGACCGCGTGCCCGATCCAGTCGTCGTGCCGCAGCGCCGTCCTGACCGGGGCCAGCCGGGCGGCCAGCTCCTCCGACCGGGCGGTCCAGTCGGCCACCCGCAGCTCGCGCTCGCCGTCCACGACGAGTGCCACATGATCGCCCCGACGGGCGCTGACCAGTTCTGCCGGGTTCGTCGTCATGCGGCCGATGGTAGGAAGCCGGGCGCTCCCCGGATGCTCAGTGTTGAGCAGACCTGAGGGGCGCTTTCGTGTGGGCTGGAGTCGGCATGGGTCCGCGAAGAAGTGGGACGGCTGCCAAGAACAAGGGAGGCGATGACATGAACCAAACCGGTTCGAGTACGCGCGGCCAGCTGTTCGCCACCATCGGCGCACTCCTGGCCCTGGCGCTGGCGTCGATCGACGTCTCGGTGGTGGGGGCGGCGATGCCCCGGATCGCCGCCGACCTGCACGGCCTGTCGCTGTACGCGTGGGTGGGGGTCTCCTACGCCGTCGCGGCCGCCGTCGTCGTGCCGATCGCCGGGAAGCTCGGCGACATGTTCGGCCGCAAACCGGTGCTGCTCGTCGGCCTGGCGGGTTTCCTGGTGGCGTCGTGGTTGTGCGGCGCGGCCCAGACGATGCCCCAGCTCGTCGGCGCGCGAGGGCTGGCGGGGCTGTTCGGCGGCGTGCTGATGGCCAACGTCTTCACGCTGCTCGCCGACGTCTACACGCCGGAGCGCCGCACCCAGATGCAGGGCGTCTTCTTCGGCTTCTCCGGCCTCAGCATGGTGATCGGGCCGCCGCTCGGCGGGTTCATCACCGACAATTGGAGCTGGCGCTGGGTCTTCTACGTCAACGTGCCCATCGGGCTGCTCGCGATCGCCGCCGTGCTGATCGGCGTCCCGTTCGTGCGCAGCGGCGCGAGCTGGCGCGACATCGACTTCGCCGGCGTCGTCACGCTCGTGGCCGGGCTCGTCCCGATCCTGATCGGGCTCACGCTCACCGGCGACCGGCACGCCTGGACCTCGCCCGAGGTGCTGGCCCTGCTGATCGGCGGCGCCGTGCTGCTGGTGGCGTTCTACTTCGTCGAGACGCGGGTGGCCAAGAACCCGCTGGTGCCGTTCGCGCTGTTCCGGAGCAACCAGGTGTCCGTCATGGCCGTGGTGGCCTTCTTCTCCGCGTTCGCCATGATGGGCACGGCCTTCTACGTGCCGCTGCTCTACCAGGGCGTGCTCGGCGTGAGCGCGACCCACTCCGGCACGCTGCTGATCCCGATGATGCTCGGCCTGATGCTCATGGCCCCGATCGCCGGCAAGGCGATGACGGCCATGCCGCGCTACCGGCTGCTCGGCGTGTTCGCCATGGCCGCCATCGTCGCCGGGCTGCTGATCCTGTCGGCCGTCGGGCCGGACAGCGGGCAGGGCCTGCCGATCGTCGCCATGGTGCTCATCGGCGTCGGCATCGGCATCGCGTTCCCGATGGCCACGGCCGTCACGCAGAGCGCGATCCCGATGGAGCAGGTGGGCGTCGGCACCAGCCAGATCCAGTTCTGGCGGATGATCGCCGGGCCGGTCTCGCTGGCGATCCTCGGCTCGATCATGTCGTCCCGGCTCGGCGTCGCCGGTCAGGGTGGCGAGGGCGTCGCGCCGGCGGTGCTCGCCGACGCGCTGGGCGACCTGTTCCTGGCCTGCGCGATCGCGGTCGGCATCGGCCTGGTGGCCAGCCTCTTCCTGAAGGAGGTCCCGCTGCGCGACATGTCGATGGGCCGCTCGAAGGCGGGCAAGGCCGACCAGAAGGCCGCGCCCAACCAGGGGCGTGCCGCCAGGGCGTGACCCCGGAGCACCGGGTGGCGGGGCCGTGCGCGGCCCCGCCATCGCCATGTCCGCCCGTACCGGCCTGCACGCACGGGCCTGCTCACAGTTGAGCAGACGCGGGCGGGCGCGCGGGCGAGGCTGCTGGCATGGACTCCTACCCCATCCCCAGGACGTGCCCGCTGGATCCGCCGTCCGAATACCGGGACCTGCAGGCGGGGCGGCCCATCACGCGCGTCCGGCTGGACTTCGACGGGAGCGAGGTCTGGCTGGTGACGCGGTACGAGGACGCCCGCGCCGTGCTCGGCGACGCCCGGTTCAGCTCCGACTTCGCCACCCCCGGTTTCCCGGCCCGGCTCACCTCGCAGCCTCCGGGGCCGGGCACCTTCATCAGGATGGACCCCCCCGACCACTCGCGGCTGCGCCGCCTGCTGCTGCCGGAGTTCAACCGCAGGCGGGTCGAGGCGCTGCGCCCGGCCATCCGGCGCATCACCGAGGCGCTCGTCGACGAGATGGCCGCCCAGGGCCCGCCGGCCGACCTGGTCCAGACGCTGGCCCTGCCGCTGCCCTCCCAGGTCATCACCGAACTGCTCGGGGTGCCGTACGAGGACCGCGACTACTTCCACGAGACCACCAAGGTCATCGGCGACCGCAACGTGGAGCCCGAGCAGCGCATGAAGGTCCGCGAGGACCTGCGCCACTACCTGGAGCGGCTGGTCGCCGAGCGCGAGCAGCGGCCCGCCGACGACCTGCTCAGCCGCCTGGGCGCCCACCGCGAGGCGGCCAAGGTCAGCCGGGAGGAGGTCGTCGGCATCGCCACGCTGCTGATGGTGGCCGGCTACGAGACCATCGCCAACCAGATCGGCGTGGGCACCGTGGCGCTGCTGGAGAACCCCGAACGCCTGGCCGAGCTGCGCGAACGTCCCGAGGCGCTGCCCGCCGCCATCGAGGAGATCATCCGCCACCAGACCGTCATCGACTACGGCGCCCGCCGCGCGGCCACCGCCGACGTCGAGGTCGGCGGCAGGCTGATCAGGAAGGGCGAGGGCGTGGTCGTCGTGCTGGCCGCGGCCAACCGCGACGAGGAGGTGTGGGCCGACCCCGACCGGCTGGACTTCGGCCGCTTCGGCGACCTCGCCGACCGGCAGGAGCACCTGTCCTTCGGCTTCGGCATCCACCAGTGCATGGGCCAGCTCCTGGCCCGCGCCCAGTTGGAGATCGCCTGGTCCACGCTGTTCGCCCGGCTCCCGGGGCTGCGCCTCGCGGTGCCGCTGGAGGCGGTGCCCTTCCGCTCCGACATGTTCGTGTACGGCGTGCACGCCCTCCCGGTGACCTGGGGATGAACCGCGACCCGCGGGACCGGGTCCGCGCGCTCTTCGACCCAGGGACCGTCCGGCCGCTGCCCGGCGACGACGACGGCGACGACGGCTGCGGCGTGCTCGCCGCCCGCGGCTGCATCGGCGGCGGACCGGCCGTCGCCTACGCCACCGACCCCGGCCGGATGGGCGGCGCGATGGGCGCCGAGGGCTGCGCCCGCATCGTCCGGGCCATCGACCTCGGCGTCCGGGAGCGGGCGCCCGTCGTCGGCCTCTGGCACTCCGGCGGCGCCCGGCTGGGCGAGGGCGTCACCGCGCTCGACGGCGTCGGCCAGGTGTTCGCCGCGATGGTCCGGGCCTCCGGCGCCGTCCCGCAGATCTCCGTCGTGCTCGGCCCGGCCGCCGGCGGCGCGGCCTACGGCCCGGCCCTCACCGACGTGGTGATCATGAGCGAGAGCGGGCGCGTCTTCGTCACCGGCCCGGACGTCGTCCGCAAGGTCACCGGCGAGGACGTCGACATGGAACGGCTCGGCGGCCCCGACCCGCACAGCAGGCGCAGCGGCCTGGCCCACCTCACCACCCCGGACGACGAGGGCGCCGTCGCCGCCGCCCGCCGGGTCACCACCCTGCTCGGCGGCCAGGGCGAGCTGCGCCCCTGGGAGGCCCGCGACGACCCCGAGCTCGGCGGCCTGCTCCCCGAACGCGCCAGGCGCGCCTACGACGTGCACCCGATCGTCGCCCGGCTGCTCGACGGCCCCGGCGAGGAGCTGCATCCGAAGTGGGCGCCCAACCTCGTCACCACGCTCGGCCGGCTGACCGGCAGGACCGTCGGCGTCATCGCCAACAACCCGCTGCGCAAGGGGGGCTGCCTCGACGCGGCGGCGGCCGAGAAGGCCGCGCGGTTCGTCCGCATGTGCGACTCGCTGGGCGTGCCGCTCGTCGTGCTCGTGGACGTGCCCGGCTACCTGCCCGGCGTCCGGCAGGAGTGGGACGGTGTGGTCCGGCGCGGCGCCAAGCTGCTGCACGCCTTCGCCGAGGCCGTCGTGCCCCGGGTGACGCTCGTGCTGCGCAAGTCCTATGGCGGCGCGTACGTCGCCATGAACTCCCGCGCCCTGGGCGCCTCCGCGGTCTACGCCTGGCCCACCGCCGAGGTGGCCGTCATGGGCGCCGAGGCCGCCGTGGACATCCTGCACCGCAGGAAGCTGCGCGACGGCCCGCGGGACGGGCGCGAGGAGCTGCGCCGCCGGCTCGTCGCCGAGCACGAACGCGAGGCCGGCGGCGTCGGCAAGGCCGTGGAGATCGGCGTCGTGGACGAGGTGATCGAGCCGGCCGGCACCCGGCGGCGGCTCGCCGAGGCCCTGCTCAAGGCCGTGCCGCTGCGCGGCGACCACACCAACATCCCGCTGTGAAGCCCCTGCTCACTATTGAGCAGGCAGCACGGCGGGCCCTCATTAGCGTGACGAACAAGCCGACAGACGGAGTGGAACGATGACCAACCCGAATCCCGTCATCCCGCCGGCCGAGCAGCAGACCTCGGTGCCCGCGGCGGATCTGATCAACTCGGCCACGGCCGGCGTGATCGTCGAGCGGACCGCGCAGGTCAGGAACGGCTCCCACGCCAAGGGGCGCAAGTTCGCCCGCATGATGGCCGAGATGGTGACCGCCAAGCAGGTGGGCGTCGCCAGCGTCTTCCTGTACGAGGAGACGTTCGGGACCAAGGACCGGCTGCACTGGCTGATCCACCTCAGCTCGCTGCACGCCTACGAGCAGATGGTGCACATGGGCACCTCCGACGACGAGTACCGCGACAACACCGCCGACAGCGGCTGGGACGAGATCTTCGTCGACGGCAGCATGACCGAGACCGTGCTGCTGCCCCAGTTCTGGGGCATGTACGGGACCGCGGTCGACGGCGAGCGCGAGAAGCAGTCCACGGTCTACCTGCAGCAGGGCGAGATCACCGGGCTGCCCGGCGCCCGTGAGCAGGTGCCGCAGCCCTACGAGCAGCTCGTCCACTCGGGCAACTGCGGCCTGCTGCTGCACCGGACCGCGCAGCTCGACTACGACTTCCGGTCCGAGGGGCGCACGTTCGCCCGCGAGGCCGCCGAGTCCATCAACGAGAACCTGCCCGGCGAGGCCACCGTCTTCGTCTACGAGGAGGCCTTCGGCGCGGCCGACCGCATCCACTGGCTGATCCACATGAAGTCGCTGAGCACCTACTACAAGGTCCTGGCGCTGCACGTGAAGGACGAGAAGGTGCGGGACCTGTACTTCCAGCAGCGCATCGCGCCCGAGCGCGGCGGCGGCACCTGGGCCAGGATGTTCGTACCGGGGAGCATGCACGACACCGGCCTCACCCCGCACCACTGGGGGATGTACGCGACATGATCGGCCGCTGCCTGCACGAGATCTTCGCCGAGCGCGCCGCGAAGGCCCCCGACCGGATCGCCGTGACCTGCGGCGCCGAGGAGATCACCTACGGAGACCTGGACGCCCGCGCCGACCGGCTGGCCTGCCTGCTGCAGGCCGCGGGGACCGGCCCCGGCGTGCTGGTGGGGCTGTGCGCCGACCGCGGCATCGACCTGGTGGCCGGGCTGCTCGCGATACTCAAGGCGGGCGGCGCGTACGTGCCGATCGACCCCGGCTACCCGGCGGGGCGGATCGCGTACCTGCTGGAGGACAGCGGGGTCCGCACGGTCGTCACGACGTCCGGGGTGGCCGGCCGGCTCGGCGGCGTCCTGCCCGGCGAGGTCGTGCTCGCCGACGCCGAGCCGCCCGAGGGACGCCCCGCGGCCACGGCCCGCGACGAGGACCTGGCCTACGTCATCTACACCTCGGGCTCGACCGGCGCGCCCAAAGGGGTGCTGGTCGAGCACCGCAACGTCGTGCGCCTGCTGGAGCGGACCGAGCAGTGGTTCGGCTTCGGCGACGACGACGTCTGGACGCTCTTCCACTCCGTCAGCTTCGACTTCTCGGTGTGGGAGCTCTGGGGCGCGCTGCTGTACGGCGGCCGGCTGGTGATCGTCCCGGCCGAGGTGGCCAGGTCGCCAGAGTCGCTGCGCCGGCTGCTGGTGGCGGAGGGCGTCACCGTGCTGAACCAGACGCCCTCCGCGTTCCGGCACCTGGTGGCGGCCGACGCCCGGCAGGAGGAGCCGTCGCCGTACCGGCTGCGCCGGATCGTCTTCGGCGGCGAGCGGCTGGACGTCGAGCTGCTGGCCCCGTGGATCGACCGCTACGGCGACGAGCGCCCGCAGCTCGTCAACATGTACGGCATCACCGAGACCACCGTCCACGTGACCTACCGCCGCGTCCGCGCGGCCGACCTCGACCACCCGGAGCTGAGCCCGATCGGCGTGCCCATCCCGGACCTGCGCCTCGATGTGCTCGACGAGCACGGACGCCCGGCGACCACAGGGAACCTGCACGTCTCGGGCCCCGGGCTCGCCCGCGGCTACCTGGACCGGCCCGAGCTGACCGCCGAGCGGTTCAGGGTCGCGCCGGACGGCGGCCGCCGCTACGACTCCGGCGACGTCGTCACCCGCCTGCCCGGCGGCGAGTACGCCTACCTCGGGCGGTCCGACGACCAGATCAAGGTCCGCGGGTTCCGCCTGGAGCCCAGGGAGATCGAGCTGTGCCTGCTCGGCCATCCGGGGGTCGCCCACGCGGTGGTGGCCCACCGCGACTACGGCGAGGGCGACGTCCGGCTGCTGGCCTTCGTCGTGCTGGACGGCGATCCGGGGCCGGACCTGATCGACCAGCTCACCGAGCGGGCCGCGAGCCGGTTGCCGGCGCACGCCCGCCCGTCCACCTACCACATCGTGTCGGAGATCCCCATGACGCCGCAGGGAAAGGCGGACCGCGCCGCTCTGGCCAGGTCCGCGCAGGCATCGTCGGCCGCCAAGGTCGTGCAGCGCATCGCCGAGGACGTGCTCGAACGCGACGAGGTGCCACCCCGGGTGGACCTGTTCGACCTGGGCGCGACCTCGCTGGCGATGACCCGCATCATCGCCCAGGTGAACGAGCGCTTCGGGCTGGAGCTGACGGGACGCGAGCTGGAGGAGGAGGCGTCGGTCGCCGCCCTGGCCTCCTGCGTCGAGGAACGACTGACCGTGAGGGGATAGACCATGCACGAGACCACCGTCCGGGGCGAGTACTCGATGACCCCCGAGGAGCTGAAGAGCTTCCACACCCAGGGCTACTTCGGCCCGTTCAAGGTCTACGAGATCGACGAGATGCGCCAGAACTGGCGGCGCGAGCGCATGCGTCTCATGGACCGCAGCAACGCCGTCTACCGCGACGACGCCGCCTCGGGCAACACCAACATCTCCAACTACGACCGGCACCTGGACTCGCCCTTCCTGGCCGACCACATCAGCCGGCCGCAGATCGTGGACCGCGTGGTCAGCGTGCTCGGCCCGGACGTGCTCTGCTGGCGCACCGAGTTCTTCCCCAAGTACCCCGGGGACGAGGGCACCGACTGGCACCAGGCCGACACCTTCGCCAACGCCTCCGGCAAGCCGCAGATCGTCTGGCCGCAGGCGGAGGAGTTCGGCGGCACGATCACCGTCTGGACCGCCTTCACCGAGGCGAACGAGGACACCGGGTGCCTGCAGTTCATCCCCGGCACCCACGAGACGATGTTCTACGACGAGACCAAGCGCATGCACTACGACCCCAACAAGATCAACCAGGAGGACAAGGACGGCGTCCGGCGCGGCTTCTTCGGCTACGACTACCGCGACCTGCAGATCGACCCCGACTGGAAGCCCGACGAGTCGCAGGCCGTCTCCATGGTGATGAGGCCGGGCGAGGCCATCCTGTTCTGGTCGACGCTCATGCACGCCTCGCTGCCGCACAAGGGCCTGACCGACGAGATGCGCCTGGGGTTCGCCGCCCGGTACGTCCCGACCAAGGTGGACGTCTACCCGGACACCGACGAGATCGAGGAGTACGGCGGCCGGGTCAGCCTCGACCGGTACGGCGCCGTCCTGGTCACCGGGCAGAACACCAACCCCAACAACCGGATCGCCACGGCCACCACCACCGGCCACCCCTTCACCACCCGATGAGGCCCGCCGTGACCTCCCGAATCCCACGGCGCGCGGTGACCCGCGCGCCCTCTGACGATCCACGGAATGCGGTGATCTTCTCGTGGCCGCCGAACTGAGACGTCTGACCCGGGCCGTGCAGGACGCGCGGCCGCTGGTGGACGTCCTGCGGCATCCGGTGCGCCTGGCCGGCCCGCCCGGCCTCGCCTCCCTCCTGGGCCGTGTGACCCGACGGCTGGTCGCACCGGAGTTCGCCCTGGCCGACCACGACTCGCTCGACACCTTCGAACGCCTGGTCAGCGACCATCTCGCGCTCCATGACGGCATGGGCGAGGACCTGCCGCCGGCCGCCGTCGACGAGGTCGTGGACGGCGCGGCCCGGGACGGCTTCGAGGGGCTGTGCACGCGCGAGGAGGTCGTGCCGGCGGACGGGGGCCCGCCGCTGCCCGCCTACGCGGCCGGCGACCCGCAGGCCCCGGCCGTCGTGATCGTGGCCGCCTGCGGCATGCCGGCCCGCCTGTGCGAGCAGTGGATGCGGTTCCTGTCCCGCACCCATCACGTCCTCACCTGGGAGACCCGCGCGTTGTTCGGGCCGGACCCCTCGGCGGAGCCGGACGCGGGGGTGCCGGCGCAGGCCGGTGACCTCTTCGCGGTCATGGACCATTTCGGCGTCCGGCGGGCGCACCTGATGTGCCTGTGCGGCGGGGCCGTCATCGGCCTGGCCGCCGCGCACCTCGATCCCGGCCGCGTCGGTTCGCTCAGCCTGTGGCACGGCGACTTCGCCGCCGTGAAGGGCGCCGACCGGACCCACCACCAGCAGAACCTGGTGGGGCTCATGGAGATGGCCGCGGCCGGCCCCGACCGGGCCGCCGCCATCCATCCCGTGCTCTGCCAGACGATGCTCTCCTCGGTGCCGCCCGACCTGGCGCACCTGGTGGTCTACCCGTACGCGACGCCCGAGCTGCTGCACCGCTACTGCCGCCTGAACGGCGAGATCATGACGACGGACGTGAGCCCCTGGCTGGCCGGGATCGACCGGCCCGTCCTGGTGGTCTCCAGTCACGACGACGAGACCGCCCACCCGGCGGGCTCGAAGGCGGTGGCGGCGGCGCTGCCGGACGCCGTCCTGCATCTGCGGGCGCACGGCGACCACATATCGCTGTTCAAAGGTGACCCGGAGTTGATGGATATGGCCCGGGACTTTATTGACTCCGCGGCCGTCCGATAACAGCCGAAATCCGCTTCCAGGTAATTCTCCGGACATATCAGAGAATTATGGGGCGCCTTGTTAATCAGTCGATTGATGGGTAGGGGCAACGACGACATGAAATGAATTCCGAGGGGCGGGGTAAATGAAGTCATCGGACGCTGCGCAACTGAGAGCCGGGCTCCGCTCCTTCATCTCGCGGGAAACGTCGGGCGCCTGCTCGATCCGGGTGCCGAGACGCACCAACATCTACAACTGCGGCCAGCGCGACAGCAACATCTACGTGATCGAGAGCGGTCAGGTCAAGACCCAGATGTACGCGCGCTGCGGCAAGGAATGCCTGCTCTCGATCTTCACCGCCGGCGACATCTTCGGTGAGTCCTCCCTGCTCGGGGCCGAACGCAGCGAGACGGCCACCGCCATGCGGACCACCTGGGTGCGCCGCATTCCGGCCGCCCGATTCCGCGCCGCCATGGCCGAGAACGAACTCATGGACGGATTCATCGACTATCTCGCGCTACGCCTGCGGGAACAGCAGGAAGTGATCGCGACAATGGTCACGATGGACAGCGAGCAGCGCCTGGCCTCCGTTCTGCTGCGCTTATCCAGAAAGATCGGTAAGCGCCGTGCCCCGAATGTGCGGGCCATCGAGGAACGCATCACCCAGGAAGAACTCTCCGGCATGGTCGGCACCACCCGGTCGCGCGTCGGATTCTTCCTCAAACGATTCAAGGACGCCGGCCTGGTCCTGCCCACCTCGGACCCGTACCTGGTCGTGGACGAGGAACGCCTGGCCGAGTACGTCGACGAGGTCAACTGACGGCCGGCGAGGTCAACCGACGGCCGGCGAGGTCGGCTGACGGCCGGCGAGCCGCCCCCGGCCCGGTCCGCGCGCGGCGGGCCGGGCCGGGCGGCGTTCAGCAGGAGATCAGCTCGAACGGCACCGCCGGCCGGCCGCCGAACCGCTGACCCGCGGCGTTCACGAACCCCTCCAGCGGCACCCGGGCCCCGCCCGGCGGCACCCCCAGCGCCGACAGGTACGCCGCGTGCGCCTCGACCGAGGCCAGCGCCGCGTCCAGGTGCCCGGTCACGTCCACCGCGTGCGTCGGCCGCACGGAACCGGCGATCGCCACGTACTTGACGCCGCCCCACGGCTCGGCCCCCGCGTCGGGCAGGATCCAGCGGTTGCCCGCGTCGAGGACCGCGTCCAGCACGGCCCGGCCGGTGACGCGGTGGTCGGGGCTGTTCCACTTCCCGGTGAAGGTGAAGTCGTGGTGGTTGAAGGTGATCACCAGCTCGGGCCGGTGCCGGCGCAGCGCCGCCACCAGATCGTGCCGGAGCCGGGGGGAGTGCTCGATCCCGCCGTCGGGATGGTCGAGGAACTCGACCGACGAGACGCCGACGATGGCGGCGCTCGCCCGCTGCTCCTCCTCCCGCACCTTGCGCGCCTGGTCCGGGGGCATCGAGTCGATGCCCGCCTCGCCGCGGGTGAGCAGGAGGTAGCCGACCTGCTTGCCGGCCCCGGTCCAGGCGGCCACGGCGCCGGCGCTGCCGAACTCCATGTCGTCGGGGTGGGCCACGACGGCCAGTGCTCTCGTCCAGTCATCGGGCATGGGCTGTAAGTCGTCCGTCATGTCATTCCCCCTGACATGACGGAAGATCGCTAAACCTGATCGTCCGGCCCGTAGCGGCGGGCGATGTCCTGAGAGGAGGGCCAGCGGCTGTAGGCCGGTGAGCGCGGCCAGCCGTCGGGGGAGTCCTGCCACTCCTCCTGCCGCCCGTACGGCAGCAGGTCGATCAGCGCGAAGGTGTGCGTGAGCTGCTCGGTGCCCCGGCCGTCGGTGTGCCAGGTGCGGTACACCGCGTCGCCGTCGCGCAGGAACACGTTCACGGCGAAGCCCGCGCCGGGCGGCGCGCCGACGTCGGCCCCGAACGGGCTGCCGGCCGTCGAGTACCAGGTCATCCGGTTGCCGACCCGCCGCCGGTAGGCCAGTGCCTCCTCGATCGGGCCCTGGGTGACGACGACGAACCGGGCGTCGTAGTCGTCCAGGAACTCCAGGCGGGTGAACTGCGCGGTGAACCCCGTGCATCCCGGGCACTGCCACTCCTTGCCGGGGAACCACATGTGGTTGTAGACGATCAGCTGCCGCCTGCCGTCGAAGACGTCCGCCAGCCGGACCGGCCCGTCCTCGCCCTCCAGGACGTAGTCGGGCATGCGCACCATCGGCAGGCGACGGCGCTGGGCGGCGATGGCGTCGAGCTCACGGGTGGCGGCCTTCTCCCTGGCCCGCAGCTCGTCGAGGCGGAGCCGCCAGGTCTCGGCGTCGACGACGGGCGGTAGTGCGTTCGCGCTCATGGTCCCTCACTGTTCGGTCGCGGCCTGCGATGCACAGGGACAGACCCGCCGCGGACGCGAAACTCATCGGCGGCCCCGCATCCCGCCGAGCTCGCCCGCACGGACTCCTGAGCACGTCCGGGCGGTAGCCTTCTACCTCGGGTAGAACCCGGCAGGAGGCGCGGATGCAACTCGGCAATCTCGAACGGTCGATCATGGAAGCCCTGTGGCGGCATCCTCAGGGCATGTTCGCCCACGACCTCGCGGCCGGCCTGCCCTCCCAGCCCGCCGTCACGACGGTGCTGACCGTGCTGATGCGCCTGGCGAACAAGGGCATGGTCGCCCGCGAGCGCGTCGGCCGGGCCCACCTCTACAAGGCCACCGCGGGCAAGGACGCCTTCGTCGCCGAAGCCATGCGCGCGGCGCTGGCGGAGGCCGGCGACGTGGTGGCGGCCGTGCAGCGGTTCGTCGGCACGGTGACGCCCGAGGTGGCCGCGGCGCTGCGCGAGGCGCTGGAGGAGCAGGACGGACCGGCGCGGTGATCGCCTGGTTCGTCGCCGCCGGGGTGGCGCTGCTGCCGGTGACGCTGGGCGGCCGCGTCGCCCGCGCGCTGGCCGGAGCGGGCTGGTCATATCGTTGCCCGCGGGCGGCGCTGGCGCTCTGGCAGGCCATCGGGCTCGGCGCGGGCCTGGGCGCGGTCGGCCTCGGGCTGGTGGCCGCGGTCGCGCCACTGGCGGCGGTGTTCCCGCACGGCATGCACACGCTGCTGCGGCAGATCGTCAGCGGCCACGGGCTGGACGGCCTCGGCCCGCTGCACCTGCTGGCCCTGGCCTGGTCGGCGGGCCTGCTGAGCTGGCTGGCCGGGCACACGGCGCGGGCCACGGCCAAGACCCTTCGCGAGCGGCGGCGGCAGCGCCTGCTGGTCGACGTGGTGGCCGACCACCATCCGGCCTACGACGCCTACGTGCTGCCGATGGCCGGGCAGGTGGCCTACTGCGTGCCGGGCAGACGCCGGCGCATCGTGCTGAGCCAGGGCACCCTCGACGCGCTGGCGCCGGCCGAGCTGCGGGCCGTCCTGGAGCACGAGCGGGCGCACGCGCGCGGCCGTCACCACCTGGCCCTGCTGCCGTTCGTGGCGTTGTCGCACGCGTTCTCGTGGCTGCCCGCCGCGCGCACGGCCCGCGAGGCGGTGGCCGTGCTGCTGGAGATGATCGCCGACGACCACGCCCGCCGCGTGCACGGAGAGCTGCCTCTGGCGCGGGCCCTGGTACGCATGGCGGCCGGTGGCGCTTCGCCGGGGGCGGCCACGTTCGCCCTGGCCGACGCCGGTGTGATGGAACGGCTGGAGCGCCTGCTCGACGGGCGCGGCCGGCCCCGCTGGGTGTCGGCGGCGGCCTACTCGGCGGCCGTCCTGCAGCTGAGCGGGCCCCTGGCGGTGCTGATCGCGCCGCTGGTCTGCTTCGCCCTCTAGCGGCCCTGATCCTGATCGCGGCCGCGGTCGTCCTGGTGCGCCCCCTGCCGGGCCGGACCAGGCCGCCTTCGCCGCCGAGTTCGACGGCCAGGTCCAGACGTTCTGCGTATCCTGGGCAGGCCGCCCGGAAAGAGGTGTCCCTGTGTACGAGATCGTGGCCGCTCTCGCGCCTCCCGTCGTGGTCGGCGGAGCCTTCATCGTCGGCGTCGTCCACCTGGTGCGCGCCGAAGGGCGGGCCAAGGCCGCCGAAGCCCGGGCCGCGCGCGAGCGGGCGGCGGCCACGCCCGACCCCGGACAGCAGCCGGAGCCGCGGGCCGACGGCTGACCCCGCGCCGCTACCGGCCGGGCTCGTCGCCGCCGGGCCGCACGTGCCCGGTGTGCCCGCCGCCCGCCTCGGCCGCGTAGCGGAGCAGGTGGCGGGCGGACGCCTCCAGATCGGCGGCGGCGGTCACGCACGCCGCCAGATGGGCGGTCACCGCCGAGCGCAACCAGGCAGGCGTCCCGTCGCCCGCCTTCAGCCCCGCCTCGACGGCGCGCAGCCGCTCGGCGCAGGCGGCGAGGGCGCGGGCGTCCGCGCGCAGGACTTCGGCGTGCGCGACGATCGCGGCGATCCGGGCGGGCATGGCTCCTCCGTCAGCCCGTCGGCACCGGGACGGCGGCGTCCCGGAGCGTCCGGCGGGTGGTGGCCGACAGGCACAGCAGCGGGCGGGCGCCGTCGAGGCCCAGCTCGCGCAGCCGTCCGGCCAGCGGGTGGGCCGAGCGCGGCTCGACGGCCAGCCGCAGCGACGGCGCCGCGTGCAGCCGGGCCCGCCCGCGGGCGCGTACGTGGGACCGCAGCACCGCGCCGGCCTCCCGGGCGTAGCCGACCAGGCCGGGATCGTGCAGCGGCAGGCCGGGGCCGAGCCGCCCGCGCAGGGTGAGGATCCGGTCGGCGGCGAGGTGCGCGGACCGCGCGCCGAGCCGCAGCTCCAGAGCCGTCAGGTACGTCTCGCCGCCCCACAGCCGCGCGCCCAGGGCCTGGACGACCGCGCTGTCGACCGCGGAGCCGACGAGGAAGGCGCCGGAGCGGCGCACGTCCGCGGCCCGCAGCAGGTCGGGAGGACCGAGGCCCCGCCACGGCGGGCCGGGCTCCGGCGACCGGAACGGCCCCGGCACGACGACGCCGACCTGCAGCTCCGCGTAGTCGCCCACGCCGGTGCGCCGGTTGCGGGCGGCGTGCACGACGACCAGCGCCCGCCCCGCCACCCGTACGACGGGACCGAGCTCCGTGCCCTCCAGCAGCCCCGCCACCGCCGCCGGGCTGACGGCGAAGCAGGCCGTGAGCGCCTCGCCGTCGCGGCAAATGATCGGCAGCTCGACGACCCCCTCGGGCCCGTCCACCGGCACGGTCCGGAAGGGCGACCGCTCCGGCGCGGGCGGACGGTCGAACAGCAGGTACGCCTGGGAGCGCACGACCCGCCCCCGGTACGGGGCGAGCCGCTGCTCGATGACGTCGCGGGCCTCGGGCAGGTCGTCGGTGAGGTTGGCGAGGTAGCGCTCGATGCTGTGGCACTGCGGGAACATGTGGGTGGAATCGCTGTAGTCCACCACGTACCAGTCGGGGTGCAGGTCGAAGCAGGTGCCGGCGCCCTGCCCGTCGAGGGTGGGGATGATGTCGTGCTGGTTGGTGACGCTGGCCACCCAGGTGCGCGGGTCGGCGGGGCGTTTGAAGTCGACGGGCGAGCCGACGGCGACGGCGTGCGTGACCGTGTGCCGGGCGCAGAAGGCGGGGTCCTGGGTCAGGTTCATGATTGCCGCCCCGCCCGCGCTGTGCCCGACGAGCGCCAGTTCGGCGCCCGGCGGCGGCCCGTAGTCGGCGACGGCCTGTGCCAGGGCGCGGCTGTAGGGGCTGGCCGCCAGCACGGCGCTGCTGAACGCGCCGAGCAGGTCCTGGGGCGACTCGCCGTCGGGACGCCCGAGGCGCATGCCCGGCGCGTGCAGGACGTGCCGGATCACGCCGTCCGGCCCCTCGACGCTCTGGAGGAGGGCCCGCCCGGTGGTGCCGATCGTGCTGATGTTGGACAGGAAGCCGAGCAGCGACCCGCGCGCGCACAGCCGGGCGGACTCGGCCGCGCTCAGCTCGACCCGGCGCGCGGCGCCCTCCCCGACGTCGAGGACGGCGATCGCCCTGTTGCTCAGCCCGAGGAGCGGATCGGCGGTGGCGAAGCCGCGTCCCGTCGCGATGAGCCAGGCGGCGGCGTCGTTGAGCGGGTTCTCGTCCAGCAGCGCGCGCAGCGCCAGGACCTCGCCGAAGACCGGCGCGAGCTGGCTCAGCGCGCGCACCGCGCCACGGTCCTTGAACAGGGCGCGCAGGGCCCGGACGGCCTCCACGTCGCGGTCGGCGGCGGCCGCCTCGATGAGCCGGGCGAGCATGGGGTCCTCGGTCAGCTCGGGATGGGTGACCGCCACCGCCGCCACGCGCAACCGCAACGACGTGGCCAGCACCCGTACGGCCAGGCTCTCGGCCCCCAGCATGGCGCCGGCCTTGGCGGCCGCGGTCGCCAGCCGGCCGCCGGCGAACGAGTAACCGAGGCCGCGGCCGTTCGTCGTGGCCCGCAGCAGCGCCCGATAGGCGGGCCGGGCCGCCGACGGGGCGCGCGGCACGGCGCGCAGCAGCGCGTCGTCGGTCAGCGCGGCCGTGGCGTGCGACGCCGCGCCGTGGATGGTGACCGCGACGTCCACCAGCTCCCGGGCCAGGGCGCGCAGGGGCCCGGCGGCCGGATCGTCGTCGCCGGTCACGACCGGCCCCGCCGGGACATGCTGACGAAGCGGGGGGCCGGGTCCTCGGGCGTGTTGCGGCGTAGCACGTCCGAGAGCGTGCGCGTGGCCGCGATGACCCGCAGGCCCTGGGGGGAGAACGTGGCGGCGTTGAAGATCCGCGGCGCCAGCAGCGGGTTGGTGAGCGCCTGGGAGAAGGCGTCGATGGCGATGATCTTGGTCAGCAGTGGCGGCAGGATCGCGTCGGGGGAGCCGGGCTCCTCGGCGAACAGCCCGACGTACAGGTCGACGTCGTCGACGTCGCGGTAGAGGTCGCGCAGCGCGCCGCTGACCCGCCGGTCGCCGGTGATCTGCTCGAAGGCGCGCACCCGGGGGAAGCGGCAGTGCTCGCGGTAGCCGTTGTACGGTGCCAGGCCGAGCACCCGGGAGTCGGCGACGCTGGTCACGTCGATCTCGCGCAGCACCGGGTCGGTGTTGAACAGGCCGATACGCCCGGCGCGCTGGCGGGAGGCGTCCTCGAACAGCCGCCCGAGCCCGGGTGCTGGGAGCAGCGAGCCGGCGAAGAAGGTCTCGGCCATCGGCAGCTCCCGCCCGGCCACCGACAGGCGGGACGGGACCAGGCTGTGCCAGCGGTAGACGAGGTTGAACTCCACGGAGGCCCAGTTCTGCCGGTGCCAGGCCGCGCGGTCGAGTCGCGTGGACAGCCACGGGTCGAGGGCGAACCGGAAGTGGTAGGGGGTGATGTGGTTGATGTACTCCTCGACGACCAGTTTGATCAGCAGCACGATGAGGACGTTGCGGGCGGTCTGGAACAGCCGTTCGTCGTCCCAGCGCGGATTCTCCCGGGCCAGCAGCCGCGCCACCCTGTTGTGCTCGCGCAGGAACAGCACCGTGAGCATGGTGAAGCCGATCTGGCCGTTGCCCCGGTCGCTGCCGGTGGCGAACAGCGTGTCGCGCCGGGCGTCGGAGAGCTGGTCGAAGCGGATGACGCGCAGCGGGGCGAACTCCGGCTTGATCTTGCCGTTCGCGCACAGGTAGGGCGGGAACTCGCCGCCGCCGAGCGACTGGCTCTTGAGCAGCCCGCCGTCGAAGGCGCGCAGCGCGGCCGTCGCCGCCTCGTCGAGGCCGTACACCTGGTTGAGGTCGATGTGGTGGTTGGAGCTGTTCTTGCGCGGGTCGCGCGGGACGTTGACGTCGCCGCGCAGGAAGCCGTCGGTGAACCACTGGGCGAAGTAGGCGAAGAGCACCGTGGAACGCGGGCACGGGATCATGGACTCGCCGCGGGCGAACAGGTCGGCGGCTCGCTCCGGCGTGGGCAGCCGATCTCCGTCGACGGCGACCGGAGGCAGGTGCCTGCCGCTGTAGGTGCGGTCGGTCAGGGAGGCCCACGAGGTGTAGTCGGCCATGGTGCTCAGCGGCTCGGGGCGCGGCGGCATCTCGCGGATCGCGTGGTCGATCAGCGAGGCGTTGATCCGGCGCCGCACCGGGCGGCTGCTCTGCAGCAGGTCCCAGAGGGGCCGGCCGTGGGTCAGGGCCAGGAACCTGAGCCGGTTGGACAGGCCGTCCGTGGCGATGCTGCGTGCTCGGCTCGCCATCGTCAGCCTTCCCGCACGCCGGCGCCGAGCCCGAGCGCGAAGGCGTCGGGGAAGATGCCGAGTGAGCGCTCCACCCGGCCCTCCGGCGGCGGCAGCAGCCGCACGCCCGGACGCAGCAGCAGCCGGCGCACAGTCTCGGCGATCACCACTTCGGCCACGTGCACGCCGAGGCAGGCGTGATGACCCGAGCCGAAGAACAGCTGATGGTGACGGGGACGGTCGAGGCGGAACTCGCCGGGATCCGGCACCACGGCCGCGTCGAACATGGCGGAGGCCGGCGCCGCGAGCACGAACGTGCCCGCCGGGATCACCGTGCTGCGCGGCGTGCCGGCGGCCAGCACGTGGTCGCGCTCGCACAGCCGGGGAAGCAGTTTGAAGAACGGGCTGAACCGCAGCGCCTCCCAGACGTACGGGTCGAACCTCTCGGGATCGCCCGCGACGGCCGCGGCCTCGGCCAGCACCCGCGGGCGCAGCAGGAGCTGCTCGACCGCCTCGGCCATGGCCCCCGGCGCGCTCTCCACGAAGCCCAGCGGCAGCCCGGCCATGTTGATCACGATGCGGTCGTCGGGGACGGCGGGCAGGGACGCCCGGACCAGGCGGGCGAAGACGTCGTCGGGCAGGTCCCGGCCGGCGCGCAGCGTGGCCCGGTGCTCGGCGAGCAGGTCACGCAGGTACCCGACCAGCTCGGCGCCCGCCTTGACGGACGCCGCCTGGAGCTCGGGGTCGCCGAGGAAGTTGGCGAAGCCGTCGGCGACGATGGCCCGCGTCCAGCGGCCCAGGGTGCGCGGGCCGGGGCCGGGAACGCCGAAATACCGCGCGCACACGCCGAGGGCGACCGGGCGGAACAGCCCTTCGACCGCTTCCAGACGCCCGCCCGGCCCGGCGGCGTCGAGCAGCTCGTCGGCCAGGCGGCCGGTCAGCTCGCGCACGCCGGCCGCGTCCTCCGGGGCGAGCATGAGCTGCATCAGGCCCTTCTCCCGCCAGTTCATCGGCGTGGCGTCCCGGCCCAGCATGAACGGCGCGCCCAGCGCGGCGTCGAGGCGGGGACCGAAGGCGCGTACGGAGAAGACCTGCTCGTGGGCGAGCACCTCGGTCACGTCGGCGAAGCGGGTGACGACCGTGAAGGCGGGCGTGACGAAGACCGGACGCCGCTCGCGCAGCTCGGCGAACAGGCTCCGCCAGTCGGTCCGCATCCACTCCCGGACCAGGCCGAACGCCGATATCGGGTCTTCAGCCAGCGCCTGGTCGTACCTCTCCAGATAGCCGCCAGTGGTCGCCTGATCGACAGCACCCATTCCGTGGACCTTCCGCCTGATATCGGAGCGCACAGGGATGATCACTTTGCGCAATCACAATCTAGGGAGGCGTCACACCCTTTCTTCATGACAATCGAGTGCATTGTTTTGGTGCCTCACGGTAATTATTCCGTCACTGTCAGGACATTGCCGCAGTCCATGGGCCTGGTCATTGAATAAGGAGCCTGATCGACCCGTACCGCCCATGGGAGGAAACGTGACGTCACCCCTGCCGCAGCCGGGCACGGCGGAGACGGTGACGGTCACCACCGGCCGCCGCACCGCCTATCTGGTCGTCCTGGTCGTCCTGCCCGTGCTGCTGCTGGCCCTCGCGGTGCCGGCGGCCTGGGGCTGGGGCATCGGCCCGCGCGACCTGGTCATCGCGGTCGTGATGTACCTGGTGAGCATCTTCGGCATCGCCATCGGCTACCACCGCCTGTTCACCCACCGCGCCTTCAGGGCCAACCGGGCGCTGCGGATCGCGCTCATGCTGGCCGGCGGCATGGCCGTCGAGGGCCCCCTCACCCTGTGGGCCGCCGAGCACCGCCGCCACCACAAGTACGCCGACCGCGAGGGCGACCCGCACTCGCCGTGGCGCTACGGCGACAGCGGCCCGGCCCTGCTGCGCGGCATGCTGCACGCCCACGTCGGCTGGTTCTACACGGCCCGCCGGCGCTCCAGCCGCCGCCACTGGGTGCCCGACCTGCTGGCCGATGCGGACGTGCGCCGTTTCGACGCCGCCTACCCGGCGGTCGTGCTGCTGTCGTTCGCGCTTCCGGCCGCGGCCGGCGGGCTCTGGTCGATGTCGTGGGCGGGCGCGTGGAGCGGGCTCCTGTGGGGCGGCCTGGTCCGCTACGCCGTCGTGCACCACGTCACCTGGTCGGTGAACTCGATCGCCCACACCTTCGGCGACCGCCCGTTCCGCACCAGGGACCGGTCGTCCAACGTGTGGTGGGTGGCGATGCTGACGCTCGGCGAGGGCTGGCACAACTGGCACCACGTCGACCCCACCTGCGCCCGGCACGGCGTGCTCAAGGGCCAGCTCGACCCGAGCGCGCGGCTGATCCGCTGGTTCGAGCGGGCGGGCTGGGCCCACGCCGTGCGCTGGCCGGCCCCCGACCGCCTGACCTCCCGCCGCGCCGAGCGCGTCCCCGGCTCCTCGCGCTGACACGGGCGGCCGGGATACCGCGACGCGCCACCTCCGTATGGGACGATGGAGCCAGTCAGGTCGCTTCAGCCTTCCTCCCACGAGCACCACGTCGGAGAGGACGGTCATGGAGATCACGCCGCAGGCGGTCGTCATCCCGAAGGAGACCGGCCACTTGGAGCAGGGCAAGTACGGCCCCGTCTTCCCGCGCGGCCCCGCCTGTTACGGATTCACCGTCATCGCCCGGGTCAAGCCCGGCCGGGCCGACACCATCCGGGGCTACGGCGACACGCTCGCCCAGGCGCTGCGGGACGACCCCGGCCTGCTGGCCCCCCTGAAACTGCACTACCTGCGCTGGGTGCTGTTCGACGACGACACCCGCTTCATGTACCAGGGGATCTTCGACACCGACTTCGACAAGTACACCGAAGACGCCATCGCGCTGTTCACCAGGGCGGGGGTGAACACGGTCTTCGAGAACCTCGAAGGTTTCCCCGAGGACTGGAAGACCAACCCCGAGGCGTTCGTCCGGTTCGTCCGCGAGCATCACTGCCCCAGCTTCATCGAGTACGGCGAGTACCCGTACGTCACCGCCGACGAGATCAAGAAGGCGCTGCGGATCAAGAGCGCTCTGTCGGACATGCTCGACCAGTTGCAGTGACGGCCCAGGACGACGCGGGAGATCAGATGAGTGAGCCGAAGACGGCGCGCACCTACAACCAGGACCACGTGCCGCGCCCGTACGCCCCCGGCCGGCGGCGGGTGAGCATCTACGTCGCGTGGAGCTATCCGGCCGAGGCGGGCCGGGACGTCACCGGGCTGGACAACCGGTTCTCCACGATGACCGAGGTGCGCCGCGTGCAGTGGCCGGCCTACGAGGACCCGCAGTGGTCCGACCCCATGCGCTTCCAGCAGGGCATCGCGGGCGGGCTGGAACTGTTCTTCTGGGGCTGGCTGCCCTTCCAGCGGTTCGTCCACGAGGTCACCGGGTACCCGGTGCCGGTGTACCAGCGCGTCGACCAGGCCGGGTTCCACACCCCGCTGGACGAGCGGGTGCTGGCCGACACCGACACCCTGTTCGTGTGGGGGCTGGACCACATGATCACGGCACAGGAGGCCACGGCCGCCGAGATCGAGGCGGTGCGCGACTTCCTCACCCGCGAAGGGACCTGCCTGGCCCTCGGGCCGCACCATGACGTCGGCGCGACCGGCGACCTGGCCGTCCGCGACGTCGAGTACCACCACCACGGCGACGCGCTCGTGCCCCGCCAGCAGCGGTTCGGCGGGTACACCCGGTCGCTGATGGCGGGCCTGGGAGTGCCGGTGGAGAACCGGTACGGGCTGCGTCCCGCCGTGATGGGCACCGGGCAGAACGCCCCGCTGTCCATCGCCAGGGACCTGGACGCCAAGGGGTGGCTCGACGGGGTGTCCCACTTCAACTTCCACATGCACCTGCCCCACTACGCCGTGACCACCGACGACCCGGACGCCGTCCGGGTGCTGGGCCGGCAGCCGATCGACCTGACCCGGCCGACGCACCCGTTCGTCGAGGCCGGGAACACCGAGTTCAACATGTTCCTGTGGCTGCCTCCGCGCGGCGACCGGGCCGGGGACGTGATCCTCGCCGACTCCACGATCTTCAGCTCGCTGTTCGGCGTGGACGAGAGCCTGCGCGCCTTCTGGAACAACCTCGTCAGAGCCACGTGAGCGACCTCCGGTGAACGAACACACTCCGGCCACGCTCGACCTGGACGACATCCAACGCGGGGTGCTCAGCGCGCGGCCCACCCCGTACGCGGCGACGTACCTGCTGTTCCGCATCGACGACCGCGCCCAGGGCCGGGAGCTGATGCGGCGAGTGAGCGCCGTGGTGACCTCCGCGGCCGACCCGGTGAGCCCGCTGGGGGAGACGTGGGTCAGCGTCGCGCTCACCTACCAGGGGCTGAAGGCCCTCGGCGTGCCGCAGGCATCGCTGGACACCTTCGCGTGGGAGTTCCGGCAGGGCATGGCCGCCCGCGCCACTGCCCTGGGGGACACCGGGGACAGCGGACCCGACCGCTGGGAGCGTCCGCTCGGCACCCCGGACGTGCACGTGGTGCTGGCGGCGCTCGCGCCCGACAACGCGCGCCTGCAGGCCGCGATCGAACGCGCCCGCCCCGCCTACGACGCACTTCCGGGCGTGACGGCCGTCTGGCGGCAGAACTGCCACGCCCTGCCCACCGAGACCGAGCCCTTCGGCTACCGCGACGGCGTCAGCCATCCCGCCGTCGAGGGCAGCGGCATCGCCGGGTCCAACCCCCTGGAGACGCCGCTCAAGGCGGGCGAGTTCGTGCTCGGCCATCCCGACGAGCTGGGCGGCGTCCAGGCCCCCCAGCCCGACGAGCTGGGGCGCAACGGCACCTACGTGGCCATCCGCAAGCCGCACCAGCGGGTCGCGCTGTTCCGGCGCTACCTCAGGGACAACGCCGCCGATCCGCAGGACGAGGAGCTGCTGGCCGCGAAGATCATGGGTCGCTGGCGCAGCGGCGCGCCGCTGGCGCTCAGCCCGTCGCACGACGACCCGGCCCTCGGCGCCGACGCCGCCCGCCGCAACGCCTTCCTGTACCGGCAGGACGACCCCGCCGGCTTCACCACTCCCGGCGGCTGCCACATCCGCCGGGCCAACCCCCGGGACGCGGCGGTGGCCGGCGTCCCGAGGCTGCACCGCATGATCAGGCGCGGCACGGTCTACGGGCCGCCGCTGCCTGACGGCGTCCTGGACGACGACGGCGCCGACCGGGGGCTGATGTTCGCCTTCGTCGGCGCCCATCTCGGGCGGCAGTTCGAGTTCGTCCAGACCGAATGGCTGAACGACGGCGTCTTCTTCGGCGGGGGTCCGGCCAGGGATCCCCTGACCGGCTCCGCCGACGGCTCCGGCGACTTCACCGTCCCCCGGCGTCCCGTACGGCGGCGCCTGGAGTCCCTGCCCCGGTTCGTCGTCACGCGCGGCGGCGAGTACGGCTTCATGCCGAGCCTGGCCGCCCTGCGCTGGCTCGGCGACCTGGCCGGCTGACGTTCACCGGCCCAGGTCGTCCCACTCCTGGAGCAGGTGGGACGTGGCGGCGGCGGGGGCCGTGAACGACCAGCGGCCCGGCGGCAGGTCGAGGGCGCAGCCGCCGTCGGCCAGCCTGGTGGTCGGCAGCTGCTCGTTCAGGCCCATGAGGAAGGTGCCGTTGACGGTCATCCCGTCCCAGGCGCCGCGTACGGGCAGCACCGCGCGGGCGGTCACGCCCTCTGGCACGGCGAAGGTGAACTGCACCCCGTCGGGCCCGGCCCGCCAGCCCGACTCGACGGCCCCCGACGCGCTCGCGTAGCGGGCGTGCGCCTGCCGCAGCAGCGGGACGGGCCCCGGACGCAGCAGCAGCTCGCCGAACCCGCCGCCCGTCCCGCGCGGGTCGTCGCCCAGGCCGGCGACGTGCCGGAACAGCCAGTCGCCCACGCAGCCGTAGGCGTAGTGGTTGAAGGAGTTCATGGACGGCGTCTGCAGGCCGTACCGGTGGTGCCAGGCGTCCCAGCGTTCCCACATGGTCGTCGCCCCGGCGCGGAGCTGGTAGCGCCACGACGGGTAACCCTCCTGGTTGAAGATCCGGCACGCCAGGTCGTGGTGGCCGGTCTCCGACAACACGGGCAGCAGCAGGGGGGTGCCGACGAAGCCCGTCATGAGCCGGTGCCCGTCGGCGCGGACCAGGTCGGCCAGCGCCCGCGCCGCCGCGGCGCGGTCCTCCGGCCGGACGAGATCCCAGGCCAGGGCGACGGCGTAACCGGTCTGCGTCTGCGTGCGCAGCCTCGGGCCGTCGAGGAAGGCCCGGCGGAAGGCGTCCGACACGCGGGCGGCGGCCTCGTCGTACTCGGGGGCGTGCGGCTCGCCGAGCACGGCGGCCGCGTGCGCGATCAGGCGGAGGCTGCGGGCCAGCGCGGCGGTGGCGATGAGGCTCCTGGGCGTCTCCACCGTGCCGGGGGCCAGCCAGTCGCCCAGCGCCCGGCCCGGTCTGAGGCCGTCGTCGGACTGCGCCAGGCAGTAGGCGGCCCACCGCCGCATCGGGTCGTACGCGCGGCGCAACGTGCGGTCGTCGCCGTAGCGCCGCCACAGCAGCCACGGCACCTCGACCAGCGCGTCGGACCAGACGGGGGAGTCGTAGCCGTACTCGGGCAGCACCGGCGCGACGTGCGGGACGGCGCCGTCGGCCCGCTGCCCGTCGATCAGCGTCGTCACCCAGCCGGACAGGAACGCCTGCGTGTGCCGCAGGAAGCTGAGCGTCGAGCCGAACACCGAGATGTCGGCCGTCCAGCCGGTCCGCTCGTCGCGCTGGGGGCAGTCGGTCGGCACGCTGACCAGGTTGCCGTCCGCCGACGCGCCGATGTTGGCGACGAGCTGCCGCACGGCGGGATCGCTCACGGTCAGCGAGCCGGTGACGGCGAGCGCGGACGACAGCAGCACCGCCTCCAGGTCGTCCGGCCTCAGCGCGCCCGGCCAGCCGGTGACCTCCGCGTAGCGGAACCCGTGCAGGGTGAAGGCGGGCTCCACGACGTGTGACCCGGCGTCGAGGACGAACTCGTCACGCTGGTCCGCGGTGCGCAGGTTGTCGGTGTAGAGCCGCCCGGTCGCGGTCAGCTCCTCCCCGTGCCGGACGACGATCCGCACGGGCCCCGGCGCGTCCACGCGCAGCCGGACGCGCCCGACGACGTTCCGCCCGAAGTCGGCCACCTGCACGCCCGGCGCGGGCTCGGTCACCGACACGGCGGGCATCGTGCCGATCACCCGGACCGGGGGAGCGGGGTCGGCCTCCACCAGGATCTCCGGCGCGGACGTCGTCCCGGCCGGTGCGGTCCCCTCGGCGGGCGCCTGGACGGTCTCGCCCATCACCAGGTCGGCGCGCGGGCGGCCGAGGTCCCGCCGGGTCCAGGCGGCGTCCGTGGCGAACACGCGGCGCGGGCCGTCGTCGTCCCGCACGAGCACCTGGGCGCTGACGGCGGGCCGGTCACCGTAGCGGCGCGGGCCGCCGCCGGCGACGTGACCGGCGTACCAGCCGGGAGCCAGCCACAGCTCCAGCTCGTTCTGGCCGGGCACCAGCAGGTCCGTGAGCTCCAGCAGCCGGTAGCGCGTCCGGTGGCCGTAGTCGGTCCAGCCGGGGGCCAGCTCCTCCTCGCCCAGCCGCGCGCCGTTGAGCAGCGCCCGGTAGACGCCGAGCGCGGTGGCGGCCAGCCAGGCGCGTCCCGGGGCGGGACGCCAGGTGAACGTCCCGCGCAGGCTCACCCCGGCCTCGGGGTCGCCCGGCAGCCAGGGGGCGTCCCATGCGCCGCGCGCCCGCAGGCCCGTGGTGAACGCGCCCGCCGCCAGCCCCTCCACCTCCCACGCGTACGGCGTCAGCGGCGTCAGCAGCTCGTCCGGCACGTCCACGCCGTGCGATCCGGCGGGCACGCAGGACCGCCACACCTCGCGCCCGTCCGCGGACAGCACCACGGTGGCCGCCGCGGTCGTCCGGGCGTCCCACGACAGGCGGGGCGACGGCTCGTCCACGCCCACCGGATCCGCCAGACCGCACGTCAGGCCCGCCCGCGCGCCGGGCGGAGCCGGCCGGATGTAGGGCGTCTGCGCGCCCGAGACCTGCACGTCGAGCACCCCCGAGTCCCGGTTCACGCATCGAGCCCGGTGGTGAAGGCGTTGTGCAGGCCGTCGACGTCGACGCCGGACAGGCTCGGCGCCATCACGTTGATCAGCAGCACGAAGCACGCGTCCTGCTCCGGGTACATCCACCACTGGCAGCCCGAGGCGCCGCCGTGCCCGTACAGCCGCCGTTCCAGCAGCCCGGGGGCCGAGTGGCGCAGGTTCCAGGTGAGCCCCCAGTCCTGTCCGGCGTTGACCGGGTCGGGCTGCAGCTTGACCAGGCCGGTCGTCTGCGGGGTCGTCATGGCGGCCAGGGTGGTCGGATGGATCAGCGCGCGGTCGCCGCGCAGCAGCGCGCCGCCCAGCGCCAGCAGGTCCTCGGCGCGGGAGAACAGCGCGCCCGCCGGATGGCGGAGCCGGACGAACGCGTCGAAGTCGAAGCCGGGCCCGAGCAGTTCGAGGCCGTGCACCTCGGCCGCCTCGCACGCCGGGTCGAAGGTGATCCGCCCGCCGCCCGGCACCAGCGCGTTCAGGTCGGAGTCGACCAGCTCGGCCACGTCGCGGCCGGTGACGTCGCGGACCATCTCCGCGATCCCGGCGAAGGCCAGGTTGGAGTAGTGGCTGAGGGTGCCCGCCTCGAACAGCGACGGCGCGGTGAGGAGGTGCTCCACCAGGTCGTCGGGCGTCAGCGTCTGCTCGGCGATGCCGCTGGTGTGGGTCAGCAGATGCCAGAGCGTCACGTCGGGCCGGGCGAAGTTCGGCAGCACGTCCCGCAGCGGGCGGCGCAGCGACAACAGCCCGCGCTCGACCTGGCGCAGGGCCAGCAGGCCCATCAGCGGCTTGGTCACCGAGAACAGCGCGAAGTGGTCGTCGGTCCTGGTCCCGCGGCCGTCGTGGGTGCCGAACGCCTCCAGCACCTGGATCCCGTCGGAGGTCGCCGCGCCGAACACCGCGCACGGCAGCCGTCCCTCCTTGATCTCGCGCCTGACCCAGTCGAGCGCGATGTCGTGCGTGGTCATCCCTTCAGTGCACCTTCCGTGAGGCCGGCCAGGACGCGCTTCTGCGCGACGGCGTACACCGCCACCAGGGGCAGCGTGGTGAGCAGGACGTGGGCGAAGACGAGGTTCCAGTTCAGGCTCTGCAGGGTGCCGGAGGCGAACTGGAACAGGCTCAGCGGCAGCGTGGCGTTCGCGCTGCCCTGGAGCAGGAAGAGGGCGAAGAAGAAGTCGTTCCAGACGTTGATGATCAGGATCACGCCGCCGACGAACAGCACCGGCCGCAGCAGGGGCAGCAGGATGCGCACGAACACCTGCGGACGCGAGGCGCCGTCGATGGCCGCGGCCTGCTCCAGGTCCGGCGGGAACGCCCGGACGAACCCGGTGGCCAGGAAGATCACGACGCCCAGGCGGCAGCCGGTCATCGTCAGCACGTAGCCGAGCGAGCCGCCGTCCAGCGACAGGGCGCGCAGCAGGTAGACGGTCGGGATGATGGACGGCGGCAGCAGGATCGACAACCCCATCACGAAGTAGGCCGCCTGCAGCCACCGCGACCGGCTGCGCCCGAACGCCCACGCCGCCGCCGCGCCGAGCAGCACCACCGCGATCACGATCGGCACGGTCACCTTGAGGCTGTTGAGCAGCCCGGTCAGGTAGCCGCCCCGGTCGAGCACGATGCCGTAGTTCTCGGCGATCGCCCACGTCCTGGGCAGGCCGAGGCCCAGCTCGGCGGCCTCGCCCGCGGGCTTGAAGGAGTTGACGACCACCAGCCAGACGGGCACGAGCACCCACGGGACCGCGAAGATCGTCAGCGCCGCGTACTTGAGCGCCGCTCTCATCCCGTCACCTCCCTGCGCCGCAGCCACCACACCAGGGGCACGGCCGTCGCGATCACCAGCAGCGTCACGGTGAAGCCCAGCGCGCTGGCCGAGCCGAAGAAGCCCTGGCCCCATTGCTGGCGCATCACCACGTTCAGGGCCCGCGTGTGGTCGCCGGGGCCGCCGCCGGTGGTGGCGGCGATCACGTCGTACGCGCTGAGCGCGCCCACCAGCGTGACGGCCACGTTGAAGGTCAGCGCGGGGGCGAGCATCGGGAACACCACCCGCCGCAGCCGGGTCCACGGGCCGGCGCCGTCCACGGTCGCCGACTCCAGCAGCGACTTCGGGATGGAGTTGAGGCCCGCGATGTAGACCAGGGTGATCAGCCCGCTCCACTTCCACGCGTCGATGAACGCGACCACCACCAGCGCGGTGGACGGTTCGCCCAGCCACGCCCACTCGATGCCGAGGAAGGAGTTGATCGCCCCGTCGGGGGCCAGCAGCCCGCGCCAGATGTACCCGGCGGCCAGCGGCGAGATGAGCGTCGGCAGGAAGAACGCCGAGCGGAAGACGGTGTTGATGCCGCTGGTCCGCTGGAGGGCCAGGGCCAGCGAGAGGCTGACGGTGTTCTGGATCGCCATGCACAGGATCGCGTACAGCACGGTCACGGTGACCGCGTTGGCCAGCAGGTCCTGGTCGATCAGCGTGCGGACGTTCTCCAGCCCGTTCCAGGTGATCTCGGCCCGGAAGCTCGTCCAGGAGGAGAACGCGAACCGCACGTTGAGCAGGAACGGGGCGACGAAGAAGACCGTGACCAGCACGATCGCGGGCAGCGCCCACGGCAGCCAGGCCGCCCTGTTCCGCATCACCATCCGGGCAGTCCTGCCGCCTTGGCCGCCTGCTCGACCTGGCCCTGGAGCTGGGTCGCCGCCTTCTGCGGGTCCTTCTGGCCGGCGATCAGCTCGGACATGAGCTGGGCCAGCCCGCCCATGCCGGGGATGTCGGAGTTGAAGGCGATGACGGCGCCGGTGTCGTACGCCTTCTTGACGTCCTGCAACACGGAGGAGACGCCCTGCGGATCGGGCACGCCCTTGAGCACCGGGAAGGTCTTGGCCGCGGCGACGTACTCGGCGTAGGCCGGGCCGGTCATGAAGCGCACGAAGTCGAGCGCGGCCTTCTCGCGCGCCGGGTCACCGGTCTTGGGCAGGTAGAACGTGCCGATCGGGCCGGGCGCGTAGGTCACCAGCGGCTTGTCGCTGGACAGGCCGACGAAGCCGACGGACTCGTCCACGGTCTTCTGGTCGCCGCCGGCGGCCGCGAGCAGGGCCGGGAGCATGTCGGAGTGCTGGGCGACCATGGCGGCCTCGCCGGTCACCAGGGCCTTCATCGAGTCCTCGAACTTGGCCGTGACGATGTCCTTGTTGAAACAGCCGTCGGCCTTCAGCTTGGCGTAGGCGGTCAGCCCGGCGACGAAGGGCGAGCCGGGGTCGGCCAGCGTGCTGCTGTGGCCGGCGATGGCCTTGCCGTAGGCGTTGGCCTGGTTGGCGCCGGCCAGGTAGAGGATGGGCAGGATCTGCACGGGCCAGATCGAGCCGCCCGACTCGAAGACCGGCGTGACGCCGGCGGCCTTGAGCTTGGGGCAGGCGGCGGCCAGCTCGGTGAAGTTCGCCGGCGGGGTCAGCCCGGCCTTGGTGAAGATCTTCTTGTTGTAGTAGAGGCCGAAGACCTGGGGGAAGCCGGTGATGGCGGCGTAGACCTTGCCGCCCACGGCCCCGGCGGCCTGGTAGAGGTCGCCGGACCGGGCGATGTACGCCTCGCCGGTCAGGTCGCGCAGGTTCTCGGCCGGGTTGAGGGCGAGCAGGCCGCTCACCGTCGCGTGGTACTCCAGGACGTCCGGGCGCTCGCCGGTGGCCCACTTGGTCTGGGTGGTGTCCTCGAACCCGTCGGACGGGATGGACACGAGCTCGATCTTGTGGCCGGACTGCTTCTCGAACTTCTTGTACATCTCCAGCAGCGGCGCCGGGTCCGCGCTGTTGTGCCAGAGGGTCAGCTTCACCTGACCGGTCCCCTCGGGGGCGGAGGATCCGCAGCCGGAGAGGGACAGGGCGAGGACGGCGCCTATCGCCGCGCCGAGCGGACGAGTTGGTGCTCTCACGCTCGTGCTCCTGTTCATGAGGGGGAGAATGTGTAGAACGTTCTACGGCAAGATCGAAACCTCCGTCAAGGGGTGGACCTGAGGAGTGGTGGCGGGCTAGCCTCTGCTTCCAGCAAAGTGTGTAGTTCGTTCTACGAGAACCCAAAAGGATGGCGTGTGACGAGCGGACGGGTGACGATCGCCGATGTGGCCAGGCGGGCCGGGGTCTCCACGGCCGCCGTGTCGAAGGTGGTGCGCGGCGCGTACGGCGTGAGCGCGGAGATGCAGGCCAAGGTGCGGCAGGCCATCGACGAGCTGGGCTACCGCCCGCACGCCGCGGCCCGCGCCCTGCGCGGACGCACCTACACCCTCGGCGTCATGCTCTCCGACACCCGCAACCCGTTCTTCCCCGACATCATCGAGGGCATCACCGGCCGGCTGGGCGACACCGAGTACCAGGTGCTGCTCGGGCCCGGCGGTATCGAGCCCAAGACGCAGGCCAGGATGACCGACGCCATGATCGACCGGAGCATGGACGGGCTCATCCTGATCTCGCCGGTCATGACGGACGCCGAACTCGCCGCCATCGCGGCGGCCGTCCCGGTCGTCGTGGTGGGCAGGCACGGCGGCGCCGCGGACCACGACGCGGTCGTCGACGACGACGTGATGGGGGCCCGGCTCGTGGTCGACCACCTGGTCGGGCTCGGGCACACCCGCATCGCGCACATCACCCACCTGGAGCGGGCCCGCGCCCAGGGACTGCCGCACATGGTGCGCGCCGAAGGCTACCGCCAGGCGATGCGCGTCCACGGGCTCGCCGACGACGTGCTGGCCACCTCCTTCACCGAGGAGGGCGGCTACGAGGGCGCACGGGAACTGCTCGCCCGCGACGACCGGCCCACCGCGATCTTCGCCGGGGCCGACATCGCGGCGCTCGGCGTCCTGCGCGCCGCCGACGAGGCCGGCTTGTCGGTGCCGGAGGACCTCTCCGTCGCCGGTTACGACAACATCGGCATCGCCTCGCTCAAGCGCATCTCGCTCACCAGCGTCGACCAGGACGGACGGGTGATCGGGGCGACCGCCGCGCGCCTGCTCGTCGAGCGCATCGAAGGACGCACCCGGTCGGTGGCGTCGTCGGTGTCGCCCACGCTGATCGTCCGCGGCACCACCGGGCCGCCCCGCCGCTGAGAACTCGGCCGCGCCTCGGGGGACTGTCGCGGGCCATGCATTAAAACGATTCGATGGAAGGACCCCCCACGTGAGACGACTCGCTCTCCTCGCCCTTCTCCTCCCGCTGGTCGCGCCCGCGCAACCGGCCCTGGCCCAGGCGTCCGCCACGGTCTGCCCGGTCAGGGTGGACCCGGCCGCGTTCGCCTCCGAGGCCCGGCTGAGCGCCCTGGCCACCCGGCAGGGAACGTTCGGGCCCAGGCCGACCGGCTCGGCCGCGCACGCCGGCTACGTCGACTGGCTGGAGGAGGAGATGGCGGCCATCCCCGGCCTCCAGCTCTCCTCCCTGCCCTACGCCATCGACCGCTGGGACAACCTCGGCACCGGGCTGACCGTCGGCGGCACGTCCGTGCAGGTCGCGGCGCCCGTGCCGTTCTCCTCCTCCACCGGCGCGGGCGGCGTCTCGGCGCCGCTCGTGCACCTGGCCGCGGGGACGAACATCACCGCCGCCAACGCCGCCGGGAAGATCGTCGTCCGGGACCTGCCCTGGACCAGCGTGCCCAACCTGCTGTTCTATCCGCCCACCCTCGGCTACTCCATGTACGACCCGGGCATGACGATCAACCTGCTCGGCTCGGAGTCGATGGAGGCCCCGGCCGCGGCCGACGCCGACCTCAAGGCGGCCGCCGCCGCGGGCGCGCTGGGCGTGATCGAGGTCAGCCAGCTCCCGCACGCCCAGATCAAGGACATGTACGCCCCCTACGAGGGCCTGCCGTACGGCGTGCCCGGCGCGTACGTCGGCGCCGACCAGGGCAAGCAGATCAAGGACGCGCTGGCCGCCGGGCAGCCGGTCCAGGCGTCGCTGACGGTGAACGCCGCCTGGACGCCGACGACGACCCGCACCCTGCTCGCCACGCTGCCCGGCGGGAGCGCCCAGAAGATCGTCGTGGAGAGCCACACCGACGGCATGAGCCCGGTGTGGGACAACGGCCCGCTCACCATGATCGAGATGGCCCGTTACCTGTCGACGCTGCCGGTGGAGTGCCGTCCGCGGACCGTGCAGTTCGCGTTCGTGACCGGCCACCTCTACCAGCACCTGACCGGTCCCGACGTCCGCGAGGGCGGCGCCGGTCAGCTCGCCGCCCAGCTCGACGCCGAGTACGACCAGGGCAAGGTCTCCTCCGTCGTCGTGCTCGAACACCTCGGCGCCAAGCGCTACGACGCGGTCGCCAGGCCGAACGGCCTGCCGGGCAAGCAGCTCGTCGCCAGCCCCACCCTCACCGAGCTGCTGTGGGTCCCCGTCAGCGAGAGCACGCCGCTGCGCGAGCTGGTCAAGGGCCACATCGAGTACTGGGACGTGCGGCGCACCGCGATCCTCAAGGGCCTGTCGGCGGCCGACCTGGCCACCGTGCCGCACCACTGCAGCTTCGGCGGCGAGGGCACGCCGTACAACCAGCACCTGCTGCCCGTCATCGCGCCCATCGCCGCGCCCAAGACGCTGTTCTCGCCGCAGTTCGGCGCCGAGGCGATCGACCTGCCGGTGATGCGCAAGGCGTCGCTCGCCTTCACCGACGTCGTGCTCGACCTCGGCCCGATGGCCCAGTCGGCCGTCGCGGGCGACGTGACGACCATGCGCCAGCAGCGGGCCTCCGGCACGCCGGGGTGTGCGTGAGCATAGACCGAAGGGCACTCGTGCGCCGGCACAACGTCGCCGACGCCGGGTGCCCGCTCACCGTCGGCAACGGCGAGTTCGCCTTCACCGCCGACGCCACCGGGCTCCAGACGTTCGCGCCGCTCGGCACGCAGGCGCAGTGGGGCTGGCACACGATGCCCAACCCCAAGGGCCACGTGCTGGAGGACGCGCTCACCGACTACGACGGCGTCGGCTACCCCGACCTGTATCCGGCCACCGAGGCGGGCGGCTGGCTGCACGTCAACCCGCACCGCCTGCACCTCGGCCGGATCGGCCTCGACGCCGGCGAGGACGCCCCGCTCGGCCGGTCGGCGCAGACCCTCGACCTGTGGACCGGCACGCTGTCCAGCTCCTTCGAGCTGGACGGCCGGCCGCACGAGGTGGAGACGGTCTGTCATCCCGAGCGCGACCTGCTGGCCGTCCGCGTCACCGGCGGCACGGGCGTCAGGATCGCCTTCCCCTACGCCAGCGACGGCTGGCACACCACTGCCGACTGGGACAGCCCCGACCGGCACACCACCACGTGCGCGCGGCGCGGCTCGCGCTGCGACTTCACCCGCGTCCTGGACCAGGACGGCTACCACGTGGCCGCCGAGTGGACGGGAGCGGCGCGGTTCACCTCGCCCGCCCCCCACGTGTACCTGATCCAGGGCGAGGAGCTGGAGCTCGTCGTCGAGTTCGCCCGGCATCCCGTCGGCGCCGGCCTGCCGTCCTTCTCCCAGGTCCGTACGGCCGCCGCCGCCCACTGGGAGCGGTTCTGGACGCGCGGCGGCGCGGTCAGCTTCGAGGGCAGCGCCGACCCGCGGGCGCCCGAGCTCGAACGCCGGGTCGTGCTCTCGCAGTACCTCACCGCGGTCAACTGCGCGGGCACCACCCCGCCGCAGGAGACTGGGCTGGCGGTCAACTCCTGGAGCGGCAAGTTCCACCTGGAGATGCACTGGTGGCACGCCGCCCACTTCGCCCTGTGGGGCCGGCCGGAGCTGCTGGAGCGGAGCCTGCCGTGGTACCGCTCGATCCTGCCGCGGGCCAGGGCCACGGCCGCGCGGCAGGGGTTCCGCGGCGCCCGCTGGCCCAAGCAGGTGGGGCCGGAGGGCAGGGAGAGCCCGAGCGAGATCGGCGCCTTCATCGTCTGGCAGCAGCCGCACCTGATCTCCTTCGCCGAGCTGCTCCGCCGGATCCGTCCGGGGGCGCTGGAGGAGTACCGGGACCTGGTGTTCGAGACGGCCGAGTTCATGGCCTCCTTCGCGGCCGGCGGGCACCTGGGGCCGCCGGTGGTGCCGGCGCAGGAGTCCTACCACGAGTCCAGGAGGACGGTGCGCGATCCCGCGTTCGAGCTGGCCTACTGGTGGTGGGGGCTGGCGACGGCCCAGCGGTGGCGGGGCCTGCTCGGCCTCGATCCCGACCCGGAGTGGGCGCGGGTGCTGGACGGCCTGGCCCGGCCGCTGGTGCGCGACGGCGTGTACGCGGCCATCGGCGTGGAGCCGTACACGGTCAGGACCGACCATCCCTCGATGACCGGCGCGCTCGGGTTCGTGCCGCCCACCCCGCTGATCGACCCCGAGACCATGCGGGCCACCCTGCACGACGTGCTCGCCGACTGGGACTGGGACAGCGCCTGGGGCTGGGACTTCCCGATGCTCGCCATGTGCGCGGCCCGGCTCGGCGAGCCCGGCACCGCCGTGGACGCGCTGCTGATGGACGCCCCGAAGAACACGTACCTGCCCAGCGGCCACAACCACCAGTGGCCCGGCCTGCTGCCCCTCTACCTGCCGGGCAACGGCGGCCTGCTGGCCGCCGTCGCCCACATGGCGGCGTCGGGCTGCTTCCCCGAGGGCTGGCGGGTTCAGGCGGAAGGGGTGGTCCCGATGCCGTGATCGGGGCCGGCGAGCAGGGCGACCGCGTAGTGGTAGAGGTCGCCCGCCGACGACGTCAGCCTGGCGGCGCGGCCCGCGCGCACCTCCGAGGCGATGAACTCGGTGGTGCCGTAGACGATCAGCCGGGGGATCGCGGCGCGCAGCGGCGGCAGCGAGGGGTCCTCCAGCCTGGCCCGCGCGGCCAGCGCCGCCAGCATGTCCAGAAAGGGCCGGTAGGCGGTGTCACGCTGCTCGACGGCCCGCTCGCCCGCCCTCGGCAACTCCACGAAGTACGCCTGCGCGTACTCCGGGCGCTCCTGCCACCACCGCAGGTAGGCGGCCAGGCCCAGCCGCAGCGCCGTGCGCCAGCGGTCGCCCGCCTCCGACGCGGCCGTCCGGATCGAGGCGATCATCTCGGGCAGGTCGCGCTCGCAGCCGGCGAGGAAGCACGCCTCCTTGTCGGCGAACTGGGCGTAGAAGGCGTTGCGCGAGACCCGCGCGGCGGCGATCACGTCGGGCACGCTCGTGGCGGCGTAGCCGCGCCTGGCGACCAGCCGCAGCATGGCCTCCACGAGGCGGTCGCGCTGCGACTCGCGCACCGTGTCGGGGGAGAGCCCGTGCCGGCCCCGGGGAAGCGGCCGAACCGCCGGAACTTCCTTCTGTTCATCTCTTGACATCGCTCACCGATCGTACTTCCCTCTCTTAGGAGACGTTCACGTCTCCAAATATCCCACGAGGTGACCATGGAGAACATCACTCGTCGGCAGGCGTTGCGGGCAGGGGCGCTCGGCCTCGTGTCGGCCGGATTCCTGTCGTGGACCACCGCGGCCGACGCCGCCTCCACCATCGAGACCATCTACAAGGCGACGGGTCCGTGGCCGGTCGCCACCGGCACCTCGGGCGGCCACCGGCTCTACTACCCCTCCAACCTCGGCGCGGGCGGCGTCACCCACCCGATCGTCACGTGGGGCAACGGCTCGTGGGCCACCCCCGACAACTATCCGGGGCTGCTCAACCACCTGGCCTCCTGGGGCTTCGCGGTGGTCGCCTCCACCGACACCACCACGGGCACCGGCGCCGAGATCCTCGCCGCCGCCCAGCACCTCGTGGGCCTGGACGCCGACCCCGCCAGCGTCTTCCACGGCAAGCTGAACACCGCCCAGGTCGGCGCCGTCGGCCACTCCCAGGGCGCGGGCGGGGTCGTCAACGCGGCCAACCACTCCGCCGGGCTGATCAAGACCGTCGTGCCGATCGCCGTGCCCGCGCAGTGGATGGCCAGCCCCGGGGACGAGTTCTCGGTGGCCGCCCTGACCTGCCCGGTGCTCTTCCTCAGCGGCGCCGACGACTGGCTGATCTCCTCGGCCGCGACCGTGCAGGGCTACTACGACCAGGCCACCGCCGGAGCGGGCCGGGCGCTGCTCAAGGGCGCGGGACACAACGACATCCAGAACACCGGCGGGGCCTTCCTCGGCTACGTGACCGCCTGGCTGAGGTACCGGCTCCAGGCCGACGCCCAGGCCCGCGGGGCGTTCGCCGGCGGCGCCCCCGAGCTCCCCACCAACACCGCCTGGCAGAACCAGGCGCTCAAGAACCTCACCTAGGAGAACCACCATGGCGGATCTGACGCGGCGCGGGCTCCTCGCCGCCGGCGCGCTCACCCTGCTCGCCGGATGCGGCAAGGACCAGCCCCGGCAGCAGGCCGCGGCCGCCGGGCCGCACGGCGAGGTCACCGTCTGGCTGCACGGCTCGCAGGACACCGGACAGCAGTTCCAGGAGCTCGTGCACCGCTACATCGCCGAGTTCAAGGTGGACGTCAAGCTGCTCTACCTGCCCGTGGGCCAGCTCGACGCCAAACTGCTGACCGCCTTCAGCGGCGGCGCCCCGCCCGACGTCTTCAAGATCGGCCACTGGAGCTTCCCCGCCCACGCCAAGAAGCAGCGGCTCGCCCCCGTCGACACCAAGGCCCTGCCCCTGGCGAACTACGAGCCGGGCACGACCGCCCCGCTCACCTACCAGGACGTGCCCTACGGCGTGCCCATCGACTTCAACCCCTGCCTGCTCTACTACCGCAAGGACCGGTTCGAGCAGGCCGGGCTCGACCCCGACAAGCCCCCGGCGACCTGGGAGGAGGTCGCCGAGTACAGCGCCAAGCTGACCTCGTCCGACCGGGCGCGGGTCGGCCTGCAGTGGCTCTACGGCGATCCGCAGTGGGCCCTCATGACGCTGACCGCCCTCGTCCGCGGCAAGGGCGGCGAGCTCGTCGCGGCGGGCGGCGGCAAGGCGTCGCTGGCCACCGAGCAGGGCATCGCCGCCCTGACGTACATGTCGGGCATCGGCAACCCCAAGCTCTCCAACCCGCTGGGCGCGCTCGGCCTGTTCTACTCCGGCCAGGCGGCCATGGTCGTCAGCGGCGCCTTCCTCGGCCCCGCGCTGGAGAAGCTGGGCAAGGACAAGCTCACCTTCGGCAAGCAGTACGGCGTCGCCCCCATGCCCACCTGGGACGGCGGGCCGTCCGTCGTCCCCGCCTACACGTGGGGCTGGGGCGTGGCCAAGGACTCGCCCAACCAGTTCACCGCCTGGCACCTGGTCAACTACCTCCAGGGCGCCCCGTCGGTGGCCGCCAACCTCGACAACGGCATCATCATCCCGACCAAGGGCTGGCGCGAGGCCGGGCCGCGCGGCAAGTCCGAGATCATGGAGATCGTCGCCGACAGCCTGCCGCACGTCGACTTCGGCCCGATCATCCCCGGCGCGCTCGAACTGGCCAAGGCCGCGTCCGGCGCCGTGGACTCCGTCGCCCACGGCAAGGCCACCCCGGCCCAGGCCGCGGCGACCTTCGACGCCACCGTGCGACCGGTCCTGTGAGCGTGCTCGGCGGAGTCGGAGCCCGTCCGCACGGTCCGGTGAGCGTGCTCGGCAGGGTCAGGGCCCGGCCCCAGGCCACGGCGGGCGTGGCGCTGACCCTGCCGGTGGCCGTCTTCTTCGTGGTGTTCTGGCTGGTCCCGTTCCTGTCGGCGATCTATCTCAGCTTCACCGACTACGAGATGGCCGGGACGCCCAACTGGATCGGCCTGGCCAACTACGAGCGCATGTTCGCCGATCCCGGCTTCCTCAACTCGGCGTGGATCACCGTCGTCTACACGGTGTGCACGGTCGTCCCGACGATCGTGCTGGCCCTGCTGGTGGCCGTGCCGCTGAGCAGGCCGGGGCGGCTCAACCGCTGGCTCAGGGCGCTCGTCATGATCCCGGCCGTGATGCCGCTCGCCGCCACGTCCATGGTCTGGGTGATCATCTACTCCGACCGCGGCCTGGCCAACACCCTCCTCGGCCTGGCCGGGATCCCGCCGCAGTCCTGGCTGACCAGCTCCGGCCTGGCCATCTGGGCCCTGGTCGTGATGGTGGTCTGGAAGAGCATGGGGCTGTTCGTGATCATCCTGACCGCCGGGCTGCAGGCGCTGCCCGGCGAGGTGTACGAGGCCGCCGCCATCGACGGCTCCGGGCCGGTCACCACGTTCACCCGCATCACGCTCCCGCTGCTGCGCAGGACGCTGCTGTTCGTCCTGGTCATCTCGGTCGCCGGATCGATGCAGGCGTTCGTGCCCGCCTTCCTGCTCACCGGCGGCGGGCCCGCCGACGCCACCCAGGTGCTGCCGTACTACATCTGGGCCAACGCCTTCCCCTACGAGCACATGGGCTACGCCGCCGCCATGGGCATGGTGCTGCTCGTCGCCATGGTGATCGTCTCGGCGCTGCAGTTCGCGTTCCTGAAGGGCGGCGACGAATGAAGGTGCTGCGCGCCGTCTGGCTGATCGTCGCGGTCGGGTTCATGCTGCTGCCGGTCTACGCCATGGTCGTCGTCGCCTCGGCGCCGGACGACACCGACCTGCGCGGGCTGGTCTTCAACGGCTTCCACCTGCCCGAGAACATCGGCGTGCTGTTCGGCGCGGGCAACCTGCCCACGTACCTGCGCAACAGCCTGATCCTGTGCGTCGGCACCGGCGTCCTGGACGTGCTCTTCTCGGCCGCCGCCGGGCACGCGATGGCCCACCTGTCCTTCCCCGGCCGCCGCGTCCTGTTCGCGCTGGTGGTCGGCACGCTCGCGCTCACCCCGATGGTCATGGTCATCCCGGTCTTCCTCATCGTGAAGGAGCTCGGCTGGGTCAACACGTTCCAGGGCATGATGGTGCCGGGCATGATCAGCGCGTTCGGCGTCTTCCTGGTGCGCCAGTTCGCCCTCGGCATCCCGAAGGAGCTGCTGCTGGCCGCGCGGGTCGACGGCGCGGGGGAGTTCCGCATCTTCGCGCGCATCGCCGTGCCGCTGCTGCGGCCCGCGCTCATCACCCTGTTCCTCGTGCACTTCCTGGCGCAGTGGGACAACCTGCTGTGGCCGCTGATCGTGGCCAACGAGCAGGAGCTGTGGCCGCTGCCGGTGGGGCTGGCCAACTTCCAGAGCGAGGTCGGCGTCACCTACCACCTGACCACCACCGCGGCGCTGGTCACCGCCGTGCCGCCGTTCATTCTCATGGTCGCGCTGCAGCGCTACTACGTGGCGGGGCTCACCTTCGGAGGCGTGAAACGATGATCCCGGACCTGATCCCCGGCGCCGCCCGGATGATGGAGTGGATCGAGACCGTCACCGCGCGCGGCGTCCGGCGGCCCGGCTACCCGGCCGACGACTGGACCGCCGCATGGGCCGCCGAGCGCCTCGCCGAGTTCGGGCTGCGCGACGTACGGCTCGCGCCGGTCGAGCTGCCCGTCTGGCGGCCGGTGACGGCGTCCCTGGTGGTGCGCCTGGACGCCGACCCGTCGAGGGTCGTGCGGGTGGCGGCGTCCGCGCTGCCGTACACCACGCCGAAGGCGACCGTGACCGCGCCGGTCAGCCGCGAGGTCGTGCCGGGCGCGATCGTCGTGCCCGAGTACGCCTTCACCGAGCTGCCGCAGTCCTACGTCAGGGACCTGGCGACGGCCGTGCACGACCCCGAGGGCGTCTTCGACGACCTGGTCCAGACGCTGCCGTTCCAGCTCGACCACCTCGACGTGCTCCACGGCGTGATCGACGGCGGCGCCGCCGCGTTCGCGGGCGCGCTGACCGGCGTGCCGTGGGAGACCCGCGACTACTACGTGCCCTACGACGCCGTGCACCGCGACCTGCCGGCCGTCTGGTTGTCGGGCGGCGACTCGCGGCGGGTGCTCGACCTGGTCGACGCGGGCCCCTGCACGGGCACGCTCACCGTCGAGTCGGAGACCGGCCCGGCCGTCTCGCACAACGTGATCGGCACGCTGCCCGGCCGCTCCGACCAGTGGGTGATCATCGGCTCGCACCACGACGCGCCCTGGGCCTCGGCCGTCGAGGACGCCTCGGGGATCGCGCTGGTGCTGGCCGCCGCCCGGTACTGGGCGGCCGTGCCCGAGCGGGACCGGCCGCACAACCTGCTCTTCCTGCTGACCGCGGGGCACATGGCGCACGCAGCCGGCACCCGGGCCTTCATCGAAGAGCACCGCGGCCTGCTCGGCGACGTCGTGCTCCAGCTCCACCTGGAGCACGCCGCCCGCCGGTGCGTGGCCGTGGACGGCGAGCTGGTCCCCACCGGCGACCCCGAACCCGGCTGGTGGTTCACCACCCGGAAGCCGGAGCTGGAGAGCCTGGTGGCGGCGGCCCTCGTCGCGGAGGACCTGAGACGCTCGTTCGTGCTGCCGCCGGACGCCTTCTCCCCGATGCCGCCCACCGACGGGGCCTTCTTCCACCCTGAAGGGGTGCCGCTGGTGCACTTCCTGTCGGCCCCCATGTACCTGTTCGACTCGGCCGACACCCTCGACAAGGTGTACGAGGACGGCCTCGAACCGCTCACCCGGGCGGCCGTCAGAATCGTCGAAGGGACGGCCGGATGGCGTCGCGCGTGATCGTCCGTACCACGTCCGGGCTGGTCGAGGGCAGGGCCGAGGAGGGCGGGCTGGCCTTCCTCGGCGTGCCGTACGCCGCCCCGCCCTTCGGCGAGCACCGCTTCGGCGCGCCCGTCCCGCCGCCGCCGTGGGACGGCGTGCGGCCCGCCGTCACGCGCGGCCCCGCCGCCCCGCAGGCGGCCGGCGCGGACATCGGCCTGTACGCGCCCGACGTCTTCGAGACCGGCGAGGACTGCCTCAACCTCGACGTGCGCACCCCCGGCGCCGGCGAGACGGGGCTGCCCGTCCTGGTCTGGATCCACGGCGGCGCGTTCTCCATCGGCGGCAACGGGGCGGCCTGGCACCAGGGCCACCGCTTCGCCCGCGACGGCGTGGTGTGCGTGGCCGTCAACTACCGGCTCGGCTTCGAGGGCTTCCTCGCCCTGGACGACGCCCCGCTCAACCGGGGCGTGCTCGACTGGCTGGCCGCGCTGGAGTGGGTGCGCGACAACGTCGCGGCCTTCGGCGGCGACCCCGGCAACGTGACGGTCGCCGGGCAGTCGGCGGGCGCCGCGGCCGTCGCGACCCTGCTCACCATGCCGCGCGCCGAAGGGCTGTTCCGGCGCGCGATCGTGATGAGCGGCTCGGCCACCCTGGTCGCCGGCGAGCAGGAGGCCCGCGACCACGCCAGGGCGCTCGCCGCCCGCCTCGGGATCGCCCCGACCAGGTCGTCCTTCGCCGCGCTGCCCCCCGAGGCGCTCGTCGCGGCACAGCCGCCGCCGCTGACCGGCGGCTCCGGCGGGCTGAACGACTCGGTGCCGGTCAAGCCGGTCGTCGACGGCGACCTGATCCCGGCCGTCCCGCTGGACGCCCTGCGCGCGGGCGCGGGCGGGCGCCTTCCGCTGCTGGTCGGCTGCACGTCCCAGGAGGCAGACGTGTTCGTCAGGGGCATGGCCGCCGGGCTCGACGAGGCCGCCGCGCGGGCGGCGCTCGACCACCTCGGCGTCCAGGTGGACGAACCCGGCCTCACCCCGGCCGAGCGGGTCGGACGCGCCGTCACCCGGCACCTGTTCACCCGCGAGACGTGCTGGATCCGCGAGGCCAGGCCCGCCTACGGCTACGAGTTCCGCTGGGAGTCGCCGGTCGAGAGCCCGGCCGGCGGCGGACGCGTGGGCGCGGTGCACAACCTCGACCTGCCCTTCGTCTTCGACGTGCTGGACGCGCCCGGCGTCGCCCGCACGGCGGGACCGGGCGCGCCGCAGGCGCTGGCCGACGCGATGCACGCCGCCTGGGTGCGCTTCGCCCGCACCGGCGACCCCGGCTGGCCGCTCGGCCACACCATGATCTTCGACGATCCCGCACCGCCGGCGTGAGGGTCAGCCGGCCGTGAAGTCCGCGCGGTGGTCGGCGACCCACTCGGCGAGCGTGCGGCCCGGCCGTCCGGTCACCGCGGTCACCGGACGCGGGACGTCGGGCACGGTGAGGGTGTCGTGCCAGTAGTCGAGCAGCATCTTCAGCACGGCCTCGGGAACGAACCGCCCGGTCTCCGCGCGGAACTCCGCCGGCGTGATCTCCACCAGCGGGATCTCCACGCCCAGGGTCTCGCCGATGATCGCCACCTGCTCGGCGCGGGTCAGGGCCTGCGGGCCGGTGAGCGGGATCGCCGCTTCGAGGTGATCGTCGGAGAGCAGGGTCTCGGCGGCGGCCTCGGCGATGTCGTACTCGTGGATCGGGGCCTGCGCCGACGCGAGGTAGGGCGCCCGGATCGGTGCGCCGGAGCGGATCTGCCAGGCCCAGGAGAGCAGGTTGCCGGCGAACGTGCCGGGACGCAGGATCGTCCAGGCGCCGGCGCGGGAGGTCACGGCGGACTCGACCGCCGTGTGGTGGAGCTGGCTCGCCGAGCCGTGGTCGCGCCGGAACTCCTTCGCGGCGGCGAGGGAGGACAACACGGTGAAGCGGTGGACGCCGCGGGCGGTGGCCGCGGCGACGAACGCCTCCACACCCTCGGCGGGGAAGACGAAGGCGCGATCGACGCCGGCGAACACCTCCGGCCCGAGCGTGGCGGCGTCGGCCAGGTCGCCGGCCACGACCTCGACCCCGGCCGGCAGGCCCGCGTCATCGGGCTTGCGGCTCAGCGCGCGCACGGCGGCGCCGCGGGCGAGCAGGGTCGTGACGAGGTGACGGCCGACGGCGCCGGTCGCGCCGGTGACAAGGATGCTCAAGATGACTCACCTCAGGGGAAGCGGTGCCGGTCCATCCGGCCCGAACTCCAACCTAGGGAGCTTTTAGGTCATTTCCTGTCCACTTCTACTAGGCTCGGCGGGTATGCCGGACCAGACCACGACCGGGCGGGCGCTGCGCCTGCTGGAGCTGCTGCAGGCCCGCCGGTCCTGGAGCGGCGGCGAGCTCGCCGGCCGCCTCGGCGTCGACGGCCGCACCCTCCGGCGGGACGTCGAGCGGCTGCGGCGCCTCGGCTACCACGTCGAGGCGCGCCGCGGCCCCGACGGCGGCTACCGGCTGTCCACGGGCAGCGACCTGCCGCCCCTGGTGTTCACCCCGGACGAGGCGCTCGCCGTGGCCGCCGCCCTCGCCTCGTCGGCCGCCGGCGGCGCGGCCGGCGGCGGCGAGGTGGCGCTCACCGCCCTGGCCAAGATGGAGCAGGTGATGCCGCCGGCGGTGCGCCGGCGGGTGCGGGCGCTGCGCTCCTCGGTCGCCTTCGGCAGCACGCCGAACGCCGTGGCCGGCGCCTATCCGGCGCCGCTGAACGCCGGCGTGCTGGCGGTCCTGGCGCTGGCGTGCCGGGACGCCGAGCGGGTGCGGCTGCGCGTGATGAGCACCGAGGGCGCCGACACCGGACGGGAGTCCCCGTGCCACGTCGAGCCCGCCGCCCTGGTGCCCCGGCAGACCCGGTGGTTCCTCGTCTGCCGCGACCTCGACCGCGGCTGGCGGGTGCTGCGCGTCGACCGGATCACGGCGGCGTCGGCGACGGGCGTGCGCTTCGAGCCCGAAGAGGTCCCCGGGGGCGACCCGGTCGCGTTCGTCACCAGCCGGCTCGGCGCTCCGCCTCGCCGGCACACGGCGACGATCCTCATCCACGCCCCGATCGAGCAGGTGCAGGCGTACATGGGCGGCTTCGCCACGGACTTCGCCTCGACGACCACCGCCACCGGCCAGGCGGCGACACACTGGCGGATCGCGGACGTACGCCTTGAGGTGCTCGCCGGCGGCCTGCTCTGGCTGCGATGGCCCTTCGAGGTGGTCGACTCTCCCGAGCTCGCCGCCCTGCTCCGGGACCGGTCCGCGGCCTTCGCCCACGCTGCGGACCCGCGCTGAGGTCCGTCGCCCACGACGCGGCGGCCTGACGCCCGGCTCGGGCGTCCGTCGTGACGGCGTTGAGATCTTCCTGCGCGATCATCTTCCACGCCCTCCGTTCCGGACGGCAGGCGACCGAGCGGGGAGCGTATGAGCAAGGGGCGATGGACGATCGGGGCGGCTCTCGTGCTGACGGCCTCGGCCTCGATCTCGATCTTCGGCCCGCGGGCCGAAGCGGTCACCCGTCCCGGGCCGGTCGAGGCGCTGAAACGGCAGCTCCTGGGGCATGACGGGGTTCGGGAGACTTCGGTGTACCGGAGCGTCTGGGGGCCGAGGAAGGATCGTTCGACCAGCCGATCGCGGGCCGTCCACGAGTTCGGTGGCGGGCGGGTCGCGGCCACGGACGTCAGCTATCCCAAGTCCTCGTTCCTCGGCGCCTCCCGGGCCATCTTCTTCCCTGACCGCGCCTATGGCTGGGAGTCCGACCGGCCTGACTACCTGCCCGCGGGGAAGACGTGGCTCCTGCAGACCGGGAAGAACGACCTCCACCTGGGCTGCGGGAAGATCAGGCTGAGCGATCCCGCCACCCTCCGGCACGTGCTGGCCACCACCACGGCCAAGAGGCCCGCCGGCGTCTACGACGGCACCCGCACCACCCTCTACGAGGGCAGCACCACCATCGGCGCACTGTTCAAGCTGAACCCGCGCCTGTGGGTGGCCGGCCTGGAGAAGCCCACAGGACGGTACGCGAGCTACGCCAGGTTGCCCGTGAAGTGGCGGCTGTGGCTCGGCGCCGACCAGCTCGTCCGCAGGTGCCAGACGCGCTTTGACGAGCCCGACTCCCTCTGGAACGACAAGGACCGCCAAGTCACGACCGCCGACGTGCGGTTCTCCGGCTGGGGCGACCCGATCGACATCAAACCGCCGCCCGCCGAACTCGTGGCGACCCACGACGAACTGGTCTTCCCCGACGAGAACTGACCGGTGAGCGGGCGATCCCGTCGGCCGGGCCCCACCCGCGGCCTTTCGCGGCCGGGTCATTCCGGCGGCGTCCAGATGCGGCTGCGGAGATCGGTGCCACGGATCACCTGGACGCGCCAGGGTTCGAGGCGGAGGACGTGCAGCGCGGGGTCGGCGGGCGACCGCCAGAAGGCCCCGAGGTCGTAACCGGCCCCGCGCGGGCTGGTCGCCCGGTAGAGGTCCCAGACGCGGCGCTTGGTCGCCAGGTCGTCGACCCAGGTGGCCGTGGCGTCGATGGCGACCGAGCTGTTGCCGGGCTTCCAGTAGGAGAAGGAGGTGTGCGGATTGCCCGCCAGGTGGGCCGCCTTGACCGGCGTCCGGTAGGTGGCCAGCCAGCCGCGCGGCCGGCCGTCCACGTTCTCCCAGACGGGGATGAGGATGCGGGTGCGGGGACGGTTCTTGGCGTCGACGGTGACCATCGTGGCGTACCGGATGGCACCGATATAGGTGTTGAACTCGCTCTCGATCTCGGCGAACGACGTGGTCATCGACGGCACTCCCTACGACTTGGGTGACCAGGGCATCTTGCGCCGCCGCGAAGACCCTGCGGAAGACGGCACTTCAAAGGCACCGAGTAACCGCCCGGGAACCACTCCTGACCAGGCAAACAGCGAGATCTGCGAGGGTGCCGCGATCGGCCGCAGACGCCCGGTGGGCTTTGCGGCCACACCCGGTTGAGGTTCAGTGCCTTTGGCAATGATTCCGGACACCGACTGCAGAGTCCCGTGCGCGATCGCGCCGCCGGTGATCGGCTCCCTTGTTCATGGAAGCGCAGGGTGGAAGGTTCATGTCGCAGGGGGCGTAGATGCGTTCGTGCGTGGACCACCCGAGGACGACGAGGCGGCATGGCCACGTCGGCGCAGGCATGCATGCGCCGGCGCAACCGGCCGCACAGATCAACGCCACCTGGGAAAGCCCGAGGCGGGCGAGTCGCCAAGCCGTTGCCTGCGGTGAAGCCCAAGGCTGTCACTTGTCGTGGCCTGGTTTTGATTTGTACGGCTGCAGCCAGGGCTCTATGCCTGTTGTGTAGTCCTATGCTGCCGTTTGTCGCGCTGTATCCAGTCCATGGGGGGAACCGCACTGCCTTTATCTGGTGCCGTTATGTGAAGTATGCGGGTATCTCTTGGGAGTAATGCCGCCGCAGCGCTTCATGTGCCGCGATGCCGGCGAATGAAAATGAGCAGTCACTGAGTAGCCTGCGACCACCCCGCACGAGACCACGAGAGGGTGCTGCGCTGCCTGACCAGCTACGACACTGTCCGGTGGGCAACCTGTGAGTGGAAGCGGACGCTGATCGTGCGTATCTCTGCCGATGTCAGTTGCAGGACGTGCTGCAGTGTCGCGTGGCCGTGTATCACGAAAATGCGGACCTTGCGGCTGTACAGCAGTGCGTCGTAAGTTGTGTGTCTTTGAACGCACCGATTGCTCGGGCTACGAACGGGACGACATGAAGGCGAACGAAACCACCCTTCGCAACCTCATTCAGGGCGACCAGCAATTACTGGTCCCCCTCTACCAGCGTCAATACACCTGGGAACGTCCGCAGCTCACCCAGCTGTGGTCCGACATCATCGCCCAGGTCGACGTACTGGCCGAGCAACGGCAAGACGCGCCCAGCCACTTCCTGGGATCGGTGGTGCTCGCTCCGGGGCCGGAGCTGGCACCAAGCCGATCCCAATGGATCATCGTGGATGGACAACAACGTCTCACCACTTTGATGCTGGCACTCTGCGCGATTCGGGACCATCTGGTCGCCGAGGAGCCCAGAGCTCTGGAACGCATCAATGAGCTGCACCTGATCAACAAATTCCAACAGGGAGAGCTGCGCTACCGGCTCCTGCCCACTCAGGCAGACCGAACGGCCTTCAAGGCTTGCGTGGACGGCGCGCTGGAGGGCAAGTCCGACAGCCTGATCGGCAATGCCTACCAGTTCTTCCGCGGGGTCCTGAAGGAGTTCGACGATCCAGCCGACCCGCACGACATCGCACGCGTCGAGTCGGTGCTGCTGGACCGGCTCAACCTCGTGCAGATCCTGGTGGAGAAGGACGACAACGCCTTCCGCATCTTCGAGTCGATCAACAACACCGGTATGCGGCTCAGCCAGGTGGACCTGATCCGGAACTACGTCTTCATGTGCCTGCCCACCCGAGGTCAGCACGTCTACGACGAGTACTGGAAGCCCATCCAGGATCTGCTGGACGCCAAGGCCATGGAACAGCTGATGTACCTGGTGCTGGTATTGAAGGAAGGCGACGAAGCTCAGTACAACGCCGTCTACCGGGGGCACCAGCAGCTTCTCCTGACGCTCGCCGGGGACGAACACCGCATCGAGGAGTACGCCCGCGACCTGTACCGGCGTGCCAGGCATCTCAAGCAGATCCTCCTTCCCGCGGACGACCTGCCGTTCGCCGGTCGGCTGCGCTTCCTTAAGGAGTGGCAGGCTTCCACGGTCTACCCGCTGGTCATGCGCCTGCTGGAGTTGCGGGAAGACGACCTCATCGGCGATGAGGAGGTGGACGAATCGCTGGCATATGTCGAGAGTTTCCTGGTCCGCCGCCTGATCGCTGGAGTCACCTCAAGCAACCTCAACCGCATCTTCCAGCGGCTCGCCGTGCAGCTGGTGGCCGAGGAGGAGGTGCCCCAAATGATTCGGGTCGCGCTTTCGCCCGCCAGGCTGTACTGGCCGTCGGATGAGCAGTTGAGGGAAGAGGTCCGCAGCCGCGCCTTCTACTGGCAGGGACGCACGATCCAGCAGAAGCTCGTCCTACGGCGCATCGAGGAGTCGCTGGGCAGCAAGGAACGAGTGGACCTCGCCGACAAGCGCATCACCATCGAGCACGTCCTGCCGCAGTCCATGACCGCCGATTGGCTGAGCGAACTCTCGACCGGGGGAGGCGACGCCGATCTGCTGCATCGCCAGCTCGTACATACTCTGGGCAACCTCACGCTCAGCGGCTACAACTCCGAATTGAGCAACAACTCTTTCGCCACCAAACGCAAACAGCTGGGTCAGAGCGGACTGGTGATGAACCAGGAAATCGCCGCCTGTGAACACTGGGGGAAGGCCGAGATCCTGGCCCGCGCCGATCGCCTCGCGGACCGGGCGATCGCCATCTGGCCGGGGCCGGAGGAGTCCGGCCGGGGCAGCGCCGCCTCCCGCGACTGGACACAACTGCACAGTGCTCTGGCCGCTCTGCCGACGGCCACCTGGATCTCCTACTCAGACCTCGCCGAACTGCTCGGCTCGCATCCGGTGCCCGTCGGGGTACATCTGGCGAGTGTCCCGGTGTTCAACGCGCACCGGGTCCTCACCAAGTCGGGACAGGTGTCCGACGGTTTCCGCTGGGTCGATCCCGACGACGATCGAGACGTGCACGAGGTGCTGCGCGCGGAGGGACTTGTCTTCGACGAAGCCGGACGCGCCTCCGCGGACCAGCACATCAGCGTACGTGACATCGCCGAGCTGCTCGGTCTGCCCATCACCGCGGACCTGGCCGAGACCGAGGCAGCCGATGATGAGTCCCCTTCGCCGCAAGGACTGACGGCGCTGGAACAGCGTTTTCTCCGTCAGCTCAACGATCAGAGCGGGCCGCAGGCGGCCGGCGCAGTCCAGCGGCTGCTTGAGCATTGGCGCGCACGGGGCGGCGAGCTTCACTACGGTACGTCCGCCAACGCCTCCTGCGCGCCGATCATCAAGGTCGGCGCACAGTCCCTGTACGCCATCCGCTTCTACGCCAACACCGCCGAGATTCCCTTCGGACTGCTGCGCAACCGCAAGCCGTTCAACGACCCGGCACTGCGGGAGGAGCTTCGGCAGCGGCTCAATGACGCACCCGGCGTGGACATTCCGGTCGCCAAGCTGGAGCTGTATCCCTCCATCAAGAACAGTCAGCTGGCAAGCGTCGCGGTGTTTGACGTGATCGTCGCGGTGCTCGACTGGTTCAGGGCCGCGGTGACCACATCGGAGGCGTAGACGGCGAGACCGTTTCCGTGGGTCGTCTCGCGAACGTCATGGCCTCACACGTCAGGGGATGACGCTGGCTGGTCCTCCTCTGGATCCGGTTCCGTGAAAAGTCCTGCCGCCATGGCCGGGTCCGCGGTGCCGTCACCGACGGGGATCACGCCGGCATCGGATGGTTGCAGATCCTCGACGGCGCAGGCCTCGTCCTCGACCTCCTCCGCGAGCGTCGGCAGGACGTATTCCTGGCCGAGCCCCGCCAGATGCAACGGCAGGGGCAGAGCGAGGGCCTGCGGATAGTCCGGCGGCTGACGCAGCTGATGCACGGCGAGGGCCAGCGATTCCGGATCGTCACCGTCGTCCTGGTGACAGCCAAGAACGGCGATCTCCACCAGCCCGGGATTCCAACCAGGAATGTTGGTGTCGATCCTGGCGCTGCCCTGATCCTCGCCGGTGCGGCGTGGGGCCAGTTTGTCAGCCTCAATGGCCGAGGTTCTGAATTGTGCTGGCTTGGGGGTGGTGCTGTAGAAGATGCGGCTCTCGCCGTCGCACGGCGGCACCCACAGGTGGGAGGGCAGGCCGTTCGCCTCGTCCTTCGGGTTGACACCCCACCACTGAGGGGTTTCTCGGCCCTGCACGGTTCGCACGCGGACGAGCCGCAGGTTCGGGTGCAGTCGCCGAGCCGGCGCGTGGCCATCGCGGATGCGGTCCGGTTCCACGTGACCGTCCTGAAGCCATGTCCAGTGCGAGCGCGCGTTCTGCCCGTGGGTGAGGAGCAGTGTAGGAGCGCCGCGCAGGGAGCGAAGCATCTTCTGCAGCCACTCCTCCGTGTCGCGCCGCTGATTGTCCATGGCGCGGCGGTAGCTACCCTTCTCTCCGTTCTCGGTGCCGGGCACGGTGATCTCGGCGAGTCGCGTCAGCTTCAGCAGCAAGGCGGGGTACGGGATCCACGCATTCGCCTCGGGGTCCCATCCCTGGACGCGGGCGATGCCGCTGCCCGATTGTTGCGGAGTCACGAGCACAGCGATCGGGACGTACGCCGCCCACCGATTTCGTGCCGTGCGATTCTTCCTGACGAGCCAGATCGCGGCGTACCGCAGGCCGACGGGCAGTTTCTCGCCAAGGCCATGCTCAGGGTGCACACGGATGCCGAGCTGGCGCAGGCCGTCGTCCCAGGCCATGGAAACGCGGTGATCGAGGGTCTTCACCGAGTCGTATCGCCCGGCCTTCTTGGGTACCGTCACGAACTGGGTGACCGCGCCGGCGTCCGCGAAGCCGAGCCTGAGCGCGAACTTGGGGTCGTGGTCACCGGTCTCGAAGTCGGCCCTGCGGTCGAGCTCCACCAGCGCCAGCGTGGGAGCCGCGCCTGTGATGTCGTCGGCCATCCAGGAGCGGGCGCTGGTCCGCCGGTCACGGACGGCCGCGCCGATCGCCGACGAGGTACGAGGCTTGCCCTTCGGCGGGAGGGCGAGCCCTTCGCCGAGGCCGGCCGTGAGCTTGACGCAGCGCAGCCGCACGGTGAGCTCGGCGGACTGCCACTCAAGCGTCACCGGGTCGCCCGGGGATGCGGCCTCGTACTGAGCCTCGGTGAAGACGCCGCCCTCGCCTTTCAGCCCGAGGTGTTCGACGAGCGCCTTGACCGCTGCCTCGCGTAGCTCACGGGTCTGCCAGAGAAGCCGTGCCTCCAGTGTGGGAAGCGTTCCCGGATCGGTCTCCGGGGTCAGCAAGGACATCGCGAAGGCTGCGCATACCCGCCGTTCCCCTGCCCTGCGGGCGTCCTCTTCGGGCTTGTTGTCCTTCTTCACGCCGGTGGGAGGAGCGTTGAGGGGCCTGGCGGACCTCACTCGTCGGGTGCGGACCATTGCGGACGTCGCCCGCACCTCGGGGGGTAGGGCCTGCTCAGCCCACTCGGTGAGCTCAGAGCGCTGATGCGACATGAGGCCCGCCTTGACCTGGTGGCCGCCCATGGCCGTGCTGTACACGATGCCCGCGCGCAGCCCCTGGTCCAGCCATTCCTCTGGACGGGAGAGGATGTCGTCCGCACGGGGGAAGGGCTCGGCCAGCGAGATCCCGCGCAGGATGCCGGTCGGTCCGCCGTTCACCCAGCCGGTGACCCACTCTCCCTGCTCCCTGTCCCAGCGTCGTTCCACTTTGGCCAGCGCGTAGCGCTCACTGAGCGGAGCGCCAGGCAGGTATGGCACCCGCGGCCGCAGCAGCACAGTCGTCTTGCGCCGGTACGGCAGGTGGACCCTGCCGGTCGCCGAGCTGACCCGCGTCGCCCATCGGCGGATGCCGAAGTGCAGGTGGAATCGCGGGAGAGGGTCGAAGGGAACGGTGTGCAGGGTGATGTTGAGAACGACCGAATACCACCAGTTACGCGTTCCGGACAGTGCCGGAAGAGGTTGAGAGACCAGTTCGGCGCCCTTGTCGCGAGGACCGCGGGGCACGGCGCGGAAATGGAGCCGGCCGGCGCCGTGCTCGTAGGGGCCGAGGGCCAGGACGCGTCTTGCCAGCCAGTCGGTGCTGAGCGGAAATTGGTGCGCGAGGGGCGCGGCGGTGCTGCCGGCCGGGGTCGTGGGGCAGCGGAGCAGCTCGGCTTCTACCCGTTCCCAGCGGGGCGGGGACGCCGCCAGTTCGGCGCGCACATCCTTGAGGAAGGCACGGTGTCCCGGCTCCGGCCGTAGGTCTCCCAGCCAGCGGTCCAGCAGCGCGCGGAAGACAGGGTCGGGCAGTGGGGTCATCACCTCCTCGGGCACGTACAGCCAGTGCTCGGACGGACGGGGCAGCACCAGGAGGTCGGGAGCGAAGGCCTGGAGCACCTGCTCGAAGCGGTGAGTGGGCACCGTGTGGTAGAGCTCGGCGCCTTCGGGACGGCCTAGGTTGCACAGCGCGAGGATCGCGTCACGCCAGTTCTCAGGGAAGCGCAGCGCGCGGTAGCGGCCGATCACGCCGTTGTCCGGCGAGACGGGTTGCCAGGAAGAGGTGCGGATGGAGTCGTAATTGACGGGCACGGTGTCCTCAACGGTGGTGTTCGAGGTTGGACAGGGCGTCGTACAGCGGTTGATAGAGCAGCCGGGCGAGAGCCGGGTCCGCCGGGTCCGGGAATGCCGCAGGGTCGGCTCCGGCATCGAAGTATGGGGCGAGGATGAAGCGGAGGGCTGAGAGGAGGCCGTCCTCGACGGGGACGGCGCCAGTGGCGCCCGGGGACAGCGCACGGGCCGTCTTCGGGGCGAAACTGGCGTCGACGAAGACGACCCGGGCAGGCACCCCGCCCCGTACGAGCCGGCCGATGACCTGCCACATGGTCACCAGCTGATCCCAAGCGAAAGCCCGCTTCTCCCACGGCGACAGCCGTGAGTAGACGTAGCGCCGGGACAGCAGGCGACGCCATTCCTGCCGCGCCTCGTGGCGGAAGTCGAGCCCGGCCCGATCGAGCCCGGCGGCCTTGGCGACGAGCTCGCCGAACGTGGCCGGACCCGTGCGATTGTCGGGCCGCCCCTGGTCACGGACGAAGCGGCAGACCCAGTCGTTCACGGCGAAGATCGCCAGCGTCAGGTCGTCGGGACGGGGATGTGGACGGGCCAGGAACAGGGCGGTGCCGAAGGCCGCGTTGCGATCAGCGTTGAGGATGTTGTGCCCGCGCTCGACCGCCAGCAACGGCGCCACCAGCAGTTCGGCATCGTGGTCCTCGGCGAACATGGCGAGGTCGCCTCGCCGCAACGTGGTGGCGTGTTCCGCGACCGCCGGGTCCGTGCCGCGTACGGACTGATCAAGATCGGCGTCGTCGGCGGCCAGCACCCGTACCCTGCCCCGCCAGCGGTCCATCCCATGCAGAGTGTCGGCGACGGCGTTCGCCTCCCGGTAGCTACCGACGAGCAGGATCGCCCGGCGCCGGTTGTCGTCCCCGACCAGGGCCAGCTCCTCCTCCAGCGGGCTGGCACCGCCACCACGTCCGGGACTGCCCAGACGCATGGCGAGAGCCCTGGCGGCCACTGGCCGGACCTTGGGATCTGTGCCGGACAGACTCATGGGCGCTCCGTCGGCGTCATAGAGGAAACGCGTGGCGAACCGCGATTGCCCCACCGCGTCGAGCGAGCGTTCCGACGGCATGAGCACGGCGCCCACAGGCGCCAGGACGTGGGCGCGGGTCGACGCGCCGGCCCAGCTGGTGCCCGACATGAGCACCACGTGTGGGCCCGGGCGTCCCTGTCCCGGGTCCGCTCCCAGGTCGTGGAGGGAGAGAAGCAGCTCACGACCCACGCCCGCGCACCGGAAGAAGCGCAGGGTTCCGCTGTTGTTGCCGTCTTCGTCGCGCTCCCGCTCGTCCGGGAGGTACTGGAAACCCAGGACGTTGCCCATCGGGGCCTCGGGGATGAGCGGTGCGTAGTCGAGCGGCGGTCGCCTCGCCAGTTCGTTGCCAGTGGAGTCCAGCCGGAGGGCGGCCTCGACCTGAGGCCAGAGGAATGTCAGGCGTTCCAGCCGCTGATGGAGCGCCGACAGGACGAGCAGGAACTCCAGCCGCCTGCAGGTCAGTTCGCGCCAGGCGTCGTCCCGCGCGGAGGCGGGCGTGTTCTCGATCAGCTTGTTCAGCAGAGCTTTGACACGAGCGCGGGTACGGGCCGTGTTGAGCGTGTGCAGGAGGTCGCGCGTGGTGTCGATCAGGTCGTCGGTGCACGTGCCGTACGGGCCGGAGTCGCCCAGTGGATCATCGCGGAAGGCGTCCAGGAGCCCGGTGAGCTGCGCACGGAGGGAATCGAGGAGAACGCGACTCTCATCGGCGTCGGACAGATCGCCGTCATAGGGCTCGTACAGCTGTCGTTCGTCGTGCACGCCCTCCGGGCCTGGAAGCTGCTCGTCGAACCAGTCTCCGAGCAGCTTCTCCTGCAGAGTCCACGGGCTGAAGTATTCGATGTCCGCCCAGTCGCGCAGCTCCGCTTCCGAAATGAGCAGCCGGTAGAGCCGGTCGGTGGCGGCCGTCACGACAGTCAGCGCCGAGTTCCACCGCTCGATGTCCTGGTCGGTGAGGGGCAGACGGCCCCGCCGTGAGAGCTCCTCGATCTTGTGGGTGTGCAGCTGGTCGAGCCAGGAGTCGGGATCCGGGCGGACGAGTGTCGCGGAGGGGGCGAAGATCTCGTCCAGCTTCATCTGCACCGAGTCCGCCTCGTCGACGATGACGATGTCGCTGAGCAGGCAGGCGAGTTCGAGATAGCGCAGCCGCTCCTCGTTCAGGTGCTGCGGGACGGCACTCTGCACGAGGCTCGCCGGGTTGGCGATCCAGATCAGCCCTTCGACGAGGTTGCGTGCCGCGCGGTGACGCGGGCATCTCGCCCACACCGGACAGCCACGCTGACCGCCTCGCAGCTCGTCGGCCGGGCGCTTCTGCGCGGCCGCACCCGGCTGGTACGGCTCAGGAAGGACGATGTCGGCAGTCTGCTGAACCGCACGCTGCTCCGGGTACAGAGCGGTGCACGGCGCGTCGGAGTACCGGAGGGGTTGGATGGCCTCTGTGCCTCGTAGCGCGTCGATCACGCACGCCGTGCTGAGGTCGTCGAAACCGGCCGCATCGTGGTCGAGCAGGTTGTGCAGGCCGCGCGAGGCGAGCCGGCGATGCAGTCGCTGCACGTGGGTTTCACGAGTGGTCGGCCCCAGGACCGGTACGGCGGACAGCTCCAGGTCGTTCAGCAGCTCGCAGAGCCGCAGCTGCTCGGCGACGTCCCCGACGACGAGGGTGACGCGCAGCTCCCGGCGGGCAGCCCAAACCGCCAGGAGCGTCATGAGCGTGCTCTTGCCCGCGCCCACCATTCCGGCCAGGTGCATGAGGCCGTCGAGGTGAATGTCGTCCCGTTCGCTGAAGGTTTGGCCGTCGGCGTCGCGAGGCGCGAAGCGCAACTCGCCGAGCCTCTTCTCCCAGTTGCCCCGGCGCTCCAGGCCCAGATCCCGTTCTCGCTCATCCATCCAGACGGCCGTGGCCAGCAGCTCCGAGCGAGTGATCGTCAACGGGGTGCCCCCGCCCGGCCGTCCCCGCGCCAGGTCGTGACCGCGTAGGGGATCGAAGATCAGCGCCTCTGGAATGGTGACGGAGGTGGGGCGGCGGCGATCCATGAACCCGCTGCGGCCCGCAGGGGCGGGGACAAGCGGTTTGCGCGAGTGCTGTGGCAGCCGGGCGAGCGTGTCATCGTAGACCGTGACCCGGTCGAACGCGATCGTCGGAGTCAACGCAAAGACAGAGCTGCCGTCCTCCGGGACCTCATAGGAGCGCAACCTCGCCGGCACCATGCGGTACAGCTCCAGCATGTGGCGCCAGGCGCGGCGCCGGCGCAGCGTCCAGAGCAGGTGGCGGGCGGCGGTGAGCATCGTGTCGTGTTCGGCGGTCCGGGCCAGGCCGGCGGCGTGAGCGAAGGGGTAGCCGCCGAGCAGGGTATAGACACCTTCGGCCGGTTCCCCCGGGGCCAGCCGTTCCAGGAGCCGCAGGGCCAGTTCGACCTGGCACAGATGGGCAGGCTTCATACCTTGCAGCCCTGCCGGCAGGCCGTTCCAGACCTGACCGAGCTCGCGGCTGATGGGCCGGTGCCAGCTCTCGCGGTCACGCATGCGAGTTCCCCTTCTGCTTGCGGAGCCGGGCCTCGGCCCGTCTGACGAGGTCTGTGTCGGTGAGAAGAGGCAGGTCGCGGGCGTTGAGGGGACGGTTGCGCTCGTACACGGAGATGTAGTCCCGCCTGGTCACGACCCGATGGCGCGGGACGACCCAGAACGCCTCTTCGTACGAAGGCTCCTGCGGCACTGGGCGAGCCGAGCGGCCGAGGAAGAAGGGGTTCGCCCAGTCCTTCACGTCGATCGCCCAGCGGTGACCGTCAGGAAAGGTGACGAGCAGGTCGTAGGCGTCATAGCCCGGCCACATCCGCAGGGTCAGCCCCAACGCCGACAACTCCTGCTGCAGCGCGGCCTCGGCACGTCCCGGGCCCGTGACGAACTGCCGCAAGGGTCGTTCGACCTGGTGCAGTTCGCCTGTGTCCTCCCGCCGCAGCCGTCTGCCCGCAGGGGCCGGCCCCTGGCGACGACAGTGGTCACGCTCACACCACCACCCCCCGCCGTGCGTGGGGACCAGCAGCGTGAGGCAGCGCGCGCAGCAGACGTATGCGCCGTCGTACAGATAGCTCGCGGGAACCGGTAGGTAGATACGCCGGATCAGATCGTGTACCGGCTCCAGCACCAGGTCATTGAGGACCTCGAAGCTCTCCGGCGCGGTCAGGACCGGCCGATTGACGAGCAGCCCGCGGAAGGCGGTGTACGCCTCCTCTTCGCCAGCCGCCCGGCACAGGCGTAGCGCGGTGTGGATGATCTCTCGATCGCGGAAGGCCAGCGCGCTGTCACGGGTGCGTTCGGCCCATTCATGGCAGAGCTCGGTCGGCCGCCCGGAATCCGCGTCCAGCAGCCGGTCCTCCGGACCAATCGCGTCCGTCGGCAGCTCGACCGGCCAGTCGGCGAGAGGTACCTCCTTGCACCACAATACCAGTTCGGTGAGGCTCGCCGGCGGCGTGGCCTCCCTGAGCAGGCAGGCGAGGATCGTGCGGTCCAGTGCCCGCTGGGCCTCCGCCGGGTAGGGCAGGGAGAACGCGTCGAGGCCGGTCTGCGCATCCAGCGCCAGCAGGGCGCCGGCCAGCGTACGGATCAGCGGAATGCCTCGGTGAGCGGTCCAGTCCGCGGCGGGGTCGGGCAGCGCGCCGGTGGTCATCGGGATACTCCTGATACGGCACACCAGCGGCGGACCTCGCAATCACCGCAGTGCTCGCCGGGGGTGGGGGAGTACGCCTCATCGTTGGCCCAGCCGGTGGCGAGCCCCGCGACGATCTTGCGGGCCTCGTCCCGGGTGGCTTGATCGAACGGGTCGATCTCCTCACAGACCGAACCGTCCTCCCGGAGAATCTCCAGCTCGATCCGCGACTGACGGGGATCGCCGCCGGGGACGCCGGCAGCCAGCAGCAGGACGGCCAGTGCGAGCTGCGGATACTCGCTGAGCAGGGAACGGCCGTGCCAGGCACGGCGCGACGCGGTCTTCGTCTCACGCCACACCCAGCCGCCCGCCTCGGTATAGAGCAGGTCGGGGTCGGCGATGACGACCGTGTCGAGGACGGGGTCGTAGGCGGCCAGCCGCCACTGAGTGCGGACGAGTTCGTTCTCCGGCAGACCGTCGAGCGGACAGGAGGCGTGATGCTTCTTGATCATGCGGACGGCGGGGCCCAGCTCCTCCTCCGTCAGGCCCGGCAACTCGGTAGGCAATGGAACGTTCCGGCAAGGGATCCGGGCAGCTTGGCTGTGCCGGCCGTTCAGCCAGGCGTCTACGGCGCGGCCGCGGCGGATCGCCTCGTTCTCGGTCCGGCCGTCCCTGATGTACAGGGTCCGAGTCAGATGGAAGCGCGCCGGGCAGGACTTGTAGGCACGCAGGTCGCTGATGGAGACGCTACGCCGCTTGCGAGGACGGCGAGGGGCGGGTGCACCGAGCAGTCCTGGAACTTCGGGAAGAGCTGTGCACCCGAGGAGTCCCTCACAGGTGGTGCAGTCCGACCCCGGGCGCAGTGCCCGCCCGTCGAGGACGGCGGCGTACCGCTTCTTAGCGTGTGTCTCGAACTGACGCACTGCCTCTTCTGCATCCCAGTCCGCCAGGACGAGGGGCTTGCCGTCTGCGAGGCCGACGCCGATGATGCGGACCCGCTGCGGCTTGACCACATCGGTATCCACCTTCTGGTAGGGCTCGCCGAAGGACCCGCGAGCCGGGACCCCGGTTGCCGCGATCGCGGCGGCGGCCGCGATCTCCGCCTCCGACCGGTTCTCCTTGGCCGAACCTACGGACGGAATCCAGATTTCCCGCGCCGAGCCGTCCAGGGTGGCGTACCTTCGGCACCAGGCGGTGCGCTCATACTGCACAACCCCCCTCGTGTCCGGCTGGCGCAGCCGACTCAGTCCCACCCACTCGGTGGTCACGGGAAACGTGACCGGGTATCCGGCGGCCTCGTGCCGTGCCCGAGCGGCGAGGTAGGTCAGCACGGCGTCGAGTGCCCACGCGCGGTGGACAGCGTGACAGTTGCGGGTGTGCCGGCTGTCCGTCAGCGCAGCCTCCACGCTGCTGCCCTGGTACTCGATCGCGTCGAGCATGCTCTGCACCGGTGTGAAGAAGAAGTCCTGGACGGGCTTCCTCCGAGAGCGCCCGGGGGTCTGCGTCAGGAGCGGGCGCGCCCGTAGTGCCCGCCCTCGGGCACAGGCGTCGGCCTCGTCGCGGAGCAAGGGCAGGCCGATCCTGACCACGTCGGATCGGCCACTGAGGCCGGAGGGCGTTGGGAAAGTGCTCACGGTCATAGAGAAGCCGACTCTGTGAACTAAGTCAAGCGAGACTCTGTATTCTGTAATCGGAACGCCAAGTGTGAACGTCATGCAACAGGGGAGACGCAGTGCGGCCAGGAGACGTGCTCTTCGAGAGGTTCCGGATCAGCGCCACCCTCAAGGCGGGGGGCATGGCGCGCGTATGGCTGGCCGAGGATCTGCAGTCAAGGAAGACCGTGGCGGTCAAAGCGCTCGGTCGTGACTACTGGTCGTCTCCCTACGACCTCGATGAGCGAACCGTCCGCAGCGAGGCGTTCAAGCGCTTCGAGCGCGAGCGTGACCTCCTGGACAAGTTCGCCGGCCCCGGCATTCCGGGCCTGCTCGCCCATGGCCGTTTCCGTGGGGACCCGTGCCTGGTGATGGAGTTCATCCCGGGAAAGAACCTGCGCGACTTCCTCTCCTCCCACCGGCCGTCGTTGGCCGCCGCCGCCGCGATCGGCGTACAGATCCTGGAGATCCTCGACAGGATTCACCAGGGCGGCGTCGTGCACCGCGATCTGAAGCCGCAGAATGTGGTGCTCGCGAGCGACGGCGCCGTCCACATCATCGACTTCGGCATCGCCCTGCCGACCGACCCGCAGGCCACCCGCTACACCCGCCATGGCCACACGCCCGGCAGCACCGGCTACATGGCGCCGGAGATCATCAGAGGAGTCAAGGATCCGACCTTTGCTGCGGACCTCTACGGCTTCGCCTGCATGCTGTACGAGTTCATCACCGCGAAACAGGTATTTTGTGATCTTCCTGACCGGAGCGTTGAGGAGCGTCACCGCAGCGATCCTCCGCCGCGCATCGACCCCGCGCAGTACTCCGTGGGCGCCGACCTGGCCGACCTGACTTGGGGGATGTTGCAGAAGGAGCCCGAGATCAGGCCGGCCCTGGCCGACGGCCTGGAGGTGCTGCGCCGCTATCTTCCCCGGCTCGGTGACTCCGCGCCCTCGCCCCGGTTGGACCCCGATCCCACTCTGCCCTTCAGAGAAGGCCGCGACTCACCGGCCGTGGCCGCGAAGCCGGCGTCCGCGCAACGGCAGCGCCCCTCTGTCAGGCGCAGGACGATGCCGAGCCGCCGCGAGTTCGGTGACCTGCTCGACGCCGCCGAGCGCGAAGTACTGGAACACCGGCCTGACCAGCATGCGGAACGGGTGGTGGCGCAGTTGAAAGAGGTGGAAGCGGCCTGGGGACCGCGTGAGCGCCTTGTCGTACGGGCTCAGCTGGTTCGCGCGGATCGTGCCCGGCTCGAAGGGGACTGGCCCGGAGCCGGCAGGCTGTACCGCGCCGTGGAGCGCACACCTCTCGGTGCAGAGGACGTGGACCTTCTCTTGGAAGCCCGCGTCGGCGTCGCCGAATGCCTGGTGCCGGAGAAGGACGACACCGAGGCGGCCTTCGACATGTGGAGAACGGTGGTCGGCGAGCTTCGCGATCTTCCTCGGTCGTCCCCCAAGGTGTATCGGCGCTGTCGCGAGTTCGCTGCCGAACTGGCCGAGTGGGGCCACCGCGATGAGGTCGAGACGATGCTCAGCTCTCTCTGAGCCGCCCGGCGGCCAGAAGTTCCGTGAGTGTCCGGCTCAGCGTCGCACCCACGTTGGCCACATCCGCGATGGCATGTTCGAAGCGCACGAGCCGCCGATGGATGTCGCCGTATCGGCGCTGTTCGTCGACAGGAATACTGGGCACCAGGAGACGTCGCGGATCCACTCGCGATGTGGTGGTGGCGTGTGTGCCGGCCTGCCGCGCGTTGAAGTGCGCACGCAGGCAGGCGGCCAGGAACCATGGGTCAAGACGCTCAGTGTCGGGCCGGAGCCGATGGATGTGCGGCCCCAGGACCGTGGGGGCCGACGCGTCCACCCAGGCGCTGAACTCGGCTGACGGAACGACCACCACCACGTCGTTGGACGATGTCACGGTGACGCCCTTGTCCCGTTCGAGCTGCTCGACGTCCTCGGCGGCTATCCAGAACTGAGGTGGCTGTCCCTCTCGCAGGTCCGCGACGGTGAGCACTGGAACCCCGTCATCGGGTCGCTCACCCCGCCGGATGTATCCGTCCGGGATCGCCTGCCCTGGTGCCAGCGCAAGCGTGCCGGCTTGTTCGAGGTCGGCGACCGGTACGGCGTGGGCGTCCGCCACTTCCCGCACCACCTCGAGATCGCGCAGGATCTTTCCCAGATCCTGCGCTTCCTGCAGGCTCGAGTCGAACTGCCGCCAGGTACGGCGATGGCTGACGACCGACACCGACACACTGGTGGGCACATGCCGTGCCGGCGTCAGGTCGGTCTCCTCGCCCAGCAGGTCGAGGACCGGTATTTCGATGCTGCCCTCTTGCGCCTTGCCGGCCATCGCGCCGAATGCCCGATCTCGGACGGCGTCCCAGTCGACAGCGTGAGCGCGGGCGGCTGACAAGGTGGCTCGGCAGTCGGCCGTGTCCACCATGAGAACTGCAGGAGAGGCTCGGCGCTGGCCCGGTGGCTGCAGGATCCACAGGTGCAGGCCGACTCCAAAGGGGGGAGCGGCGCCTGGGGGCAGGGCGATGACAGCTCTGAGCGATCCTGCACGCAGCATCGCCGCCCTGATGCGACGGCCCGCGCGGCGGGAGGCCACCGCGGGCGGCAGAAGCACGACGGCGACGCCGTCATCGCCCAGCGCGGAGACGATGTGCTGCACCCACGCGAGTTCGGACTCGGTGCGTGGTGGCAGGCCGAAGATCCAGCGTCGATCGGTGGCCAGTTCCGCGTGCCCCCAGTCGCGTTCATTGGTGGGCGGATTGCAGAGGATCACATCAGCGCCACCGGCCGGAGACTCGCTCCGCAAGGTGTCGGTCGTTCTGACGTCGATCTCGGCGGTCTCGGCCAGCAGCGACAATCTGGATGTCGCCAGCATGGCGAGAACGGGATCTCGTTCGTGGCCGAGCAGCCGGCATGTCCCGTTCCAGCGTTCCACGCCGGCCAGGAGCAGCCCGCCGGCGCCGCAGGCGGGGTCGAGCAGTGTGCTGATCCTTCCCGGCCTGGCGTGGGCCGCTACTTCCGCCATGAACGAGGCGAGCGGAGGCGGTGTGGTGGTGATCTGACGTATGTGCGTGCCGAGCCACCGGTCGAGAAGGTATTGGAAAGTCTCGCGGCCGCCTTCGTGCAGGGAGAGCTCAAGAGCCTGATCGACCAGACGCTCTTCACCGGGATCGAGTTCGCGATGCGGCGCGTTTCGCAGTCGCGCGCCGAATTCGGCGATGACCCGCCCCATACGATCACGATCGCCCAGGGCCTCGTAAGCCGGCCAGAGGCGTTCGAGTGAACCGGTGGACGAGCCTAGCTTGTCGTGCTCACGCAGCCACTCCTCAACCTGGACCAGGGAGAACTGGGGACTGGTGTCCGTGCCGCTGACAGGGGAGGGGAAGGTGTGATGCCGTCTTCGCCAATTGCTGACGGCGGCCCGTCCGACCCCTGCGATGCGCGCGATCTCGGCGAGTGTCACCATGACAGGGCGCTCGCCCATGAATATCAAGCCCTCCCGGAGAACCGGCCCGCTCAGGTTTCCAACCTTAAGCGTGACTGTGTTGACGCAGTTTTCATCATACCCTCCAGTAGGTAAGGTGGCCAGAAAGCTCGCACAGGTGTTCTAGATCTGCTGTCGGGACTGCTCTGAGACGAACGGACTGGGCGCGCCGCTCCACGACACGTAGAGCGCCTCGCGTGCCCGCGTGCAGGCGACGAAAAGCACGCAGCGCTCTCGTAACATGTCGCTGTCGTGCTGGAGCCGATCCACCTCGACCGGCGTGATCTCCTTCGCGAACGGCACGGCGCTCGCGGTCACCCCCACCACGGCGACGCAACGGAACTCCAGCCCCTTCATGGCATGCATGGTCGCCAGGCGAACCCCGTCGGCGTTCGCCGACGGCTGGTCCTTGACCTTGAGCGCCGGGATGCCCTCGGCCACCAGCCGTTCGTGCACCTTGTTCAGCAGGATGTTGAATCGCGTGCACACGGCGATCTCGCTCGGCCGCACCCCCTGCCCGACCCAATCCCGCACCCGTTCCACGACCGCCGCGACCTCGGCCTGCTCGCCCGGGAAACCGGCCGTACGCGGGCGCTTGCCGTGAAGAAGGGAGCGGTAGCCGGACAGGCTCTCGTTGCCCTGTCCCCCCAGGTCCTCCACGCGCGAGCCGTCGAGGAGGCCGGTCGACCAGGTGAGGATCTCCGCCGTGCTGCGGTAGTTGATGCGCAGCCGGCCGCTCCGCCCGGCCACGGAGATGCCCAGTGAGCCGAGCGAGACCTTGGAGTCGTAGATCCGCTGGTGTGGGTCACCGGTGATGAAGAGATCGTCCGGACCGTCGAGGACGGCAGCGCGCAGCACCCGCCACTGCGCCGGATGCAGGTCCTGAGCCTCGTCCACGATGACGTGGTCGAAGCCGTACCGCCTCAGGTCGGAGCCGCCGAGCAGGCGGGTCGCCTCCGCGCAGAGCTGCAGGTGGGTGCTGACACCGCCGCTGCGGAGTTCCGCCGTGAACGCCTCGACCGCGTCCCAGACCTGCTCCCGCTGTCGCGGCCCGATCGCCGTGCCCCGGCCGCGCCGGGTCGCCTGGAGATACTCGGTCCGCGAGGTGATCCGCTGTGCGAGGACGACATGCCGGTACTCCTGGTGCAGGAACTGCTCGGTCCATGGCAGGTCCAGCCGCTTGATCATGCGCCGCCAGATCTGGCGCTCGTCGGCGTCCCCGATCATCTTCGGCGTGCGGCCGGTCAGCGCCCGCACGACGCGGTAGGCGTAGGCGTTCACCGTGGTGACGTCCACCCTCGCGAGCTGCTTGTCGTCGTCGAGAAGCAGCGCCAGATTCTCCCGTAGCGCCGCCGCGAGCGCGGTGGTGTACGTCGTGAGGAGGATCCGGCTGCCGGGGGAGCGGGTGAGCAGATGCTTGACTCTGTGCAGCGCGACCACCGTCTTGCCCGTCCCCGGGCCGCCCGTCACCTGGGCCGGCCCGTTGTAGGAGGGGCGGTAGGCGACGCGCCGCTGCGAGGGATGCAGGAAGACCCGCCAGGCGGCGAACGGCTTGCTGAGCACGTCGGTCAGCTCGTCCGCGCTGCTGACCAGGGTGATGCGGGTGGTGGTGTTGATGATCGCCCGCTCAAGGCTCTGGTCCGCGTCCGCAGAGGCGTCGGCGGGGCGGCGTTCGGCCACGACCTGCTGATAGACCTCATCGGGCGAGAACCCCTCGGCGAGATATTGCAGGACCTCGAACTGGTCCTCGGGCAGGAGGGAGGCGAACGCGTTCAGCTGCGGCTGGTCGATGATGGTCCGTACAGCGCGCAGGACCTGGTCGTCGATGCCCAGATCGCGCAGCACGGTGTCGGAGTGCGCGGCGAACAGCAGTGACGGCGCCTCGGCCGCAGCCTGCTCCAGGGCCGGGGTGAGCTGCTCGATGGCGACGACGTTGCGCACTTCCAGGGAGTGCGTGGCGGAGTTGACGGTGTAGAGCCGTTTGGCCGCCCACCCGTAGGCCTCATCGTGCGGGACGACGTTCAGCAGCAGGAACGTGTCGGTCCCGTCGTCGGGGGCCAGGACCACTCCACGCCAGAACTCGGTGATACGGATGGTCCGCATTCGTGGGTCCCGTGCGTTCACCACCGACTCCAGGTGCAGGCCCTTGTCGGCGTAGAGCTCGGCGATGGAGAGCTGCTGGAAGCGTTTCATGGCCTTGCGCACGCCCGCTTTGACCGGCTTCTCCAGAGCATCGAAGCTCTCCCAGAAACTGTTGGCGAAGGCGAGCTGCGGCACGCGGAACCTCCTGCATGAGTGGAGGCACCAGGGTATGGCCGAGCCACGCGGCGCAGCCAGCGATCCCGGTCGATTGCGACAGGGGAGGACTGCATGCTAGGAGGGTGTCTCCTATCAGGATAGGAGGTGGCTTCCTAGCCTGATAGAGTATATGCTGTGACCGAGATCCTTCCTCCGCACATGCGGAAACTCGCCGAGATCGCAACGATCATGGCGGCCGCAGGTGCCACAGCTGATTGGCTGTACCACCTCAGGGGTGACATGTGCGCCCTGCGTGTGATCAAGGATGGCGTCATCTCGGTTCCCGTCATGATGCCTGCCGACCCGGATCGCGACCCGGAACTCTTTCGCGAAGCCGTGAAGCGGCTGGAGGCGGTCGTAGAAAGGATGAGCCGATGAGCAAGACGATTACGTATGTCGTCACCTACGAGAACCGGCGGTGGGTGTCCCGCTGCCCTACCGGCGAGGTTGACGGAGTGGGTGTGGCAAGCTCCTTGTCCCAACTGGAGCGTGACTTGGCGGAAATTCACGCATGGGCATGGCCCGAGGAGACTCCCGCGGTGGAGTTCGTCTTCGACCTTCCCGAAGAGGTGGCGGGAGTGGTTGCGGAATACAGCCGCGAGAAGGAACTAGCCGAGACGCATGCCAAGCGCGCTGCGGAACTCGCGGTCAAAGCCGCGAGAGTGCTAACGAGCCACTGGTCGGAGCCGGATACAGCTCGGGTCATGGGTTTGTCCAAACAGCGTGTCCACCAATTGAAGGTGAGAGCCTGACGGTCGTCAGGGGCTTTCGTATCACCATGGGTGTGCCGTTTGCTGAGCTGGACACCACATGAGTCGTCCTCATCGAGGGTAACGTGTGCATTGGCGTCGATCGAGGAGTCCGAATGAATCTCACCCAGCGCCCCCTGACGGACGTCGAGCAGCGCCTCGTCAACGTCGCGGCTGACCGGGGATATGAACTGACCCACTTACTGGTGAAGGTCTGCGAATTACACCATCCGGCAAGCTGCGTGACGATCTATCTCGACCGCCAGCGCGACCTCAGCCAGGCGATCAGAGTGAAGATCCATCCGGAAACTCCCAGTGAGATGCTAGAGGCGATCGAGGCCATCCAAGGCCTGAGTATCGAGCCTAACTTTTTCCACCATGCCAATATGCGCCGTTTTCCGAAGAGGTTCAACGGCGGCAAAAGGAAGATCAATTTCGCTCGCGCAGTCGTATGCGCTGATATCACTGCCTTTGATCGTCTGTTACAGACACTTGCGACAGAGTGATCCAATCCTGCGGGCCGGAAATCAGCACGTCGTCCGAGCGGCAGAATCAGTTGGAGCTCGAAACGCGGACACCTGTCACGCGCAGGTCGGTGACCTGGCGGCCGGACGGGGTGGTTGGTTGTTGCGGCCGAGAGAGAAGCCCTCACTGACGTCGACGACTCGTTCATGGGGCCTGCCGTCCTTCGCAGACGAACCAGACGATCTTGTCGTCCGGCGTCGGATCGACACCCCATTGCTCGGAGTAGGCCGCGACGATAGCCAGCCCGCGTCCCGCCGGGCCGTACGAGACTCAAAACCCGGATGGGCCAGCTCTTGCATTAACGGTTGGTGCTTGGAGGGCGTTCATCAGAGCTGTCAAGGAGGGCGAGTTCGACTAACTCGAACACCGAATAGGACTTGCCTCCGTGTGTGGGATGAAGGACGGAGTGGAGCTACAATTTCGGTTATCGATGTCGTCGGGCAAAGCTATGCGTAGCAGGTCGTCAGAACAAGCATGCTTCCCTCAGACTTGTTCGAGCCCCTGTCGGATGTCTCGCTGTCCACATGATTGGGTAGGAGAATCTGGCCTCACTTCATCGGTACGGCTGGTGTGGTTCGATCACAGAGCTGCCGCCCATCCATTTGCAGCCACAGACGGGGCAGTGAACCCACCAGTCTTCCCATCCGTCCTGGAACTCCAGGCGGCCCTCCTTTCCAGTGCCTGCACACACCTGAGGGCCTGGGGCAGGCTCCAAAATCTGGCCGTTGGCTGTGCCGGGATTTTGCTGTTCATCATGGCGGGGGCCTTGGCCGGGTGAGGGAGTGAGGGGGGAGGTGTAGTTCTCGCCGTCTATGAGAGGTGTGTGCAGGCTGACGCCGCAGAGTGCCATGCGGTCATACTCGGCAAGCACGAGGGCTTTAGTGCGGTAAGTGCCGTACTTGGCGATTTCGTTGTTCTTGAGTCCGCCATTTACTGACTGAAAGGTCTCCAGAATGTAGTTCACGTCTGGTCGATTGATCCCATAGAGATGAAAGAAGTACGCGTCGAGTTCGGCCCGGATCTGGGCGCGACGTTCTTCGTCCCATCGGAATGGGTCGCCGGTGTCGCCAAGGTCATGGGCTAGTCCGGTCATGTCGTAAGCGGTGTAGACGAGCTCCAGGACGCGCGGTGTGAGGAATGCAGTATGCGGCTCTAGCATTTGGGGGGTAGGTACAGGGAGCTGCTTCCACGCGAACAGTTTCAGGTGAGCGCCGCTAATTTTCTGTCGGCTTACGTAGTCGAACACCAGTGAGCTTTGAGCAGCGATTAGCGCCGAAACCATCCGAGGCGGCACATCTGGGAACATCAGCGGGAATGTTTCAACCACAGCGGTACGAGGCAAGAATGCCGGTATTGCTGTGCGCTCATTGGTCGAGGCTGTCACATCGCACCAACCGCAGAGCCAGTCATGATCCCAATTCAGCTCCTTAAGGCGCTCGGCGACTCCAGGAATGGTTCGTTCTTTCCCCTTCCTCCGTGTTGGGATCATCCCTTTATCGGCCACCCAGTTAAGTGGCATGGCGACTCGTGCAGGATCTTGTAGGTCTTGGACTGTCAGGTATTGTGGCTGGTTCTGTCGGCTTACTGCTGTCTCGCTCTTGACGACATCGGCTGCACGATGATTGAAGAAGTCCACCATCTTTGCTTCGTAAAGTGGAAGCATTCGCTCTTCTTCTCGGACGAATATATTGCCGTTCAGTTGCCAGCCTTGGGTTTCGAGTTCGATTCGCCTGCGAGATAGATCCGAGTCGTCTTTGGTGTGGAAAAAGGTTGCCTTGAAGGTGATGTTCCAGAAGTTGGAATAGCGGTTATTCTCGTGATGGAGAATGGGGAAACGGCTGTACACGGCAAGCGTAATGTCGGCGTCCCTCCGGCTTCGGAAGACGGGGAGATTACCTGTGTTCGGATTTATAAGGGCGATCTCCTCGGGGCTGAGTTTGAAAGTGCGTTCGGCGTCATCCAGATCTGAGGGGTCGAGGAGGAAGAAGGCAAGCCTGGCTTCTAGTGACTTTACTGCTTGCCCTGATAGGGACAGCAGGCAAAAGCGCTGGCTAAGGTGGACTCCTCCAGTGAAGAGCCTCTTTCTGTTCTCGAAGTCATATATAGACGCTATGGCTCGTCGTTGTGCTATTTCCCTAAAAAAGTATTGCGATCCGGCGCCTGTTGCGATTGCTGTTGGGACTATGCAGCCGAGACGGCTTCTAGGATGGGCGATTTGTGTGAAGCGCTCGGCAAAGAGTTGATCCACCTGGAGCATGGTTACGCCCTTGACCGAGAGGCCTTTGGCGCAGAGTGGGTATGTTCCGGAATTTCCTGCGAAATGAAATTCCGATTTGGTCTTTCGACGATCATTCCAATAGCGAACGCCGGCGTCGGGATTCTCGTGGGACCATGCAGCGATGCGGGAACTGCGTTCGACACCGGAAATTTCGGCGATAGAGGGTTCGACGACGCTAAAGTACTTCTTGTCCTCGAAGTCAAGGCTCCCCCACGGAGGGTTGCCCAGCAGACAGGAGAAGCCGCCCGCCCAACCGGTCGCGGGATCGACGTCCGGCCCGGGGTGCCTTGGGACGGTGAAGATGTCAGGGAAGGCCAGGTGCCAGTGGAAGAACCGGTACTCATCGCGTAGCCGCTCGATTTCGTCGTGAGTGGTCTGAGGAAGAGCGGCGGCCTGCCCACTCCGCAGCGCGCGGAAGATGTCGTGAGTGATCGCGGGAGGAGCGTCCTTGGCCTTGTGCCACATGAACGCCGCGCACCAGGCGTCGGCCAGGTGCTGGGCTTGGACGTACTCAGGCGCGGAATTCCAGGCCCGGTAGGCCGCCTCTTGGTCGTGGACCTGGGCGAGCGTGCCCGAAGGTGCGTCGATGATGGCACGCAGGCCGGAGGCAAGGGCGGTGTTGGTCGCCTTCGTCTCGGTGTCCAGAGGGAACAGAGTGCTCTGCCCTGAACGCTCCTTGTCGTTCTGCTTCTCCAGGAACGCCGCGAACTTGGGGTCGTCCCCCTCCACCGCCTTGAACGCCTTGTTCGGGATGCCGTTCTCCATCAGGGCCGGCGTCGCGCCGATGAGGGCGTTGCCGTGCTTTATCTGCGCGTCCAGGAAGCCCAGCGGCTTGCCCGGCTCAAGGGCTTCCAGCCACAGCGACACCTTGGCCAGCTCGACCGCCATCGGGTTGAGGTCCACCCCGTACACACACTGCGCGATGACTTGATGCAGCGCATGCCGTACCGCGTCCAGCGTCGGCTCCGGGTTGCCCTCGCGTACGGCCGCGACTCGCTTGGCGATGCGGCGGGCGGCGGCGACCAGGAAGTGGCCGGAGCCGCAGGCCGGGTCGCAGACGGTCAGGGAGAGCAACTCGGTGACGATGCGATCGGACGCGTCCGGCTCGCCCGCCGCCGACGCCCTGATCTCGCCCCGCTTCTGCGCGTCGTCGATGACGGGATCGAGAGTGGAGTCGAGCAGGGTTTCGATCAGTGAGCTGGGCGTGTAGTAGGAGCCGGTCTTTTTACGGTCGTTGCCCAGGCGGTTGACGAGCTCGAAGGTGCGGTCCACCTCGCTGTGCTTGGGGATCAGCTCCAGCAGGGACTCGTAAATGGAGCCGAGTTCCTCCGCGCCCATGTTGCGGTAGTCGATGGTGCGCCACCTGGCCGTGCCCTCGTCCTTGACCCGGGCCAGGTGCCGGACAGCCTCCAGCAGGTGGGCGTTCGAGATCAGCGCGCCTTGCAGCGGGGCGTCCGCCTTGGTGTCGTCGAAGAGCCCGCCCAGGCCGGGCAGGCCGAGTTCCGGCCGGCCGTCCTCGTCTCCCAGAGCATCCAGGACGATCTTTAACGCCTGGTAGAGGTCGGTGTGGGAGGTGCCGCGCCGGCGAATGGCATGGCGGCGGAGGCGGGCCGAGGAGAAGTACTTCTCATAGCGGTCGCGGGTGTGCTGATCCGCCTCGGGCGTGTGCAGGGCACCGCGGTCCTCGGCGACGAACAGGAAGATCAGCCGGTAGACGAGCCGGAGCAGCGCGGCATGGAACTTGTCCACGTCCAGCTCTGCCCGGAGTCGTTCGTTCGCCGGGTGCTTGAGGAATCCCGTTCCGAGCGCGGTGATCGCCCGCTGGACGCCGTCACGGTGGCTCTCCAGAGCACGTACGCCCGAGACGATGGCCTCGACCCGCCACTTCTCCAGCCAGCAGGCCGACGGCGCCTCGCCGTCCTCGGTCCTGAAGCGGGTGTAGTGGAGCAGCCGATAGAGCAGCACGAACTCGCTGAACAGCTCGCCGTCGAAGATCGCCTCAAGGTTGAACTCCACATACGAGGCCGTCGCCAGCGCGCTGGAGTCACGCAGCAGCCGCAGCCGCCGCCCGTTGGTGATAACCCCCCACAGGTGGGCCTCGGTCCGGTTCAGGAACTCCTGGACGAGCGACTGCGGCGGAATGTGACCCCGGCGGTGCTTGTCCAGATCGGTGTTCCACGCGACCAGGTGCATCGGGACGTGCTGCCAGCGGTGACTGATCGCGAACGTACGGCTGCCGTCGTCGGACGGGAGGCCGGCGGTGCCCACGGCGGAGAGCTCGCCGAAGCCGAGTTCCGCGAAGAGCGGCACCAGCCACTGCGAGATCGCCAGACCGGTGGGATCGGCTGGTGTCTCGGCTTCGGGCGCGAGCGGAAGCTTCTCCCGCAGCTCCTTCCAGACCGACTTGAGGTACTCCCAGTGCCGCTCGGCGTCGTCCCGCACGGTACGGGAGCCGATGACCTTGTAGTCGGCCGGCAGGCAGCCGGGGACGCCCTTGCCCTCCGAGATGCGCAGCAGCATGTCGGCGGGCAGCAACCCACCGACAGTGTGGATGGCGGAGAAGACCTGGTTGCGGGTGACTGCGGACATCAGGCGGCCCCTCCGGCGGGCAGGTAGACATAGACGCCGAGGATGTCGGCGGGTTCTTGCACGGTGACGTCCAGACCTCGGACGATCTCGCCGGACGCGCTGCGCACCCGGCGGTGGGAGTCCTCCAGCTCGGCCTCGAGCTGCTTGCCGTACTCGCTCAGCCGACCGGCGACAGCGGGCAGGCCGCCGAGGACGCGGGTCATGGTGCGCTCGCCGAAGACCGGGTCGGTGTTGGCATCGGCGGTCGCGTCGATGAGCTGGAGCGCCTCCTCCGGCGGCAGCCAGAGCGCACCGGCGGGCGAGCCCTGGAAGGCCAGGAGCCGGGCGTCCTCGGCGACGAGCTGCTTCTCGCCCGAGCGGGACGGCAGCGTGAGATGGAAGCGGTAGCGCACCAGCAACAACGTCGTACGGGTCCGCACCGCGTCGGTGCGGATCACCCCGCAGCGCCTGGCCGGCCGCCTGCCCTCGGTCTCCAGGGCGGTGTTGAGCACGTACCCGGCCAGCGCCCCGACCACAGGATCAGTGCGGACGAGAGCGGCCTCGCCCCGCGCCACCGCAGGCGTGGTGCGGAACGGGATCGGGCGGCTCAACTCGCCGCCGATCACCGGGGCGACTGCGTCACGGAGGCCGGCCGGGGTTCCGCTGATGTCAGCGGTGAAGTCGCCCGGGACTGCGCTCTCACGGATCACGCCGTCCAGCGCGTCCAGCGCGTTCCGTACGAACCGTCGCACCTCGTCCGAGCGGCCCAAGGTGTCGCGGATGGCGGCGGCCTCGCGGGCCACCTCCTCCGGGTGGATGGAACGCTGGGCGAAGCGGGAGCGGGAGGTGCTTTCGCGCTCGGCGGCCGAGCTCCACTCCGTCTCCAGCGCCTCGGCCTTGCGGTCGAGCTCCTCCAGCTCGAACAGCGCCTCCTGGTCGGGCTGCCGCTCGCGCATGAGCAGCCATTCGACGATGGCGTCGGTGACGCCCGTGGAGGCGGCGTCCGGGACGGAGACGGAGATGCCGAGGTCCTTGCGGATCTGGCGGTGTTTCTTGATCAGGACTTCGAGGACCTTGCCGTCGATGCCGTTGTCGCTGCCGTACAGCGTGATGACCTTGACGACGTCGCGCTTCTGTCCGTAGCGGTCGACGCGGCCCTCGCGCTGGTCGTGGCGGGTCGGGTTCCATGCCAGGTCGTAGTGGACGACGGCGTCGAAGTGGTGCTGGAGGTTGACGCCCTCCGACAGGCAGTCCGTGGCGACCAGCACGCGCGGTGCGTCGGCGCTCTCGTCGGCCAGTTCCTCGATGCGCTGCAGGCGCTGCTGCGGGGAAAGGGTGCCGGTGACGTGCCGGATGACGGTCTTCTTGCCGAGCTTGCCGTCGAGATGCTCGGCGACGTACTCGGCGGTGGGGATGTAGCGGCAGAAGACGATCGGGTTGTAGCCCTCGCGGATCAGCACCTTGAGGTGCTTGACCAAGGCGGCCAGCTTCAGGTCCTCGTCCGGGCCCTCCAGCTTCGCGGCGCGTTCGGCGAGTCGGGCCAGCCGCGCCTGCGCCCCATCGGTCTCCGCACCGGGCGCGACGTCGAGGCCCTCCATGACGTCGCTGTCGGAGGCGTCGCTGGTCAGTGGGGCGCCCAGCCGGTCCGCCTCCTCCGGGCTCGCGGCGACGGCGGCGGCCGACCGGGTTTGCAGGGTCTGGGCGGCGGCACGGGGTGAGGAGACCATGGAGCGCAGCAGTGCGATGGCCGACCACCAGGCGATGCGGGACTCCCGCTTCCCCTGCTCGCCGGCCGCCGACACCCGCTCGCCGGCGTAGGCGATGGCGTCTTCGAGCAGCGCCCGGTAGCCGGGGGAGAGGCGGTAGGTCTCGTCCTTGAAGTAACGGTCGGAGGGGAAGGAGGTGTCCTCGCGCTGGCTGTCGTCGGCCAGCCCGTCGTTGACGGTGAGGAAGCGGCGTACGTCGGCCCGCTTGCGCTGTACGAAGTGCTGGGCGAGCAGCCGCCGCCCGGCGTCCGAGTCGAGCTTGACCGAGGCCAGCTCGGGGCTGAGCAGGCCCAGCAGGTTACGGAAGGCGCTCTCTTTACCGCTGTGCGGTGTCGCGGTCACCAGCAGCAGGTGTCGCTCGGGCTTCTTGGCGATCCGCTGCAGGAGCTCGTAGCGGAGCTGGTTCTGGGTGGAGGTGCTGTCATCGGCCGCGACGCAGGTGTGCGCCTCGTCGACGATGACGAGGTCGGGGCAGTGCCGGACGAAGTCGTCGCGGTGCCGGGTGGACTTGATGAAGTCCGTGGAGACGATCACCTTGTGGTGCCGGTCGAAGAGCGACTGCCCCAGGTCCAGGCCCCGCTCCAGTTTCGAGACCGTGGAGGCTAAGACGAGCTCGGCGTCGATGCCGAACTTCGTGCGCAGCTCCTCCTGCCACTGCTCGGCCAGTGCCGGAGAGCAGAGGACGGCCAGCCGGTCTGCGCTGCCCTGGGCGAGCATCTCGGCGGCGATCAGGCCGGCCTCGACGGTTTTGCCGATGCCCACGTCGTCGGAGATCAGCATCCGGACCGTCTTCTGCCGTAGCGCCATCATCAGCGGAACCAGCTGGTACGCGCGCGGCTCCACCGCGATTCCCGCCAGCGATCGGAACGGCCCCGCGCCCGAGCGGAACCCGATGCGCAGCGCCGACCGTAACAGACCGGCGGCGTGCTGGTCGCCCAAGTCCTTCGGGGAGGGGGGCACAAAAGTGGCGCTGACGACGTCCTCGAGCCCGGGGAACACGGCGGCGACGTCGTCGTCGGAGCCGCCCAGCGGGCGCAGCACCAGCATGTCGGCGGCGCTCTCGGGGAGCACCACCCAGTCGCGGCCTCTGGCCGAGACCAGGGAGCCTGCGGAGTAGGCGGGCATCAGCTGTTCCCTCGTGTCGTCATGGCTCCGAAGTAGCGCTCGTTCCGGGTCACGACCGCCGCCCAGTCGGCGTCGTGCGGGAAGCGGATGACGTCCCAGCCCTGGTCGAAGAGGCGTTCCTCGGCCTCGGCGTCCCGCTCGGCGACCACTGCGTCCTGGTGGACCGGGCCGTCGACGAAGACGGCCAGCTTGACGCCGGGCAGCCGATAGACGTAGTCGGGCCGGGCCAGCGCCTCGGTGATGAACGTCTGCGCCTCGTCGGGCAGGCGCAGCCCCTGCTCCTTCAACCACGCGAGGAAGTGGCGCTCCAGCCCGGTCTCCGACTGGCCGGCCAGCCGGTTCAGCTGCTCGGTACGGCTCTCACCGCGTCCGGTCGGCCTGGCCTCGGCGGCAGCCAGGCGCAGTAGCAGGTCGCGGACCGAATGCCGGTTGATGTCGGTGTGGTTGAGCTGGTTGCCGTAGGTGAGCAGGCAGTCGTAACAGCCACGGGCGCACTTCCGGTCCGGGCGAGGGCCACCACGGTCGGCGCCGTCGGGGTCGAAGTGGCAGATCTCCAGCGCCTCGGCGGCGGCACGGGCCAGCGCGTCAGGCTCCGACTGCATCAGGCGAAGTACGCCGGCGCCCCCTTCCGCGGCCTCGGTGAAGAGCATGCGATCCCGCGGCCCCTCGTTGGGCGGCAACAGCTCGCTGGTCAACTCCGAGTCCTCCAGCTCGAAGGCGGCTTCGATACCGCGTTCCAGCGCGTACATCAAGGAGAGCGCGACCGGCACGGGTAGAGGTTCATCGAGCTTGAGCACGAGGATGTTACGGGTGTCCTGCACGTAGGGGATGACGCGCTTGCGCTGACGCTTCTCGTTGCCGTCGGCGTCGACCACCGGCATCTCGCTGGAGTCGCCGGAGGCGTCGGCCGCCGCCTGCTCGTTCAGCCAGCGGCCGTCGGCCGGGTCGAGCCAGAAACCGTCCGGCTCGTCCTTCTTGGCGCGCAGGCGTCCCATGTTGGAGATGCGCACGGTGGCGGAGTCGCCGAACGAGAGCGTCGCGAGCTTCCCGGCGGCGTCGGCCAGGAGCGCGTCACGGCGGCCCGTCCGCTGCCCGTGGTCGTTGAAGCGGTAGGACGTCACCAGCCGGAAGCCCGCGCGGCGCCGCTCCTCCTCGTCGGAGGAGATCCGCTCCCGCCGCCGGGTGTAGACGGTGTGCAGCTGGAGCAGGCCGCGCGTCGGCGTGGGCAGTGCCGCGTCGCACAGGTCGCACTTGTCGGCCCGGTCGCCCGAGTCATAGTGGTAGCCGCAACCGGCACAGCGCTGAGCCTCGGTGGTCACCACCTCGCCGGAGGCGTCGGGACGCAGCTGAATGCGCTCCACCTGATACCGGTTGCCCTCGTGGTAGATCAGCGCACCGGGCCCGAACTCCCTGATCGCCAGGAAGCGGGGACGCTGCAGGTAGTCCCCGTCGCCGTAGCGCCGTCCTGTCGTGGGGATGTAGGCCGCCAGCGGCAGGCGAGGGAAGGAGTAGCCGGGCAGGAAGCCCTCGCTGGCCAGGTAGCGGTACGGGTTGAAGTCCGACAGCAGTGACCGGCTGTCCACGCTCTCGTTCTTCAACAGGTCGAGCTGGGTCTCGGCCTGCTTGCGTTGCAGCTCGGCGATCTTGCGATCGCGGTCGGTGAGCGTGTGGTCCAGGCGCCGCCGGTTCTGCTCGGCCTGATCGGCGAGGGCCGCCCTGAACAGGTCGCGCCAGCGGTCGAACGATCGGTCGAACCCCTCGGGAGCGCGGCGCACCTGCTCCTCGATCCACTCGTCGTGCCACCAGGTGGGCGGTTCACCGGCACCGGGCAGCACCCCGTCGAGCACATTGTGGGCCGCCGTCACCGCGCGCCGGCGAGCTTCCGCATCGCGGACATCGGCTTCAACGTAGGCGTGCAGGAGCAGTTCGGGATTGGGGCGGCGGGCGCCCTCGTCGTAGCTGAGGTCGATGAGCGTCGGGATGTTGTTGCCCAGCCTCAGTCCGCTTTCCGCCAGCCAGATGGCCTGGACGTGCGAGCGGACCAGATCCTCGTTGGCCAGGTCCAGCCGCGGCGGGCGGACCGCCCCGGCCACCATGCGGTCGGAGCGGCGGAAGTAGTACTGGTCGTGGCTGTTGCCGGTGGCGCAGTAGGTGGTGACCAGCGCCGGCTGGCCCTGCCGGCCGGCCCGGCCGCTGCGCTGGGCGTAGTTGGCGGGAGTGGGCGGCACGTTGCGCATCATGACCGCGTTGAGCTCGGAGATGTCCACGCCCAGCTCCATGGTGGGGGAGCAGTAGAGCAGCTTGAGCTCCGCCTTGCGGAAGTCCTTCTCGCGCTGCTCCCGGTCCTGCGGTGACACCTGCGCGGTGTGCTCGCGGGCCGACAGGCCGGCGAGCGCGGCGGCCGTGTCGCGGTAGAGGTCGCGGAAGAAGACGTTGACGCGGGGGCCGTCGCCGCTGGCGTAGGTGCGGGTCAGCGGGTCGTGTGTGCCGCTCTCGCCGGTGCCCGCCCGCCAGATGAGGCAGGCGGCGGCGATGCGGTAGCCGGTGACGGGCGGCCCGGAAGGACGGCGGTAACGGCCGGCCCGCTGCGGTGCCACCTCGACCGCCGTCAGCAGATAGGCCTTGGCCAGCACCTTCATCAGGTCCGCGATGATGCGCTGGGCGTCGTCTGCCGACACCTGAGGGAAGTGCATCCGCCGCAGGTACTTGCCGAACTTGCCCCTGCCGGACAGGAACAAGCCCGAACGATCGATGCCGGGGCGGGAGCCTTGCGCATAGGCGGTGCTCACCTTCGGCCGGTCGCCGCCGGCCAGCCGCCATGGATCCTTCAGCCGCTCCTCGCTCGCGCGCTGCAGGCTGTCGAAGTCCTCCCGGAAGTACTCGACGTCGATGGCCAGCGCCCGGCGCATCTCGTCCAGCAGCGCACGCATGATCTCGACGCGCCGCCCCGGCTCGGCCTGGCGCAGCTCAGGACGGGTGTCGCTCCACCGTTCGTCCCTGCCGGCCAGCCAGTCGAGGTCCGCGTAGTCGATGATCAGCAGACCTGTCTGCTCCAGGTTGGGCATGGTGACCCGCCAGCCTCGCTGCAGATCCAGGTAGAGACGGAAGGCGATGACGTCCCGGAGCGTCTTCGCCGCGCTCGCGGCCATCATCGGCGGCGGATCATCACCCGCCGTGTAGTCGGCAGGGCTCAGTCCCAGCGCTCCGGAGACCCGGGAGGCCAGGTCCTCGTGCCGGATGCCTTCCTCGCCCGCCGCCGTGGTCGCGTGGTAAAGCGCGCTGCGAAGCTGAGTGATCTGGACGAAGTCATTGAAATGCCCTGCCTGAAGGGAGGCGTCCTGCCGGTTGTCGACGAACGTCAGCAGCTTGCGGGCTTCCTTCTTCAACGCCTCGGCCGGCACCTCCTTGAGCGAGCGGACGATCGAGGCGGAGATGAGCGAGGTCGCCGAGGAGCGGCCCTCCTGGTCGAGCCGGGCCAGCTTGGCGAAGTCCTTCCCGCGCACCTGCTCGTAGCTCACCCCGCAGTGCGGGCAGAACAGGAACGGCGCCGGGATGAACGCGGCCTTCAGCTCGCCCTGCCCCTCGACGCCGTACGGATCGACCGTGACGAGGCGGGGAATCCTCGGCCGGTACGAGTCACGCACCACCTCCCCGCCGTGCGCGTCGAACTCCAGCCAGGACTCGGGCAGCCGCCGATCCTTCATCGCCTGCTCGACGGTGGCCGGCCAGGGATGGTTGGAGTCGACGTAGAGGTAGCCGTCTTCGCCGCTGCCTCCGGTGGCGGCGGTCTCGCGGCGGTTCTCGTACACGGTCTTGCCGTTCTTCTCCGAGCGCCACACCGTCAGGTACTCCTGGCCGCACTCGCGGCAGAAGGCCAGCGGCAGCAGGATCTTGCCGTCGGTGCCCGGCTGATAGAGCTGGTAGTCACGGGTCAGGTGACGGCTCGACTCGTCCTCGAGCGTGACGTGCACCGTGTCGCCCTTGGACAGGAACTGGTGCAGCCGGAAGGCGAAGAGCGGGCGGCCGGTCAGCGGGTGGCATGCCTCTGAACCGGCCTTCAGCGTGGCCCGGATCGCCTCCGCGCACGTCTCCGGGGCCAGGCCGCTCACCTCGGCCAGTTCGGTCGCGGCGTCCTCAATCTTCGCGGGCTGCTGGCGGACCAGCCGTCCCTCCTCGTCGAGGGCGAGCCCGAAGCGGGTCTCGATCCAGCGGGCCAGCGGATCCTTGACCAGGTCCTCGTAGGCGCGCGGCGCCCCCGGCGCGATGAGCCGCTCGACCGGCAGCGTCTCCGGCGGGTCCCCGGTGGCGCGGACCAGTGTCTCGCCGATGATGTTCGAGGCGTCCACGGGCGTGCCGAAGAGTGTCGTCGCAATGCGTGCCACCTCGGTTCGACGGTCCTGGGCCGTGCCCTCGGTGGCCATGGTGGCGGACGTGCCGATGCACTGCAGGCTGGTGGCACGGCAGGCGTCGCGCACCCGGCGGATGAGCAGGGCCACGTCGGCGCCCTGCCGGCCGCGGTAAGTGTGCAGTTCGTCGAAGACCAGGAATTCGAGCCCCTCGGCCATTTTGATGAGCGACCTGCGGTCCTCGGGCCGGGTGAGCATCAGCTCCAGCATCACGTAGTTGGTGAGCAGGATGTCCGGCGGATTGTCGCGGATCTGTTTGCGGGCGGCCTCGTCCTCCTGACCCGTGTAGCGGGCGAAGCGCACCTTCTCCCGCCCGGTGCCATAACCATCCCTGAGGTACTTCTCCAGCTCCTTGAGCTGGCTGTTGGCCAGGGCGTTCATCGGATAGACGATGATCGCGCGTACCCGCTTACGAGCCTTGGACCCCTCCTGGTCCCGCTGCCTGAGCACCCTGTCGACGATCGGCACGATGTAGGCGAGGGACTTGCCGGAGCCGGTGCCGGTCGTGAGCACGTATGAAGCGCCGGACTGTGCGGTCTTGATGGCTTCGAGTTGGTGCTGGTGGAGCGTCAGCGGCCGGCCGTCGCACTCCGTGCCGTCTTCGGTCTTGCCGGCCTGGAAGATGCGGGCACACTCCGAGTGCAGGGTCCCGTTCTGAGACGCCTCCAGCACGGTTCCGCCCGACTTGAAGAACGGGTTCAGCGACACCCACGGGTCGGGCCACTGGGATTTGGCGTCCAGGTCGTCCTCCACGAAGGCCGCGATCCGGCCGTCGCGGATGATCGTGCCGCCCCCGGTGAACGCCCTGTAGTCCTTGAGCAGTCGCTGGTGGACACCGAAGACGTCCATGCCTGCGCTCGCGTGCGCAGGCCCCGTATCCGAGCTGGGAGCCTGCGCCTGATCGGCTGGCCTGGTCTTGAGGCACGCCACCGGATCGAAGTCCGACCAGCCCGGAACGTGCGCCGCCCCGTCCGCGAGCGGTAGCAGCGCCTCCCTGACGGCGACCGCGTCGGCGGGTCGGTCGGCCGGGTCCTTGGCGAGTAACCGCTCCACCAGACGCGAGAGGTCCTGGGGAACGTCGGAGCGGAGCAGGCTGATGGGGGGAGGGTGCTCCGACAGGTGCTTCTGAGCGAGCTCATAGGCGGACTCGCTGTGGAACGGCGGAACCCCGGTGAGCATCTCGAAAAGCACGCAACCCAGGGCGTACAGGTCGGCGGCCGGGGTGACGGCTGAGGCACGGAACTGTTCGGGGGCCATGTAGCGGGCGGTACCCACCGTCACGCCGGTACTGGTGATCTTGCCATGCTCGATGTCGCCGATGATCTGGCCCGCGCCGAAGTCGAGGACCTTGACCAGGCCACCGCGCAGCAGCATCACGTTGCTGGGCTTGAGGTCGCGGTGGACGACCTCGACGGCATGAGCGGCGAACAGCGCGTCCGCCATCTGCGCTCCCAGAGCCGCGACCCAAGAGACCGGGAGCTGAGGATGCTCAGTGATGAGGTCACTGAGGGACTCGCCGTCGAAGAACTCCATCGCCAGGTACGGCAGGCCGGAGGAGTCGACGCCGCCGGCGATCGTCCGGGGCAGATTGCGATGCCTGAGCCTGCGCATGATGCGCACTTCGCGGTCGAACCGTTCTACGGCCTTGGAATCGGCGCGCGAACTCAGGACCGTTCCAGCTCTGCTACGAAGGATCAGCTTGACGGCGACGGTGGCGTTGCCGTCATGGAGATCCTGCGCCCGGTGGACCTCTCCCATGTTGCCCTTACCGAGGGGAGCCAACAGTCGAAACCGGTCCGCCACCACGTCTACGTTCACCGTTCGCTCCTCGCCCTGCGCGCGATGATCAGTAGCGTCACCGTACACGGATTGCCATGGCTTGGGTATAGGTTGTCTGTAAACTAAGTCAACGGATATGCTGCAGATGGCTGCGGGCCTGGTCAAGAGCTATTCGCCGGCCTGAAGTGCGGGTGTCATTCTTGCTCGGACGTTTGATGCCTTGTCCCATAATGACACCTGCCTGCTCATCTATTACGCTACACACTTCTGTCTCGTTGGTCATGACGGGTGTCATTCGCTGGATCGATCCACTGGCCTTCTTGTCATTTGTGGACACCGTTCCGTCAAGGAAGGATGCGGCTGTTCGTGATGAATCACGCGCTCAATGTGGAGCTCCAGATGCTTGCCGCAGAGCCGTTCTTGAAGGCACGCGCCGACCAACTTCGCTCTCTGGCCGGTGCCGTCGAGGTGCCGGCCGAGGGGGAGCGCTGGTGCGAGGTGGACCTGTTCGCCGCCTTCCCGCCCGAGGAGACGGTCCGGTCGGTGTCCCTGCGGTCGCGGTGGACGGGCCTGCTGAACGTCTTGGACCTTTTGCAGCCTGTCCTGGTTTTCCTGCCTATCGGGATCACGTGGCTCGGACTCCAGCGCGCCACCACTGCTTATGGGGAAGCCATCGAACAAGGTGGAGCTGAGGTTGCCCGCCGCCCCTTTCTGGAGATGTGGCAGCAGGGTTTCGGTGGGCGTTTGTCCGGTATTTGGCAATTCGACAGCGTTGCGCGGGCCACGCTGATGGCGATAATCCTTCTCATCGCTGTCACGGTTCTTGAGCGGCTCTTACGGCGCGGGCAGGAGAACCGCGTAGAGGTGCAGGCCGAGGAGCTTCGTCGCAGATTGCGGGCCGCGCTGACCGAGGCGACCCTGACCCTCGGGCAGGTCCGGCTCGCGAGCCCCGCCCGCTTCCAGGCGGAACTCACCAAGAGCGCCATCGAGATCAGCGAGGTAGGGGCGACCTTGCGGCGGCTGCAAGAGCAGGGGGTGCGATCGCTGGAAGTATCCCTGGAGAGCACCAGACAGGCGATGGAGAGCCTGATGGAGGCTACGGCCGACATCCAGGCGGCGACCTGGAAGCTCGATGAGCACATGACGTCCGTGACCACCGCCACCGCAGATCTCACGCAAACTGTCGATCGAACGACATACGCGATCGACAGGGTGGGTGAGAAGGCGGAAACGGCGATGGACCAGGTCGGGGACCGTCTTGGTGTCCTGGTGGCCGACTCGACGGACAGGGTTCGGGCTGCGATGGAGGAGGCCACCACCCGGGCGGGCTCGGCTGTTCATGACACCACGAGGGAACTGGACGGCCATGTCGAGGAGCTGACCGAACGCGTCCGTGAGCTGGCCGCGGTCAGCAACGGCATCTCCGCCGCGCTGGACGGGGTGCATCGCGCCGTGGCGGATGTCACCACCATGACACAAACGACGATGAACCAGGTCGGGGAGCAGATCATGGGTGCGCTCAACGACACGACCAGTGCTTTCACCCGCACCTTTGGCGACACCGGCGAGGAGGTGCGTCACGCGCTGCAAGGCTGGGCCGACACGGTCGGGGATCACGCGTCCCGCATCGAGATCGCCTCCGACGCCTCGGGCAGGACAGTGCGACTCCTGGAGGAACTGCGCGAACTGCCGGCCACCCTCACCGAGACGATCGAGAAGATCCCCGCTTCGATCCGCGGTGTCACCAGCGTCGAACTGGACAACTTGCGTAGCGCCGTCGGACAGCTCCCGCTGGCGGTCTCGATGACCGTGGCCGAGATCACGCCCGTGATCAGGAAGGCGACGGAAGCCGAGCTCATCGATCTGAGCCAGGCCATCGGTCGCCTGCAGGACGCCGTGGATCACGTCGGTGTGGTCATCGCCGCGAGCGCGGTCCGCGACGGAAGGGACCCGACATGAAGCCCCGCCGCGGATCGATGTCTCTGATCGCGCTGGCCGGTTGGCTCTTCGCGGACCTGTTACTCGGCCTGACCATCATCATGCTCGGAGCACAGGCGGCCTCCCCGGCCTCCCCTCAACCGTCGCCGGGGCCGGCGGCCTCGCCTGCCAAGTCCCCGAGTTCGTCACGCTGCGCCGTACGCGTCGCCGGGGTGGGGTCGAAACCGACGAAGATCTCGTTCCGGGTCGAGACCTCGGCGACAGAAAGGGAACTGCTCACGCAGGTGAAGACAGCGCTTCGGGCCCATAAACGTCGGCTGGCCGGGCGGCACGCAGGCATGGTCCTCACCTTCGGGGCGAATGGTGCCGCAGGTGATGGCGTTCAGCTGGCCGGCCGGGTGAACGAGGCGGTTCGGCGAGCCTATCCCGGGATCTTCGCGGCCGCTGCGACCCGGAACTTCCATGACCTCGCAGCTCCGAGCGGGTCGATCTCCATGGAGATCTACTTCGTGACGGAAGGCTGCGCCGACAAGTGATGAGGATGAGATGAGCGAGCAGGTACTGCCCTTCTACCTGGTCTGTGACGAGTCAGCGTCCATGCATGGTGAACCGCTCGACGCGATCAACAGTGAGTTACCCAAGATCCACCAGGAGATCGCCAGCAACCCGATCGTCGCCGACAAGGCCCGGTTCTCCATCATCGGGTTCAGTGATACCGCGGAGGTCCTGCTGCCCCTGACCGACCTGGGTGACGTCGATCACCTGCCGATGTTGTCCTCCCGCGGGCTCACTTCGTACAGTGCGGCGTTCTCGCTTCTGAGGGAGACCATCACCGCGGACATCGCAGAGCTTAAGCAGGCCGGGCACACGCCGTTCCGTCCGACCGTCTTCTTCCTCACCGATGGACAGCCGAACGACTGGGGTTGGGAAGACGACTACGACAAGCTCGTCTCTCCGGGGTTCTCCGCCCGCCCGCACATTCTGGCCTTCGGCTTCGGCGACGTCGAACAGCAGACGCTCACCCGCATCGCCACCTTCAGGGCGTTCGTCGCCCAAGCCGGCGTGTCGCCCGCGCAGGCCCTCACCGAGTTCGCCCGGCAACTGACCAAGTCGATCGTCCGTTCGGCGACTCTTTCGGCTTCCAACCCCGCTAACGCCCCGCAGTTGGTGCTGCCCAACGACAACGTCCCAGGGTTCACCGTGTTGGCCGCCGACCCGGTCTGACCTGGAGAGACTCACACGTGGACAAGGTGATGACGCCGCGCTTCCAGGAGCCACTGATCATTGGCAGGACTCCTCGCCTGCAATCCGCGCCCGGCCCGCTGATCACATCGAACCGGACGGGCCCCGACACCGAGATCGACGGCGCCGATCTGGACGGCCTCGTCATCCGCGGCGCGTCGGTACGGGGTGACTACCATCGCTACGACGGAGTGCCCAGGCAGGATGCCATGCTGATCAGGAAGCTCGGGGAGTCCCATGTCCTGCTGGCGGTGGCCGATGGGCTCGGAAGCCGGGACATGTCGCATTTCGGTGCGTCCGAGGCATGCCGGGCCGCATTCGAGGACTTTCCGGCAAGCCTGCTGGACGGCTATGAAACGCGTTCCGATCCGGTGGCCTATTTCACCGGGATCGCGGAGTCGATGACGTACATGGCCAGGAATGAAGGCATCGCGGTGGCAGAGATGGCCACCACGCTGACCGTTGCGGTGATCGACATCCAGGCGCGGAGAGGTGCCCGCCTCTGCCACATCATGCGCGTCGGCGACAGTACGGCGATGCAGCTGCATCGTGGGGTGTGGACCTCGTGCTTTCCCGAGGACAACAACCAGACTCTGGCCTCCTCGGCCACGTACGCGCTGCCGGATGACGCGGCACGCGTGGAGGTGACCACGTGTGTTCTCATCCCCGGGGACACACTGCTGTTCTGCACGGATGGGCTGACCAAGCCCATGGCCGGTCAGGCGGTGAGGGAGCAACTGGCCACGTGGTGGGAACAGGGAGCGCCACCGTCGCTGCCGGAGTTCCTGTGGCAGCTCAGCTTCCGGGTCAGGACCCATGACGATGACCGCACCGCCATCTGCGTCTGGGGTCTCTGAGGTGGCCTTCGTCCCGCATCCGCTGGATCGCCCACGCTCCTCGCTCCAGCTTGAACGCGAGCCGCTGAACGACGGCGGTCAGGGTGTGGTCACCCGTCTGATCGGCCCGCAGGACGTGGTCTACAAGGAGTACCTGAAGTCGGCCGGAACCGTGAACGGCCAGGTGCTGGCGGATCTGGTCGAATTCGGTGCGGGGCTGCCCCGCGATGACCAGAAGCGGCTGTTCGCCTTCTGTGCCTGGCCGACCGCACGAATCATCGAAGGCGACAGGGCAGTGGGCTTTCTCATGCCCGAGGTTCCCGACGACTTCCACGACCTCATCCAGGGGCGGCCGCGCCTGGTGGAGCTGCAGTTCCTGCTGTTCCCGCAGAAGCGTGCCTGGCAGGAGCTGCGCTTGCCGGGGATCGAAGGGCGGATCCAGCTGGCGCGGAGATTCGCCGAACTGGTCGATTTCCTGCACGGACACCAGTACGTCATCGGTGACGTCTCCGCGCGGAACCTGCTCTGGTCCGTCCAGGAGCCGCATAAGGTCCACATTCTGGACTGCGACGGATTCCGCCGTCTCGGCGCGGAATCGGTGCTGAAGCAGGCGCACAGCCCCGACTGGGAGGATCCCCTCGAGTCGTCAACAGGTCCGGACCTCGATACAGATCGATACAAGCTCGCGCTGCTGATCGGCAGAATCTTGGCCAGGAATGCCTATGTGCGGCCCGGTGGCGAACTGCCGCTTCTTCCCGGGCTGCCGGACGACCTCGCGGGGCGGGTTCGGTCCATGTTCGTGCGAGCTGCGGGCTCGGCCGGTACCAGGCCGTCTGCCCGCGAATGGGTGCACGTCATCGAAGGGCGTGAGTGGATCGCCGTGTCGCGGCCGCCGGTCCGGCCCCGGCATGTTCCGGCCGGCAGTCTGCCACAGAAGCAGCGTGCCAGTCAGCCCACCCTGCCGCGAATCACAGGGAGAAGGCCTTTCCCAGACCCGCCGCCAGTCGTGGAGCGCAAGTGGATTCCGGTCTCACCGCCTGGCGCCACCGCCCGGCCGGTTCCTCAGGCAAGGATCCCACAGCCGAGCAACACGATGCCCGTCTCAGCGCCTGTCCAGATTCCAGGTTCCGGGCCTGGGCTCGGCCGGAAGGTCGTCGCTTCGGCCACATACGCCGATCAGCGGACAGGCATCGTTGCGAAGATCACCGACGAGCAGGTCGCGCTGCTGCTCGATGGCCTTGGACAGGCCGGCGGCGCCATGTCCGTCAACCAGGCGGCCCGGCTGATCGCCGAGCCTGAGGACCGTATGCGGCTGCTGATCGGGGAGGCCAGGAAGCTCCTCGACGTCGACGGCATCTCCGTACTGATGCTCAAGGACGGTGACAAGATGCTCGACCTGAACATGGCGCTGCTCGCGGAGCAGTTTTTGGAGGACGGGGAATGACGGCGACCAGGAAGGTCAGCCGTGCCAAACGGCGCGAGATCATCGCTGCCCTTGGCCGGGGGACCGTCCCGCGGCTCGGTCTCGATCTGTTCGCGGTGGGCATGGACCGGTTCGAGAAGGGGCTTGACGAGGAACTTGCCGCCGTCACGACTGGCGGAAGCGGTTTCAAGGCCGTGCGCGGCGAATACGGCTCGGGAAAGACCTTCTTCGCGCGCTGGCTCGCCGAACGGGCCAAGCGCATGCGGATGGCGACCAGCGAGATTCAGATCTCCGACACCGAAACGCCGTTGTTCAAGACGGAGACGGTCTACCGCAGGCTCATCGGCGCGCTGTCCACCGCGAGCAGCCGGCACAGTGCCTTCAGAGAGGTCATCGATTCCTGGCTGCTGTCGCTCGAAGACGTCGTGCTGGCCACCGGCGACGTGGACAAGCACGACCGGGCGGGCATGGCCGATGCGGTCGACAAACTCATCGAGCGCAGGCTCGCCGAGGTTTCGAAAACCGCGCCGGCCTTCGCCGCAGCCCTGCGGGGCTATCGCCAGGCGAGGCTCACAGGGGAGCACGACATCGCAGACGGTCTGCTGGCCTGGGCCGGTGGCGAGCCGAACGTCGCGGCACCAATCCGCCGCTACGCCAACATCCGCGGCAATATCGACTCCACCAGCGCGCTCGACTTCCTGCGTGGTCTGCTGGTCGTGCTGCGCGATTGCGGATATCCGGGGCTGCTTGTCGTCCTTGACGAGATCGAGACGCTGCAACGGATGCGCTCGGATTCACGGGAGAAGAGCCTCAACACGCTGCGACAGCTCATCGACGAAATCGACAAGGGCAGGTTTCCCGGCCTGTACCTGGTCATCACCGGAACCCCCGCCTTCTACGACGGATTCAAGGGCGTGCAACAGAGTGCGCCGCTGGCACAGCGACTGGCCGTGGACTTCAGCGGCGATCCGCGCTTCGATGCCACCCGTGCTCCGCAGATCCGGCTCACAGGGCTGGATCAGGGCAGGCTCGTCATGCTCGGCTGCGCCGTACGGGATCTGTACGCACAAGGTGCCTCGGAGGAAGGGAGGATCAGGAGGTTGGTCGACGACGCCTACGTCGAGGAACTGGCACTCGCCGTGGCGGGTCGGCTCGGCGGGCAGATCGGCACCTCGCCACGGGTCTTCCTGCGCAAGCTTGTCACCGACGTGCTCTACAAGGTAGACGAACACCCCGATTTCGACCCGCATCGGGACTACCGGCTCACCGTACAGGACACGGAATTGACCGACGAGGAACGTAACGCGGCACGAGGAGGACGTCGGCTCCGATCCGCCGACGACGTCGAGCTCGACTTCTGAGCATGCACCCGACGCTGGCGTACCACGTTGCCAACACGCTGGGCTGGTCCCAGCTCCGTCCACTGCAGATGGCGGCGGGCGAAGCGATCCAGCGCGGCGACGACACGCTCCTGCTCGCTCCGACCGCAGGAGGCAAGACTGAGGCGGCGACCTTCCCGCTCCTGACCCTCATGGAAGAGCAGCGCTGGAGCGGCCTGACGGTTCTCTACATCTGTCCGCTGAAGGCCCTGCTGAACAACCTGCGGCCCCGGATCGAGCGCTACGCCGCCTGGCTGGGCCGCGACGTGGCCGTATGGCACGGTGACATCTCAGCCTCTCGAAAGCAGTCGATACTCAGAAACCCGCCGGACATCCTGCTGACCACTCCTGAGTCCCTGGAAGCGATGCTCATCTCGACCAAGGTCGACCAGCGGCGTCTGACGCAGGACTTGCGGGTTGTGGTGGTCGATGAGGTCCACGCCTTTGCCAGAGACGACCGGGGCTGGCATCTGCTGGCGGTACTGGAACGCCTGCACAGGCTCGCCGGCCGGCCGCTCCAACGAGTCGGCCTCTCAGCCACCGTCGGCAATCCGCAGGAACTGCTCTCGTGGTTGCAAGGATCCGGCGTGGGACGCCACGCGCAGGTCGTCAGTCCCAAGGAGGACCAGTCGACCGCTCAGCCGGACCTCGAACTGGATCACGTCGGGACGATCGCGAACGCGGCGAAGCTCATTGCGGCGCTGCACCACGGCGAGAAACGGCTGATCTTCTGCGACTCCCGGCAGATGGTGGAGGAGCTCGGCGCCCTGCTTCGTGAGCACGGGGTGACGACCTTCCTCTCGCATGCCTCCCTCTCGGCGCAGGAGCGGCATCGGTCGGAAGAGGCGTTCGAACAGGCGCGTGACTGTGTCATCGTCTCCACCTCGACTCTCGAGCTGGGCGTAGACGTAGGTGACCTGGATCGTGTCATCCAGATCAACGCGCCATGGTCGGTCGCCTCGTTCCTGCAACGCCTCGGCCGTACAGGCCGTCGCTCGAACACGCCACGCAACTGCCTGCTGCTCGCACTCGGTCATGACGACCTGCTCAGCGCGGCGGGGCTGCTGCAACTGTGGGGTACGGGCTACGTGGAGCCGATACAGCCGCCGCCGCAACCGCGTCACATCGTCGCTCAGCAACTCCTGGCGCTCGCCCTTCAAGAGGGAAGGATCGGGGACCAGCTGTGGCCGGACTGGTGGAACGGACTCGAACCGTTCAGAGATGCACAGCCGATCCTGGACTTCCTCATCTCCGCAGGCTTCCTCGAGCGGCACGGAGGCATGTTGTTCGTTGGTACCCGCGCCGAGCAGCGCTTCGGCCGTCAGCACTTCAGAGACCTCGTCGCAGTCTTCACCGCACCGCCGGAATTCACCGTGCTGAACAGGAACACGGAGATCGGCAGAATGGACCCGAGTCTGCTGACCGCGCCCTCGAACGGGCCACGGCTGCTGTTGCTGGCCGGCCGTACCTGGCAGGTCGACTGGGTCGACTGGAAGCGGCGCCGCTGCTTCGTTGACCCGGTCGAAGGACTTGGGGGTGAAGCCCGCTGGTCTTCTTCCGCCTTCGGCGGGACCTCCTTCCGCCTGGCACGGGCGATGCGCGACGTCGTCCTCGGCGCAGACCCGCCGGTACGCCTCACGCAGCGAGCAAGAAGAGGGTTGGAGAAGGTCAGAGAGGAGTATGGGGATCTGGTCCACGCAGATGGAACCGTCGTGCTCCGAGAGGAAGGAGACCTGCGTTGGTGGACGTGGGCCGGGCACCGGGCGAATGCGACCTTGAGCGCGACGCTCGGCCCGCTCTGCGATCCCGCCCAACGCACCGATGCTCTCAGTCTCCGGCTTCGCAACGATCTGGACGCTCAGGCCTGGCGTAAGGCCGTGTCTCAACTTTCGGTGTGTCTCCCCGAGATCGATCAGAAGGCGCTGAACGGGCTGAAGTTCAGTGCGGCACTGCCAGTCGATCTTGCACTCGCCACATTGCAGTCTCGCATGGCCGACGTCGTCTCCGCCGCGCAGATACTGGGGGAATCGGCTCGGTTCTTGGTGCGAAAGTAGCGAACTCGCGGCCGTCGTCCTGGCGAGCGGCTGCGCCGATACCGGCTGTTGGACACCTCCACCTCTGGGCCCTTGGTGGGCGGTGTGTTCACTTCTTACCTTGCAGGTCGCGCGAACTTCATGCAGGTCGCCGGTTCTGTACATCTCGGTGCTCCAGGTTCAAGTCGTTCACTTTTGAAGTACGTGTCGCGGCGCCCAGCGCGCCGCGACAAGATCGGGGAGCACCACATGCGACATGCCGACTTCACCGTCCGCCGAGAACCGGCCGCCTGGCGCCACATCGCAGCCGTCTCGGTCGGCATCGGTCTGGGGCTCTTCCCGCTGGCACAGAGCGCGTCGGCCGCCCCGGGCGGGACGCCGCAGGCCCCGGCCTTCAGTGTCGACGGCGGTCGTTACGAGCAGGCGGTGTCCGTCGAGCTGCGGGCCAGGCAGGGCGAGACGATCCGGTACACCACCGACGGCAGCATTCCCACGAAGAGCAGCCCGACCTTCGCCGGCAAGCCCATCCGCATCACCGAGGACACGAATCTGACGGCACGCGCCTTCAAGGGCAACCAGCCCGGCGCCGTCAAGTCCGAGGGGTACCTCATTCGCGAGGGGGAGCAGCCGATCGCCCGCATGGTGATCGTCTCTGACGTTCACATCGGCGACTACGAAGCCGACCGCCACCGCTGGTCGTCCTACTTCGACACCATCGCGTCGGTTCTGGGCACCCCGGACGCCATCCTCTCCAACGGCGACATGATCAACGACAACTGGGACGGCCGCGGCAAGGACCACCAGTTGACCGCCCGCATCTTCAAGGAGAACCTCGCGCGCAAGGGCATGAACGCCACCCAGGTGTTCATGTCGTACGGAAACCACGACGCGACCCTGGCCGAGCTCCGTGCGGGCTACCCCAAGGAGTGGTTCCCCGACTCCGGCGACGGGTACTACCGCACGGACATCAAGGGCATTCCGCTGATCACGGTCAACACCGAGAACTACTCCGCGGCCCAGGCCGCCTGGCTGCGTGACCAACTCGGGCAGATCTCCGCGGACCCCGCCTACCGCGACCTGCCGATCATCGTCCAGGGGCACCGGCCGGCTCCGGGCACCGTGATGGACGGCCAGCAGACCAGCAACCCGCGCCTCACCGAGGATCTGTCGAAGTTCCCGCGCGCCGTCTACTTCTCGGGCCATTCGCACCTGAACGTGAACGACCCGCGCTCGATCCACCAGAAGAACTTCACCGCGGTCAACGACGGCAGCTCGTCCTACATCGAGATCGACCACGGGTACCAGATGCTCGACGCGGAAGGGCAGCTGGCCAACCGCTTCGAGACCCCCACCGCCCAGGGGCTGGCCGTCGAGGTCTACCGGGGTCGTACCGTCGTCAACCGCGTCAACCTCAACGCCGACCTCCACGACATCTACACCGGCGGGAAGTGGTCGGCGAACTGGAAGCCCCCGTTCCAGAGCGACGGGACGCTGGCCGGCAGGTCCTGGGAGATCAGGACGGCCGGCGCCGACGCCCAGGTCGTGCAGAACTTCACCTACACCGACGCCAACCGCAACCGCACGGCCCCGGCCTGGACGTCCCCGCGCCCGCTGACGGCCCAGACCGGCAAGGACGGCCGGCTCGCGCTGCGCATCGAACAGGCCCAGGACGACGAGCTGGTGTACCACTACAAGGTGCGCGTCACCCGCGCCGACAACGGCGCCGAGGTGCTCACCACCAAGGTCGCCAACCGCTTCGACGTGGTGCCCGCCGCCGCCTCCATGGACATTCCGGTCCCGGTCCAGCGCGACGGCGCCAGGTACCGCGCGGAGGTCGTCGCGGTCGACGCGCAGGGCAACCAGTCGCCTGTCGCCGCGGACGTGCTGAAGTAGCACCTTGCCCCGTCATCGGCCGGACCCGGTCGATGACGGGGCCTCCTTGGAAAGCCTGATGCCCCGCCGCTCCGGCGCGGGCGTCTCCATCGCCCGGCGCAGGTAACGGGGACCCAGGTCCGGCGGATTCCCCATCGTGGGTTTCTAGCCGCACCACCGCGCCCGGCCGTGACGTGGTCATGCACGACGTCGTCAGCCTGGTCCCGGCGCAGCCGAGCGACGTCGTGCAGCAGTTGCAGAGGGCCGCCGGACGCCGGCCGTACTGGCCGTTCGCCCTGGCCGCCCTGCTCCTCGCGGGGCTGGTGACCGCGACGAGGCCGCCCGGCGCGGTCACCAGCACCTCCAGGTCGCCATGGAGCACGCGCGCTTCATCGAAGCAGGCCCGGTGCCCCGCGACGGCACGGTCGTGGACTCCACCTGGCGCTACGTCAACGTCAACGGCGGACCCGACCGCCGGTTCAACAACAACGCCCGCCTGCCCGTCCTGCTGTACGGCAGGCTGCTGCTCCGCAGCCACAGCGGTCTAAACCTCGTCTGGGACGCCTCCCAGGCCCCGCTCGTCCACGCGATGGCGAACGCCCTCCACCGGTGCACCGCCGCCCGTCCGCCCATGTTCCGTCCCTGACGGCCTCCGCCGGGCCATCCGGACACAGGAGAGCGCCTGAGCTGGAGTGCATAGACTTGTCCTCATGTTCGACGACAAAACGCAGGAGACCCTGCGGCGCCTGCTGGACCTCGCCGAACACCCCTCCACCCCGGACACCGAGCGGGCGCTGGCATTCGTCCGGATCCGCGCCCTGGTGGCGGTGCCGGCCGACGACACCCGCCGCCGGGCGCCCGTGGCCGGCATGGACGCCCAGCTGCTCACCAAGCTCAAACCGCTGCAGCGACAGGTGGACGAGGACCTGGTCGACGACGTGCACGGCGACCTGCACTCCTTCGGCATCCGCTACCGGCTGGTCTCGGAGGTCGCCGGCGAGCTGGCCCACATCCTCGACCTGCGCTCCCGCCTCGCCCCAGACAAACGACACCGCCACGACGACGGCGTACGCCAGACGGCCGCCAGGCTGACCTACCTCCTGGAGCGCTCCGACGGCTTCCGCACCTCCCGCTGGCGCACCAAGCGCGGCTGACCCGCCCGACCCGGTTTCCGCATGCCGGCAGCGACACCCTCGGAGGAGCGGATGACCAGCGTGGAGCGCGCCGGCGGGGTTCTGACGCTCTGGACCGCCAGGCTCTCCGGTCGTAGGGGCGACGTCGCGATCGCGGCGGTCACCACCGCGGCCACCCTCGGTCCGCTGCTGGTGCCGAGTCCGAAGGCGTGGTGGATCATCACCCTGGGCGCGCTCGCCTCCGCGCCCGTCTACTGGCGCAGGCGCGCGCCCATGGCCGTGGCGCTGCTCGTCGGCGCCGCGATGACCGTCATGGTCTTATGGGAGAAGCCGTTCCTTCCGTTCGGGCCCCTGGTCGCCGTGTACACCATCGCCGACCTCAGTCCCACGTGGAAGCGCCTGGCCGCGATCCCGGCGATCGCCGTCATCGTCGGCTTCTCCCTGGCGCTGCCCGGGGAGGACAGCGAGATCTTCCGCCTGATCGGCACCGCCTTCGTGGCCGCCTACGCGCTGGGCACCAGCGCCCGCGCGAACCGGTCACGTACCGCGGAACTGGCCGAACGGGCCCGTCGCCGCGAACAGCAGCACATCGCCGCGGTGGCGGAGGAACGGGCGCGGATCGCTCGTGACATGCACGACATCATCACGCACGCCGTCGGGCTGATGGTCGTCCAGGCCGAGGCCGGTCCCGTGGTCGTACGGAGCGACGCGCCCAGGGCCGAGGCCGTCTTCGACGCGATCGCCGACACCGGCAGGGGAGCGCTCACCGAGCTGCGCGGCCTGCTCACCGCGCTGCGCGCGTCGGACGGCCCGGCGGGGGAGGACCCCGGGCCCGCCCAGCCGAGCCTGGACGGACTCGCCTCACTGGCCGGACGCAGCGGCCTGGACGTGGTCATGACCGTGGAGGGCGAGCGGCGGCGGACATCGGGCAGCCTGGAAGCCGCCGTCTACCGGATCGTCCAGGAAGCCCTGACCAACGTGCGCAAACACGCCGGGGTGCGCAACGTACGGCTGCACCTGCGCTGGACCGCGCGGGAACTGGTGGTCGAGATCGCCGACGACGGCGGTGGGCCACGTCGCGACGGCGGCGGCTACGGCCTGATCGGCATGCAGGAACGGGCGACCGCGTACGGCGGGACGCTCACCGCGGGACCGGGACAGGACGGGGGATTCCTCGTCAGAGCCGTCCTTCCGCTTGAATAGCGCGCATGCTGCGCGTGCTCATCGCCGACGACCAGGATCTCTTCCGCGCCGGGTTCGGCCTGATCCTCGGTGCTCAGCCGGACATGCTGGTGGTGGGCGAGGCAGCGGACGGCGACGAGGCGATCGCGCTGGCGGGGCGGCTGCGTCCGGACGTGGTCCTGATGGACGTGCGGATGCCGGGCAGGAACGGCATCGAGGCCACCAGGGAGATCTGCGCGACCACCACCGCCAAGGTGCTCGTCCTGACCATGTTCGACCTGGACGAGTACGTCTACGACGCCGTCCGCGCGGGCGCCAGCGGCTTCCTGCTCAAGGACATCCGCCGCGACGAGCTGGCGCACGCGGTGCGCACCGTGGCCGCCGGTGAGGCGTTGCTGGCCCCCGCCGCCACCCGCAGGCTGCTGGAGGACCTGGTCAGAAGGCCGGCTCACGGCCCGATGCCGCGGCTGGCGGGACGGCTGGCGGCGCTCACCGAGCGGGAGCGCGAAACGCTGCGACTGGTCGCCCGCGGACTGTCCAACGCCGAGATCGCCGCCGCGCTCGTGGTCACCGAGCACACGGTCAAGACGCACGTCAGCCGCATCCTGACCAAGCTGGATTTGCGGGACCGGGTGCAGGCGGCGGTGTTCGCCTACGAATGCGGCCTCGTGGTCGCCGGTGAGAGTGACATCGGAGATCACACTCACGACTGACGCGCCACCAGGGCGGCCGCGAGCAGCATCGTCGCCATGAAACGTGTCCTGATCGCGCTCGCCGCGGCCCTCGCCTCGGCCGTCCTGCTGCACTTCGGCACCGGCCCGCACCCCGTGGCCTGGCTGACGTGGCTCGCCCCCTTGCCCGTGCTGCTCGCCGCCCCCCGCGTGGGGGCAGGCTCGGCCTTCGCGGCGGGCGCCCTCGCCTGGCTCGCCGGGCAGCTGCAGTGGTGGCCGTACTTCACCGGGACGCTTGAGACGCCCGTCCCGGTGGCGGCCGGCCTGCTCGCCGGGCCGGCGCTGCTGTACGGCCTCGGCGTGCTGCTGCACCGTTCGCTGCTGGCCAGGCGGCGGACGCTGTCGGCCGTGCTCGCCGTACCGGCGTCGTGGGTCGGCGTCGAATACCTGATGGCGCTGGCCGGACCGCACGGCGCCTGGTGGAGCCTGGCCTATACGCAGGCCGACGTGTTACCCGTCCTGCAGACGGCCTCCGTCGCCGGCGTCTGGGGGATCACCTTCCTGCTCCTGCTCGTGCCCGCCGCCGTGGCCGCGCTTCTCGCGCCGGGCGCGACCCGCCGGCTCTCCGTCGCGGTGACCGCGGGCGCGATGGTGGCGCTGGCCCTGGCGTACGGCTTCGCGCGGCTCGGCACCGGCCAGGACGGCGGGCAGCACCGCGAGGTCGCGCTGATCTCCACCGACGACCCGAGCGACACCGTGGCACTGGACTCCCCGCAGGGGCGCGACCTGCTCCGGCGCTACCGCCGGGCCGTCGACGCGGCCGCCGCCCGCGGCGCCGAGATCGCGGTGCTACCGGAGAAGACGTTCGACGCGGCCACCGCCCGCCTGCCGCTGGCCAGGCCGGGAGTGACGGTCGTCGCCGGCGTCGCGCTCGGCGCCGGCGCCACGCGGACCAACAGCGCGCTGGCCTACCCGTCCGGGGCCCGCTACGACAAACACCACATGATTCCCGGGCTGGAGTCGGAGTTCACGCCCGGACGCGCGCTGACCCTGCTCGGCCCGACCACGACGGGCCTGATCGTCTGCAAGGACCTGGACTTCCCCTGGCTGGTACGGCAGTACCGCCAGGCCGGCGCGACGACGCTGCTCGCCCCCGCCTGGGACTTCGACGACGACGCCTGGCTGCACAGCCGCATGGCGGTGGTCCGCGGGGTGGAGAGCGGGTTGTCGGTGGCGCGCGCGGCCCGCCAGGGCCTGCTCACGGTGAGCGACACCCGGGGACGGGTGCTGGCCGAAGGCCGCAGCGGCAGGCCCGGCGTGACCACGGTGTTCGCGGCGGTGCCGCAGCAGGGCGCCTCGACCGTCTATGCCGGCCTGGGCGACTGGGCGGCCTGGTGCTCGGTCGCGATGCTGCTCATCGCCCTCGCCGGGCTCCGCATCGGCCGCTCCGCTGCCCGTACGGTCCGGCCGGCTACGGGTGGGCCGGCTCCCGGTGAGCCAGTCCGGGCGGCCACGGGTATCTGACCTTGAAGATGGACAGGAAGATCAGGATCTCGACGCCGCGCACGCCCGGGATCGTGCGCATCCGGCCGGTCACCAGCCGGTGGAGGTGCTCCTCTAGGTCCGCGTCGTCGGCCGCTCCCGCATGTCGGACGTGCTCGCCCGCACCGCCACGCTGCCCGCCATGCGCCCCGGCGACCTGCTGGCCTTCTGCTTCACCGGCGCCTACAACGACGCGAACGCCAGCAACAGGCGCAAGGCTGGTGTACGTACTCGACCCCGACCGCCATGTCGTCGAACTGGTCCAGTTCGCCGCGTAGCGCTCCGCCAGGTCCGCCGCGGCCTGCGGCCGGACCGGGTGAGTGTCCGGGCGGCCATCGTCTTGGGTCGCTGGTCACCTTCTTGTGGAAGCGCACAGGCAGCAGCGGTCGAAGGAGAACGGTTGGTCGCCGGCCTCTTGCCAGATGCTCATCCTGTTCCTGTGCCAGGCGCTGGGAACGATCAACCGGAGAAGGGCGAGCGCGACCACCTCCTCTGCTCCTGCCTTGAACAGGGTGTACGCAGCGCTCTGCATGTGGGCGCCGGACACGAACAGATCGTCCACCAGCAGTACCCGTTCGCCGCGCAGCGCCTGAGCGTCGTTCGGCGTTCCCATCAGCTGGAAGGCTTCTGGGTGGGAGTCGCGTCCCGCAAGCACCGGTGCGTACTTGTCGTTCGGCAGGAGAACCGGCTTGTAGAAGGCGCGTAGTGCGCCGATCATGCCGATGACTCGAGGCATGATGTGGAACGCTTCAACGGGGCGATCGAGCCGGGTGCTCGGAATGGTGGTGACCATGGTGAACGGTCCGCCGGCCACCTGGGTGAGGCAGGCCTCGTGAGCGGCGTAGAAGCGGGACAGGGTAGCCGCCATCAAAGTCTCCGGCCTCAGCCGGCTCTTACCGGCGGGGACGGCTTCTCTGCGAGCCATGAGCCTGAACAGCCCGTTGTCCTCGCCTTCTTCGACAGCCAGCGAGATCGACACCACGGGCTCCGCGTGCCGGCGAAACCCGTTCACGGTGCGAGCGCAACTTGAGCAGATCTCGTACGGCTCGCCATCGGGCTTGTCGTTGGGCCCGGTGTGACAGATCCGGCAAACCCCTGAGCGCACCGCCGGAACGTTCCTGAACAGCGGGATGACGGGGTCCGTTACCGCCCTGGCGCGGTCCATGGTCAGAACATGGTCGGTTGGGAGTCCATATCTACGAGATTGACCGCCTGCTGGCAGAAGTCGTCAATGTCCTGGACGGCAGTGATGCCTCCCCTGGAGGCTGCCTGGGCGACCCATGGTTGTTCTTCGTGAAGCTGCTGGGACACGAAGACAGGCTTGCCGGTCTTCAAGGCGTTCGTGACATGTCGCCGGCTGAAGCCGTCGTCGCGTCCGTCGACGACGTAGACGATCGCTGCTAATCCGCAGGTCACGATGGGAGTGAGGGCTGCCGTCCGGTCGGTGGGGGCGGTTCCGGGCCAGAACTGCGAGATCAGGGCGGCGTGCTCGTCTGTCTGTCGGGCGACAGTCGCGTACTGGCCTGGTTGCTGATCCATGCCTCTGTCCAGAACTCCTAGCGTCCGTCCACCGGCCATGGCGGCGTTCTCCTGGACGGTCATGCCGAGTTCGGTGTGGAGCGCTGCGACTACGGTCAACCCTGCTGCCGAGAGCATGCGGGCGGTGGTGGCGGCGTGCTCGCGGTCATGTTCTCCGACGACGGCGACCGAGCGATGATCTCCCCGGGCGATGCGGCCCCGGACCCACAGGAACGGCTGATAGTTGTTCGTCCAGAACATGTTGCCGGGGTAGGCGTCGTCCAGCACGGTGACGAGGCGGACGCTGCGGGAGCTCATGGAGGCGAGAAGCTCGCGCGCCCGGTCCAGGTCGTCGTGCCGGACCCTGCCTCTGATGGCGATGGCGTGTGCTCTGTCGTTGTCCTGAAGGCCGTCGAGTTCGCCGGCGAGAAGTTTCCGGGCGCTGCCGATGGCGGCGATGGCACGGGCGGTGTAGTGCCAGGGCTGGTCATGGGTGGCTTCTGTGAGGGCCAGGACTGCGGCCTGCTCGTCGATCGTGGTCATGCTCATCACCATCTCGAACGCGGACTCTGTGAACGTACGCTCTGACACCGACATTTGCGGCGACAGGATGCGCGGCGTGGGCGCCCATGATGCCGAGCTTCGCCGGACGGCACGCCGCAATCGCCGGAGGAGAACGATGCCTGTTGGGGCTTTGACAACGCCGGGATGTGCGGCATGCCGGTGGGTGATCCACCAGAGCTATGCCGGATGGTCCGGATCTGCGAGGTCAGGGGGGCGGAACCTATTCGGTCCAGACGGCCTGGGCTCCGCTGTGGCCCGCCCGTACGACGGCGACAGTCCCTCCCACCCCGCCGATCAGGGCCAGGATCAGCAGGACGATCACCGCGGCGGCGTGCCACCGCGGTCGCGGGCCGGTGTTCTGGAAGATCGAGCGCCTGCGGTGGATGAATCGGGTGGCCAGGGAGAGGCCCAGCGCGGCGAGCCAGAGCACGATGGCGAACGGCAGCACCTGCTCGCCCTGCTCCTCGTGGGCTTCGACGAGTTCGTTCTCCCCGACGGTGTGGGCCAGCGTCTCGCCGCTGGAGATCGACAGTGGCACGGCGAGCAGTGCGACGGTGGCGACGAACAGCACCGCCGGCCACAGGCGGCGGGCCGCGGCGGGCCAGAACGCCATCAGGATGGTGCCGAGCGCCGCGAGCGGCAGGCACACGACGGCGGCGTGCACGACCAGCGGGTGCAGGGGCAGGCCGAAGAACATCAGGAGCCCTGCTGGGAGAGCCGGTCCAGGGACTGCTGGAACGCGCGGGCGTGGCCGGCTTCGTGCTCGGCGTTGTTGGAGAAACGTTCGGCCGCCCGGGGAGCGCCCGCGGCTTTGGCGCGCTTGGCGAGAGCCGGGTACATGGTCCGGGACTCGTGCTGTTCGCCGGCGATGGCCTTGGTCAGGTTGGCGTGCGTGCTGCCGGCCGGCCCGGCCGAAGCGGCGAGCGCGTCGCCGACGGGCGTGCTCAGTGGGATGGTGAACGCGCCCGTGACGAGGGCGCGTGCGGACAAGGCGATCATGGAGACCTTCCCGCCTGGTGCGGATGCGTGCGGCCATCACCAGAGGACTTACCTGCTCAAGGCGGTGGATAACGGGTCCTTCTGGCAAAGCAGGGTGAAGCGTGTGGCCTGGATGCAAAAGGTGGTCCATGTGCGGGACCAGGCACCTTCAGGGAGGGGTGTACGCCGGCATTTCAAGCGGGACGGTCATCCCTTGAGCCGGGGTGCACCAGCGGCGGGAGGGTTCCGGCTGAGCCCTCCGACATCGCCCGGAGCACTGTTGTGCGCCGCCGGCCTCGATCTGGGGTGACCCTCCCGAGTACGCCGGTGGCCCGCGCCGCCGCCTTCGATGCGTCCGCCGTGGCCGCGCTCGGGGCCTGCACCCCGGCGCCGGCCGGCTCGGGTGCGGGATCCCGTCCGACCTCGATGGTCGAGACGGGATCCCGCTGCTTCAGGCGCGGGCGAGGGCGAGGCCGATCCCCTCGCCCAAGCCCTTGCCGTAGGCGAGTTGCACCAGCAGTTCCACGACGGGCTCCAGGTATCGGGCGTTGGCCAGCGGCCCAGCGTCCTGGGCGGCGAAGCCCAATGTTTCGCCCAGCTCGATAACGATCTTCTTCGCGGCATCGTCATCCCCGGCCACCGGCAGGAACTGGCGCGCGCCGCCCAGGACGGGGCTGGCCAGGTTCGCCGCGAAGACGGTGTTGAACGCCTTCACGACGACAGCTCCGGGGAATTCTTGAGCCACTTGTTCGCCGCCCGAAGTGGTGTGCCCAACCGTGAGCGACATGAAGTCTGCGGAGAGCGGATTGGTGGCGTCGATCAAGATCTTCCCCACGGTCGCGGCCTTCACCTCGTGGGCGAGGTCCGGCACGGCGCTGAACGGCACCGCCAGGACGATCAAATCGGCGCCCTTCACCCGGGTGGCCGTCTCGGCCACCGGCGTGGACGTGTTCGCCACGGCCACCTCATGCCCGATCGCGGTGAGGCGAGCCGCCAGTCCAGAGCCGACCTTGCCGCCGCCGATGATGCTGATCTTCATTCTGCTCCCTCATGCATGTGGTTCCAATTCGAATCACTTGGGGAACCTAGCACCTGGTTCCAATTCGAATCAACTAGGCTTCTGTCCATGACGGAACCCCGCTGGCTGAACACCACAGAGATGCGCGCCTGGTCCGGCTTCCTGGAGACCGCGAGCTTGCTTCAGCGCCTGATAGATGTGCAGCTGCGGACCTCTGGCGGGGTGACGCAGGTGCAGTACGAGATCCTGCACCGGCTCAACGAGAGCTCGGGCAAACGGTTGTGCATGAGCGCCTTGGCGGAACAGATGGTGTCATCGCGCAGCGGGCTGACCTATCAAGTCTCCCAGCTGGAGAAGCGAGGACTGGTCCAACGCACCGCCGACCCCGCCGACGAGCGCGGCGTGCTGGCCGTCCTGACCGACGAGGGCGGGAAGGTGCTGGCCGAGAGTGCGCCCGGCCATGTGCGCACCGTGCGCGAGGGCCTCCTTGAGGCGCTCACCGCCGATCAGGTTGCCCGTCTGGCCGACGTGATGGACATCACCAGAGCACACCTGCGCGACATGGTGCCGACGAAGCCGGTCCGAAAGAGAACGACGGAATGAGCCTCCGTCCGGGGCTCATGGCCGCTCCAGGTTCTCCACGGTCGTGGCGACTGTGAGCCTGCCGGATATTCCGTCCGTGCAGGTCGAGCGGCATGTGAGTATTCGTGGAGGATGCCGCCGAGCGGGTCTCGTCGGCGTACGCTCAGGTCCACCATCCGCTCGGGATCGATGATCGGGTCAGGGACGGTGCGTTGCGGAGCCGCTTGACCCAGGGCTTGGTGGGCTCGGTGCCGGTTGTAGAACCGTTCGTACTCGCGAAGAGCGTGCCGCAGGTGGGTATGGTGGGCATCGGCTGCGGGGACGGACGATGACAGAGCGACCGCCCAGCCTTGACCAGGCAAGTCACGGCAAGATCAACGCCGTTCGGGGCTCACGACACGCTTCTTCCCGGCTGCACCGCTTCAAAAGTCGGGTGAGACAACAGATACCCCCACCGCAAGCCCCAAGGTGTTGCTGAAACTCATCAGCACAGCAGCCCGACGATCAGGGGTGTTGCTCAAACTCATCGACAAACGTTGCCGCTAGACGTGGACGAAACCAGACCGGCGCGTGGGGCGAGGCCCTGACCATCTCGCTGCGCTAGCCGTCCGCCGTTCGCGGCAGAAGCACACCCGGTGCCTGGCTGACCGCCGCAGTCAACCTCCGCGCCGCGGGCGGGAGACGCGGCCAGGGGTTGACTGCGGGGCCGGGCGGCTACAGGGTCCTGCCGGTGGCGTATCGGTAGGAGGCCGCGACGACGCTTCTGGCAGTCTCCAGCTCTTGTGGGCTGCGGGGACCGTAGAGCATCACCACGTTGATCGTGGGTGAGTACAGGGGATGGCGCTCGCCCCAGCCCTTGGCGATGAGCTCTCGCTGGTCCTCCTGTGACAGGGCCATGTGCAGGCTGCCGTCGACGTGGACGTGGGCGAACTCGGCGACCAGGCGGGGCGGCAGGAGCACCGCTCCCTGCGGCGGCACCGCGTCCTGGTGCAGGAAGAAGGCGAGCGAGCCCGGCTCGGAGATCTCGCTCGGCCTGATCTCGGTGCCGGGAAGCCGGGTGCTCATCCACTGCGCGAGCTGTTCGCGGATCTCGCCGGGGCTGTTCTGGCTGAGCTGGACGTGCGGAACGGACGGGCCGGTACGGGGACGGTCCCCGGCGCGGGTGGGAAGGGACAGCATGACGGACTCCTCAGAAAGTGATGACGATCTTGCCGCGCGTGTACTGGCCTTCGGCCAGGTCGCGCATGGCCTGCGGGGCTTCGTCGAACGGGTAGGTCGCGGCCACCTCGATGCTCATCCGGCCCGCCGCGACCCGTTCGGCCTGCCGGTGCAGATCGCCGGTCGATGCCTCCATCCGGACGTAGACGGGCGCGACCCCGTCCACCTCCGCCGGGCCGTACAGGGTGGAGACGAGCCGGCCGCCGGGCCGCGCTCAGAGTGTCGACGGCGGTGTGGTCGATGGTCTCGTGCGCACCGAGCGCGCGGATGTAGGCCGTGTCGGCGGGTGCTGCTGTGGCCAGCACGCGTACGCCCAGCTCGGCGGCCTGCTGGACCACAAGGGCGCCCACGCCGCCGGTCGCGCCGATGACCAGTGCACTGTCGCCTGGCTCCGGGGCGGCGGCTAGGACACAGTGCGCGGTCATCGCCGCCATGGGCAGCGCGGCGGCATGGACCGGGGACAGCGCGCGCGGCCGGTGGACGAGCTCGGGCCCCTCGCCGACCAGCGCATACTCGGCGATCATCCCCGAGGCCGCGCCCGCGTAGGCGATCACCTCGTCACCGGCCGCGAACCGCGTCACGCCTTCTCCCACGGCCGCCACCACCCCGGTGGCATCCACGCCGGGCACGAACGGGTGCGTCACCGGGAACATCGCACGCAGCTCACCCGTGACCAGCTTCACGTCGATGGGATTGAGCGCCGCAGCCTGCACGCGGACCTGCACCTGGCCAGGGCCGGGTGACGGGTCGGGCACGTCATGGACGCGCAGCTGCTCCAGGGGGCCGAAGGCAGCTGCGACGAGAGCTTTCATGATCAGCGGCTCCTGATGTGGCGGCGAATCGGGCAGGGCAAGCCTGCTCGCCGCCCGCCCTCCCGCTCACCGTCCGTCCGGGCGGCACCTGCTACCCGAACGGGCAGCGACCTCCATTGCCCGGCGTCGCCTAGCATCAGCGCATGGACCTGCCCGACCCGCACACCGCGCTGGCGGCAGCCGCGTCCGTGCTGCGGGCGCCGACCGGTGCCATGCTCGAACCGCTGTCACAGGCGCTGGCCGAGTTCTTGCCGCACCGGGCGGTGGCCGTGCTCACCGGCGATTGCGCCCGGCATCCCATGAAGGCACACGGCGAGACGGCGATCACCGAGAAGATCACCAGCGCCGAGCTGGCCCGCGTGGGCGGCACGGTCGGCGTGGGCCAGCCCTGGTCCGGCCGGGCGCGCCTGGCCGGCGAGGACCTGCCGGTGCTGGCTGTCGCCTCCCGCCCGGCCGGGGCCTCCGGCGGCCTGCTCGTGGTGGTGACCGTCGGCGGGGACGCGCCCACCGGCCCGCCAGCCGAGCTGGTGCAGCGGCTGTGGGACTTAGTCGCCCTGCAGCTGATGCACCGCGCCGAGAACCTGCCCCCCGCCGACCTGACCGGCAACCGGGTGGCCGCCGGCGAGCGGGCCCGCGTCATCGCCGAGCTCACCAGCACTCACGCCGCCACACTGCAATCCCTGCTCGGCACCTTGCGCAGCCGTACGCTCGACGACGCCGCCGCCCGGCGCACCGCCACCGACCTGGCCGTGTCAGCGTTGATCGAGTTGCGCGCCGCGGCCGACCTGAATTCCACGCTGAGCGAGGAGCCGGCCGGGGCGGCCTTCGACCGGCTGGCAGGCAAGCTGGCACCCCTGGCCCGCCACAGCCAGGTGTCGCTGGAGCTGGCCGGGCCGCGCGACCGCGACCGCGCCCTACCGTCCGACATCGCCAACACCGCCCTGGCCCTGGTACGGAGCGCCGTGGTCACCATGCTCGAGCAGGACGGCCTGACGAGAGTTCGCGTGTCCTGGGAGCCGGAGGAGTCCGAGCTCCACCTCGTCGTTCGCGACGACGGGCCGGGCACGCTCGCGGCCGGCGCGCTTGCCCTGCGCCGCCTGGCCGAGCTGGCAGCCGCCGTGGACGGCCGTCTCTCCCTCGACGCCGTCCCCGGCTGGGGCACGACGATCAGTGCCGCGCTGCCGCTCACCCCGCCCGCACCCCCGGCCTCGGACGCCGCCCTGGCCGCGCTCAGGCCACGCGAGCTCGAGGTGCTCGAACGGCTGGCGCGCGGCCTGCGCAACCGGCAGATCGCCGAAGACCTGCTGATCAGCGAACACACCGTGAAGTTCCACGTGGCCAACATCCTGGCCAAGCTCGGCGTGGGCACCCGTACCGAGGCCGCCGCCCTTGCTCACGCCTCTGGTCTGGCCATGCCGGCTTGACCGCGCCAGCCTGACCGCGCCGGGCAACGCCCGGCCGCCGTGCTCGCTACGCCGACAGCGGCCGTGGAGGTTCACATCCTGGGGCCGTGCTGAGCGCGGTGATCGCGGCACTCAGCAGCAGGGGCGCGCTCATGATGGGTCAGGCTGATCGGCTGCTGGATATGTGAACGCCGCGCAGGTGCGGCACCACCGACCCGAGCAAAAGCAGTTGGACGACGCACGACGAAGGCCACACCGATGTTGTTCAGCAGCAGCAGGCAATGCGCCGCCATCACCACCGCGACCCACCATGCCATTTACGGGGGCGCGCCGCGCCTGGCCGGCACGAGGGCCCGATGGTTATCCGGGGTTGTCAAGCGAACTAGCTGGTCAGCAGCGCGAAGGCATGTCAGGCACGTAAGGCAATCAGCCCAGCTCAGGTTTCATCGGAACCATAATGGTGGCTCGTTCGAGTATTCACTTGCTTCGCGCGTTTCGGCGGGTGTCGTGTCCGTGATGAGCTGGCGGCCGGTGAGTCGTCCATCGTTTATCTTGGGTTCGCAGCCCTTCCCGCAGCTCAACGCGATGTGATCTTGTCAGGCGCGTAAGGCAAGCAGGCCGCTTGTCGCCTTGGGGCACCGGCCATCCGGCCCTCGACGCTTTCCTCGCCACGGCCCCCACCGCCAACCCCGACATGCACCGCGCCTACGCCTTGGCCATCGACCGCGTCACCGCGCGGCTCGGCCGCGACCGGCCGCTCGCCGAGGTCGCCGACGCCGAGATCGGGGCCGCGCTCACCGAGCTGTGGGCATGCCCACGTGACCTGACGGCCGGGGTTTGCGCCTTCGCGTTCGAGCCCCATCCCATTTTCCGATTTTGCGGTTTTGGAGCGCCCGATTTAAACGGTCAAATTTTTTTCCCACGGGTTCTCAGGCAGTTCTCCTGGCGCTCACTATTTCATCATGTCATGTGTGACATGCTACTGCTCGTGTGCGGCGCGAGGCCGCACGCCCGATCATCAAAGGGGAAATCGTTGAAGCAGATCGTCAAGCGTGGAGCCGCGGTACTCGCCGCAGGGGCGGTGGCCGCGGGCGCGCTCGCGCTGAGCAGCCCGGCATCCGCCGCCACGACTACGACCACCTGCAGTGACAGCATCCTGATCTCGGGTCTCTCCACTAAAGCCTGCGTGGATCTCACGGGCACTCAGGCGCGGTTCTACGGCACAGTCGGCGCGCCCGGCATCGCGGAGCCTGGCCCCGGCGGAGTCATCACCCCACACCGCGCAGAGGTGGAGGTGTCTGGCCAAGTCGTCGGTGGCTTGTTCCTCGGCTCCCGGCAGCAGTCGGTGAGCATCTGGAACAACACCGTGACCATTGAGGGCACCACCGCGACCGCCCCTTGCGGATCGACGATTCGCGCCGAGGTCAAGCTGTCCCAGGGACCCGTGGGTCCCGGCGGGCCCAGCTTCTACGGCCCTGCCTCCGTCACGGTGGATGCGCCGATCGGCTGCTGAAAACAGATGGATCGACGGTGGGCGCGGAACAGCCGTTCGATGGTTATCTTGGGTTTTGGTGTCTTCCCGCAGGTCAGAGATCGATGATCTTGTCAGGCGCGTAAGGCATGTGGACCGGCCTCGAAGGCATGTTGCATCGAAGGCGTGCCAGGGTGTTCGGCCGAGCTCGCGATGCCGGTCGGGCCGCTATCAGGGGCTGGGGTTGGTCTGGTCAGCCTCTGCGATCGCGGCCACCCCACGAAATCCTGGACTTTTCCCAGGTCTGTATGCGGCCGGGGAGACCGCCCGAGCTGCCCGCTCGGCTTCCCTGGTATTGGTTCAGCGCGGGGGCCGGGAGGCGAGGTAGCGGGGGAGGTGATCGTCGCAGCAGGCCCAGCGGGTGTCGGACTTGTCGGTAACGGTGTATTTGGGGTGGTTGCGGCAGGGGTTGTTGCGGTCGCCGCCGCCCCAGGTGCAGCGGGTGCGGCTGGCCCGGCCGAGTCGGGGATCGTCGGGGTCGTAGTCCTCGATTTTGGCGGCGGGTGGTCGCAGGCCGGTGCGGTCGCCAACCTCGACGACCTCGTCGGCCTGTACCGCGTCAAAATACAGCCACGGTGGCTGTGACCTGTGGTTTGACGCAGTCCGGCCACGCAGGCAAGATCGCGTCGTGTGCTTGTCCGCCTGCTCAATCTGATCGCGCTTCGAGGGTTCGGCTGGCTGATGTTGCTGGGCCGCAGCCAAGCGTCAAAGGACGCGGAGATCATAGTGTTGCGTCACGAGGTGGCGGTGCTGCGGCGCCAGGTTGGACGCCCGCGGCCGTCACCGCCGATCTTCACGCTGCTCGGAGCGTACTTGTCGATCGTCGCCCCGAGCAGGGTGCGGCCGAGGTCACGCGACCGGCCTGGGTATTGGCTGGCCCGAGCGGGAGCGGTTCGGGCGCCACGCCGGCCTCCCGCAGGGCGGCTCCCAGCTGCCAGGTCACGGCGGCCACCGCCAGAATCCGCCCGCGCCTGACCAGCGACAGCCCTCGCCGCGGCTGCGCCACCCCGGCCAGTGCGCCGCTACCAGCAACAAGAGACAACGATGCCGCCGAGTGCCACTCTCATCTTCGCGCCCGAACGCCCAGCGCGCTGGGCGAGGCTCCGGACTGAGACGTCCGGGGCGACCGACCGGCGGCAGCGCCAAAAACGTGTGCCCTGAACGGTGCGCCTTCCTACGCCTGGATCCCGGACAGGCGCCTCGTCTCGATCAGATGCGTGACAACGTGTCCCCACCGACGCCGAATGGGACAAGTTTCTCGGCCACTTCGTTCTCTGCACTATGCAAGTCGCGTCCGGGTGAGGGTTGACGCGCTCCGCGATCTTCCGAAGTCCTCCGGTCTCGGATGTCGTCGATAGGGTCCCTCTCGTGACCAGGCGGAAAGGCCGATGGCCGAAGACTGATCCAGAGGGCGGCATCGAGGACGCGGCGCTGCTCATTTTGGAGTGGCTCGGTGAGCAGGGGGTCAACGCGATGCTCAGGGTCGATGCCGAGAGGCTGGCGGAGGGACGGTCCTCCTGGACCTTCGCGGCGAGCGGCGGCCCCTTGGAGGTCGGCATGCGTGCTGATGGTGCCAGTCCTGCTCTGTGCTTGTCGTTGGCGGTCGCCAAGCTCCGTGAGCTCGACGTCGTCGTGCCATATTGATCACGAATCATGCTTCACCTGGCGTGGGCATGCCCGGCATACCGAGGTGGGTCGGGGCGACTCTGGCGAGGCGGCGGGTCTGGTCTCGTTTCTGGCGCAAGAAGGTGCGGGTGAGGTCGATGCCTTCGATCTCGCCGAGCCAGCCCTCGGCTTCGGCGCGGGCCCGGCGGGCCTGGAGGTCGACTTTGACTCCGATCTCGTCGAGTCTGGGCAGCATCTTCGGATTAATGTTGATCATGGGCATCTAGGGCAGGCGTGCTCGTGCTGGCAGGGTGTTCCGTAGGGTCGGGCGCATCCGCCCAGCTCGACTTTGCGCTGATCGAAGTGTTCTTCAAAGTCGAGCAATTCGGGGTCGGTCACTGGGCGGTATTCGTCGGTGGGCCGGGCTCGGCGGCGGCGGTCGAGGTAGGCCTGGTAGTGGCGGACGAGGTCTTCGTTGAAGACCGCGACGTATCCCCGAGTTGCTTGAAGATTCAAATGTCCGAGTAGAGCGGCGCCGATGTGGATCGGGAGCCCGTTTCGGTGCTCATCCTCTGGCCTTCATGATGCCCTCGTGGAGTGTTCGAGATCGGACACCAGGGGCGGATGCTGCGCTACGTACTGTTGCGCGACGCTCTTCGGGACCTCAGTCTTGAGCCCTCGGCGGGATGTCGCGCGGTGAATCATCTGGGCCTCACGGGATCGGATCCGCTGCAAGGATGACGCCCGTGCGCCACTACGAGACGAGTATGTACGACAGCAACCGCTGGGACGGCTTCGGGCTTCGCCCCGGCGACATCATCATCAGCACCCCGCCGAAGTGCGGGACGACGTGGATGCAGATGATCTGCGCCCTGCTCATACTGCAGGAGCCGGAGCTCCCGCTCCCGTTGGACACGCTCTCGCCGTGGATCGACATGGTGACTCGCGCCCGCACAGACGTGTTCGCGGACCTGGAAGCCCAGACGCACCGCCGGTTCATCAAGAGCCACACGCCGCTCGACGGGATACCCAACGATCCGACGGTCACGTACATCTGCGTCGGTCGCGACCCGCGCGACGTAGGGCTGTCGATCGACCGCCATATCGACAACACCGACATCGGCGCGTTCCTCAGCCAACGCGAACGGGCGGCCGCGATCGACGGTATCGAGCTCGGACCATTGCGGCCACCGCGGCCGCGCCCCGACGGCGAGCGGGACCGCTTCTGGCAGTGGGTCGACGACGAGACACCATCGACGCAGGTCGGGTCGTCGCTGCGGCGCACTGTAGAGCACCTGCAGACGTTCCGGGACGCCGGCGACGATCTCGACATCGTGTACGTGCACTACGACGACCTAAAGGCCGACCTGGAGGGGCAGATGCGCCAGATGGCCGCGCGCCTCGGCATCGACGTCGATGAGCACCGATGGCCCCGCTTGGTCCAGGCGGCGACGTTCGAGTCGATGCGCAGCAGGGCCGACACGACCGTCCCCGCCGGCGGTCCGGAGCACTGGGTCGATCCGGCCGCGTTCTTCAGCCGCGGCACGAGCGGCCAGTGGCGTGACCTCCTCGACGACGCCGACCTCGCCCGGTACGCCGCGCGCGTGCGGGCGCTCGCGTCCGACGATCTCGTCGAGTGGGTGCATCGCGAGCCGATCGACTGAGATCCCCGTCCGGCGGTATCCTCGCACTACCCCAAGCTGATCGTCAGTGCCGCCCGCCGCCCATGACTGCCGGTCCGCGCTCGGGCCCGACATCAGGGTCTGCGCCTCAACCGACGCCGGATTCGGCGATCCCGGTAGATGCACGACCTGGCCCGCACACTCAGCATCGTCATCGTCGGCGACGTCGAGGCAAGCTTCGCGGGGCCTGGCTGGGACTTTCGGTGGTGCGACGGCCCGGCCAGTTCCAGCATGCGGGCTCTGGCGCGGGCGCACGCTCCGGCCGGCCTCGACTGCACGACCATCGGCCTCGATCGGAACATCTCCGCAGTGCCGGCGTACACCGGAATGCACACCGGACGGTACGGCTGGATGTGCACCGCTCCTCGGGCTGTTTGGGGTTGTGAACTGCAGGGCGGGCACCGGATCAGCGCGGCTACCTCGCCGCGGTGTGCGACTGTGCCGTGGGACCCATCACGTGCGCGGCCCCAGATGGCCTCGCGCGTCACAGCCAGGTTCTGTGAGCGGCCTGGCATGCTCGCCAGCTTCGGCCTGCTGTTTGTCGGGGTCTTGGGACTATCCGGCCGGAATTGAACGCCAAGGCACCCGCCGCAGGTCAGGCGGGCTCAGTGGCCATCGTAGGTTCGCATCCAATGCGAGATTCGCGCGTCTGCTGCTGAACTCAGGGGCGCTCGCGGTGAGGGTTCGTCAGAGAGAGTGAACCCGAGGGGGATGGACGAGGGCCGGTGAACGCGCGGCTGGTTTCGGCTCGAACATGGCGGGATGAGTCCGGCACGATAACGATCAGCAGCGCGTTTCCGCAGGCCGCGACGCTCGATATCTATCTTTATGTCAACCCGCGCCCAGCCTGTCGGCTCCCCATCAAGATCGTTAATGTGGGTTCTGGGCGTATGTGGGCTGCACCCCTTCAGCGTTCAATCCCGGCCGAATGGTCCCAGGCCCCCTGGTAGGTCGAGGGCGGACCGGCCACCAGACGGCCCTACCGAGCAGTGCGGCGAGTGCGGGGACCAGCACCAGCGACACCACAAGCGCGGAAACCATGATGCCCAGCGTCATCGCGAAGGCGATCTGTTCGTTGCCCGGGGACGTGGCGAGGCTGGCGAAGGAAGCGGCTAGCACCACGCCGGCCGTCGTGATGGCCGGTGTCGTGTGCCGTACGGCGCGGGCCACTGCGGCGCGGGCCGGACCTGGTCGCCGCATCTCCTCCCGGATCCGGTCGGCGATCAGGATGTTGTAGTCGGTGCCCAGGGCGACGACGAACAGGAACAACACGAGCGGGAGGGTGAAGCTGACGCCCGGCTTGCCGAGTATGTGCTGGAACAGCAGGGTGGCGGCGCCGAGGGTGGCGGCGAAGCCGAGCCCGACGGAGAGCATCAGGATCACCGGCGCGAGCAGGCTGCGCAGGAGCAGCAGGAGGATCAGCGCGATCAGCGCGGCCGCGACCGGGAACACGATCGTGAGGTCATGCTCGACGGCCGTCGAGATGTCGGCGATGATCGCCGGGGTCCCGCCCACGTGTGCCTTCGTCCCGGCGGGCGTGTGCTGGGCAACCGTGGCCCTGATCGGTCCGGAGGCCAGGTCGCGGGCCTGCTGGCTCTGCGGGTCCGCGGTCGGATAGAGGTCGATCCTGGCGGCGCGGTGGTCCTTGTTCAGGACGGTCTTCGCGACTTGGCCCACACCCTTGACCTGGGTGAGCGCACGGGATAGACCGTCCAGCCGGTCGGCGGTGAGGGCGCTGTCGTCCTTGGAGGTAACAAAGACGCTCGTCGGGTCCGACACGCCGGCCGGCAGCGCATGGGAGATCTCGGCCGCGGTGGCTGCGGCGGGGGTCTGGGTGCCGGGGCTGCCCTGGCCGTAGTCCATGCGGATGCCGATGAGCCCGGCGGCCAGTGCGGCGAGCAGGGCGACAGAGGCGGTCAGCATCATCAGCGGGCGTCGCGTGACCAGCTCGCCCAAGCGGGCGGCACGGCCCTCGCGCGTCTCGCGGTGCAAGGCCGTGCGGGAGGGCCAGAACATCTTGCGGCCGGTGGCCGCGAGCAGCGCCGGCAGCAGGGTGAGGCTGCCGAGCAGCATCACCAGGATCGCGACGGCGATCGCGGGGCCCATCGAGCGGAACTGCCCGAAGGTCGCCAGTCCCAGCGTGGCGAAGGCGGCCACGATGGTCAGCGCCGCCGAGGTGATCGCGGTGCCCACCCGGCCGGAGACCTGCCCGGCCACCTCGCGGGCTGACTGCTCGGGCCTGGCCCGCAGTGCCTCGCGGAAGCGGAACAGCAGGAACAACAGGTAGTCGATGCCAATGCCGAACAAGACCACGTTGATCAGCCCGGGGGTGCTCGCGTCGAGCTTGAGCCCGCTGATCATCGCGGCGCCCGCGACGGCGCCCGCGGCCACGAAGCCGATCAGGGCGACCGCGAGCAACGGCAGCAGGGCCGCCAGCACGCTGCGAAACACCAGCACGTTGAGCAGGATGATGAGCCCCATGATGAGCCCGCCCCCGACCGTCGTGGCGATCTTGCGGGAATCGACGGTGTCGACGGCATCGGCGAGAGGCCCGGTGAAACCGGTACGCATCCCCGCCTCTGAGAACTGCGTCCGGGCGGCGTCCCTGAAGGTCCGGTAGACGCCCTGGACGCCCCTATCCGCACGATTGCCGATCAGCTCGACGGAGAGCAGCTCGAAACTCCGGTCGGGCGCCGTCATCGCCGGGGCGATCGTGGGGGTCTGGGAGCGGTCGGGGACCAGGTACTGCTGCGGACCGTCGTCCTCCCTTGGCATGATCACCCGGCGCTTGGCCAGCTTCGCCGCCTCGGCCTCGACCCGCTCCTGGTCAGCGGCGTTGAGGGCCTTGCCGTCGGAGCGGGCGACCAGCACCGTCACCGTGGTCGCGTCGGGATTCACCCCGAACCGCTCCTTGGCGATGTTCAGGGCGGCGGCCGAGTCGTAGCTGCGAGGCAGGAAGTCCCCGGTCTGGTTCTGGGTGACCCGGTCGAACAGGGTCGGGGTCAGGGCGCTCAACGCGACGCCCAGCACCGCCCAGAGGGCGATGACCTTCCATGGGTGTCTGGTGGAATATCCGGTCAAGGCGCGGATCATGACGTGCTCCTGCGGACGGAGGCGGCGCAGAGTGCATTGTCGATCAGGCGGGCCGTAGCCTGGCCCTGCTCTCGCGTGCCGGGGTAGGTGGTCCGGGAGACGATCACGCTGGTACGGCCGTCCTGGGTGACGGCGTTGTCGGTGATGAACCCGGGGGTGCCGCCGGGGTGCGTCCAGGCCGTGACTCCGCAGCTCAGTCGCTGCTTGGCCATACCCAGCCCGAACTCCCTGCCGGGCACGCCGACGGGGACCGTGGTCATCATCTTCTTCAGCTGTTGCTGCGACAGCACCTGCCCGCCCAGTAGTGCACGCCAGAACCTGGCCAGGTCTTCTGTGGTGGTGACGGCCTCGCCCGCCGCGCCGGCCCAGCCGAGGCTGAGCAGGGTGGAGCGGAACGGGCGCGCGGTTTTGGCGTCCTCGGTGTAGGACTGCACGTGCGGCTTGGGCAGGAGCGGGGAGTCGCCGGGCAGGGTCGTGTTCCGCAGCTTGAGCGGCTTGATGATCCGGCGCGTCACCTCCTCGCGCCAGGAGTTGCCGACGGCCTTCTCGATGATCATCCCGGCCAAGGTGTAGTTGATGTTGGAATAGCTCCAGCGGGAGCCGGGGGCGAACAGCGGTCGATGGCCGACGCTGAGCGCCACCAGCCGCCGCGGGCTCATGCGCAGGAACCGGTAAGTGCGGTAACCCCGCTCCGTGTGCATCTTCTTCTCAATGTCGCCTACGGAGTCGTGCAGGCCGCTGGTGTGCTGGAGCAGGTGCTTGATGGTGATCGCGCGCCCGTCGTTGCCGTTGCCGCGCACCAGCCCGGGAAGCCACCGCTCGACGCTGTCGTTGACGGAGAGCCGCCCTTCCGCCTCGAGCTGCAGGATCACGGCGGCGACAAAGGTCTTGGTGTTGCTGCCCATCCGGAAATGCCCGCCGCTCGGGACCGGCACCTTACGGCCCAGCACCGCCGTACCACTGGATGCGGCCAGATCGGCGCGGGGCGAGAGCACCCGAGCCTGCACTCCCAGCGTGCCAGCGTCGCGGATCGCGTCCAGGTCCGCTTGCAGGGCCGCCCGGTCGTAACCGGGGGAAGAAGCGTGCGCCGGGCTCACCGCCAGCACACCGGCCGACACGGCCACGGCCGCTGTCGCCACGACCGCATGGAATCGGCGCTGGCCAACACTCATTTTTGCCTCCTGGCAGATTCACCTGGTGCCGGGGTTCCCGGCCGGTATCCAGACCATCAGTCAGAAGAGCAGCGAACCTCCTGGCAGCGGATGATCCTGACCGGGGCCCTGAGTCCTCCCCCGCGGCCGCGACCAGGACCCTGGTCCTCAGTCCGGGTCCGCGCGGTGAGAGCATTCCGACTGCTGTGCAACCCTGGTTCGGGGGCCAAGAGGCCTGGTACAGGGGGAAGTCATACATGTCCAGGAGCCGATACGTCGGGTCCGGCGATGCCCGGGAGCTGCCGTGGAGCCGTAACGACGCGCTCGTGGTCGGCGGCGCCTGCGTGATGAACCTGCTCAGCTACGTGTTCTTCAACGCCTCCGACGGCCGGCACACCGTGAGCGTGACCGGGTTCCTCTTCGTCGCGCTGACAGCCCTGCCGCTGCTGGCCCGGCGTCGCCACCCGGTGGCGACGCTCGCCGCCGTCCTGGCACTCGACGCGACTGCCACCCTGACCGTGCCGCTGCCCTGGCACTTCGGCGCCGTGCTGCTGGTCGCCCTGTACTCGGTCGCCAGGGCCTGCCCCGGCCGCGTGACGGTGCTCGCGGCCGTCGTCACGGTAGCGGTGACGCTGCTGAGCCAGAGCAACGGCCGCATTCCGCCCTGGCAGGACGCGATCACCCCGCCCCTCACCACCCTGATCGTCGTCGGCGCCGCCATGGCGATGAACCGCTGGCAGCGGGAAGTGGACGCCAACCGCAGACTCCTCGCCGACCGTGCGGTGGCCGACGAACGCCGCCGCATCGCACGGGAGTTGCACGACATCGTGGCCCACCACATCACCACCATGCAGCTGATGGCCGGCGGAGCGCGGGCCAACCTCGCAGAACCGGAGGTGGTCAAGGACGCCCTGGTCACTCTCGAGTCCTCCGGGCGGCTCGCGCTGCGCGAGATGCGCCAGCTCCTGGACGTCCTGCGGGACGGCGACGAACCCCCGGCCGCGCCGTCCCAGCCCCAGCCGGACGCCGACGACCTCGATCGCCTGGCGACCGAATCCCGCCTCGCCGGAGTGCCGACCGAGTTCAGCGTCCACGGACAGTGGCGCCCGTTGCCGCCGACCATCGGCCTCACAGTGTTCAGGATCGCCCAGGAGGCCCTCACCAACACCCGCAAGCACGCGGGGACAGCCCGCGCGTCCATGAAGCTGACCTACCATCAGGATCGAGTCACCATCGAAGTACACGACGACGGCGGGGGCAGCCCGCCACAGGAGGGGGCGCGCGCTAGCGGATACGGCCTGATCGGCATGCGCGAACGCGTCGCCCTGCACGGCGGCACCCTCACCGCGGGCCCGCAGGCCGACGGGGGGTTCGCCGTGGTGGCCGACCTGCCGCTGACCACGGACGAGGCCGTCCAGCACGAAGGGGCGCACCCATGACCGCGCCGCCGATCAGAGTGCTGATCGTGGACGACCAGTTGCTGGTACGGCGCGGCCTGTCGCTGATCCTTTCCCCCGACCCGTCCTTCGAGGTCGTGGGAGAGGCCGAGAACGGCGCGCAGGCCGTCACCCTTGCCCGCCAACTACGCCCCGACGTCGTGGTGATGGACATCAGGATGCCCGTCCTCGACGGAATCGGCGCGACCAGGGAACTCGCCTCCACCGTGCCCGGCAGCCGGGTCCTGGCCCTCAGCACCTTCGACATGGACGAGTACCTCGTGGGCGCCCTGCGCGCCGGAGCCTACGGGTTCCTGCCCAAGGACAGCTCACCCGAGGACCTGAGCGCGGCGATCCGCACCGTCCACGCCGGCGACGCCGCCGTCGCTCCACGCCTGCTCACCCGGCTGATCTCCACCTACGTACGGGCGCCTCACGGCACCCGGCCGACCCCCACGGGCCTGGACGAACTCACACCCCGCGAGGTCGAGGTATGGCGGCTGATGGCCACAGGCCTCGACAACACCGAGATCTCCCGCGCCCTCGGCCTCAGCCTCTCTACCGTCAAGAACTACATCACCAGCATCTTCGACAAGCTCTCCGTGCGCGACCGCGCCCAGGCGGTCATCGCGGCCTACGAATCAGGCCTGGTCACCGCCCGCCAGGTAACCGGGAACCCGCCCACCGGATAGCGCGGCCTGCCGGTGCGGTTGCTCTCACACCACCGCGTCGCCACCGTCCACGACCAGATCACCGCCCGTCACCCAGACCGACTCCGCTGAGGCCAGGAAGATGGCAGCGCCCGCGAGGTCCTCCAGGGTCCCGCACTGGCAGGATTACCGTCGGCTACCGCCCTGAGCTGGGGCTGGTGTCATCCACCTGAGATTCGTCGGCAATCTTGAGCGGGGGATTCGAGGATCTCCTCGGCTGTCTTGGTCCACGCGAACGGCTTGGGGCCTCGTTCACTGGTCCATCCAGGCGCGGATGTCCACGCAGGCCCGTGCCGCCGAACTCACCGCCATGGCCGATCACCTCACCGCGCACGGCCCGGTCCTGGAGATGCTCGCCGGGCCCCTGCCCGGGATGTACGACCCCAGCGGGCCCGCCGCCTGCTGTTCGCGTTCTTCGCGGCGATGGCCGAGACCGAACGGGAGAACGTCCGCGAGTCGACCCTCGAAGGACTCGACGCGGCGGCCCGCAAGGGCAAGCACGGCGGCCGGCCGCCCGTCATCACCGACGACATGCTGCACGCCGTGCTCCGCCGCCGGGCGAACGGGGAATCGGTCGAGCAGATCCAGCCCGACCTGATCATCCCGACCGGCAAAGGCAAGGGCCTGGCCCCCAGCGTCGCGAGCATCTACCGAGCGCTCGCCGAGCACGAGAAGCAGGAGGCATACCCCGAGCCGTCGCCCAGGCGCACGCCGACTTCGCCAGCCTCCAGGACGCCGACGACTGCCACGCCATGAGCCCAGCGAAGGGTGTCGGCTCCATCATGGAGCACTGTCAACAGATGTGACACTGAACCCGGTTGGCCGTTCCACTCCTACTGGCAGGCCTGTCTGACACAAAGATCAGTCTCTCAGGGTGTTGAGAATCGTTCGATTTCTCCGACACCTCAGACCGTTCGTCAGTCCCACCAGAATTCCCACGAGTTGAGTCCGACAAGACGCTCCGCGTAGGCGGCAAGCATGGAGGGGTGACTGTTCTGCCAGATGTTGTCCGGGCAGAAGGCTGAACCGCCCCGACTTTGATGGAGACCTCAACGGTTGATTCCGACGGGTTGGCTGGGTTGATGTTGAGCGTAGTGGAGAGCTTCGAACTCCTCGGGTGGCCGGTGCCCGATCGCTGAATGCAGGCGGGTGGCGTTGAACCAGTCGACCCATTCGGCGGTGGCCAACTCGACATCGGCCAAGCTGCGCCAAGGGCCTCGGGGCTTGATCAACTCGGTCTTGTAGAGACCGATCTGCGATTCCATCAATGCATTGTCGAGCGCATCGCCGACGGTGCCGATGGAGGCGTCGATGCCGGCCGCCAGCAGATGCGTGGTGAACCGGAAAGACGTGTATTGACTACCGGCATCGCTGTGGTGAATCAGCCCCGCTTCAACGGGCCGCCCGGTGCGCTCGCGTCGCCACAGGGCC
>NZ_JBITJF010000019.1:0-190809 GCF_044459705.1 Nonomuraea sp. NPDC050227 | reverse complement strand
GCATCGTCCTGAACGGCGAGAACGTCTCGACGGTCAACTCCTACTTCAACGGCACGTACGGCAGGCTGCGCCTGGTCGAGAAGGTGCCGGGCGCCACCGCCATCTGGTTCGGCTCGACCAACTCCGACAACAACGGCGACGGCAGCGCCGACACGATCCGCCGCTCCGCCATCCAGTGAAACCACCGGCGGCCACGCAGGCGCGCGGCCGCCGGACCGATCCCAGGAGCCCTTGATGCCTCCGTCCAGAAGGGCCGTACTCAAGGCCGCGCTCCTCGCCCCCACCGCGTCCGCCTCCTTCCCGGCCTCCTCCACCAGCGCGGCGAGCCCGTGGGACCGGGTGCCCGAGATCCTGGCCAGGATCGTGCCCCCGGCCTTCCCCGACCGCACGTTCTCCATCACCGACCACGGGGCCGTCGGCGACAACACCACCGACTGCACCTCCGCCTTCCGCCAGGCCATCGCCGCCTGCAACGCCGCGGGCGGCGGGACCGTACTCGTGCCCGGGACCGGTAGGTTCCGGACGGGCAGGATCCACCTGCTGTCGAACGTGCGCCTGCACGTAGAGTCCAGCGCGACGATCAGGTTCAGGTCCGACGCGGGCTCCTATCTGCCGAACGTCTTCACCCGCTGGCAGGGCATCGAGTGCCACAACTACTCGCCCTTCATCTACGCCCGCGGCCAGACGAACCTCGCGCTGACGGGAACCGGCACGATCGACGGCAACGCGGCGGCCGGCCCCTGGTTCGGCTTCGACTCCCAGCGCGGCCCCGACTGGGACCTGCTGCAGCAACAGGCAGTGGACGGCGTGCCGGTGGAAGAGCGGCAGTTCGGCGATGGGCACTACCTCAAGCCGAACATGATCCAGCTTTACGACTGCACGAACATCCTCATCGAGGATCTCAACCTGCGGAACCCGGCCATGTGGACGGTCCATCCAGTGCTGTCCCGAAATATCACCCTACGGCGGATCAAAATCTACAGCCGCGGCGCCATGGTGGACGGCGTCGACCCCGAATGCTGCTCCGACGTGCTGATCGAGGGCTGCTCGTTCGACACCGGCGACGACGGGACCGTCATCAAGTCGGGCCGTGACACCGATGGCCGCCGCGTCGGCGTACCGTCGACCGGCATCGTCATCCGCGACAACGACTACTACGGCCGGTGGGGCGCGATCACGGTGGGCAGCGAGATGTCCGGCGGCGTCCACGACGTCTTCGCCGAGAACAACCGCATCCACGCCGGTTCCGATTACCACAGCTTCTACGCCGTCTACTTGAAGACCAACAACCGGCGCGGGGGTGTGGTGGACGGCGTCCACGTCCGGAATCTGACCGGCGGCCCGTGCGACCGCGGCGGCTTCTTCGTCGACATGAACTACAGCCTCACCGGCCCGGGCAACGGCCCCATCGTCAACCCGGTGATCCAGAACCTCACCGTGGACGGGCTGACCATCGCCGGCTCCCCGTTCGCCGTCAAGCTGTCGGGCTCGGCCGCGAGCCACATCAGGAACGTGACGATCACCAACAGCGTGTTCACCCAGATCGACGCACCTGCCCCGCAGATCACCAACGCCGACAACGTGCTGCTCCAGAACGTCCGCATCAACGGCACCCTGTACGGACAGCCACCGCCCACAGGGGTCCGCTACGAGGCCGAGGACGCCACGATCTCCCAGGGCGCGGCCGAATCCGACCACGCGGGCTACTCCGGCACCGGCTTCGTCAACTACGACAATCTCATCGGCTCCTACGTCGAGTTCACCGTGAATGCGGCCGCGGCGGGACACGCCACCCTGACCCTGCGTTATGCGAACGGCACGACGTCCGACCGGCCGATGGACATCGCCGTCAACGGCATCGTGGTCGCGCCCGGCAAGTCCTTCCCCGGCACCGGGGCCTGGTCGACGTGGCGGACCACCGCCATCGCAGCCCCGCTGCGGGCGGGGGGCAACAGTGTCAGGGCGACGGCCGTCACGGCCGCCGGCGGCCCCAACCTCGACTATCTGGAGGTCGGCTCATGACGGGCGGCAACCTGTCACGCTCGCAGCTCGGCACGCTCGTCGGCGCGGCACTGCTCGCCCCGGCCGCAGCCCGCCCCGCCACGACGACGTCAGGCGTGGCGTGGAAGCTGATGTGGGCGCCCGAGGCGTCCACCGGCGGCCTCGACGCGTTCGAGACGATCGAGGACGATCGGGCCGGCTCCCATCCGGCCGGTCAGCCGCACATCTTCCCCGAGGGGAACAACTTCCGCTTCACCATGCACACGGTGGACCGGGACACGATGACGGACCGCCAGCGCCAGGAGGTCACCGGCACCCGGACACCGACCGGATACCTCCGGTGGCTGCTCGGCGAGACCTGGCGCGTGACGTACTCGATGTACATCCCGAGCTCGCTCAAGGCCTCCACCACCTTCACCCACATCAGCCAGACCAAGCGACCGGGAACGGGCACCCTTCCGATCACCGTCACGTCGTTACGCCGTGTGGACGGCGTGCAGACCATCGAACACAAGATCATCGAGGGTGACGTGCTGGTCGGCCGGGCGCCCCTGAATCCGCTGCACGACACCTGGATCGACGCCGAGTACGAGATCAGGATCGGCGAAGGGAGCGCAGGCTCGGTCCGCTGGGTCCTGCGTCGCGCGGGGACCACGCTGATCGACGCGACCAGGACCGGCGACACCTATCTCGGTGACCGGGTTCGCCCGAAATGGGGCATCTACCGATCGCTCGGCGACACCTCGGGCTCGCTGCAGGAGTGCTACCTGCTGCTGACGAACATGCGTGCCTACAAACAGGTCGCCGCCACGGCGACGCGGCTGGAGGCTGAGTACGCCACGATCTCGCAAGGAGCCGTCGAGTCCGACCACACCGGATACTCGGGGACCGGCTTCGTCAACAGCGACAATGTGGCCGGCTCCTTCGTGCAGTGGACGGCGCAGACGCTGGCCGGGTCCGCCACGCTCACCGTCCGCTACGCCAACGGCACGACAGCCGACCGCCCGATGGACGTCTCCGTCAACGGCACGCTGGTCGCCTCCGCCGTCTCCTTCCCCGGCACCGGCTCTTGGACCGCGTGGGCGTCCAAGAGCATCGCCGCCGACCTCGTCGCCGGTGCGAACACGATCCGCCTCACCGCGACCGCGGCCGGCGGCTGCCCGAACCTGGACTACCTGGAGGTGCTCCAATGAGACCGTCGCGGCGTGACGTCCTGCGTACGGGGATCCTCGCAGGCGGCGCGATCATCACCATGTCGAGCAAGGCGCGAGGAGGGGCGGCGAGCGCAGCCGCGGGGAGCACCGCGGCGAGCCCATGGGACCGGGTGCCCGAGATCCTGGCCAGGATCGTGCCCCCGGCCTTCCCCGACCGCACGTTCTCCATCACCGACCACGGGGCCGTCGGCGACGACACCACCGACTGCACCTCCGCCTTCCGCCAGGCCATCGCCGCCTGCAACGCCGCGGGCGGCGGACGGGTCGTCGTCCCGGCGGGCGTCTACCGCACCGGCGCGATCCACCTGCTGTCGAACGTCAACCTCCAGGTGAACGGCACGATCAGGTTCCGCACCGACACCGGCTCCTACCTGCCGAACGTGTTCACCCGGTGGGAGGGCATCGAGTGCTACAACTACTCACCCTTCATCCACGCCGACGGCCAGACCAACATCGCGATCACAGGCACGGGCACCATCGACGGCAACGCGCCCGCGGGAGAGTGGGCCTCGTGGGGGAACGGCGGCGCGGACCGGGACCAGCTCCGCGCCTGGGGCGCCGGCGACCACCCGGTGGCACAACGGCAGTTCGGCGCGGGCCACAAACTGCGCCCGAACATGATCGGGCTCTATCGCTGCACGGGGGTGCTCGTGCAGGACGTCAGCCTGCGCAACCCGGCGATGTGGACCCTGCATCCGGTGTACTGCTCGAACGTCACCGTGCGCGACGTCACCTTCTACTCGACGAACTCCCAGGGCGACGGCTGTGACCCCGACTCGTGCACCGATGTCCTGATCACCGGCTGCCGGTTCAACACCAACGACGACTGCGTCCCGGTCAAGTCAGGCCGTGACCGGGACGGACGCCGCGTCGGCAGGCCGTCGCAGAACATCGTGATCCAGAACTGCCGGTTCAGCGGTCGCTGGGGCGGTGTCACGATCGGCAGCGAGATGTCCGGCGGCGTCCGCGACGTCTTCGCCGAGGACTGCGTGTGCAACCCCGCCGACTTCCCCGGCCGTTACCCCCTCAAGTACGCCCTCTACGTCAAGACCAGCTTCAACCGCGGCGGCCTCGTGGACGGAGTCCATCTGCGCCGGATCTCCGGCAGGAACCTGGAGCCCAGCGCCCTCTTCATCACGCTGAACTACGAGACGTCCGGATCGCTGCCGCCGGTCGTGCAGAACGTCACCGCCGACGGCGTGACGATCGACGGCGCCGCGCAGGCATACGACCTGCAGGGACGCTCAAGCGACCACATCAAGAACGTGACGATCAGCAACAGCGTGTTCACCCGCGTCACCACGGCCGCTCCCACCGCCACCTATGTCGATGACCTCGTGCTGACCGGCGTCTTCGTCAACGGCAGGGACATCTCGAACACCCAGCCGCCGCCCGCGGACCGCTACGAGGCCGAGAACGCCACGATCTCGCAGGGCGTCGTCGAGTCCAACCACGCCGGCTATTCCGGGACCGGGTTCGTCAACAGCGACAACGTCACGGGAGCCTACGTGGAGATCTCCGTCACGCTGCCCGAGCCCGGCCAGCGCCCGCTCACCATCCGCTACGCCAACGGGACCACGACCGACCGGCCCTTCTCGCTCACAGTGAACGGCACGCTGGTCAATCCGTCGGTGAACGCTCCTGGCACCGGCGCTTGGACGACCTGGGTTTCGACCTCGGCCGTCATTCCCACGGTGGCGGGCGTCAACACCGTACGGCTCACCGCCACGACCTCGGGCGGCCTGCCCAATCTCGACTACGTGGAGCTCCGGCCATGACCGTCCTGCGAAGGATTCTTCTGGTATGTGCTCTCGTCTGGCCTGGAATCCCCGCCCTGTCCGCCACGGCGTTCGCCGCCGCGGAGTTCGACGTGCGTGACTACGGCGCGACCGGGGACGGCTCGACGAACGACGACGACGCCGTCGACCAGGCGATCAACGCCGCGAGCGCCGCCCCTGGAGGCATCGTCGTGTTTCCTCCAGGCCGGTACCGGGCTCGAACGATCCACCTCAAGTCCCACATCACGCTCAGGCTCGACGGCGGCGCCACCATCCTGGCTGCAGGAAGTGGCATGGACGTTCCCGAGGCCAACGCCAACGACGCCTACCAGGACTACGGCCACAGCCACTTCCACAACTCACTCATGTGGGGCAGCGGCGTCACCGACGTGCACCTCACCGGCGCCGGCACGATCGACGGGGACGGCAAGCTCGTCACCGGCACCCCCTCCTCGGGCCAGGCCGACAAAGCGCTGACGCTCACCGAGTGCTCGGACGTCAGCCTGTCCGGGGTCACCTTCCGGCGTGGCGGGCATTTCGCCGCGCTGATCAACGGCTGTCACGACATCGCGATCGACAACCTCACGACGGTCTACTCCAGCAGCGGCGTGCGCGACGGCGTCAATCTGATCAACAGCTGGAACGTCACCGTCGCGGGCAGCCGCATCGAGGCGAGCGACGACGCCTTGGTGTTCAAGAGCGACTACGCCCTCGGGCACACCTACACCAGCCAGAACGTCCGCGTTCGCGACACCACGGTCTACTCCCACGAGAACAACGCGCTGCAGTTCGGCTCGGAGACCTGCGGGAACTTCCGCGACTTCAGGTTCGAGCGGATCAGCGTGCTCGGCGCGGGCAAGGCCGGCATCGGCATCGTCTCCATGGACGGCGCGATCATCGAGGACGTCGCCTACGAGGACGTGACGCTCACCAAGACGACCTCGCCCCTCTTCTTCAAGATCGGCGAACGGAGACGTTGTCCTGGCTCCCCGCCCGCCGGGCGCATCAGGAACATCACCCTGACCCGCGTCACCGGCACCGACCTGAGCGCCCCCGTCGTGACCGGCACGGTCGGCGCCTCCGACTACACCAGCACCATGACGGGCACACCCTCGGTGGACATCGGTCCGGGCATCACACTCACCGACGTGGATCTCCAGGTTCCCGGCGGGCACCCCGCCTCGGAGGCCACCCGGGTCCCCGGGGAGTTCCTGACCACCTATCCCCCGCGTGATTACGGCGCACGGCCCTCGTACGGGTACTGGATCAGGCACGCCACCGGCATCACCCTCAACGGCGAGACCCGGTTCGACGAGAACGACGACCGGCCCGCCGTCATCGTCGACGACGCCTCGAACGTGGTGCTGACCGGCGTGGTGGCACAACGCGGCACCGGCAGCGCCTATGACGTGGGCTTCAGCGGCGTCACCGGGTATGCCGTGCGCGACAGCGCGAACACCGGCGGCGGGGCGTTGCGCGTGCGTCCCACGAACTCCACCCCCATACCGGGCAACCCCGTCACCCGGTACTCCGAGGCCGAGTCCGGCACGGTCACCGAGCCGATGCGCATCTCGGCCGACCCCGCGGCCTCGGGCGGCTCGTACGTGAGCGTCGCCGCAGGCAACAACAGCCAGACCAGCCCGCCGTCCACCGGCTGGACGACGCTGCCGTTCGACGTGCCCGATGCCGGCACGTTCGGTGTGTGGGCTCGCGTGATCGCGGCGACCACCTCCGATGACTCGTTCTGGGTGCGTTCCGGCACCGGGGCCTGGACCAGCTGGAACAACATCCCGCCTGGCACGGCATGGCACTGGGTGCGACTCCCGGTCACCTACGACCTGGCGCCGGGCCGGCAGAGCATCACCTTCGCCTACCGCGAGGACGGCGCCCGCCTCGACCGGGTCGTCCTGTCCAGCGACCCCGCCTTCGAGCCCGCGGACGGCCCGCCCCCGACCAGGTACGAGGCCGAGGACGCGACGGTCTCCCAGGGCGGCGTCGAGTCCAACCACCCGGGCTTCACCGGCACGGGCTTCGTCAACTACGACAACCTCACCGGTTCCTTCGTGGAGTTCACCGTCACCTCGGCCACCGCCGGACAGGCCACCCTCACCCTGCGCCACGCGAACGGGACAACCCTCGACCGTCCGATGGCCATCGTGGTCAACGGCACGGTGGCCGCCGTCCTCGGCTTCCCCGGCACCGGTTCCTGGGACGCCTGGGCAACCGCCTCGATCAGCGTTCCGCTCGTCGCCGGCGCCAACACGGTCAGGGCCACCGCGACCACCGCGACCGGCGGCCCCAACCTCGACCATCTCGACGTCGCCACCCCCGCCTAGAAGCCCGAGGAGCCCCGTCATGTTCCGTGCGTCGTCGCGGACGGCGATGATCGCCGTGCTCGCCCTCCTGCTCATCGCGCCTGCCGCGCGGGCCGACCTGCAGCATCCACGCCAGGTGTTCCTGCGGGGCTCGACCGCCGGGCTGTTCCTGCACTGGGGCGAACGCACCTCGCCCCAGCACACCAGTTGCAGCGCCTGGGAATCCGACGTCACGAGCGGCGGCTGGACGCCGGACTACTGGGTGAACGAGGCGCTGAAGCTGCACGCCCAGTACCTGGTGCTGGCCACGTTCCACAGCAGGCTCGGCTACGCCAGGCCGTACCCGTCGCAGATCCCCGGCTCCTGCCGCACCACGCGCGACTTCCTCGGCGAGCTGATCGACGCCGCGGACGCGCGCGGCCTCAAGGTCATCAACTACATGACCGACGACCCGCAGTGGCACAGCGAGGGGTTGTCGTCGGGCTCGTGGCTCAACTCCGCCGCCTTCTCCGCCTACGTGGGACACCCCGTGGACCTGACCACCCGCGACGGCTTCGGCGAGTTCAGCTACCTGCAGTTCTTCGAGCAGATGCAGCGTTACCCGAAACTCGCCGGGTTCTGGATCGACAACGACAACGCCTACTGGGAGCGCAACAACCTCTACGCCAAGATCTACCAGCAGCGCCCCGACATGACGCTGTCGAACAACAACGAAGACACGCCGATCATGGACATGATCAGCAACGAGCAGAAGACCGGCATGACGCCGTCCTACGACTACCCGCAGGCGCTCTACACGGCGCTGCCGCGCCTGATCGAGGCCGACTTCAAGCTCCCCACCGGCGGCCCCTGGTGGTACGGCGGCACCGACCAGGCCGTGGACCGCAAGCTCACGCTCGGCCGGCTCGTCACCAACGCCGGATCGTCGGTCAAGGCGCTCATGGCCGAGACCGCCATGGTCAACGGCAGGTTCCCGGCGCAGCAGGCCGCCTTCAACACCTTCGCCGCCGGCTACCTCGACCAGATCTGGGAGTCGCTGGACGGCACCGAGGGCGGCGGCTACATGTACGGCGGCCTCAAACCCGGGTTCTGGAACGACGGCGCGCACGGCGTGACGACGATCGCGAAGAACGATCCGAACCGGCACTACGTCCACGTGCTCACCCCGCCGTCCAGCAGCACGCTGTCGCTGCGGGACAACGGTTACGCCATCGCCTCGGTGACCAATCTGCGCACCGGCGCCCCGGTCACGTTCACGCAGGCCGGCGGCACGCTCACGCTGAGCGGGATCTCGGGCTGGGACCCCTACGACACGGTCTTCAAGGTCGTCTCCAGGGGACGGCAGGGCATCCACACCGGCGTGACGATGTCGGCGGGCTCGGCCGCCGGCGGGCATCCGGCCGCGGCGGCGGGCGACGGCGACTTCCTCACCTTCTGGGACAGCGACGCCGCCGAGCCCGCGACGCTGACCTTCGACCTCGGCTCGGCCAAGCGCGTCCAGTACGTGGCGCTCAACCAGCGCGAAGACTCCACGGTCTACCCGTCCTCGGGGTCGGCGCGCCTCTCTGGTTACCAGGTGCACGTCAGCGACGACGGCTCCACCTGGGGCAGCGCGATCAAGACGGGCACCGTGCCGAACGCCAGAGGCGTGCAGATCATCGACCTGCCCGCGAGGACCGCCCGCTACGTCAGGCTCACCAAGACCGGCCACCACGGCATAGCCCGCTGGCGGGTGGACGAGGCCTGGATCGGTGAACAGTACCCCGGCGGCGCCACTCCTCCCCCGGGCCGTCACGAGGCCGAGGACGCCACCATCTCCCAGGGCGCCTTCGAGAACACCCACACCGGCTACAGCGGCACCGGCTACGTCAACGGCGACAACGCGACCGGCTCGTATGTGGAGTGGCCGGTCCAGGCGAGCGCGGCGGGACCGGCGACCGTGGCGGTGCGCTACGCCAACGGCACCACCGCCGACCGGCCCTCGGCGATCACCGTGAACGGCGTCCCGGCCGGATCCGCCTCGTTCCCGCCGACGGCGAACTGGGACACCTGGGCCACCCACGCCTTCACCGTGCAGCTCGGCGCGGGCGCGAACACGATCCGGGTCACCGCCACGAGCGCGGGCGGCAACCCCAACCTGGACTATCTCGACCTCACCGCGGGCGGCAGCGCGACATACCAGGCGGAGGACGCGACGATCTCCCAGGGAGCCGCCGAGTCCAACCACACCGGCTACACCGGCACGGGCTTCGTCAACTACGACAACCTGATCGGCTCCTACGTCGAGTTCTCCGTCCAGGGAACGGGCCCGGCCACCCTCACGCTGCGCTACGCCAACGGCACCACCGCCGACCGGCCCATGGACATCACGGTCAACGGCGTCCCGGCCGGATCCGCCTCGTTCCCGCCGACGGCGAACTGGGACACCTGGGCGACCGCATCCCTCACCGTCCCGCTGACGGCGGGCGCCAACGTCATCAGGGCCACGGCCACCACGGCGGGCGGCGGCCCCAACCTCGACCGCATCACGATCAGCTAGGGGAGGAGCCCCATGAACAGGTGGCGCGCGGCCGTCGCGGTCCTGGTGCTCGGCGCGGCGGGACTCGCCGGTCCCGCCGCGCCCGCCGCGGCCTCGGACAACGGATTGTCGATCAGGCCCCCGATGGGCTGGAGCAGCTGGAGCTTCGTCCGCCGCTGGCCGGACGAGACCAAGATGAAGGCCCAGGCCGACGCGCTGGTCAGCAGCGGCCTGGCCGCCAAGGGCTACGTGTACGTCAACCTCGACGACTTCTACCAGAAGTGCGACGCCAACGGCTTCGTCGTCGACTCCTTCGGCCGTTGGGCGGTGGACGCCGCCAAATTCCCCAGCGGCATCAAGGCCCTGGCGGACTACGTGCACGCGAAGGGGCTGAAGTTCGGCTTCTACGTCACGCCCGGCATCGCAAAGAACGCCGTCACCGCCAACAAGCCGATCGAGGGCACCTCCTACCACGCACAGGACATCGCCGACACCACCCAGACGCACAAGAACTACAACTGCAAGAACATGTACCGGCTGAAGTACTCCCATCCGGGCGCGCAGGCGTTCATCGACTCCTGGGCGAACCAGATGGCCTCCTGGGGCGTCGACTACCTCAAGATCGACGGCGTGGACGCGACCACCGTCGCCGACGTCGAAGCATGGGACAAGGCCCTGCGCCAGACCGGCCGTCCCATCACCTTCGCGCTGTCCAACAACCTCCCCATCGCACAGGCCACCACATGGAAACGGCTGGCCAACAGCTGGCGCACCCAAGGCGACGTCGAGTGCTACTGCGGCCCCGGCCCGAACGGCAGCGGCTTCCCCCTGACCGACTGGGCCCACGTCGTGAGCCGGTTCGACTCCGCCGCCTCCTGGCAGCCCTACGCCGGCCCCGGCGGGTGGAACGACTACGACTCGCTGCAGGTCGGCAACGGTGACCAGGTTGGGCTGACCGCCGACCAGCGCCGTTCGCACATGACGCACTGGGCGATGATCGCCAGCCCGCTGCTGCTGGGCACCGACCTGACGGCGCTCACCGCCACCGACCTGGCCATGCTGACCAACGACCGGCTCATCGCCGTGGACCAGGACGGGGTGGCCGCGCAGCGTGTCGTCAACAGCGGCGTCAACCAGGTCTGGCGCAAGCGGGAGGCGAACGGCGACTACATCGTGGCTCTGTACAACACGGGCACGTCGGGCAGTTCCACGGTGAGCGTCACCTGGTCGCAGGTCGGTTTCACGGGCTCCGCCGACGTCACGAACCTGTGGTCGGGGGCATCGGAGGGCACGGTCGCCACCTCGTACGCGGCCACGCTGCGCCCGGGCGAGACCCGCCTCATCCGCGCACGTCCCACCTCCGCCGCGCCCCGGTACGAGGCCGAGGACGCCTCGATCTCGCAGGGCGCGGTCGAATCCAACCATGCCGGGTACTCGGGCACGGGTTTCGTCAACTACGACAACGTGACCGGCTCCTACGTCGAGTTCACCGTCCAGGGAACCGGCGGCCCGGCGCCCCTGACCATCCGCTACGCCAACGGCACGACGGCCGATCGCCCGATGACCGTCACCCTGAACGGCGTGACCCTCACCCGCGACTTCCCCGGCACGGGCTCCTGGGACACCTGGGCGAACGCCACGTTCACGCTGCCGCTCGCCACAGGAGCGAACATCGTCCGGGCCACGGCGACCACCTCGAACGGCGGCCCCAACGTGGACTACCTCGACATCGCACCGAGCTCAGCGGACTACCAGGCCGAGGACGCCACGATCTTCCAGGGCGCGGTCGAGTCCAACCACATCGGCTACACCGGCACGGGCTTCGTCAACAACGACAACGTGACCGGCTCCTACGTCGAGTTCACCGTCCAGGGAACCGGCGGCCCGGCCACCCTGACCATCCGCTACGCCAACGGCACCACCGCCGACCGCCCGATGGACATCGCCGTCAACGGCACAGTCGTGTCAGCCGGGCGCTCGTTCGGCCCGACGGCGAACTGGGACGCCTGGGCCGACAGCGCCCTCACCGTCACGCTGAACGCCGGTCCGAACACGATCCGCCTGACCGGTGTCACCGCGAACGGCGGCCCCAACCTCGATCGCATCACCCTCACCTGACCTTCGGAGGAAAGAACGTGCTCTCATCCCGATTACGCACCCTTGTCCCGATCGCCGCCACCTGTGTCATCCTGTCCGCCCTGGTGGCGCTGCCCGCCCGCGCGGCGACCGTACGATATGAGGCCGAGAACGCCACCAACGTGGCCTGCCAGTAGGAGTGGAACGGTGAACCGGGTTTGGTGTCACATCTGTTAACACCGTAGGTCTGACCAGGTCAGTCTTGCCCGGTGGCGGATTCTGAGGGTGTGGCGTTCCTGCGTGCGATGTTGATCGTTTTGCCGGGAGGTCGCCGATCTGGCGCCTGCGGTACGGCTGCGCCGGTTGGCGGAGCTGCGCGCGATGCTGGACGAGGTGACCGATGCGGCGCTGATGGTCGCGATGGCGGATGCGCGGGGTGAAGGGTGGGGTCTGCGCAAGATCGGTACGAGTGCCGGGATCCCGCATGAGCAGGTCCGCCGGATGCTCACCGAGGGCGTTCTTCGCCGCCACGATCTCCGCCAAACGGGACTGACGTGGATGGCCGACGCGGGGGTTCCCCTCCATGTCCTTCGCAAGATCGCCGGCCACGGCTCTCTGACGACTACACAGCGCTACCTCCACCCAGACCTCAGCGCCATCGCCGAGGCCGGAAATGCGCTTAGCGCACACATGGCGGGGACGTGGTCCCCAAGTGGTCCCCAACTGCGAGTTGCCTAGAAGATCACCGGTCAGGATCGAGACACGAGAAAAGGCCGATTGACCTGGGTTTACACCCAAGTCAATCGGCCTTTTACAACCGTCGGGACGACAGGATTTGAACCTGCGACCCCTTGACCCCCAGAACATGGGAGTACGCGTTTCCGCATGTCAAACATCTCTCGCACTGAGCACGCCATTCGTCGGCCTGCAGGTCGCGCTGGCGCGAGCAGGACGTGTGGTCCCCAGAGGGTCCCCGGCCTCCATCGCCTGGCGCTGTGAAGGCGATGAGCCAAGACCCGCGATCACAGGCGCTGATTCGCGCGTATCTTTAGAGCCAGCCACAGCAGACGCCCCCCTCCTACCTCGACGGCCCGCGGCCCCACCACGGGTCAAGGCAGCTGCCGCACACCGACTCCTCTCGGGAATGATCTCGTCGGTACGAGCCGGCCACTCCGCCTCATGACCGCCCGCAGACCAGCATCAGTGCCGCCATTGATTTGGGCCGCGGCAACCGACCTCCCATACCCAGTTCCAAGCTGTTCTGGGCATTGGCGCTGTTGCGCCCTCCACCGTGGTTGAGCCATCGAAGGGCCATCGTTTTCCAGCCCGCCGCAGGGTTCGAACTGGTGCCATGATTGATCCATGCGGGAGCTTGTCTACGTGTCAGAGCGGAAGCTCAGGCAGTTCAGTCCAAGAAGATCCGCGAGTGGCTGGTGGGAGCGGATCACCGGCCTGGCAATCAAGGGTCCATTTGGGCTGGGAGAGGCAAGTGTCTCGCTGGCCAACGGCACCTCGGTCCGCCACCTCAATCTTGCTCAAGTCATCCGCTATATTGAGCGAGCCCATCGACCTCTTGCATCATATTTGGACGAGGCACTTGAGCCTGGCCAATGGATAAAATTTGAGGCACGCCTCAGTTACAAGTTTCGGCGATGGGAAGACGGGTACGGGCAATCTCGCGCCATGCTCTTCTTTTGGGAGCCGACACCCCATGATTCTCCGACGGTTACGCGTCTACTCCTTCATGGGTCACCTGCTCATCTCGTCGGCGCCGCCGACGTTCCCGAAACCTCGTTCAGCTTCTCCCATGGCCCAGCTTTCGCCGAATGGCTAGCCACTATCGCCGAGAAGGAGAACGAGACCATTCGTAAACGGATAAACAATAAAACCGTGAACCTGCCACCGTTCATAGAACCAGCTAAGTACGCTGGCCAAACGCTGCGCGATCTCGACCTAGGCTTACCGATTCAACGGACCCCTGGCGAGATCCTCCAGCACGAACTGAAGCGAAATGAGCCCACTGAGAGGTTCGTGGATACTCTTGCATCACAGATGGCAGGCTGGATGGCCGGCTATGCTCAAGTGACCGCAGTCTTGCATCTCGATTCCAAGTTCGATACCAGCCAACTGGTAGTCGCCAGCCCTCTCTTTGTGGAACGACATGCAAACTCATCGAGGCGATGTCAACGCACAAATACCGCTTCCTGAGCCCTCAACCACGGGCCAGAGCGATACTTATCAGCAGCGAAATTTCGGTGCTGATATTCTCTGGCATCCACCTCGCGGCCCCTTCTGCAGGCGTGATCGCATCATCCTTCTGGAGACCCTCGACTTTCGAACTCCTCGTAGTTCGCCGGGCTGCGGCCGTCCGGTTGATCACATCCTTCAGACCGCTTCCCGCCACCGGATCGCCAGCGGGTCTGTAGTTGACGCAAACCCAACCGGATCCACCCTTCGAGCTTGGCTGAAGCTGACCATCAAGTCGCCACCCGCTGCTGGAAGGCACGTGCTGGTGACGACAGGACCGGAGTCGAGGACCCCAGGAACAGCCGTTGGCGTTGAGAATAATCTTGTGCGAAGCGTGACTTCCTGGCTTTGGTGTGTGATCAGATCGGCCGTGAAATTCAGATATCTGACATAATCGCCGCTTTGAAGGTGATTAATAGCATCTCTACCGGGGTCACCCATGCCTGTGGGGTGGGTTTTGTCTGATGATCTGGACGGCCACGCCCAGGCGATGCGAGTCCTGACGCGACTTCGCGATCACATCCCGATCGAACGCATTCAGGAAGAAGAACTTCTCCAGATCCGACAGCGACGGCAGCTCCTCGAACGCCGTATATGCCCTAGACCTGGTCACGTCACGACCGACCGGGCGTCCGATTCGGACACGGTGTTCGGAATCTTCTCCATGCTCGGCTACCGGTTCACGCCCCGCTTCGCCGACCTGGGCGACCAGCGGTTCTGGCGATCGGAGGTGCTCAGCAGCAACGCCCCGGGTGACTATGGGCCGTTGGAGGCGATCGCCCGCAACAAGATCAACGGCAGAAGATTCACACCCAGTGGTCGGACATGACTTGGGTCGCCCCGATCACTCGCGACCGACCAGGTCCGCGCCTACGACCTGCTGCGCATGTTCGCCCGCAACGGGCGGCCAACCCCGCTCGGGCAAGCGTTCGCCGAATACGGCCGCATCGACAAAACCCTGTACCTGCTGTCCATTCTGAACCCGATCGACGATACCTACCGCCGCAAGCTGAACAAGCAGCTCACCGTCCAGAAGTCCCGGCACCGGCTTGCCCGTAAGATCTGCCGAGGCGGAGGCGGGCAGATCTTACGGGCAAGCCCTACCGCGAAGGACAAGAAGATTAGCTAGCAGCTCTGGGGCTGGTCGTCAATGCGGTCGCGCTGTAGAACTCCAAGTACCTGTCGGCTGCGGTCGATCAGTTGCGCGCCCCAAGCGTCCCGGTCGAGGACAATGCCGAGTTTGGCGAAGACCTTGCGCAGATTGCCATGTGTGGCTGCGCTGCACGTCCGCGACGGCGTGGCCTTGGAGCCCATCGTCTACGGCGGTGGTCAGGGCACGCGGCCTGCGCGCCGGCGCTTAGAACGTCGTCTGGCGGCCGCGCTTGGCACCGCCGCCGACTTGGCCGCCCGCGATTTGGCTCGGCAAGCGCACTGCTGTCCCGGTTGAGCAGCCGCCAGGCCGAGCCGATGGCCCTGCGGTGCCGGCGGAAGGGGCCGGCGACGTAGTTCAGCGTTGAGCGCGACAAATCGACGGCAGCGCGATGGAAGCACATCCGGGGCCCCTGGTTGTGGCGGACGTGATTGTGGTAATCAACCCGTCTACCAGGGTTTCACCATGTCATCAGGCGGACGCCGACCTCGGGATGACGCTGTGAGCCACAACCGCCGCAGAGAGATGCAAACAGCTCATTGCATGCATATGGCACAGGCAGGCGCGAGCGCTCATTGCTTAACCCTAGTAGTACTCCGCGTACAAACATGACCTCGACTCCAAGGAGAAGCCCTCGAAGTCGCCAGCCCTCTCACACAACAGGAGGTGGTCCAGCGTTACCAACGCCTCGGGCGAGTTCGTCGCGGTGAGATATGCCTTGGTTTCCTCAAGTCCGGCGCCGCAGAGCAATTGAACATCGACAGAAGAGCCGGCATCCCAGCTCGACCGCCTGGCATCCCAGATCGTCAGCACATCGTCCAGGTGATCGGCATTGAACAGCTGCACGCAGCAGAGTTTCATCAACTCGGTATCGCCCTCATCCTGCGCGCCTCGCTCCAGCGCCGCTTGGGTTCTCAGCATCTCTCGAAGCTCGTCAAGATCAGCGCCGGACGGGCGAAGACCATAGCGTCGCCATCACCGGGCGCGCCCGTCGCATGGCTCGCACGAGCGTACAGCCCGCCCGCCCGATCACCCCGGAGCCGGAGCGGCCCGCCGAAGGCCTGGGTCGTCAGGAATAGAAGCCTCTCCAGTACTCCTGATGGCTCTCGGTGAAGCCGTCGGGATCCGCGTCTGGCGCAGCTGGCGATACCGGTCCACGTAGACGTCGAGGGCTTCGTGAAGGCTGCATTCAAAGGTGTCCTTGAGCTTGATACCTCTGATCGTTTGGCCCTGAATGACGAGGTTGTCAACGACGGCCGAATTCTGGATCAGGCACATATTCCGTGACGGACCCTGCTCAGTCGGTCAGCAACATGCGTTTGCGCAGGAGATCGAGGTTGGCGCGGCCGTACATCTGTCGCTTGAGCATCTTGGTCCGGTTGACGTGCCCTTCGACGGGCCCGGAGCTGTAGGGCAGGGTGAGCCCGGCAGTGACGGCGTCTTGGTCGCGGCGTAGTCCGGTGACGAAGGAGTGCAGCTCAGGCAGATCGTCTCCCAGGACCGCGGTCATCCAGGTCTCCAGGTTTTGGCCGTGGCGGTGCGTCATCATCTCGGCGAACTGGCGCACGTGCAGCTGAAGCGCCGCCAGTTGAGGGCAGGTGGTGGTGAGTTCCTGGAGATGGCGGTGTTCATCGGGGTCGAGGTGGGCGGGGTTGCGCAGGAACCAGCCGGTGGCCTGCCGGACCGTGGGCGTCGCGTCGATATCGGCGCGGGAGGCGTTCCGTCGCGCCAGGGCCGGACGTACTGGCGGACGCTGGTGCCGCTGCCGCGAAAGCCCAACGCCTGCAGTTCCTGGCAGAGAAGTTCGGCGTTGGTGCATCCCTCGGCCCACCGTCTGCGCAGGTAGGCGTCGTAGGCTTCCAGGCTCTTGGGCCGCCGGCCGGTGCCGTCGTGAACGAGCAGGTCCTCGGGACTGGCGGCGCGGGCAAAGCGCCGGACAGTGTTGCGGCCCAGGAACAGCAGGCGGGCAATCTCCCGCAGCCCTTGGCCTTGCTCGATCAGGGCGTGCACGGCGGCGTGCCGCTCGCGGGTCCGGGTGGCGATGCGGTCTCGACGGTCGGCGGGCGAGCGGGGCGGGATGGACGGCGCCGCAGGTGGAGCTGCAAGTGGGGAGGTGTCGGTGCGCGTGCTAGGTGCGGCGGTCAGAGCCTGGAGATGATCGCGGTGGCGGGTGACGGTGCGTTCGACGGCCTCGCCGAGGTTCCGCCAGAGGTGCCATCTGTCCGCAACTTGGGTCGCGTGCGGCGCGCCCCGGGCGATGCCCTCGGCATACGCGCCGGCTCGATCACGGCAGACGATCTCGACCCCGGGGTGCACGCGCAGCCACGCTGCCAGGGTGTCGGCCGTCCGGCCGACCAGCACGTCCACGACAGTGCTGCTGGAGATGTCGATCAGGATCGTGCCGTAGGAGTGACCCCGCCGCAGGGCGAAGTCGTCCACACCGAGCACCCGCGGACCGGATGCCGGAGCGGGATCCGGCAGAGCGCGGATCAGCCTGATCAGCGTCATCCGGCTGACCGAGGCCGCCAGCCGGCCGGCAAGCCGAGCTCCGGCCCGGCCACCCAACGCCAGCGCGATGGCCTGCAACGCCCTCGCCGCCCGGACACTGCGACGGCCGTACCGGACGGTCAGCCCCGGCACCTGCTCGGCGAACGTCGCCTTCGCACACGTGGAAGCGCGGCAGAAGAACCGGTGCACCCGCAACTGGATGAGCACCTCCTGGCCCCCGACCGCGGTATCGGACAGTCGCCGTTCATAGTGGCTGTGCACCCGCTGCGACGGCGTGCCACAGGCCGGGCAAGCAGCCTCCACGGTGCCGGTCCTGGCCCGAATCCGCACCGTGCTTCCCGACCGGAAGACCTGCTCCACGCACACACCGACCAGATGAGGGAACAGGACGGCGACCAGCTCCTTGATCAACACGCTGCAGATGCTCGTGATCAAAGGCTCGGCTACCGGCCGGAACGCCCGAACCGTGATCTACGCAACGGGTCCGATCACGGAAAGTGTGCCTGATCCAGTATTCACGCGTCGTCGACAGAGGTCGTCCAGTCCGGCCGGTTCATCGCTCATGCCGTGATCCTGGAGGCGGGACCATCGCTCCAGCAAACCGTTTCCAGTAAGGCAGTTGGGCGTTCTCGCACACCTTCGCCTTTCTTTCCCAGGCAGTCAGCCATCGGCTGTTCGCGCTCCACCCGTTGATCGCCCTGCGCGGGCTACGCCGAGGCGAGGCCGTCGGACTGCGGTGGAGGACGTCGACCTGACTGCCGGGATGCCGCAGTGCACCGGCAGATCACCCAGCTGGGCTGGGAGCCGGTGCAGGGCAGGCCGAAGGATCGTCGGTGAGCCGGTAGCCCCAGCTCACCGAACCGGCGGCAGGCTCAGTACCACTCGCCGAATTGCCAGGTGCTGCCCTCAGTGATGCCGGCACGGGCCTGGATGTTGTTGGCGTAAAGCATGGGGCTGATCCACGCCGACCCAACGCCCGTCAGGTGCCCATAGTCGTTCATGGGGAAGTCGAGGGCGCAGCCGCTGCACGGTTTACGCTGGATGCCGATCAGAAACCAGCCCGTCTCCGGGGTTTCGATGACCTGCACGACGCGGGCCCAGTTGCTCCTGCAACGCGGTGACCACCATAGCTGGACCCTCACTGAGCCGTCGCTGTCCAACCATGGGATGAACGGGTAGCCCACGCTCTGGCCCACCTGATACGAGCCAGGCAAGCAGCTGGAGCCGCCGTTTCCGCTGGGGTCATTGTCCGGGAGTCCGGCATCCAGGCCGTCGCAGTTGGCCGGGCTCGGGCTAGTGATGCACGCAGTTGCGCCGGCCGCGTACGAGGGCTGGGCAGTGACCGCAACGCCAAGCAGCGCCACCATGAAGCCGATGAGGGCAAGCCGGAGTTTGCGTAAGGACATGGTGAGCTCCTCCTCTTCTTCGGATGCGGAACTCATGATTGTCGACAAGGGTGCGTGATCTACAGTGCTGGATCGCACACCCTTCGGGGATACGGGGCCTGCCGAGCATTTGATCGGCTGGCGAGGGTGCGGAGATCCCCGGGGCGAGCACCCCCACTGATCCCGGCGAGTTGCGGATCGACAGCTAGGGTGTCGGGGCGTCGGATGCCTGATTTCGACTTGGTCGACGTGCCGTGAGCCGCAGAGACCGGCGCGGAGGCGTTCGACGAGGTCGACATGTCACTGATCTCCGCGCCTGGGGCGCCGCGGGGCGTCCACGCGCTCGCGGTCAAGGAGGCGCGGGGACATCAGCGCCGCCGCGCAGACGATGAAAGACGCGCTGAGCCGTCACCGTCCCCAGACATGGCGCTGGCGGTCGATGGGGGTTCCACGCGGAGCTTTGTCGACGACGCATGAATACTGCCCCCAGGCGATGCTCGGGTTCTAGGGCAGATTCGAGCGATCGCCGAACCTGTGATGGACAGTCATAGTGCCAAACCTTCGTGGAAGACGCTCGGCCGCCGTGCGTCGACCGAGCGCCTTCCGGGGACAGTCGTTGGGGCGTTCCTCGATGGCGCTTAGGTCTGCTTCGATGTGAGCGGACAGGCCGGTGCACTCGGGAAAGTACCGGCGGAGCAGCCCGTTAGTTTCTCGTTGCTGCCGCGATGCATGGGCCGCCTGGATGGGCCGAAAAGAGGCCTTCACTTAGATCTGATCGTGATGAGCCATCTCCGCTTCCTGATCCCAGGTCAGCGTCAGCCGCACGGCCGGCGGCAGGCCGTCGACGACAGCGATCAGGCCATCGCGAACGGCTTGCGCGTCGTGACGGGCCGCCAGCGGGACCGGGCGCAGGTAGCGGTTTCGCGGTCGGCGAGAGGGGCCTCGGCCGGCCCGGACACGTACTGCGCAAGTAGGCAGCGATCTGCTCGGGGCCAGTCCTGCTCCAGCTTGGCCTGCACCTCCGCGCGGAGCTGTGCGTCTGCCGGCAGCTGCCCCTGACGTGGCCCCCGGGCCCGTTGCCGCACTCGTGCGTGAGCGAGATCACCGTCGTAGACACCTCGATCGTGCGGGAGTGCATTGCGCCGCAGCTCGCGGCTGATGGTCGATGAGTAGCGTCCGAGGCGGTCGGCGATCGCGCGCACTCCCAGGCCCTGTGCCCGCGAGGTCGCGCCCCGTTGCCGGTCCAGCAGCGACAAGAAGCGGCTCGACCGGGCGCTCTCAGCCAGCCGCACTGGCGGTAGCCTGCCACTCTCCGCCCGCCACCGGTAGCCGGTCCTGTGCTCGATTCCAAGCGCGACAAGCCTCCGCGGTTCCCACACCGCACAGTGCTGGCCTGGAACAAGACCGAGCCTCCTCATCTGCCTCCTGGCCCACGATGAACGGGGTGCCCCTGCCGGCCGGCCTGTGCCTCATGCTCACCGGGCTGGCCGTGGCGTGGTGGTGCCACCGACAGATCGTCATCGACGGCGATGCGGCGCACGGACGGGTGCTGGCGGCCGCGCTGGCTTTCGGCGCGGTGGACGCCCTGGTCGCGACCGCGCTCATGGCCAACCTGGTGGCCGGTGGCCTGACTAGGTTGCCGTTCCTGCACTTCCCGCTGTTCGTCGGCCCGCTGGCGGTCATGTACGTCAGGGACCTGACCCGCCTCCAGAGGGCCACCACGGCCGCAGGCTTCGCGGCCACCTTCATGGCCGCGTACTTGTTCCGGGCAGGAGCCGTTCGAGAAGACCTCACCACCCATCGCCCGAGCCTGGGGGCTCACCGGTCCAAGGAAGGCGACCAGCCTGCGGCGGTGCTGACGATGGCGAGGAAGATCGTGAGGTTGGGGATGTCGTAGGTGTGGTGGTTCGCCCATGAGAGGAGCGCGTTCTTCTTGCGAACGGTCAAACGGCCCTGCGCGATCGCTGTGCCGTCGAGTTCGCCCCAGGGAAGCAGTCTCCGCTTCCGGACGATCCCTTCGGGGCTGACGGACAGTGGACCGAAGGAGATGGTCTCCCCGGCCCCGAAACGCTCCGCGAGCAAGGGCAGCAGATGGTCGTTCACCACTTTCTGCTGAAGGATGTCAGCGAGGTCCTCGATATTGCGGAACCGGTTGTCGTAGGTGAAGCGACCTCGGTCCGCGGTCTCAACGGTCACGGCGTGGGCCGTCGCGTGGTGCGCGCCGTTGACGTAAAGCTCGGTCACGGCGCGGCGGATACCGGTGATCCGGTCAAGGGGCAGGACGTACGCCCGTCCGATTCGTGTCTCGACGAGGCCTCGTTCACACACATAGACCCGTCGCCCGATCGACAGCACGCGCGGCAGGATGGCCCACGCCAGCACCGCGGAGCCGCCGGCGAGCAACGGCATGTACAGCACTTCACCGGCGCCGACAACGGCGGCGCAGAAGAGCATGACCGCCCCAAGCAGAAACCTGCGCCAGTCCCAGTAGTGGAACCCTGTAGAGAACCACCGCTCGACCGCCCCCAGCCCTTCTTTTTCGGCTGCGGCTCTGACCTTCGCCAGTCCTGTCCACAACGTCACTGTCGTTCCACCCCATCTCATGCCCGGTTCACCACTCGATGGCCGTTCGCCTCCGACCAGGGCGGCACGACGAAGGTACGGCGCAGTGGTGCGTGATCCAGGGGCCTGGAACGCGCATCCCCCCGCTTTACGGTGATACACACGAAGCGAAGGAGAGAGCAACATGCGAGCCAGAACTGTGGCCGTTGCGGCGGGGATGACATTGGCGGCGAGCCTGGTCGGGGCGGGCCCTGCAGCGGCGGTCCCTCCGACGGTGTACTACACCAAGCCCCTGGTCACCGTCCTGGAGGCGGGCACCACGAAGTGTCCTGGATCTGACCAGTGGTTCCAGGACAAGGCGGCGAACATCGGCTGGACGTACACGAATGGCGATCAGGCATGCGTTGAGGTGTTCTACGGCGTCCGCAACGTAGCGAAGTCGTGTGACTTCTTCTTCTACGTGCCCGACAACCACGCCACCGGCATCGTGCGCTTCAAGATCAGGACGAACGCCGGCTTCGGCAGGCCGCGTACCGAGGATTCCGCGCCGGGTGAGGGCATCGGCGTGGATGAGAAGCCGCGTACCGGCTGGTGGTACATCGGCTCCGGAACCAAGGTCGTGGGGTTCAGCTTCACCGACGCCAACGGGCAGGCGTTCAAGAGCAAGAAGATCGGCTGGGGCACGGATGCGCAGCACGGGGTCAAGCAGGTATGTGACACCAAGCCGAATTCACTGGGATAACGCGGCCAGCCGGGCGCGGACCACGGCGAGTCGGCTTTCGGCCTCGGGCAGTAGGAAGGGGTCGAGCAACGCCCGGTCCTCGCTCAGGCGTCGTTCGGCCTCCTCCTGTTCCTGGCGTACGAGTTCGAGCACCGCCTGGCGGCCGCCCCGGTAGCCCGCGCGAACTGCTCCCTCCCGCTCTGCCGCGATCATCTCGTCGAAGGCCGCCGTCTCCAGGTCGAGCAGGTCGCGCATGCCGGAGGCACCCAGAGTGAAGGCCAGTGGCCACAAAAGCGCGGCGGCGTCGGCTGGGTGGAGGGAGAGGGGCAGGAGGGCGTACGAGGCCATGAAGATGGCCGCGAAGCCTGCGGCTGTGGTGGCCCGCTGGAGGCGGGTCAGGTCCCTGACGTACATGACCGCCAGCGGGCCGACGAACAGCGGGAAGTGCAGGAACGGCAACCTAGTCAGGCCACCGGCCACCAGGTTGGCCATGAGCGCGGTCGCGACCAGGGCGTCCACCGCGCCGAAAGCCAGCGCGGCCGCCAGCACCCGTCCGTGCGCCGCATCGCCGTCGATGACGATCTGTCGGTGGCACCACCACGCCACGGCCAGCCCGGTGAGCATGAGGAACAGGCCGGCCGGCAGGGGCACCCCGTCCATCGTGGGCCAGGAGTGGGTCAAGCTGCCGACCGCGCCCAGAGCGATCATGCTCGGTCCCGGGTCGAGGGAAGGGATGCGGGCCTGGGCGTCCTCGGGAAGGATCACCAAGGTGCTGCCGATCTGCAACTCCTGCCGCTGCGCCAGCGGCCTTGGGTCCGGCACGGTCACCACGACGAGATCACGGACCGCCAGCCGTACCAGAGCGGTCTCCAGCATGGCCACCTGCCGGTGCGACAGCAGAAGGGAGGCGCAGCCTCCCTCGGTGCGGAACCGCACGTCTCTGGACAGGTCCGGGCTGGCCAGGTTGTGGCGCTGCTCCCAGCGCAGCAGCGCGGCGGACAGGTAGTCAGCGTGGCCGGTGGTCTGCTCGGCCAGTTGCTGGCGCCAGGCGGTCAGCGGCGAGCCGACCGGTTTGCCCGGAACGGCCAGCAGCGGCCAGGTGCGGGTCAGCAGGTCGATCACGGTGTCGGCACCCACCGCGACGCTGTGGCGGCCGGCCAGCTCCGCCTGGCCGTGTGCCGCCTCACGGTCGGCGAGAGCCTGATGCAGATGCCGGTGGATGCGCAGCTCCAGGTAGCGGGCGAGCCCGAGGCCGACCGCCACGGTGAAGGCCGGCCAGAGAAGTGGGGAGATGCTGTACGGCTGACCCGTGGCCAGCAGAATCGCGTTCGTCGCGACCCCGACCACCATCGGCACGACGAGGGCGCGCACACCTCGGAACAGCGCCCGCTCGAAGGCCAGCGGCGAGGCGATGAGCGCCGGGGCGTCCACCGCGTCGCACATCGCAGCCGACCAGAGCGCGACATCGACCGCGTCCAGAGCCAGCCGGAGCCATGGAGGGAGTGGCGAACCACGGCGCATGCACCCGTAGAGAGTCAGGTCGTAGACCATGCACACGAGGCAGGCGCTCAATGCGGCCGGCAGGCTGATCCGTGTGCTGGTCACGGCCATGACACACACCGCGATGCGCACGGCCAGCCGCATGTTGAGGAAGAACCTGGTGGTCGTGAAGCTGGTGGTGGCCGCGGCGACCTGGACGAACGACGGCAGGTCAGCCATCGCCGGCCGGCAGCCACCGGGTCTTGACCCGCGTGGCCCATTGCAGGAACCGGGAGATCTGCGGCAGCGACGGCAGTTCCTGGTGACGATCAGGGATACGGCCGTCGGAGGTCATCGCGATCAGTTCGGCCTCCTGGTTGAAGTCGCGGCGTAATCGTTCCCACCCGCGCGAGCGAGGGTTCTGCCGCTCGGCGATCGCGGCTCGCAGGTCCCGCTCCAGAGCATGTCGTACGGCCCGGTTGACGTGACTGTGGCGGGAGACCCCGTGTCGTATCGCCTCTTCGGGGTCGGTCAGGTCGGGGACGGCCCTCCTCGGGTTCCGTACGGTATCCAGCAGCACAGCGGCGTCCGACAGTTCGCTGCGGTGATAGAAGTAGTCGGCTCTGGCCTCTTTCATCCTGCGGCGGATGGCTCCGTCGAAGAAGTGGCCGGTGAGAACGATTACAGTCGCGCGCGAGCCGCCGGCACGAATGGCTTCCACGACCCCGACGCCGGGGAAGTGATCGTCCTCGCGGCGCTCGTCGGCGGCGTCCACGAGCGCCACGTCGATCTGTCGCCAGTCGGGCCATGCGAGGGCCTGCCGGTGGTCCAGGGCTGCCGTCACGCTCACGTCGGGCGCCGAGGAGAGAATGACGGCGAGGCCGTGCCGACTGATGTCGTCGTCGTCCACGATCATGATCCGGCGCACGCGGTCATCACTCCACGAGACGGTTGAACCGCGAATTTCAGCATCCCCCTCTGGTGTAGTTCTGGTACCAGGACTCGCAGTAGGCGTAGCTGTGCCCGCCGTCGGTCGAGAGCCAGTACGTGCCGTTGACCTGTTCGTTCGGGGCAAAGGTGACATCGGTCCACATCCTGTCACCGCCGCAGTACGCACCAGTGCCCGGCGCCGGCCACTGGTGCCAATCGTGTGAAGAGCGGACCTGTGCCCAGAAGCAGGCGCCGTTGCTGATGCCGACGATCCTGGTCCAGTTCACCCCGCACGCGGGTGACCAGCGGATCTCCAAGGTTCCATAATGGGTGCCGAGGTAGTCGATGCTCCTAGCGAACACCGTGGTGCTGTTCCCGGAGCAGTTGATATCGATGGGGTCGAGCCCTTCACACGGGCTGGGGTTCCAGTCGTACTCAGGCGAGCACCAGTACGGGCCTGGCTTGTCGGGCTGGGCAGCGGCCGGACCGGCGCCGCCCACCAGGGTGAGCAGCAGGGCGCTGATGATGATAAGGCATGTGCGCATGCGATCTCCTCACACGAGATTGCCGAGGGCGGCGGCCATCCGCCGGTAGCCCTCCTTGCTGGGATGGAAGTAGTTGTCCACCAGGTGGTAGTCGGTGGTGGGCCAGATACCGAGCTCGACGGCGCTGAAGTGGCCCTCCTTGTCACAGAGGTCACCGCCGGCGAACGCCGTCGAGACGTCGGCGATGCGCACCCCGGCCTCTGCCGCCGCCTCGCGGATGACCCGGTTGAGCTCGGCTGTCTTCTCCCTGAGCCAGCCGCGGTCGGCTGACTCGATGAAGGCGCACGCCTCATGCGCCTCGCTCGGGTCGCGGAAGATGTTCGGATAGTTCACGACGACCACCCGCAGCGGGTCGCCAACGGCCTGGGCGATCGCCTTGTACGCGGTGACGAGCCGGGGTTTGATGCCGTTGATCCTGTTGCTGATCACGTCCGGATGGTCGCCGTTGCTGAAGTGACTTCTGCATCCCTTCTTGGTGGACAGGAAGAGCTCCGCGAAGTAGGTCTCGACGCAGTCCATGACGACCTGGGCGAAGCCGACGTCGTTGCCGCCGACCGTCACCGTGATGAGCTTCGGTTTGGCGTTGGCCAGGCGCAGCTGGCCCACTTGGGTCGCCGGCTCCAGGTAGAGCTTGCTACCCGCGTAGTCGGGATTGCTCTTACTGTCCGAGGTCTCCCGCACAATCGGATCGGGCGCCTGCTCGCCAAGGTCGTAGACATGACCGGAGCGGGAGATCTTGTACTCGATCCCGGCGACGTCGTTCAGGTTGGACCCCGAGCACGCCAGGTGAATGGTCGGGCCTGTGTGCAGCGTGGTGGACTGGCCGGCAAGCAGGATCGGATAGGCGTACGCCGAGCGGTGGCAGAGGTTGCCGTCCGGCAGGTCCAGATGCTCACCGGCCATCACGTCGGTGAAGTTGTCCCGCGGGTAGTAGAGGACCGTGCCCTCGCCGGAGGAGTACGAGTCGCCGAGCGCCACATAACCACTGCGTTCCACGGTCGCCGGGTCGGTCGGCAGAAAGGCCATGGCGTCGAAGGCGACGGCCTCCCCGACGCTCGGATCGCCCCGGTAGGTGATGGAGCCGAGCGTCACGACCGGAGCCTCGCTCAGCAGGAAGTGCCCGAGGCTGACCCACTGGTTGGCGTAGGCGTTCTGGTCGATGGTGACCCGGTATCCGCGCGTCCGCTCCGACTTTCGGGGCGCGACGAGGTAGGTGGCCTGCTTGGTGGTCGCCCCCAGGTCGGGGACGAAGACCCGCACCTCGTATATCCCCGAGTCGGGGAGGACGGGCTGCCACGCGCCTCTGACCTCGTAGGCGCGCTCGGGCGTGTTCGCGGGCACCTGGGCCACCGAGGAGAACCCGCCTGAGGTGTGAGTCGCCCACATGTGGCCGCTGAAACCGCCGCCGACCTGGTGCAGATCGACGTCTGCCCCGCTGCTCGCGGTGAGGGGGTTGCCCCAGCTGTCGGTGATGGAGAACGTGCCCTGTCGGCTCCACGGCCGGCTCTCCGTGGGGCAGCCGACGAGGTTGGGGTTGGTCCTGTCCGGGTTCTGGTCCAACATCACATCGTCGACGACGATCGCGTTGTCCGGTAAGCCTGTCCGGTCGCAGACCTTACTCACGGTCCTGCCGGGCGGCTCCGTCTGGGGCGAACCGTCGTCGGGATCGGTGACGCATAGCGTGGCGCAGTCGACCCATGCAGCCGGCTTCGGCCACCAGCACGAGGCATCCACAGCAGGGCATGGGTCGGCCTGGTGGTAGCTACAGGCATTCACGTCGGGCGCGCAGAACGTGGAGAACGGCGGAAGAGTGAGAGTTCTTGGCTGCTCGCGCTGCAGGAGTCCCGGATACCTCCGGTGTCCGTCGGGCTCCCACAGCGCCACCTCCATCCAGCCGAAGACACGTTCCTGGTAGGGCCAGAAGGCGGGGTGGCTGGCGTCTTCGAAATAGATGTCGCCGCCGTTGTGCAGGAAGGCATGGCGGGCGGGGGGATAGATCGGGTTGGCCGGGTTGTTCGCCCAGCCCAGGCCGTGCCCCTTCGTGTCCTCGCCGATCGGGTGGATTCCGCTGTTGTAGGCCCATATGGCCCCGTACCAATTCTCCAGGTAGCGGGAGTCGCCACCGTTCATGGTGATCCCGAGTGCGGCCAGCTGGGTGAACTTCTGGGCGAGTATCTGCTGGGCGGCGGCGATGTTCGTGGCGTAGTCGACCGCGATCCTGGTCTGGCTGGCGGGTGAGCCTGAGGAATCCGCGCGCATCCTGTCGGTGACCTGGCCGATGCCGTATCCGCAGTCGGCCTTGTCGTAGTCGATGGCGTAGATGTCGTCAGGCGCGGCGCCGTAGTAGTTGGCGATGAGCGGATTGCCCGCCCGCCCGATGACCGCACGCCAGCTCGCCTGGCTCCAGTTCGACTCCTGTGCCAGGACTCCGTACATGACCTGCGCCGGGACCGTCTCCGGCGCGGGGAACTCCACGCTCGGGTCGCCCTGCTCCAGCGGCGCGGTCGTGCCGTCCTGGCGATGGACGCGATACTGCCCGGGGTCGGGCGGGCGCAGTCCGAGTGTTCTGCTCTTCGCATGGTGCACCGCCCAGCGCACCTGCTCCGACGTAGGTTGTCTGACCTGGGCGAAAACCCTATTACGCGGTACTGCGCAGGCAGGTGCGGTCGTGTTCCGGACGCTCGCCGCCGAGGTGAAAGACCGTGCGGGCAGGTGAGTGTAGGCCGGTAGGGCGCTCTGTGGCAGTTTGGCCATGGGCGCCCGTGTCTGCGCCTCCTGCCCTTGGAAAACCTCGAACTCCACGCCGCCGCCTGGTCTGGCACGCACGTCGAATGCCGGGCCGCCGACGCGCTCGATCGGGATCGCCCGCCCGCCCTCGACCCTGACCAGTTCCGCGCCACGCACCCCGACCAAACCGTCGGAGGTCGGCACGGTCGAGGTCAGCTGATCGTGTACGATCTCGCTGCGCACCACGGCGCCTGTGCTCGCGTGCAGGACGCTGACCCGGGTCGGCCGCTGGGCCCGGCCCAGGTACGTGGTGAACGCCACCAGGTCGCCCGCTCCGCATCCCGGGTTGAAGTACGCCAGCGAGACGCCGGCTGCGAGCGGACGCACTGCTCTCGACGCGACGTCCACCGCATAGGCCAGGCCGCCTGCGTTCATCCCCGCCTCGTTGTTGGCCAGGTGCCAGGGCGCGATGACGGCGACGACAGTTCTGCCGTTGTCTGCTACGCACTGGTTGCCGATCCACGCCTCGTCCGCGTAGCCGCCCGGCTGCAGCGTGGCCAGCTCTGCCCATGCTCCGGTGCGGCGTACGAACAGGTGATAGCCACCGGTATCTCCGCGCCCCTCGACCACGAGCTCGGCACGGCCGGCGGCTGCCGGGCCGCCAGGGAACACAACGCAGACCGGTAAGAGGAACACCAACGTGGCGAGCACACGTACCCAGGAGCCCAACGCCATCACCTCACGTCGACACCGGTCTTGTTAGACGATCTTGGCAGGCAATACAGTGGTTTACCTGCTCCCCGTTGTCGCACGACAACGTGGAGACAACCAAGGACGGGTGGCTCCAGAGGAGAGCTGCATGCCGCGACCAGAGAAGCCTGTCGATCCGAGTCAAGGGCCCGTTCAGGCGTTCGCCCATGATCTGCGTCGATTACGAGACCAAGCCGGTGGCCGCCCCTATCGGGAGCTCGCCAAGACCGCCAACTACTCGGCCGCGGCGCTCGCCAAGGCCGCGGGTGGTGACTCCTTACCTTCGCTCGCGGTGACTTTGGCGTACGTCGCGGCGTGCGGTGGCGACAAGGAGGAGTGGTCGCGACGGTGGCATGAGGCACAGCTGCCATCGACGAAACACGGGAGCGTTTGGACGCGGTCGCGGACGCGGCTCCTCGTCGTGGCTGGGCTGGTGGCTGTGGTGGTCGCGGCGGTCATGGCAGTCGTCCTGCATGAGAGTGACGCGCCGATGGTCTGGGCCTCGGCCGCCCAGGTTCTCCCGCTGTCCACCAAATCGCCGCAGCAGGTGGTGGACGGTGCCGACCCCGCCAGGAACGGATGCGGTGGCGACGCCGTCACGCTCCAGCGCCAGGACGTCTGGATGGGCAACACGATCATCGGTGGTCTGGAGTTGCGCCACTCCGCGAAGTGCGGTGCCGGCTGGGCCAGGTTCAATCCCACAGGGGCGCTCATCTACAACTCGGCCAGCCGCATTGTCGTGCACGTGGAGACCTATCGTCCGGCCGATGGCCGCTCCAGCCGCATCACGGAGGACTTCGTGCACGACATGCACTGGTCGGGCATGTTGCTCACAGGCGCAGGATGCCTGCGGGGCAGGAGCGCCGTCGACATTGACGGCACGCTTTCGGCGATAGCTGAGAGCCCGTGTGTCAGGTCGGAGTGAGCCTGATACCCGCTTCCCCTCTCCCTTGCCACGTCGCGAGACGTGGACGATTCGACGTCCGGCTTCCATCCGGCTCCCGTCTGGGTGCTTGTGCAGTGGTGTTCGCACAGGACTGGTGCAAGGCCCTCGAAGACCTGGAAGCCGCCGCCGCCCTCGTCAACCCCGGCGGCCGCATAGGCCACGCCCACAAGACGGCTGTCCGGAATATCCGTGGCCCCTCAGAGTCAGCCGCGAGACGCTGCGGGTGTGGGTGCACGCCGCACAGGCGCGGGGTAGAGGTGTGCAACGAGCGGCCGGCGGTGCCGCTGCCCGTCAGGACCCCATCGGCCGGACACGCACCCTCGGACGATGTGTTGGAAGAGGAGAACAAGCAGCTAAGGGCCCGATTCGAGAGCTGGGAGCGAGACACCCTGCGTAAGGCGGCCAAGCTTTTCGCGGGCAATACGAACTGGCGAACCGCCTGGTCGGCCTTCTCCGGGATGACCGCCTTGATCCCGCGTCGACGCAGGTAGGCGCAGTTGCCTCGAGAAGAGTAGGCCTTGTCGGCGGCCAACGCGCCCGGACGGGTGCACGGACGGCCGATCGGCAGGCGGACCTTGATGCGCTCCAGCACAGCGCGAAACTGCGGGCTGTCTCCGGCCTGGCCGGCAGTCAAGATCAAGGACAGCGGACGGCATCGACCATCCGCCGCCAAATGCACCTTGCTGGTCAGCCCGCCCCGAGAGCGGCCCAGCTTGGCCGCCTTCAGCCGGAACCGGTAACGGCGTCGTAGCCGTCGCCGCTCGTTCCCCTCGTCGTCCCCGTCGTCGTTGTCTCTGTTCTCTTCATCGCCGGGGTCGCCCGGGGGCACCGTCGGCGGCGTTTTGCACCTTTGGCGCAGCCCCCATTCCTGCTCGACGGCTTCTTCCAGCGCTGCGCTCAGCTCACCGTCCAAGACCACCCCGGCGGCATGACGGTGGGCGCGGACGGCGGTGGAGTCGACGCTGACCAGGTCGAGATCGGCCTGTCCCCGGCCTGCGGCCTCGCCGATCACCTCCTGCATCAGCTGCTCGAACACGCCGGCCAGTGCCCAGGAGCGGAACCGGTCGTAGGCGCTGGACCATGGCCCGTACTCGATCGGCAGGTCACGCCACGGGCTGCCGGTACGAAACCGCATGTGGCCCGCTACAGCCCCGTCCCGGCTGTGCTGACACGTCGCCCGGAGCTGCGACGAGCAGGGCCCGGCGTTCTATCAGCTGTCACGCCGCGCCCACGCGATGAGCAGCGACGCGCTCGGTGGCTCGGTCCAGATGACGAACGTTCCGCCGGCCACAAGCGTCGCGCAGGCAGTCACGCCGCCGGCCCGTACGTCGATCGGGCTGGCAGATCGGTGGTGAGCGAGGTTCTATGCCAGGCGTTCCATGCACCACGAGGGCCGCCGTCGTCACCCTCTCTTCTTGTCCCCCATTGTCCCTGCTTTACGCGACTTGCCGTGAGACCATCTCCTGGATCAGGGTGGCGTATGCAGGAGCGAGACATGATCACGATCGGTGTCATCGACGATCACGATCTCATCCGACACGGGCTTGAGCACGTCCTGGCGCAGTCGGAGGATTTCGCGGTCGTGCTCAGCGGGCGCGATCTGGCATCTGTCGGCACCCAGCCCGAGCTGGACGTGCTGGTGCTCGACCTGTACCTGGGGGACGACGAGCCGTGCGTACCCGCCATCGCCGAACTGTCGCAGCTGTACAACATCCTGGTGATCTCAGCCTCGGCCAGACCCGCCGATCTGGTGGCCGCCGTACGAGCCGGGGCACGCGGCTACGTCACCAAGAGCGAACCCGCCGAGCTCCTGTCCAGCGCCATCCGCGTCGTGGCGGCCCGCGGCTTCTACCTGTCGGCCGAACTGGCCGACATCCTGCACGCGCGGATGTCCACGCTGACCACGCCCACCCCGGCAGTACCGCTGGCGCCGCGCGAGGAAGAGGTGCTCACCCATATCGCGCAAGGCTTCACCTACGACCAGATCGCCCGCCGGATGGGCATCAAGAAGTCCACGGTCGACACCCACGTCGAGCGGATCAGACGCAAGCTCCAGATAGGCAACAAAGCCCAGCTGATCGCCGCCGCCCTGGACCGGATCGCCGAGCGAGCCATCCGTGGCCAGTGAGGCCGGCGCCCGTACCGAGGCCGTGCTCGCCTGGACGGTCATCCTCTTCCGCATCGGAGCGTTGGCCGAGGTGGTCGCGCTCAACTACGTGGGCGACAGCGGGTGGCGGCGGCACATTCCCGGCTTCGGCGGCGCGCTGGCGGTGCTCGGGCTGACAAGTGCCGCGGTGGTCATGGCGTGCCGACTTGGCCGCCGGCCTCCGGCAGGCCGGCTCGTCGCGGCTGACGCCGTGCTGACCGCCGGGGTCGGCGTGGGGATGACGGTGGTCGCCGGCGCCGCGCTCCACGGGTCAGGCCCCGACTTCCTGCTGCCGTACATGTTGCTGGTGTCCATCGGCATCGGCGTGTGCGTGCGCACACTCCCCGGCGCGCTGGCCGCCACCGCGCCGCTGGCCGCGGCCTACCTGTACATGCAGGCCGCCAGCGGCTTCTTCTGGCTGGGGGCGCTGCCACACACGATCGGATTTTGGGTCAACGCGGGCATCGCCTGGTTCGTCACCTCGCTGCTGCGCAGGAACGCCGCCGAACTGGACGAGGCGCGGGGACAGGTGGCCAGGCTGGCCGCCGAACAGGAACGCGCCAGGAACGGCCGCGTCCTGCACGACCGGGTCCTGCAGACCTTGGAGGCCCTGGTCCGCGACGGCTGGGTGAGCGACGAGCAGGTCAGGCGACACGTGGCCGCGGAAGCGAGGTGGCTGCGCCGCTACGTCCGGGGCGAGCACGACAGCGCCGGCAACAACCTGGTCACCGCCTTGGAGGAAGTGGTCGAACACGCCAACCGGGCGGGGCTGAACGTGCAATTGCACGCCTCCGGCCTGAAGTCCGCCGACGTGGTTCTGCCGATCGCCACGGTCGAGGCGGTGACCGGCGCGGTACGGGAGGCGTTGACGAACGTCCGTAAGCACGCCGGCACGGCTCAGGCTGTCGTCCACGGCCAAGCACGTCGCGGGGAGATCGTGGTCAGCGTCCTGGACCAGGGCGACGGATTCGATGCGCGGGGTGCGGGGTTGGGGTTGCGCGAGTCGATCGAAGGCCGGATCGCCGACATCGGTGGCACGACCGTAGTCGACTCGGCACCCGGTGAGGGCACCCTGGTCGAACTTCGTGTCCCCTCATGACACCACCCCCGCTGTCCCCCTATTTCACGACTATTCAGATGAGATCTTCCTCCGGACACTGGCATGCATGAAGCCCCACCGCACCACGTCGACGGCGCGCCGCGCCCATGACGAGGCCGGACCGCTCCGGCGACAGGGCCAGGCTCGACACCGGCCCCGGGCCGGACGTACCGCCAATGTGAAGCGGCCGGCACGCCGTGCCAGGAACGGGCATCCAGCCTCACAGAACGGCGGCGCTGCCAGAAGGGGAGGCCGCAATGTCTGACCACATGGCCGATGACCGCCCAAGACCCCAGACGTACCAGATCTTCATCAAGGCGAGCGCCGCTGATCTGTGGCAGGCCATCACGCTTCCGGAGGTGAGCAGGCACCATCTCGGCCAGGTGAACACGTCCGGAGAGCCCGGGTCACCCTTTCGCGTCCTGGGCCTCGGCGGTGAGCCGCTGAGCGATGGCCTCGTCGAGATATTCGATCCTCCACGCAGACTGGTGACCAGCTGGCGTGCCCTGTGGAGCGAAGACGTCGCGCAGGAGAAGGCCAGTCGCGTCACCTGGCGAATCGATGAGCGCGAAGGCGGATTCTGCCTGCTCACCCTCATACACGACCAGCTGGACGACGCTCCTCGCACTGCCCGCGCTGTCGCCGGCGAGGGATGGATGTGGATCTTGAGTGCTCTGAAGACCGTGGCTGAGACCGGTCAGCCACTGACCGCCGCGCCCTGACACCCACCTCTGCCCTCCCTGCCTGCCTTCTCGTCCCCGGAGCCCCGCATGACGTACACCATCGACAGCTACATCCGTGCCACACCCCATCAGGTGTGGCGCACCTTCACCGATCCCGAGCTCAGCCCGCACATCAACTTCGGCGCGACCATCGAATCCGACTGGAATGTCGGCTCCCGCCTGCCCAGCCGCATCGGCGACGGGCCGGTCATGGTCGACGGCATCGTGCTGGAAGCCGAGGCGCCCCATCGACTGGTGCGCACCTGGCGGGAACTGTGGAACCCGGACGCACGCGCCGAGCCCGCCTCCCATGTCTCCTACACCTTCACCGCGCTGGCCCACCTGACACACCTGCGGGTGGTGCACGACCAACTCGACCCCGCGAGCGTGACGGCCGCGCTGACCGTACGGGCATGGCCGATGGGACTGGCCAACCTCAAAACCCTCGTCGAAACCGGCGAACCGCTCGGCCTCACCTTCGAGCTGGCCTCCGCCGTCACTTCCTGAACTGTTCACGCACCACACCACGGCGACGACATCAGGAACTTCGCCATCCCTGGCACACCCGTTCACGACACCGCTGTTGGAGAGCCATGTCGATCTTGTCGCGTTCCCTGACGTTCACTGTTCCCGCCCTGGTCTTGACCGCAACCGTCGCCGCGCCTGCCCAGGCCGCCTGGCCCCGGCTCTCCTTCCTGCCACCGAAGGTTACGGTGCTCGACTTCAGCAACGCCGCCCAGGGGTGCGCCGGCGGCAAGGACGCCCAGTACAACACCGGCGTCGACGACAACGGCACGTCTGTGAACTGGACCTACGCCAACGGCTCGCACCGCTGCCTGGAGGTGGGCTACCAGCCCTACTTCCGGAAGGAGACGTGTACCTACTCCTTCTACGTGCCCAAGGGCAGCCTCGCCACCGGGCAGATCAACTTCCACTTCGAGTACGGCGACGCGCGGCCATCCCGAGGCTCTGACGTCGTCGCTCTCGACGAAGGGCCCGTATGGTCGTGGCGCGTCATCGCCAGGCGGGCAGGAGTGACGCGCATCTGGTTCGGTGACGACAATGGACAGAGTCACCCGGTGAAGATCGGCTGGGGCAGGTCCGCCGTGTGGAGCATCAAGCAGGAATGCCCGGCATGACTACGCCCGCTCCGCTGCCAGAGGGACGGCGCGTGGTACCCGAGACCGTGCACGCGTGCGCGTTCCTGGCCTACCTGCTGGCCGGCGGCCTGCTCGCAGAGCTGTCGGTCGTGAATCACCTGATCGATCTGGGGCTTCTGGCGTCTGACGACTGGGCTGGCACGCAGCCTGTGGTGCTGCTGTTGGCGCTGCCGATGCTCGCTGCGGCGGTGGCCGTGCATTGGGGTGTACGTCAGGCCAGGCCGGTGCTGGCCGTCGCCGCCTGGCTGCTGACGGCGTTCCTGATCATCTTGGCGATCGGCGTGATGGGGCTCGCCTCTGTCCCGACAACGGTCTGGCTGTCCATCCTGGTGAACGCCGCCGCAGCCCTCGTCGTGGCCAGACTGCCCTACGGCCAGGACGCCAGCGCCTACCTGCGGGGATGTGGCCTCAGCAGGGCTGAGGCCCGCGCCGCCGCCCAGCCCCGGGAGCGGGCGCCGGGTGGCGTCGTCCTGGCGGCCGTCTCCCTGGGTGCAGCCGCTCTGGTGGGAGTCATCGCCACGATTGACCAGGCGGTGAACGCCGATGGATCCGCAATACCACCGTTAGCGATCACCGTCATGACGGTGGCGCTGGTCAGAGGGCTGCTCAAAGGCAGGCTGTGGGCCCGCGCCTATACGGTCATCATGTTCAGCGTTGCCCTGGCGGGCGGGACCGTCACGGTGATCGGCCTGTGGCGGGCCTCGATCCCGCGGCACGAACTGCTGGCTTCTGCGCCACCTGACGTGGGCCCCGCGGTGCTGACGACGCTGGCGATCATGGCCGTGGACGCCGTCCTGCTGTACGCGCTGGCTTGGCAGGACACCAGCATCGACTTCTTCGCCGCCGGCTGGTGAGCACTGGGCCTCTTCCTGGTTGTGCCGGGCCGACGGGACGCCCTGCTTGCGCAGGCAGATGCAGCATCCCTGCATTTCCGTAGATGTATCGCCCCCTGTTCCGGGGGAGACATGTCCCTTCGCTGCGTGCCACGGTGGCCGTTACGCCGCCTGCTTCCTGTGATGATCGCCTTGCCCATCTCGCTGCCTCTGCCGGGTAGCGCGGTACACGCCTCCGCGCCCCTAACGCCGAACTGCCCGGCAAGGGCTATTTGGCGACCGATCGCGCAACCACGTTGTTCCTCAGCAAGCGAAAGGTGGCAAATGCGTTACACAACCCGTGCCACTGTCATGATCGCGGCCGTTCTCGGCGTCACGATCTCGCCGGTCTCCCCCGCCGCGGCCCAGCCATGGCCGCCCCCGCCCGCGTGTGTGGGGTCCACCTGTGTCGACCGATCACCGATCTTGTGCGACGACGAGGTCCGGACCGTGACGTCGTGGAAGGTTCCTGATTGGAATGCCTACGTAGAACTGCGCTACTCCGCCAACTGCGCGGCCAACTGGGCCCGATACCCCAGCGCCAGCCGTCCCCCACTCTGGATGTGGGCGCAGACTTGGGACGGGAGGAGCACGGCCAGAGTCGATCTGCAATACGGGGGCGACGACAACCGCTTCACCAGCATGGTCGACGGCACCCAACTTGCTCGCGTGTGCGCCGAGAACAAGTACATCCCCCGCGCCCCCGACGACGCCAACCTGTGCAGCCCCTGGTATTGACGCCTTCGCCGAGGGGATACCCGCCCGCGCCTGCCGACACGGTTCCCCTCGCCCTTGACGGTCTGCGCATTCCAGACAGACAGGAGGGAGATCAACCCTGCTTGGGTGACGACGCCGTTCTCAGCCAGTGCCGGCGCTTGGCAGGCATCATCCCGAGTACTCGGCCAGGAGCCGGGTGAGGCGGTCCGTGGTGGCCTCGCTGTCGGCGGGCCGCTTGCCCTGGGCGAGGGCGGCGTTGCCGCCTCCCCGGCCGTCCAGGACGAGCTTGACCAGCGCTGCGGCCGACACCCTGGACACCTTTGCGGGCTCGTTGACGGCCACGACGAAGCCCTCGGGTGAGGCGACCGCGACGACGCCGGGCCGCGCGTGCGGCAGACGGGCACGGACCAGTTCGGCCAGCGGGCGTGGCGCCAGGTCGGTGTGCGCGGTCGCGAACAGCACTGGGCCGAGGTCGGCCGCCTGGCCGGCCACGCGTTCAGCGTCGGCCGTCAGGAGCCGGTCGCGTAGCTGCTGGGACTGCCGCTCGGCCGCCTTCATGCGCTTGACCAGCGCCGTCACGCGGTCGGGCGCCTCCTCTCCGGGCGCGTTGAGCTGCTCGGTGACCCGGGTGAGCAGGTCGCGCTCGCGGGCCAGGTAGCGGAAGGCCTCGATGCCGGTGACCGCCTCGACGCGGCGCTGCCCGGCGCCGGCGGAGGACTCGGCGGTCAGCGCGAGCGTCCCGCGCCTCGGCCAGCGGCAGGTACCGCGCGGCGACGGGCAGGTCGCGGCGGATCGCCAGGTTGGCGACCTCCTCCACGTCGCTGCGGGTGGCCGCCGACAGGCCGCCCCGTCAGGAGAAGTCCAGGCGCATTGATCGGCCGCTGCACGTCGAGGACCTCGGCGGTGACGCCCGCGCCCGTCAGGGTGCCAGCGTCGCTGTCCTGCCCTCCGGACTCAGTCCGACCTGCGCGGCGGGAAGCCGAAGGACCACTGCCGGCCGAGCAGCCGCGGCCGGCGCTACCGCACCGGTAGTGCGGCCAGCCTGCGGGAGAAGCGGCGCAGGAGCAGGCCGGCTGTGGCGGTGAGGCCGCCGAGCAGGCCCAGCCAGGTGCCCACCGCGCCCAGTCCGGCCGGTCCCGCCAGCAGGGCCGCGAGGGGAAGACCCACGAGCCAGTAGCCGACCAAGGTCAGCCGGAAACCGCCCTTGGTGTCGTCGAGACCACGGAGCAGACCCACGCCGATGTTCTGGGCGCAGTCGACGAACTGCATGACGGCGGCCACCATGAGCAGGCCGGTGGCGATGGCGAGCGCCTTTCCGCCTTCCGCGCCGAGGAAGGGGCGCAGGATCAGGCCGGGCAGCGCGAGGTACAGCACCGCGACGATCGCCATGACGGCAGCCCCGCAGGCGAGGGCGGCTCGCGCGATGCGCCGGGCCTGACCGGCCTGTCCCAGGGCGATCTGCCTGCTCACGCCGATCGAGGCGGCGTGCGACAGACCCACGGACACCTGAAAGACGATGTAGACGAGCTGGTTGACGGCGGTGTGCGCGGCCAGGGCAGCGGTGCCGGACGCGCCGATGATCAGGGCGACGACGGAGAAGAACCCTGCCTCGGACCCGTAGGTGGCGGCGATCGGCAGTCCGAGCCCGGTGAGCCGGCGCACGGTCGCGGGACGGGCCCGCCAGAAGCGAAGGGTGAGCGCCGGGGCCAGCTCCGGGTCCCGGCGGGCGGAGACGTACAACGCGACGAAGGTCGCCAGGTAGACGGCACTGGTCGCGGCCCCGATCCCAGCCAGCCCGAGCGGATGGACGAGCGCGGCGTTGAGCGCGGCGTTGACCACGATCGAGGCCAGGGTGATGCGCAACAGCGCCTGCGGGCGACGCATGCCGACGGTGAACTGCCGAAGCGCCTGGAACCACAGGCAGGGCAGCAAGCCGGGCGCCAGCGCCCACAACATCGGCCGCATCCGCTCGATCACCGCCGGCTCCTGCCCCAGCAGGGCGACGGCCTCGCCGATCAGAATCATGGCCGCGCCGCCGACGAGACCCGCGATGGTCGCCAGCGCCATCGCGGCGCGGACCAGGTCACCGACATCCTCTTCACGTGCGTGGGCGGCGGCGACCTGGTTGCCGACCGCTGTCACCAGCCCGACGCCCATGGTGCGCAGCTGGTTGAAGATGACCATCGCCAGCCCGCCCGCCGCCAGCGCCTGCACGCCGAGCAGGCCGAGCATGAGGGTGTCGGTGGTGGTCAGCGCGACCTGGGCGAGCTGGGTGAGGGCGAGGGGTACGGCGAGTCCGGCCAGTTCGCGTACGTCGTGGCGCAGGGGGGACGTTGTCACGCCGTTTTCTCTCCCTTTAGGATAGGCAAACCTAAGTAAGACTATCGGTGCGAATGAGGACGAAGTGAACCTGAGCAGGCGTCAGCTTCTCATGACCGCGGGAGGAGCGAGCCTAGCGGCGCTGCTCGCGGCCTGTGGCAGCGGGGCGGAGCCCGGCGCCGCCCTCGCGAGCCAACCGGCTCAGGCGAAGCCTGCCACCGGCGGCACCCTGCGCGTCGGCGCGCTGGGCAAGGCGAGCGCGATCACCCGCGACCCCCACGGCACGCAGGCCAACGAGAGCGACTATCTGATCATCAGTCTGCTCTACGACACGCTGACCGTCCCGGGCGCCACCGCCAACACCGCGCCCCGGCTGGCCGGGGCGTGGAAGGCCGACAAGGAGGTCAGGACCTGGCGGTTCACGCTGGCGCCGGGCGCGACCTTCCACGACGGCACGCCGGTGACCGCCGAGGACGTCGTCTGGTCGCTGCGCCGCCTGCGCGACACCCCCGCCGGTCCCTCCCGGCTGCCGGGCGTCACGTCCGCGAACATCAAGGCGGACGGGGACGCCGTCGTGCTCACCTCGGACTATCCCAACGCCGACCTGCCGCTGATGATGCGGTTGACGACGTTCGTGATGAAGAAGGACACCACGGAGGTGGCCGGCGCGCCGGGCACCGGCCCGTTCAAGCTCGACTGGTACCGCGACGGCAACGCCCGCCTGGTCCGCAACGACAGCTGGCACGGGGGCAAGCCGTACCTCGACGCGATCGAGGTGAAGATCTTCGAAAGTCCGCAGGCCATGGCCAACGCGCTGCTGGCCGGGCAGATCGACGTGGCCTCCAACGTGGGCGCCGTCGCCGCCCGCGTCGCCGCCGGCCGGCCTGGCGTGCAGGTGCTGCGCCGGCCCGACGACATGGCGATGCCGATCGTCATGCGCACCTCCAAGGGCAGCCCGTACGCCGACCCCCGGGTCCGCGAGGCGCTCCGGCTGGCCGTGGATCGCGAGGCGATGGTCAAGCAGGTGCTCAGCGGGTACGGCAAGGTCGCCAACGACGTGCTCGGCACGGGCGACCCCATCTACGCCAAGGACCTGCCGCAGCGCGCACGCGATCTCGCGCGGGCCAAACAGCTGCTGCAGGAGGCCGGTTTCGACCTGTCCAAGACCTACCCGCTGCACACCACCGACGACATCGCGGGGCTCGCCGAGTCCGCCGCGCTGTTCGCCACCCAGGTGCGTGAGGCGGGCGTGCAGATCGAAGTCGTCAAGCAGGACTCCGGCGCGTTCTGGGACAAGACCTGGCTCAAGGGCGACCTCTACACCACGTACTGGGGCACCAACGACTCGGTGCTGTTCTTCGCCAGCAAGCTTCTGCTGACCGGCGCGGGACAGAACGAGTCGGGCTGGAGCGACGCCGCGTTCGACCAGGCGTACAAGGAGGCCGTGGGCACCCTGGACGAGGCCGCCAGGGCCAAGGCTCTGCGTACGCTGCAGGAGATCGAGCACGAGCGCTCCGGTTACGTGCTGTGGGGCATGGCCGACGGCATCGACCTGGCCGGAGCGGCCGTACGGGACCTGCCGAAGCTTCCCGGGTACGGACGCGTGCAGCTTGAGCGGGTATGGCTGGCTCGTTGACGGTGCTGCGGCTCGGCTGGTTGCTCGCCCGCCGGGCTGGACTGCTCGCGGCCTTGCTCGCGCTGGTCTTCGTCGTCGTGGAGGCGCTGCCGGGCGACGCCGCCGACGCGACCGCCGAGCGCGGGGAGAGCGAGGCCGACATCGCCCGGCGCCGCACCCTGCTCGGCCTCGACCAGCCGGTGTTCCTACGGTTCCTGCGCTGGATGGCCGGGCTGCCCACCGGGGACCTCGGCGTCTCCGCCCGCGGGGAGAAGGTCTGGGACCTGCTGGCGGGGCCGCTGCCCAACACGCTGCTGCTGGGCGGCATCGCTCTAGCCGTCACCGTCGTCACCGCGCTCGCCGTCGGCTGCTGGGCCGCACTGCACCCGGGATCGGTGACCGACCGGGTGACCTCGGCCTCCGCCACGGCGGTGCTGGCCCTGCCCGAGTTCGTGATCGCGGTGGCGCTGGTGCTGGTGTTCGCGCTGTGGACAGACCTGCTGCCCGCGGCAACGCTTGCCGGGGCGGACGGGTCCCCTGCCTCATGGACGATGCTGGTACTACCGGTGCTGGCACTGGCGATCCCGCAGATCGGATGGAATGCACGGATCGTTCGCGGTGCGATCGCCGACGAGGCGCGAGCACCGCATGTGGCCGCCGCGGTCCTCGACGGTCTGCAGCCCCGGCGCGTCCTCAGCCACCACCTGTTGCCCGGCGCACTGCCCGCCATCGCCGTGGGCGCGGCGACCTCCACCGGCATGCTGCTGGGCGGCGCGGTCGCGGTAGAGACCATCTTCAACTATCCCGGGGTCGGCACGCTCCTCGCCGGAGCCGTAGCAGACCGCGACAGCCCGATCATCGCCGGAGTAGTGGCGCTGACCGGGCTCGCGATCACGTGTGTGCTGCTGGTCGCCGACCTGATCCGCTCCTGGGCCGCAGGAGGCCGCCTGTGACGCGTCTGCTGCCCGCACTGGTCCTGCTCCTGCTGGCCTTGGGCGGACCGCTCCTGGCTCCCCTGCCGATGGACCAGCCGGTCACCATCCCCTACGGGCCGCCCGGAGCCGACGGCACGTTGCTCGGCGGAGACCAGCTCGGCCGCGACGTCCTGAGCAGGCTCCTGTACGGAGGGCGCGACCTGGTCCTGTCCTCCATCGCCGTCGCACTGCTCGTCACGGCCATCGCCGCGGTCCTGGGCGTGGCCGGCGCGCTACGTCCGGCCTTCGGCCGCTTCATCGAACGGGCGACAGACGTGTTCATGCTGCTGCCCGCCGTCCTGGGTATCCTGCTGGTCACCCAGGCCTGGCCGCGCGGCGGCCCGTTCGCCCTCGTCACCGCCGCCGTCGCACTCGGTGTCCCCTTCGCCGTCCGGTTCATGGCCGCCGCCGCGGCGCCCGTCGTGACCACCGGCTACGTCGAAGCGGCCATCGCCGGTGGCGAGCGCACCTGGCATCTCATCATCCGCGAGGTGCTGCCGAACCTGCGCTCCACCGTCCTGGCCCTGTTCGGGCTCCGTTTCGTGGAAGGCGTCTACGTGATCTCCACTGCCGCCTTCCTCCAGATCGGCCCCCAGCCCCCGGCCGCCGACTGGGCACTGATGATCCGCGAGAACAGCGCCGGGCTCGTCCTCAACCCGTGGGCCGTGCTGGCGCCTGGCATCGCGATCGCCGCGCTGGCGATGAGCGTCAACCTGGCCGCCGGCGCACTCGCCCCCAAGGCACGTACATCGGAGGTGGCACTCCTGTGACCCCGCTTGCGGTGGTGACCAGGCTGACCGTGGCGGCCCCCGGCGGGCCCGAGCTGCTGGCGGGCGTCAGCCTGGCCGCCCATTCCGGGCGTGTCTTGGCCCTGGTGGGCGCCTCAGGCTCCGGCAAGACCACCCTGCTGCGCGCGCTGCTCGGCGACCTCCCCCCGCGCACCACCCGTCAGGCAGGAGACGTGCGGGTGCTCGGCACGGACGTGTTCGGCTGCGGCTCTGACGCGCTCCGCGAGCTGCGGCGCAGCCGACTGGCCTTCGTCGGGCAGGATCCCGGCTCGGCGCTCAACCCCAGGATGCGCGTGGCCTCCGTCGTCGCCGAGACCGGCGCCGGCCTGACCCGTGACGACGTCGCCGGCCTGCTCGGCGAGGTCGGTCTGGGCGACGTCCCCGGATTGCTCAGGCGCAGGACCGTCGAGCTCTCAGGTGGCCAGCAGCGCAGGGTCGCTCTGGCCCGGGGGCTGGCCCGCCGGCCTGATCTGCTGCTCCTGGACGAGCCCACCGCGGGGCTCGATCCGACCGCACGCGCGGACATCGGCGCGCTGCTGCGGCGGCTGGCCGCAGAACGCGGAATCGCGGTGGTGATGTCCTGCCACGACCGGGAACTGGTCGCCCAGGTGGCCGACGACGTCCTGGAACTGCCCGGTGGCGCGCCCTCCCAAGCGTCCGCCCCCAGGCCGCCGCGCCGCGGCACACCTGGTCATGAGACGGGACTACGCGCCGAAGGGCTGGCCGCACATGTGGGGCCCGCACGGCTGCAGGTGCTGCGCGGCATCGACCTGCACGCGCCCTCAGGAAGCACGGTCGGCGTCGTCGGCCCTTCGGGCTCGGGCAAGACCACGCTGCTGCGCACCCTGGTCGGCCTGCACCCGCGCGCGGGCGGCTCGCTCACGCTGGACGGTCTCCCCCTGCATCCTGACGTGCGGCGCCGCGGGCAGGAACTGCGGCGCCGGGTGCAGTTCGTACCGCAGAACCCGATGGGCGCGCTGAACCCCTCGGCCACCGTCGGCGCCGCCCTGCTACGGCCGGTGCGGCTGCACCGCCGACGCCCCCGCGCCGCGGGACCTGAGCGCGTGGACGAACTGCTGAAACAGGTCGGGCTGAGCCCCGGCCATGCCGGCCGATATCCGCACGAGCTGTCCGGCGGCCAGCGCCAACGCGTCTCCATCGCACGCGCACTGGCCGCCGAACCCGACGTGCTGATCTGCGACGAGGTCACCTCGGCCCTGGACGACGGCACCGCCCGCGCGGTCATGAACCTCCTGACCGGCCTGCGGGAAACGCAGGGCACGGCCGTGATCTTCGCCTCTCACGATCTCCGGCTCGTCCAGGAGTACGCCGACAGTGTGGTCACGGTCTAACCGGGACATGCCGGCCAACGGTCGTGCCCACGGCCTACGCGCCCGATGGCCAGGGAAACGGGGACGGGCAGCGCCGACGCCGCCTCCGCGCCCATGAGGATCAGTGCCAGGCACGCTACTGATCCCGACAGGGCCAGCACCATCGAGCCCGCCGCACGGGCCGCCCGGACCGCCGGCTCGACAGGGAGGGAGCAGCGAGCGCCAGCACGATGCCCCCACCTGCGAGGACAGGGAGGCCGTTGCCCGCCGGTCTCACCGGCGGCGCTGGTAGTGGTCGAGGGCGATCTTCGCGGCGTAGTTGCCGTCGTCGGTCTCGATCACCTTGATCACGGCGATCTCCCCGGTCCGGCGGGAGCGCAGGCAGAAGACCGTCCCTGGAGGAACCTGCCGGAAGCGTACGCCGTATGACGGGGCAGGGGTGGCCTGCACGCTGCACCGGTCGGGGGTCAAAGAAGGCTGGGAGGAGATGTAGACGTCAGTGTCGTCGGGAAGCTCGAAGGCGCCGTGGCCGTCCCCTCCGCTGTTGGTGCTCATCGACCATGCGCCGTCCCCCTCGGCAACCACACCGGTCTGCAGGTCGAAATAGAAGTTGTAGTCCGGTAGCGGTAGGCGCCGGTCAAGGTAGACCGGCTGGTAGGCCGACGTCGGCGACGGAACGACGCTCGCAGGAGGGACGGCCTGGTGCCTCTCCTCCGGTGCCCACGGTGTTGTCACGGCGAGAGTGACGGCGCAGGCCAGCGCCACGACGACAAGGACCGCCGGCCATCGGTGTCCGATGATCCGGCCCAGGGCTGTGCCTGCCACGGCAGTGGTCGTGGTCTCCGCCGGTATGGGACCGCCGAGTGCGTCGGTCTCGTCCTGCACCTCTCCCGCTCCGGCGAGCAGGTCGGGGTAGGCGCGCTGAATCGTGACGTACAGGCTGGTCCAGCGCCGGCGCCATGCTTCGACGTCTCCGCCGCAGGCCGCCACGAAGGCGAGGGTGACGTCCAGCGTCGGCAGGGTGTGCCCGGCCGCAGCGCGGGACAGCACTGAGGGCGAGTAGTTCGCCTTCTGCGCGAGTTCGCGATACGTCGGGGCCCCTGGGGCCGCGATCCGCAGTTCGCGAAGGTCGAGGGCGAACTCCTGGAGAGGCCCGTCCGGTACCTTCGCCTCCCGCCTGCCCATCGCTACCTCGATCACGCAGTCGAAGCCTGCCCGTCCCGTGACGGGCACCGTAGCCGGCAGTATCCGATCTTCCGTGAGATCGGTCAATCGGCCCGGAGCGCGCCGGGGCTCACGCCCGGGCGGATGTTTGATTGTTTCTCTTTGTTCGGGCTTTGGTTCGTCAGTGCCTGGAGATCTTCCCTCGCTACCGGTCGCTGGCGAGAGTCGAGGTCACAAACGTCGTGCGGGACCTGCCCGCATGGTCGTACGCCGACTGAGAGGAAGCAGCATGCAACGATCCTTCGCCATCACCGCCCTGGCCCTCGGCCTAGTCTTCACCGGTTCCGCGGCCTACGCCCAGGACGGGCCGGGCCGCGGGGAGAGAGACAAGTCGATCGGCGACACGACCAGGGCATGCTGGGGGAAAAGGTGCAACGGACAGGATCCCATCAGCAAGCACTGCAACAATGACGCCCAGAGCATCATCCGGTACGACACCAGCCTGGGCCTGCTGGAACTACGCCACAGCCCGGCATGCGGCGCCTCCTGGGCGCGGATCACGGGCGCACGGGCGGGAACGTGGTTCTACGTGCAGGCCTGCTACGCGCCGTACACGCAGACCTTCCGGGTTCCCCGCGGCTACACCGACGCCTACACCGACATGGTGCCCGGCCAGATGGGCATACGCGTCGGCAACCTCGCTGATCACAGCCCCTGCTTCCAACCGTCGGACGCGAAGCACGGGTGAACCACCGCGACCACCGTTCACGCGCCGGGACGAGGTTGTCGTCGAACAGGGTCATCGATGAGCCCTGAAGGGCAGACAATCGGCGACGTTCGTGGGCCCCCGCCTAGCCGTGAACCAGCACTCACCGATTGCCCTGACGGCCACCCGCCCTTGCTGCCGCCGTCCGCTGGAGAGGCGGACGGCGGCTACGGGAAGGTGGTTCGGTCTTGGTAGCGGCGGTGGATGAAGGCACGCACACGAGAACCATCCAGGTCGAGAGCCGTCGCGCCGCTGGCCGCCCACCTGACGAACCCCTGTGCGCCACGAAGCCACCGCCCTCATCACCGGGTCCGCGCGCAGCTTCGACTTCGGCGGCGCCGGTGTCAGCGCACCTCAGCAGAGCCTGAATGCCGCCGGCGTCCATGGCTTGTTCCTCTTCATGGAGCGGCACTCTAAGTCATGCCCGCCACCGCGCGACAGCCGAGACGATCGGTTCTGCGACTGGCCGGCGGTCATCGAGGTGGCGGCACACTCGCCGAACACCGAGGCCCCGCTCAGCCAGCGCATGGCTCCGGTATCGAGGAAGGTGCCGGCCGACGGCTGCCCCATGATCCTGGCATCGGCCGCCACGTCCAGCACCGCATGCGTCTGGACGCCATCATCGCCGACGCTCCGCTCGCCCTGGGGCGCGCCCGGGCTTTCAGCACGTCTGATAGCCGAGGCCGCGGCCATGCAGGCGACAGACCAGTTCCTGGGGATCGAATCAGCGAGCGGTCAGTTCGGTGATGTCGACCGCGTTCACCAAAGCCTGCAGCTCCGGCTCGAACCGGAGATCGAGCGGCTGCGGCTCCTTTGCGGCCCCCTTCTGGTTGAACATCAGGTTGTCGCCGGTGTCGTTGACCACGGTGGCCGCGTTCACGGCGTCCCATCGCACACCGTCGAAGGAGCGCCGCTCGAAACGTCCCGCGAGCATGCAGCTCACCTGAGTCCGGCCGTACGCGTCCACGCGATCGGTGCGCAGCACCACCGCGCGCGCGGCGCTGAGGCCAGGAGCCACGGCGAACGCCTCGCGCAATGTGACCAGCAGGTATCCGCACAACGTCAGGGTGTAGTAGCTCGCGCGCTCCGTCTTGGTGAGCTTCTTCAGCGAGAGGTTGCCCGCAGCGGTACGTGAGGGGAAACGCTCAGGGACGAAGTCCGGCCCCGGCGCAAGGATCACCACAGACACCTCCGAGCCGTTCAGCGCTACAGGCGCCGCAGGCGCCTCGTTGTCCTCGAAAGCCTCCGCCAGAACCGGCAGGACCATGTCTGGATCGTTCCCGCACAGGCGCTGCCATTGGCGGTTGAGCTCCCACTGGTACCGGTCGCGCTCGGCGTTGGCCTGCGTCCACCAGTTCCGCATGTCGGCCTCGGCGGCCTGCCGCGCACGCTGCTTGGCCTCAGCGCGGGCCCTGCGCTGAAACACGCCGATTCCGGCCAGCGCCTGCTGCTCCCGAGGGGCCAGAAAGGCCGTGAGGTCCGGCGACGGGACAGATGCGGCGACAGGTGGTTGCGCGGGCGGGAACTCGGCCCGATGCAGGTCAAGGATCTGCATGAAGACGCCCGCCAGCCGTTCGGCTTCGGCGGCCTTCTCTGCCTGCGCGGCGGCGCGCTGGGCCTGGGCCATCTGCCGTTGCAGGCTGCCGGCCGTGGGACGGCGCCCCGTTGTGGTACGTCGGCGGCCACCGCCAAGGCTGGTGTAGAAGCTCATCGGCCCCACCGAGGAAGAGAGCCCGGTACGACCGGCTCCCACATGCATCCGCGCGAAGCTGGGTCCGATCCCGGCTCTCAGGCCGCGACTGCTGACCCTGAGGCGTACCCCTGGCATGACCTTGAACGAGAAACCCACCCTGACGTCTCCTTCGCGTCATGCCTGTTCACCGGCGTCCCATTGACCTCAGGATCTTCTTCGGGCCGGCGGCGGATGTCGTTACCGCCGCCGATCCTGCACCACTATCGGCCGGGTCAGCTGGGGCTCTCGGCAGCGGCCATACCGGCCTCACGTTGAAGCTCGAACACCATGGCCACGCGACCGGCTTGCCGGTGCCTGGGTATCACCACGGCTTCCTCGCAAGCGTGAGCGGCTCGGAGGTGGGCCTGCGCGCGGGCACGTGGATGAGCTGGACGTGTTCGCCATGCTGGAGGTCGTAGGGCGCTTGGCCGGACTTGAGTGCCAGCCCCATCCTGACGGATGTCCCACCGATAGCTCTGCTCCTGTTCGCCGCGACCATCGGCTGGGTGAGCAGCGTCTCAGGAAGCACCGTGGCCCGACGCGCGCCCGGGCACGTTGCCCGCGCCTTCGCCTGCCTGGAGGCCCACCCCGATCAAGACATCACCGTGGCCGACACCGCCGCCGCGCACGTCACCGTACGGGCCATCCAGCTGGCCTTCCGCCGCCGTCTGGACACCACTCCCCTGGCTCACCCACGCCGAAGCCACCTGCACCAGGACCTACGCGCCTCCGACCCAGAGCGGAAGCTTGGTCGGCGCCATCACCGAACGCTGGAGGTCTGCCCACCATGGCCGATTCTCCGCTTCTCCGCGTTGTCGGCTGACATGTGAGACTGCAGCGCCGCGGCCCGGCAGTTCCACGTACGTGGCAAAGCGGTTGCAGGCGACCACGGCGATGTCAGCCGTGGGCGTCAGCGACGACCTGCACGATGGCCAAGCGGAGCCCGCCGGCGATGAGCGAACCGGTCGGAGTACAAAGACCAAGCCACGGTTCCGGCGTAGCCGGACGGCCGTCAAGACGGGGCGGGCGGGGAGACGACAGGGGCCACAGTCGGCGATGGCGGCCGGGTTCCGAACAGGCTGGCGGCGAGTTTCTGCAGCAGGCTGTAGGCCAGGATCGGCACGAGGACCTGCGGACGGTGCGCGAACCAGCTGGCGGCCAGGACCGCCGCCGCGCTGGTGTTGTTCATGCCGGTGGCGAAGGTGAGGGAGATGCCGTCGGGAGTGTCGCATCGGGTCCATCGGGACATCCACCTGCCGACGAGGAAGGACAGGCAGCAGACTGCACCGGCCACGCCGACGGCCAGGGCCAGGAAGTCAAGGTCGGGGGGCGACAGCGCCTGCCCGAGCGCGCCGGAGGCGTTGAGATAGCACAGCAGCAGGATGTTCACGATGTTGGCCAGCTTGATGACCGGCGCGATGCGTGCCGCTCGCCGCTCCCCGAGTATGGCCCGCCCGAGGATCCCGGCCAGCGAGGGCAGCACGATCAAGGCCAGCGCGAACGCGCCCGCGCCCGCTGTCCCGGCCAGCCCGTCGAGCCGCGCCGTGTCATCAAGGCTGCGGGCGCCCCCTGGGCCGACCAGGGCGGCGGACACGGTCAGCCCCCACGGAACCGTGACAGGGCTGAGCAGCGTCGAGCCCACGACCATGGCGACCACCAAGGGCACGTTGCCTCCGGCGTTCTGCCCCCATGACGCCGCTCCGCCGGCGATCGGCATGGCCAGCACCAGCAGCAGACCGACCGCGAGGCACTCCACCTCCGCGGCATCGGGCCAGGCCCGCAGGCACATGGCAGCAACCGGCAGGAGCAGCACAGGCAGGAGCGCGTTCATCGCCACGCCCGACGCCAACCGCAGGGGCCGCCCCGCCACGGTGCGCAGATCCCGTATCCGCACCCCGAGCCCGGCGGTCGACAACATCACTGCCAGCAAGACCATGGGCACCTTGACCGGACTGCCCGATCCAAGCGCCATCGCCCGCATAGCCTCGCCCGGCCGCGGCGCCACGGCAGCCAGCAGGTAGCAGATGATCATCAATGCCAGCAGCCGCCGCTGCACCGCGCCCACCACCCGGCTCATCATTTGAGCAACCTATCGATTACGGTCAGTGACCCGAACTTCGGGGGGCGAGAACTGGCTGTAGGCCATGGCCGCCCGGCCGAGCCGGCGCCCGTGGTGGCGGAGGGTCTTGACGTGCGGCCGGACAGACTTGCCGGAAGGCCCGCAGTGCCGCTGACCTGCCGCGGCAACGGCAGAGGCGGGCGCCGAACAGTTCAGGAGTGGACCGGGCCCCGCCGACGACGAGTCGGCAGGGCCCGGCGCCTGGCTCAGCCGTCCTCGGGCTCGGAGGCGTCGCCCTTGCCCTCCTGCTCGTGCTGGTCGCCCGCCTGGCCCTGCTTGCCCTCCTGGGTCTCGGAACCGGCTTCCTGCCCCTGGTCGTCCTGGCCGTCCTCGGCTTCTGCCTTCTCGGCGCCCTGGTCGTCCTGGCCGCCCTCGGCCTCGGCCTTCTCGGCGCCCTGGTCGTCGTTGCCGTCCTCGGCCTCGGCCTGCTGGCCCTGCGCGTCTTCCTGCGTGCCCTCGTTGGGGTCCGCGCTCTCCGCAGGGGTGGCGGCCTCGTTCTCGGGGGCCTGCTCGGAGGGGGCGGCGGAGGACTGGGAGGAAGTGGGGGCGGGGCTCTGGTCAAGGGAGGAGGCGTACGCGGCAGCTCCGCCGCCCGCCACGAGGACGACCACGGTGGCGAGCCCGGGGATGAGCATGGACTTACGCATTGAAATATCTCCGATGCATCGACGTCGTACTGACGCACTCAGTCTGCGGAGACGCGGGACAGCGGCAGGTTCGGCGGACCACAACGTGGGGTTAATCCTGCCCGGAACCCCGTATCTGCTCCGGCCTGCGCCCGCGGGAAGGTAAGCGCCGCGCTAACCGAGTGCTGAGCGGGCGCTGTCACGCCTCTCTCTACCGTGCGTTCATGAGATCAGGCAGCACAACGACCGTCCCGGTGCCGGTGTCCGCGGCTCTCCTGGGCCTGGGGGTGGTCGTCGGCTTCGCCGCGCGCACGCCGGCGTGGACAGCGGTGGACATGAGAGTGAGCCAGGCGGTGCAGTCGCTGCGCGGCCCATGGCTCACCGCGATGGCGCAGGTCCTGAACGTGGGCTTCGGCACCGTCGTGGGCACGGCCCTGGCCGTCCTCCTCGTCGTGGGTGTCGCCGTCACGGGACGGACCCGCGCCGCCCTGGGCGTGCTGGCGGTGATCGCGGCGGGGTGGGGCGTGGGCGCGCTGGTCAAGATGGTCGTCGCCCGTCCCCGGCCCCCGGCGGTGGACGCGCTGGTGCGGGAGCTCGGTTCTGACAGCTTTCCCAGCGGTCATGTGTGCCTGACCCTGTCGCTCGTGGTGGCCGGGGCGCTGCTGGCCAGGAAGACCCGCCTTTTCCGGTCCGTAGTGGTGGCGGGCGCAGCGCTGGTGGCCGGTCAGATGATCGCGAGGGTCTACCTCGGAGCGCACTTTCCCAGCGACACCCTGGGCTCGATCATCCTCACCCCGGCCGCCATCCACCTGGCCGTCAACGCGCGACGGGTCGGGGTACTCCTGCTGCGGGCGGACAACCGCCGCAGGGCGCGCAGGGCCGGTCCGCGCAGCACCCGGCAGGTGAAGATCCTCCTGCTGCACGCGTACGGCATGGGCGGCACCATCAGGACCGCCTTCAACCTCGCCGGAATGCTGGCGGCCCATCATGACGTCGAGATCGTCAGTGTCACCAGGACCAGGGACGAGCCCTTCTTCGAGGTCCCGCCCGGCGTTCGCATCACCTTCCTGGACGGCCGCGCAGGCCGCCGGCCCGCAGGCGCCCTGCGTGCGCGGCTGCTCCGCAGCAGGCTCATCCCGCGGCAGGAGGCCGCCTACGACAGGTTCGACCTGCGTACCGATCTGGCTCTGCTGCGGTTCCTGCGCGGCCTGCGGACCGGTGTCCTGATCACCACACGCCCCGGCCTCAACCTGGCCGCCGCCCTGCTGGCCCCGCCGGGCGTCATCACGATCGGGCAGGAGCACACCGGCCTCGGTTCCCACAGGCCCGCCGTCCGGGACCTGATCGCCCGCAGATACGGCAGGCTCGACGCGCTCGTCACCCTGACCGAGGCCGATCTGGACGCCTACCGGGTGGCACTGGGCCCACGTGCGCCGCGGCACCTGCTGCGCATCCCCAACGCCACGCCACCTCTCACCGGCGGCCCCTCCCCGCTGAACGCCGAGACCGTCGTCGCGATCGGCCGCCTGGCGAAGGTCAAGGGCTTCGACCTGCTCCTGCGCGCCTGGGAACAGGTCTGTGCCGCCCGTCCTGGCTGGAGGCTGCGCATCGTCGGCTCAGGACCCGAGCGCGCCCGCCTGCTCAAGCTGGCCGGCGAGCTCGGCCTGTCCCGCACGGCCGAGTTCCCCGGCCCCTCTGCGGACGTCGGCGCCGAACTCGACGACGCCTCGATCTTCGTGCTCAGCTCCCGCCGCGAAGGATTCCCGATGACGGTTCTGGAAGCACTGAGCAAGGGAGTGCCGGTGGTCGCCTTCGACTGTCCGCACGGGCCGGGCGAGATCATCACCCACGGCCACGACGGGCTGCTCGTCCCGCGGCACCACGTCACCGCCCTGGCCGCGGCGATCGGGCTGCTCATCGACCACGAGGCCGGTCGCCGGACGATGGGCACGGCCGCGCTGACCACCTCACAGCGCTACACCCCTGCGGTCGTCGGCCGGTGCTGGACCGAACTCCTGGCCGAGCTGGAGAAGGGCCGCTGATCGAGGTCGCGCGGCACCGTCATCGGCGGGCGACGAGTGCCGTGGCCGCCCCAGCGAGGCCCGCGCACGAGTTACGCAGGACGCCGGCCGACGTAGACCTGTGCTCAGGACCTCGGGGAGGGATGTGTCCGGCACGTGGCGTAGCGCGCTGAAGCCAGTGGTGGCCGAGTCGGTGTGGTGGACACCCCCGGAGGGCGACATTTCCTGAGGCGGGGAGGCTTCCTTCGCGAACGGCGACATCTGGGCCGCGAGCGCAAGAACGGTTGCACCCGCAGTGAGCGTGGCGGTGGCGGTGGATGATCTGGTTCAGCCCGAGGCCGGACAGCGAGTGCCCAGCCGGGACACGGCGCTGGTGAGCGTCTGCGCCTGCTTCACCTCATCGCGGGCGGTACTGGTGAACAGGGCCGCCACGGCGTGGTCGCCAACCCTGGCGGCTTGCCTGGCAAAGCCGGGATACATCTGCCGACCGTTGTAGATCTCACCGCCGATCGCCTCACACGCGTTCGCCCTGGTGTCGTGGATCAGGCCGGCGAGCTGAGCCTGCTCGGCGAACTGCTCTGTGCGCCCAGCACCGGCCATGCTGCCGAACAGCATGGCCAGCCGCGGTTCGCCCGTCTGTCGGGCCCGCCGTACGTAGAGGGTGTATCTAGCATCGGCGAATGCCTCTTGCACCAGCGCGGTGACCAGATTGCCCAGCGTCCGGGCAGCCGACACGGCATGACCGCGGATCCGGGGCCTGTGCGGCGGAACGGGCACCGCCGCCGGGATCGCCATACCCGACGCCGGATGGACGATCGCCGTGAGTGCCTGCGTCAAGGTGTCGTGCCGGGCGGCGACGGTTCGACTCTGATCAGTGAACACCCGGACCGCTTTCGTCTCGCCGTCGTGCTCAGCCTCGGCGGCGAACCTCCTGTATAGGCTCGCCAGGTATGAGTCGCGGGTAATGGCGTCGCGCAGGTTCGCGGCGTTGTCGCCGACCAGCCCGATCAGCTTGGCCTGCCCGGTGAAGCGCTCGTGCGACTCGGTGCCTGCCACCTGGTTGAGCAGGTCCCGCACGTGCGGAAGCCTTTCCTGGGCAGCCCGGGCGGCGTAGACACGGTACATTGCGTGGGCAAAGGCCGCACTGCGGGCCGACTCCCACAGGTTGGCGCGCGTTTGGGCATGGACGTCATCGCGGCTTCGGACGTCCGCCATGTTCACGGTTCTGACCGGCACCGCGATGAGCATCGCGGCGCCGACTACCACGAAGGCGGCCCTCCGGCAGGCGCAACCCGGCGATCGCATGTGCCTTCCTGGTCGATGTGGCGATACAAGCTCGAATCTAGGTTTGCCCGCGCTCTTCGGCCGAACTCCTACGCCGCCTTCATACTGTCGTCATGCTGTGTGCCGGCCCCGGCAAAAGATCGCCCCGGGCGTCGATGGCACGGCGCGCTGATTGAACGCTCAAGATCCCGTCGCCGAAGAACATGCGGCCGGGTGGGATCCTCCCCCGTACGGGCCGCTGACGGGTCAAAGGTCGCGCAGCACGGTCATCGGCGGCCGGCGGGCGGCCCGTACCGTCGCCGCCCCGGCTACCAGCAACGCCACCACGCCGAGGACCGCCAGCACGGCCAGGTACGCCCACGGCACGGCCAGCGCGTCGGGAGGCGGGTCGAACACCCCGCTGAGCACGGCGACCAGCATCCTCGACAGCGCCCACCCGCACAGTGTCCCGAGCACGGCCGCGGCCACCCCGACCAGGGCCACCTCGGCCCACACGAACGAGCCCAGCTGCCGCGAGGTCGCCCCCAGCACCCGGGCCAGCGCGTAGGTGCGGCGCCGCTCGGCGAAGCCGAGTGCCAGCAGCAGACCGGTGGCCAGGGCCGCCAGCGCCAGCGCGTAGCCGAGTTCCATGGTCGTCAGGCCGGCCAGGTCCACGGCGGTGAGGCTGCTGCCGACGACCTGGCGCGTGGTCTGCACGTCGGTGATCTTCGCCGTCGGCCCGAGCCTGCCGCGAAGCGTGGCGGCGACCTGCCTCGGCTGGGCTCCGTCGGTGCTGATCAGGTACATCGTGTCGGCGGGCATGGTGCGGGCCAGGTAGGAGGCGTTGGCGACGAGGAAGCTGTCGCGGGGCGCGGTCGGGAACTCGGTGATGACGCCGGCGTAGTGGAAGGGGACGGTCCTGCCGTTCTCGGTCCGCAGCCGCACCTGGTCGCCGAGGTGAAGCTGGAAGTCGTTGACGGTCTCCTGGCTGACCAGAAGCGCGTCAGGTTGCCGGGCGAGCCGGTCGAGGATCTCGCGGGCGGTGCCGCCGGAGACGTAGGCGTCGTGCAGGCGCACGGTGGAGGGGCGGATGCCGTACAGGTCCTGCAGGTCGGAGCCGACGTAGGCGAAGCGGTGTTGCAGCGGCTCCACCCGCCCGACGCCGGGCACGGCCGCCAACTGCTGCGCCGTCGCCCTGGTCTGGGAGACGGTGACGTCGGCGCCGTTGGTCAGCTCCGCGTCCACCTGGGCCTGCTGGCGGTAGGTCGTGTCGAACACGGAGGTGGAGACGGCGAAGGCGACGGCCAGCGCGGCCAGGGTGGCCGCCCGGGCCAGCGGGGCGCGCTGGCGCGTCAGCATCGCCGAGACGGTGCCCGCCAGGCCCCCGGTCAGCGGCCGGACCGCCCAGGTGATGGGCAGCGTCCTGGTCAGGCGCCAGATCAGCAGGCCCGCGCCGGTCCACAGCAGGGCCGGTCCGGCGAAGGCCCAGTAGTCGACCGACAGCTGCGGCAGGCCCTCGGGGACCAGGACGAGCTGGTAACCGTTCTTGCTGGTGATCCAGAAGATCACCGCGGATCCGGCCAGCAGCCACAGGTCCACCCCGTACCGCAACCAGGCGGGCGAACGGCGCGGTCCGCCGACCGGACGGCGAGCGGCCGCCACGGTGGTGGCGCGCAGCGTGGGCGGCAGCACGGTGACGGCCGCGACCAGCAGTCCCAGAGCGGCTGCCCACCACGACACGGTCGCCGCCCCGAACAACGCCCGCCCGGCCAGCGCGGCCAGCCCCAGGCCCGCCAGCACTCCTGCCACGCCCACCAGCGCCGTCTCGGCCAGCGCGAGCCGCACCAGTGTGCGCTTGGAGGCGCCCCTGGTACGCAGCAGCGCCTGATCGGCCGTCCGCCGCGGTGCGCCCGCCCGCGTCACGAGACCGGCGAGCAGGGCCGCGAGCACGACCGCCGGCGCGCCCAGGAACAGGAACAGCACCTGGGAGTACAGGGCGTCCTCGCGGGCGGCGTCCAGGGCCGCGCCGAGGTTGTCGCCGACCAGGCCGCTGCCGGCCATGCGCTCCTCCAGGTTGCGCGCCTGCCCCGTGACCGCGGTGTAGGCGGCGGCAGGGTCCGGCGGCAGCCGGTGGTCGATGCGGACGTGGAACTGGGTGCGCACCCGGTCGCGCGGGATGCCGTCGAACAGCCGGTGCCAATCGCTCTCCGGCAGCAGCAGCACGTTGTCCGGGGGCGCCTGCGGCTGCGCCCCGGGCGGCGCTCCGACACGCTGGAACAGCGAGTCGGCGGCGGGCAGCTCCACCACCCCGGTGACCGCCACCGTCGCGTCCGGCAGCCCCGGACGGCGCACGGTGACACTGGCGCCGGGCTGGGCGTGCAGGTTGGCGGCGGTCTGCTGGGCCAGCAGCGGCCCGTTCGGCCTCCCGGCGAGCAGGCGCAGCTCGCCGGGGAAGGTGGCGGCATAGTCGGCGGGCAGCCCGAGGACCTGGCCCGCGCCCGTGGTCAGCGTCTGCCCGGCCTGCCGGGACTCCAAGCCGTCGATCCTGGCGAAGCTCACCGGCCTGGACGTGCCGGGCATCGGAACGGACACGGCCTGGCCGGGCTGCTGCTCGACCTGCCAGTCGACGGCAACCCGCTGGATCGAGCGGGCCGTCATGGTAGCCTTCGCGGTCGCGAGGAACGCGCCGAGCGCGGCGGGAAGCGCCACGGCGAGCGCGATGCCCGCCGCGGCCGCGGCGAGCCTGCCCGTCCGGCGGATCAGCAGGCCGCGCAGCCAGATGAGGATCAGCATGTGAGAGCTCCGTCGCTCATGGTCCAGGTGGCGGGCAGCCGCGCCGCGACCTGCGGGTCGTGCGTGGCCACCACGAGGGCCGCCTCCAGCCGGGAGGCCACCCCGACGAGCAGGTCCACCACTCTGCGGGCCAGGTCCGAGTCGAGTTGTGCCGTGGGCTCGTCCGCGATGATCAGGCGCGGCTCGGCAGCCAGCACGCGGGCGACCGCAACGCGCTGCGCCTGGCCGCCCGACAGCTCTTCGGGCAGCGACCCGGCCAGACCGGCCAGACCGATCGTGGCCAGCGCGATCAGCGCCCGTTCCGTGGCCTCGGCGTCCTCGACACCCGCGATGATCAGTGGCAGCGCGACGTTCTCCGCGACGTTGAGCGGCGGCAGCAGGCTGGGTCCTTGAAACACCACGCCGACGCGGCCTCGCGGGCGGTCGTCGAGGGCGGGCCAGGCGATCCGGCCGGCCGTGGGCCGGTCCAGCCCGGCCAGCAGGTGCAGCAGCGTCGTCTTGCCCGACCCCGACGGGCCGGTGATCGCGACCTGCTGTCCCGGCCGCAGCTCGCAGGTGACGCTGTGCACGGCTACCAGGGCGTTCGCCCCCTTGCCGTACGAGCGGGCCAAACCTTGGCAGGTGACCAGCGCGGTCGTGCCCGCTGCCCGGGCCTTGGCCTCCGTGGTCATGTCGCTCGGCCGTCCTTCAGCTCCAGGACGCGGTCGGCCAGCCGCCGCACGGCCGGGCTGTGCGAGGCGATCACCACGGCGGTCCGCTCACCCGCCTGCCGGCGGATCAGCCGCAGTACGGGCCCCTCGGTGTGCTGGTCGAGCTCGCCGGTGGGCTCGTCGGCCAGCAGCAGCGCCGGCCGGTTGGCCAGCGCCACTGCCAGCCCCGCGCGGGCCGACTCGCCGCCGGACAGCTCACTCGGCCACGCCCGCGCCCTGGCCGCCAGGCCCAGACCGTCCAGCAGCTCATCGCGCAGGCGACGATCGCGCCGCCCCGCCAGCCGCTGGGCCAGGTCGACGTTGGCCGCCACCGTCAGGTGCTCGATCAGGTTGCCGCTCTGGAACAGCACGCCCACCAGGCGGGCGCGCAGCGCGGCCCGCTCGGCCTCCGGCCGGTGACTGATGCGATGGCCGTCCACCCTGACGGTGCCGCCGTCCGGGTCGTCCAGCCCGCCCAGGCAGGCCAGCAGCGTGGACTTGCCCGAACCCGACGGGCCGCTGACCAGCACGACCTCGCCCGCGGCGACCTCGAGGCTGACGCCACGCAGCGCCTTGGTCTCCTCATCGCCCGACCGGTAGAACCGGTAGAGCTCTTCGGCCTGGACGATCACGACGTCGTCCAGTGGAAGGAGTCGGAGACCGTGCGCCATGGATCCACGTTGTCGGCGCCGACCGGCCCGGACAGGGTCAGGATCGCCTCGCGACCGCTCCGGTAGAAGGCGTAGCGCTCGACCTCGTCCTTGACGACCTTTCCGGTGACCGGGTCGGGGCTGCTGCCTGCGCGGTAGACGATCCGCACGGCCTTGCCGCCCTTCCTTGCCACCGTGTCCACCGTGCGAATGTTGCTGCTGGGCACCCCGCTCCTCACTGACGCCTCGGTCGGCGCGGACGCGGTGGGCCTGGTCTCGATGCGGATGCTGTTGAGCTTGTCGGTGAAGCTCGCTCCGGTGGGCAGGTCCGTGCGCGCCCACCCTTCGGGCACCTTCACCTCATACGGTTGCCCGGGATGCCGGTAGGCCACGAACACCGTGTCGTCCGGGATGTCACCCGGCGGATTCGACTCCGTGGGCTGCGGAGCCGGGGTGTCGTTGCCCGTGGGCGCCTGTGCGTGTGTCTGCGACTGGGGCTGGGCCTGGGTCTGGGCGGGCGTGACTGTCGAGCAGCCTGCCGCCAGCCCTGCCATGACCAGGGCCATGACGCTTCGCCGTACCTTCATGTCTCCACGCTAGGAACAGGCCGGCAAGCGCCCGCTCAGCGACCGGTTAGCGGGACGTTTACCTGCCGTCTGCCACCCTGGAAGGGTGACAGCGCAGGGTGTCCCGCTGCGTCGGCGGGTGCTGGTGGTGATCGTCAGCGTGACCGCCGTCGCCGTCGCGCTCTTCCTGGTGCCGCTGGCGATCGCGGTGAACATCCTCTACCACGATCAGGCTGTGGCGGCCCTGCAACGTGACGCCGCCTGGGTCGCGGCCGCCGTCCCCGACGAGCCGCGGGGGCCGTTGAAACTGCCGACGGGAGTGCCGGGCGACCTGGCCATCGGCGGCTACACCAAGGCCGGGGCCCGCTTGTTCGGCAATGGCCCCGCCTACTCCGGCCTGGCCGCCTCCAGCAAGGACGGCCGGGTTCACGACGCGGTGGAGGGCGGATTCCTGGCGGTGTCCGCCCCCGTCCCCTCCGACGAGGGCCCCGCGTTGATCATCCGGGTGGCGACGCCGAACGCCGAGGTCGAGCAGCGTATCCACCAGGCGTGGCTGCTCATGGGCGGGCTGGCGCTGATCGTGATCGCGCTGGCCGCGGGCGCGGCCGTGCGCCAGTCGGCGCGGCTCGCCGCCCCCTTGGAGCGGCTCACCGCCGCGGCGCAGGCGCTCGGCGGCGGCGACTTCAGCGTCCGCGCCGCCCCCTCCGGGCTGCGCGAGGCCGACCAGGCCGCCCAGGCGCTGGAGACGACGGCGCGCCGGCTCGGCGACGTGCTCGCCCGCGAGCGTGCCTTCAGCGCCGACGTCTCCCACCAGTTGCGCACCGGGCTGACCGGCTTGCTGCTCGGCCTGGAATCGGCGCTGTCCCGGCCCGGCACGGACCTGACCCCGGCGGTCCGGGCGGCGCTGACCAGGGGCGAGCGGCTGCAGGAAGTGCTCGACGATCTCGTACGGCTCAGCCGGGACAACCGCACGCCCGCCGAGCGACTCGATGTGGACGCGCTGATGGAGGAGATCCGGCAGGAATGGCACGGCCCGCTGGCCCAAGCGGGCCGCCGTCTGACCTTCACCGTGGAACCCGCACTGCCGCCGGTGACCGCCCAGCCCGCCGCCGTCCGGCAGATTCTGCGCGTCCTGCTCGACAACGCCCTGCGCCACGGCCGGGGAGAGGTCGCCGTCACCGTCTCCGACGTGGGGCCCGGCATGGCCGTCGAGGTGAGCGATCACGGGCCGGGCGTGGCCCCGGACAGCGACCCGTTCGTCAGGTCCAGCGGACACAGCCACGGCATCGGTCTCGCCCTGGCCCGGTCACTGGCCGAGGCCGAAGGCGGCAGGCTGGTGCTCAGCCGCACGAGTCCCCCGCTGTTCAGCCTGCTGCTCCCCCGCCACGACGACTGACGCCGGACGGGCGGCGAGTCATGGCTCGTAGCGGTAGCCGCGCCCCCGTACCGTGACGATGCGCTCCATCGGTTCGCCGTGCTCGGCCAGCTTGCGGCGCAGCGCGAACACGTGCACATCCAGCGTCTTGGTGGGGCCGAACCAGTTCTCGTCCCACACCTCGTCCATCAGCTGCTCGCGGGTCACCACCTCGCCCGCCCGGCTGACCAGCGCCGCCAGCAAGTCGAACTCCTTGGGCCGCAACAGCACCTCCTCCTGCCCGACGTAGGCGCGCCGCGCCGGCAGGTCGAGCCTCAACCGCCCGGCCGTCAGTATGCGCTCTCCCGGTGCCGGGCCACGTCGCCGCAGGTGCGCGCGGATCCTGGCCATCAGTTCGGTCAGCCGGAACGGCTTGGTCAGGTAGTCGTCAGCGCCCGCGTCCAGCGCCACCACGACCTCGAACTCCTGCGTACGAGCCGTCAGCACGACGATCACCGTGTCCGGCACCCTCAACCGCAACCGCCGGCACAGGGACACCCCGTCCACATCGGGAAGTCCCAGGTCCAGCAGGACGAGGTCCGGTTGGTGCCGCTCGGCCGCCTGCACCGCCTCGGCCCCGTCCGCGGCGGGCTCCGCCTCGTACCCCTGCGCGGCCAGCGCCTCGACCAGCTCGGAGCGGATGACCAGATCGTCCTCCACGACCAGCACACATGCCATGCCGTCGATGGTATGAGCTGCGCTGCCAAGGTGAGGAAGACCACCAGTGGTCAGCACGGTCGCGGACCTGATCAATCACCTGCCATGGCGGGACGTCGGATCAACGGTCTGCGCCAGTGCCTGCAGGACACGGAAGGAACCCGGGGTGATGAAGGCGAGCCCGGCCAGCCCCCCGCAGGCGCCGATCGGGATGGGGTGACACTCAATCTGCCCAGGGCGGAGGTCTTCAGAGCCAGCACTCACCAGGTCAGCATTCCGGCGACGATGAACACCGGCCCCACGTGTTCACCGGTGTTGATCACGAGCCCACGGGTTGGGGTCCATGCCCCCAAGGCTGAGCTCGCCATGCGGACCAGCCCGAGGACAAGCCCGATCCCCGCCAGGAGCAGTCCGAGAAGTTCGAGGCGGCGCTGCCGTCCGCGCAGGACCAGGTACGGGCCGACGGTGCCCAGAGCCATCCAGGCCACGCCGGCGGGCAGGCCGACCCTCAACGGGCCACGCAACGGCGTCACCATACTGATCAGGAACACGGCGCCTCCAACGGCGGCCGCGATGCCGGACCAGCGGGCGAAGGTGATCGAGAACTGAGCCGTGGTCAGCCTCATGACGTCATTACGCGTCTCAGCCCGCGTTTCGGCCATCCTTCCCGGCCCGTCCACCCGGCCGACCGACGCCGCCACCGGCCTGGCGGCCGGATCACCGATCGCGCCACCGTCGAGCGCTCCCTGGATGCCTGGGGACGACCACCATCCGCGTCGACTACGCCCAACCCTCCCCCGCCTGATCCCGTGGCCCCTGCGCCTTATCGCCGCGCTCACATCCGAGCAGTACGCCACGTTGATGACCCCATGGACCACCGCAGCCGTCGCCACCTGCCCGCCCTGCTCTCCTCCGCCGTCTAGGCCCAGCGCCAGAACCCTGCCGGCGACCAACGCGGCCACCCACGCCGAGGGCATCCTCACTCTTACCATCGAGGACCTCGACCTGAAGTTCCACCGCGCCCGCGTCCGTTCCAAGGGCAGCACCATCGACTACGTACTTTGATATACCTCAGCAGCCAGGCTGCTGCCCTGGATGCTGAGCAACCGCATCCACGAGCCGCCGTTCCTGGCCAAACGGCGAACTCCGCCGGCAGGCGCCGCCGTCGCTCACCCCACGAAGGGGGACTCGAAGGAGAACTGCTCCCGCCTGACCAGATCTGTGACCTGGGCGGAGCCCAGGGCACGGTCGAACTGGAAGGGGTTGTTGTCGGGCACGCTGCGAGTGCCGCAGAACGCCGTCTGCCCGTTCTGGAGGGTGATGTGGACGCAGCGAGCGTCCGCGGGAAGAGCCTCCAGGCGGGCGGTGAGGTTCTCGACCTCCACCGAGAATCCCGTGCCGTTGAAGACCTCCGTCTGAGCCTGCTTCCAAGCGGCACCGGTCCCCCAGATACAGGCTCGGGCCGACAGGCCGGGGAAGACGAGACTGGAGATCCAGCTCCCGCATGTCGGGTCGGCCGCGGCCGAGGCGCCGCTCGTGCCGGTCAGGCCCGGCGCCGTCATCACAGCAGCCGCCACCACCGCTGCGATCAGGCCGCGGGACAGGCCCTCGCCGATCGGTTGCTCATCGTGGTCGTCCCTTCGTAAGCAGCCTGATCGCCGCCGCCGGACGTAGGTGTCGCGTCGACGATGGTCGGACGCTGGATCTTCGGGCCGGAGCGCCTGCTGTCCGATCACTCGATCTTCGGACCGTCGCTGGTTGTAACCGGCCCTCGACAGCGTCCATGGTGTGGGCGGAAACGGCGACGGGCAATCTTCGGTCCACTCAGTGGACCGGCCGCGGCGGCGACAGCCCGAGAACGCCTCACGAAATCTTCACCTGCGAACCACATCCCACCGAAGATGTCGTTCCCACTCGAAACATGACAAAGAGCGGCCCCGTGATCCCACTGATGGTCACGCGGCCGCTGCGTCCCTTGCTCAATTCGCCGACAGTGTCACCATCGAGGATGCGGGGCTGTCGTGAGGTTGGTTGCGCCTTCTAGTCGGGCAGGCGGTCCAGGAACCAGGTGGCGCCCTCTTCGGTGATCTCGGTGTGGCCGCGGTTGTCGCCGGCGCACAGGAAGTCGTCGAAGTCGCTCTCGTCCGGGGACAGCGCGTCGATGTCGGTGTACAGGTCGGCGTCGGTGACGTCGCGGACGGAGACGGCGCTGATGGACGGGACGAAGCAGTGCCCGGCGATCGGATTGTCGACGTCCAGGCCGAGACCTGTGGCTTCGGCGATGGCGTTGAGCGCGTCGGCGAGGATCTTGAAGCCGGTCAGGATGCCGCCGGGCGCGCCGTCCACGCACGGGACTCCCGGCGCCTGCACCTCGATGACGTCGGGCGTCACCAGGCGAAGCATGCCGGCCAGGGTCTCGGGCGCCTTGGGCTGCGTGCGCAGGTCGGTACCGGTGATGAGGTCGCCGGTGCCCAGCAGCGCGCTCTCCCCCGCGCCGGTGCCGTTGCCCGCACCGTTGCCCGCACCGTCGGCCACGGCGAGCAGGCGCGGGATGCGCGGCCACCCGCCGACGGACTCCAGCTCGCGCAGGAACTGGGTACGCAGCGGGTCGACACCGGGCACGCCGTCGGTGCCAGGCAGGTGCCAGGCCAGCAGCTGGCGGGCGGCGGGGCTGTTGAACAGGTCGGAGAAGCGCGAGTCGTAGGCGTTGATGTGGTGCGCGAACGCCTGAAGCGAGATCGGCACGTAGGCGCCGCGGTGCGGGGTGTCCCAGGAGAAGTACACGCCGACCTGGTGGTCGATGCGCTGCGTCTCCATCCGGGCCAGGGCGTAGCGGGTGACCAGGCCACCCATGCTGAACCCGCCGGCCAGCAGGCGGGTGCCGCCGACCCGCTCGGCGGCGGCGCGGTGGATCGCCGCGGTGGCGGTCTGCGCGTTGTCGAGGATGGAGGCGCCGCGGTCGTCGTAGCCGATGACGACGACGTCGCGGCCGCGCCGGCGCAGCTCGCTGATCAGCGGGAAGGCACGCCTCTCCAGGCCGTCGTAGAGCTCGTCGATGTCGCTGGCCCCGGATCCGAAGCCGTCGGCCAGGAGCACCGGCCGGGTCAGGGCCTGGTTGTGTTCGCCGTAGTACACCCACGCGGTGCCGCCGGGCAGCGGCCAGCGGTCGCTCCACTCCGCGGCGGGAGGAGGGGTGGTGGTGGCGGTCGCCCTTGAGCTGGCGCTGGATGACAGGACGACCGGCGGCGCGGCGCTCAGGGCGCTCGCGATCTGCTGTTTGTTGATCACTCCAGAGTTATCACCGTCAGTGGCCACACGAACACCTAAAGCTATGATCTCGGTCGGCTCCTGGTTTGGTTCGCACAGGATCGCAGCAGGGAGTCCACCGCTCCGCCGTCGCCGGACGAGTGCACCGTGGCCACGTAGGGATCCGGCCGATCAGGGCGAGGCGCCCTCGTGCCACACTGCGGGCGCCTCCAGACGCTTGTCGCCGTCCGCGAACGCCTGCCGCCCGGTTACAACAGGAGGCAGCCGTTCACTGAGCACGACGTCGACGCGTCGTGCGGGCGCAAGGCCGCCGGCCCGTGACCAGCCGGACGCCGGCACATCCACCCCGAGCAACGCGCGCCCCATCCCAGCACGTCGTCCAGCAGCAGGGTCCGCAGACTGGACGCCATAAGGATCCGCGGCAGTGTGCCCATCAGGTACCGGCGGCCGCCTCCGGTCACACTCAGCGCCCGCACCAGCACATCCCTCGCCAGCGCCCGCGAGGGACGGGCGGTCGTGACGACCCGGTACAGGCGCTCGGAGAGATGCGGCACGTGCTGCAAGGCCACGCCGGGACCCGTATCTGACACCTCCAGCACGGCCTCCCCGGCCAGTCCAGAGGCGTATGGACGAGCGCGTTGCCGTCCAGGCCGGTGGCCGCCTGCCGCAGGCGCGCCTCCTCGCCCAGGGATCTCAGCGGGCTCGTGCCTGCCGTCGAAGCCGTCCAGATGTGTGTGCCTGCCGGGCACGCGAACCCGCGCGTCGTGGATCGTGTCGGCGGTCACTGCGAGCAGGGCAACGGGCCCGAGCTCCAGTGGGCGTTCGCGATCAAGCTGGGCCAGCGCGGGCAGGTCGTTCACCAGCACGCCCATCCGGGCCACGTCGTCCTCGATCCGGCCCATCAGCACGTCGATGTCGCCACCGCCCCTGTGGTGCAGCTCCGCAGCTGCGGATCAAGGTGCTGCGAGACCGCACCAGCGGCCGTCGCCATGACCGACGTCGGCACACTGTCTGTTGTGCGTTCTTCTTCGCTCTTATCCATGACCGCGCTCCTTCCGGTGGCCTTGATCGCCCTCGTCGTATTGGGCGCGTGTGTGGCCTGGCTTGGCGGGTTGGGACATGAACGAGCGGTCCTCACCGCCTGTCTGCGGGCAGCCGTACAACTCGGCGCGGTCTCCCTGCTGATCGCCTGGGTGATCGCGTCCTTCGCGGCCACGGCGGGATTCATCGTGCTCATGTACGGTGTGGCTGCCTTCACCGCAGGCCGGCGCATCACGCGCGGCCGAAAGGCCTGGTGGGCGGCGGTACCGATCATTGCGGGCGCCGCGCCGGCACTGACGGTGCTGGCCGTGAGCGGAACGATTTCCCTGGACGGAATCGTGGTGATTCCGATCGCGGGGATTCTGCTGGGTGGCTGCCTGACCGCTACCTCCCTGGCCGGACGGCGGGCTGTGGAGGAGTTGGCACAGCGAAGGGGAGAGGTGGAGGCGGCTTTGGCGTTGGGCTTCCCGCCCAGGGAGGCGGCGCTGGAGATCTGCCGGTCGGCGGCTGCCCAGGCGCTGGTTCCCGCGCTGGATCAGACCCGGACGGTTGGGCTGGTCACCCTTCCTGGCGCCTTCGTCGGAATGTTGCTCGGCGGGGCGAGCCCGGCCGAGGCCGGAGTGGTGCAGCTCGTTGTCCTGGTGGCTCTGCTGGCCGCCGAGGCGATCGCGATCCTGGTGACGACCGAGATGGTGGCGCGTGGTCGCTTCATGTGAGCCGACCGGCCTGGCACGTCCCCACCCAACGGGCCGGCGCGTCCGGGAGATGACTTACCCTCAGCCTTCGGTAGGGGGCAAGAGCGCTTCGGACCGATCAAAGGACCGGTGCGACACGAGGCGTTCGAAGGTCAGGGCACGCACCTCGGCGTGGTCGGAGTGCGTCAGCGAGACATCACGGAAGGGGCTTGACGGGAGCCGCACGTGCCCTCTGAAGCGTCAGGTCGAGTCCATCGGGATGCTCACCCGCCGACGAGGAAGAACGGGCAACAAACCTCGCCTGCCACGCCGACGCTCAGGGGCACGAAGTCAAGGGCAGGGCGTGACAGCGCCTGCCCGAGCGTGCTGGAGGCGTTGAGGTAGCACAGCGGCAGCATGTTCACGGTGTCGACCAGCTTGATGACCGGCATGGTGCTTGCTGCTGGTCGCTTCCTCAGCTTAGTCCGCACGAGGGATCCCGACCGGACAACGGCAGCAGGGCAAGAATCAGCGCAGATACACCCGTCGTCACTATCCCCGGTCAGTCCTTCAAGCCACAGCGTGTCGTCGAGGCTGTGAGCGCGTCGGGGACCTTCACAGTCGGCCCGAGCCGCCAGCCCCGCAGGTCGGCGGCGCCCTGTCTCGGCTTAACACTAGGACCGCCGCCCTCTTGCTGGCGTATTCCGGAACCGCCTCGTGTCTGGCCGCTAGATCGTTTGGACAATTCGTGCTGGCGGTTTTGTCCAGGCGGGCTTTGCGGTGGACAATCCCGCGCTTATGAAGCTCCTGAAAGTTCCCCCAACGGAAGGAGCACAGTGAAACGACTCTTGAGCGTCATCGCGCTGGCCGGTGCGGCCATCACGCTCGTCGCGCCCTCATCCCCCGCGTCTGCAACACCCGTCTCCGTCGCGGCCCTGCCGAACTGCTGGGGCGGTACCGACGGCGGCCATCGCGGCCAGATGTGGTGCAACGGCGCGGCGGGACATGTCCGGCTAATCACACACTGCTGGGCGCCGGTGCCTTGGGCGGACAGCGGTTGGATGTGGAAGAACGAAGGCAACTTCTACTACGAGAACACCTGCTGGAACAACGCCGAGAGCGTGGAAACCCTGCGCTCCTCGTAATCCGTTCCGTCATCCCCCGAAGAGGCCTCGTAAGATCGCATGCCCGGTCTCGGCCGGCACAGTCAGGTACGGCTGCGAGCTTCACCGCCGACGTCGGGGGTGAGATGTCGTCATCGCGATGACAGTTCTGTCATCGCGATGACGACAGTGCGTGGCGTGCTGTTTCAGCGGGCCTCGCGCTGATCCGCCCACGGGAGAGCTCTGACGCCATCACCCGCACCTGTCCAGACGCCGGACCGGACGGCTGGTCGGCTGGCATTCTTTGTCAGCTGCTACCGATACGCCCAGGTCAGGCAGGCTATGAGGGCAGATGGTCTCTCAGTTCCTCATGCGCCGGCTGGGTGGAAGCGCCCTGCACAGCGGGGTGGCATTCCAGTCAGCTTCTGGAAAGCCAGGTGCCTTGATTCAACGGTTGTCGCAATGATCGGGCCGTGCTGATATGAGGGCGGTGACGTGCGGGTCACTCTTACGAAGGGATGCCTTGTGGGGGCGACAAATTCGACCGATCAACCCGCCTGCCAACAGCGTCGAGCGTTTCGCGTGTGAGTTGCGTGCACTACGTGCCGCTGCAGGGGATATACCGTTCTGGAAGATGGCGCGCCGCTGCGGCGTTTCCAAGAGCGCACTGGCCGACGCCGTGGCGGGATACCGATTACCCTCCGAGCGCATGCTGCGCGAGTTCGTGACGATCTGCGATGGTGATCCGGATTGGTGGATCGCCCGCTGCCGAGCGGCCGGCGATGAGGTCAGCGAGGACGGCAGCACAGAGATATTGGAGACCGGCGTCGGCACTGCGCTAGTGCGCTGGCTACCCCGTGAGGTGGCGCAGCGTCAGCGGTGGATGCCGGCGCAGCTCTCCACGCTCGCGGGGCAGGAGGTGCGGCGGCCGATCAAGTTCGTCTTCTGGTCAGCGGCCATCGTGCTGGCGGCGGCCGTGTTCGCTGCCGGTTGGCTGGCCCGGCCTCTTGTCGGGTTCCCCGCGGTTCATGCGACATCCAACCAGTTGCGCCCCGCCGATGGCGTCGATCCCTACCAGGCGGCTTGTGGCGATGACCAGCAGGTGATCGAACAGGTCGGCATCGTCTGGCCCGACCAAACGCCGTACGGTTGGCTCGCGCTCCACCACTCTGCCCGTTGCCAGGCCAATTGGGGCTATGTGCACGGTCCCAACTCCACACGCTGGCGGGTGTTCATCATTGTGCACCGGCCCGAGGATCAGGCGAGCACCCAGTCGTCGCAGAGCGTCGACCTGGGGCCGGGCTCCTGGAGCGGGATGCTGCTGACCGATCCCGGCTGTGTGTACATCGAGGCGTACATCCAGACCTCAACCGGACGTGGCCGTTCGGCCAAGACGAGCTGCTACAAGGCGGCTGACTCGGTGTCGCACGGAACCCCGACGCATAGTTAGCCGGCGGGGTTCGGTGCCCCGCTCGTGGCGAGCTGGACGTGCATAGCCTTCGCTTGGAACAAGCATGATCCCGACATCATGTTGTGACGCTGTTTGATTGTTTGCGGGCGCGGGTCACTGCGGCGAACAACGAGGTCGAATTTCACACGGGTGCTCCAAGTGACTCAGCTTCGGCGGGGTGCTGGCCGACACTGATCATGGCGAGGAGGAGACTCGATCAAGTTCAACATCCAACTGGCCGAACGGGCCGCTTTTCCGCGACCCCGCTGGGCGTCCTCAACCTCGTACGGAACTTGGTCACCAGTCGTTGGAGCGCCACCATCGGGCCACTCGGCCAGGTCGCCCCGTACCGACGGAGCCCACATCAGCTTGTGCTGGGGTCGGGTCTTGATGTGATGCACGGCTGTTGGTGGTCCGGCACGATCCGAGGCGCGGCGCGTGGTGACCATGGCGGCGCGACGCGACTGCTCAACGAGCCCTAATTCCGTCGCTTGGGAAGTCCTGTCAGGGTGATCGTCTCGTCCACCGTGACACCCTCGCGACCGGTGTACGTCTTGGCCAATGTGACCGTAGACCCCTCGTCGGAAACCGACGCGCCGGACCAGTCTGCACTGCTGCGCTTGATCACGATGGCATTGAGGGCCCCAGCGAAGAAGGGAAGAGTGTAGTCGTGCGGTGAACCGCTGGGGCAGGGGCCCGCGTTCACCACATATGTACCGTGGTAGTTCTCGCTGAGTTCCCCGACACCGAATTGTATGGATGTCGGCGTCATGGTCCTGTCGGAGTTCTCCGCGAAGTTGATTTCCTCCACCGTCAGAGCGCCTGGGTTTGTCGACACCAGAGTGGCCTTGCTGGTGGAGGTGCACAGCTCACGGGTATCGATGGTACGGCCGGTGTGGACCACTGTCGTGGTGCGGTCGGCGCTGACGAACTGAATCGATCCGTTCCCCCGCGACTGAGGAGGCTCACCCGGAAATGGCGGTGCGAGTGGCGCCAGCTCGGCCTCGCCCTCGACGACGAGGGTTCCCGCGTAGTCGACTGATTCCACTTCGTCAAAAGGCCTGTGGGTGGTTTCTTTGAACATCTGGCGCAAGGTCGCGCTGTAGCGCAGGCGCAACGCAGCCCAGTCCCGGACCTTGAACTTAAATTCTCCCAGGGACCACGTGAACGATTGGGCGACATCAGCGATCGCGTCAGCGCACCCGAGGCCGGGCTTCGCTCCGCACAGGACGCTGTCGAGCAGCGACTTCGTCAGCGATCCGCCTGTCACTGCCGCTGGGGCGGCCTGGACGGTGATGCTCGCGGTCTTCTCAACCGCTCTGGCGTTGTCAGGGACATCTCGCGACTGCCCACGCCCCTGGACAGGGACGTGCACCTGGCCCTGTTTGTCTGTCTGCAGCTTAGGCCGCACCTCGGGCCCGAAGAGCACGAAGCTGCCCGCCGTCATGAGTCGATCCCCGAAGCCGCGAGCGCCTGCAACCTCCACCCGCACATTCTCCAGGGAGCCTGTCGCGGCGAAGAGACTGTTGTTACCCACAACGGACAACCCCTGCGCGATGCAGTTCATCGCACGCTGGATCTCCACGCTCTCCTCAGGGTGGTTGAACTTCATCGAAACGGTCACGACCAGACTGCCCCTTTGACCGTGCCCCTCGGACACGAGCTTGTTGCGCACCAGGGGCTCGCGCGGTTCGAGCACGACGTCGCCTCTCAGCTTGAAAATGGCATCGACCGCTGTGATCACAGTGAGTAGTGAGCCGATGTATCCACCGACCTCAGCGCCGGCCAAGCCGCGGAGGCGCATCAGCTCGCTGATCTCCCCGCTTTCGGCAGCCTTGTTCAGGACCGTCCCCCATACTCCGCTGAACTCGAACCCGCCGACGGCGATGCCCCCGGTCACCTTTGACATGACCCACAACGCCCACCCCTCCACGCCGTCGCTGTCACACCCCTCGGCGAACGGCTCATAGGAGATATCTGCCGCCGCGTCACGGGGTAAGCCCAAGGCGGCCACAGGAGGTGCGAAGACGCTCAGCACGCGTGGATGAGCCGCAGCAATCTGACGACTTACGGAAGTCCCGGACGACAGCTTGGAAGTCCCTGTAGAGCCGCTGGGCGAGGGGTTCGTGCGACGGTTCCTCTCCCATTGGATCACCATGGAGCGCATGGCACGACCGATGAACACTTCCACGGCGGGGCCGTCGAGCAGTACTTCCTGAGGCCGCGCGTCGGCATGAGAGAGATCCGCTCCGCCCAAGCGCAGGCTGGTGGCACTCAGGTACGCGGAGAAGAAGGCGACCTGCTCGCTGCTGGATGTCAGCCCCTCCCGCAGTCCGGTGAGGATGGCGGCCGCTTCCGTGCCCTGACCTCGCCCAGGCACCTGTCGCGGCAACGGCTGGTCCAGTAGCGCTGTTACGTTACGCAGTGACAGCGCCATGCTCGGATTGGCGATCGCGGCTTGCGCAACATGCCACCACGGCAATCCGACGTCATCGTTCCCTGTCCCTGCCAACGCAGCCCCGTCAGCTCCCAGGGTCGGAACTCCGGACTGGGCCAGCGCCGCGACCAGGACAGCTGCGCGGTCACGACTCTCATCACCCAGCGCCCCCGCCGTCGACTTTGCCCTCTCAATCGGGGACGAGCCAGCCAGAGGCGCAGGGAGCAGGGGCGTCGGCAAACCCGTCGCAGACGGGAAAGGAACCAGGCCCGGCGATGACTGCGACGTTGGAGTAGATGGCGGCGACGGTGACGGCTTCGACACCGGAATATTAGGAGAGCATGCCGCCAGAGCCATGCATGTCGCGATGGCTGCAACCCAGGCATGACGGCGACCCAGCCCGGCTAAGAGCGTGTGGGGCGATGGTGTGGCCGTGCTCACGGGGACCCCCGGAGCTGGTTGCGAATTGATGACCGCTTTGATGCCAACGCTACGCCCCATGAATGGTCTGTCAATAACGGTAGGTGGGCCTCATCCGGCCATCACGAGCAGCGCGCCGCGGCTGGCGCGTTGCAGGTGCGCCCGGTCACACAAATCGCTGGATGATCGACAGCTCGTACCCGCGCATCGCGGCCGGAGCGATCTCGGCGGCGTCCGGGTGCTCGCGCGTCGCCAGCCCGCGGTGTCCTCGATCTGCGCGTGACCCGCACCGGGCCGCACGCGCCGGGTGGGCGTGCCGGCGCCACCGCTGTAGTCGAGCACGTTGGTGACCGCCTCGTTGACCGCCAGCACCAGATGCCATCGGATTTGATCAAAGAGTAGCGGCGACGTAGATGCACGCTTGCTGATCACCGATCAGAAGCCACGCGGCTGGAATGGCGTTAGGGCGCTCAGCCCGGGGCTGCCACAGGCGGATGATACCGGCCGACGACTGACTGGCTAGCATCCGGTCGTCGGGGCCATGGGCCAGGTTGTAGATCCCGTGGGTGTGGCCAGTCAGTGTGATCCGCCGGCCGGTGGCGAGATCCCACACCTCAATCGTCCGTCTGTCCGCGGATCTGCAGGCGAGTTGGTTGCATCGGTTGTTCGTCCAGCCATCGGGGATAGTGACAGGCTTCGTTTCGCCGGTGTCGAGGTCGATGAGGCTGCTGATGCGGCGGCCATCTCTCAACAGTTCGGCGACGACCGCCGTCCGTGTGCCGGGCATGAACCGCGTTTCCACATTCCCCATCGTCTCCACGAAGCTCACGCGCACCCGTCGTCCGATGTCCCAGTACACGATGCCGCGACCGCCCGTGTCCTCCAGGCGCAAGCTTCGCCCGTGGGAGCTGAGCTCGACGCTTGTCCCCCTCGACAGGGGGTGGCCGGTGTCGACGGAGCCAAGCGGGCTGCCGTCGTCCAGGCTCCACAGCCGGATCTGCCCGTTTCCGAGCACGACCGCCGGCACACCGCCGCTGATGTCCTGGGCGAGCACGCCGGGGAAGGTGAAAGTGCGCTGGTCTCCCCACAGCCGTCTGACCGCAAGTGAACCGCTTGGGCGACTCCAGCGGATCAGGTAGGCCCGGCTGCTGTCGGCCGGCGCCACGGGCATCGGGCTGTACCCGGGCAGCGGGCCGTCGAGGACCTTTCCCCTCGTGGTGTCGAACAGCCACACATGCGTGCCGTTCACCGTCACGAGGATCTTGTCGTCACGGGTGAAGTGCGATGAGCCGGTGATGGTTCCTTCGTCGATGCGGGTTCCCGTCCGGGCGTTCCAGAGCGTGGGCGTCTCGCTGAACGGTTCCCTGACGACGAGCACGCCGCCGTCGGGGCTGAACGTGGGGCGGTCGGCCCCTGACGCCATGGGCCTGCCGATCCGGGTGCAGGTGCGCGGTTCCCACAGCTGGTAATTGCCGGGCTTCAGGTCGGTGCCCGTGCATGAGCAGGTGGCGGCTGCTCCCTCCAGCAGCCTGCGAGGATGCGCGGAAAGGCCTGGTCAGCGTTAACCCATTCTTCCTCTGCCAGCAGGCACGCCGCTCCCGACCAGTTAAGGATGTGCTCATCCGTGATTGCCGTGTCACCATACGTGGGGGCGGCTGGGGCTTCCGTAGATCTGCCAGAGCGACTTGGGAGGGAACTTCGGCAGGTCGCTCGCCGGAGGCACGACGACCTGGCCGCCCTCCACAGTCGCATCTGTGACGCGAGGTCAGGCGGACCCCGCTCCGGAGTCTCTCGTCATGCCAGCGCCTGACTCGGATTCACGTGTCAGCAGTCGCCGACAGCATGAGTGGAGAGTCGAGCTGATGACGACGGCCGGCTTCCGCGAGAAGCGCGGCCAGCCATCCGAGGCTGTCCAGCGACCACTCGGCCAAGGTGCCATCGACGGTTACCCGGTGCAGGGGCGGGCCGGACCACAACTCATCGGTAATAGCAGGGCGCAGCAGGACAGGGTCGTCGTCGGTGAGGAAGAAGTCGTCGAACACGTCTTGCTTCAGCTCTCGCAGCCACTCGATCATGTCCGGTGCCACAGACCGGATCGACGCATTCTGCCCACCGTCCAGCGTCACTCGTACGCGTGTTCTCTCCCGTAGTGGGAGGTCGGCGAACCAGCCGGTCTCCTGCAGGAGACGCACCACGGCGCCGGTCCGCTGAGACGCGCCTTCGGGCAGGGCCAGATTCTGCACAGGCAGCAGGATCTGCACGGCCTGCAGGCGCAACGCACCGACGCGTGCGGTGACCGCATTCGCACAGGCCAGGAAGGCCGGGACAGGCAGCGGCCGATCAACCGGCGTCGGCGCGATCAGCGACACCTGGAACCAGGCAGCACGGGAGTACCCAGAGCCGGCCGCAGGATCGAGCCCCGCGTCGTTCATCCCCCACAGGCCGCAGTCGTTCGCGGTCGGCTCGGCCAACCATCCCAGGGCCGACGATCGAGCGACGAACAAACTGTAGGCGTCGGAGGCCGGACTCGGCTCCCGCCAAGGGTGGGGTGTCAGGTCGCCGTGCAGGGCTGCGAACATCGTGCTCTCGACTGCAATGCTCACGGTCACCTCTCGTCCTAGTGCCTGCAGCGGACCTTCCGCCCGCCCGTGATGAGCGTGTCCGGAGGGTCGAGCACATTGAGGACGTCCACGTCGATGACGCTACGCCACTCCGTGACAGTGCTGCTGTGACATGTTGCTCGACCAGTGGCGCGATGGCCAGCACCACCGCCGGAACGGACGGTGGCTTTGCCAGCCGGGCCGGCATCCCTCCACTCACCGTCGATCTTCTGCTGCAACTGCACCGTGACGATTGCCGTCGTGGCATCGCAGTTGACGTTGACCCACCATCCATGCCCGGACGCCTCCCAGACGGACGACGAGACATGGACGTAGTCGCCCTTGGTCTCGAATCCGCAAACGCCCGCTTGGGCTGAAGACGGGGAAGGGCTGATGCGTGCGGCCGTGGACACAGCACCAGAGGCAGCAGGTACCAGCAGAGAGGAAACGCCAGCGAATACAACGGTGGCCATCATTACTGATCTAAAGGAACGGCCCACGGAAGCCTCCCAGACGAGGACCCAGAGATACTGCCGATAGTAATCGTAGCGTCACACAGAGGTGCAGAGATCGAAAAGGGCGATGACCAGAGGTCCTCCGGTGTCGGCCTGACCATGTACCACCCGGACGACGAACGCCCACCCGCTACGGCCCGGCACCGACCGTGCCGAGCTCAACTGGCGTCACCAACCCAAGACGAACCTGCCCTCATCCGAACCGACAAAATACGGACACCCCCCAACCACTAGCGAGCCGGAGCGAGCGCCCAGAGAACGGCACCCGTGCGATCGCTGGTTCTGGCACTCCAGCGTCACCCACTGGCTCTGAGCGCGTAGCAGGGAACAACGCGACTGAGTGCAGCACCGATCTGGAAGGGTGCGAACAGAAGGGACGGCGGGATCCCGACCTCGACTCCACCCCTTCGCCAGGACTGCACCGGCACGGCGATCCACTCAAACATGGCCCTCTGGCGTCGGCTGCAGGGACTCACCCCAGTTCCCCTGTCATGCCTGACTTCTTGACCAGTCGCCCCCACCGTGACGAGCGCTCGAACTGCCGGGCTATCACCACCCCAGTTGGGAGTCGGCCCTCTTCGTCCTTGATGGCTTTGGCCCATGCCCAGGCCCTGCGCTGGAGCGCTCGCTCCCCTGCTGAAGACCGTTGTGAAGCAGATTCGTGCACCGATGCACGCCCCGCAGATTGCCGAACTTGGCACATCAACATCTCGTACGCACCGATGAGCGCCAGACTGGGCCACCCGGCGATCAGGCGAGCGATCACGGACGGCTCCGCCACCGCGACATTAGCTCCGATGCTGGCCAAGCTACTGATGATCAGCAAGGCCCAAGGGAGCAGACCGCCACGCAGGCCCTGCCGGCTGGCACGCAAGAGCGACATCGAAGCAGCCACGATCGTGCCGTCCACGGCCAACGGAATGAGCGCGGCCGCCAGTTCATCCTCGCCATGAGCCAGAGCCAGCTCGCGCATGTGCCGGAAGGACACCACCGCTGCGATCGCGGCCAACACGAACACAGCCCCAGTGGTCGTGCGTCGAATCCACCGATCTGATGGCCACTTGCCTGCGGCTGGCGGTTCCGTCGCCATAGTCCGGCACCCCTCAGGGCACGGCAGACTTCCAGTAGAGGTGGCAGGGGCAGCAGCAGTGGCACTCACCTCCGATCACCGCTCTCCCTCGATCGCGTACCGAGGACAGGCGCCCAGCATGCTGGCTCGACGGTCATCTGAGAACGGGGCGCCCATCGCTGGACGGGTCGGGCACTGAGATCGGCGAACTCTGACAAAGCATCGCCGGAGCTGGGCAATCGGCGCGGAGGAAGCAGGGTCTTGCTGGTCATCTGTCGAGCAAGGCCGTGCCGGGCCACCGGGAGATGGATCCCGGTGGCCCAGGTGGAGTCGCCGCCATCGGCGGGACTCCACAGGTGGTTCACGCCCGGTACCGCTCGAACTGGCACTGCAGGACCTCCCAGATGACTTGGAGCTGCCGCGCGTCGATCTCGTCATCTCGCTGCGATGACGTCGACAGGCGTGACCGCCCCTCTGGTTCGGGGTCGGCCAGGCCCTGCAGACTACGCCGCCAGAGCCGGTTAGGGAGGCCCTGAGCAGGCCCTTTGTAGCCTTCCGGTCACTCTGCGGACTCCCCGGCAGTTGAGTCGGCGACGGCGGCAAGAAGGCGGGCGCGGGCAAGTTCGCAGAACGGTTCGCTGAGCTCGATCCCGATGAATGACCTGTTGAGTTGCCGTGCGGCTATTGCTGTGGTTGCCGCCCCGGCAAACGGGTCGCAGACCGTGCCGCTGGGTCGGCAGCCAGCGGCAATGGCACGCAGCGGGATGTCGATGGGGAATGCCGCGAAGTGCGCCGCCTTGAGCGGTCGTGTCGAGATTGACCAGACATCCCCTGGGTTCCGCCCCAGGGGATGTACGGCGGTATGCCGCTGCCCGGTGGCCAGCATCGCGTCACCGTAGCGCTTGCCGCAGAAGGCGTCCTGGTCATCGCGATACTTGCCGTCGTCAGGCCAGGAAGGCGGAATGCTGTAGGGCATGTTGCCGCCTCGACGCGCGCGGTGTGACAGAGGCCGGTCGCCTGTGTGTGCCTCGCGGATGGCGTCCAGGTCGAACCAATAGCGGCGTTGTTTCACGAGCAGGAAGAGCATCTCGTATCGGGTGGAGACACGATCGAGCACGGACTGCGGCATCGCGTTCGGCTTGTGCCACACGATGGCGTTCCGCAGGATCCAGCCGTCCTCCTGCAAGGCGAAGGCGACGCGCCACGGCATGCCGAGCAGGTTCTTGGGCGGCACGGACAGCCGGGAGCGTGGGCGGACCATGGGTTGGAGTTGGTTGTAGCCGGCTCCTCGGGCCCAGCCGTCCGAGTTGGAGGCGTAGCAGTCGCCGATGTTGAGCCAGAGCGTCCCGTCGTCGGCCAGCACTCTGCGGGCCTCACGGAAGGTTGTCCTGAGGGTCTCGACGTAGGCGGCCGGACAGTCCTCTTGGCCATACTGTCCGTCCACGCCGTAGTCGCGCAGGCCGTAGTACGGAGGGCTGGTGACAAAACAGTCCACCGACGCGTCCGGAAGCTCGGCGAGCATCTCCCGCGCATCGGCGAGGTAGAGGGTGGTAGGACCGTCAGTCCAGTAGGGCTGCCTCATCGCGCCACCCCCTGTAGGGCGTAGCTGAGGAACAGCAACCGCAGGACCGGAGCGAGAGACGACCTCACTTCCTTTCGGCCATCCGAAACGGATGAACCCGAGATCTTGGACGTCGATGATGCAGCGTGCGTGCGCGTAGTCATCGCTTGTTGGGGCGGGCCTCAGATCCGCACGCCCCTGTCTGACGGTGAACCGCTGTGGGGCGCCTTCACAGGCCAGCAAGCACCTTCGGCGGGCCTCTGGCGCAGCTCTGACATGCCATCAGCAGCAGACGGCGACATCTGGCGGCTCCAGAGGCCAATTGTCAGCGCAAGGCCACTGGCGAAGGGCCGCCAGAGGGATGCCAGAAGTAGCTCCTAAACCGGGTTGCGAGACCGAAATTCCTCTCGCAGTGGAGCAGCCCGATGAGTACCGACCGTCGCGAGACGCCCTTCAGGAACCGCTCACCACTCGATGTCGCCGAGCACGTCTTCCAACTCCTGGCGTGCGCTCCCGGCGGCTTGGCGCTCGACGGCAGAAACCTTCCCCCTGGCCTGCCCCGACGTCCCATCCTGCTGACCGAGCTTCGCGACCTGCTGAGCGCGCCTACCCTGCCCGCCTCGACAAAGGATGACGCCTGGCGCGAGCTCGTGGTCCGCGCACGCCGCGAGGGCCGGCAATGGCTGGTTGCTGCGGCAGGGACGGCCGAGCCGGCCCTTCGGCAGATCTGTGGTCGACTCGGCCTCTACCTCGCCCGTTGCGAACGGGACGACGTCGAGGCCATTGTGCTGGCCGCCTTCATCAGCGCCGTCAAGAACATCGACCTCGCCCCGTGCAACGTCCTGCAGCGGCTCTGCGCCGCGGCTCGCGGCGCGGGTGAGCGGGCCCGGCAGAAGGCTGCGGCCGAAGCGGGCCACCAGCCTGAACTGCTCGGGCCGGCATCCGGATCAGTCCGGGCACGACAGCGGCGGCACGACTCGATTCTTGCCGATGCCGTTCTTGCCGGCGACCTCGATCCAGCTCTGGCCCGAGCCGTCACCTCCGCCATCCGCAGACGGGCGGAGAACACCATCAAGACTTCCGCGCGGGGCCGGATCACCTCAGATCCGAAGCCCAGCATCATCAAGCAGAAGGGAGGCTGGGGCACCCCCACCGGCTCCGCGCGGAACCCCTCATCACCACGACCCCTGCGCTGTCTAGTCCGCGCCATCGTGATGGCGGCAACGGTTGCCGTCGTTCTCACTACTGCGGCACAGGCCGCGGCAGCCGAGCTCATGCTTCATCCGCACGCCGCGGCAGTGCCGAAGGATCTCAACACGGTCTTCGACAATCTCCGGAACTGGCTCATCGGGCTGCTTGCCGGGCTGGCGACGCTCATGCTCACCATCGGCGGTCTGCGTTACCTGGTGGCAGGCGGGGATCCAGGCGAAGTCCAGAAGGCCAAGGCGGCACTCAAGGCCGCCGCGTTCGGCTACGGCCTCGCCATCCTGGCGCCGCTGTTCGTCAGCGTGCTCAAGCGGATCGTGGGCGGCGGGTGACCACCATGACGTCATCTGCCATCACAGCCGCAACCGCTCGCGGCCTGCTGGTAGCCATCGTCGCCACCTCGCTGATCGGGCTCTCGCCCGGCATCGCGTGGGCGGAACCCACGCCACCGTCCATTCCCGGGTTTCCGTCCTTCCCGTCCCCGGTGAGCTTCGGCATCGGCGACTGGATCATCAAGCAGATCAACGGCTGGTTCGCCGCGCTCGCCGCGTCGGCCATCAAGCCACTGCTCCAGCTGCTCGGGGAGACGTTGCTGGCCACACCCCAGGTGTCCAGCTCGGACCGGATCTTCGAGGTGTGGCAGGCGACCGCCGTCATCGCGAACTCCGCCTTCGCCCTGCTGGCCACGATCGGCGCCGTCATCGCGATGGGGCATCAGACCGTCCAGACCCGCTACACGGTCAAAGAGGTGCTGCCGAGGCTGGCGATGGCCATCCTGGTGACCAACGCCAGCTTCCTGATCTGCGGCAAGCTCATCGAGACCGCGAACGCCCTGTCCACAGCCCTCCTTGGGCAGGACTTCGACACCAAGCGGGCGGCGGAGCAGATCCAGATGCTCCTCCTGGTGCCGTCGAGCACCACGCAGATCTTCTACATCCTGCTCATCCTCGTCGCGATCATCTTGCTGGTCCTGCTGTTGATCAGCTTCGTCACGCGCACAGCACTGGTCCTGCTCCTGGTGGTTGCCGCGCCTCTGGCCCTGGCCTGCCACGCGCTGCCGCACACCGAAGGCGTGGCGAGGTTCTGGTGGCGGGCGATCACCGGCCTCCTCGTCATTCAGGTCGCTCAGTCGCTCACGCTGGTCATGGCCGTCCGCATCTTCTTCAATCAGGACGGCAGGCGGCTCCTGGGGCTGACCGCCACCGGGCAGCTGGTCAACCTCGTCCTGGTTCTCTGCCTGTTGATCATCTTGGTGCGGATCCCCGGTTGGATCTCACGGCGGATCTTCAGCCAGGGTGGCAGCCGGTCGGCGGTCGTGAGCATCGTCAAGTACGCCCTGCTGTCCAAGCTCACCTCGCCTGTTCTCAAGGCTGTTCACCTTCGCGGCGGTAGAAGCGGGGGCAGCGTCGGCAGGAAGGCCAAGCTGGCTGTCGCGGGAAAGGTCGTCGCCGGCGCAATCGGTGGTCCGGCCGGAACTGCCGCGGCAACAACGCTCACTGCCGTTTCCGCCGCCCGAAGCGGCCAAGGCCCGGCGAAGCATGCTCCGACCTGGGCACGACGTCCGGTTCGAGCAGCGGACTGGGAACCGGCGCCGATCAAGCACGCACCGACGGGGCCGGCCATCCAGGGGCGCTACAAGCCCGCTCCGGTCGTCAAGCCACCTGTGTCCCCGACCACCCCGGTCTACGGATATCCGCGGGAGGTCTACTACTCCAACGGCCCCGCCGGCCTCGCTCAGATGCAAACGCTCAGGGACAGAGCGGTCTCCAACCCCCGACGCGCGGTCGAACCGCCCAGGACTCAACGTCCGGTCCGGCCGATCGTGCCTCCCAACGCCCCGATCCCGGGACAGGTGGAGTGGCCGGAGAACCGGGGCCGTACCCCTGACCGATCCGGCTGTCGCGCACGCACGCCGCGGAAGGGTGGCGGCAAGTGAGCTGGGACGACTCCATCGCGCGGATCCCGGCCGACGTCGAGCAGCCGGACAAGATCATCGCGTCGCTCACCGCCCGGCAGGTGGCCATCCTCGTCGGCACCGGGGGCGGACTGTACGCGGCGTACGTGGCCGTCGGCGATCACGTGCCCCTCGTGGCCTGCGCAGCAGTCGCTCTTCCGGTGGCGATCGCCGCGATTCTCCTGGCGATCGGCCGGCACGACGGCATCTCCCTGGACCGCTACGTACTGGCCGCCCTCCAACATCAACGCTCCCCCAAGCATCTGATCTCCACATACGAGGACATCCCCATGCCGCCTACGTGGATCGCCGCGAGCACCCCCCGTCCGCCCGCGCCGCTCAAGCTTCCCGCCCGGGGCGTCACCGGAAACGGCCTGATCGACCTCGGCCCCGATGGCGTCGCCGCAATCGCCGAGTTCTCCACCGTCAGCTTCGCCCTCAGGACCCCCGACGAGCAGGACGCCCTGGTCGCCGTCTTCGGCCGCTGGCTCAACTCCCTGTCCGGCCCCGCTCAGATCCTCGTCCGTGCGGAACGCGTCGACCTGAACGACACCATCGCGACACTGCAGGACAACGCCCGCCGGCTGCCCCACCCCGCGCTCGCCTCCGCTGCCTTGGAGCATGCCGCGTTCCTGGGTGACCTGTCCGCCCGCCATGACCTGCTCAGGCGCCAGGTCCTGCTGGTGGTCCGCGAGCCCGTGGCAGGTGCGAAGGGACGCGACGCAGCCGCCGCGCGAGCGCTGCGCCGGTTGGACGAAGCGTTCAGAGTGCTCAGCTCGTGCGGGCTCACCGCCCGCCTTCTGGACGCCCGCGCCGTCACCGCGCTGCTGGCTTCCTGCTTCGACCCCTCCGCGCCTCCACTGCCCGACAACGACATCGCCCTTCCCAGCGAGGTCATCACGACGGGAGGCACCTGGTGAGACGCCGTCGTACTGCTCCCCCGCCCACCGGCTTCGGCCCACAGGCGGTGGACGTCGATGCCCGGCACGTACAGGTCGGCGACGGCGTGTGCGCCACTCTGGCGATCACGGGCTATCCCCGGGAAGTGGCCCCCGGCTGGCTGGAACCGCTGCTCACCTACCCGGGCCGACTGGATGTCTCGTTGCACATCGAGCCCGTGCCGTCGCTCGTGGCCGCCGACCGGCTACGCAAGCAACTGGCCCGGCTGGAGTCCGGCCTCCGCTCCGACCACGAGCACGGCCGGCTGCTGGACCCCGGCGCCGAGGCAGCCGCCGAAGACGCGCAGGACCTCGCCTCCCGGATCGCCCGCGGCCAGGCCAAGCTGTTCCGCGCCTCCATCTATCTCACCGTCCATGCCACCTCCCCCGTGGAACTGGACGACGCCTGCGCCCAAGTACGCGCCCTGGCCGCATCCCTGCTCCTGGACGCCCGCCAGGTGACCTACCGCCAGCTGCAGGGCTGGGTCTCCTCCCTCCCGTTCGCCTACGACAACCTCGGCATGCGGCGTACGTTCGACACGCCCGCGCTGGCCGCGGCGTTCCCGTTCACCAGCCCTGACCTGACCACCGAACTGGGCGACACCGCCGTTCTGTACGGCGCCAACCTCGCCAGTGCTTCCTTGGTCGCCTGGGACAGGTTCGCCCAGGACAACCACAACTCCGTCACCTTGGCCCGCTCAGGCAGCGGCAAGAGCTACCTGACGAAGTTGGAGGCCCTGCGTTCCCTGTACGCGGGCATCGAGGTGGCGGTCATCGACCCCGAGGACGAATACGCCCGCCTCGCCCACGCGGTCGGCGGCGCCTACGTCCATCTCGGTGCTCCCAAGGTTCGCCTCAACCCGCTCGACCTCCCCCCGAAGAACCAGCGAGGCGAGGATCCGCTCACCCGGCGGGCAATGTTCCTGCACACGCTGATCGCGGTCATGCTCGGCGAACCACTCGGCAACACCGGCAAGGCGGCACTCGACCGCGCCATTCTCGCCGCATACCGGCGAGCGGGCATCACCCACGCGCCACAGACGTGGAGCCGGCGGCCACCTCTCCTGAAGGATTTGGCGGCGATCCTCGAAGAGGATCCCGACCCGAAGGCCAAGGAGCTCGCGGCCGGCCTCGCGCCCTTCGTCTCCGGCAGCCATCGGCAGTTGTTCGACGGCCACACGACCACCCGCCCCGATTCGCATCTGATCGTCTTCTCCCTGCGCGATCTGCCTGACGAGCTCAAAGCGGTCGGAACCCTCCTGACCTTGGACGCGATCTGGCGTCGGGTCTCCGACCCCTACGACAGGCGCCCTCGCCTGGTCGTGGTCGACGAAGCCTGGCTGCTGATGAAGATCCCCGAGGGTGCGCAGTTCCTGCTCCGCATGGCCAAGTCCGCACGCAAGCACTGGGCCGGCCTATCGGTGGTGACGCAGGACGCGGCCGACCTGCTCGGCTCCGAGCTCGGCCAGGCCATCGTCGCCAACTCCACCACCCAGATCCTGCTGCGGCAGGCACCACAGGCGATCGACACCGTCAGCGAGGCGTTCCGGCTCTCCGACGGGGAGCGGCAACTGCTCCTCTCAGCGGAAAGAGGCACCGGGCTCCTCACAGCCGGCGCGAGCGGCCAGCGCTGCCCGCTCCAGGTGATCGCCAGCGCCCGTGAGCACGAACTGGTGACCTCCTCGCCCCAGGAACTGGCCGACCTCGAGTACGAGGAGGCAGACCTGTGATCCACGACCTTCTCACCGATCCCGACGCGTTCCTGGATCGGGTCCTCGAATGGCTGACCGCCCACGCCTGGCAGCTAGGTTCAGCGCTGATCTGCATTGAAGTGCTCGCCGTCCTGTTGCGTGCCTGTGTCGTACGGCTCCGGCACCGCAGCCTCGCCAGAGGTGCCAGGCGCGTGGAGATCCTGGCTCCGCCCGTGGCCAACATGCCGGGCGCCGAAGCGCTTTGGGGCAATCTCATGGGGCTGCTCAGGCCGGCCTGGAAGCGGGTCGTGTTCGGACAGCCGCACCTCGCCTTCGAATACGTCTTCGGATCAGGCGGCGTACAGATCAACCTCTGGGTGCCAGGCTCAGTTCCTCAGAACCTGGTCGAGCACGCGATCGAGGCTGCGTGGCCGTCCTGCCGCACGGTCATTCACCAGGCGGATCCCCCTGTTCCCCTCAGCGGCTACGCCACCGGCGGTCAACTGGTCCTTGCCCGTGGCGAGCGACTGCCGATCCGGCACGATCATCGTACTGACCCGCTGCGAGCCCTCATCGGTACGGCGGTCGGCATGCCCGGATGGCAGCACGCGTGCGTGCAGATCATCGCCCGTCCGGCAAGCGGGAGCCGGCTCACCAGTAGGGGCAACAACGCTGCAGCCTGGCTGCTGCGGTGTCTCCTCGACCTCCTCGTCCCAGGACCACGCCACCTGCCTCGACCGCACACCGACCGCGCCGAACGGCTGGAGGAGCTCAACGAAGCGCGGGCGATCAGGGACAAGGCGCACCACTCGCGCTACGAAGTCGCGATCCGCTACGCCGTACAAGCCGACGAGCTGGCTCCCGCCGAAGCTGCGCGTGAGGTCCGCCAGAACGCCATCCGAGGGCGCGCCCATGCTCTGGCCTCGGTGTTCGCGCTCTTCAGTGGCCACAACCGGTTGGAGCGACGTCGACTGCTCCGGCCTGCGAGCCAGTTGGCCTCCCGCCGAATGAACCGGGGTTACCTGCTTTCGGTGCCTGAGCTGTCCGCGGTGGCCCATCTCCCCTTGGACGTCGCGGTACCCGGACTGCAACGAGCAGGAGCCAACTCCGTCCCACCATCGCCGAAGATCTCCCACGGCGGGACAAACGCCAAGGCTCTCGGCTTCTCCGACGCAGGTCATCAGCGCTCAGTAGCGCTGCGGGTCGCCGACTCCTTTCACCACGTGCACGTGATGGGCCCCAACGGCACCGGCAAGTCCACATTGCTCGCCCAAATGATCCTCTCCGACATCGAGGCCGGCCGCGGCGTGGTGGTCATCGAGGCGAAAGGCGACCTCGTACGCGACCTGCTCGGGCTGATGCCCGAGAACAGGGCCGAGGACGTAGTGCTGATCGATCCCGACGACCGGCACCCGAGGCCGTCCCTCAACGTCCTTCGCGGATCCGACCTGGCCACAGGCGTGGACAACCTCGTCGGCATCTTCCACCAGATCTACGCCGACTACTGGGGTCCGCGCACCGACGACATCCTTCGCGGTTGCGCGCTCACCCTGGCCCGCAACGACGGCACCCTGGCCGACATCCCGGCCCTGCTGACCGACGAGTCCTTCCGCCGGCGGCAGGTCGCCACCATTGGCGATCCCCTGCTGCGCGGGTTCTGGAGCTGGTACGCCTCCCTGTCCGAGTCGGCTCAGGCCAACGTCACCGCACCCATCATGAACAAGCTCCGGGCGTTCCTGCTGCGACCGTTCATCCGGGACGTGCTCGGGTCCACGAGCTCCACGTTCGACCTGGGCGAAGTGCTCGACGGCAAGATCCTTCTGGCCCGGCTGCCGAAGGGCGTGCTCGGCGACGACTCCGCCCGGCTGCTCGGCTCGATGATGCTCGCCCAGGTATGGCAGGCCGCCTCCCGTCGCGCCAAGACGGGTCACGCGCGGCCCGCCTCGGCCCTGTACGTGGACGAATGCCACAACTTCCTGACTTTGCCGCACGCACTGGCCGACATGCTCGCCGAAGCCCGCGCGTATCGAGTCTCCCTCACCCTCGCCCACCAGCACCTGGCTCAGCTCCCCCGGCAACTGCGCCAGGCCATCTCCTCCGACGCCCGCAACAAGATCTACTTCTCGCTCTCGCCTGACGACGCCCGCGAGGTCGAGCACCACTTCACGCCTTTCCTGACCGCGCACGACCTGGCCAACTTCGACGCCTTCCAGGCCGCCGCCCGCCTGGTCGTCCGCTCGGCGGAGGCGCCTCCGTTCACGCTGCGCACCAGACCACTCCCCGAACCCTCCAGCGACGTCGCCCAGCACATCCGGAGCGCCGCCGCGCAAGCCCACGGCCGCACGGCAGCCGCGGCCACTCCCAAGCCGGATGCCCGGCGCACCTTCTGAAAGGAGACCATCGTGTCCATCCGCTACACCCCGAGGATGCTCGGCGAGCTGGCCGTCCGCCTCACCCAGCGCGACCGCACCCTGATCCGCCTGATCCGCGACTTCCGCGTCCTGACCTCACCCCAGGTCAGCGAGATGTTCTTCGACACCGACGACGCCGCCCGGCGTCGACTGCTGGCGCTGACCCGGATGGGCGTCCTGGAGCGCTTCCGCCCCAACCTCCCGCCCGCCATGGGAACCGCGCCCTACCACTACGTCATCGGCGAGACCGCCGCCGCGGTGCTCGCCTCCGAGGAAGGCGTCGACCTGGCCGACTTCGGCTATCGCCGTGACCGCGTCCTCGGCATCGTCTACAGCCAGAGGCTCGCCCACACCGTAGGGACCAACGGGATCGCCGCCGGCCTGTACGGGTTCGCCCGACGCCATCCGGTAACCGAGCTGACCACATGGTGGTCCGAACAGCGCTGTGCCAAGGAGTGGGGCTCCATGGCACGTCCAGACGCCTACTGCCGATGGACCGAGGGGGCCCACAGCATCGAGTTCTTCCTCGAGTACGACACCGGCACCGAGCCCCTGGATCGGGTGGCTCACAAACTCGACGGCTACGCGCGGCTGACCGAGTCCAGCCGCATCGTCACCCCCGTCCTGTTCTGGGTGCAGGGCGAGCGCCGGGAAGCCAACCTCCGCAACAAGCTCAGGCGCCACCCCGGCGACATGTTCGTCCCGATCGCCACCGGCCACGCCGACACCGTCAACGGCACCGTGGACGACGGACCGGCCGGCGCCCGATGGCTGCCGACGGATCTGGAACGCCCGCGCTGCCGTCTGGCCGAACTGGCCAAGCACTGGCCCGGCCTCGGTCCCCAGATTGCGCCCGAGCCGGTCGAGGAGGAGGCCGAATGATCCTCGAACTCGGTCTGGCCAAGGTCATCGCCGCCGGAGGCGGCCTCGTCTCCAGTATTGCCCTCATCGCCGGAATTGCAGGCGGAGGCCACTACGCCGCCGCCAAGGCCGAACCTGGCCGGCTCAAGTCTGCTGTTTGCGCGTACACCGACAAGAAGTCTTCACATCCACTCAAGGCGAGCGCTCTTACCGCCCGCCTTCGCCTGACTCCAGCGCAGGTGCGGAACGCACGAATCATCATCGAGACAGCCGAGGAGCTCGGGTTGCCACCACGAGCCGCTGTGATCGGCCTCGCCACAGCCTGGCAGGAATCCGGCTTCAACAGCGCAGCCGTGGGTGATCGCGGCCAGGCGTTCGGCATCTTCCAGCAGCATCCGCAGTACGGCTGGGGCACGCGAGCCCAGGTCTCCACCGCCGCCTACGCCAGCGAGGCGTTCTTCTCCCGACTCGCGAAAATCGAGAAGTGGACCAGAAAACCGCTCACAGTCGTCGCCCAAGCCATCCAGCGGTCAGCGACCCCGAATGCCTACGCAAGGCACGAGACGCGTGCGAAGCGCCTCTTCGCGGCATTGACCAGGTCAGGCGTTCAGAAGAAGCCCCGCGGCACAGTGCGGCTGTCCCCGGAGGACTTCCGGGCAGTTCGCAACAGCCTGGAGATGGCCACCGCTCTGGGAGTGAGCCGCGCCACGGTGGTCGCCGATATTCAAGAAGCCCTCAACGCCGGCAAGCTCCCTAGCGTGCCCCGGTCAGGAAGGACTTCGGACCTGGCCGAGAAGGTCTTCACAACGGTCGCCGAGAAGCTCTGCCAGGAACTGACTCAGAGGATCGACGAGGCGCTGGATCCAGCGGCTCTCGCTGCGCTCCAGACCTCGGGCAGAGGCTCCGTCGCCCTTGCCGCCGCCTTCAAGATGATCGGAGTTCCCTACTCGTGGGGCGGAGGCGGCCCGAACGGACCGAGCTACGGGACCGCGCAAGGCGCCGGAATCAACGGCTTCGACTGCTCGGGCCTGTCCGAGTACGCCTGGGCCAAGGCAGGCGTGAGGATCGGCAGCGACACGTCCGCGCAATGGCGGGCAGGCGTCCGGGTGCGGCGCTCACAGCTCAAGCCCGGCGATCTCATCTTCTTCGCCACCAACCCCAAGGATCCCTCGACCATCCATCACGTCGTCATGAACATCGACGGAAGGCGCTACATCCACGCACCGAGCACGGGTAGCCGTGTCCGGGTCGACACCTGGACCTCGTACCGAGAAGCCGAATACGCGGGAGCCGTACGGCCCGGATGACCTCGGCGTAAGCTTGAGACGACCGCTCTCACCTTTTGACCAATCGGTATGAGCAGGTCAACGGGGAGGATCTTGCGCCTAGCGCGGGTCCTCCCCGTGCTCGTCGGGGAAGCAAGCTTGCAACAGTATGTAGCCCGGCATGTGCTCAGCCGGGCGTACCCCGATCGTGAACATCTCCGGATCATCGAACACCGGCTCGCCGCTGGGGCGACGGCTGTACGGGACTCGCCCGTAATCCACCCCGTCGCCCTGGTCGAAGCTCATCCAGGTGATGGCTTCCTGTTCCCCTTCGCGGAGGGGATGGCTGGACATCGCACGGCTGTAGACCTTGTCCGGAGTGATCAGCCACACCTGGGGAACGGCGAGGATCCATCGGGTGGCCCCGACCTCCCGCACCTTGTCAGCGGCGCGCGTCTCGAACGCTGCGGCAGCCTGCTCGTCACGCAGGTAGTCGTAATCGCTGAGCACGAGCAGCCGCTCCCCCTGCATGGCGACAATCGCGGGGCGCTCACGAGCGGCGATGTTCTTTTCCAGGCGCTCGACGACGTCGAAGAGCAATGCGGTCGTCTCGTCGTTCATGGCGCCCTCCGAACTTCGCGGTCCCCCGATCCTGCCATGAGGGGGTGGAGAGTGGGCCGCCGTTCAGGCGGCCCACTCTCCTGCGTCAGACGGCCTTTCGAAGTACGGATCGGTCGAGCACTCTCTCCAGCGTCTTGAGCGTGCTCAGGTCGAGTTCGTCCACGCCGCCTGTCACCATGCGGAGCATGTTGCGTTCGGCGCGGACGGCTCCTCGCACGACCTGCTCGTGATGGGCGAAGGTGTTGACGGCCTGGATCACGCCGAACGCGGTTCCCTTCCACGGAGTGACCCGGTCGTCGTGGTTCCAGAGACGGTTCAGGCCGGCCCGCTTGGTCTCCGCCAGGGTGCGCTTGCGGCCACGTTCGCGGGGGATCGGCGTCTGAACGTCAAGGAAGGAGTTCCACTGTGCACCGGACACGTTGACCTGGCACAGCCGCTTGACTTCCTTGGCGAAGTCGTCGGCGACGCGGTGGATGATGCCCAGAGCGTCTCGGACTTCGGCGATCCGGTGCAGAGAGTTGCGTGAGTGCTTGACCTTGATCCGCTTCGCGGTGCCTTCGGCCAGCGAGGCGGAGAGGGTGTTGTCACACCTGATCAGCTGAGCGCCTGTCTGGTAGGTCGACGCCAGTGAGCCGTCGAGAGAGGTGGCCGCGGACAGGAAGGGGCGGAAGGTGATCCCCTCGGGAGTCGTGCAGGACTCGGGCACCTCGACCTGGACCCACGCGACCGCGCCGTTCTTGAGCAGCCCCGCGGACCCGATGAACAGCTCGTCGTCCAGGATCGTTTCGAGGTTCTCCAGGAGCCAGCGCTTGTACTCGTGGACTCGGAACTTCTGGCTGAAGACGCCGAGGACGGTTCCGGTGTCAGGACGAATGATCGTCTTCCGGGTGGGGTCGGTGATCCTGGTGACGCCGTCGTCGGTCACGTAGCTGGTCTCGACCGTCCCCTCGATCGGCGTCCAGGCGAACAGACGCCGCTTGACGTCGTCGACGGGGATCGGCCCGCTGTAGTGGTTCGGCTCGTCGCCCTGCTCGCTGGCGCGATAGTGCCAAGCGCTCCCGCGCTTGGCGGTGAAGCCGATCAGCGTGTTCTGGTTGAGCCATCGCAGTGATTCCCTGGACATGTGCCCTCCTGACAGGCGAATGGCGCCGGGCAAGTGCCCGGCGCCAGGGGTCGGCAGTGTGGTCAGGTCGTGGTGGGGTGGGGAGGAAGGATCGGCCGTGCTCCCAGTGGCTGCTTGGCCGCGAGCTCGGCGATCACCTGCGCCTGGGCGGCCCAGTCCACTTCTGCGAGCTGCGCGGGAGGTATGCCGACGTCCAGCCCGAAGCTGATCAGTCGGGCGAACCGGTACTCAGGATCGACTGCCAGCGCCCGTTCGACGGCGACGCGGGCAAAGGCTCCGTCGCCTGCGCCGAGAGCGATGAAGGCCAGGTTGGTCGCGGGGGCAGGGACATACTCGGGCTCGACTCGGCGGACCACCTCGGTCCACAGTCGCCGGCACACCGCGTATCCTCGCCGGGCGGTCTCCGTCATCGCGACGTCGCGGATCTGGATGCCGGTCAGCAGCACGCCGAGCCAGGCGACGTCATCGGCTGGGAGTTCACGGTTGGCCTCGACATGAGAGAAGCAGACTTCGATGTGACGGAGTCCCTCCGTGAACCAGTACGTATCCTTCTGCGTCCGCAGCAGGCCATGCGCACGAGCGCGCGCCAGTGCCGTGGCTTGCCGCATCTCTTCACGATCAGCCCCACTCACGGGGGCGAGGGAAGCGATCAGAGCGTCGCGGTTGGGCAGTGCGACGACGCCCTTGGCCACCGCTTCCACGGCGACTTGGTGGGTCGTGACGTCGTACGGTGTGCCCTCGACCGGGCAGCATCCCAGGTCGGAGCACGTGTACGACCAATATCGCCCCCCATCACAGCGGAGGGCCTCGACGATCTTGATGTCCGTCTCACGAAGTGCCTCGCGGACGGCGTCCATGGCGGGTGTCACCCGTCCGCCGCTCCCGTAGCCGATCAGCACGGCCGCCGGGACGCGTTCTCGGGTCAGGACACTCCGGCAGTTGGCAGCGATCTGATCTACGCCTTCGGCGCTGTCCGGCAGGTCGTAGCGGATCACGCTGGTTACCGATCCGGTGTGACCGATGCTCATGGCCACCAGGCTGAGCACTGGATGGAAGCCGAGCAGGTAAGGCAGGGCAGCGAGCAGGTCGGACGGCGCGCTCAGGACGATCGCCTTACCATCGGGACCGGTGGGGATGTTCATGTCTTCCGCCTCCAGGAATGACGAAGCCCCGGCTCGGTTCAGCCGGGGCAGGGGGATGTCAGGGCTTGTTTCCGTGGGCTGCGCAGCGAGGCCACGGAAGAGAGTTCCGCGAGGCCTTCCGGGACGGGCGTATGAATCGGAATCGCCGCGCCGAAGGTCGAACTATCTGGTTGTGGTCACATCTCGCAGGATCAAATCGATGCACAACCAGGGGAAACGTGATCTCCTCCGCAGTAGGCGCAGAGGTCATCCAGGGCATAGCCCGACAGAGCCTCGGCGAATTGATCGCGCCAGTTCAGTTGCGCCCGCGTGTAGTGGCTGAAGTACTCCTCGTCGGTGTCGCCCTCGCCGAGAGTGAGGAACGCCAGCACGGTCCGGCCGGTGGCGATCAGTGACTCGGTGCTCAAGGTGACACCGATCGGTGAGCTGACATCGGTAGCGTTGAAGATCGTCCGTCCGTAGCGGGACAGCCGGTAGAGCCAGCTGAGCCGCCCCTCGGTGGTGCGACCGCAAGGCCACAGCTCCAACAGGTGCTCACCGTCGATAGGCCAGCCGGGGAGCAGCCGCGGCGTGATCCTCCATCTCGGCGGCAGAGTGACGCCGTCAAGCACGGCCATAGGGGTGACCTCCTCGTGGTCGGCGCTCACGTGATGACGACTGCGCTTCCCGCCCATCGGCGCCAGCATCGGCCCGCCGGGTGCTGTCCTGGAGCGCGTCCGTGAGGCACTTGTGAAACAGGACTCCCGGAAACCGCTGACGGATCTGGTCCAGGTCCGTCACGGTGCCGCTCCAGTCGCCTGGCAGACCAGGCCGAGGCGGGATGAACAGGTGCCGGAAGGCGCAATGCGATGCGTGTGCCTCGGGCGAGAGATCCGGGCACAGCACCAAGATCAGCAGAGGCTCTGCGGGGATCACCTCCAACGGCGATACCTCCCTTGGATGTGTTGTCTCGTCCGGACGGCCGTGCTCGACTGTCCGGACGAGGAGCAAGGACGGAGAGGCGCTGAAGCCGGAGTCCGCGCTGCATCCGACGCTTCATCTACTAGTCATTCCAGGCGGACGGCCTGGACACTGGCTTGGTAGAACTGACCGGCGACCTGCACCTTGCCAGCGGCCCGATAGCCCCTCCATCCACTGACGGACTCGCGTGGAACAAGGCGAGAGGCCACGAGGCCGGCCAGCCCGGCGATCATGTCCTCTCTTGTGGCCATGACCTTGGATGCCGGGTTGCTCCGAGAGCGGACCAGCACGGCTTGGGCTTGTGCCCGGTACCGGATCTCCTCGGCGAGGACTTCGCCTGCGACGTAGAAGCCTCTGGATCCAGTGGAGAACTCCGTTGCCTCCAGTTCGGCATTGATCAGGATCACCAGGGCAAGGCTGATTTGCATGTAACCCCCTGCACGGCCATGGATCGGACCTTGTGCCCGAACCACATTCGTGAGGCGATACCAAAGGCCATACAGGGGACACCAGCGCAAGCGCACAGTGCGACCGCCGAAGTCACTCGGCTCTCACTTAAATACGGTGGCGGACAAGCCCCAACCGTCCGTGAACCTTCTCGATTTTCCGACCCGAGCTGCTTGCTCGGGCGACCCTCGGCGAGGCGCGAGAGCGAATTCGCTCTCACTTAAATACGGCCGCCGAGCCACCCCAGACGTCCGCCGAACCCAACAATTCTTCGCTGAATACACAAAGCCCTGGAGGTGTCACCTCCAGGGCTTTGTGTTCAGGCTTTTCAGTCGCTCACGGCTGAATCCTCCCCCGCGTGAACCAGATTGCCCCTTGCATCGTCCAGGCGCTCCGAGAGCTCGCGCAGCTCTGACCGCGCCGCGTCCCGGACACGGATGACGGCACGGCGCGAGCCGTAGACGCCGCCTTCTCGCTCCTGCGCGACGGTCGCGAGGATGCCTGCGCGTCCGAGGTCGTCCGCTTGCTCGGCCTTCGAGATGATCTCTCGGAGAACGGGGAACTCCTGCCCGTCGCCGAACGCCTGCCGGAAGATCTCCGCGCTGTGCTGGGCCGCGGAGAAGGAGACAGCCGCGTACGTCGCGTTCTCCACATGCGGGAGTCCTCGCATGAGTTGCGCTCCCGGCGTGCTCTCCACTTCGGTCGGAGGCACGTCCACCCGATAGCCGTTGCGCGCCGCGGCGTCGCGGACGGCCCAGCGCTGGAGCGTTGTCCGCGTGATGGTCATCTCCGTTCCGTCGCGCCGTACGTACGTCCACGCCTGGCTCTCCCGCGTCGAACCGCTCTCGGCAGTGGGCTGACACTTGTTCAGCACATCCCGGAGTCGCTGAGCGAACAGGAGAACCGCGTCCTGGTTGACGTCGTCAGAGACGTCGTCGGTGCCGTAAGGGGCGTGACCGGCCTTAACGATCGTGGCGCTACCGTCCATGCGCTTACGGGACCGCGTGGCATCGACCGTACGACAGTAGCCACGGGCCAGCTTACGGATCTCCGCCCAGTCCTCCGGCGTGACGCGGGCCATGTCTTCGGCGGCGAGACTCCCACCGGGAAGTGTCGTCGGTACGTGCTTTCCGGAAGCGCCCTTGGTCATGACCACTCCGATCTCTTTGTGTCTCCGCACCATCGCGAAGACCTCACCTTTTGACCACTTCAATTCAATCGCAAAATGCAGATCAAATCAATCGGCTTACCAGATTATTTACCTAGTTCCGCAGGTCAGGCGGCCAATCAAATAGAGGTCGCCATCCATTTATCCCTTAATTTTTTCGGAATGGCCTACATCAAATCCATGATCCATGCATGCGAATTGACACTTCCATCCCTCGGGTCCCCACCGGTCCTTCTTTAGTGGCCGCCACACCAAGAGTCGGAGCGCTCTACAGGTCTCTGACGGGCGCGCTACCTCGGGATACACACCGCCTGCCCCTACCACTTAATCTGGAGGCATATTCGCACCGCTATCCGAAGCCCTATCAGGACACGACATGATGCACAGAGATCGCGTCCAAGACGGCGGCCGCCGCGGTCGTGTGCCCTGCCCAGAAGCAGGCCGCTCGCGACGTCAAGACCTCGCAGTTCACACAGGCCACAGGCTCCCGATCACTGCGGCCCTTCGAACGCGTCATCACCGCCTCCCCCGGTGAGCTGACTAGGTCGCCTACGTCCTGAATGGGTCCCGGAGATCGGGAACGACACTCTCCGTGATCGCCTGTTTGTCAGTATGTGGCATCAACCAGCTCCAACATCACCACGGTGTGGCGCGGTGACCGATCACACGATGTGCGTCACGGAGCGTGGCGCGCCATGCGCTCCCGAGTGGTGATCGCCCACCACTCGTCGCCGGTCGCGGAGAACGTCGCAAGGGCAGTCTCATACCAGACGGTGGCCGCCGCCCGATCCGACGCCGCGGCACATCCCTCAGCCCGGTGGAAGGCAATCACCGCCTCTCCCCGAGGCATGTCCATCTGCTCGAAGAGTGCGTACGCTTCATCCAGCGCGCCTCCGGATTGTGCGAGGAGGCCGGATTCGCCCAGAACCGCGCCCAGCCAGCACAGCGCCCACGCCTCTCCAGCCCTGTCCCTCATCTCTGAGTAGAGCCGGGCCGAGCGCTCCAGAGTGTGGCGCGCCTCCTCCAGCTGGCCGGTGGCCTGCTGCGTCCTGCCGAGGTCGATCAGCACGGCCGCCTCGCCCCGAGACACCCCGGGGTGCAGCTTCGCGAAGAGTTCCAGGCTCTCCTCGAAAGACGCCATGGCACGCGGCCAGTCGCCCACGGCCCGGTAGTGGTCCCCCAGGCCGCGCAGTCCCCACGCCTCCCCGAACCGGTCTCCGGCGGCGCGGAAGAGCTCCAGGCAGCGCAGAACGGCCCGCTCCCCCTCGGCGTAACGGCCGAGGCCACGGAGCAGTTCTCCGAGGCTGCGTTGGTTCCAGCCCTCTCCCACCTGGTCGCCGAGGACCTCGAAGAGCGAGAGCGCCTGCTGCAGTGTGGTCATGGCCTCGCGGAGCCGCCCGGCCTCCATCTGTGTATCGCCCATGCACCGCAGGCACCACGCCTCGCCGACGCTGTCGTCGTACTCGCGGAACATGGCCAGGCACTCGTCGAAGAGCTCCAGGGCGCGGGCGAAATCACCCTGGTCCTTATGGACGCAACCCAGGCTGTTGATCGTGTACGCCTCGATGAGCGGGGCCGTGCCCAGCTCGCGGATGGCGGTCAGGCTCTCCTCCAGGCAACCGCGCGCATCGTCGAACCGGTTGAGTTCGAGGAAAACGTCGCCCATGTTGGACAGTGTCTGCGCGACCCCGAGGGACTGACCGAGGTCGCGGTAGAGCCGGACGCACTCCCCCAGAGACGTCAGTGCCTCCTCAAATCTGCGCTGGTCACGGTAGCAATTACCCAGGCTGCGCAGGATCGCCGCCTCGCCGCCCCCGTTGCCGGAGCGTCGGGAGGCCTGGAGCGCCAAGCCGTACAGGGTCTCGGCGTCGCGCCACTGCGACCGCAGCCGCAGATGATGGGTAAGGCTGTAGGCCAGTTCCCAGGCCACGCCCCACAGTTCGGCCGCGAACGCCTGCCGTACCGCCGACATCAGTACAGCCTGCTCCGCGGCGAACCACGAGAACGCCTCGGCCGTCGTCGGCCCGGCATCCTCGGCCAGCGGTTTCAGGGGGGACATGGCGGCCTCGGCGACCTTCAAGTAGTTCACCCCCGCGGGCAGCACGGCGAGGGCCCGCCGGGTCGAGTCGCTACAGACCTCCAGAAACGACAGCAGCGCGCCACGCCGGCCGTCCGCCGTCTCCTCCGCCGCGAGCTTCTCCCGGGCGAACAGGCGGAGGAGGTCGTGAAATCGGTAGCGGAGCTCGTAACGTGTGTCCTCACCCATGGATTCGATCAGCTGCGATTGCACGAGCCGGTCGAGGAGATCCTCGGCCTCCTCCTGGCTCACCCCGGCGAGAGCCGCGGCCGACCAGGCGGCGAAGTCGAGCGCCTCCAGCAGGCCAAGAGCGTGCAGCATTCGCCGTTCGCCGGGATCGCACATGGCGTAGCTGAGCTCGAAACCGGTCCTGACCTCGCGGTCGCCAAGTCGCAGTTCGTCGAGCCTGCGCCGTTCGTCCTCCAACCGGCCGGCCATGCGGGTCAGCCGCCAGTGCGGACGGGCGGCGAGCTTCGCCCCGGCGATGCGGATCGCCAGCGGAAGGCCGCCGCACAGCGTACAGATTCTCGCAGCGGCCTCCGGCTCCGCCTCGACCCGCGCCGTTCCGACGATCTTGGTCAGCAGGGCCAGCGCGGTCTCGGCCGAGAGGACGTCAAGGTCGAGGCTACGGCTCCCGTCGAGCCCTGCCAGCCGCGACCGGCTGGTGATTATCACTCCGCATCTCGCGCTTCCCGGCAGGAGCGGCCTGACCTGCTGTTCGGAGACAGCGTTGTCGAGGACCACCAGCATCGAACGTTCGGCGATCCTGGCACGGTACAGACGCTCCCGTACGTCGGGGTCGGCCGGTATGTCCGCGTCATCGGCACCGAGCATGCGCAGGAACTCTGCGAGCACGTCCTCTGGCCTCAGGCGCTGGGACTCGTACCCACGGAGGTTCACGTACATCTGCCCGTCGGGGTAGCGGGTGCTCAGCCGGTGACCCGCGTGAACGGCCAGGGCTGTCTTGCCGACCCCCGCCTTGCCTGAGATGGCGGAGATCACGACTGCGGCGCCGGCCGGGCGAGCCTCCACGAGCAGAGTCTCAAGCGTCTCCAGAGCATCATCTCTGCCCGTGAAATCAGAAATGTCTGGCGGAAGTTGCTGAACGCGCGGGACGGACTCCAAAGAGTCAGAGTGAACAGCGACGTTTGCCGCGTATGCGATGTTAACGATTTTTCCGACATGGCCACCTGTAACCACCGTGGCCAGTGCCGGGGGAGTCTCTGCGTCGCCGGGCATCGTCCTCATCCGCGGTCATGGCACGTCAGGTTACCTGGATCATCGGCGGCATCCCGCCCGAGGTCAAGGAGAACCAGGTAGTTCGTTCCCGGCTTTCCAGACACCATTACCTTTTCTACAGTGATGGAATGAGACCGCTGCGCGTGGCCTTGCTCCAGCTGTTCTCCAACGGCCTGGACATCGAGGCGAACCTGTGCAAGGGAGAGCATTACTGCAGGGAGGCCCGCCGCCTCGGCGCCGATATCGCCCTCTTCCCGGAAATGTGGAGTATCGGCTACACCTTTCCCAGCGACCTGACGGAATGGAGCCGGCTCGCAGTCTCCCGCACCGGCCCTTTTGTCACGCACTTCATGTCGCTGGCCGGGGAGCTGGAGATGGCGATCGGCCTGACCTACCTCGAACAATGGCCGGGGGCTCCGCGCAACTCCCTCACGCTCATCGACGGCCGGGGCGAGCCCGTCCTCACCTACGCCAAGGTTCACACGCTGGACGACGACGTCGAGGCGGCCTGCACCCCTGGCGACGGTTTCCACGTTGCCACTTTGTCCACCGCGGTGGGCGAAGTCACCATCGGGGCGATGATCTGCTACGACAGGGAGTTCCCCGAGAGCGCGAGGGTCCTGATGCTCAAAGGAGCCGAGCTGATCCTCACCCCCAATGCCTGCCGACTGGACGATATCCGCATCAACCAGTTCCAGGCCCGCGCGTTCGAGAACATGGTGGCTGTCGCCATGGCGAACTACGCCTCATACGGCCATTCCATCGCGTTCAGTCCCGTCGTCTACGACGACCGGGAGGAGCGTCTCGACCCGCTCCTGGTGGAGGCCGGAGCAGGTGAGGGGGTATTCCTCGCGGACTTTGACCTGGACTCCATCCGCGCCTACCGTTCCCGCGCCAAGTGGGGGAACGCCTTCCGCAAGCCCGCCCACTACGGCCTGCTCACCTCCGGCCTGGTCTCCGAGCCGTTCATCCGGCAGGCAGCCCGGTGACGGCGCCGCGCAGAGAGAGGATCAGCGTGCACGCACAACGTTCGGAACGCGCACTCCCATGGACCGCCGAGCAGGAGTCGGCGATGGTCAACGGGTTCGACGACGGTATGGGCATAGCCGAACTGGGCGCCGTGCTGGGCCGCCATCCCGCCACGGTCAGGGCTCGGCTGCACCTGTTCGGCCGCCTTCCCGCCTGTGATCCGGTGCGCGCGGCGGAGGACCTCCGCCTGCTGGAGCGGTTCGGCGACGCGGCTCGCGAGGAACCGGGGGAGGTGCTTCCCCCACAGGGCGCCGAGCGGAAGCCGAACGGACTCCTGCGCAGGCTGCTCGGTTCCTGAGCTGTCCGGCCCAGTGGGGGCCGGGCCGCTCACTTCACGATCAGCCTGTCACCGATCACCAGGGCGTCGAGGTCGGTCCCCGCCAGCGCGTCGAGTGCCTGCTTCGCCGTCTCGACGATGGGCTCGCCCCGCACGTTGAGCGAAGTGTTGAGCAGGACCGGGGGCCCTCCTTGCCGATGGAACTCCCTGATCAGCTCGGCGAGGACGGGATTGTGCGCATCGTCCGTGGTCTGCACGCGTGCCGAGCCGTCGACGTGGCACACGGCCGCGACCGACCGGCGCAACGACTCCTTGATCGGGTAAGAGAACTGCATGTACGGCGAGGGGTCGGCGCCAGGAAAGAAGTCGTGCAGATGCTCGGTGAGAATCACGGGGGCGAACGGCCGGAACCACTCACGCGACTTGATGCGGTTGAGCCGGTCCCGCGTCTCGGGGCGGCTCGGGTCGGCGAGTATGCTCCGGTTACCAAGGGCACGTGGGCCGAACTCCGCGCCCCCACGGAACCACGCCACGGCCTTATCCTGATGGAGCAGAGAGGCGACAGCGGCGCAGAGTTTCTCCTCGGTCAGGCGCACGCCGTAGGCGTCGAGGCCGTCGTCTCCGGGGTCACGCCCCAGGTAGGGCGAGTGGGAGAGGCGCCACGGGCGGTCGTTGCCCACCTCTTCCAGCGCACAATGCACCGCGGCGCCGATGGCGGTACCGCCGTCGCCGGGCGCGTACACCACGTGCACGCGTTCGAAGGGGGTGCGCTCCTTGATCTTTCCGTTGAAGACGCAGTTCAGGGCGACTCCGCCGGCGAGGCAGAGGTCGGAGTCACCTGTCGTGCGCCAGACTTCGTCCAGCACATGGAACAGGATCGTCTCCAGACACGACTGAACGGCGAAGGCGATGGCGGCGTTGGTGTCGAAATCGTCGTCGAGGGGACCGTTCGGGATGCCGTCGAGGATCTCCAGCACACCGCCCCTGTTCTCCATGGCGATGGAGTAGTGCCCGCGGGCCTCTAACTCGACGGCGTCCATCAACCGGTCCACGAACCGATCGTCTCCATACGGCGCGAGCCCCATGGTCTTGCCAGCCTGGAGGAACCCGAAGCCGATCGCCTCGGTGGCCGCTCGATAGAGGTCACCGAGAGAGTTCGACATCAGGGCGTCGGCGTCGTTCGAGTCGGGTGTGCCACGCTTCTCCCCGATGACGCGATCGAGCGGGCGCAGGAGGTTACCGCGGCCGAGCGCCCACGAGGTCGTCTCGCGCGCATGCCGTCCCAAGGACCGTCCCGGGACGTCGGACACGCTCCCGGCACCGTCCGCCACCACGATGGCCGCCTCCTCGAACGGACTGGTGAAGAACGTGCTCAGCGCATGGGAGTGGTGGTGGTTCATCCAGCGGAGCCGCTCGCCCGGCGCGTCGAGGACGGTACCCAGCACGCCCATGAGCATGTCGTTGGCACCGAACGTCGCTGTGTCGACGATGTCGGGGCCCACGGTGTCGAGGCAGTAGGCCAGGGAAGCGGAACAGGGATCTGGGTCACCGTCGGCGTAGCGGACCCGGCTCAGCCTCTCGTCCTCGATCGCGACGATCCGGCCCTCACCAGTCAGCAGACAGGTCGCGAAGTCATGGATGGAACCGCCGAAACCAATTGCCGGTCTCATGAGACTCCTCGTTGCGCGTGTCTCTTCCGCCCACTTGCCGCGCCTTCCTCACTATGCACACTATGGAAACGCATATCTAGAGCATGGCCACCGGTCCCACATGTCTTCACCCCCCCCCGCGGGCGACCGTAAAAGGAAAAGTGATGGCCGAAATAGGTATCGTCCTGGCTGTGGGAACTTTTCTCGTTCTCCTCGGAATGATGAATGTAATCCCCGCGATCAGCCCGGACGGACGGCGTTATCTCTCCGCCGGCCGCGGTGAGCCCGTGTCCATGCCTTTCGCCCTGCGGTGGCTGCTGCCGACGCTCTGCCGGGACAGGATCGCCCTCTGGCGCTGGAGCACCACGCTGCACCTGCTGGCACTGCCTGTGCTGGTCACGATATGGCTGGAGCCTTGGATCCCTGATGCACGGCTGCGTGTGACGGGCGGGCTGATGATATGCGGGCTCTCGGGGGTCTGGCGCATTCACCTCCGCTGGCCGGTCCTGGTGGACGCAGCGGCGATGACATGGGCCGTGGCCGCCGCGGTGGCGTTCCAAAAGGGGATGCCCATCCTGGGTGTCGGGCTCGCCCTGGTCTCCGGGAGCATCAAGGAGTCGGGGCCTGTCTTCGCCGCCTGCTACGCCTGGAACCCGCTCGCGCTCGTGGCGCTCGTCGGACCGCTGGCGCGCAGGCTCACGGTCAGGACCGGCGAGGACTTGATGGGGCAGCCTCACGTCACCCACCAGCCGCTGATCGCGAGTAGGGTGCATCACCTGGGCAAGTGGTTCGACCCCAAGGTCATGATCCTTCCCTGGGGCGCCGGAGTACTGGCCGTGCTCGCCGAGGACGCTCGCTTCCTCCCCATGCTGATCGTGACCTTGGCGCTGGCCTACGGGCAGACCGTCATCGCGACGGACACGTCCCGCCTCTACCAGTGGGCCGCCCCTCCAGTGATTCTCGCCGCGGTCAGCGTGATTCCCGACGAATGGGCGATAGCATTGCTCATCGCGCATCTCTTCAATCCATGGGCCGGCACCGCCGAGGTGTGAGGGAAGGGAAGAAAATGATCGACCCCGTGTTTCTCACCGCTGCCACCCTGTTCCTCTCCAAACTTATCGACGGTGTCACGGGAGAGATGGGGCGGGAAACCTGGAACGGAATGAAACGGCTCGTCGAGCTGGTGCGCGATCGCCTCTCCGGCGACGACTCCGCGCAAGAGGTGATCTCCGGTGTCGAGGCGGGCAATGACGTGCCAGAGGCGGCCAGGTCCCTGGCAGAGGTCCTCGATCGTCACGCCGCCTCCGATCCTGCATTTCGCCGTACGTTGGCGGAGCTCATTGGGGAGGGGATGGCGGATCCGGCGGCGGGCCGGATGGTCACGCAGATCTACGGCAATGCCGAGGTCGGCAAAGTCGTGACGATCGGCACCGTCACGGGTGACGTCTCCTTCTGACCGGTGGTTCCGTCCCGCAACCTCTGTTGCCGCGGGCAGCTCATCCTCAGCGGCGCGGCTCATGATCCGGATATGTGGCTGGCTGGTGTTGCCAGACCGGAGCGGAACAGCCAAGGGCACTAAGATCACGGTGCCTGCGACACGAGGCAGCGGCGACGCTCCTGCGCGTTCACCTCAGTTCTACCGGCAGATTCGGGGCTGGCTAGGTCATGTCTCGAAGGATTGTGAGCCAGTCGTTGATAGCCGCGATGTGGCCGGCGGCTTCGTAACGGACGGCGAGTTTGTCGTACCGGTGGCCATACCGTGATGGCGTTTGATTCGGTTGATGCCCCGCTCGACGGCTGAGCGGGCGCGGTAGTCGGCCGCGCCGAAGGACGGAGGACGGCCACCGTGACTGCCACACCACAACCGGGGACGACGCGGTCGGCCGGTTCGGGAATGGTGCACCGTCGGTAGCCCCCGCGCGCAGGGCGCGGCGGTAGCGGTCGCCATCCAACACCAGAGAGTTGGGCGGATGCTCCATGCGGTCCAGCGGCAGGCAGTCGTTGCTGGTAACCCGGCACTCGCCGGGCAGGGGGCGCCGACGCCGCGCAACGTGTTGGAGGACGTGCGCTGCCACTCCACGCCCGGATAACCCAGATCGGCGTGAGTCAGCGACAGACCATGGCGCTGGGACGGGCGGCCATCGGCGCTCTGCACCCCAAAGCTGATTGGTCGACTCCTGGGTGACCTGAACTGCTGAATTGCCCGCTCCGACCACGATCACTTGCTCACCTGGGGCAGCGAAGCCGGCTCGCGATAGTTGACGATGTGCAGCACTAGTGTGGTGGGCCGAAGGAGCCGCTCCCAGAGCCGAGGACAGCTCCATGATCATCTATGAGGTCCTCGGTCGGCTTCGATGCACCGATGCGTCTCAACGTCCTTGCATGTCCCCACTTGTCATCCTGACAGCATTGAGTCGCAGGTCATCTACTGACAGCAGTCAAGTCCTCCGACGTACCAGTTCAATCGGTACGGCTGCTTTCAGAAAGGGATCCCAGATGACCAAGTCCTCGGCTTTGTCAGTCGCTGAATCGGTATCCATTCGCCGCGGAGAGCCGCTGGTCGGCTCTATTCAAGTCGATGGCTCGAAGAACGCCGCTCTTCCCTTGATCGCGGCGGCCGCGGCGGTGGGACGACTCGTACACCTGAGCAACGTGCCGCAGTGCCAGGACGTGCAGACCATGCTCGATCTTCTCCAGCAGTGCGGCTACAGTGTCGCCCGATCGGTCACCAATCCCGAAGAGGTGGTGATTCAGCCCATCTCGTTCAATGGACAACCGCCGGAACTCGCCGACGCGGGACGCATCCGCGCCTCGTACTACCTGGTACCCGCACTCCTCGCCTCCTGCGGACAAGCACGCCTGCCATGGCCCGGCGGCTGTGCCATCGGAGAACGGGGCATGGATCTGCACTTCCGGATCTACGAGGCCTTCGCGGATCGAGTACTCCTGCACAGCGAGGGCTATCAGGTTCAGAGGGCAGCGCCCAGGACGATCTCGATGGAGATCTCACTGCCGTTCCGGTCCCGGGGCGCCACCGTGGCGGCCATGCTCCGGGCGGTCGTCGACCGCTGCCGGTTGACTCTCTTCCAGCCGAACCTGTCGCCTGAGGTGGTGGAGATCATGGCGTTCCTTCGGGAAGCCGGCTGGGACGTGTGCGGGGACGAGGTCGCGGTGAATCTGGTGCCACCGTCCGACGATGTCTGGGGTCCGCTCCTCTGGGAGGTGCCCGGGGACAAGGTCGAGGCAGTCACGCTGGCCTGCGCGGTAGCGGTGAGCCGGGGATGTGCAGTGATCAAGGGAGTCCGGGCGATGGACGTCCTGCCTGCGATCGAGGCGTTCGACTGGCTCGGCATCCCTGCAGACGCCAGCGCCGACACGCTGACGGTGCAGGCCATCGACACTCAACTGAGCGGACAGCCGCTGCGCGCGGTCGCGTCCCTGTCACCGGACGGGCTGGACGCGGACTTCGAGCCGCCGCTGATGGCCGTGGCCCTGGGGGCGCCAGGAGTGCACCTGTTCGCCGACGCCATCAACCCGGGACGGCACGGCAACCTGATCCCGCAACTTGCCCGGCTCGGCGCCGTCATCGAACAGTTGTCGGCGACGCAGTGCCGGTTCTCAGGCCCCCAGCGGCTCGTCGGCGCCCAAGTGACGGCCAACGACATCCGCAGCGGGTCCACCCTCATCATCGCTGCCTTGACGGCCACGGGGGTGACCACCGTACGAGGGATGGCGCAACTACGTCGCGGGCATGCCAATCTGCCGAGAAAGCTGCGACTGCTCGGCGCCGACATCACTGAGGAGGCAGCATGACCAGTCATCGCGTACTGGAGAGCATCGTGGCTACCACCGATGTTCACTCCAGCTTCGACCGGTCGCTGCCCATGCTCGCGCACCTGCACGCGGTTCGTGATCGGGCGTTGGTGGTCGATTGCGGCGACTTCTTCGAAGGTAGCGGCTACTACCGGCTCGGCGGCGGGTACATCGAGCGGCAGGCTCTGGTGCTGCTCTACGACGTCATCGCACCCGGCAATCACGGTTGGCGACACCATCTCGACCCCGACATCCGCTCGCTCAGTGTGTGTGCCAACACGATCGACGCCGGCACGGGAGAACCGCTGTTCCGGCCGCTCCACATCGCGCAGATCGGTGGCCGGCGGGTGGGCGTGACCGCCGTACTCGGCGAACAGGCATTCCTCACCATCCCTCTCGCAGATCGCAGCGATCACGCCGTCCTTCCACCTGCCCCTGCCCTCGAAGCGCTCTGGCACCGGTACGCCGAGGACATCGACGACTGGATCGTGCTCAGCCACTCCGGCTTCCAGAGCGACCTTGCCCTGGCCGCCGCCTGCCCGTTCATCTCGGTGATCTTTTCCGGTCACTGCCACAGCGAGCAGTACGGGCCGGTGCGCGTGAAGGACACGATCGTGGTCAAGGGCTACGAAATGAGCGCGGGTTATGCGGAAGCCGCCCCCGATGGCCGGCACTGGACCGCACGGGCTCAGGTCTTCACGGAGCCCACTGCCGTGACCGATCCCGTGGCTCGTCTGAGCGCGCAGATCCAGGCCCTGTCGGATCGCCTGGCCATGCCACTCGGCGCTCTTGCCATGCCCTTCCGCGATATGCCCCTCGACCGCAGGGAGCTCTTGACGCAGATCGCGCGACAGCTCCGCTCGCACCTCCAGGTGGAGGCCGTCGTCCTAAACGAAACCTGCCTCCGTCCGGCTCCCCTCGGCAGCGTTCTCCTTGAAAGAGACCTCCTGGCTATCGAGCCGCACGCCAACGAGCTTGTCTACGCCACGTTGCCGGAGACCCGCACCTGGGATGCGTTTCTCGGCGAGCTCGCCCTCCCGCTTGGGCCGCTCGTCGTCGCTCGTGATCCACGCGTCAGGCGGCCACGGCGGACCATCACCACCCAGTACCTGGCCGACACCTTCCTCGGCGGGCACTGGAGGGGGCCGAAGCTGCCGCTCGATCAAGCCGTACAGGCCATCTTGACGGGGCAAGGAGGCGACGTCCGGTGATTCTCACAGGGCCTGAGATCAGCACCGCTGCTGACGACGGCCGCATCAGAATCCACCCGTTCAACCCCGAGCAGGTCAACCCCAACAGCTACAACATCCGGCTCGGGCCAACCTTGCTGACCTACACCGCGCCCGTGATCGACGCCTACGAGGTCAACCCCACGCAAGCTGTCACGATCGGCAGCGAAGGTCACGTTCTGCTGCCAGGGGAGCTCTACCTCGGTCATACCGTTGAAAAGGTCGGCTCCGACACCTTCGTGCCACTGCTGTTCGGCCGATCGTCAGTCGGACGGCTGGGCCTGTTCGTCGAGATCACCGCGCCGATCGGCGACCTCGGCTTCCACGGCCAGTGGACCCTGATGCTCTCCCCTGTACGCCCGCTGAGGGTCTACCCCGGCATGAAGATCGGACAAATCATGTTCTTCGTGTCCGCCGGCGCCGTCGCCCTGTATCGCGGCAAGTATCAAGACTCCATTGGCCCACAACCGTCCCAGCATTGGCGCGACCGGCTGAAGGCAGGTGCGTCATGATCTTGACCGGAGCTGCCATCGGCGCCGCGATCGATCGGGGCCACATCACCATCGACCCCTACGATCCTCGGCGGCTGTCTCCCAACGCCTACGACTGGCGCCTGGGCGATCGCATCAGGATCTGCGATGGGGCCTTGGACGTCGCCCGCCCGGCCGACTTCGAGGAACTCGCCATCCCCCAAACCGGCATGGCACTCTCGCCAGGTCTGCTCTACCTCGGCGTAACCCACGAGCGGACCTGGTCAGAGCGCTACGCCCAGCTTCTCAACGGCAATCGCACCACCGGGGCCCTGGGCATCTGGGTCCATGTCTCGGCCCCGCTCGGCCACACCGGGCACGCCATCCCCTGGACCTTGGAGATCAGGGTCGCACGTCCCGTCCGGGTCTATCCCGGCATGACCTTCGGCAAGCTCGTGTTCCTCCACGTCTATGGCGCTTCAGCGAGCTACCAGGAGCACGGCAGCAAGTACACCGCCAGCACCGGGATCGACGTCTCCCGTCTCTACTTGGAGATCCGCTCTGGCGGAGGCCACGCATGAACCCCGTCGTCACCGCTCTGGACCTCCCACTGGGAAGCGCCGACGGCAGCGTCGAGCTGCTCCAGGATCTCTATGGCGGCGCAGAGCCGTTGATCTCCGCACGCGTGTTCATGCTGGACAACGGCAGTCCGCCGGCGCCGCCCTTCGAAGCCCTGAAGGTCGAGGCCAAGTGCCTGACCGGGCCGCGTTTCTGGACCTACGTCCATGCCCTCAGCACCGCGATGGCCAGCGTCCTCAGGCCTGACGACGGAGCCGTCGCACATCTGCAGCACCTGACCCTCGGCGCCACGCCTGCGCTGCTTCGTGCGCTCCCCCGGCGTCCGACTATCGCCCTCGTCCACGGCACCGACCTGCTATGCGCCACCTCCAACGCGACGCAGCGCCAAGTCCTGCGGCAGAGCGCCCACTGGGCGACCGCGATCGTGGTGCCGACGCCCGCGATGGCCGACGGCCTGCGTGACATGGTCCCAGACTTGGACGTCGCCAAGGTGGAACACATCCCGTGGGGCATCCCCGACCAGCTTCTGCAGCAGCTCCCAAGACCGTGCAGATCGAGCGACGAGCCCTTCCGCCTGCTCTATGCGGGGCGGCTCACAGCCGAGAAGGGCGTTGCTGCCCTGGCGGCGGCATGTGCGGACATCAGTGCCATGACCTTGAGCATCGCGGCCCCGGTCCACGAGTACGCGCGATTCGCCGAATAGCTTCGCCGATGCGGTTGTGATCATCACTACCTGGGCTGGCTCGATCGTCCTCAGCTGTGGGCCGCCTTCAGCGATCACGACGTACTCGCTGTGCCGTCCACCACGTTGGAAGCCTTCGGCCTGGTCGCCGTCGAAGCACAAGCCTGCGGCCTACCCCGTCCTCTACCAGCCCGTCCCCGGTCTCACCGACGTCCTGAGCGACACGGCGCTCCAGACCGACTTCACCCGCCCAGCGGCGCTCGCCTCCACGCTGAAGACCTTGAAACACGATCGAGGTGCGCGAGCCGAGCTGAGCACCGCAGGTCTCGCCAACGCACGCCGCTTCCCCATCAGCAGCACCGCCCAGGCACTCTCCAGACTGGGCGCCCAGATCACCTGACCGCCCCATCCGTGCGGCTCGCCGACCATCGTGTGAGTCCGTTACTACGCTGGCAACTGCAGCCACCCACCGAGAGGGAGATCATGACGCCCGATTCCGACCGCATCGAGAACCTCCTCCAGCAGGGCGTCCACCAGGAGGTCTATCCCGGCGCGGTCTGGGCGGTCGGCGACGCCGGCGGCACTCAACTCACCGGCTCCTGCGGCCTGCTCGATCCCCGCGACCCGGACCACCCCATGCCCCAGGACACCGTCTTCGACGTCGCCAGCCTCACCAAAATCATCGCCGTCTGGTCGGTCATCGGCATGCTCTGGGAACAGAAACGCCTCAGCCTGGACGACCCGCTCTCGGTTCACATGCCAGAGCTGGACGGCTTCGAGCTGGGCCCCGTCACCGTACGCCAGCTCCTCACCCACACCGCGGGCCTGCCCCTGCGAGCCAACCTCAAGAACCTCTACGGCAGCGACCCGCGCCAGATTCGCGACGGCGTCCTTCGCGAAGCCCTGCACCACCCACCCGGCCAGGCCGTCGAGTACACCGACCGGGCCGCCCTCATCCTGGGCTTCCTCGCCGAACATCTCGCCGGCACTCCGCTGGACCAACTCGCTCAGGCGCACATCTGGCGCCCCATGGGCATGACCACCACCAGCTTCGGGCCGCTTCCCCCCACCCTCATCGAGCGCTGCGCCCCCACTGAATACGACGAGAAATCTGGCCGACACCTCAAGGGCACACCCCATGACTTCTCAGCCCGGCTGCTCGGCGAGGTGTGCGGAATCGCCGGCGCCTTTTCCACCTTGCCTGATCTGGCGCAGTACCTGCGGCACTTGCTCGCTCCCAGCCCCGGGCGGGGGTTCGGCGCCGCCTGGACCCAGGAGTCCCTCCAAGTGCACACAGGAGACCTACAGCCGGCGCGCGGCCTGTTCTGGCACCCGGCCGCCGGAACCGATCCCGCTGACGGCATCTTCGTCCACTACGGCTTCACGGGGACCGGGATGTGGATCTCACCCAAGCAAGATCGATGGGCGGCGCTGCTGACCAACAAGCTCTATTTCGGTCGCGATCGCCAGCCGCTGACCGAGATTCGCAACGCCTTCCGCGCCTTGGCGTTCGCGTAGGCGAGGTCATCTGTGGAGCACCTCGCTCAAGCGCTTCTCTGTCCGATGGTCCCCTGGCACGCCAAGGCTGCGCTGGTGCTGACGTAGCAGCTCGGCGGTGCGCGAGGCATCGTCGCGCCGGTCGAGCCGCAGTTGCAGCCGGATGATGCGGAAGTACGTCTCTTCGGTATCAGGGTCCAGCTGGCGGGCACGCTCCAGCGCGGCCAACGCGCCCTCGGCGTCCACATCAGTGAGGTGTTCCGCCAGTTGGGCGAGAACATCGGCCTGGGAGCGGGTCAACGGATACCGCTGGTCGTCGATCCACTCCGCGGTGAGCCCCTCCGCCAGCTCGCCGGTGCACAGCTCGGCGGCCTTCGTGAGGGCAACGAGACGGTCAGCCGGCTCGACAGCCGACCTGATCCGCTCCAGCGCCTTCTCGTAGTCCCAGAGGTCAACGCTGATGAGGTCGCGATCGATGCGGTAGACCGCGGAGTCCTTCGTGGTCGAGGCACTGATGAACGGTACCCGCTTCGCCTCGACGCTCTTGTGCCCTGTCGCCGCCACAAGTGCGCCTCGGAGGTGCCGGAGGGCGTTGTGGATGTCCTTGCCGAGATCGTCCGGCCAGAGCGCAGTGGCCAGCTGATCACGGGTTACACCATTCGGATGCAGCGCGAGGTAGGTCAACATGTTCAGCTGCAGCCAACTCAGCGTCAGTGCTTCAGACCGGCCACGAACATGTACGGCAGGATGACCGAGAACCGTCAGGCGAACAAGCGTGGAACCTGGCCAATCGGACGGTTCATCATCTGTCACAGGCGCAGGACTGTCCTCCTCCACGGGGACGAGCTGCCGTAGGTGAGCCGCAGCCTCGTCCGCGTTGATGTGGAACAGGCGCGCGCCCATCATCGATTCGCTGTCACGCCCTTCGGCGCTTTCCACCTCACGCGTCTCGCCGATGTCGCAAGTGATGCCCCCTGGCCAGGACCCCAACAACAAGCCGCCCACCCCCGCACGCCAGCCGGCTGTGAGAGGTGCCGTGACGTGCTCATAGACCTCGTCATCGAGGTCGGTGATGAGCAGGATGGCCGGCAGGGCTTCACCTGGATCGTTTCGGCGTACTTCGCCGATGTCCGTCGACTCGCGTTCGAGCACGATCCGCGTGCGCATGAAGTACGCCTCCTCGAACTGCCGCAAGGCGTCCTCATGCGAAGCGGCAAGCACGAGCCCCGGCAGCGCGGCGCCGACCTGGCCGACCTCCTCTCCAGATAGACCGAACAGCTTCTCCGCCAGGGCCGAGCAGATGATGATCTGGACGCGGTAGTTGCTCGACTGGCGAAGCAGATCGACGATCAGATAGCGAACGACGTCATCTGCGCCGGCACCGGTGAGACCGAGCCCGGGTCCTTCAAGGGCGACGCGTAGCGGCGAGCCGTCCGGTCTCTGCCCCAGATGAATCTGGTTGGGGACGTCGATGGAGTACTCCTGCTGGATCAGTTCCCCATCGGCGGGTACCGGCTCGGCCCGTTGGGCGAACGCTCGACGGTGGGCACGATGTAGCTCCAGGACAGGGGCCGGCGGTTCGGACTCGGGAGTGATGCCCAGAGGCTCGTCGGCGGTCGGGGGAATTCGCCGGCGGCGTCGATGGAGACGACCAGCGACATAGGCGGTGCTGATCCCAGCGGCGTACGACAGCGCCACCAACGATCCCGATGAGAGCTGAACGACATCATCGCTTTCACGCTGCTTGGATGGCGTAATCGACGGTTTGGCCGGAGTCGGCTCTGCCGCAGGCGGCTGCTGCCTCGGCAGCGCTGCACGGGAGATCTCTGAGCGCTTGAGCGGAATGCGAAGCTTCCATCCAGGATGGATCACGCCTGGATTCGTGAAGGTCCGGCCATGTGGTTGCCGTGATCCGGCGTTAGCCTTCCAGATCTTCGGCCAACGGCGTGGGCTGCCCAGTTCCTCGTCGGCGATGCCCCAGAGGGAGTCACCTTCCTTCACCCGGTAGATCCGCTCTTTTGGGGACGACTCCACGTCTGGGGTGACGGTATGCCCCAGTGGATGCGCGGTCGCCACGGCGATCACGTCCGGTAGAGCTGCGGCACTACTAACCCCTGGCGTGAGGACTGCCAGTGTCGCTGAGGCGACCAAGTACGCGACAACGCGTTGCATCCCCTGAAGCCCAGAAAGCCGAGGTACGGCACTTCGGCCTCGCAGTTTGGCGACGACCTCGACCAGGACACTGAGAGTGAAGGCCGCCCATGCTCCCCATGCGACGACTTCCAGGCCCGCCACGAAGAGAGTTCCGTCGGCCGGGGCGCTCAACACTTCAGCGACTTCGCGCAAGCTCGGCAGGTGATCAGGAACGGGGAATCCCACGATCCTGACGAACAGGACAGGGAAGCCGACGACACCCGAGAGCAGTACAGCGAAGGCGGCCACAGCACGCAGCAGGCGAAGCATCGTCATCGGCCGGGTCCTTCCACGCCTGCGACCAGATTCGCATCGGCATGCGCCGTCATGGACACCGTCGCCATGCCTATCAGGGTGAGCAGCCAGGTCGCCTTGGCGACCGTGACAGTGACCCGGACAGAGGTGGGCCCTGAGATGACGACGTCGCCCTGATGGCCGGTGCGGGACAGATACGCTCGGGCCGCACGAAGAGCGGCACCACGGTCGACAACCAGCTTCTCACCGCGGTAGGCCGCGGTGCGATCGATCTGTCCTGCCCCCGCTCTGGCGGCTTCCTCAGCGATGCCGACCGCCTCCCATCCGGCCCTCAACTTGTTGCCCAGATCGACGACCAGGCCGACGAACAGCATCAGGATCATGACGAGAATCAGGGCGTACGGCGTGATCGAACCTTGCTCACTGTCCGGCGGCGTCCACCGTCGCATGGCTCACCTTCCCCTTGTTCTGTAGGGATCCAGCGGGCTGAGAGAGGTTGCGTGCCGCTCGATGCTGCCGGGCAGCCCGGGGAAGGCCACGTCCGCCAAAGGCACGGAGCAGGAGACCGTTGCGGACACGTCAGCCGGAGTGCCCACCGGGCGGCTGAAACCCTTGGTGTTCACCGTCACCGCCACCGCCCTGCAGTGCACGTCATGACCGGTCAGCGACTCCTGGCCACTCGCCTTGGCCTCGCGGGCAGCGGCGGCGGCCGTTCGAGCGATTGACGCTTGGCGGGCGGCATCCCGAGCAGCGGCTTCGACCGCGGCGCCGGCGACGGTGATGCGGCCGACGGCCACGCCGAACAAGATGATCAGCATGATGACCGTGATGGCAAGAATGGCTTCGACGGTGACGCTGCCTTGTTCCTTCATGGTGTGCCTTCTGCCGGGCTGAAGCGTTCGACGGCTCCGGCCGCCTGCTCGGAGATGCCGATCGCCGGAAGGAACGGCACAAGGGACAACGATCTGCCCGTCACGGTGACTCGAATCGTGTTGGCGTCGCCCGTGCTCGCGGCGCTGATCGAAGTCAGAAAGCCGCTGGCGGTTCGTTCGGCATACTGCTTGGCCACGCCGGCTCCGGAGGTATGGGAGGCGCCGTAGGCGCGGGCGGCCCGTACTCCCTGTTGGGCGGCGGCGAGCGCGGTCGACTTGGCGAAGAACAGCAGGCATATCTGCATGCAGGCCATGACGGCGAGCATGAGGATGGGCAGGGCGATCACCGCCTCCGCGGTCACGCTTCCCCGATCAGCGCGGGACATCGGTTACCTGTCTAGAAGTCGATCGAGTTCGCCTTGTCAATGATCTTGGCGGTCACGATGCCCATGACGGTGACCGCGACCAGTACCAACGCCGCGATGATGATCATCGCCTCCGCGGACATCGCGCCCTTCTCAGGTTCTCGGCGGGCACGCTGGAGACGGTCTCTGAGGAGGCTCGCCAGCGCGGTCCAGTACGCGGCCTGTGGCGGTAGGAGCTTGGGCATGATCGCTCCCTTTCAGCTCATGATGCGGTAGATGGCGGGGAAACAGACGAGCACCAGGAAGCCGAAGACGGAAACGCCGATCGCGATCGGCATCTCGCTCGTGCGGCTGTTGGCTGCGGCTCGGGCGTCGGCCAAGGCGGCCGTACGCATGGACTGGGCCTTGGCCAGGAGGGTGGTCAGCACGCGGGTGCCTTCGGACCCGGCGTCCTCCGCGATGTCGGCCAGTTCGGTGAGCTGCGCGATGCCGACCCGGTCTCCGAGCGCTCCAAGCCCTCTCCAGGGCTGCTCACCTGCGCGTTTGGCGTGCTGGATCACTTGGGCGATCTGGCCGAACACCCACCCGCTGCAGATGTCCACAGGTGCCTGAAGCGCCTGAGGAGGGCCGGAACCCGCGGCCCGCTCCAACGCGACCATGTCCAGGTACGTCGCGAGGGCGGCCCGAAATTCCTGGCGGCGTTCGCGGGCCTGGCGGCGCGTGCTGATGTCTGGGATGAGCACGAACAACAAGGCGAGCACCACGGCGGCACCTACGGGCACGGACCAGGGCAGCGGAACGCCGGCGAGCGTGCACAGCAGATTGAGCGGCACAGGGAAGATCAGGCCGATCAGTAAGAAGACGACGCGCTGGACGGTGAAGCGCTCCACGCTGATGCCCAAGAGGGCCAAGTCGTCGCGCGGGATCGGCAGCCGGGACAGGCGCGTCCTGATCCAGTCTCCTCGCGCCGGGGCGGGCTGCCCGGCGAGTCGCGCGAGCACGGCATCCAGTCTCGGAGGGCCGGGGAACAGCTCGTTCAAGAGGATCAGCAGCCCGAGGGCGAGCAGTGATCCGCCTGCCATGGCCAGCAGGTTCATCGCTTCGCTCCGGGACCGTTCAAGAAGCGGTAGCCAGGAGCGGCGTGTCCGAGCCGATGCAGCCATGCCAGGGTTACGGCGTAGAACAGCACCACGACGGTCAGCACCACCTGGCCGATTGGAGTGCCGAAGGGCGCGACGTAGCTCTTCTGGACAACCGCCAGCGCGGCGAACCCAACGAGGATGGCGATGATCCAGCGCGCTGTCGTGCGGTGCTCGGCGCGGGCCGCCTCCACCTCCCGCCGATCGGAGACGTCCTTGGCCACCAGCTCGGCCAGTTGCTGGAGCACGGCGCTGGCACCCTTGCCGCGGCGACGAGCGACCAGGATGAGGGCGGCGGCGATTCTGTCGCCGACGGCGTCATCCACTTCGTCCGCGAACAACCGCAACGCGTCCTCGGTCGACATGCGGGTGACACGGAGCCTGCGAGCCAGCGCGGTGACCGGAGCGGCGATGGCAGGCGGGACGTTCCGGGTCGCACTGTGTTCCAGCGCCTGTTCCAGGGCCCGACCGGCGATGAGCAGATCAGCCAGCCTGCGGGTCCACTGCTCCAACGCCTCCAGCTTGCGGATTCGGTCCGTAGCGGCTCGCCCGGTCATCACCTTGGGTAGTACGAACACCGCAGCCGCGCCGGCGACGGCGGCCACTGGCCAGTCAGTCAACACCCAGACCACAACGGCTGCCGCCAGTGCCACGGCTGCCATCCGACGATGTGCCTGGACCGCCTTGCGGACCACGATCCAGCGCGACGGGGGCCGAGCGGGCAAATCGGTGTCCGAGGTACGCAGAGCGACTACCGTCCAGATGACGCCACCAAGGATCATGGCACTGCCGAGTCCTGCCAGTAAGGCGTCGTTCATCGGACCTCCCATCGAGCGGCCATGGGATCGAGATGTGCGGGGTCGAAGCCCACGGACCTGAGCCGGGACAGGCACTGTGGGGTGATGTCGGGAACGGCCCGGCCACCAGGTCCCATGGGCCTGTAGAGGTGGTTACGGCTCGGCATCTCACTGTCGGCCGGAGGTAGCACCTCCAGAACCTCGGACACGAACCGTGTGTTGGTCACCGGGTCCAGGCGCAGGTGCACGACCAGGTCGATGGTCTCGCCGGTGTTGAGGTGGATGACGGCGGGCGGCGTCTGAGCTCCGACACCGCGGGTCCACAGCATGACGATCCTGTTGAAGATCTCCTCGGTGCCGTCGGCATGGATGGTGCACATCGAGCCGGGATGTCCGGTGTTCATGGCCTCGAACATCGGAACGATCTCATCCGCCCGTACCTCACCGACAATGATCCGCTTGATGTTCTTACGCAGAGAGTGTGGGATCAGATCGTTCAACCCGACGCCGCCGGCGCCTTCTGAATTGGGCTGCCGTGCCTGGAAGGCGATCACGTTCTGGTGGCGGTCCGTGAGACGGTCCAGGAACAGCTCGTAGTCCGATTCCAACGTCGCCAGCCGCTCCGCCGGATCGATCACGGAGGCGAGAGCACGCAGCAGCGTCGTCTTGCCCGCCGCGGTACCGCCGGTGATGACGATGTTCAGCCGGGCCAGTACGGCGGCCCTGAGGAACGCGTACAGGCTGCGGTTGATCGTACCGAGCTTGAGAAGGTCATCCAGGGTGACGTCCACCAGGCGATGGCAGCGGATGCTGGCGCAAGGCCTGCGGGTGACCGCCATGGTGGCGCTGAGTCGTACGCCGACGCCGTCATCGCCTTCCGCCGCCCGCAGCGCCACGTTGAGCAGCGGGCTGGCCGCGGAGAACTCGCGTGGGTTGTAGCTCTTGTGCAGCGCCCACATCTGGATCATCTTGACGAGGTCTTCGTCGCTGGCAGCGACCGCCGGCCCGCGCTCACATCGTCCGTCTCCATAGGTGATCCACACCTGATCACAGCCGTTGAGGTCGATGCTCTCCACCCGAGTGTCCCTCAGGTAAGGAGTGAGCGCCCCCAGCTCGAACCGCTCGTCGATCACCGCTTCCACCAACTGGCGCTGCATGGCGAAGCTCACCGGTTTCCCGGAACCGACCTGGCCCTGGGCCCAACGCTGGACGTGCGTCTGGATGATCCGCTGGGCGTCGTCGCGATCCTCGCTGTCCCTCAGGTCGTCGGCGACAGCGACCGATACGGCCAGCACCGCCTCTCGGAACGTCCGATCGTCGGGCACCACCGCGGCCTGAGGAAAGGCGATCGGATCCATCGTGGTCCGCGGCGGCCAGGAGTCGCTCACGGCGCCGTCACCTTCTTCTCCAGATGCGACCTCATCGCCGCCCCCAGCCGTGAAGCACCGCGCAACAGGCCAGACCGATGAAAGGACTTCCTGGCCGGCACGCCGTCGGACAACACCATGGCCGCCCTCCAGTCGTCAGGGATCTGCGCGAGCACAGGCAGGTCGAACAGCGCCTTGCTGACCTCCTGAGAGGTGTACGGCCCACCACCGACGGTGCACAGCCCGACCGAGACATCCGTCCCTACCCGGCGCCCCAACGCGTCGAGCCGCGGGCGAGCCTGAACCACATGCCGCAGTGTCGGCCGGACCAGCATCACCGCCACATCACAGGCCGCGATCAGGCTCATCGGCGTGTCGGACCGGCCGACCTGCCCTACGTCGACGACCACATCGACCTTCTCCTGAGCGGCCATGAGCACCCCTGCGACGGTCTCCCAAGCACCTTCCAACTGCACGAGGTGGCGGGGATCACGCAGCCCGGGAAGCAGTAACCACTTCCTCGCCTCCTGATCAAGTGCAATGACGTGCTTCCACACGATGGCCGGGTCCGAGTGGTGAGCGGCGGCCAAGGCCAGCTCCAGCAGCCCGTACTCGTGCCCGTCCATGTTTCCGGCCAGGAAACCCGGCAAGACGCTGCCGCCCTGAGGGTCACACTCGGCCAGCAGGGCGCGTCCCTCCCAGACGTACGTCGTGGCCAGTGCCGTGGTGGTGACCCCGGGAGACCCGCCCGGACTCATCAGCGCGAACATCGCCATCAGGGCCTCCTGGGCGCCAGGGCCATGGCGATGTTCCCGTCTGACGCCAGCGCGGCCAGCCTTGGGCCCTCCCGACTGGGCACGAGGACGTCCACCACCATCAGCCCGTCGTTGTCCGGCCCCTTAACCTGATCCACCACAGCCTCGACCCCTCCCGATGGGGCCTTGACATCAGCAGGCACCGGCTGAGCCTCCGAGGTGGGCACGACCAGAAGCCGATCACCGGGTCGTAGCCCTCTGGCCGGGAGCCGGCTGGGCTTGACGGCGATCGGTATGAGCTGCTGATCAGTCAGGGGTGTGACCTGATCGGTCACCATCCGGGACTGGACGAGCACGCCTTTCATCAGGTCGACGGCCGCTCGCTTGCCGATCACCCGCTGCAGCTCATGACCTCCTACAGCGGCGACGGCCTGATCGGCGCCCACCATGGCAGTCGAGATGTTCTGCGTGGTGAAGGGCTGTCCGAGCGCCACATCCTGAGTCACCACCAGCACCGGCTCACGGTCGTTCAGCCGCATGACCGTCTGGACGGTGAGGAAGGCGCCGCCTGCGACCACAAGCGTCCCGAACACCAGCGAGCTACGCCGACGCTGACGCGGCTGCGCCAGGAGCTTGGGGGCACGTGTCGGAGGCACCTCACCTGCGGACAGCTGTCCCGATGCATCGGAAGTCGTCTCGCGCGCCATTCAGGAACCCCTTCCAACCAACGCCGGCGCCTCGCCGATCCGTAGCGGGAACGTCGTCGAGGTCGTGATGGGCGCCACTGGCCCACTGGCGCCACCCGACCCAGCCCATCGAGCAGTCCAGACCACCGAGACCTTCACCTGGTACTGCGCCCCGGGGAGCCCAGCGCTCGACTGCGTGAACACGTAGGTGCACCCAAGGTTCTGTTCGTCGGGAGACCTCGCGTGGTCATGGGGCGCTCCCGGGCCCGAGCATGTGAGGGCTTTCTGGCCCGCCCCGGGCTGAACGGTCAGCTTCGAGGGAGTGGCGGTCACCTCGGCCCACACGGGTCCCGCCGTGACCTTTTTACTGATCGCATGCCACTGAGCAGGCTGCACCCGAAAGAACTGCCGCAGCCCTACGTAGCCGTTCTCCCCTCGGGGTGGCGCGGTGACGATCCCCGGCTTCGGTGGAGTGAGGAGACGTCGCGCCTCCTTCATGAGGTCTTCTGGAGAGACCCCAGGACCTGCCTGATCAGGAGCAACGGCGTTGAAGACGTTTCGCTTACTGTCAGGACCGCGCTCACACTCGATGTAGCTGATCGAGCCCCCGTCGATGCTGTGGCAGCCGCTGAAGGCACCACCCGACCCTCTCCGGGCGCTTTGAGCGGGGCCACCGGGATTCACCTGCCCATGTGAGCTATATGTGACCCAGTTCCCACCCAAACGGACGGCTCCGTTGTCGTCATGCGGCGGCCCATGCAACGCCGTAGCCAGGATCGTGCTCACCGCGACGGCGAGGTGCATGTCGTTCCCTTCATGCTCAGGTCCGTCAGCCGCCACCGCCCGTCGCGGGATCGTTCCAGGACTGCCGTGACCGTCGTGGTGGTTTTGGCGTCCGCAGTCTCCGGAAGAAGCCGGTGAGTGCGGCGATCCGCCATGGCCGCAGCCGACATATCCAGACAGTCGGTGACCTCGGCGTAGGCGCCACTCACACGTACTTCCTTGATCCGAGGCACGGCCTGACCAAACGGCTCCCGCCCCTGCGCGACCATGTCTCGGACACCGTCGACCAGATGGTCGAGATAGCCGCCTCTCACGTACGGCTGCAGCAACTCGCGCGCCTTCTCGGGCGACGACCTGCCCGCCTCGGCGAGGACGGGCCAGTATGCCGAGTACGTCTTCACGATCAGATCGTGCGGACGGGTTGCCCGCTCTGTCGCCATCGCGGTCGGCGTCGTGGGCGTCGATCTGGCCTGAGGCGGAGTCGAAGATGGCGTCGCTTGGCATGCCCCTACGACCAACAGGACGGACACAAGACCTACGGCGCGGGCGCGAGACCCCACAAATATCGCCACTTGACTCCCAATCATTATGTGATCGAAAACGGTCGCGCAGGGTTCGATAGATCGATCATCAAGACCGAGAGCGGCGCGTTCTGGGACAACGTTTCGCGAGGTGCCACACTCAGGCCGGACTAGCACTCGCCGACCTGATGGCTACGCACGGAATGCGCGACACCGACTCGCCGGCCTCCAGGGATACCAGCCGCCTTGATGGCGGCAGGGAAGTGCTGTGAGGGGGCCACCCGCCCCCTCGCGCTCTCTATCTCACATCGTCAGGCTTGGGCTTCGCCCATACCGGCGTCCCGCATTTCTCCCAGACCGCATGCCGCTTGGCGTCGAGATGTCCCCAGCAGAGCTTGAAGACCCACACATCGCCAAGGACTGAACTGTCGGTCTCGCAGCCCCCCTGGGGGGCACGCACCTCGAACGGCCTTCGCGCGTCGATCTTGTTGTCGTTCATCCAGACCGCCTTGTAAACGCGGTCGTCGACCTTTCCGTCGCAGACCTTGACCGCCGATCGGTCCGGCAGGACGCTCACCCTGCCGTCGCCATAGCTGGCCTGCCAGCCCTCAGTTGTCCCTGCGTGTGCCGTCGCCCCCGACATCAGAGCACCCACCAGGACGCCTGCCGCCGTCCACGCTCGCACTGCCACCCGTTCTCCCATCTCTCGGTTTCTGCCGACCAGAGAAGATAACTTTAAGTAATTGGTCAACTTCGTCAAGTGAAGGTTGGGTATGAAGCGCCCCTGGATGACCTCTATGAAGGCATTTCTGAGCAGGCGAATTCAGCGTGCTCGCATCGTTTCGAGCCGGGGTGCGTCAGCGGTGGAATGGGTGATCATCACCGCCATCATCGCCGGGGTAGCACTTGGGCTGGCAGCCGTGATCAAGTCCGCGGTGGAGAGCCGCCAGGCCGACATCGTGACCGAGCTCAACGCCAAGTAAGCACTCGCATCAGTCCATCACCCCTAGGGGCGGAGGCGGCACGGCCGAGAGTCGACTCCTCGCTTCAGAGCGACTTTCACCTTCGTTGCGTCTGTTCGACGCCACGGCGCGCCTCACGCTGCCGAGTCTCTTTCGTCCCGTGACACTCTCGTGACCGTCCCAAGGCCACACGCTTCAGCGCATGGCCTTGGGACGGCGGGCGTGACCAGGTTGGTAGCGATCTCGCACAGCCAACGCCCGATCCTTCACACAGGACTCGTCTCCAGCTGGAGCCGTTAGGCGATCTCTCCCCTGGTGCAGAGAACACGACCAAAGACGCACGTGTATGGCCGACACCGGACCGACGGCGCTCACGCCGCGCCAATCGCCGCCCTGAACGTTCCGGATTTCCTGTCCGTACCTGTCCGGCCTTGTCATCCTCCCATTCCCCAGTGCACTTGCTCTGCTTGTCGGAATGACACACACGTCTTCTCATCACTGCCTGTCTGCAGCCCCTGTGCGGGTGATTCGACTCTTCGCATGCGCCCAGCGCCCGGCCTCGACCAATCACCAGCGAGGTCAGCGGCGCTCGCCGGCCCGTGTTCTTGTCCCAGAACGAGCCCGGCAGGACAGGCCATGACCAGCGCCCATCAGAAGATCGGTATGCGGGTGACCATTGTGGACGTCCTGCACAGCCATAGCAGGGCGCGGGCGTACCGAGATCAACTTCTCGGCCGGCAGGGCGTCATCGTGGCCGTCCTGAGAGAGGGACTGCTTGCCCTCGTGAAGCTGGACGACGACACGGAAAAGTATCCGGGGGGTGTGCGCCGCTGGTCTCTGTGTTGGGACGACCTGGCCTTGGAAGAAGACGAAGACCATGTCGACGACGTGCTCGAAGCGGGCTACAGGGCGGGATTCGTCTGGAGCGGGCGCCACGCTGTCCAGCATGCCGTGCTCACTGGTACGGAGGTCAGCTTGTGCGGACGATCCGTGTGCGCGTTGCCGATCTGTGGGTGGTCTCTGACCTTCTCGCCCGGCTCATCCCGGGCCTGCCCTCTCTGCGTGGACCTGACAGGCGTATCGCGCCCGAGACTCTTCTCGAGAGCTGCCCCCTCTGCAGGAGGCCATCCACCCACCGCCGAGTCCAGGCAACCTGTTCCTCATGTCCCACACAAACCGGACAACAACTGCGGCGAGGACTGCAATCTTGCCGCTGAACAGAGAAGATGAGACATCCAGGGCCCAGAAGAAGCACCGGGCGGACGAGGAGGCGGACATGGCCGACCACCCATTGTTCTGGCCGATCCGAATTCGGGCGGAACGTAAGGCCCGCAAATGGGACACCCACGCCATGGCCAGACAACTCCGAGAGGCGGCCGGCGAAGACCGACATGATCTGCCCGAGCACGGAGATCTCGTTCGTTCCATCCGCCGATGGGAATCCGGCTCCATCGCCCTGATGAGTGAGCGCTATCGCCTGTTGTACTGCGCCGCATTCCAGTTGGACGAGGCGGCTCTCTTCGCGGCGACCGCCGAACCTGCCGCACCATGTCTGTCTCTGGAGGCCGACAACGACCTCGGAAAGATGCGCTCCCTTCGGCAAGCTGACCGACAGGTAGGCGGAGGCCATCTCTATGCCAGTGTTCTCGGCTACCTCCAAGCTGACATCGCACCGCGTCTCTTCGGCGGATCCGACGGACCGCAGGCGTTCGTCGCCGCGGCGGCATTCACCGAGATGGCCGGCTGGATGGCTCATGATGCGGGCAAGGACAATATCGCCGACCGGCATTTCTGCCGCGCACTCGACTTCGCCAAGACCAGTGGGGACCTGCAACTCGAAGCCCACATCATGGGCAGCATGAGCCACCTTGCGCGGCATCGCGGACAGCCGGAGGAAGCGATCCGGCTTGCCCAGTTGGGAACGGCGAGGCTGGGCAGCCGTACGACAGCCCCGCGGATGCAGGCGCGTCTGCTCTCCATGGCCGCGCGCGCCCATGCGGTCATGGGCGAGTCCAATGCCTGCGCTCGGCTCCTGATCCGGGCCGAGGATGCACTGACTCAGGTGCAAGCGTCTGCTCACTCACCCTGGGCAGGACCGTTCGACGAGGGCACTCTGGCGCTGGACACGGCACGGGCGATGCTGAGCTTGGGCCAACTGGGCGAAGCACAACGGCAAGGGTGCCGAGCGCTGGAGCTTCGAGCGCGCGACCGAACACGCAGCCGAGCTCTCACCCAAGTTCTCCTGGCCCAGGTGACGCTCGCACAAGACCATGTCGACGAAGCGTGTGCACGGGCCAAGCATGCGGTGGAAGACACTCGGTCATTGAGCTCGTTCGTCATCGCTCAGCAACTGGCCGACCTGCGCGGGCAGTTGCAAGTCCATAAGAAGCACGCCTCCGTGCCGGACACACTCCGAATCCTCGATGACGCCCTTCGCGAGCGTTACTGGTTGTACCAGTGGGGAGACTCTTATCGTGAACCCGGACGCACCGCTGTACGAGCGTGATCCCAAAGCGTGGAACGCCTACCTTGCTGAAGGCAACGCGCGCCAGGCGCGCAAGAGAGTTGGGGCGGATGTACTGATTCGCGACGCGCTCGGACGAATCCTTCTCGTGAATCCGTCTTATAAACCTGATTGGGATCTACCTGGCGGCATGGCCGAAGCCAACGAGCCTCCCGCTGCCGCAGCGCAACGCGAGCTCAAGGAGGAACTGGGCTTGGATTTGGAGATTGGCCGACTCCTCGTGGTGGATTGGGTACCTCCACACGGACCTTGGGATGACTCACTCATGTTCATTTTCGACGGAGGGGTATTGCCGAGCGATCGGGTCGACGCCCTCCGTATCGTCGACTCCGAGCTGTCTGAATTTCGGTTCGCCACAGCAGCCGAGGCAGCCGAGCTGCTGCGCCCATACGTTTGGAACCGAGCGTGTTCTGCCATCGCCGCGATCTCTGGGGGGCAAGCCATCTATTGCGAAGAAGGAGAAGGACGTTACTGGTCAGAGAATTGAGCAGGCTCCCACCTTGTGAACGTATAACCCGCTCGCGTGCCAATACAGGTTCAGAGGACGCGCTGTAAGCGGGATTGTTCTGAACCACTGTCCTCCCCCTCGCCCTGCGCGGTCGATCGGCCCGCGCACGTGGTACATGACCGCGTCGATCGCAAGCATGACGATCAGGATCCGCCGCCGGGTCAGCCCGTCTGACCTCGCTCCCCCGGCTAGGAGCAGGCACGACGACGCGATGCCCTTGGCGGCGAGCAGACGCGGACCGTCGACGCGCCGACTCAGGCGCTGAGCACGGAGACGGCAACGGCGACCGCCAGGGTCTGCTCACCCATGACAAGCGCTGAAATGCTCATTAGATCCTCGATTGTCACCCCAGCCCGCGGCGACGGTCTCAAGCCGGATCAAGGCGTCGTAGATGGCCTTAGGGGCATCTTCCCGAGGCGGTCCACCGACCAGTTGCACATCGGGGCGTTGAGCACGCCCTCAAACTCCTTACACCCTGTCGAGAAGTCCCCCTCGGACTCGGGCCAAGAGCGGCCGCAACCTAACCGAGTAGTCACAAAGGGCCTGCTCAGGGCCTCCCGAATCAAGTTCAGGCCCCTAACCTGAAGATCCCCCGCACGCCGTCGGACAACGGATGAGACGGCCACACGACGGGGTGCGCGAAACACCTCGCGCCATCGTTCCCAAGGAGTAAAGGACCTGTGCCATCGAACGCTGACCTACACGCAACACCAGCCGAAGACCCGCACGACAACGATGCGCCACACATCTGGCGCACGACCGAGGAAGTCGCAGCCATTCTCACCGTCGACCCGTCAACCCTCCGCCGCTGGCGCTCGGCCAAGCCACCGCAGGGACCTCCCTTCGTCCGGCTCACAACGCGCCTGACCCTCTACAGCACCCACGATCTCCAGCGATGGCTGGCCGAGCACCGCATCGACCCTCGCGAGGTGACCTGATGGCGGCGCGACCCGAACTGCCGCCCGTCGGCATCGCCCTCGCCTCCGACGTGGAGGTTCGCGCGGGCAGCAATCCGTATCGAGCCCGCGTGCGATGGGTCGATCCCCTCACCGGCAATCGGCGCTCCAAGTCCGTGGCTCTCCCTACCGAAGGCGCAGCCTCGGAGTGGATCACGGAGATGGAGAGCGCCGCACGGGGCGGTGTCGATCCGAAGATGGCGACAATGCCTCTTATCGAGTACGGAGAGTGCGTCATGCACCTGGCCATACGCGGTCTGGAGCCCAAGACGCTGGCTCCCTATCTGGCTGGGTGGCGTAAACGGGTGGTGCCCACCTTGGGGCACCTTCCCGTCCGTATGATCACGAACGGAGCGGTCGATCGTGGCGTACACGGCTGGATCGCCGACGAGTGCAGCCGATCCACGGTCAAGAACAGTCTCGCCATCCTGGTACGCGTCATGGAGCAAGCAGTGCGGGATGGCATCATCGACCGCAACCCGGCTCGCGTGACAGGCTGGCAACGGGAGTACAAGAAGGCCGAGGACGAACTGGACGACCCGCGCGGGCTGGCTCTACCCAACTGGGCGGCGCTGGAGCGGCTCTCCCACGCACTCGTGGCTCGCTCGGCCGACGGCTTCCCGGGCTGGGGACAGGTCGTCATCTTCGCCGCCTGCACGGCCGCACGCATCGGCGAGGTCTCCGGAGTACGTGCGGGGGACATCGACACCCGCACATGGACCTGGACGGTCCGCCGGCAGACCACACCGAGTCCCGGAGGGCTGGCGGACAAGGGCACGAAGGGCAAGCGGGCCCGGCGAGTTCCGCTCATCGTCGAGGTTCGCGATCTTTTGCTCACGCGGCTACAGGCGGCCGGGAACGATCCAATGGCCCGCTTGTTCACGGGCCCGAGGGGTGGGCGTATCACCACGGCCGTCCTGAGGGATGCCACGCACTGGGATGAGGTGGTGGCCGCACTCGGGTACGAGCATCTGCGCCGTCACGATCTTCGTCACACCGGCCTGACCTGGATGGCCGACGCCGGGGTCCCGGTGCACGTCCTTCGAAAGATCGCTGGCCACGGCTCCCTGACGACCACGCAGCGTTATCTCCACCCGGACGGCGCTGCCCTTGCCGCCGCGGGCACCGCACTCAGCGCCCATCTCACAGGGGGCTGGTCCCAAACTGGTCCCAAACTGAGAGTGGTCTAGATCATCGATCAAGGTCGAGCGATCAACGAAAAAGGCCAGCCGACCTGGGTTTTTATCCAGATCCGCTGGCCTTTTGCAACCGTCGGGACGACAGGATTTGAACCTGCGACCCCTTGACCCCCAGTCAAGTGCGCTACCAAGCTGCGCTACGTCCCGGTTGTGTCGGCCGCCCCCTGCGGGGCGGGACGTCATAACCTTAGCGCACATCGGAGGTAGGCGCGTACACGGAAAGCGGGAGCGGAGGGCGTGGTGGGGCGGAGGCCGAGCGTTGATCGGGCGGAGCTGGCGCGGCTGGTGGCCGGCGGGATGAGCGTGCAGGAGCTGGCCGCTCATTTCGGGGTGTCCGAGTCGGGGGTGCTCCAGGCCAAGCGGGCCGCCGGGCTGGCCAAGCCGATGCTCGACCACAGTGCCGCCGTACCGTGGAAGCTGGCGCGCGTGCACGCGCAGTCCGGGCCGGCCACCAATCTGCGGAACCTGTCGGCGGCGGCGCAGGGGAAGCCGCCGGCGGCGGAGCGGTTGAACACGGCGCTGCGATGGGCGCAGCGGCTCGTGGACGCGGGGCTGGACGTCCGGTACGAGGCGGATGAGGGGTTCAGTGAGGTTCCGGCGTCACCTGCCGGCTCGCACGTCGCGACGGTGCTGGAGGCCGCCAGGAAAGGGCTTGCAGCTCACTGAGCACGCGAGTTTCGATGGCCTTGATCGTGGGCAGTCGCAGGTCTCATTACAGAGACCGGAGGCGAACATCAATGACCACCTTGATCTGGGTGGCCGTCGTCGTGGTCGCGGTGGTGGCGCTCGCCGCAGTGGGCTATGTCGTGCTACAGCAGCAACGCCGCAGCCGTCTCCGCGAACGTTTCGGCCCTGAGTACGAGCGTACGGTGGCCGAGAGTGACAACCGGCGTGAGGCCGAGCGGGAGCTCATCGCCCGCGAGCAGCGCCATTCCGAGCTCGACATCCGGCCGCTGCCGGAGGAGACGCGCGACGCGTACGCCAACCGGTGGACCGAGGTCCAGGAGCGTTTCGTCGACGCTCCCGGGTTCGCGGTGACCGAGGCGGACCAGCTCGTCACCTCGGTGATGGCGGACCGCGGCTACCCCACGGACGACTTCGAGCAGCGGCTGTCCGATCTGTCGGTCGGGCACGCGGCCACTCTCGACCACTACAGGACGGCCCACGAGATCAGCGGGCGGGCGGCCAGGAAGGAAGCCTCGACCGAGGAGCTCCGGCAGGCCATGGTTCATTACCGCGCGTTGTTCGAGGAACTGCTGCACGAGACCACGCGAGGGCGGTGAACGTAGATGAGCAGCAGCAGAAGGAACGAGGACGAGCTCAAGGTCCCGTCGCAGCGGTCGGACGAGGCCGGCAGGGACGGCGAGCACAGGGACCTCACCGACGGGTCCGACGACACCACAGGGCGGCACGACGGCGGCTACCCGAACGACGCCGGTCACACTTCGGCGAGCCACGGGTACGCCCCCACGGTCCCCGACCGGGACCATGACGACGAGCCGTCCTACAAGGACCCCTACGCGAGCACCGGCGACGCCGGCGAACTGCCGACCGAGCCGCACCGCGAGACCCTTCTGGGACACGGTGCCGATCACCGCTCCCCCGACCCCGTCCCCGACCCCGACCCCGCTCACGCCGGCGTCCCCGCCGACGAGACGCCCGGGCACGAGACCTCCCGGGACGTGCTGTCCGGAACCGGGGCACGCCACGACGACCGGTCCGACGACGTGCTCGTGCACAGCGACCGGTCCGACGACGTGCTGGTCCACGGCGACCGGCCCGAGGACAGGTCGGTGCACGGCGACCGGCCCCACGACGAACTGGCCCATCACGGGCGAGCTCAGGACGACGTCCTGGTTCACGGCGAGCGGGACGACGACGATCTGGCGCGCGACGATCTCGCGCGTGACAACCTGACCCCAGCTGGGGCGGCCCGCGACGGGCTGGCGACCGACGGCGGTCTCACCGACAGCCGTCGCACCGACAACGATCTCACCGACGGTGAGTTCGGCGAGGGCGGGCGGCCGGTCGAGGGGGCTCCCCTCGAAGGGGCGCCCGTCCAGGGAGCGCCCGTCCAGGGAGCGCCCGTCGAGGGCGCTCCGGTCGATGACGTTCCCTCTCACGCGGCCCCTCTGGAGGTCGCCCTGTTCGACCAGGACCCCGCCGAGGTGCAGGCCCGCTGGCGGGACGTCCAGGCGTCCTTCGTGGACGACCCCGCCGAGGCGATCCAGCGCGCGGACGGCCTGGTCGGCGAGGTGGTGGAGTCGCTGACCAACTCTCTCACCAGCCGTACCGGCGCTCTGCGCGAACGCTGGAAGGACGTCGACTCCCCCGACACCGAGGACCTGCGTCAGGCGTTCCGCGACTACCGCAACGTCCTGGAGCGGCTGCTGGCGCTGTCCACGCACAATCTGTCCGCTGAAACGAGGAGGTGATCGGCATGCTCGCAGTCGTCGCAGCGATCATCTTCGGGTTGGGCTTCCTGCTCGACCTCGTGGGTGTGAAGATCGGCGGGATCTCCGGCATGACGTTCGTCCTGCTGGGGCTGACCTTGCTGGCCCTGCATCAGGCAGGCGTCGGCACGGCGAGCATCCGCGGCGGGACCGGCCACTGGCGCGGCCGCAGCCGCCGCTGAGCAGCCGCTGAACGCGCGGTCAGGGTGGGAGGCCGACCGGCCTCCCACCCGAAACACCCCAAAGAACTAAATAGGGCTAAATATCCAGAAAAATCGGGGCGGACCCGGGGCAGAGCGGAATGAAGAAGAGTCAACGCCGAGATCGACGAAGACAGGCCCAGCGCACCCGGGCCAGGCGCCGAAGCCGGCTTCCCCGAGGATCACCCCTTACCGGGAAACCTCATGATCACGGTGCTCCCCCCGCTCCCCACCCGCAACGTGAAATCAGAGGACAGCAGCCGCGCCACCCACAACCCCATCCCCCCCACCGCCCCCGGCAGCGGCCCCGGCTTCCAGAAGCCCTCGTCGTGCACCTCGACCACCAGGTCCCCGCTGATCACCCAGGTCCGCATGGCCGCCCGGTCGGCCCCGTGCGTGACCGCGTTGGTCGCCACCTCGTTGACCGCGATGACGAAGTCGCCGACCGCCTCCTCGGGCATCCCCACGGCGCGGGCCTCGTCCTCGGCGAACTGCCGGACCTCCGGCAGGTCCGGCAGGCGGAAGCGCAGCTCCTTCACGGGCACGCCGGGTGGCGGGCTCGTGTAGCCCGACTGAGGCTCGACGTCCTCGTTCACCCGGCGACTCGCCTTTCTCTCACCAGCCGGCCAGCGGCTAACCGACCAGCAGCTCACTGCGGAGCTGGTCGAGTACCTTACGGAGAATCCGTGAGACGTGCATCTGCGAGATGCCGAACTCGGCGGCGATCTCGGCCTGCGTCATGTTGCCGAAGAAGCGCAGCAGCAGGATGTGCTTCTCGCGGCTGGGCAGCGCGTCGATGAGCGGCTTGACGGCCTCGCGGTCGACCATGGTGCTCAGCGTGTCGTCGTCCTCGGGGATGACGTCGCCGAGCGAGGCCGCGTCGTCGTCGGTGCCGAGCGGCGCGTCGAGCGACAGCGTGCTGTACGCGGCCGAGGCGTCGAGGGTGAGCAGGACGTCCTCCTCCGAGATGTTCATCTTCGCGGCCAGCTCGGCCACGGTCGGGGACCTGCCGAGGTCCTGGCTGAGGTCGGCGACGAGCCGGTTGAGCTCGGACCGTCGCTCCTGGTAGAGACGCGGGACCCGGATGGCCCAGGTGCGGTCGCGGAAGTGCCGCTTGACCTCACCGGTCATCGTGACGACCGCGTAGCCCCTGAAGGCGTGGCCGAGGGTCGGGTCGAAGCCGTTGACGGCCTTCATCAGGCCGACGTACGCGGCCTGGAGGAGGTCCTCCAGAGGTTCGCCCCGGTATCGGTAACGCCTGGCGATTTCCATGGCCAGTGGCCGGTGCATCTCCACGATGCGCTCGCGCAGCCGTTCCCTGTGGCTGTCGGGTGTGTCTTCCCTGACCATCTCAGCCAGGAGTTCTTCCGCGGTCATCTCCTCGAGGACGTACTCCTGCACAGCCATCGCTGCTCCTCATATGGGTCGCAGGGCGGCCTCCGCCAGCAGAAAAGCCCAGGCAGAGGCACGCCTCGCTCTACTCTCGAGACGGAAGCCCTCTGCTGGACTTCGGTCCCAGTCTCCCCCCTGCCGCGGGAAGTATTCCTCGGTCGCGTGGTGACAGTAGGGTTGCTTCGTGACAATGCCCGAAAACGGCGAGGGGCCCGTGGCCGCCCTGAGCCTGACGTCATCGCCCGTCGGCGAGATCACCGTCGTCAAGGTCGACGGTGTGCTCGACGCCACGACGCGTGAGCAGTTCGCCGACTACCTGTCGCTGGCCGGAGCCGACCTGATACTCGATCTGGCCGGGGTGACGTTCATGGATTCGCGGGCACTCGGGCTGATCGTCCATCACTGGCAGACGAGCCTGGCCTCACGTGCGAAGTTCGCGCTGGTCGGCGTGGAGTACTCCAAGTCGAAGGTGATGTGGATCACCGGGCTGGCCCAGCGTCTGCCGCTGTACGACACGCTCGACGACGCCCTGGCCGCCATCGGCTGAGGCCCTATGAGCGACGCGTCGACTTGCGCTGGTGCTCCTCCACCAGCAGCCTGGCCAGATCGGCCACCTTGACCTGATGGTGCTGCGAGATCCTGCGCAGCTCCTCGAAGGCGGCCTCGGCCGTGCATCCGCTGGTCTGCATGATGATGCCCTTGGCCTGGTCGATGACCGACCGGCCGGCCAGGGCCTCCTGGAGCTGGGCGGCGTCGGTGCGCACCTCCTCGAACTCCCACATGTTCGCCATGGCCACCCCGACCTGCTCGGTCAGCATGTCGGCCAGCGAGTGGGCGGCCTGCGGGGAGAAGGCACCCGGGCGCACGGAGTAGAGTCCGACGATGAGCTGCGCCGGCGCCACCTCGATGGGCACGATCAGTACCGAACGCACCCCCCAGCGGGTCGCCAGTGCGTTGTAGCGGGGCCAGCGGCTGTCGCTCAGCACGTCGCTCACGCTCGCGCGGGCGCCGCTCTGGCGGGCCTCCAGGGAGGGTCCCTCACCGAGTTCGCGTTCGCCCTCGACCAGCATGATCAGCTCGCTGTGCGAGCCGGAGACCAGCACCCGCTGGTCGCGCCAGTGTTCGGCCGAGCCGCCCGAGCACCCGGGCACACCGGCCGCCAGCGCCGTGGTCAGGCCGCGCAACACGCTCTCCGTGGAGGTGTCCTCACCCAGTCGCCCCAGCGCCGCCAGGTCTCGGGCGAGCCCGGGAGTGATCATCGCGGTCGATTCCATAGCAAGAAGCCCCTACCCCTTATGGCTACCGTTATCCCCGGTGGCGTAGCGTCAAAGGATGACCATGCCGGACCTCGAACACGCTCTGGACGCGCTGGCGGGACGCGTGTCGTCCTTGCGTGAGGCGAGGACCGCCTACCCTACCGACCTCGCGCCCACGCTCGACGCGGCCCTGGCCGAACTGGACACCGCCGCCGAGTTGCTCGCCGAGGCGCGCGAGGCGCTGCGCAAGGCGCCCAAGCGCGCCGCGAGCAAGAAGGACGGCACCCAGCGGGAGCTGAAGCTGCTGCGCCAGGTGTTCCGGGCCTTCCCGGTGCCGGTGATCGTGCTCGACGGCGGCGGGGTGGTCCGGCGGATCAACCCGGAGACCTCGCGGGTGCTCGGCAGCCCCGACGGCTACCTGGTGGGGCGGTCGTTCCCGCTGCTGGTGGACGTCTCCAGGCGGGCGGCGTTCCGCTCGCACCTGAACTCGGTGCTGCAGACCGGGCAGCCGTCGGCGTTCGAGACGCGGCTGGCGCACCAGGGGCGGACGCACACCGTGCAGCTCGCGCTGACGCGGGTGACGATGCCGGGCGAGCCGCAGCAGATGGTGGCGGCCGTGGCGCTGCCCACCGAGGTGCAGCTCCCCGAGCCCGGGGGGCGGCGGCCCGAGCAGTCCGACGGGGCGCTGCTGCTGGCCGCGTCCAAGCGGCAGGACCTGCTGGCCAGGGTCGGCGGGCTGCTGCTGGACGAGGAGGCGCTGCTGCGCCCGGTGGCGCTGCCGCGGACGACGCGCCTGCTGGCGGCCGAGTGGGCCGACTGGGTGATCGCCGACCTGGTGCGCGACGGGCTGCCGCGGCGTTCGGTGGTGGTGGCGCCGAAGAACCACCCGCTGGGCGACCTGGTGCGGCTGGTGGAGTCGGCCGACCCGGCCGGCAGCCAGGTGGTGATGCAGGTGCTGGAACGCGGCTCGGGCGTGGTGCACGAGATGGTCGACGACGAGTCGCTGCTCGGCTTCACCGCCGACGGGCCGCTGCTGACCGCGATGGGCGCCGGCTCGCTGCTGTCGGTGCCGATCGGGCAGTCCGACGGGGTGCTGACGCTGGTGCGCACGCACGACCGGCCGCCGTTCTCGCTGGCCGACCTCGGCGTGCTGCAAGACGTCGGGATGCAGCTCGGCCTGGCCGTGCGCGCCCAGTCGAGCTTCCAGAGCCGTTCGCGGGCCGCCGACGCGCTGTCGGCCAGCGTGGCCCCGCGCAACCTGCCCGACGTGCCCGGCTACGAGGCGTCTGCGGTCTACCATCCGGGTGCGTCGGTGGGCGCGGAGTTCTACGACGTGTTCCCGGTCGCGGGCGGCTGGGGGTTCGCCCTGGGCGGCGCGGCGGGCAAGGGCGAGGAGGCGGCCTCGGTCAGCGCCATGGTGCGCGGCGGGCTGCGGGTGCTCAGCACCTGGGAGTCCCATCCCGACCTGGTGATGCGCAAGGTCAACGAGGCTCTGGTGGCGCAGGGCACGGGCATGTTCGTGATGGCCGTGGTGGGGTTCGTCAAGGGCCGGACGATCCAGCTCTCCTCGGCCGGTCACCATCCGGCGGCGCTGCTGCAGCCCGACGGCAACGTGCGCTTCGCGGCGGGCGGCGGCGTGCCGATGGGCATCTCCCCCGAGGCCGAGACGGGCGTGCAGGAGCTGACCGTCTCCGTCGGGGAGACGCTGGTGCTCTACTCCGAGGGCCTGATCTCCTCCAGGAACGACGCCGGCGAGCCGTACGGCGAGGAGCGGCTGGCCGACGTGCTGGGCCGTTGCGCGGGCCAGTCACCGGCCACCGTGGTCAAGGCCGTGGAGGCCGACCGGCACGCCTTCTCGGGCGGCCAGGTGTGGGACGAGATCGTCGTCCTGGCCCTCAAGGGTGTCTGATCTGCGGGGGTTTGCGATCCGGCTAAACATGGGTATTGTCTTTCCGTAGAACAACGTGCCTAAGACGCAGGCACACCTTGAAGGCTTTTCCACGCTGAGGTGTGCCATGAATATTGCGATCGTCGCGTCCGCCAAGGGAAACCAGCGCCACCGTATTCTCTCCGTAGCGCGCGAGCTGGGCCGCGAACACCACGTCACCATCTACTCCCGCCGTGACGACGCCGAGGGCAAGCCCAAGACGCGGGTGGCCCCGGGGGTCACTCTGGAGCAGATCGACGTGGGCCCGGCCAAGGACCTCACGCCCGAGGACGTCGTACCGTACCTGAACGACGTGGGCGAGCACCTCATGAAGCGCTGGAACCAGGAGCGCCCGGACGTGATCCACGCCCACTCGTGGACCGGGGGGCTCGCCGCCGTGGCGGGCGCCAAGGGGTTGGACGTTCCGGTCATGCAGACCTTCCACACCGTGGACGCCGCGCACCAGAAGCTGGAGCGGGCGCTCGGACGCCGGGCCAAGGCGGTCATCGCCGGCTCGGGCGACGAGGAGTCGGCGTTGATCAGGCTGGGCGTGCCGCGCGGGAACATCGCGATCGTGCCGCACGGTGTGGACACCGAGCGTTTCCAGCGGCGCGGGGCGATCGCCACCAAGGGCGCCCGCAAGCGGCTGCTGCACGTCGGCCCGCTGTCCCCCGAGCGCGGGGCGTACACGGCGGTGCGGGCGCTGCAGGGGCTGACGGACGTCGAGCTGGTCATCGCCGGCGGCCCCGAGCCCGAGGAACTGGACGACGACAGGGACGCGCGCCGGCTGCGCGCCCTGGCCGAGCAGCTCGGCGTCGCCGACCGGGTGACGCTGCTGGGGCAGGTCAAGCGGGCCTCGGTGCCGAAGCTGATGCGCAGCGCGGACGCCGTGGTGTCGGTGCCGCGCGAGGCCGCGACGGGCGTCGTCGCGCTGGAGGCCATGGCCTGCGGCGTGCCGGTGATCGCCTCGGCCGTGGGCGCCCACCTCGACTCCGTGATCGACGGCGTGACCGGCCTGCTGGTCCCGCCGGACCGGCCGGCGCGCACCGCGCGGCTGGCCCGCGAGATCCTGTGCGACCCGACGCTGCGCACCGCGCTCGGGTACGCCGGCGCCGACCGGGCGCGCTCGCGCTACTCCTGGGAGCGCGTGAGCCAGGAACTGGTCCGCGTCTACGAGTCGGCCTGCGCCTGACGGAGACCGCGCGGGAGGCGGGCGGCGGAAGCCGTCCGCCTCCCGCCGTTCCCGGGCATGACCGCCGGCGCCCAACCTGTCCGGAAGGGGCCCTTGTTACCAGAGTGAGATCTTTGCTTCGATGGTCCGCATGTCTACTCGCGGTTCGAAGCGGGCGGCGGTGGCGGCGCTGATCACGGCCCTCGCCCTGCCCCAGAGCGCACAGGCGGAGACGTCGAGGTGGGGCGCGCCCGTCCTCGTCGAGAACTTCGACGGCTCCTCGGTCGACACGGGCAAATGGATGGTCTACCACTCGCCGGACGCGGCCCGTAACCCCCGTACGGGCCGGGCCGCCACGGTCGCGGACGGGATGCTGCGCCTCAAGGGCGGCCGGTACGGCGGCAAGGACCTGTCCGGCGGCGTGGCCACCCGGCTCACCCAGCGCTACGGCAGGTGGGAGGTGCGGTTCAGGGCCGAGGCGGGCAACGGCTACACGCCGGTCGCGCTGCTGTGGCCCACCACCCAGAGCGAGGGCGACGGTTACGCCGAGGTCGACTTCGCCGAGATCGTGGACCCGCGCCGTCAGGGCGGCGGCATCTTCGTGCACGGCGGGCGCGGCCGGGCGCAACGGCAGCTGCGGGCCGACTTCACCCGCTGGCACACCGCCGCCGTGGACTGGCTGCCCGGCCGGCTGACGTTCTGGCTGGACGGCAGGAAGGTGTGGGACTACCGCGGCCCGTACGTGCCCGACGGCGACCGCATGGGCCTGGCGCTGCAGAACGACGTGGTGTGCGAGCCACGCTGCCGCGACTCCTCCACCCCCGCGACGGTGTCGATGTACGTGGACTGGGTGAAGGTCTACCGGCCGTCCTGAGGCAGCAGCCTGGCCGCCTTCAGCCCGAGGTGCACGGTCAGCCGGTCGTCGCCGTCGGACAGGTCCCGGTGCAGGAGGCGTTCGGCCTTGCCCAGGCGGTAGTAGAGGGTCTGGCGGTGGACGCCCAGCTCGGCGGCCGTCTTCTGGGCGTGGCCGCCGAGATCGAGGTAGACCTCCAGCGTCTGGGCCAGCTCGGCGTCGAGGGCGGCGGTCTCGGCGGCCAGCTCGCGCAGGTCGGCGCGGCCGAGGCGGGCCAGCAGGCGGTGCACGCCCAGGTCCTGCCAGCGGGCGATGGGGGCGTGCCGGGGGAAGTGCTCGGCGATGCGCAGCGCCTGGCGGGCCTCGCGCCAGCTCTGCCACGCCTCGGCCGGGTCGTTCCTGGGGGCGCCGATGCCGGCGGCGGTGCCGTACGCGCTCTGCAGGGTCTGGGCGACCTCTCCGGCCAGGTGGGCGGGGGCCAGCAGGGCGACGGGCGAGCCGGTGCGGGCCAGCACGCCGCGCGGGAGCGTCCAGAGGGCGGCCACGCGCTCGCTGGACTCGCGCACGGCGACCGCGGTGACCGGGCCGGGGACCTCGATGGAGGCCGCGGCGCGTTCCTCGGGGTCGGCGGAGAGCAGGGCGAGCAGGCCGCGGCCGAGGTCCTGGCGGCTCCTGGCCTCCTGGGCGAGCGCCGCGGCGGCCCTGGCGACCAGCGGCGCGACGCGGCGCAGCGCCTCGTCGGCGAGGGTGCCGGAGTCCAGCAGCCACAGGTAGCCGTAGGTGACCTCGCCGTGCCGCAGCGGCCAGCAGACCCGGGCCAGCACCTTGAGCTCGGCGTCGGCCGGGATCCGGACCGGGCCGCCGGCCCTGGCGATGCCATAGCGTTCGAAGTAGTCGCGCACCTCGCCGGTGGCGCGCCGGCGCAGGATCGACTCCTGGCGGACCGTGTCGATGTCGCCGTGCTGGGCGCCGTAGGCGAGCAGCCGGAACGAGCGGTCCTCCAGCGTCGCGGACGCCCCGAGCGTGGCGGCGATCTCGTCGACGATTTCCTGAAGGTCGGACGTGTTGTGCATTTGTATGACAGCCTGCCACATCGATCGTTACGCGCGTTCATGGCCCCCTCTGACCTGGGGTTTCTAGACTTGAGGCATGTTGGGTCAACTGCTCCTTGCCGCCTCCGGGAGCGGCGTCGTGCGCCGTTCCGTGTCAGGCTTTCCGCTCACCCGCAAGGTGGTGGACCGGTTCGTCGCGGGCGAGAGCGTCCAGGAGGCCCGGAACGCCATCGAACGGCTGCGTGACGCCAACCTGGCCGTGACCGTCGACCACCTCGGCGAGGAGACGCGCGACGCGCGCGCCGCCGAGACCGTGGCGCGGGCGTACGTGACGCTGCTGGAGGCGCTGAAGCCGCTCCAGCTCGGCGCCCGGGGCGAGGTGTCGGTCAAGTTGTCGGCGGTCGGGCAGCGGCTCGACGACGGCATGGCCCTGGAGCACGCCCGCGAGATCTGCGCCGCCGCCGCGGCCAACGGCTCGACCGTGACGCTCGACATGGAGGACCACACCACCGTCGACTCGACGCTGGGCATCCTGCGCAAGCTGCGCGAGGACTACCCGTCGACCGGCGTGGCGATCCAGGCCTACCTGTTCCGCAGCGAGGACGACTGCCGCGACCTGGCCCACGAGGGCTCGCGCGTCCGGCTGGTCAAGGGCGCCTACCGCGAGCCCGCCTCGGTCGCGCACCAGGACAAGCAGGCCGTGGACAAGGCGTACGTGCGATGCCTGCGCATCCTCATGGCGGGGAAGGGTTACCCCATGGTGGCCACGCACGACGACCGGCTGATCTCCATCACCGAGCTGCTCGCCGACCGCTTCGGCCGGACGCTCGGCGACCACGAGTTCCAGATGCTCTACGGGATCCGGACCGACCGGCAGGAGGCCCTGGCCGGGGCCGGCCACACGGTCCGCGTGTACGTCCCCTACGGCGACGACTGGTACGGCTACTTCATGCGCCGGCTGGCCGAGCGCCCCGCCAACGTCGCCTTCTTCCTTCGTGCCCTTGGGGGTAAGTAAATGGATGCCATCAGCAACGTCCCCGTCCCCGTGAACGAGCCCGTGCTCGGCTACGCGCCGGGCAGCGCCGAGCGTTCGGCACTGGAGGACCGCATCAAGGAGCTGGCCGGCTCCCCCGTCGACCTGACCATGACGATCGACGGCGAGCAGCGGCTCGGCGGCGGCGCGCCCATCGACGTGGTGCAGCCGCACAACCATGCCTCCGTCCTGGGCCGTACCAACGACGCTACGGCTCAGGACGTGCAGGACGCCATCGACAGCGCCCTGCGGGCGGCGCCCGCCTGGCGGGCGCTGTCCTTCGACGAGCGGGCCGCGGTCTTCCTCAAGGCCGCCGACCTGCTGGCCGGTCCGTGGCGCCAGACGCTGAACGCGGCCACCGTGCTGGGCCAGTCGAAGTCGGCGCAGCAGGCGGAGATCGACGCGGCCTGCGAGCTGATCGACTTCCTGCGCTTCAACGTGGCCTACGCCCGTCAGCTCTACTCCGACCAGCCGATCTCGTCGCCCGGCGTGTGGAACCGGATGGAGTACCGGCCCCTTGAGGGATTCGTGCTGGCGATCACGCCGTTCAACTTCACCGCCATCGCCGGAAATTTGCCGACTTCTGCCGCTTTGATGGGGAATGTCGTCGTCTGGAAGCCGTCGCCGACGCAGCAGCTCGCCGCGCACCACACGATGCGCCTGCTGGAGGCGGCCGGGCTGCCGCCGGGCGTGATCAACATGGTCACCGGCAACGGGCAGGCCGTCTCCGAGGTCGCGATGACGCACCCGGCCCTGGCCGGCGTGCACTTCACCGGCTCGACCCCCACCTTCCAGCACCTGTGGGGCACGATCGGCGCTAACATCGCCTCCTACCACGGCTACCCGCGCCTGGTGGGCGAGACCGGCGGCAAGGACTTCGTGCTGGCCCACCCGTCGGCCGACCCGGCGGTGCTCTCGACCGCGCTGGTCAGGGGCGCCTTCGAGTACCAGGGCCAGAAGTGCTCGGCGGCCTCGCGGGCGTACGTGCCGCGTTCGGTGTGGAACCGCATGCGTGACGACTTCGTGGGCGTGGCCGAGTCGCTGACCGTGGGCGACGTGGCGGCCGACCTGTCGACGTTCATGGGCGCGGTCATCGACGAGCGGGCCTTCGCCAAGCACAAGGACGCCATCGACCGGGCGCGGGCCGCCTCGAACATCGACGTGCTCACCGGCTCCTACGACTCCGGCGTCGGCTACTTCGTCAAGCCGACCATCCTGGAGTGCGCCGACCCGACGGACGAGATCTTCGTCAAGGAGTACTTCGGGCCGATCCTCGGCGTGCACGTCTACGAGGACCGCGACTTCGACACGGTGCTCGACCAGATGGAGGGCATCGCCCCGTACGCGCTGACCGGCTCGATCATCGCCCAGGACCGGTACGCCATCGCCGCGGCCTCGGAGCGGCTGCGCTTCGCGGCGGGCAACTTCTACGTCAACGACAAGCCGACGGGCGCGGTCGTGGGCCAGCAGCCGTTCGGCGGCGCGCGCGCCTCGGGCACCAACGACAAGGCCGGCTCGATCTTCAACCTGATCCGCTGGGTGAACGCCCGCACGATCAAGGAGACCTTCGTCCCGCCGACCGACCACCGCTACCCCCACATGGGCTGACGCCCCCAAGAGCCACGGCCGGCACCCCTGCAGGGGTGCCGGCCGTCTCCAATTCCGTCAGAAACCGCCCTCTACGATCGTCAGGAGACTTCCCGCGCCTCTGGCGAAGCCCGGAACGCCTGCCCTGCCCAGCGCGGCGAGGACGTCATGGACGGTCATGGGCGGACGGCGTTTCCCCGCCGCCATCCGGGCCAGCACGCCCAGCACCTCACGCGAACTGCGGCCCAGCAGCGAGCGCAGGTACGCATCGGGAGTGCTGACGCTCACCCCGTGGCGGCCGAGGAACGACGCCGGGAAGTCCGTGACGTTCCAGGTGACCAGGGTCCGGGCGTGACCCGCTATCGCGGCAGCCATGTGATGGCGGTCGTCGAGGTCGGGGCCCTCCATCTGATCGATCAGGTGCTTGTAGTCGTCCTCGGAGACCCGGCTGTCGGCGAAGAACTCACGGATCACCTCCCCGATGCGCGCCGCCGCATGGGCGGAGCGGTGCTGCTCGCGCACGATGACACGTTCCCATTCCGAGAGCAGGTGATCGCTCCAGACCCACGTGTGCACGGCGTCCTCGGTCAGCGCGAGCATGAGGTCCATCAGCGAGAACGGGAACAGCACGTCGGTGTCGACGAAGACCCGCGCCATCAGCCAATATCCCTCGGGAGATCAGTAGGGTAGTTCCGCCTCCTCGGCGACCTCCATGATCCTGCGACGGGCTTCGGCGCGACGCTCCCGGCGATCCTGGAACTCCAGGACATCTTCCAGGCGAACGACACGATGACGGCTGCCTGGAAGAGGTTGCGCGGGGATCTCGCCTTCGTCCAGCAGTCGCACGACGAAGGGACGCGACAGCCCGAGCAGCTCCGCGACCTCGTTGGGGCTCAACAGGGCTTCGGCGGGCAGGGCCCAGACGGCGTGTCCCTTGCCGAGGTCGCGCGCCGCGGCGACCAGGAGCCTGACCAACGAGCGCGGCAGCACGAGGTCGGTGCCGTCCGGCCCGCGCAGCACCAGCGACGCGTTCCCTGCGGCAGCCGTCGCCTCCAGATGTTCGAGCAGCTTGCGGTCACCGCTGTCGGCTTCGACGCGCGTCGCGCCGGCCAGGACGCCGCTGCGGGGCATGACCACCTCCGACCCTCGATATCTGCAATAAGTGTAACCCGCCTGCGCCAGGAGGCGGGAGCGGGTGGCGTAATGTGCAAGGTTTGTGTCATTGACGCCAATGCAGGGCCGCGACCAGCATGAAGGCATGCAGCGACGGATCGTGATCGTCGTCTTCCCGGGCTTCCAGTTGCTGGACATGGCCGGGCCGGCGGACGTGTTCGCGACCGCCGACCTGATCGCCCGGGGACGTGGTTACCGGGTCGAGGTGGCCGGTGTGGCGGGGGGCGCGGTGAGCGCGTCGAACGGGGTCACCGTCATGGCGGGGGCGCTCGGCGAGGTGTCGGGGCCGATCGACACGCTCATGGTGGCCGGCGGGCTGTCGGTGCCCCGGCAACTGGAGGACCGCGCGCTGGTCGGGGCGGTCGCCGCCCTGGCCGCGCGGGCGGGACGGGTGGCCTCGGTCTGCAACGGGGCCTTCCTGCTGGCCGAGGCCGGGCTGCTCGGCCGCCGCCGGGCCACCACCCACTGGCTGTCCGCCGACGACCTGCGCCACCGCTACGCCGACGTCGAGGTGGACCCCGATCCGCTCTACATCGAGGACGGCAACGTGTGGACCTCGGCGGGCGTGCTGTCCGGCGTGGACCTCGCGCTCGCGCTGGTGGCCAGGGACCACGGCCACGAGCTGGCCCGCGACGTCGCCCGCGGGCTCGTCGTCTACCTGCACCGGCCGGGCGGGCAGAGCCAGTTCAGCGCGCCGATGCGGGCCATGACGCCGCGCAGCCTCCCCCTGCGGGAGCTGCAGGGCTACATCGACGCCAACCCGGCCGCCGACCTGAGCGTGCCCGCGCTCGCCCGGCGCGTCGGGATGAGCGAACGGCACTTCTCCCGCGTCTTCACCGAGCAGACCGGCCTGCCACCCGGCCGGTACGTCGAACGCAGCCGCGCCGACGCCGCCAGACGCCTCCTGGAGGTCACCGGGCACCCCCTGGAGACCGTGGCCAGGGAGGCGGGCCTGGGCACGCCGGAGACCCTCTACCGCGTCTTCCGCCGCCACTGGCGGGTGTCGCCGGGCGAGCACCGCCGCAGATTCCAGTCGAAGGAGAAATGACACCATGCACGTGGCAATCCCGCTTTATCCCCGTTTCACCGCTCTCGACGCGGTCGGCCCCTACACGGTGCTGGCGTTCGCGCCCGGCGTCACGGTGACGTTCGTCGCCGGGGAGGCGGGGCCGGTGACCGACGACCAGGGCACCCTGTCGATCGCCGCCACCGCCACCTACGCCGACCTGCCGCGTCCCGACGTGGTGCTCGTGCCCGGCGGGCCCGGCACGATGGAGGCGATGTCGGACGAGGCGCTGCTCGGCTGGCTGCGCGAGGCCCACGAGCACACGCGGTGGACGACGTCGGTGTGCAGCGGCTCGTACGTGCTGGGCGCGGCGGGGCTGCTCAAGGGCGTGCGCGCGACCACCCACTGGGCGGTGCTGGACGGCCTGGCGGGCGTCGGCGCCGAGCCGGTTGGCGAGCGCGTCGTCACCGAGGGCAAGATCGTGACGGCCGCCGGGGTGTCGGCCGGGATCGACATGGCCCTGACCCTGCTGGCCCAGGCCGACGGCGTCGAGACGGCCCAGGCGGTGCAGCTCGCGATCGAGTACGACCCGCAGCCGCCGTTCGACGCGGGCTCGCCCGCCAAGGCGCCCGAGGGCACCGTCGAGCGGGCCATGACCCTGATCTCCTGATCGTCCGGCCACGGCGCCCCCGTCCCTCCCGGGACGGGGGCGCCGCGCGTCGCAGGGGTCAGGACCGGTCCTGCGCGGGCGGGTCGCCCGTGGCGCCGAGCGGCAGGACGTCGAAGTGCACGACGACGTGGGCGCCGTCGGCGGGGGCGTCCCTGCCGTCCGACAGGCGGCGGAAACGGTCCAGCACCTCCAGCACCCGGTCGCGCAGGTCGGCCGTCTCCTCGGGGGTGAGCCGCAGCGAGCGGCGGGCGAACACGCTGGCCTGCATCCATTCCTCGGGAGCCTGCGCCGAGCCCTCGCGCCAGCGGGTCAGCTCCGCGCCGCGCTGCCGGACCATGTCGTCCAGCAGGAACTCCAGGGCGTCGGCCTCCTCCGGGTGATCCCTGGCCGGCCCGAAGCCGAAGCCGCCCGGCGTGATCCGCCAGTACTTCTCCTTGCCCCGGCCCAGCTCGGGCGCGATCTCGATCATGCCGTGGCGGGCCAGCTCGCGCAGGTGGTAGCTGGTGGCCCCGGTGTTCTGCCCGAGCAGGCCGGCCAGGCCGGTGGCGGTGGCCGGGCCGTGCTCGTCGAGCAGCTCGTAGATGCGCAGCCGCAGCGGGTGCGCGAACGACTTCAGCGCCTTCGCGTCGAGGGTGCGGGCGGAAAAGCCCTTGCCGTCTGTCACTGTGCAAGCCTATCTTTGCAAAGGAATCTATGCACACTTTTCCTTACACACTATCGGAGTGACTCGTGAACCGTCTCGGGCGGGCCTTCTGGTTCCTGTGGTCGTCCACCGCGCTGTCGAACCTGGCCGACGGTGTGCTGCGGGTCGGCGCGCCGCTGCTGGCCGTGTCCATGACCCGCTCCCCCACGCTGGTGTCGCTGGCCGGGGCCGCCGCGACCGCGCCCTGGCTGCTGCTGGCCCTGCACGCGGGGGCGGTGGCCGACCGGGTCGACCGCCGCCGGATCATGACGCTGGCCAACGCCGCGCGTACGGCGGTGCTGGCGGTGGCGGCGCTGCTGGCGACGGCGGGCCTGCTGAACCTGTGGACGCTGCTCGCGGTGATCTTCGCGGCCGGGGTGAGCGAGGTCTTCGCCGACACCTCGGCCCAGTCCGTCCTGCCCATGACCGTCGCCAAGGACGACCTCACCAGGGCCAACGCCCGGATCGTCGGCGTCCAGACCGTCGGCAACGACTTCGTCGGCGCGCCGGTGGCCGGGCTGCTCGCCGGCCTGCTGCCCGCCGCCCTCTTCGGCGCCCCCGCCCTCCTGTACGCCGCCGCCGCCCTGCTGCTGACCGGCATGGCCGGCTCCTTCCGGGCGGCTCCGGCCGCGTCCGGGCCGCGCCGCCCGCTGCGTGCCGACATCGGCGAGGCGCTGCGCTACCTGTGGGCCCACCGGCTGCTGCGCAGGCTGGCGATCTCCGCGGGCATGCTGAACATGGCCAACGCCGGATACTTCGCCGTCTTCGTCCTGTGGGCCGTCGGCGACGGGTCGCGCATCGGCCTCGACCCGAGCGGCTACGGCCTCATGATGACCGCGTTCGCGGCCGGCGCGGTGCTCGGCTCGCCGCTGACCGGGCCGGTCACGCGGCTGATCGGCGAGGCCGGCACGCTGGTCGGGGCGTGGCTGATCAGCAGCCTGCTGCTGCTCGTCCCCATGCTCGTGCCGTCGCCGTGGGCGCTGTACCCGGTCGCGGTGGTGTGGGGCGTGACGGGGGCGGCGGCCAACGTGCTGGTCGTCTCGATCCGCCAGCGGCTGATCCCCGGCGAGATGCTGGGACGGGTGAACTCCGCCTACCGGCTGGTCGGCATGGGCGGCATGCCGGTGGGCGCGGCGATCGGCGGCTTGGCGGGCGACCTGTTCGGGCTGGCCGCCGTCCTGGCCGGGGCCGCGGGGCTGTGCCTGGTGGCGGTGGGGCTCGTGTGGCGCGCCCTGCCTGGGCGAATTTCTGCGGCGCTGACCAGCGAACCTACACTTCCCGACATATCCAGATCACGTTAGGCACCCTATGCCGTGTGCGGAGATGACATGATTATCCCCGAGCTTGAGGGGATGGTATGCGGGAGATCGGCGGACGGTACCTCCTGAACGAGGAGGCCGGTCGTGGGGGTATGGGAGTCGTCTGGCGGGCGTTCGATCGGCTCCTCCACCGAGAGGTGGCGTTGAAGGAGCTGACTCTGGCCGGTGAGGCCGAGATGGTTCGCCGCCGGGTGCTGCGTGAGGCCCGGATGGCGGCCGGCCTGACGCACCCCAACATCGTCACGGTCCACGACCTGATGGAAGTGGGCGGCAAGCTCTGGATCGTGATGGAGTACCTGCACGGGCTCTCACTCCACCAGCTGCTCTCCCAGGTGGGCACGTTGCCCGCGCAGTCGGTGGTGGCGATCGGCCAGCACCTGCTCGCCGCGCTGCGCACCGCGCACAAGGCCGGCGTGCTCCATCGCGACGTCAAGCCCGCGAACGTGATGCTGACCGGCGACCGCGTGGTGCTGACCGACTTCGGCATCGCCACGGCCGAGGGCGACATCCGCATGACGACCTCGCGGCGGCTGCGCGGCACGCCCGCGTTCATGGCCCCGGAGCGGCTGCATGGCGGGCCGGCCAGCAAGGAGGCCGACATGTGGTCCTTCGGCGCGACGCTCTACAGCGCCGTCGAGGGCCAGCCGCCCTACCCCGGGCAGGACGCGGCCACGGTGCTCGGCATGGCCCGCAGCGGCCCGTACCCGCCGCCGCGGCGGGCCGGGGTGATGCGCCCGCTCATCGAGGGGCTGCTCCACCACGACCCGGTGCGCCGCTACACGCCGGAGCAGACGGCGGGCCTGCTGGCGGGCATGCGCGCCAGCGCCTACCAGGCCGCCATCTGACCGGTTCAGGCGGCCTCGGGCGGGCTCAGTCCCGCTGGGCGCGGGCCTCGGCCTCGGCAGCGTCCATGGCGGCCGCCTCCTCGGGGGTGGGCGCGGTGCCGCCCAGGTGCGCGGGCTGCCACCAGACACCCGGCGGCACCTCGGGATAGGTGCGCTGCGCCCGGTCGACCAGCTCCGACAGGCGCGTGTGCAGGTCGACGGTGTGCTGGTTGACGTCCTCCCCGCGCTTGGGGTGGAACGGCTCGCCCACCAGGATGGTGATCGGCACGTGCCGCTGGGTGAGCTGCTTGGGACGGCCCTTCGTCCACAACCGCTGGCTGCCCCACAGGGCGACCGGGATGACCGGCACGTTGGTGGCCTGGGCCATGCGGATCGCGCCGTTCTTGATCTCCTTGACGGTGAAGGAGCGGCTGATCGTGGCCTCGGCGAAGACGCCCACCACCTCGCCGGCCTTGAGCTTGCGCAGTGCGGTGGCGTACGAGCCCGCCCCGGCCCCGCGGTCGACCGGGATGTGGTGCATGCCGCGCATCAGCGGCCCGGAGACGCGGTGGTCGAAGACGTCCTGCTTGGCCATGAAGCGCACCAGCCGCTTGGACGGCACCGCGGCGAACCCCGCGAAGATGAAGTCGAGATAGCTGATGTGATTGCTCACCAGCACCGCTCCCCCGGTCCGCGGCACGTGCTCCGTGCCCTCCATGTGGAAGCGGTAGTCGAGCACGCGAAAGAGGGTCCGCGCGGCGGCGATCACCGGCGGGTACACAATCTCAGCCATGAGCAGAAGGTAGCCTACTCACGCCGGTCGGCAGGCCACCCGGGAGACCTGGTCCCGCCCGGAAAAGATCGGCTCGGGTCACGAGATCGTAGGACATCCCCCCTGTTCACGCGGCGGCGCTTGCCCTCCCGTGCGAACGGGCAGATGTTCTGACCATGAAGAAGCTCATCAACACCGCCGACTCCGTGGTGGAGGACGCGCTGAACGGCATGGCCGCGGCCCATCCCGAGCTGAGGGTCCAGGACCGCGTGGTCTACCGGGCCGCGGGGCCGCGCCCCGGCAAGGTGGGGCTGGTGTCGGGCGGCGGCTCGGGCCACGAGCCCCTGCACGCCGGGTTCGTCGGCCACGGCATGCTGGACGCCGCCTGCCCCGGCGAGATCTTCACCTCGCCCGTGCCCGACCAGATCATCGAGGCCACCAAGGCCGTCGACGGCGGCGCCGGGGTGCTGCACATCGTCAAGAACTACACCGGCGACGTGCTCAACTTCGAGATGGCCGCCGAGCTGGCCGAGGACAACGACGTGGCCTCCGTGCTGGTCGACGACGACGTGGCCGTCCAGAACTCGCTCTACACGGCCGGGCGGCGCGGCACGGGCGCGACGCTGTTCGTGGAGAAGATCGCGGGCGCGCTGGCCGAGGAGGGCGCGCCGCTGACCGAGGTGGCCAGGGTGGCCGCCGAGGTGAACGAGCGCAGCCGGTCCTTCGGCATCGCGCTGACCTCGTGCACGACGCCGTCGGCGGGCAAGCCGACGTTCGACCTGCCCGAGACGGACGTGGAGCTGGGCATCGGCATCCACGGCGAGCCCGGCCGCACGCGGGTGCCGATGGCCTCGGCCCGCGAGCTGGCCGCCGTCGCCATGGAGGCCCTGCACAGCGACCTGCCGCTCCGCGGCGACCTGCTGGTCATGGTCAACGGCATGGGCGGCACCCCGCTCATGGAGCTGTACGTGCTGTTCGCCGAGGTCGCGGCGTTCGTGAAGGGCAAGGACGCGCGGGTGGCCCGCTCGCTCGTCGGCAACTACGTGACGAGCCTGGACATGCAGGGCTTCTCGGTCACCGTGTGCCGGGTCGACGACCCGCTCATCCGGCTCTGGGACGCGCCCGTCGAGACGCCGGCGCTGCGCTGGGGGCGTTGATGGACACCCGCTTCTTCGCGGACTGGCTCGACGAGGCGGCCCGGCTGGTCCGCCGCGACCGCGAACGGCTGACGGACCTCGACGCGGCCATCGGCGACGCCGACCACGGCGCGAACCTCGACCGCGGCTTCACCGAGGTCGCCAAGGCGCTGGCCGACCGGCCGCCGGGCTCCCCGGGGCAGGTGCTGGCCGACGCGGGCACGGCCCTCATCCGCCGCGTCGGCGGCGCCTCCGGCCCGCTGTACGGGTCGATGTTCCGGCAGATGGGCCGGACGCTGGAGTCCCCGGTGACGCTGGCCCGCTTCGAGGCGGCGTTCGAGGAGGGGGTGGTCGCGCTGGAACGGCTGGGCAAGGCGGCCGTGGGCGACAAGACCATGGTGGACGCGCTGGTCCCGGCCTCCCGGTCGCTGGCCCTGGCCGTACGGGACGGCATCGGGGCGCTGGAGGCGTTCGAACGGGCGGCGGACGCGGCGGCCGAGGGCGCGCGCGAGACGATCCCCCTCCAGGCCCGCAAGGGCCGGGCCAGCTACCTGGGCGAACGCAGCGTGGGCCACGAGGACCCGGGAGCCGCCTCGGCGGCCCTGATCATGCGCGCCCTGGCCACGGTGGCCCGGAACCGGGCAGAGGGCCAGGACCAGGCAGCGGGCCAGGATCAGGCCGAGAGCCGGACCCCCGGGGAGGGCCGGAGCCCGGCGGAGGGCCAGGGGCGGGCGGAGGGCTGATGGTCGGGGTGGTGCTGGTCTCGCACAGTGCCGGGCTGGCGGCCGAGACGGCGGCGCTGGCCCTGGGGATCGCCGCGGAGCCCGTGCCGGTGGCGGCGGCCGGCGGCACCGCGGACGGCGGCCTGGGCACCAGCTTCGACCTCGTCGAGCAGGCGGTGCGCAGCGTGGACCGGGGCGACGGCGTGCTGATCATCCCCGACCTCGGCAGCTCGGTGCTGACCGCCCGGCTGCTGGAGGAGGACGGGCGGGTGGTGATCGCGGACGTGCCGTTCGTGGAGGGGGCGGTGGCGGCGTGCGTGGCGGCGTGCACGGGCGGGTCGCTGGCGGAGGTGCTGGCCGCCGCCGAAGAGGCCCGCACCTATCGCAAACTCTGACCGCCCCGAACCCCGGCCCCGGACCCGGCCCATGGCCCCGCTCAGTGGCCTTTGAAGGCCTCCTCCAGCCACCAGGAGCCGCGTTCGCCGGTGATCCTGGCGTGCACCAGCAGCGGGCGGTCCCTGGGCCCCTTGAGCCATTCGGCCACGCCCGCCAGCCCGGCGGCGTCCGTGACGGTCACCGCCGCGAACCCGTGGCCCCGGGCGATCGCGGCCAGGTCGGCGGGCGGGAAGCGGACCGTGCCGAGCGGATGCCCGTGCGGCCCGAAGTGGTGCACCTCCGCCCCGTACGCCTCGTCGTCGTAGACCACGACCACCATGGGCAGCCCCAGCCGGACGACGGTCTCCAGCTCGGCGATGCCCATGAACGCGCCGCCGTCGCCCAGGGCGGCCACCGGCAGCCGGTCCGGACGGGCCAGGGCGGCCCCGATCGCGGTCGCCAGGCCGAGCCCGACCGACTGGAACGCCTGGGTGAAGCAGAACCCGCCGGCGTCCGGCACGTCGAGGAACATCGAGGGGTATCCCATGAAGTTGCCCGAGTCGACGGACACGACGCGCTCGCTCGGGAGCAGGTCGTCCAGGGCGATGGTGAGCGTTCTCGGGTCGATGCGGCCCGCGCCGCTCTCGTCCCGGTACGGCACCGAGCGCCAGCGCCCCTCGTCCCTGATCCGCCGGGCCAGCTCGGCCGACCGGTAGCCCGGCGCGGCGCCGCCCGGCACGGTGAGGGCCGCCGCCACGGCGCGGACGTCCCCGACCACGCCGAGGTCGGCCCGGACGTGCGCGCCGACGGCCGCCGGGTCGAGGTCGACCTGGGCCACCTTCGCCTCCGGCGGGATCAGCGTGCCGTGGCGGGTCGTCCACATGTTCAGGGCGCATCCCCAGCCGACGATCAGGTCCGCGCCGCGGATCAGCTCGGCGGCCAGCGGGGTGGCGAAGCCGCCGCTCACGTCGAGGTCCCAGGGGCTGCCGTGGAACAGGCCCTTGGCGACGGCGGAGGTGGCCAGCAGGGCGCCGGTGCGGTCGGCCAGCGCCTCCAGCTCGCGGCGGGCGTGCCGGGCGCCGCGGCCCGCGACGAACACCGGCCGCCGCGCCCCGGCCAGCAGCCGCCCGAGCTCGGCCGTCGCGTCGTCCGCGGCCGCTCGGTCGGGCCCGGCCGTCGTGTCCTGCGCCGCTGAGCGGTCGGGCCCGGCCGCGCCGGTCAGGGCAGGGGCGGGGGCGCGGGAGCGGGAGGGGGCGGACTGCACGTCGAGCGGCAGGTTCAGCAGGACCGTGCGGCGTTCCCGCGAGGCCACGCGGAAGGCTTCGAGCGCCTGCTCCTCGGCCCGCGCGGCGTCCGTGAGACGCATGGGGACCGCGCCCACCGCCGCGGCCAGGGCGTCCTGGTCGATGTGGAAGTTGGAGCGGGCGTCCGTCGCCTCACCGGCCAGGACGATCATCGGCGTACGGCTCTTGGCCGCCTCGGCGATCCCCGTCATCGCGTTGGTCAGCCCCGGCCCCTGGTGGACCGTGACGACGCCGACCTCGCCGCTCATCCTGGCGTAGGCGTCGGCCATGGTCGCCGCCCCGCCCTCGTGCCGCGCCGCGACGAACCGGACGCCGTGCTCGACCAGCGCGTTCGTGACGTGGAAGTTGCCGCTGCCGACCACCCCGAACGCCGTGCGGACGCCGCCGGCGGCCAGCGCCCGGCCGACCGCCGCGGCCGCCGTCTCCGGGACGGTCAACGTTCCACCAGGGCCAGGACGCGGACGGGGCTGCCGGAGCCGCCCACGATGGGCAGCGGCGGGGCGACCACGGCAGCCCCGGTCACCGGCAGGCGGTCGAGGTTGCGGAGCTGGGTCAGTCCGTACTTGCCCGCGCCGAGCAGGAAGGAGTGGCAGGGGAAGGGCGGGTCGAAGGAGTGGGCGGCCCCGGCGTCGGTGCCTACGGTCTCCACGCCGAGCCCGAGGATCGGGGTCTCGGCGGCCAGCCAGGACGCGCACTCGACCGAGATGCCCGGCGAGTGCGGGCCGGTCTCGTCGGCGTTGAGGAAGGCGGCCTGGTCGGCGGAGCGGGCGTCCCAGCCGGTGCGGTAGAGCAGCCAGCCGCCGTCGGGCAGCGGGCCGTTGGCGCGTTCCCATTCCTTGACGTGGTCGATCTGCAGCAGGAAGTCGGGGTCCTTGGCCGCCTCGGCGGCGAAGTCGAGCACGACCGCGGGCGCGATCAGGCTGCGTACGGGCACCTGGGAGACGTCCTGGCCGTCGCGGGCGGTGACCCAGTGGACGGGGGCGTCGAAGTGGGTGCCGGAGTGCTCGCCGGTGTGGATGTCGTTCCAGTACCAGGCGGGGCCGCGGTCGTCGTAACGGCTGATCTCCTCCAGCCGGAACGGGATGGTGTTGCCGAACGGCTCGGGCAACTGGAGGATCGGCGTCTCGGAGGACAGGGGCGCGGTGAGGTCGACCACCTCGATCGCACCGCCGCGCACGCTGTCCAGGAAGCTCTGCAACACCGACATGTCATCCTCCTTGTTGGGCTGAGCGCATCCTCCTCCAGCGGGACTCACCCGCGCAACGACACGGCAGGGCGGTCTTCACAGGTCGTCCCAGGTGGGTTGGGCGGCGGTGCCGCCGGCCGCGCGGGTGGACAACGATCCGCAGGCCACGGCCACGTCGAGGCATTCGCGCGGGCTCATCCCGCGCAGCCTGGCGGCGAGGTAGCCCGCGTCGAAGCTGTCGCCCGCGCCGACGGTGTCCACGGGTTCGACGGGCCTGGCCGGGGCCCGCGTCACCAGGCCGGACTCCCAGGCCAGGGCGCCGTCCGCGCCGTCCTTGACGACGACGGCCGGTCCGAGGGCGCCCAGCCGCGCCGCGACGGCCTCCAGCGGCCCGTCACGGACGCCGGACAGGCGGGCCGCGATCGCCCTGGCCTCGCCGGCGTTGGGCAGGAACACGTCGGTGACGGCGAGCACGTCCGCCAGGCCGTCCCAGCGGCCGGCCGGGTCGTCGTTGGTGTCCAGCGAGGTCGTGGCGCCCGCCGCGCGCAGCTCCGCCAGCAGCGCGGGCAGCCCGTCCGCCAGTCCCGGCTGCAGGAAGTACGACGACACGTGCACGTGCCGGGCCAGGCCGCGCGGCACGTCCGCGGCGGTCAGGTGCGGCAGGCAGCCCGGCGAGGTGAGGATGGCCCGGTCCGTCCCGTCGGCGAGCACGACGGTCATGGCCGTGGGCCGGGGGTCGGTGACGCAGTGGGAGACGTCCACCCCGCGCTCGGCCAGCGCGCCGAGCACGAAACGCCCCGCCGCGTCGTCGCCCACGCGGCCGGCGAAGGCGGTGCGCAGGCCGAGCCTGGCGGCCCCGCACGCGGTGATCGCGCCGGACCCGCCGAGGACCAGGTCGCCGCCCGCGACGAGCTGTTCGCGCTGGCCGTACGCCAGGTCGCGCGGCGCGCCGGTCAGCACGATGTCGGGGTTGGCGTCGCCGACGACCAGGAGGTCGAACCCACCGGCCGCCGTCACGCCTTGGTCCACTGTGCGCATCCGGCGGTCTGGAACGCCTTGTCGCCCGGCTCGATGGTGACGCTCGCCGGGCCGGTCGGCGCGCCCGCGTTGATCACCGAGCCGAGGTCGGGGGACGTGCTGTTCAGCCGGGCCCAGAAGCAGTTCGTGGAACCGGCGACGGGACCGGTCGTGCGGTAGGTGCCGGGCTGCATGTCCACGCCCACGACGAACGTGCGCATCCCGGCCATCGGCCCGGTCTGCGCGGGTCCGGGCTGCGTGGGACCGGTCTGCGCGGGTCCAGGCTGCGTGGGACCGGTCTGCGCCGGTCCGGGCTGCGTAGGACCGGTCTGAGCGGGACCGGTCTGGAGGGGGTCCGTCTGGAGAGGGCCGGTCTGCGGGGCGTCCGTCGGGGCGGGCTGGGTGGCGGGGACGGAGGCCGAGGGCGGGCCGGTGCCCTCGACCGTCACCGTGACCCTGGGGGCCGGCGAGGCCGACGAGCCCTCCGCGCCGTACCCGACGAAGATGCCCAGGATGAAGGCCACCACGGCGGCCAGCCCGGACACGAGCAGGATGATCGGCGGACTGCTCGTCGCCCGAGGGGGCTCAGGGGGGCCGTACGTCACGGACCCAAGGGTGCCACCTCCATCGACGCCCCTGTCAACGCCCCGGTCAGCGGTGGAGGTAGTCGACGAGCGACGCCTTCTCCGTCTCCAGCTCCTCGATCGCGCTCTTGACCACGTCGCCGATGCTGACGATGCCCACCAGGCGGCCGTTCTCGACCACGGGCATGTGGCGGAACCGGTGGGTGGTCATCGTGCGGCGCAGCTCGTCGACGTTGTCGCCGGGCCCGGCCGTGCGGACCTCGGTCGTCATGATCGAGGAGACCGGCGCGTCGAGGATCTCGGGGCCCCGGTCGTGCAGCCGCCGCACCACGTCGCGCTCGGAGACGATCCCCTGGATCGTCGTGCCGTCGGTGGAGACGACGACCGCGCCGATGTTGTGGTCGGCGAGCTTGCCGAGCAGTTCCCGGACCGTCGCCGCCGGCGCCACCGTGGTGACAGCGCTTCCCTTGTTGCGCAGGATCGTCCCGATGAGCATGTGCACCACCTCTGCTCCCGTTGTCCCCGGCCGAGGGCCGGCTTATGCCCGGTCCTCACAGGCAAACAACCGAGTGGGGACACCGTCAAGCGGTCACGTAGGCTGACTTGCCGCATCTCCGACGACGTGGAAGGCATCGATGACCGAGCAGCTCAACACCGGAAGCCACGACCTGCCCATCACCCCGGAGCTGGCCGCGTTCATGCGCACCGGCTGGGCCGACACCCGGCGCACCGGCGTGACCGCGCTGCCGATCGCTCCCTGGGCGGCCCGGCGCAGGGCGGCGCTGGCCGCGCGTTTCCCCGGTGAGCGGCTGGTCGTCCCGTCGGGCACGCTCAAGGTGCGCAGCAACGACAGCGACTACCGGTTCCGTCCGCACAGCGCGTACTCCTACCTGACGGGCGCGGGCGAGCCCGGCGACGTGCTGGTCATCGAGCCGTCCGGGCAGGCCGTGCTGTACGTGCGCCCGCGCTCGCCGCGCGAGGAGGGCGAGGAGTTCTACCGCGACCGCCGCTACGGCGAGTTCTGGGTGGGCCGCAGGCCCGACCTGGCCGAGGCGTCGGAGCTGTACCAGATCGAGTGCGCGCACATCCGCGACCTGCGCTCCGAGGGCCCGGCCCGGGTGCTGCGCGGCGTCGACGCCTCCGTCGACGCGCTGGTGCCGGCGGGCGGCCGCGACGCCGAGCTGGAGGTGTTCCTGTCGGAGATGCGGCTGGTCAAGGACGAGTGGGAGGTCGGCGAGCTGCAGTCGGCCGTGGACGCCACCGTGCGCGGCTTCGAGGACGTCGTGCGCGCCCTGCCCGCGGCCCTCGGCCACCCGCGCGGCGAGCGTTACCTGGAGGGCGTCTTCGGGCTGCGCTCGCGCCTGGAGGGGAACGCGGTCGGCTACGACAGCATCGTGGCCTCCGGCGCCCACGCCTGCGTGCTCCACTGGATCCGCAACGACGGCGCGCTGGCCGAGGGCGACCTGCTCCTGCTGGACGCCGGGGTCGAGACCGACACCCTCTACACCGCCGACGTCACCCGGACGTTCCCGCTGTCGGGCCGGTTCACCGCGGCGCAGCGGCAGGCGTACGAGCTGGTGCTGGCCGCCCAGGACGCCGGCATCGCGGCGCTGAAGCCCGGCGCGAGCTTCCGCGACTTCCACCTGGCGGCCATGCGCGTCATCTGCGAGGGCCTGCACGACTGGGGCCTGCTGAAGGACTCCCCCGACGCCCTCATGGAGTCGGGCCTGTACCGCCGCTACACGCTGTGCAGCAGCGGCCACATGCTCGGCCTCGACGTGCACGACTGCGCCAGGTCGCGGGCCGAGGTCTACCTCGACGGCGTGCTGGAGGAGGGCAACGTCCTGACGGTCGAGCCGGGCCTGTACTTCCAGCCCGACGACCTGACGCTGCCCGCCGAGCTGCGTGGCATGGGCATCCGCATCGAGGACGACCTGGTGGTCACCGCCGAGGGCGCCACCCTGATGTCGAAGGCCCTCCCCCGCCACCCCGACGAGATCGAGTCCTGGATGAACGTCGTCCGCTCGTGACGGCCCGGTCACTTTTCGTGGCCGACTGACAAGGTTCGCCTGGGCTGGCATCGTGGGCTGGAGTGCGGCGGGACGGCGGCGGGGGCGGCGGTGGGCGGGCGGTTCACACGGGGGCGGGTGCTCGGCGCGCTGGCGGCGCTGCTGGCGGCGGCCGTCGCGGCCACGGCCGTGCCGCAGTGGATCGACGCCTCCCGGGCCCGGGACGCGCTGGCCCGCCTGGAGCGCGAACGCGCCCTGCGCCTGGAGGTCTCCGGCGCCGCGAGCGCCTTCGGCCGGGCCCTGCTCAGCTACGACTACAAGGACCTCCAGAGCGCCCGCTCGACCCTGTCCGCCCAGGCCACGGGCGACTTCCAGGCCACCTACGACGCGGCGTTCGGCGGCGCGATGTCCCAGGTGATCGTCAAGCTCAAGGCCGTCTCCCAGGCCAAGGTCCGCGAGGTCTACCTGGCCGACGCCGGCCAGGCCACCGCGCACGCCATCGTCGTCGTGGACCAGCAGGTGAACACCGCGCAGGCGATTCGCTCGGTGCAGGATTCGCACCTTAAGATCACGCTTGTGAAACAGAAGGGCGCGTGGAAGGTCCAGGACGTGACCGTGCTCGGCGCGGCTTCGGAGGACCAGCACAAGCTCGACGACCCCGCGGCGAAGAAGAAGGACTGACGATCGTCCCCCTGGCGATGGGCGGCCGCCCCGAAGAGGTGCGCGCCCCCGAGACGTGGCTGACCGAGGCCGAGCGCGAACGCGCCGACCGGTTCGTCTTCCCCGCCGACCGCGCCTGTTTCGTCGCGGCCCACCTGCTCGTCCGCCTGTGCGCCGCGGCCGTGCTGGATCTGCCGCCGGAGGGGCTGACCCTGCTGCAGCACTGCGAGGTGCACGGCCCCGGCCACGGCAGGCCGTACCTGCGCGAGGCCCCCGATCTGGGCGTGAGCTTCAGCCACACCCGCGGCTACGTGTGCGCCGCGGCCGGCCCCGGCCGGGTCGGCGTGGACGCCGAGCACGTGCCGACAGGCCCGCTGAACGAGGGCCTGGCCGACCACGCGCTCACCCCCGCCGAACGCGCCCTGGTGACGGGCAACGACGACCTGATCCGCCACTGGACCCGCAAGGAGGCCCTGGTCAAACGCGGCGAGCTCACCCTGGACGAGCTGCGCACGACCGGCGTCGACCCGCTGCCGTTCGGCCACCTGCTGGAATGGCGGGCCGCCCCGGACATCAGGGTCGCCGTCGTCACCGACACGCCGGCCGAGCGGATTCCCGTCCCGTCGCTCTGAGGGGCCCGGCCGGCTAGACGATCATCGCCCCCTTCACGCTGACGTCATGGCCGCGACCTGGGCGTCCATGAGTGCGTAGTAATGGCGACAACCCAGCAGCCCGTAGGGGAAACCCCGGGAAGCCACCTCAGGGACTGCTCATTCCAGGGAAGGATGACTGTCCCCGAGTACTTCCTGATCCTCAAAAGCATGAAAATGTTGATCGTAAGCACGGTGGCGATCCTCACTATGTCGGCCTGTTCCAACACCTCTTCCAGCGCCGCCGACCAGTCCGACAAGCCCACGCCGCCGCCCCGGATCACCAGCGCGCAGCTCACCCTGCCACCGCCCACCGGCCCGAAAAGGATCGGCACCAGGATGCTGCGGCTGGTGGACTCCACCCGCCGTGACGACTGGGTGGACGGGCAACCGGTGCGTGAACTGATGGTTCAGCTCTGGTATCCCACCTCGACATCCAGCGGAACGCTCGCGCCGTACATGACCAAAGGCGCCGAGGCGCGGACCCGGCAGATCAACGCGATCCCCGATGAGGTGAAGCTGCCCGTCACCCACGCCTACCTGAACGCCCCGATCGCCCCTGGCGCTCACCCGGTCATCGTGTACGCCCACGGCTCCCACGACACCCGGACCGGCAACACCGTCCTGGTGGAGGAGCTGGCCAGCCACGGCTACCAGGTCGTCACCATCGACCACACCCACTATGCCGAGGAGGTGGAGTTTCCCGATGGCCGCATCGTCGACGAGGTCAAGGACCCCGACACCGCCCATGAGGTCGCCACCCGGGTCGCCGACGTGCGCTTCGTCCTGAACCAGCTGGGCCTGGCACGAGTTGGCATGTTCGGCGCCTCCTTCGGGGGCGTGGCGACGGTCGCGGCGATGCACGACGACCCGCGGATCATCGCCGGTGTCAACCTGGACGGTCCCTGGACCGAGCCGATCTTCGGCGACGTCAGCCGCTGGCCGATCACCAAACCCCTGTTGTCGCTGACCTCCGCCCAAGCCGACAGCCACCCCCCGCTGCCAGGCCGGGTCATCCGGCTGGCCGGCGCCCAGCACCTGACCTTCTCCGACGGCGAATGGCTCGACCCCAACCCCACCCCCGAGCAGTACGGCACCATCGACCCCCAGCAAGCCCTCCGCCTGCAACGAAAAGCCCTGCTCGACTTCTTCTCCCAAACCCTTCACTAGATCGCGGATTTCGCGACTGTCTCGGGCAACGAGGTCGCACGTTCGAGTGGGAAGCGAACCTTCTCTGGAGGGGGCGCGGCCGAACCTGATCGGAGAAACAGCCCTAGCGGCGGCGGGTCGGGGTGGGGTCGAGGAAGACCAGGGTGACGCCGGAGAAGCGGTCGCGCAGCCGCCGGTCGATCTCGTCACAGGCGATCTCCACGCCCGCCGCGCTCGCCTCGTCCCGGAAGTCGATCTTGGCGGCGATCATGATGGAGCCCGGCCCGATCATCATCGTCAGCAGCTCGACCACGTCGTCCACCTCGGGCTGGGCCAGCAGCACCGCGCGGATGCCGACCTCGATCTGCCTGGGGGCGGCCTGGCCGATCAGCAGCGACAGGTTCGACTGGATCAGGATGAGCGCGACCACCAGCAGGAGCAGGCCGATGGCGACCGAGGCCGCGCCGTCCCACAGGGCCGAGCCGGACCACTGCGAGCCGAGCAGCCCGAGCGCCGCGATCACCAGGCCCACCAGCGCGGCGGCGTCCTCGAACAGCACGGCCTTGAGCGCGGTGTCGGACGTGATCCGCACCAGCCGCGCCGGACGCACCTTGTACCGGCCGGCCTCGGCGCGCAACTGCGAGTACGCCTTCGTGAACGAGATGCCCTCGATCACGAACGAGACGGCCAGCACGACGTAGGACGGCGTGAGGTTGCCCAGCTTCTCGCCGTGGCTGATCTCGTGCAGCCCGTGGGTGACGGAGAACCCCGCACCGCCGACCAGCGTCGCGACCGCCGCCATCATCGCCCAGAAGAACCCCGCCTTGCCGTAGCCGAACGGGTGGCGCTCGTCGGGCGGCTTGCCCGCCCGGCGTACGGAGACCAGCAGCAGCAGCTCGGTCATCGTGTCGGCGGCCGAGTGGGCCGCCTCGGACAACATCGCGGCCGAGCCGCCGATCAGCCCCGCGACGAGCTTGGCCAGGGCGATGGTCAGGTTCGCGGCGCCCGCGACCAGCACGGTCGCCAGGCTCTCCCCCGACTTCTCCTCCATCAGATCACTGTACGGCGGCCCTGCGCGGCGGCCCCCCGCAGGTAGCCGCGTCGTCGCGGGCGTGCGATAGATTGGGGATCATGAGCGCGCCCCGCTGGCTTTCCCCCGCCGAACAGCGTGCCTGGCGTACGCATCTCGCGCTGCACAAGCTGCTCATGCACCGCCTCGACCGCGAGCTGCAGGAGCACCAGCTCTCGCTGAACGACTACGAGATCCTGGTCAACCTCTCCGAGAGCCCCGAGCGGCGCATGCGGATGAGCGACCTGGCCGACGCCACGATCCAGTCGCGCAGCAGGCTGTCGCACCAGATCTCGCGCATGGAGGCCAAAGGGCTGGTCACCAGGGAAGACTGCCGCGACGACCGGCGCGGCACGTTCGCCGTCCTGACCGACGAGGGCTGGGCGACGATCCAGCGGGTCGCGCCCGACCACGTCGCGAGCGTGCGCGAGCATTTCGTCGACCGGCTCACCGACGACCAGCTGGAGGCGCTGGAGCAGGCGTTCGGTCCCATCGTCGACCACCTGAAGAAGCTGCGCTGAGGCCCAACCGATATCGGCGACGGCTCACCGGCATTCCCGGGCGCTCGCTACGATCCGCTCATGCTCCGAAAGCTGCTGATCGTTGTCGTGCTCGCGCTGATGCCGGCCTGCTCCGCGGGGGGCGGCGGGGGTGACGCGCTCCCCGCCGGGCCCGAGGTGATGAAGAAGTCCGCGGAGGCCATGAAGGCCGTCAGGTCGGCCGGTTTCTCGATCGCCACGGAGGGCAAGCCCAACGTGCCGCTCAAGAAGGCCGACGGCAGGCTCACCTCGGCGGGCGACGCCGACGGCACGATCACGCTGGACGTGCTGGGCACGCTGCAGGAGATCACCTTCGCCCTGATCGGCGACACCGTGCACTTCAAGGGGCCGACCGGCGGCTTCCAGACGATGACCAGGCAGCAGCTCGCCCAGTTCTACGACCCGTCGGTGATCCTCGACCCGGGCAAGGGCATCGCGCAGCTGCTCGCCTCGGCGACCGACCCCACGGTGGAGGCGGTCGAGGACGGCTCGTACCGGGTGGCCACGACGTTCTCCGGGCAGGTCGTCGGGCAGATCGTCCCGGGCGTCACGCAGGGCGTCAACGGCAAGGTCTGGATCGACAAGGCCACCAGCAGGCTCACCAAGGCGAGCCTGCCGCTGCAGAACGGCACGGTGACGGTGACGTTCAGCGACTACGACGCGCCGGTGACGATCACGCCGCCCCCGTCCGGATGAGCCAGGTGAGCGGGAACGTCCCGGCGGACCGCGCCCGCCGGGTCGCGCTCGGCGCGGGCGGCGCGGTGGTGCTGCTGGCCGCGCTCGACGCCTACGTGGTCGTGACGGTCCTGATGGACATCGCCCACGACGTCGGCGTGCCGCAGAACCATCTGGAGCGGGTCACGCCGGTCGTCACCGGGTTCCTGCTTGGCTACGTCGCCGCGATGCCGCTGCTCGGTCAGCTCTCCGACCGTTACGGCCGGCGGCCGCTGATCCACGCCTGCCTGGCGGCGTTCGCGCTCGGCTCGGTGCTGACCGCGCTGGCGGCCGGTGAGGCGATGGTGGTGTCGGGCCGTACGGTGCAGGGCGTGGCGGGCGGGGCGCTGCTGCCGATCACGATGGCGCTGATCGGCGACCTGTGGGAGGAGCGCGACCGGCCGCTCGCGCTGGGCGCGGTGGGCGCGGCGCAGGAGCTGGGCAGCGCCCTCGGCCCCCTGTACGGCGGCGTGCTGGCGCTGGTCCCGCCGGTCGCCGTGGCGGGCGTGGAGCTGGGCGGCTGGCACGCCATCTTCTGGGTCAACGTGCCCCTCGCCGCCCTGGCCGCCGTCGCCGTGCAGCGTACGGTCCCGGCCCGGCCGCCCTCCGGCACGGCCCGGGTCGACGTCGCCGGCGGCGCCCTGCTGGCGCTGGCGCTGGCCCTCCTGGTCGTCGGCCTGTACAACCCCGACCCGGCCACGACGGTGCTGCCGCCGTGGGGGCCGCCGGTGATCGCGGCCGGGGCGGTGGCGGGCGGCGTCTTCGTCTGGTGGGAGATCCGCTCCCCCGTCCGGCTGCTCGACCTGTCGGCCGCCCGCAAGTCGCCGCTGCTGGCGACGCTGGGCGTGAGCTTCCTGGCGGGCGCGGCCCTGCTGGTGACGATGGTGTTCGTGCAGTTCGCCGCCCAGACGCTGCTGGACAAGGACGCCCTGGGCGCGGCGCTGGTCCTGGCCCGGTTCCTCGGCGCGCTGGCCGTGGGCGCGCTGCTCGGCGGCGTGCTGGCCCGGCGGGCCGGCGAACGCACGGTGGCGGTGCCCGGCCTGCTGATCGCCGCGGCCGGATACTGGCTGATGAGCCGCTGGCCGCTCGACCTGGCCGGCGCGGGCCTGGCCGTGGACGCCGACCTGGTCGTGGCGGGGCTCGGCCTCGGCCTGGTGATCGCGCCGGTCTCGTCGGCGGTCCTGCGGGTCAGCCCGGCCGTCCAGCACGGCGTCGCCTCGGCGGCGGTCGTGGTGGCCAGGATGATGGGCATGCTCGTCGGCGTGGCGGGCGTGTCGGCGTGGGGGTTCCACCGGTTCCAGTCGCTGACCGCGAACCTGGACACGCCGCTGCCGTTCGGCGTGGACGCGCAGACCTACCAGCGGCGGTTGGCCGACTACCTGGCCCAGATCGATGCCGCCCTGCACGTCGAGTACACCGAGATGTTCCTGCTCACGGCGTTCGTCTGCCTGCTGGGGGCGGCGGTGGCGCTGCTCATGCCGCGCCGCGCCCTGCCGGAGGCGGCGCCCGCCCTCGCGGACGCCGCCCCCGACCCCGAACATTGACGTGAATCAGGTGGCGCCGCCGGTCAGGGCGACAGGCGGTGCAGGTCGTGGGGGAAGGCGGTGGTCTGGCGGATGTTGGCGGCGCCGGTCAGCCGGGCCGTCCAGCGTTCCAGGCCGAGGGCGAACCCGCCGTGCGGCGGCATCCCGTACCGGAACGCCTGGAGGTAGCCCTCGTACGGCTCCACGTCGCCGCCCAGGGCCTGGACGTAGTCGTCGTACCGGTGCAGGCGCTGGCCGCCGGTCACCAGCTCCAGGCCCCTGAACAGCAGGTCGAAGCCGTTGGAGTAGCCCGGTCTGGCCGGGTCGGGATGGGTGTAGAACGGCCGCTTGGACATCGGGTAGCCGGTGACGAACAGGAACTCCGACCCGTGCTCGCGCAGCGCCCAGTCCGACAACCAGCGTTCCTGGGCCGGTGACAGGTCGGGCTCGTCCTCGCCGGTCAGCCGCTGTGCCTCGGTGAAGTGCACGGCCGGGATCTCGGCGGGCACGGCGGGCAGCACGGCCCCGGCCGCCTCGACGGCGGACGCGGCCCGGCGGCGCACCGACTCCACCATGCCGGCGACGACCTCCCGCAGCACGGCCATCACGTCCCGGTGGTCGGCCACGAAGCCCAGCTCGGCGTCGAGGCTGGTGTACTGGGCCAGGTGGCGGACGGTGTCGTGCGGCTCGGCGCGGAAGACCGGCCCGACCTCGTAGACCCGCTCGAACACCCCGACCATCGTCTGCTTGTAGAACTGCGGCGACTGCGCGAGGTAGGCGCGGCGGCCGAAGTAGTCGATGCCGAAGACGTTCGCGCCGGACTCGGTGGCCGAGGCCACGATCTTGGGCGTGTGGATCTCGGTGAAGCCGAGGCCGTCCAGCGTCTCGCGGAACCCGGCCACGCTCGCCGCCGAGATCTCCAGCGGCGCCCGCAGCAGCGGATGCCGCAGCGCGACGGGCGCGTGGTCGAGGACGGTCGGCAGCGTCGCGGCCACGACCGGCCGGTAGAGGTCGAACGGCGGGGCCTGGGCGGGCTCGGCCAGGACCTCGATCTCCGGGCCGGTCAGCTCGACCCCGCCCGGCGCCTGCCCGGCCGGGGTCACGGTGCCGGTGACCCGGACGACGCTCTCCTCCGGCGGCAGTTCCCCGTCCGCGCTGACCACCTGGGCCAGCCCGGCACGGTCGCGTACGACCAGGAAGGAGACGGATTTCAGGTGCCGGCGGCGATGGACCCAACCGGCGATCGTCACTCGTCGGCCGGCGTGCTCAGCGAGCGACGCCGACAGGACACGAGAGATCATTACAGCTCCTCTGCAGGAAATGCATGACCCCTTGGGAGTGCGGGGGAGAAGGGAGCTCCCGGTGCCACCGCACTTTCGCCGCCCGCGAGGGGCGGCCTCCACGACCCGATGACGGGGGTCAGCCGGCGGGGCATTTCCTCCCCGCACTCGGGAGTGTCTTCACCAGCGGACACGGGACCGCCTTCACAGCTGCCGGCGGCTCTCTGGGCCCGTGCGGCCCGCTGGCTACTCGTCTCCGTCCACGTGTTGCCGTAGATGATACGGCAACGCCGTTACTTGTCCTTCTTCGGGCGCTTCTCGCGGATCTTCATCGTGACGTCGATCGGCGACCCGGCGAACCCGAACTCCTCGCGGATGCGCCGCTCGATGAAGCGCCGGTAGGTGTCCTCCAGCCAGCCGGAGGTGAACAGCACGAACTTGGGCGGCTCGACGGACGCCTGCGTGGCGAACAGGATCTTCGGCTGCTTGCCTCCCCGGACGGGCGGCGGCGTCGCGTGCACCAGCTCGGTGAGGAACGCGTTGAGCCGTGCCGTCGGCACCCGGGTGGACCAGGAGTCGAGCGCCTTCTCCAGCGCCGGCACCAGCCGGTCCATGTGGCGGCCGGTCTTGGCGGAGATGTTCACCCGCAGCGCCCACGGGGTGCGCACGAGCTGCCGGTCGATCTCCTTCTCCAGGTAGTAGCGGCGGTCTTCGTCGACGAGGTCCCACTTGTTGAAGGCCACCACCATGGCCCGCCCCGACTCGATCACCAGGCCGATGATCCGCAGGTCCTGCTCGGTGAGCGGCTCGCTGGCGTCGATCAGCACGATCGCCACCTCCGAGCGCTCCAGGGCGGCGCGGGTGCGCATGGCCGCGTAGAAGTCGGCGCCCTGCAGCTCGCGGTCGCGGCGCCGGATGCCGGCGGTGTCGACGAAGCGCCAGGTGCGCCCACCCAGCTCGATCAGCTCGTCGACCGGGTCGCGGGTGGTGCCCGCCATCGGGTCGACCAGCACCCGCTCTTCGCCCGCCAGCTTGTTGAGCAGCGAGGACTTGCCCACGTTGGGCTTGCCGAGCAGCGCCACGCGGGCCGGGCCGCGCTCGCCGCCGAAGGTCACCTGCGGCGTCTCGGGCAGCGCGTCGAGCACCACGTCGAGCAGGTCGCCGCTGGAGCGGCCGTGCAGCGCGGAGACCGGGTAGGGCTCGCCCAGGCCGAGCGCCCACAGCGCGGCGGCCTCCAGCTCCAGCTGCTGGTTGTCGACCTTGTTGGCGGCCAGCAGCACCGGCTTGCCCGACTGGCGCAGCACCGCGCCCACGATCTCGTCGGCGTCGGTGGCGCCCACGGTGGCGTCGACCACGAACACGATCACGTCGGCCAGCTCGACGGCGACCTGGGCCTGCTCGGCGATGCGCAGGTTCATGCCGGTGGCGTCAGGGTCCCAGCCGCCGGTGTCGACGACGGTGAAGCGGCGGCCGCGCCAGTTGGCGTCGTAGGTGACGCGGTCGCGGGTGACGCCCGGAACGTCCTCCACGACTGCCTCGCGGCGGCCGATGATGCGGTTGACCAGCGTGGACTTGCCCACGTTGGGGCGGCCCACGATGGCCACGACCGGCAGAGGCGTGGTGTCGCCGTGCTCGGTGACTTCCAGCTCGTCGAGGTCAGCCTCGACCCAATCCCCCGTTGACATGCTTGTTCATCCTTAGGTGAGTACCGCACCTGGAGGTCAGGTGCGCTCCTTGACCAGCCTCAGCACCTCCGCGATGACCTCTTCGAGGTTCAGCGCGGTGGTGTCGAGCTCGACGGCGCCATCCGCCATCGAGAGTGGGTCCGTCTTACGTGTCGAGTCCAGGGTGTCACGCCGCTCCATGGCGGCCTGCTGCGCCTCCACCGTCGAGCCGGCCAGCTCGGCGCTCCTGCGCCGGGCACGGGCCTCGGCGCTGGCCGTCAGGTAGACCTTGACGGGCGCGTCGGGGCAGACGACCTTGCCGATGTCGCGGCCCTCGACCACGATGTCACCGGCGGCGGCGATCTCCCGCTGCAGCGCGACCAGCCGCCTGCGCACCTCGGGGACGGCGGCCACGGCGGAGACCGAGCCGGTCACCTCGGCCTCCCGGATGGGCCCGCCCACGTCGACGCCGTCGACCAGGATCGTCGGCCCCTCGGGGTCGGTGCCGGAGACGATGGACGGCTCGCCGCAACGGGCCGCGACCGCCTCGGGATCGGCCAGGTCGACGCCCTGCCGGAGCATCCACCACGTCATCGCCCGGTACATGGCCCCGGTGTCGAGGTAACGCAGGCCCAGCGCACGGGCGACCCCGCGCGACACGCTCGACTTGCCCGACCCCGAAGGACCGTCCATGGCGACGACCAGACCGGACACGGCCTCTCCCTCTTCACGTGTGTTTCCCCAACCTGAAGAGGCTACCGCCTCCGGTCAGTCCGCGATCCAGCTCCCGTGGAAGCCGAGCGGGACCCTGGCGGGCAGGTGCACGACCGCGACCGGCTCGCCGGTGAAGTCCTGGGCCGAAAGGATCACCAGGTCGGCCGCTCCCCTGGCCGGGTCGTTGACGTAGGTGAGCAGGTAGCCGTCGTCCTCGGCGGCGCCGGAGGGCACGAAGACCGGCTCCCCCACGTACGCGCCGCGCCCGAACCGCCGCGCCTCCTGCGTGCCGCGTTCCAGGTCGTGCTTGATGAGCGTGTTGTCGAACGCCTCGTCCGGCAGGTCCTCCAGCTCGGCGGCCGGGTAGATCACGTCGTGCAGGTCGGCGGCGGCCGAGGTGTAGCCGTAGCGGTACGGGCTGCCGGTGCGGCGCTCGTCGATGCGGGGGAACTCCTGGGGGCGGTCGTCCAGGCGGGTGGTGGTGACCCGGCCCGCGCCGGGGTCGATGCGCCACCGGTCGAGCGTGGGCGCGCCGCCCAGGTCGAGCCGGGCGTCCACGAACCGCTTGGGGTAGCGGACGACGTCCACCACGACCTGGTCGCCGTCGTCGTAGGCGTTGAGGGTGTGGAAGACCCAGCAGGGGTCGATCTCCACCCACTGCACGTCGCCGGTCTCGCGGGAGAGCAGGCCGAGCCGGGCGGGCCGGGCGTCGTCCCACGCGTACGGGAGCGGCGCGCCGCGCTCGGCGTGGGCCATGCTGAGCGTGACCGGCAGGTCGTAGATCACGACGTACCGGCGGGTCAGCGCGAAGTCGTGCAGCATCGGGCGGTCGGCGACGGGGATGTCCCTGACCTGGGCCACCACGCCCTTGGGGTCGATCACGATGTGCTGGTGGTGGTCCCAGCCGGCGAAGTAGGCCATCGCGTGCAGCTCGCCGGTGACCGGGTCGAGGTGGGTGTGGGCGGCGTACCCGCCGGGCAGGCCGCCGACGAAGTCGCACGCGCCGACCGTGTCGAGCTCGTAGCTCAGCTCGTACGGCAGCCCGCCCGCCTCGACGGTCGCGAACGTGCGCCCGGCGATGCCGATGACGTGCGTGTTGGCCGCGAAGTCCATGCCCGCGTGCACCGGGCCCGGCGCCGGCGGCTCGCCCAGCCGGCGGGCCACCTCGGCGTTGCGCACCCACCGGTTGCGGTACCACTCGGCCCGCCCGCCGCGCAGCCGCACGCCGTGGACCATGCCCTCCCCCATGAACAGGTGGGTGGCGGCCGGGTCGTCGAGGCTGAGCGGGTTGGGGCCGTTGCGCAGGTAGCGGCCGTCGAGCTCGGCGGGGATGCGGCCGGTGACCTCCAGGTCGAAGGCCGTGATCTCCTCCGTCGCGGGTGCGAAGCCGTTGCGGAAGGGGGTGCTGGTCATCGTGCGCTTCCTCTCAGGTCAGGAACGGCGTGAGCACGGAGGTGTAGAGCAGCCGGTAGCGCCGCTCCGCCTCGGCGCTGTCGAAGAAGCCGGAGATCTCCAGGCTCACCGCGCCGTGGATCGCCATCCACAGCACGTCGGCTATCTCGCCGGAGTCGGCCCCGCGCAGCCGTCCGGCCTCCAGGCAGGCGGCCACGGCCTCGACCAGGATGTCGAAGGTCCGCCGGCCGGCCGCGACCGCGTCGGGGGCGGGCTGGAAGCCGTGCATCGCGTTCTGGAACATGACCCGGTAGTAGTCGGGCTCGTCCAGCGCGTACTCGCGGTAGGCCGCCAGGCCCGCGTGCAACGCCGGGAGCGGGTCCTCCTGGGCGGGGACGGCCAGCAGGCGCGCCTCCAGCCGGGCGAAGCCCTCCAGCCACAGCGCCTCGCTGAGACCGTCCTTGCCGCCGAAGAGGGTGTAGATCACCTTCGTGGAGCAGCCGACCTCGCCGGAGATGCGCCGGACGGTGAGCGCCGCCGGGCCCTCGGCGACGAGCAGGTGTTTGGCGGCGTCGAGAATGGCCGTCCTGACCACGCTCTGGCCTTCCTGCTGGGCTTGCCGGTACGCGGTGACCGCCATGTGAGTAACACCGTTTCTTCTCGGTAACGCTGTTACCGACCTTTGTACGCCTCCTGCGTCCCGCCGTCAATGCCGCCGGCGAGGAGTAAGGGCGTCCGCCCAGGTAAGGAGGTCCGGCGTGACGGAGACGAACCGAGCGCGGGTCACGGTCGTGGTGGCCACCAGGGACCGGGTCAGAACGCTGGCCCGGACGATCCCCCGCCACCCGAGGCCGGTGATCCTCGTCGACAACGGCTCCTCCGACGGGACCGCCGGGTTCGTCCGCAAGCACTTCCCCGACGTCCAGGTGGTCGAGGCGGGGGCCAATCTGGGCGCGCCGGGCCGCAACGTCGGCGTGCGCCTGGCCGAGACGCCCTACGTCGCCTTCGCCGACGACGACTCCTGGTGGGCGCCCGGCGCCCTGGAACTGGCCGCCGACGTGCTGGACGCCCACCCCCGCCTGGCCGTGCTGGGCGCGCGCGTGCTGGTCGGGCCGCAGGAGCGGCTGGACGCGGCGTCGGAGGCGATGCGCGACTCCCCGCTCGGCGTCGAGGACGACCTGCCGGGGCCGAGCGTGCTGGGCTTCCTGGCCTGCGGGGCCGTCGTGCGCAGGGAGGCGTTCCTGGAGGCGGGCGGCTTCGACGACGTGATCTTCTTCTTCGGCGAGGAGGAACGGCTGGCCGTGGACCTGGCCGCGCGCGGCTGGGGGCTGGCCTACGTGGACGGCGTCGTCGCCCACCACCACCCCTCCCCCGCCCGCGACCCGCGCGGCAGGCAGGCGCTGGCGGCGCGCAACGCCGTGCTGACCGCCGTGCTGCGCCGTCCCTGGCCGGTGGTGGCGCGCCGGTCCCTGGAGGCGCTGCTGGGCGGTCCGGCGGGCCGGGAGGGGCTGCGCACCGCCGTACGGCGGCTGCCCAGGGCCCTGGCCGCCCGGCGCGGCCTGCCGGTCGCCGTGGAACGCGCCCGCCGCAGACTGGAGCGCACGGCCGGCTGACGCCGTGGGCGGGGCTCGGCGCCCGCCCGTCGCGTCGTGCTCAGTGTCCCCGGTCGGGGAACGTCAGGGGACCTGCCAGCCGCGTTCGCGCAGGGCGTCGGCGAGCGGGGCGGCCGCGTCCGGCTGGACCCACAGCTCGGCGATGCCCAGGGGCAGCCCGGGCGCGTGCTCCAGCCGCACGTCCTCGACGTTGACGCCGACCTCGTCGCACACCTGGAACAGCCGCGCCAGCTGGCCGGGACGGTCACCGATGACCACCTGGACGACCACGTACGCGGGAGCGGGGCCGCCGTGCTTGCCGGGGATGCGCCCGTGCCCGGCGACGCCGCGCTTGAGGAGCTGGGTGAGGTCGCCGCTCGCGGTGCCGTCGCCCTCGGCCAGGGAGCGCAGCGCGGTCGCGGCCTCGGCCAGGTCGCGGGAGACCGCCTCCAGCACCTCGGCGACCGGGGTCGCGTTGCCCGACAGGATGCCGAGCCAGAGCCCGGGGTCGCCGCCCGCGATCCTGGTCACGTCGCGCACCCCCTGCCCGGCCAGGCCGAGCGCGACCTCGGTGGCGTCGGCCAGGCGGGCCGCCACGGCCGAGGCGGCGACATGCGGGGCGTGCGAGACGACGGCGACCGCGCGGTCGTGCTCCTCCGCGCCCACCTCGACGGGGTTGGCGCCGCACAGCTCGACCAGCTTGAGCACCGCCGCCCTGGCGTCGTCGGCGGCCTCGCCGGTCGGGCAGAGCGCCCATGGCCGGCCGAGGAACAGGTCGGCCCTGGCCGCGCCCGGACCGGACTTCTCCCGCCCGGCCAGCGGGTGGGAGGCGACGTAGGTCGTCAGGTCGCAGCCGAGCCGCGCGGCCATGCGGATGGGCTCGGCCTTGACGCTGGCGACGTCGGTGTAGAACCGGGCCACGCCGCGGCTCTGCAGCTTCAGCAGCTCGTCGGCCACGTGCGCCGGGGGCACCGCGATGACCGCCAGGTCGACCTGCCCGGCGGGCAGCCGCTCCGGCTCCCACTCCTCGCCCGCGCCCAGTTCCCTGGCCAGCCGCACGGCGGCCGCGTCACGGTCGGCGAGCAGCACGCGCACGTCGTGCTTGCGCAGCGCCAGGGCCGCCGAGGTGCCGATGAGACCGGTGCCGACGACGAGCACGGTACGGAGTTCCGAGGCCATATCGATGTCCTGATTTATCGGGCTAGTGAGAGTGTTGCCTGCCGTGTCCGTCAGGCACGTGCCGCACGACGATCCGGCTCACGCCGGTCGCCTACTGGGCGATGTCCTGCCGCAGCGCCACCGCGCCCCGCAGATACACATGCTGCATCTCTGCCCGCGGACGGTCGGTCTCCACATGCGCCATCAGGCGCACCACGCGCGGCAGCGCCCCCGGCACGCCGATCTCGGTGCAGCAGATCAGCGGCACGTCGTGGAAACCCAGCTTGCGCGCCGCGAGGGCGGGGAACTCGGAGGTCAGGTCGGGGGTGGCGGTGAACAGCACGCTGATCACGTCGTCGGTGGTCAGGCTGTTGCGCTCCATGATCGCCTGGACCAGCTCGGTCGTCCCCTGGATGATCGAGTCGCGGTCGTCGGCATCCACCTGGATCGCCCCGCGGATCGCCCGCACCATGCGCCCTGTTCCCCTTCCATAGCGGGAGAGCCCGTGCGGAGAATGCGCACGGGCCCCTGCGTTCCGGCCAGATTACAGCTTCACGGCCGCGTAAAGCTCGCCGACCTCCTTCAGGCTCAGCGCGCGGACCGTGCCGGCCTTGGTGCGGCCCAGCTTCACCGGACCGAACTCGATCCGGGCCAGGTCGATCACCCGGTGACCGGCCTCCTCCAGCATGCGCCGCACGACGTGCTTGCGGCCCTCGTGCAGCACCACCTCGACCAGCGCCTGCTGGCCGTGCTCCTGGACGATGGCGAAGCTGTCGGCCTTGGCGATGCCGTCCTCCAGCTCGATGCCCTGCTTGAGCCTGCGGCCCAGGTCGCGCGGGATCGGCCCCGGCACCTTGGCCCAGTACTTCTTCTGCACCCCGTAGCTCGGGTGCGTCAGCCGGTTGGCCAGCTCGCCGTCGTTGGTGAGCAGCAGCAGGCCCTCGGTCTCGGTGTCGAGCCGGCCGACGTGGAACAGGCGGGGAGCCAGCTCCTCGACGTAGTCGGCCAGGCACGGGCGGCCCTGCGGGTCGTCCATGGTGGACACGACGCCGATCGGCTTGTTGAGTGCGTAGTAGACGAGGTCGGGGGCGGTCGGGATGCGCTTGCCGTCGACGTGGATGACCTGGGCGGCGGGGTCGACCTTGGCGCCGAAGCGGCGCACGACCTGGCCGTTGACCGTGACGCGGCCGTCGCCGATCATCTCCTCGCAGGCGCGCCTGCTGGCCACGCCCGCCTGGGCGAGCACCTTCTGCAGGCGAACGCCGTTGGGCACCTCGGTGGTGTCGCGCTCGTCGGTGTAGTCGTCGTCGTAGAAGGCACGGTCGCGCAGCGGCTGACGGGCGGCCTTGACGCGCCTGGCCTGGGGGCTCTCGGCGCCGGCCGTACGACGTCCGCCGCCGAGCGTCTGCACGTCGTCGCGCCTCGGGGTGCGCGGCTGCTGCCCGCGGGGGTTGTCCTCGCGCCTGCCGAAGCGGGCGCGGGTGTTGCCGGCGGAGGCGGATCTGGGAGCGTCGTCCCTGCGCCCGCCGCGGTCGGCACGGAAGCCGCCGCGCTCCTGACGCTCGCCGTCGCCGCCGCGTACGGGACGCCCGTCGCCACGGGAGCCGGCGTAACCGCCACGCTCCCCGCGCCGCTCGCCCGCGTAGCCGCCGCGGCCCGCGGAGGATCCACCACGACCGCCGGAGAACCCGCCACGGCCGCCGGAGAACCCGCCACGGTCACCCGAGAAGCCACCGCGCTCGCCGGAGCCGCCACGGTCGCCGGAGTATCCACCACGGCCGCCGGAGCCGCCGCGGTCGCCGGAGTACCCGCCGCGCTCGCCACCGGCGTAGCCGCCGCGCTCACCGCGCCGGTCGCCGCCGTAGCTGCCGCGCCGGTCGTCGCCGAACCTGCTCCGGTCGCCGGGCCGGGAAGCCCCGCCGAAGCCCTCGCCACGCGGCCGGTCCCCGCCCTCACGACGCGGACGGTCGAAACCGCCCTCACGGCGTGGACGGTCGAAACGGTCGCCGCCACGCGGGCCGCGGTCACCGCGGTCGTCACGGGGACGGTCATCGCGGAAGCGGTCGCCATCGGCGGGCCGGTCGGCGCGCTGGTAGCGGTCGTCGCGCGCCGGACGGTCCGCGCGGTCGCCGCGCGAATAGCCGTCACGGTCGCCACCGGAACGCCCGAAGCGGTCACCACCGGAAGCGGGACGACCGGAACGGTCACCGCCGAAGCCGGGACGACCCGAACGGTCACCACTGAAACCGGGACGACCCGAACGGTCACCCCCGAAGCTGGAGCGCTCGCCACCGGGGCGACCCGAACGGTCACCGCCGAAGCCGGAGCGGTCGCCGCCGGAGGTGGGGCGGCCGGAGCGGTCGCCGCCGCGGAAGCCGGAGTCCTGGCGGGGCCGGTCGTCGCGGTCGCCGAAGCGGGCGCGGGCGCCGCCGCGGTCGGCGCGAAGGGAGTCGCGGCGGGGGTCGTCCCCGCCGAAGCCGCCGCCGGAGCCGTCGCGGCGGTTGTCGTCGGAGCGGAAGGCGGGACGCCCGCCGCGGCCGGAGCCGCCGGTACGTCCACGACCGCGTCCATCACCGGACGGGGTGCTGCGCCTGTTGATCACTTTGTTGTCTCCTCGAGGTTTTCCACGTCGTCGGGGAGGAAGGGGGCGAGCTCGGGAAGCTCGCTCAGGTCCCGCAGTCCCAGACGTTCCAGGAAGTATGAGCTTGTCCGGTAGAGCACTGCCTGGCTCTCCGGGTCGGTGCCGGCCTCCTCGACCAGCCCCCTGGCGACGAGCGTCCGCATGACGCCGTCGCTGTTGACGCCGCGTACGGCGGCGACACGGGCGCGGCTCACCGGTTGCCGGTAGGCCACGACCGCGAGGGTCTCCAGCGCGGCCTGGGTCAGCCGCGTCTGCTGGCCGTCGCGGACGAACCGCTCGACCAGCGCCGCGCAGTCGGCCCGCGTGTAGAAACGCCAGCCACCCGCGACTTCCCGCAGATCAAAACCCCGCCCGGCGGCCGTATATTCCGCCGCCAGCCCCCTGAGTGCCGCCGCGACCTCGTGGGTGGGGCGCTCCAGCACCTGGGCCAGCGTGATCTCGGCGACGGGCTCGTCGACGACCATCAGGATGGCCTCCAGGGCCGCCTCAAGAACGGGCCCTTCCGCCCGAACGCCCTCCTCCGGGCCCTGCTGCTCTTCCTCCAGGTCAGCGGCGGTGTCCACGGGCCGCTCGGGGCCCGCGGAAGGCGACTCGGTGAAGGACGACTCGGGCGACGGCGACTCAGGGGACGGCGACTCGGGCGACGGGGAGGGCTTCGGCGGCGCGACCGGCACTTCGGGGCCGGCGGGCAGGGCGGACGCCTCCTCCGGCGAGGACGGCTGGACGAGGGAGCCCGGGAGCGTCATCCAGGCGGGCAGCGGCGACCCCGAGTCGGGGGCCTTGCGGGGGCCCGGCAGGGGGTTGGGGTTGTCAGTCATTCGATGGTTTCTCCGCGGATTCCTCGTAGTCGTCCCCCACCGCGACGTCGCCGTCGTCGGCGCCCGTCCAGGTGACGTGGAGCTCTCCCAGCGCCTCGACCTGCTCGAACGTCACCGCGGACTCCCGGAACAGCTCCAGCACGGCCAGGAAGCGGGCGATGACCTGGAAGGTGCCCTCGCAGTCGGCCGTCAGCGCGCGGAAGGTGGCCCGGCGCAGCCTGCGCAGGTGCATGACCAGGATGGCCGCCTGCTCCTTGACGCTGGCCAGCGGCTGGTAGATGTGGCCGACGCTGACGGTGGGCGGCAGTTTCGGGGTGAACGCCTTGGCCGCGATGCGGGCGAGCTGCTCGGGCCCGATGCCGAGGATGAGCTCGGGCAGCAGGTTGGCGAACTGCGGCTCCAGCGACACCGTGCGGGGGAAGCGCAGGCTCTCCTCGGCCATCCGCCCCGCGAAGACCTTCGCGACCTCCTTGTACGCCTTGTACTGCAGCAGCCGGGCGAACAGCAGGTCTCTGGCCTCCAGGAGGGCGAGGTCCTCTTCGTCCTCCACCTCGCCGGACGGCAGCAGCCGGGCCGCCTTCAGGTCGAGCAGCGTGGCCGCGACCAGCAGGAAGTGGCTGGTCTGGTCGAGGTCCCACTCCGGGCCCTTGGACCGGATGTAGGCGATGAACTCGTCGGTGACCTTGGAGAGCGAGACCTCGGTGATGTCGAGCTTGTGCTTGGCGATCAGGCCGAGGAGCAGGTCGAAGGGGCCTTCGAAGACGTCCAGGTGTACCTGGAAGCCTTGGGGGGCCTCGGTCTGCTCTGCGGTCACCTGGCCATTGTCGCAGGAGCCGGCCAGCGCGAGAGCACCTCGCGGGCCAGTTCGCGGTAGGCGTTGGCGCCGAGGGACGACGGATCGAAGGTGGTGATCGGCTCGCCGGCGACGGTGGCGTCGGGGAAGCGGACCGTACGGTTGATCACCGTGTGGAACACCTTGTCGCCGAACGCCTCCACCACGCGGGCCAGCACCTCGCGGCCGTGCAGGGTACGGGCGTCGTACATGGTGGCGAGCAGGCCCTCGATCTCGAGGTCTTCGTTGAGCCGCTCCTGGACCTTGGAGATGGTGTCCATGAGCAGCGCCACGCCGCGCAGGGCGAAGAACTCGCACTCCAGCGGCACCATGACGCCGTGGGCGCAGGTCAGCGCGTTGATGGTGAGCAGGCCGAGCGACGGCTGGCAGTCGATGAGGCAGACGTCGTAGTGCGGCAGCAGCGGCTTGATCACCCGGCCGAGCACCTGCTCGCGGGCGACCTCGGTGACGAGCTGCACTTCGGCGGCCGACAGGTCGATGTTGCTGGGCAGCAGGTCGAGGCCCTCGACGCCGGTCTCCAGCAGGACGTCCTCGGCGGTGACGCCGCGGTCCATCAGCAGGTTGTAGACGGTCAGGTCGAGCTGGAGCGGGTTGATGCCCAGGCCGACCGAGAGCGCGCCCTGCGGGTCGAAGTCGACCAGCAGCACCTTCAGCCCGCACTCGACCAGCGCCGCGCCCAGGTTGATGGTGGTGGTCGTCTTGCCGACGCCGCCCTTCTGGTTGACCATCGCGACCACTCGCGCCGGGCCGTGCACCTGCGGCGGGACCGGTTCAGGGAACACCGGTCGCGGGCGCTGGGTGGGGCCCAGGTTGACGCCGTTGGAAGGCGCGTTGGTCTTGGTGTCACCCCAGGGGTTGTCGGGGGTCCCCGGGGTCGAACCCTTGGTCGTCACAGTCACCAGCTCGAACCTCCCTGACGATCCCGAACCGGACCGTCCGGACGGACACTATGGCGTCACCACTAAACGCGGCAAGGCGGCACGCCGGGGCACCGCGCACGCGCAAAAGACTATAGATCACTGCCGGGCGCGCGGGTGCGCCGCGGCGTAGACCTCGCGGAGTTTGTCGACCGTCACCAGGGTGTAGACCTGCGTGGTGGTGACGGAGGCGTGACCGAGCAGCTCCTGGACCACCCGGACGTCCGCGCCGCCGTCGAGCAGGTGGGTGGCGAAGGAGTGGCGCAGGACGTGCGGGCTGATGCCGGCCAGGCCGGCGCGTTCGGCCGCGGCCTGGAGCACTTCCCAGGCTCCCTGCCTGGTCAGCCGGCCGCCGCGGGCGTTGAGGAAGACCCCGGGGGTGCCGCGGCCGTGGGCCAGCAGGCCGGGCCTGGCGCGGACGAGGTAGGCGTCGAGCGCCGAGCGGGCGTAGCGGCCGAGCGGGACGACGCGGGTGCGGCCGCCCTTGCCGCGCAGTCGCACCTGGTCGGGTTCGAGGTCGTCCACGGCCAGGCCGACGGCTTCGGAGATGCGGGCGCCGGTGCCGTACAGGACCTCCAGCAGGGCGCGGTTGCGCAGGGTGAGCGGGGCGCCGTCGGGGCCGGAGGCGGCGATGAGGCGTTCGACCTCGTCGACGGCGATCGCCTTGGGCAGCCTGCGGAGCTGGCGCGGCGGGCGTACCTCGTGGGCGGGGTCGTGGGCCGTGACGCCTTCGCGCAGGGCGAACCGGTGGAGCCCCCGTACGGCCGAGACGGCCCGCGCGGCCGAGCTGGCCACGAGGGCGGGATGTTCCCGGTCGCCCTCGCGCAACGCGGCGAGGAAGGCCTGGACGTCGGCCTCCCCCACCTCGTCGAGCTTCAGCCGCCCGCGCGCCTGCAGATGTTCGAAGTATCGCCGCAGGTCACGGCGGTAGGACGCGAGCGTGTTGGCAGCCAGGCCCCGCTCCACCGCCAGATGGGCGAGGTAGCTGGAGAGCACCGCCTCCACGACATGGTCCTTCCGTCACGCCTCCGGGGCGTCGGCGGGGCGCAACAGGGCGAATCCCTCAACCGAAGCCGCATATGCGGCGAGGATACCGGCCACGGCCGGGGAATTGTGGATCATTCCCATGAGCGCCTTCTCGACCGCGTCGGACAGCGGCACCCATTCGACCGGCATGCCGATCTCCTCGTGCCGGTGGACGAAGGTGTTCTCCTCGTCGGGGATCCTGCTCAGGCCGCGGGCGAGGAAGACCCTGATCCGCTCGTCGGTCATGCCGGGAGAGGAGCGCAGGTCGACCAGGGTGTGCCAGGTGTCGGCGCGGTAGCCGGACTCCTCGGCGAGCTCGCGGGCCGCGGTGTCGGCGAGCGGTTCGCCCGCCACGTCGCGGATGCCGGCCGGCAGCTCCCACATGAGCTGCCGGGTGGGGTGGCGGTACTGCCTGATCATCAGGACGCGGTCGTGGTCGTCGAGCGCGAGCACGGCGACCGAGCCGGGGTGGACGACGTAGTCGCGGTCGGCGACCTCGTCCTGGGGCATCCTGACCGTGTCGGTGACGACCTTGATCACGTAGCCCTGGAAGTGCTCCTTGGACGCGACGACGTCCCACGCCTCGGGCGTGTCCTGAACGTTCACTTGCCGACCTTGGTGGTCACGCGGCTGTCGGCGTAGGTCAGGGCGGCGCCGATGAGGCCCTTGAACATCGGGTTGGCCCGGGTGGGACGGGAGCGGAACTCGGGGTGCGCCTGCGTGCCGATGAAGAACGGGTGCACGTCGACGGGCAGCTCGGTGTACTCCACCAGGCGGCCGTCGGGCGACAGGCCGGAGAAGACCAGGCCGACGTTCTCCAGGCGCTCGCGGTAGGCGTTGTTGACCTCGTACCTGTGACGGTGGCGCTCGTCGGCCTTGGCCTTGCCGCCGTAGAGCTGCCTGGCCAGGGTGCCCTCGCCGAGCTTGGCGGTGTAGCTGCCGAGCCGCATGGTGCCGCCCATGTCGCGCTCGCCGGCGACGACGTCCTCCTGGTCGGCCATGGTGGAGATGACCGCGTGCTTGGTGTCGGGGTCGAACTCGGCGGAGTTGGCGTCCTCGATGCCGGCCATGTTGCGGGCCGCCTCGATGACCATGCCCTGCATGCCGAGGCAGATGCCGAGCAGCGGGATCCGGCCCTCGCGGGCGTGCCGGATGGCGCCGATCTTGCCCTCGATGCCGCGCACGCCGAACCCGCCGGGGATCAGCACGCCGTCGACGCCGTCGAGCTCGCGCTCGGCGCCCTCGGGGGTCTCGCAGTCGTCGCTCTTGACCCAGCGGATGTTGACCCGCGCGTCGTTGGCGAAACCGCCGGCGCGCAGCGCCTCGGTGACCGACAGGTACGCGTCGGGCAGGTCGATGTACTTGCCGACCAGCGCGATCGTAACCTCCTTGGCCGGGCGGTGCACGCGGCGCAGGAGCTGCTCCCACTCCTTCCAGTCGACGTCGCGGAAGGGCAGGCCGAGGCGGCGCACGACGTAGGCGTCGAGGCCCTCGGCGTGCAGCACCTTGGGGATGTCGTAGATGGAGGCGGCGTCGACGGCCGAGACGACGGCGTCCTCGTCGACGTCGCACATGAGGCTGATCTTGCGCTTGATCGCCGTCTGGACCGGACGGTCGGAGCGCAGCACGATCGCGTCGGGCTGGATGCCGATGCTGCGCAGCGCGGCCACGCTGTGCTGGGTCGGCTTGGTCTTCAGCTCGCCGGACGGGCCGATGTAGGGCAGCAGCGACACGTGCAGGAAGAAGACGTTGTCGCGGCCGACCTCGTGCCTGATCTGGCGGACGGCCTCCAGGAAGGGCAGCGACTCGATGTCGCCGACCGTGCCGCCGACCTCGGTGATCACGACGTCGACGTCGGGGCCGGCCATGCCCCGGATGCGGTCCTTGATCTCGTTGGTGATGTGCGGGATGACCTGGACGGTGTCGCCCAGGTATTCGCCGCGCCGCTCCTTGGCGATGACGTTGGAGTAGACCTGGCCGGTGGTGACGTTGGCCGAGCCGTGCAGGTCGGTGTCGAGGAACCGCTCGTAGTGGCCGACGTCGAGGTCGGTCTCGGAGCCGTCGTCGGTGACGAAGACCTCGCCGTGCTGGAACGGGTTCATCGTGCCGGGGTCGACGTTGAGGTAAGGGTCGAGCTTCTGCATGGTGACCCGGAGACCGCGCCCCTTGAGCAGCCGGCCGAGGCTGGAGGCCGTGAGCCCCTTGCCGAGACTGGAGGCGACACCGCCGGTGACGAACAGATGCTTGGTTTGCGATGCGCTGCGCAAAGGGGCTCCCGTGGCTCGAATGGTGGCCGAAGTGTCCACGGGCTCTCAGGATATCAAACAACGCCCCTCACATGCCTGAACGGCATGACCTAGCGGTAACTTTGGGCCCTATGTCACTAGTACGCCGGGCCATGGGCGCACTGATTCACCGTGCGTACGCGGCGATCCGCCACGCCGGGGCGATCTCCCCGGACTCCACGGCGGGTTACCGTTTCCGCCGGATCGGCGAGGGAGTCAGCATCGCCTTCCCGCCGGGGGCGATCTTCGGCGAGCGGTGGATCGAGATCGGCGAGCACACGCTGATCGGCGAGCGCGTGTCGATCTCCTGCGGCATGTGGCCGGGCGTCGAGCTCGGCCCGGACTCGATCCTGCGGATCGGCGGCTCGTGCTCGATCGGCAGGGGCTCGCACATCGTGGCCCACCAGTCGATCGACATCGGCGACCACGTCTTCACCGGCCCGTACGTCTACATCACCGACCAGAACCACGTCTACGACGACCCCGAGACGCCGATCGGGCGGCAGTGGCCGCGCAACAGCCCGGTCTCGATCGGCGCCGGGTCCTGGCTCGGCACGGGCGCGATCATCCTGCCGGGCACGGTCCTCGGGCGGCAGTGCGTGGTGGCGGGGGGCGCGGTGGTGCGCGGCGAGTTCCCCGACCACAGCGTGGTCGCCGGGGTGCCCGCCAAGCGCGTCCGCGGGTACACGCCGGAGCTCGGCTGGCACGCCCCCGGCGCCGCCGAGGCGGCCGCCGCGATCGCCCTGGCGCTCGACGGGCAGACCGGGCCGTCCTGAGATCCGGGACGCCCGGACCCGGGAACGGGGATGGACCGAACAAGCTTCTGGAGGTTAGCGTCGGTGCATGCGGACCGCCATCTGTGAGCGCCTGGGCGTCGAGTTCCCGTTGTTCGCCTTCAGCCACTGCCGCGACGTGGTGGCCGCGGTCACGAATGCGGGCGGGTTCGGGGTGCTGGGGGCCGTCGCGTACTCGCCGGAGCGGCTGGACGCCGAGCTGACCTGGATCGACGAGCGCGTGGGCGGGCGGCCGTACGGGGTGGACGTGCTCGTCCCCGGCCGGATCGACGCCTCGGCGCTCGACCTGCGGGCCCACCTGCTGGACTTCGTGCCCGACCGCCACCGCGACTTCGTCGCCCACCTGCTGTCCAAGTACGGCGTGAACGCGCCGCCGCAGCCCCTGAGCGCGGTGGCCGACGAGTTCGGCCGGCGGGTGACGGCGCCGGGGGCGACCGCGCTGGTCGACGCGGCGCTCAAGCACCCGATCGGACTCATCGCCAGCGCGCTCGGACCGCCGCCGCCGGAGATGGTGGCGGGCGCCAGGCAGGCGGGCGTGCCGGTGGCCGCGCTGGTCGGGACCGTGGAGCACGCCCGCAGGCAGGTGGCGGCCGGGGCGGACATCGTCGTGGCCCAGGGCACCGAGGCGGGCGGCCACACCGGCGAGATCTCCACGATGGTGCTCGTGCCGCAGGTCGTGGACGCGGTCGCGCCGGTCCCGGTGCTGGCCGCGGGCGGCATCGCCTCGGGACGCCAGATGGCCGCGGCCATGGCGCTCGGGGCCGAGGGCGTCTGGTGCGGCTCGGTGTGGCTGACCACCGAGGAGGCGGAGACGTCGCCCGCGCTGCGGCGCAAGCTGCTGGCCGCCTCGTCGCTGGACACCGTCCGGTCCCGGTCGCGCACGGGCAAGCCGGCGCGGCAGCTCAGGTCGGCCTGGACCGAGGAGTGGGACTCCGGGCCGGAGAGCCCGGGGCCGCTGGGCATGCCCCTGCAACTGCTGCTGGCCGAGGGGGCGATGGCCCGCATCGGCGCGGCGGCCGACCGCGGCGACCCCGGGGCCGTGGAGCTCGTCACGTACTACGTGGGCCAGGTGGTGGGCCAGCTCGATCGCGTGCGACCGGCCCGTGACGTGGTGTACGACATGATCAGCGAGTTCACCGACGCCGTGACCCGTCTCTCGTCCTCCTGAGTGGTTCCTCCCGTTTGGCCCGATAGCATGCGCGTGTGGTCGGGACACCGCCTGAGCTGGAGCGTGGCACCGGGGTTCCCGCGCACACGCAGATCGAGCAGTGGCTGCTGGCGGCGATCTCCTCCGGCGAGATGGCCCCGGGCGACCGGCTGCCCGGCGAGCGGGAGCTGGCCGCCCGCCTCGGCGTGAGCCGGATGACCCTGCGCCAGGCCCTGGCCACCCTCGAACGCGACGGCGTGCTGATCAGGCTCCCCGGCAGGTCGGGCGGCGCGTTCGTGGCCGAGCCGCGCATCGAGTGCGACCTGACGGGCCTGGCCGGGTTCACCGAGCAGATGCGCCGCGCCCACCTGCGGGCCGAGGCGCGGATCCTGACGGCCGCCACCGTGCCCGCGCCGGCGGCCGTGGCCGCCGCGCTCGGCGTCGGGCCGGGCGAGCCGGTGCACGAGGTGGCCCGGGTGCGGTCGGCGGGCCGCTCGCCGGTGGCGCTCGAACGGTCCTTCTTCCCCGCGCTGCCCGGTTTCCTGGACGAGGACCTCGGCGGCTCGCTCTACGCCCTGCTGGGCGGCCGCTACGGGCTGGAGCCGCGGACCGCGGTCGAGCATCTGGACCCGGTGATCGCCGGTCCGGAGGAGGCGGCCGAGCTGGGCATCGCGGCGGGCGCGCCGCTCATGCTGATCGAGCGCACGGCCTACGCCGCCGACGGCGCCCCCGTCGAGTACGCCCGCGACCTGTTCCGCCCCGACCGGGTGCGCCTGTCGGTGCGCAGCGGCGTCACCGCGCCCGCGACCCCGCCGGGTCGTGCAGCGGCTCCCTGACCACGACGCCCGGCACCCACTCCCCCTCGACCTCGACCTCCACCTCGGCCCCCGGCCCGACCGGCAGGTACGCGTAGGCGATCGACCGCTCGACCGTGTACCCGTAGCCGCCGGAGGTGACCCGGGCCACGACCTGGCCGTCCACCCGGACGGGCTCGTTGCCCAGGGCGACCGCCCGCGGGTCGGCCAGGGTGAGGCAGCGCAGGCGGCGGGCCGGGTCGGGGTCGAGGGCGTCGCGGCCGAGGAAGTCCTTGCCGGGCTTGACGCAGAACCCGAGCCCGGCCTCGTACGGCGTCGTCTCGGGCCCGATGTCGGCGCCCCACACCCGGTACCCCTTCTCCAGCCGCAGGCTGTCGATGGCCCGGTAGCCGCCCGCGACCAGCCCGTACGGCTCGCCCGCCCGCCACAGCGTCTGCCACAGCGCGAGCCCGTACTCGCTGGAGCAGTACAGCTCCCAGCCGTGCTCCCCCACGAACGTCACCCGCAGCGCCAGCGCGGGCACGTCGCCCACGGTGAGCTCCCGGGCCGACATGAACGGCAGGTCCGGCGGGTCCGGGGTCAGCCCGGCCAGGATGTCCCGGGCCTTCGGGCCCCACAGGGCGAAACAGGCGTACTGGCCGGTGACGTCGGCGATCCTGGCCGTCGAGCCGGTGAGCGCGGCCTGCCGGCGCAGCCAGGCGAGGTCGCGGGAGCCGGACGCGGTGCCGGTGACGATGAGGAACTCCTGCTCGCCGCGCCGGGTGACGGTGAAGTCGCACTCGATGCCGCCGCGCCGGTTCAGCGCCTGCGTGTAGGTGACGGCGCCCACCTGACGGGCCACGTGGTTGTCGCACACCCATTCCAGCAGGGCGGCGGCGTCCGGACCGGTGACCTCGATCTTGGCGAAGGAGCTCTCGTCGAACAGCCCGGCCGTGGTGCGGGTGGCGCGGTGCTCGGCCCCGACGGCGGGCGACCACAGGCGTCCGGCCCAGCCGCGGGGGCGCTCGTCCGTGCCGTCGGGGGCGGCGGAGTAGTGGTTGACCCGCTCCCAGCCCGCCTTCTCGCCGAAGACCGCCCCGTGGGCGGCGTGCCAGGAGTAGGCGGGCGAGACCCGCAGTGGGCGTCCGGCCGCGCGCTCGTGGCCCGGGTAGCGGATGTCGTAGTACGTCTCGTAGTTCTCGACCGAGCGTTTGACCGTGTACGACGGCGACCGGTACTGGCGGCCGAAGCGGCGCACGTCCATGTGGTGGACGTCCATGCCGGGCTCGCCGTCGACGATCCAGTCGGCCATGACCCTGCCGATGCCGCCCGCGCCGGCGATGCCGTGGGCGCAGAAGCCGGCCGCCACGAAGAACCCGCCCACCTCGGTCTCCCCCAGGCAGAACTCGTTGTCCGGGGTGAACGCCTCCGGCCCGTTGATCAGCTTGCGGATGCCGACGTCGGCCATCGCGGGCACCCGGATCCGGGAGTTGGCGGAGATCTCCTCCAGGCGCGGCCAGTCCTCGGGCAGCAGCCTGCCGTTGAAGTCGGCCGGCACGGCGTCGTAGGAGGTCGCGGAGGCCGTCCAGGGGGCGCAGGTGCGCTCGTAGCCGCCCATCACCAGGCCGCGCACCTCCTGCCGGTAGTAGACGAGCAGGTCGGGGTCGCGCAGCGTGGGCAGGACGGGGTGGTCGTGGCAGGCGTCGGTGACGACGTACTGGTGGGACATCGGCACGATCGGGACGCGCACCCCGGCCATGCGGCCGATCTCGGCGGCGAACATGCCGCCGCAGTTGACCACGATCTCGCAGGCGATGTCGCCCTGGTCGGTGCGGACGCCGGTGACGCGCCCGCGCTCGACGTCGATGCCCAGCACCCGCGTACGGGTGCGCAGGCGGGCGCCGCCCTCGCGGGCGCGGGAGGCGAGGGCGTAACACAGCATCGAGGGGTCGATCTGGCCGTCGGTCGGCAGGTACGCCGCTCCCACCACCCCCGACGGGTCCATCAGCGGGAACAGCTCAACCGCCGCGGCGACCGAGATCTCCTCCAGCGGCAGCCCGAACGTCCTGGCCCAGCCGATCTGGCGGCGGATCTCGGCCATCCGCTCGGGGGTGGAGGCCAGCTTGAGCCCGCCGCACTCGGTCCAGCCGGCGTCCAGGGTGCGGTAGAGCTCGACGGAGTACTGGTTCATCCGGGTCAGGGTGGGGTCGGAGCGGAGCTGGCCGACCAGGCCCGCCGAGTGGAAGGTGGAGCCGCTGGTGAGCTCGTCCCGCTCCAGCAGGACGACGTCGCGTTCGCCGCGCCGGGTGAGGTGGTAGGCGACGGACGCGCCGCCCACCCCGCCGCCGATGATCACGATGCGGGCCGAGTCGCTCATGGTCGCGAGGCTAACCCGCGTACCCTAAAAGGTCTAGACCGTTTAGGACGGCGGAGCTAGCATCGATCATGGCGATCGCCCGGGTCCTCGACCGCATCCCGCTGCTGTCCGGCCTGCCGCGCTCCGTCGAGGAGCTGCCCGGCGGGATGACCAACCGCAACTACAAGGTCACCACCCCGGACGGGGTCTACGTCGTGCGGGTGGCCGCCAGCGACGGCTCCCTGCTGGGCATCGACAAGGACGCCGAGCACGCCGACTCGCTCGCCGCCGCGCGGGCCGGGGTCGGGGCGCCCGTGCACGGCTACCTGCCGGAGGCGGGCGTGCTGGTGATCGGGTTCCTGCCGGGCCGGACGTTCACCGAGGCCGACCTGTGGGAGCCGGCGAACCTGGCGCGGGTGGCGGAGGTGTGCCGGCGGTTGCACGCGGGGCCGCGCTTCGTCCGCGATTTCGACATGTTCGAGGTGCAGCGGGGGTATCTGCGGATCGTCCAGGAGCGAGGTTTCCGACTTCCTGCGAAATATCTGGATTTCATGCCCGTCACCGCAGAAATCAGGAAATGTCTGGCGGTACGCGCCGAGCCCACCGTCCCCTGCCACAACGATCTCCTTCCCGGCAACATCGTCGAGAGCGGCGAACGCCTCCACCTCATCGACTACGAGTACGCCGGCAACAACGACCCCTGCTTCGAGCTCGGCAACCTCTGGAGCGAGGCGGACCTGCCGCCCGGCCACCTGGAGGAGCTCGTCACCGCCTACTACGGCCGCCGCCTGCGCCACAGGATCGCCCGCGCCCGGCTGCTCGGCCTGATGTCCAAGTACGGCTGGACCCTGTGGGCCTCGATCCAGGACGGCGCCAACGACACGATCGACTTCGACTTCTGGTCCTGGGGCATGGAGAAGTACGAGCGTGCGGCGGCCGAGTTCACCCGGCCGGGCCTGGCCCGCGTGATGGAGGCCGCGGCGGGGGCAGACTAGGGGGATGTTCGCCGCGCTGACCGGTCTCGGCCTCTCCACCGCCGCCGGCCTTAACGCCTACATCCCGCTCCTGGTCGTGGGCGTGCTGGCCAACCTCACCGACAAGGTGAAGCTGCCCGACGGCTACGCCTGGCTGTCGAACTGGGGCGTGCTGGCGATCATCGCGGTGCTGCTGCTCGCCGAGATGGTGCTCGACAAGGTGCCGGCCGTCGACACCGTCAACGACGCCATCCAGACCGTGGTGCGCCCGGCCGCGGGCGGCGTGGTCTTCTCCGCCACCAACGCCGCCGCCGAGCTCGACCACTCGACCTGGATGACCGAGAACCCGTGGGCCGGCTGGCTGCTGGGCATCGTGATGGCGCTGGCCGTCCACACGCTGAAGGCGACGGCCCGTCCGGTGATCAACGCGGGCACGGCGGGGGTGGGCGCGCCCGTGGTGAGCACCGCCGAGGACGCCGGCTCGCTCGGCATGAGCCTGATCGCGGTGTTCCTGCCGGTGCTGGTGATCGTCGCGCTGCTGCTGTTCGTCGTGCTCGCGTGGTGGACCTTCCGGCGGGTACGCCGGCTGCGCGCCCGGCGCAGGATCAGGAGGAATCCACCCGCAGGCTGAGTACGCCTCACCCTGCGGGCTGATTCGCCGCCCCGTCCGGCGCTTCTACGGTGTTCCCTCATGAAGCGAGTCATCATCACGGGGGGAGTCGCTGCTCTCGGCCTGGCCGCGTCGGTCGCGCCCGCCCCGGCGTCGGCGTCGGCGTCGGCGAGCGTCACGGTCGTCGCCGCCAAGCTCGACGGCCCGCGCGGCCTGACCTTCGGCCCCGACGGCGCCCTGTACGTCGCCGAGTCCGGTTCCGGCGGGAAGATCAAGTGCGCGACCGTGCCCGCCGAGCCGGGCGGCGAGGCGAGCAAGGTGTGCCTCGGTCTCACCGGGAAGATCTCCAAGCTGGCCGACGGCACGCTGACCACCGTGGTCAAGGACCTGCCCTCGGCCGGCTCCGACGGCCTCGGCACCGGCCCGCACGACGTCGCCTTCGCCGCGGACGGCTCCATGCTGGTGCCCGTCGGCCTGGGCGGCAACGGCAAGCTGCGGGCCGACCTCGGCCCCAAGGGCCGCACCCTCGGCACGCTGCTGAAGATCAAGGACGGGAAGTCGTCCGTCATGGGCGACCTGCTGGCGTTCGAGGTCAACCACAACCCCGACAAGAAGGACAAGGGCAGCGCGATCGACTCGTACCCGTTCGCGGTCGTGCCGACCCCGCAGGGCGGCGCGCTGGTCACGGACGTGGGCGGCAACGACGTGCTCCAGGTCAGCGCGTCGGGCAAGGTGACGCTGCGGGCGGTGTTCCACGCGCGCAAGGTCGCGGCGCCGGCCATGCTCAAGCTGCCCAAGGGCAGCAAGGTGCCGATGCAGTCGGTGCCGATGGGCATCGCGGCCGCCCCCGACGGCTCCTACTACGTGGCGGAGCACGCCGGGTTCCCGCAGCCCGACGGCGTGGCCAGGGTGTTCAGGCTGGCCGGGAAGAAGGCCGAGACCGCCGTCAAGGGCTTCACCACCGCGGTCGACGTCGCCTTCGACGCCTCGGGCCGGCTGCTCGTGCTCGGCTCGGTCGGCCCGGTGCCCGCCGACCACCAGCCCCGTACGTCGCTCTACCGCATCGAGGCCGACGGCACGCGCACCGAGCTGCTCAAGCCGGGCACGCTGACCGTGCCGCTGGGCATGGCGGTCGCCGGCGACGGTTCGGTCTACGTGTCGAACAAGGGCTTCACCCCCGGCAAGGGCGAGATCGTCCGGGTGGAGCCGCCCGCATAGACGTGTGAGCGCCATGGCCCCCAACCCCCGTGGCGCGCTCACACGGAGGGCCCGGCAGCAGCGTCCGCGCTGCCGGGCCCTTCACCATGCCGGTCAACGCCGGTCGATACCGGTCAATGCCGGTCAACGCGCCCTGAGCCAGCCCTCCAGCACGCGGACGAACTCCGCCGGGCGCTCCTCGTGCAGCCGGTGGCCCGAGCCCTCCCAGCACACGACCTTCGAGCCCGGATGCTTGAGCAGCCCGGACTCCCAGGCCGCGCGTCCGGGGTCGGCCCAGATCGACAACACCGGGCAGCGCCGGCGGGCCAGGTACTCGTCGCTGACCGGCCGCACGCCGATGGCCCCTGGGCCGGTGAACATGGCCTCGAACGCCTCGGCCAGCACGTGCGGGGGCATGCCGTACAGGCGGCGTTTGTGCCAGCGCCGGATGACGGCGGGGGTCGCGGAGGTGGTGCACCACCGGTCGATCTCCTCGGCGGCGGCGTGCGGGTGCGCGCCGCGCAGGCCCGCGATCATGCCGGGGAAGCCCGCGGCGAGGTCCTGGCCCATGCCGTAGCCGGGGTCGAGGGTGACCAGCGCCCGTACGCGGCCCGGATGCTCGACCGCGAGGATCGAGACGACCTGGCCGCCCATGGAGTGGCCGACCGCGACCACCTCGGGGACGTCCAGGCGGTCGAGCAGCGTGTTCAGGTCCTCGGCCATCGCCTGGGGGGTGTTGCCGGTCTCCGGGACCGAGGAGTAGCCGTGGCCGCGCAGGTCCACGGCGATGACGCGGTGGCGGGCGGCCAGGGCGTCGATGTGCCAGGACCACTGGTGGGAGTCGGCGCCCCAGCCGTGCACGAGCAGCAGCGGCGGGTCGCCGGCGCCGTCGTCGGTGTAGAAGAGGCTGATGGTTACCGAAATTTCGGCGTACGGCATGAAAAATCCCCTTATTTGACGGCGCGGATGGCGGCGCACACCCGGTCCGTGGCGTCGGCGGCGGCGGGCAGGATCGCGCCCGTGCCGAAGAAGCCGTGGAACAGGCCCTCGTACCGGACGCACTCCGCCTCGACCCCGGAGTGGCGCAGGTGGCGGGCGTACGCCTCGCCCTCGTCGCGCAGCGGGTCGTGCCCGGCCGTGATCACCAGGGCCGGCGGCAGGCCGCTCACGTCCGCGCCCAGGGGCGAGCTGTACGGCTCCCCGCGCCGCTCCCGGTCGGGCTGGTAGCAGTCCCAGAACCACCGCATGTGCGCCGTCGTCAGGAAATATCCCTCGCCGTTCTGGTCGTACGAGGGCCAGTGACGGACGCCGTCCGTCGCGGGATAGACCAGCACCTGCAGCACGATCGGCGGCCCGCCCTCCTCGCGCGCCCGCAGGCAGGTGACGGTGGCGAGGTTGCCGCCCGCGCTGTCGCCCGCCACCACCAGCGCCCCCGGGTCGGCGCCGAGCCCGGCCGCGTGCTCGTGGGCCCACCGGGTGACGGCGAAGGCGTCCTCGACGGCGGCCGGATAGGGGTGCTCGGGCGCGAGCCGGTAGTCGGCGGCGACCACCACCGCCCCGGACCCGGCGCAGATCTGCCGGCAGACGCCGTCGTGGCTGTCCAGCGACCCCAGGGTGAAGCCGCCGCCGTGGAAGTACACGACGAGCGGCCGCCTTTCGGCGCCCTCCGGTGGCCAGTAGATCCGCACGGGGACGCCCGCCGCGTCGCGGTCCTCCACCCGGCCCACGGGCATCGGCTCCGGGCTCGGGACCGAGGCCAGCACCCGCCGTGCCTCCTCCGGATCCCAGGGGCCCTCGCCCTTGGGGAAGAACTCGCTCATCAGGTCGATGACCGCGCGGGTCGGCTCGTCAACGGCCATCTCCGGCCCCCTCCTCCGCGACGGGAGCGGCCTCGCGCGGGACGGAGCCGAGCAGGGCCGTCTCCCCCGCCGTCCAGCCGCCGTCGATCGCCAGCTCCGCGCCCGTGACGTACGAGGCCGCGTCGGACAGCAGGAACGCGATGGCCTCGGCGACCTCCTCGGGCTCACCCCATCGCCCGGCGGCGGCCAGCGGGAACGTGCCCTCGCCCGAGACCGCCCCCAGCGAGGTCGTCATCGGGGTGACGATCATCCCGGGATGCACCGAGTTCACCCTGATGCGGTCCCGCCCGAACTCCAGCGCCGCGATCTTGGTCAGCCCGCGTACGCCCCACTTCGACGCGCCGTACCCGCCCGTGCCGGGCAGCGCGGTCAGCCCCGCGACCGACGAGAGGTTCACCACGGCCCCGCCGCCGGACGCCCGCATGGCCCCGGCCACGGCCTTCAGCCCGAGGAACACGCCGACCAGGTTCACCTGGAGCACCCGCTCGAACTCCGCCAGGGTCTGCTGCTCGATGGTCCGCACGGTGACGATCCCGGCGTTGTTCACCAGCCCGTCGAGCCGCCCGTGCGCCTCGACGGTCGCGGCCACCACGGCCGCCCACTGCTCCGGGTCCGTCACGTCGTGCGGGACGAACGTGCCTCCGACGTCCTTGGCGGTGGCCGTCCCCTCCTCGGTGAGCACGTCGGTGAGCACGACCCGCGCCCCGGCCGCCGCGCACCGGCGCGCCGTGGCCGCGCCCATGCCCCGGGCGGCGCCCGTGATGATCACTACCTTGCCGTCGAGCACGCGCACCCCTCATCCGAGACGACCGAACATGTGCACTGAAACACGCGCCCACGTCCCCGATCAAGAGCTTGCTCGGCACGGTCGGCGGAACCCGGGATCCCCGTCGCGCGTTGAACCCCTTGGGGGTCGAACTATCCTTCTAGGCAACAACCCAACGGGAGGTGGCGGAGATCAGCGAGTTCCTTGTCATCGTGCTGGCCATCCTGGCGTTTCTCCTGCTGCTGACCGGCGTGGGCGTCTATCTGCTGGTCAAGGTGGGCAAGAAGGCGGCCAAGAAGGCCCGGCAGGCCACCACCCGGCTGACCACGCACGTCAACGCCATGGGCACCGGCGACGCGGCCGAGGTCGAACGCCTCCGCCTCGACCTGCGCCGCGAGGTGACCCTCACCCGCCAGGCCGTCGAACAGGCCCAGCAGCGCGGCTGGGGCCTCGGCGACCTGCCCCGGCTGCTGGCCGACCTGTCGGCCCAGGCCGACGTGCACGACGGCCAGCTCGCCACGTACGCCCAGCAGCGCCGCGTCTCGCCGTACGTCGACCACGCCGCCCTCGACCGGCTGCGCGAGCACCAGGCCAAGCTGACCGCCATGTGCGCCCGCATCCGCGCCGACCTCCTGGGCGACCAGATGCACCACGCGTCCTCCGGCATCGACGAGCTGTACTCGCGCACGGAGCTGGAGATCGAGGCCCGCCGCCGTCCCCCGGACCCGCTGGACCAGATCGACGAGCTCTACCGCCGCTCGATGGAGCAGCGCAAAGACCACTCCTGAGGTCCGCCTGACGTGGCACCATGAGCGCGCCGAGCGCTCGTCCGGAAGGTGCCCGCCCGATGTCCCCAGCCGTGCCCGCCCGGTCGCGCCCCTTCACCGCGGCCGGCCCGCTCGACGCGCTCCCGTCGGACGCTCCCCGGCACGCCGAGCTGATCGACGGCGTGCTCGCGACGCGGCCGCCGCAGAGCGCCTTCCGCATGTTCGCGACCCGGCTGTTCGAGCGGTCGCTCAGGCCGCCCGCGCACCTCGCGGTGATCCGCTCGATGACCGTGGCCCTCGGGCCGCGCCTGCTGCTCGCGCCGGACGTCCTGGTGGCCCCCAGGTCGGCGATCGGCCCGGCCACCACGTCGTTCCGTCCTGATCAGGTGCATCTCGTCTGCGAGGTGGTCCCGGCGGCGTCCCGGGAGCGGGATCGCCGTACCAGGCCGATCAGGTACGCCGGGGCGGGCATCGAGCACTACTGGCGGGTGGAGTGCGAAGACGACCAGCCGGTGGTGCACGCCTTCCACCTCGACCGCGACGCCGGGGCCTACGTGTCCGCCGGCGTCCATCGCGGGCGGCTGCGCCTCGACGTCGGTTTCGACGTGGACATCGACCTCGGTCTGGAATGGCCGCCCGCCTAGCTCCGGGCGTGGCCATGAGGGGCCCAGACGGTCCTCAGGCTCCTCGGCGGCGCGGACCGGCAGCGGCCGGGGTCAGCGGTGGCGGCGGTACTGCAGTTCCATGATCCCTCCGTCGGAGGCGAAGCTGGAGACCAGGTCGAGCCGGTAGGACTTGGGGAAGCCGTCGAACAGCCGGGTGCCCTCGCCCGCGACGTAGGGGAACACGCTCAGCCGGAACTCGTCGATCAGGTCGAGCCGCATGAGCGACCGCCAGAGGCCGACACCGCCCCAGACCAGGATGTGGCCGTCGCCGTCCAGCCGGAGTTTGTCGATCTCCTCCGCCGGGTCGCCGTCGGCGACGGTGGTGTTGGCCCAGTCGGCCGTCTTCATGGTCCGGGAGAAGACGACCTTGCGCCCGGCGGTCAGAATGTCGGCGAACGGGTGGTCGGTGGCGGTCGTCATGCCCTTGGCGATGCCCTCGTAGGCGTTGCGGCCCATGACGTGCGCGTGCGCGCTCCGCAGGAAGTCGAGGTAGGCCGGGGAGTCGGGCCGGTTGTTCTCGGGCAGGTCGAAGCAGAACTTCCAGAAGTCGGTGCCCTCGTCGGCGAGCAGGCCGTCGAGGGAGTAGTTGAAGACCGTCGCTATGAGCTTCCGCATGATCGCATCTCCGTGGTCGCGGGTCGTCCGGTGACACGTACGACACCGGAGCCGCCCGGAAATCATCGGTGTCCGGCCGGCAGCTCAGTACTTGTCGACGCAGATGGTCAGCGCGGGGACGGGCCACGTCCAGGAATGCCTGGTCACGCCATCGCAGGCGGTGGCGTCCTTGTCGGCGTTCCCTCGCAGAACGCGCCGCACGGTGAACGTCTTCGGCGCTCGGCATTTCCGGGCGAAGTCCACGTACTCATCGTTCTTCGACCACTTGTAGCAGTAGTTCCGCCCGAACTGGTAGGCCAGGCAGTACAGCACGTCGTCGTGGATGAGATAGCGGTGGTTGGTCGTGCCGTCGCAGAGCCCCGAGGGAGTGGTGATGGAGGCCACCCGATAGGGCGCGCCCTGCTTGCAACTGTCGACCACCGGCGCGTCCGGCAGGCCGGACAGGCAGTCGCCGACCTCGAAGGCGGCCGCCGGCTCGCTCGCCGCCGAGGTCGGGGCCACAGTCGGGGCCACGGTCGGGGCCGAGGTGGGTGGCGCCTGGGTGGGGAAGTCGGCGGGCGCGGGGAACGACGACGACGACGTCTCGGCGGGCTCGGCCGTGGCCTCCGAAGAGCCGGTCAGGGCCTCGCGTACGTTGTTCTTGACCACGTTCTTCGCGACCACCGCGAGCACCACCAGCACGACGGCCACCACCGCGGCCCCGATGCCGATCATTTTCGACCGTCCGGCACCCGAAGCCGCCTCGGCCTGCCGGGCAGGCGGCGAGACCGGCTCCGGCCGCGCGGCCTCGCGTAATCGCTCGGCCCATTGCGCGGGCATGGGGCGGCTGAACGGGGGCTGGTCGAGCGCGGTCGTGGCGAACTCCGCCAGGCCGGGATGGACGGCGGCCAACGCGGACACGTCGGTGGTGGACGGACCACGGGCGAAGACGCGGATGGCCAGCAGCGCGAACTGGTAGGCGTCACCCTGCGGCGTCCCCGGCTGCTCCCCGGCGGGGATCCGCCGGTCGGGCGGCGTCTTCACGGGCGGCAGCGCCCGCGCTCCGCCCAGCCCCATCGCGTCGCAGCCGATGAGGAAACATCCCGGCGGCGGCTCTGTCGTGAACAGCACGTTCTCAGGGGACAGGTCGCCGACGACGACGCCCGCCGCGTGCAGGCGGGCGAGCGTGTCGGCGAGATCGGCCAGGATCAGCAGGCGGTCGCGGTCGGTGACGTCCTCCTGCCCGAACAGGCGGTCGAGGGTCGCGAGCCGGCGTACGGCGCCGGACGGGCCGGGCGTCTCGCGGAAGAACCGCTGTGGCACGGTCCGCATCAGGAAGCCGACGACGGCGCCGTTCTCCTCCACCAGTTCGGCGGGCCAGGCCGCGCGCTCCTCCAACCAGGCGACGTCCGAGGGCGAGAGACGGCCGGCCAACTGCGTCATCGCGGTGAGGACGGCGACGTCGAGGCCCGGTCGGACGTCGTAGTCGATCTCCTTGTACGCGACGCCCGGCCGGCCGTTGATCCGGCCGCTGAGCTCCTCGTGAACCATTCCCTGGCCCTCACGGCCGAGCGGCCGCCCGAGGGCGAGCTTTGCGCGGCCGATCACGGTTTGTCACCTCTGGCCTTGACCATGCAGCGACCCTAGTTCCGCGGGCACCGGAGATCAAAGAGACATGTCTCACCTCCGGCACCGGGCCGTTCGGCCGCCGACGACTTTCCCAAGAGGAAAACAGATGCTACTTTCCTTACAGGAAAGCAGTAGCCGATCCCGGAGAAGGCCCATGAACCAGCACGACGCCCAGACTTCGCTCGACGACATCCACCGCCTCCAGGCCAGGACCCGGCAGCAGATCGTCCGCCAGAGCTTCGCGCTCCCCCGCGTGCTCGTCTCCGCGCTCGGCCTCTTCGTCATGCTCGCGGCCTTGGACCTGCCGAGCCCGTGGTTCTACCTCGGCGCGGCGCTCGGGGTGGTCGTGTACGCGGGCGTGGGGATCGTCTACGAGCACCGGGCCTCGGTCCGGCGGAAGGCCACCGGCCGGGAGGCCCTGTTCCACGGCGTGCTGCTGGCCTGCGTCATGGTGGCCTTCGGCATCGGCCGGATCGCCTCCTTCGCGCTGTTCGACCTGCCGCCGCACGGGCTGCTGTCGCAGGCGGTCGCGGGCGCGGTGGTGGCGGCCCTGGCGTACGTCGCGGCCACGCCCGTCAACCGCCTGGTCATGAGGTCGATCGTGCGGCAGGACGGCGGGGTCGCCTGATGGATCCGCTCTTCGACGAGTTCCTGCACGTCCCGGCGCGTCTGTCCATCGTGGCGCTGCTGGCGCCGGCCGAATGGGTGGACTTCGGCTTCCTCAGGGACTCGGTCGGCACCAGCGACTCGGCGCTGTCCAAGCAGGTCTCCGCGCTGGCCGCCGCCGGGTATGTGGTCGTCCGCAAGGACCAGGACAAGCGAGCGCGGCGGACGTACGTGCAGCTCACCCCGCAGGGGCGGTCGGCCTTCCAGCGGCATGCGGCGGCCCTGGAACGGATCGTCGCCCTCGCCCGCGACTCCGCCGCCCGCCCCGCCGCCGACCAGTAGTGACGGGCCCCGCCGGGGCCTTCGGCAGGGCGCGTGTCGCGCTCAGCTGTTCCAGTCCGCGTAGATCACGGCGGCCAGTTCCTGTTCCGTGGCGCCCTTGCGGGCCAGGGCCTTGGTGGCCTGGGCCTGGGCCGTCGTGGGCAGGCGGCCCTCGATCAGCACGGGCAGCGAGAGCCGGCGCACCAGCACCTCCGTGGCCGCGATCCCGTACGGGCGGCGCGTCACGGCCACGTTGACCCGCAGCGCGTGCTCGTTGCCGGGCGGCACGCCGGGGCGGTCGATCTCGACGGCCGAGTAGCGGAAGCCGTTCGCGAGGTCGCAGGAGGCGCATCCGGCCGGGCCGCGGCTCAGCCGGCCGCCGCACTCGGGGCACGTCAGGCGGTCGTAGGCGGCGTCCACGACCCGCCACGGGTGCTTGTCGGGCTCGTCGACCACCATGCGGGCGATGAGCTGCTCGTCCGGCGGGGCCACGGTGCCGAACTCCGCCAGCAGGAAGGCACGCCAGCCCTCCTCGACCAGTTCGTCCACCAGCCCGGCGCAGCGGTCGCAGTCCGGCGCGCCGGCGGGTTCCTGATGTCCGCACACCTCACATCGCCGCATGGCCGAACCGTACAAGCCTGGCTGGTCGCGGCGCACCCGGTTATCGGGCCGCCGTTTATTCGATTGCGAGTGCCGTGCCGGACCCGGCATACTCGTCCGCGTCGATCGCAGCGAGACGAAGGGAGGCTGAGACCGTGACGACCGTTGCCCGCGTGCCGTTTTCCGCGACCTCAGACCTTCCCACCAGGTGTCCGCTGACCTGATCCGTCCGGCGAGCCGGTGGGGCCTCGAAACTGGAGACATCTCACCGTGCCCAAGCACTCGCAACACCGCCGCCGTGGCAAGTTCGCGCTCGACGCCGACGACATCGAATGGCTCGAAAGCGCCCCCGAGACCGATGACGGCCCGTCCGAGGGCGACCGCTGGTCCACCTGGGACCAGAGCACGCCCACCGAGAAGGGGCCGAAGCCGCACCCCGGCTGGCTGGTCACCGAGCTGGCCGCCGTCGACACCGAGCTCGGCCTGCTCAAGACCGGCAAGGAGGCCGACGTCCACCTGATCTCGCGGGGCGTGCCGGGCACCGACCGGGTCTGCCTGCTGGCGGCCAAACGTTACCGCTCCTCCGAGCACCGCCTGTTCCACCGGGACTCCGGCTACCTGGAGGGCCGCAGGGCCCGCGAGAGCCGGATGAACCGGGCGATGGCCAACCGCACCGCCTTCGGCAAGCAGGTGATCGCCGCGCAGTGGGCGGTGGCCGAGTTCACGGCGCTCTGCCGGCTGTGGGAGCTGGGGGTGCCGGTGCCGTACCCGGTGCAGATCGTGGGGACGGAGATCCTGGAGGAGTTCGTCGGCACTCCCGACGGGTACGCCGCCCCGCGCCTGGCCCAGGTCTCCGACGGCCTCGACGACCTGTGGGAGCAGCTCGTGGCGGCCATGGTGACGCTGGCCGCCGAAGGGCTGGCGCACGGGGACCTGTCGCCGTACAACCTGCTGGTGCACCAGGGGCGGCTGGTGATCATCGACCTGCCGCAGATCGTCGACGTGATCGCCCATCCCGCGGGCCCGTCGTACCTGGAACGGGACGCCCGCAACGTGGCCACCTGGTTCGCCGCCAAGGGCGTGGCCGCCGCGGACCCCGAAGCGCTCGCCGACCTGCTCCGCAAGGAGTCCGGCCGGACGTGACCGGCGGAACGCGCGCGGCCCGGCCGCCGGAGCGCCGGGCCCGTCCGCGCGGATCGGCTACGTACGGGCGGTGGCGGGCAGGGGCCGTTCCTCCCCTGCCACCGCCGGGAGCCGGGTGTCGAGGAGGACGCGTACCGCGCCCACCCACACCATCGCCGAGCCCAGCAGGTGGGCCAGGACGACGACCTCGGGCAGGTCCGTCACGATCTGCGTCAGGCCGACGAGCCCCTGGCCGAGCAGCACGGCGAGGAACAACGTGGTGCGCTGATGGGCCGCCGAGCCCGGCTCGCGCCGGGTCCTGAGCCACAGGGCGACGGCCAGGCCGAGGCTGAGCGCGGCGGCGACCCCGTGCAGCCAGACCATCGCCGTCCAGTTGAACGGCATGCGCGGCACGTCGGAGGAGTCACCCGCGTGCGGCCCGGTGCCGGTGACGATCGTGCCGGCCGCGACCAGCACCGCCACGGACGCCACCAGCGCCGCCGGAAGGCGGCCCACCGGCACGGAGAGCGGCCGCGCGGGCCGGTCGAGCAGGCGGGCCTTGTGCCAGACGACCGTGGTGGCGGTCAGGAACAGCACGGCGGCCAGGAAGTGCGCGGCGACGAGGTACGGGCTCAGCCGCGCCCACACGGTGAGGCCGCCGACGACCGCGTTCAGCACGACGATCCAGAACTGCACCCAGCCCCACCGGGTCAGCTCGGGCACCGGACGGCGCTGCAGCCGGGCCACGACGATGAGCCAGCCGACGGCGACGCACACGACCCCGGACAACACCCGGTTGGTGAACTCGATCGCGCCGTGGACGCCGAGCTCGGGCGTGGCCGCGAAACCGGCCTCCGAGCAGCGCGGCCACCCGTCACAGCCCAGCCCGGAACCGGTCAGCCGGACGACTCCGCCAGTCACGATGATCATCAGGCTGGTGGCCAGCGCCGCGCCCGCGGCCCGTCGCAGGGCGGCTCGTTCGAAGGCGACCCGGGCGGCGAGCCACTGGAAGGGAGTGGTCATGGGGGAAGAGGTCTCTCTGCTGCTCGGCGAACCGCCGCGGGGCGGCCGAAAACACGATCAAGACCTTACTCTACAGCCCGTAGAGCACCCCTTCCGGCTCCACCTCCTCGGCAGGCGTCCAGAGCCGTGCGGCCCCCTAGCGGCAATGCCGGGAAGTTAAGGGCTTTGGGCTGCTGTCAACTGGTGTTCGGTGAGGATGTTGATGGTGGTGCTCGCGCGGTGGTTGGTGCGGTCGA
>NZ_JBITJF010000018.1:0-259680 GCF_044459705.1 Nonomuraea sp. NPDC050227 | reverse complement strand
CGTCGACCGCACCAACCACCGCGCGAGCACCACCATCAACATCCTCACCGAACACCAGTTGACAGCAGCCCAAAGCCCTTAACTTCCCGGCATTGGGACTAGCCCCCCAGCCGGGCCAGCCGGTTGCGCACGCCGTCGAAGTGCGCGTACACGGCCGACACCGCGGCGGCCCGGTCGCCGGCCAGCACCGCGGCGTAGATGTCGCGGTGCCGCCTGGCCACGTCGCCTGGTGGCTCGTCGGGGGCGCCGAGGTGGTCGCGGAGCTGGTGGTAGACGTCCCAGAACGCGCCGAGGAGCTGGCTGACCAGCGGGTTGCCGAGCGGCCGGTAGAGCAGGTCGTGGAAGAGCCGGTCGGTCTCGGGGGAGACCTCGCCGACCTGCGACTCGTGGTCCATGCGGGCCATGACGTCGGCCACCGGGGCGAGGTCGGCCTCCGGGCCGAGGTCGATGAGCCGCTGGACGAGCCCGCTCTCCAGGATCTCGCGGATCTCGATGAGGTGCGCCAGGTGGTTGCGGCCGTTCTGCAGGGTGATGCGGCTGTGGAAGGCCAGCTCGTCCACCAGCCCGGACAGCGACATCCGGCCCACGAACATGCCGAAGCCGTGGCGGATGTCCACGATGCCGACCGCCTGCAGAGCCTTCAGCGCCTCCCGGACGGAGTTGCGGCTGACCTGGAGCTCCTCCATGAGCTCCGACTCCGTGGGCAGCGGGTCGCCCGCGACCAGCCCGCGCCTGACGATCAGGTCTTTGACGCCCTCCTGGGCCTCGACGGCCCGGCTGGGACGTGCCGGACGCGGGACTGCGGCCATGAAGCTTCCTTTCATCGTAGGTAACATTCCGGAAATCCTCTGTTGACCTCAAGACGCTCTGGCGTTTAGCGTCCACGTTACGCACAAGATAGGACATGGGATGTCCTACGTTCTACCTGTTCCCCCCAGGAGGCATCCGTGAGCTCTGAGTTCAGCCGCCGTGACTTCCTGCGCTACAGCGGGGCCACGGGTGCGGCGGCGTTCATCGCGGCCACCCTCTCCGCCTGTTCCGGAGGCCCGGCCTCGACCGGCTCGGTCGGCGCCGGATCGAACAAAGACCTGATCACCGCCGTCATCGGCTACGGCAACGACCAGAGCTGGGACCCGACGCAGACCGCGTCGGCGTTCGCGATGGCCGGGATCAGCCACGTCTACGAAGGGCTGCTCGACACCGACCCGGTCACCCGGGAGCCGTACCCGGCCCTGGCGACGGCGCTGCCCGCCGACGCCAACGCCACGTCGTGGACGTTCGCCCTGCGCGAGGGCGCCAAGTGGCACGACGGGCAGCCGGTCACCGCCGACGACGTGGTCTTCACCTTCGAGCGCATCCTCGGCCCCGACAACGTGCTGACCGGCAACTTCTTCAAGCCCTGGCTCCAGGAGGTGAAGAAGGTGGACGACCGGACCGTGGAACTGGTCCTGAAGTTCCCCTTCCCCGACGCGGCGCCCCGGCTGACCATCGCCAAGATCATGCCGAAGCACGTGTTCAGCCAGGCAGGCGCGTGGGACAAGGCCAAGAGCGGCATGGCGGTCGGCTCCGGGCCGTACAAGCAGGCGGCGCACAACCCCAAATCCAACACCTCCTTCGAGGCGTTCGACGGCTACAACGGCCCCCGCCCGGCCACCGTCAAGAAGATGAACTGGCTGACCATCGTGGACGCCTCCGCCCGGGTGGCCAAGATCTCCGGCGGCTCGGCCGAGGCGCAGATCGCCGACAACATCCCGTACGCCAACGTCGACCAGCTCAAGCAGCAGGGCCTCACGGTCGAGGGCGGCAAGGGCATGAACCACATGTTCCTGATGTTCAACACCGCCGCCAAGCCCTTCGACGACGTACGCGTCCGCCAGGCGCTGCACTACGCCATCGACAAGCAGAAGATGATCGACGTGGCGCTCAAGGGCCACGGCACGGCCTCCAGCTCCTTCCTCAACGAGGGCCACCCCGACCACCGGCGCGCCTCGGTCGTCTACGACTACGACCCCGACAAGGCCAGGGCGCTGCTGAAGGAGGCGGGCGTGACGAACCTGACGGTCAACCTCATGGCCGTCAACGTGAGCTGGATCGCCGACTGCCTGCCCACCATCGCCGCCTCCTGGGAGGCGGTCGGGATCAAGACCACGCTGGAGCCGCAGGACACGGCCGCGCTGTTCACCAAGATGGACCAGTTCCAGGACTACCAGGTGGTCGCGGCGGCCTCGAACCCCAACCAGTTCGGCATGGACGCCGACCTGATCCTGCACTACAACTACGTGCCCGGCGGCCTGTGGATGAAGTACAGCCACTGGGACGGCAGCAAGGACGCCGAGAAGCTGTTCGCCATGATGGACGCGGCCGGCAAGGAGACGGACAAGGCCAAGAAGAGCGAGCAGATCCACAAATATCTGGACCTGGTCGCCGAGCAGGCCGTGCTCTATCCCGTCGTCCACAACGAGCTGATGACCGCCTGGGACCCGAAGAAGCTCTCCGGCATCCGCGCCCAGCCGTACCCCGGCATCAACCTGCTGCAGGCCAAGAGGACATGACGCTCGTACTCAGGATGCTGCTGCGGCGGCTCCTCATCCTGATCCCGCTGGTCCTGGGCGTGGTCGCGTTCGTGTTCGTCGTGATGCGCTTCTCGGGCGTCAAGCCCGAGTACGCCTACTTCCAGGGCGCGAACCCCACGGCGGAGCAGATCCACCGTTTCCAGGAGGAGAACGGCCTGCTGGACCCGCTGCCGCTGCGGTACGTGCGCTTCGTCGCCGACCTCGCCCAGGGCGACATGGGCACCAGCGTGCTCACCAAGAAGCCGGTCGTCGAGTCGGTGACGACCGCGCTGCCGCTGACCCTGCAGCTCACGTTCCTCGGCCTGGCCGTGGCGATCGTGCTCTCGCTGGTGTTCGGCGTGACCGCGGCGCTGTTCCGCGACCGCTGGCCCGACCAGGCGATCCGGGTCGTGTCGCTGGTCGGCGTGGCGGCTCCGGCGTTCTGGCTGGCGCTGCTGATGATCCAGTGGCTGGCGGTCGGCGAGGGGCTGTTCCCGACCGGCGGCTACATCAACCCCGCCGACTCCCTCACCGGCTGGCTGCAGTCGATGACGCTGCCCGCGCTGTCGTTGTCGCTGCCGATCGCCGCCCAGCTCACCCGCATCATCCGCACGTCGATGGTCGAGGAGCTGGACCGGGACTACGTGCGCACCGCGATCGGCAGCGGCCTGCCGATGATCGTCGTGGTCGGCCGCAACGTGCTGCGCAACGCGCTGATCAACCCGCTGACCGTGCTCGGCCTGCGCATCGGCTATCTGATCGGCGGCACGGTGGTCATCGAGACGATCTACGGCCTGCCCGGCATGGGCCAGCTCATGATCAACGCGGTGCGCGACGGCGACCCGGCCGTGGTGCAGGGCGTCGTGCTCACCATCGCGATCGGCTTCATGGTGGTCAACCTGGTCGTCGACATCCTCTACCTGCTGGTCAACCCCCGCCTGAGGAGTGCCGCCTGATGAGAAGCGGACTCGCCGAACGCCTGTCCAGGCCCGGCGTCGCCTTCCGGCGGCTGCCCGCGGCGTCGTGGCCGGCGGTCGCCGTCGTCGTCCTGGTCGTGCTGGCCGCCCTGTTCGCGCCGCTGTTCGCGCCGCACTCGCCGTACTTCCAGGAGGCCGCCGGCGGCGGCCCGTCGGCCGCGCACTGGATGGGCCTGGACAGTGCCAACCGCGACATCCTGTCCCGGCTCCTGTACGGCGCCCGCTGGTCGCTGATCATCGGCCTCGGCGCCACCGGCCTCGCCCTGGTCGCCGGGGCGGTCGTCGGCGCGGTCGCGGCCACCTCGCGCCGGGCGGTGGACGAGACCGTCATGCGGGTGCTCGACGTGATCATGGCCTTCCCCGGCATCGCGCTGGCCGCCGTGCTGGTCGCGGTGTTCGGCGGCAGCATCCCGGTGCTGGTCATGGCCATGGCCTTCCTCTACATGCCGTCCGTGGCCAGGGTCGTGCGGGCCAACGTGATCGCCCAGTACGGCGAGGACTACGTGGCGGCCGAGCGCGTCATCGGCGCGCGCACGCCGTACATCGTGCTCAGGCACGTCGCGGTCAACTGCGCGGCGCCCGTGCTGGTGTTCTGCACGGTGATGGTGGCCGACGCGATCGTGTTCGAGGCGTCGCTGTCGTTCATCGGCGCCGGCGTACGGCCGCCGAACCCGTCGTGGGGCAGCGTCATCGCCGACGGCAAGAACCTGGTGCTGCTCGGCGGCTGGTGGGCCACGGTCTTCCCCGGCCTGCTGATCCTGCTCACCGTGCTGGCCCTGAACATCCTGTCCGAGGGCATCTCCGACGCCTGGGCCGCCCCGGTACGCAGGGCCGCCCCCAGGAAGGACGACGCCTACGAGCAGGCCGCCCCCGGCGCCGGCCAGGTCGTCGAGCTGCCCGGCCTGGCCGAGGCCGCCCGCCGGCTGGCCGGACGCGCCCGCCCGCTGCCGCAAGGACAGCCGATCCTCAGCGTCGAACGCCTGCGAATCGGCTTCGACCGCGGCGTGGACATCGTGGACGGCGTCGGCTTCGAGGTCTGGCCCGGCGAGGTCGTCGGCCTGGTCGGCGAGTCCGGCTGCGGCAAGTCGCTGACCGCCCTGACCGTCATGGGCCTGCAACCGCGCCAGGCCCGGGTCGGCGGCCACGTGCGCTTCGACCAGAAGGAGCTGCTCGCGCTGCCGCGCCGGGCCCGCCGCCGCCTGCTCGGCCACGAGATGGCGATGATCTACCAGGACGCGCTGTCCTCGCTCAACCCGGCCATGACCATCAGGGCCCAGCTCAGGCAGCTCACCCGCAGGGGCGGCCGGCGTACCCCGGCCGAGCTGCTGGAACTCGTCGGCCTCGACGCCCGTCGCACCCTGTCCGCCTATCCGCACGAGCTGTCGGGCGGCCAGCGGCAACGGGTGCTGATCGCGATGGCGCTCTCCCGCGACCCCAAGCTGATCGTCGCCGACGAGCCGACGACCGCGCTCGACGTGACCGTCCAGGCGCAGGTCATCGAGCTGCTGCTGCGGCTGCGCGAGGAGCTGGGGTTCGCGCTGATCCTGGTCTCGCACGACCTGGCCCTGGTCGCCGACGTCACCGACCGCGTCGTCGTCATGTACGGCGGCCAGATCGTCGAGACCGGCGCCACCGCCGCCCTGGTCGGCGAGCCCGCCCACCACTACGCGCGGGGGCTGCTCGGCTCGGTGTTGTCGCTGGAGTCGGGGGCCGAGCGGCTGACCCAGATCCCCGGCGTGGTGCCCGCGCCCGCCGACTTCCCGGCCGGATGCAGGTTCGCCGACCGGTGCCCGATGGCCACCGGCGTGTGCCGTACGCAGACCCCGGTACTGGCAGGACAGGCCAGGCGGCACGCGGTGGCCTGCCACCACCCGGCGGTCGAACTCGCAGGGAGTGAGACACGTGCTTGAGCTGAACGACGTGCACGTCGTGCACAAGGCCCGCTCGGGAGGGCTGTTCGCGCGGGACCGCGTGCACGCCCTGACCGCCGCCTCGCTGACCGTCGCGCCCGGCGAGACCGTCGGGATCGTGGGCGAGTCGGGCTGCGGGAAGTCCACGCTGGCCAAGGTGCTGGTCGGGCTGCAGCGGCCGACCGCGGGGAACGTGCGCCTGAACGGCCGCGACCTGTGGACGCTGAAGCAGGACGAGCGGCGCGCGCTCGTCGGCGGCGGCGTCGGGCTGATCTTCCAGGACCCGTCCACGGCGCTCAACCGGCGGCTGCCGGTCGGGCGGATCCTGCGCGACCCGCTCGACGTGCACCGCCGGGGCACCCCCGGCGAGCGCGAGGCCCGCGTGCGCGAGCTGCTGGACCTGGTCGGCCTGCCCGCCGGCGTCGCCGGCGCGCTGCCCGGCCAGCTCTCCGGCGGTCAGCGGCAGCGGGTGGCCGTGGCCAGGGCGCTCGCGCTCGAACCGCGGCTGGTCGTCGCCGACGAGCCCACCAGCGCCCTGGACGTGTCGGTCCGCGCCCAGATCCTCAACCTGCTGCTCGACCTCAAGGACCGGCTCGGGCTGGCGATGGTGTTCATCTCGCACGACATCCAGACCGTGCGCCGGATGAGCGACCGCGTGGTCACCATGTACCTGGGCAGGATCGTCGAGCAGACGCCCGCGCGGTCGGTGCCGGGGCGGGCCAGGCATCCGTACACGCGGGCGCTGTTCTCGGCCACCCCCGGGCTGATCTCGCCCATCACCCCGATCCCGCTGGTCGGCGCGGTGCCGTCGGCCACCAGGCCGCCGAGCGGCTGCCCGTTCCGCACCCGGTGCTGGCGGGCCGACGACCTGTGCGCGGCCGAGATGCCAGCCGCCACGCGGGCCGGGGACGACCACCTCTTCCACTGCCACCACCCGGTGGCGGCCGGAGCCACCGACCTAGAGCTGATCCAGGAGCACTCATGACAGATCCCGATGTCGCCGGGGCCGCGACGGTGACCGGCGTGATCCCCCCGGTCTGCACCCCGTTCACCCCCGGCCACGAGGTGGACGCCGCCTCCCTGACCCGGCTGGTGGACCACCTGCTGGAGGGCGGGGTGGACGCGCTGTTCGTGCTCGGCTCCTCCTCGGAGGTGGCCTACCTGACCGACGCCCAGCGGCGGGTGGTACTGGACACGGTCGTCGGGCACGTCGGCGGCCAGGTGCCGGTGCTGGCCGGGGTGATCGACATGACCACGCCGCGGGTGCTCGAACACGCCCGCGTCGCGGCGGCGGCGGGGGCGTCCGGGCTGGTGGCGACCGCGCCGTTCTACACGCGCACCCATCCCGAGGAGATCCGCACCCACTTCCGGACGATCGCCGCCCGCAGCGGCCTGCCGGTCTACGCCTACGACCTGCCGGTCAGCGTGCACACCAAGCTGAGCGCCGATCTGCTGCTCGACCTGGCCGCCGAGGGCGCGCTCGCCGGGGTCAAGGACTCCAGCGGCGACGACGGCGGGCTGCGCCAGGTCATCCTGGGCCGCCGGGCGCCGTTCAGCGTGCTCACCGGGTCGGAGGTGACCGTGGACTCCGCGCTGTGGATGGGCGCCGACGGCGTCGTGCCCGGCCTCGGCAACGTGGACCCCCATGGGTACGCCGAGCTGTACCGGGCCGCCACCCGCGGCGACTGGGCGGCGGCCAGGGCCGAGCAGGAACGCCTGGTCAGGCTGTTCGAGATCGTCCGGGTCGGCGCGGGCCGCATGGGCGGCAGCTCGGCGGGGCTGGGCGCGTTCAAGGCCGCCCTGCACCTGCGGGGCGTCATCGACTGCCCGCTCACCGCGCTGCCGCAGATCCCGCTGAACGACGACGAGACCGGCCGGGTCGGCAAGCTGCTGGCCGCCGCCGGGCTGCTGTAGCCGTCGTTCAGAGGCCGTCGGCGTGGGCGGCCCGCTCGTTCGGCACGCAGTGGGTCATCTTCAGGCCCTCCACGTCGCGCGGTCCGTTGCGCCCGAGCTTGACCAGGCGCTCCCGGTCCTCGTCGGTGAGGTCCTGGCTCGCCAGCGGCTCCAGGTGGGCGACGTCGTCCGGGGTGATGCCGAGGCCCTCGCCGACGCGCAGGCCGAGGTCGTCCTCCACGAGCAGGAAGTGCCAGACCATGCGCTCCTGGATGCGCCGGTCGCACTGGCTGAGCGCGTCGACGAAGTTGCGCACCAGGTCGTCGCGCTCCCACTGCTCCATGAGCAGGTAGCGCTGGCCGGCCTGCTTGTAGTCGTTGGTCCGCGGGATGCGCCTGCGCATGAGCCGGCCGCTGATGACCGGGCCCTCCTCGTCGAGGGTCGGGTACTCGGCCTCGCGCAGGCCGCCGCGCAGCGAGGGCTCGTAGTTGATGTGCGGGTCCTCGCCGCCGGTGTCGACGAAGTACGCCATCTGGCCGTCGCGCTGGTTGGTCCTGATGGGCGCGTTCCTGGCCTGGTTGACCGGGAGTTGCAGGTAGTTCGGGCCGACCCGGTAGCGCTGGGTGTCGCTGTAGGAGAACGTCCGGCCGACCAGCATCTTGTCGTCGGAGAAGTCGAGGCCGTCCACCAGGACGCCGGTGCCGAAGGCGGCCTGCTCGTTCTCGGCGAACTGGTTCTCGACGTTGCGGTTGAGCACCAGGCGGCCGACCGGCCTGGCCGGGAACTCGTTCTCCGGCCACACCTTGGTGTCGTCGAGCGGGTCGAAGTCCAGCTCGGGGTGCTCCTCGTCGCTCATCAGCTGGACCAGCAGCTCCCACTCGGGGAAGTCGCCGCGCTCGATGGCGTCGTGCAGGTCCTTCGTCGCGTGCCCGAGGTCGCCCGCCTGGACGACCGCCGCGTCCGCCGCGGTCATGCTGCGCACGCCCTGCTTGGGCATCCAGTGGTACTTGACCAGGAACGTCTCGCCCTGCTGGTTGACCCACTTGTAGGTGTTCACGCCGAATCCCTGCATGTGCCGGTAGTCGGCGGGGATGCCGCGCGGGCTGAACAGGTTGACCAGCATGTGCATCGACTCGGGCGTCTGGGACATGAAGTCGAAGATGCGGTTCGGGTCCTGCCGGAAGGTCACCGGGTCGGGCTTGAGCGAGTGGATGACGTCGGGGAACTTGATGGCGTCCCTGATGAAGAAGACGGCCAGGTTGTTGCCCACGAGGTCCCAGTTGCCGTCCTCGGTGTAGAACTTGATCGCGAACCCGCGCGGGTCGCGGGCGGTCTCGGCGGAGTCCCGGCCGCCGATCACGGTGGAGAAGCGCAGCGCCACGTCGGTGCGCTTGCCGGCCTCCTGGAACAGCTTGGCCCTGGTGTAGCGGCTGACCGGCTCGTCGCCGATCTTGCCGTACGCCTCGAAGTAGCCGTAGCTCAGCGCGCCCCTGGCGTGCACCACCCGTTCGGGGATGCGTTCGCGGTCGAAGTGACTGATCTTCTCCAGGAACTGGTAGTTCTCCAGCGTCGCCGGTCCGCGCGGGCCGACCGTCCGCTGGTTCTGGTTGTCGTAGACGGCATGCCCTTGTCGGTTGGTGAGCACCTCGCGCTCGTCGTTCGACTGCGGACCCTTGCTGGAGACGTCTGTCATCGCACTGTTCCTCTCCCCGGACGAGATCTTCCCCGGCTGCCCTCAAGAACGGGTCGAAAACGGGCAAAACCTCGTCCTCGGGCGGCTACCTGCTCACGTCGTCGGCGGCCCGGCCGAGCAGGCCCAGGTCGGACCGGCGGGGCAGGCTCTCCCAGTCGCCCTGCGAGGTCACCGCGAACGCGCCCGCCGCGCAGGCGCTGTCCAGCCGCCGTTCCGGAGCGGCCCCGGCCAGCCAGTCCGCCAGCCAGCCGGCCGCGAACGCGTCCCCGGCGCCCACCGGGTCCACCTCGGTCACCCGGTACGGCCGCGCCCGCCGCAGCACCCCGCCGGACAGCTCCAGCGCGCCCGCCGACCCCGACTTGACCAGCACGTACGAGGGCCCGAGCGCGGCCAGCGCCTTGGCCAGCTCCGCCGGGTCCTCGACGTCGGCGACCAGGCGGCCCTCCGGCACGGTCGCGAACAGCACGTCCACGCCGCCGATCGTCTCGCGCAGCCAGGCGCCCGCCTCCTCCGGCGTCCACAGGGCCCGCCGGTAGTTGACGTCCAGCGAGACGAGCACGCCGGCCGCCCGCGCCACGGCGACGGCGTGCGCCACGGTCTCCCGGGCCGACGCCGACAGCGCCGGGGTGATCGCGGAGACGTGCAGCACGCGGGCCGAGGCGATCAGCGCCGGATCCAGGTCGGCCGGCCGCAGCCGGGAGCCGGCGCTGTCCTTGCGGTAGTACCGCACGTCCACGAGGTCGGCCGTGCGCCGGCCCTTGATCATCAGTCCGGTGGGGGCGTCCGGGTCGGTGATCGCGCGCACGTCCACGCCCTCGCCGGCGAGCGTGGCCCGGATCAGGTCGCCGAACTCGTCGTCGCCCACCCGTCCGGCCCACGTCGCCCGGTGGCCGAGCCGGGTCACGCCGATCGCCACGTTCGACTCGGCGCCGCCGAGGCCCAGGTCGAAGTCGCGGGCGAAGCGCAGCGGCCCGGTACGCCGGGCGCCGAACAGCGCCATGGTCTCGCCGAAGGTCACCAGTTCGGTCATGTGGTCGGCCTGCCCAGCTTTCTGGAGATCCGCGACGCCGCCCCGGCCACCAGCGGCCCGAGCTCCCGCACCCGCGCGGCGGTGATCCGCGAGGTGAGCCCGGAGACCGAGACGGCGGCGACGACGGCGTCGTTGTGGTTGAAGATCGGCGCGGCGACGCAGCGCACCTCGGGCTCGTTCTCGCGGTCGTCCACCGCGTAGCCGCGCCGCCGGACGTGGGTCAGTTCGGCGCGCAGCCGGTCGGGGTCGGTGATGGTGTGCTTGGTGATCGGGTCGAGCGCCAGCCCGGCCAGCGCCTCCTCCGGCTGCCAGGCCAGGATCGCCTTGCCGACCGCCGTGGCGTGCACCGGGCCGCGGCTGCCGATGCGCGAGGCCATGCGCACGTTCGTCTCGTTCTCCACCTTGTCGATGTAGACGACGTGCGGGTGGTCGTAGACGACCAGGTGGACGGTCTCGCGCACCTCGCTCATCAGCCGGTGCGACTCCTCGGCGGCGACCGCGCGCAGGTCCAGCGTGGCCAGGTACGCCTGCCCGAGCTGGAGGGTGCCGTGTCCCAGCCGGTACGCCCCGGTCCTGCGGTCGCGTTCGAGCAGCCTGGCCTCCACGAGCGGGACGGTCAGCCGCAGCACCGTGCTCTTGGACAGGCCCACGGCCTCGGCGAGCTGGGTGAGCGACAGGCCGGTGTGGCCGCGTACGTGGTCCAGGACGGCCAGGGCGCGCCGGAGCGAGGCGGACTGGTTGCGGTCAGGCACGCAAGTCACCATATTCGATGAAATTTCGCGAAATGCAGCACGCTGTTGTGCACTGCACAACATCTCCTGACAGGTCTTCTCGACTCCAGAGCGAATTCCTAGTGTCTGCGCAGGAGGTAATAGTGAAGTTTCTTTACTTTGCCGCGGCCGGAACGGCCCTGCTCACGCTGGCCGCCTGCGCCCCCTCGACCGCTCCCGCCTCCGGCGGCGGCGACGAGCGGACGGGGACGCTGCGCGTCTGGCTGTTCGACGAGCCCAACCGGGCCCCCAAGGACAAGGTCGTCAACGAGGCGATCAAGGAGTTCACCGCCGCGCACGCGGACGTCAAGGTCGAGGTCACCTACATCCCCACCACGCCCGCCCGGCACGAGAAGTTCAAGGGCGCCTTCAACGACCCGGCCAGCTCCCCGGACGTCGCCGAGTACGGCAACACCGACCTCGCCGAGTACGCCGCCGCCGGCGGCCTCGCCGACCTCACCGCCGACCTGAAGGGCCTGGACCTGGCCCCCGACCTGGTCAAGTCGGCCTCCGTCCAGGGCAGGCAGTACGGCCTGCCCTGGTTCATCGGCATCCGGGCCCTCTACTACCGCACCGACGTCTTCGCCGAGCTCGGCCTGAAACCGCCCACGTCCATCGGCGCCCTGACCGAGGCCGCCCGCACGATCCGCAGGAAGAAGCCCGACCTGTACGGCATAGCCGTCGGCGGCGAGTACACCTTCGGCGCCCTGCCCTTCGTCTGGGACGCCGGCGGCGACATCACCTCGCTCGACTCGCCGCAGTCGCGCAAGGGCGTCAAGGCGTACACGGACCTGCTGACCGACGAGGTCTGCCCGCCGCAGGCGTGCGTCTCGCTGACCGGCGGCAAGACGGTCGAGCTGTTCGCCGGCGGCAAGGCCGCGATGGGCATACTCGGCAACTTCAGCCGCTCGGCCGTGGACGCCGGCGCGGCGGCCGGCAAGTACGCCGTCGTCCCGCTGCCCGGCGCGGCCGAGGGCTCGATCGCGCCCGCCTTCGCCGGCGGCAACAACCTGGGCGTGCTGAAGAACGCCGGTCACCGCACCCTGGCCGCGGACTTCGTCAAGCTGCTGGGCGGCAAGGCGTACCAGGCCAAGATGTACGACGCGATGGGCAACCTGCCGACGCTCACCTCGGCCCGCGACGAGCTGGCGGCCAAGGACCCGTTCGTCAGGCCGTTCCTGGACACGGTGGCCAAGGGCACCCGGTTCGTGCCGATCGACCCCGCCTGGGTGAAGATCGACAACGGCAAGGTCATCCCCACGATGCTGCAGAAGGTCGCGACCGGCCAGTCCACCGTCGAGCAGGCCACCGCCGAGGCGGCCGCGGCCGTCAAGACCGCCTTCGGCCGCTCGTGAGCCGTGGCACGAGCGTCCGCCGCGGGCGCCCCTGGCTCTACCTGCTGCCCGCGGCGGCCGTGCTGGTCCCCATGTTCGGCTATCCGGTCTACATGCTGGGCCTGCTGTCGGTCTTCGACTACCGGCAGGCGCAGGTCAGCGGCGGGCAGCCGAGCGCGTTCGTCGGGTTCGGCAACTACGCCGCGCTGCTCGGCGACCGGCGGTTCTGGGAGGTGCTGGCCCAGACCGTGGGGTTCGCGGCGGCGCTGGTCGTCGCGACGCTGGCGGTCGGCGCGGCCCTGGCCGTGCTGCTGACCAGGACCGGGCCGCTGCCGAGGACCGCCCTGTCGCTGGCCGCGCTCGGCGCGTGGGCGGCCCCCGCGATGACCGGCTCCACCGTGTGGATGTTCCTGTTCGACGCCGACCTCGGCCTGGTCAACCAGGTGCTCGGGACCGACGGGTTCAACTGGTTCTACGACCGGTGGATCACCTTCGGCGTGGTCGGCGCGACGGTCGTGTGGCACTCGTTCCCGCTGGTGATGATCACCCTGTACGCGGGCATCCGGGCCGTCCCCGCCTCGGTGCTGGAGGCGGCCGCGCTCGACGGCGCCTCGGCCTGGCAGGGGTTCTGGCGGATCATCGTGCCGATGTTGCGGCCGCTGGTCACGATCGTGGTCATCCAGTCGGTCATCTGGGACTTCAAGCTCTTCACCCAGATCTACGTGATGACCAACGGCGGCGGCGTGGCCGGGCAGAACACCGTGCTCAACGTCTACGCCTACCAGATCGCCTTCGGCTCCTCCGAGTACGGGCTCGGCTCGGCCGTCGCCGTCGTCATGACGCTGATCCTGCTGGTGATCACCCTGTTCTACATCCGGGCGCTGCGGCGCAGTGGGGAACGCCTGTGAACCGACGACGTCTTCTGCCCAACGCGGTCGCGCTGGTGGTCGCCCTGCTCACCGCGTTCCCGCTCTACTGGATGGTGCTGTCGGCGCTCAAGCCCGCCGGGGAGATCCAGTCGCTGGAGGTCAGGCCCTGGACCTCGCACCCGACGCTGGACAACTTCGTCCGGGTGCTGACCGGGGAGAACTTCGCCCGCTACCTGCTCAACAGCGCGATCGTGGCGCTCGTCGTGGTGGTGCTGTCGGCCGGGGTCGCCTTCCTCGCGGCGGTGGCCGTGACCCGGTTCGCCTTCCGGTTCAGGACGACCGTGCTGATCATGTTCCTGGTCGCGCAGATGGTGCCGGTCGAGGCGCTGACGATCCCGCTGTTCTTCGTGGTCCGGGACCTGGGCCTGCTCAACACGCTGGCCTCGCTGGTGGTGGTGCAGCTCGCCTTCACGCTGCCGTTCGCGATCTGGATGCTGCGCGGGTTCGTCGCCGGGGTGCCGGAGGCGCTGGAGGAGGCGGCGATGATCGACGGGGCCGGACGCGCGACCGTGCTGTGGCGCATCCTGTTCCCGCTGGTCGCGCCCGGCCTGGTGGCGACCAGCGTGTTCTCCTTCATCACCGCCTGGAACGACTTCGTCTTCGCGCGCACCTTCATCGTCTCGGCCAAGGACAACCAGACCCTGCCCGCGGCGCTGCTCGTCTTCTTCAAGCCCGACGAGAACGACTGGGGCGGGATCATGGCCGCCTCGACGCTGATGACGATCCCGGTGCTGATCTTCTTCGTGGCGGTGCAGCGGCGGCTCGTGTCAGGGCTTGGAGGGGCGGTCAAGGATTGAGACGTCGTGCTCGTCGTCGGGGGCGAGGAACTCCAGCAGCAGCCGCGCCTCCCGCTCGACCTCGTCCAGCTCGGCGATCGGCGTCCACTGGTGGACGTTCAGCGTGGAGACGCCCTTGGCCCTGGTCACCGTCCAGTCGCCGGCGGTGACGCCGTCCACCAGGATGATCCGGGGGATCACGTTCGTGCCCATGAACGACCCCTGCATGACGGCCGCGCCGCGCTCGCTGATCACCCGCGAGCGGTCGGCGTGCGACAGGAACAGGTTGTCGAAGTCGTACATCAGCCGCACCGGCGCCGGGACGTCCTCCGCCGGCCGGACGGCCTCCGGCAGGTCGTACAGGGTGCGGCCGGCGGCGTCCCTGAAGCGGACCAGGTCCATGGACTCGACGACCTCGCCCAGCCTGGTCAGGCCCGACCAGGTCTGCGCGTCCTGCACCGAGGCCGGGCCGAAGGCGGCCAGGTAGCGCCGGACCAGCTCGGCGGGCGTCATCGGCGGCACCTCGGCCGGGCCCAGCCACGACTCGGCGGTGGTGTGCGCGACCGGCCCGCTCCTGCCCCACAGCCCGCGCGGCGGCACCTGGACCAGCGGCAGCAGCCAGCGCACGCCCTGGCCGAGCGCGTGCTGGTCGTGCTCCGGCCACCGCTCGGCCAGCGCCCGCCCGAGGTCGGCGAAGGTCATCGCACGCTCCTCCAGCAGCGCCCGGCCGGTCGCGGCCAGCTCCTCCAGGTCGACGCCCGCCAGCCGCTTGCCGAACGTCGTGCGCGTCATGCGCTCGGTGACGGCCTGCAGCAGCGGCCGCATGGCCAGGCAGTCGCGGGCGGTGACCAGGTGGATGGTGGAGCGCTGCAACGCGATCCGCACCAGCTCGCGGCCGGCCAGCAGGCCGGAGACGTCCTCGGGCTTGAGCCCCTCGATGCGGTTCCACAGGCCGACGTACCAGGTGTGGGGGGTCTGGGCCTGGAGGCCGCCGAGCCGCTCGACGACCTCCTGCACGCTGCCGCCGCCGCGGCGCAGCAGCAGCTGCCGGTCGAGCGTGGCCCGGTTGAGCGCGCGCTGGGAGATGAGGGGATCCATGGGGACAAAGGTAGGGGCAATCGCGGTCACTTCCGGACCTCGATGTGCACTCAGGCGAGCGCGTCGGGGCCCAGCTCGTCCGTCGTGGAGTAGCCGGACAGGGCGAGCGTGATGTCCAGCTCGCCCAGCAGGCAGCGCAGCACGTGCTCGACGCCCGCCTGCCCGCCCAGCGCCAGCCCGTACAGCACCGGACGGCCGACCAGCACGGCCCGCGCGCCCAGCGCGAGCGCCTTGACCACGTCGGCCCCGGTGCGCACGCCCGAGTCGAACAGCACCGTCAGCCGGTCGCCGACCGCCTCGGCGATGCCGGGCAGCGCGTCGAGCGCGGCCAGGGCGCCGTCGACCTGGCGGCCGCCGTGGTTGGACACCACGATCCCGTCCACGCCATGCTCGGCGGCCAGGCGCGCGTCCTCGGCGCTCATGATGCCCTTGAGCACGATCGGGCCGTCCCAGTGGTCGCGCAGGAACGGCAGGTCGTCCCAGCTCAGGCCCGGGTTGGGGAACATGCCCGCCCAGTGGGCGACCGGGTTCTCGACCCCGGCGAAGTTCGGGTCGCTCAGGTAGTTGGCGATGCCCGTGCCGGCCAGGAACGGCAGGAAGCCGCGGTCGAGGTCGGCCGGACGCCAGCCGAGCAGCGTCGTGTCCAGCGTGACCACCAGCACCGAGTGGCCGGTCGCCCTGGCCCGGCGCAGGAAGCTCAGGCACACGTCCCGGTCGGTCGGGTAGTAGAGCTGGTACCAGCGCGGCGCGTCCCCGCCCGCCGCCGCCACCTGCTCGAAGTCGTGGGCGGCGGCCGTCGAGTGCACGTACGGGACGCCGACCGCGGCCGCGGCCCGCACGGTGGCGAGCTCGCCCTCCTCGTGGGCCAGCGTCTGCACCCCCATGGGCGCCACCAGCACCGGCGCCGCCATCCGGGTGCCCAGCACCTCGCAGGACAGGTCACGCTGCCGCGCGACGCCGCGCAGCATCCTCGGCACGATCCGGCGCCGCTCGAACGCCTCCAGGTTGGCCCGCGCGGTCGAGCCGCTGCCCGCGCTCGGCACGATGTAGCCCAGCGCCTCGGGCGGGAGCACCCGCCCGGCCGCGCCCTCCAGGGCCGACAGATCGGTGGTCAGCTCCGGCGTGCGGCCTTCGAGCATGCCCGTCAGGTAGATGCCGAGCTGGTGATCGCCTGCGTTCATGGCGCCCATCCAACCAGGCCGCCCGTCCCCGCCGCGACCACCCTGATGACGGCGACCACGACGCGGCCCTACGCTGCTTCCCATGCACAAACGCGTGATCGACAACCGCTTCGAGCTGACCGAGAGGCTCGGCGGCGGTGGCATGGGCCTGGTGTGGCGCGCCTGGGACACCGCCCTCCACCGCGAGGTCGCGCTGAAGGAGGTCCGGCCGCCCGATCCCGCGTTCGAGGAGCACGACCCCGAGGCCGCCCGCGAGCTGCGGGCCAGGGTGCTGCGCGAGGCCCGCGCGCTGGCCCGGCTGAACCATCCGCACGTCGCCACCATCCACCACATCGTCGATCCGGGCGGCGACGGCTACCCGTGGATCGTCATGGAGCTGGTGACCGGCGGCTCGCTCGCGGACCGCCTCGCGCGCGGGCCCATGACGCCCTGGGAGACCGCCCGGCTGGGCCGCGAGGTGCTGTCCGCGCTGCGCGCCGCGCACGCCGTCGGCATCCAGCACCGCGACGTCAAGCCCGCCAACGTGCTGCTGCGCGAGGACGGCCGCTCGGTGCTCACCGACTTCGGCATCGCCGCCGTGCGCGAGTCGACCAGCCTGACGGCGACCGGGTCGTTCATCGGCTCGCCCGAGTACATGGCGCCCGAGCGCATCAACGGGCACGAGGGTGACCCCGCCTCCGACCTGTGGTCGCTCGGCATGCTGCTGTACGTGGCCGTCGAGGGCCGCCACCCGCTGCGCAGGAGCACCACGCTGGCGACGCTGGCCGCCGTGCTCAACCAGGACGTGCCGCCGCCGGAGCGGGCCGGGCCGCTCGGTCCCGTGCTCGGCGCGCTGCTGCGCCGCGACCCGGCCGGCCGTCCCGACGCCGAGACCCTCGACCGCATGCTCGCCGCCGCCGCCGACCCCGGCTCGCCCCCGCCCGCCTACCCGCCCCCCGCCCCGGCCCCGTTCCACCATGGCCCGCCGGCTGGGGCCACCGTGCCGCCCGGGGCGCGGCAGGGGGCCACCGTGCCGCCCGGGGCGCCGCAGCCCTGGGGGCCGGAGCCGTCGTTCTCGCGGGCCGGCACCATGGCGTCGCGCCGCGCCCGCCGTTCGCCGGTCGCCGCCGTGACGGCCTCCGTGGGCGCGCTGGCGGTGACCGGCGTGCTGGTCTACACGCTGCTGCCCGGCGTGCGCGGCGCCGAGGAGCCGACCCAGCCGAACACCCCGCAGCTCACCCCGGTGGAGACCACCGACGTCGAGGAGCCGAAGGCGAGCGAGGAGCCGGAGCCGCAGCCGGAGAACCTGCTCACCGCCGACGGCATCCGCACCGCGATCAAGGCGCTCAAGCCGGTCATGGGCGGCACCAAGGTCGTCCGGATGGTCGTCTACCCGACGTACATCTCCGCCGAGGCCCCGGTCAAGGGCGACCCGGCCGTCTACGACCGCTACGCCTACCGCGACGGCAGGGCCACCCGCGAGGGCACCGGCTCCACCATCCGCACCCCGGTCGTCGACCTGGCCAAGTACAACTGGGACGCCCTGCCCGGCCTGCTCAAGAAGGCCCAGAGCGTCCTCGGCGTGCGCAAGCCCACCTCGCGCTACCTCATCGTCGATCCGAACTTCGTCTTCACCAGCACCAAGCAGGTGCTGCTCGTCTACATCAGCGACGCCTACCGCACCGGCTACCTGGTGGCCGACCCCCAGGGCAGGGTGCTCAAGACCTACCCCGCCTCCTGACCGGCCGCCCGGCTCAGCACCCGCCCTGGTAGCCGCTCTCCGGGATCAGCCGGCTCCACTCGTCCTGGCTGAGCGGCCCGCCCGCGCGGGCGCACACCTCCTGCGCCGTCAGCGCCGGGTCCACCGGGCTCTCGCGGACGCTGCCGTCCGCCGCCACGCCGCGCAGCCTGCGGCCGTCCTGGCTGAAGGCCAGGCCCTCGGCCCACGACCCGACCTGGCCGACCTCGCGCAGCGTGCCGGCGTCCCACAGGGAGGTGCGTTCCGTGTCGATCGCTAGCAGGTCGCCGCCGGGGGAGAAGCGCAGGTCGCGTACGGGGGCCGGGCCGGTCTCGACCGAGCCGGCCCGCTCGCGCCCGCGGACGTCCCACAGCTCGACGCGCCCGCCGCCGAGCCCGAGTGCCAGCGTGCGGCCGTCGGGGGAGAAGGCGAGCGCGGTGGGCCGGGCGGCGGCCGGGGCCAGTGGGGTGACCTCGCCGGTACGCAGGTCGAGCAGGTTCGTGCCGGAGGCGAGCGTCGAGCCGTCGGGGCTGAAGGCCATCGCCAGGTCGCCCGCGCCCTCGTAGGCCCTGATCCGGCGGCCGACGCGCACGTCCCAGGTCTCCAGCAGCCGGCCGCGCGCGGTGGCCAGCGTGTCGCCGCCGGGGGACAGGGCCACGGCGGGCACGTCGCCGCCCGCGTCGATGACGGCGACCCTCCTGCCGCCCGACGCCTCCCAGACGGTGACCGGGTCGCCCGCCACGGCCAGCAGCCTGCCCGCCGCGTCGAAGGCCACGTCGCCGGTGGCGGCGATCTCGGCCAGCGGCTTGCGCGCCACCACGTCGGTGAGCCGGATGGCGTTCCCGACGTCCTTGGCCGCCACCCGTCCGTCGCTCGACAGCGCGGCGGTGCGGACGCCGGAGGAGGGCGCCGGCAGCCCGGAGACGTCGAGCGAGACGACCGAGCCCAGACCGCTCAGGTAGCGCAAAGTACGGCCGTCGGCGGAGAAGGCCAGGTCGCCGTGCTGGTCGCCGCGGAAGCGGTAGGCGCCGGCCAGCCGCCGCTCGGCCACGCTCCACAGGCGCACCTCGTCCCGGCCCGGGAGGGCGAGCAGGCTGCCGTCGGGGCTGAACACGGGCGTGCCGGCGGAGCCGTCCGCGGGCATCGCCGCGTCGCCCGCCTCCGCCGCGAACGCGGTGGCGGCGGTTCCGGTCGCGGCCTCCCGCGGCGGCTCGGCGCCGGGCGTGAGGAGGGTCACGCCGTCGCGGCCCGCGACGGCCAGGGTGCGGCCGTCGGGGCTGAACGACAGGGGCGGCGCCGACCGGTCCGGCCCGGTCTGCGGCCGGACGGTGAACTCCCGCTCCTTGACCCGGCCGGGCAGCGACCAGAGCTCGACCCGCCCGTCCAGGTCGGAGACCGCGGCCCGGCTCCCGTCGCGGGACACCGCCACCCGGCGGTCGAGCACGTCGAGCAGCACCTCGGCGCCCCGGTAGACCCTGGTGCGGTTGCCGCTGGTGATCGTGTACGTCCCGGTCGCGGGCGCCCGGCCGGTGGCCACCTCGACAGGCTGCCCGCCGGGGCTCTCGGCGTACCGGCCGTCGTCGCTCAGCGCGGCGCTGCCCTCGGGGAGCGCGTGCGCGGCGAGCTGCCGGCCGCTGCGCACATCCCAGACGGTCAGCGTGCGGTCGCGCCACCTGACCAGCTCGTCGCCGCGCAGCAGGTAGCCGGCCCGCTCGTCGGCCGCGGGGTCGGTGAACACGCCCAGCTCCGGCTGCGCCAGGGAGGCCTGCAACGCCACCCGCGCCTCGAACACCGGCGACAGCCGCCAGGCCGCCACGCTCAGCCGCATCGCCGTACGCGGGTCGGAGGAGCGCAGCGCCTCGGCGCGGGCGGCCACGGCCCGCGCGTTGGCCTCCAGGAGGTGTCCGCGCAGCTCCCGCTCGCCGTTGAGCGAGACGGCGGACATCGACACCGCGACGGCCAGGGCGGCGGCCAGGGTCGCCATCGAGGGCCGCAGCAGCCGCCTGCGCTGCTTGGACATGGCCACGCTCGCGCCGATGAAGTCGCGTTCGAGCTGGCTGAGCCGCAGGTGGCGGCGCTTGGCCGCGGCCCAGCCGAGCGCCGTGTCGAGCCGGTCGCCCCGGTAGAGGTACGTGTGCCCGCGCCGGTGGCGCGACCACCGGCCGGCCGCCAGGCGCAGCTCCCGGTGGACGGCCAGCCCGTCCCGCTCGTCGGCCACCCAGCCGCGCAGGCGAGGCCAGGCCCGGTAGAGCGCGGCGCTGGCCGGCGCCACCCGGTCGTCGCGCACCGCCACGAGCTTGCCGACCGCGGTCTCGGTCGGCGGCACCCGCACGCTCCGGCGTACGAGCAGCCCGGCGTCCATCAGCGGGGCCAGCACGCCGCCCTCGTCGTGCGGGTCGTCGCCGTCCATCAGGCGCAGCAGCAGGCCCGGCACCGCCTCCTGCTGGCGCGGCGTGAGCCCGGCGTAGACGCGCTCGGCCAGCTCGCCGAGCGACCGGTGCCCGGCCACGCCCGCCGGCGGGCGCAACGCGGCGGGGTCGGCCTCGACCAGCAGCTCGTCCGCCGCCGGGCGGGCGGCGGGGTCTTTGGCCAGCGCCCGCCCGACCAGCTCGCGCAGCCCGTCGGGCAGGGCGCTCAGGTCGGGATCGACGGTCAGCAGCCGGTGCAGCACCGCGCCGAGACTCCGCCCGGAGAACGGATCGCCGCCCGTGGCCGCGTAGAGCACCACGGCCCCCCACGAGAAGACGTCCGTCGCCGTCTCGTGGCCGCTGCCGGTCAGGATCTCCGGGGCCAGGTACGTGCACGTCGCCCCCAGCGAGCCGCCGACCGCCACCCCCATGTCGATCACCTTGGGGCCGCCCGCCGCCAGCAGCACGCTCTCCGGCCGCAGGTCGCGGTGGGTGAGCCCGGCCGCGTGCAGCGCGCGGAGCGCCCCGGCCAGCGCGCCCGCCAGCGCCGCCAGCTCCTCGCCCCGGTACGGTCCGTGCCGCTCGACCGCCTGCCGCAGGTCGGGCCCGTCGACGAACTCGCTCACCACGTAGGGGATGCCGTGATCGACCCCGGACGCGACCACCTCCGCCAGATGCGGGCAGCTCACCCGCGCGACCGGCTCGACCTCGACCCGGGGCACCTTCACCGCGTAGCGGCGGCCCTCGTCGTCGTAGGCGTCGTAGACCACCCCGCGCGCGCCCGCGCCGAGCCGGGCGGCCAGCCAGAAGCCGCCCAGCCTCTCGGGATCACCAGGCACCAAGCGCATCGTCACTGATGCTTAGATGCGCCGGACCGGCCGTTGGTTGTCGGTGAACGACCACAGGTCCCCCGCGCGCCTCGGGGGACCCATGCGTCATGATCATTATGCCAGGCTTCTGGATCTTGACTGCCACTCCGGCCGCAGCACCGACATCGTCACGGAGTCGTGCCACTCGCCCTCCCACAGCAGGGTGTCGCGCTGCACGCCCTCCTCCACGAACCCGATCTTCTTGTAGACGTGCCGCGCCCGGTCGTTGAAGGTGAAGACGCCGAGGCCGACGCGGTGCAGCGGCGTGGTGGCGAAGGCGTGGCCGAGGACCAGCTCGATCGCCTCGGTGCCGTAGCCCTTGCCGAAGACCCGGGCGCCGATCAGCGCGATCCGCAGGTTGCACGACAGGTTGTGCCGGTCGAGCTCGTTGAGCACGACCTCGCCGACGTACTCGCCGCCGGCCATGACGGCCAGGTCGAGCCGGTCGGCGTGCTCGCCTCTCGTGCTGTACCACTGGCGGGCCACCTCGTGGTCGACCTCGCCGTGCGAGCCCGTCAGCCGTTGCACCTCCGGATCGCTGATCAACGTGATCAGGCCCTCGACGTGCTCGGGACCGACCGGGAGCAACGTGACGCGCTCACCCGTCAAAGTGGGTTTCTCGGCGAACATCCCCTCTGGGTATCAGTCCTGCTCATCGGCGGGCAAACCCATTTTCCGCAGGGCCGCGTCGCGCACCTCCTCGGGGGTCAGCACGCCGACGTCGCACGTCAGGTCCGCCACCTGCTGGAAGTAGCCCTCCCGCCGGGCCCGCATCTCCGCCGGCTGGAACTCGGGACGGTGCGCGCCCGAGCTCATGCGCCGGGCCAGGACGGCGTCGGCGGCGTCCACCCAGACCACGAACGCCTCGCGCAGCGCCTCGCGCACCCGGGGGTCCTCCACGGTGCTGGCCGCCGCCGCGATCACCTTCGGCTCGCCCGCCAGCGCCGCCAGCACGTGCTCGGCCTCGTACCGGTGCAGCGCCTCGGCCCCTTCGCGGACGGCGATCTGCGCGGCCGTGCCGCCGTGCTCCTTCTCCAGGAACGGGTCGCTGTCGGTGAACGGCATCCCCAGCGCGGTGGCGAGGAGGCGGCCCGCGGTCGTCTTACCCGATCCCATCAGCCCGATCACCACGACTGGTTTGTTTTTCGACATGTGGATAGAGGTTCCTTCGTGTCAAGGAGGTAAATCTGATGACCATCGCCGGAAGCATCATCCTCATCATGCTCGGTGCGATCCTCACCTGGGCCGTCGAGTTCGACCTCGCCGGTCTCGACATCAACGTCGTCGGCGTCATCCTCATGCTCGGTGGCCTGGCGGGGCTGCTGTTCGGCATCTACCGGATCAGCGTCACCCGCAGGGCGGTCGGCCCGATCGACGAGCCGGTGCACCGGCACGAGATCTACGAGGAGCCGGAGACCCGCAGGACCACGGTGTACGAGGAGCGCCGCCACTACGACGAGCCGCCGCTGTAGGAGGTGAATCGACATGCCAGCCGTTGACGAGCTGCCGTCGACCATCAAGCGTTCGCCGAAGAAGGCACAGAACACGTGGATCAAGGCGCACGACTCCGCCGTGAAGGAGTACGGAGAGGGACGGCGCGCGCACATGACCGCGTTCGCCGCACTCAAGCACTCCTTCGAGAAGGTCGGGGACCACTGGGAGCCCAAGGGGCAGAAGGGACCGTCCGACAAGGGCGCGACCGACCGCTCCGGCAGGACCCAGGAGGGCGTGGACGCCAACGCCAGCAAGGAGCACTTGCAGGGCGTGGCGTCCAGGCTCGGGGTGCGCGGCCGATCCAGGATGACCAAGAAGGAGCTGGTGGACGCCATCAAGAAGGCCAACAGGAAGGCCACGGCGAAAGCCCGCTAGTTCCCTCACAACAACCGCTTGACCGCCTCGGCAATCGCGTGGCGGTCTATGCGGGCGTCCGCGAGCTGTTCCTCAGGCGTCGCCGACCCGGGCAACCCGGTCACGGCGAGCTTCACCACCCGCGGGCCGAGCTCGCTGACGGCGTCCAGCACGGCGTCGCCGAGACCGCCCTCCAGCCGGTGATCCTCGACCGTGATCAGGTTGCCCGTCGTCGTGGCGGCCTCCACCAGCACCGCCGCGTCCACCGGCTTGACCGAGTACAGGTCGATCACGCCGACCGGGAGGCCGGCCGCCGTCAGCTCGTCGGCCGCCGCCAGCGCCTCGTGGACCGTGATCCCGGCCGCCACGATCGTGGCCCGGTCGTCGGGCGAGCGCCGCAGCACCCGCGAGCCGCCCACGGGGAAACGTTCGCCGGGCGGGTAGATGACCGGCGTCTCGCCGCGGGTGGTGCGCAGGTAGGACACCCCTGACACGTCCGCCATCTCGACGGTCAGCGCCGCCGCCTGGTTGGCGTCGCACGGGTACAGCACCGTGCTGCCGTACACCGCCCGCATCATGGCCAGGTCCTCCAGGCCCATCTGCGAGGGGCCGTCCTCGCCGATCGAGACGCCGGCGTGCGAGCCGACCAGCCGGATCGACGCCTGGCTCACGCCGGCCATCCTGATGAAGTCGTGCGCCCTGGTCAGGAACGCCGCGAAGGTGGCCGCGTACGGGGTCCAGCCGCGCACCGACAGGCCGACGGCCGCCGCCACGAGCTGCTGCTCGGCGATGTACATCTCGAAGAAGCGCTCGGGGAACGCCTGGCCGAACTCCTCGGTCTTGGTCGAGTCGGCCACCTCGCCGTCCAGCGCCACCACGTCGCCGCGGGCCGCGCCGAGCGCCGTCAGCGCCGCGCCGAACGCCGCCCTGGTCGCCGCCCTCGCGCCGACCTCGTACTCCGGCAACGTCGCCGGGCGCGGATCGAAGTGGAACGGCTCGGCCTCGCCCTCCGGCCGGTGCACGTCCACATGGACGCTGCGCGGCCCGCCCAGCTCGTCGATGGCCTTGTCGGGGTCCTTGAGCGCCTTGCCGTGCGCGCCCTCCCGGTTCTCGACCTCGACGACGCCCTCGCCCTTGCGCGTCTTGGCCAGGATCACGGTGGGACGCCGGCGGGTGTTGCAGGCGTCCCCCAGCGCGAAGTCGATCTGGCCGGGGTCGTGGCCGTCGATCTCGATCGTGTGCCAGCCGAAGGCGCCGAACCGGCGCGCGTACGCCCCCGTGTCCCATCCGTGCCGGGTCGGGCCGCGCTGACCCAGCCGGTTCACGTCCACGATCACGACCAGGTTGGCCAGCCCCTCGGCCCCGGCGTGCTCGGCCGCCTCCCAGATGGACCCCTCGGCCAGCTCACTGTCACCGCACAGCACCCACACCCGGTACGGCAGCCGTTCCAGCCGTCCCGCCATGGCCACGCCCACGCCCACCGGCAGCCCCTGACCGAGCGAGCCGGTCGCGACGTCCACCCAGGGCAGCCGGGGGGTGGGGTGCCCCTCCAGCCGGCTGCCCCGGCGCCGGAACGACAGCAGCTCCTCGTCGTCGATGACCTTCGCCGCCTTGTAGAGCGAGTAGAGAAGGGGGGAGGCGTGGCCCTTGGAGAAGACCAGGTGGTCGTTGCCGGGGTTGTCGGGGCGGTCGAAGTCGTACCTGAGGTGGCAGGAGAACAGCACGGCCATCAGGTCCGCGGCCGACATGGACGAGGTGGGGTGCCCGGAACCGGCCGCCGCGGCGGCGCGCACGGAGTCGACGCGCAGCTGCGCGGCCAGTTCGGTCAAGTACTGGAGATCGCGTTCAGGCATCAAGACCCTCCTCGTGAGTTTCACGCCGCCTACCCCCTGCGCGGCGCTTAACTCGGGCCTGACGTCAGCTGACCCCATTTGTCGGCAGTTGAAACCTCCCTCGCCTGGGCGGTTCGCGGGCGGCGTCAGGCGTCGAAGCGGCGGCGGGCGGCCTCGATGTCGCCGAGGTGGCGCTGCGTCCACGCGCACATCGCGTCGACCGTCGCGCGCAGGGCCCGCCCCGGCTCGGTGAGCGTGTACTCCACCCGCGGCGGCACGGTCGGATACACCGTCCGCTCGACCAGCCCGTTGCGCTCCAGCATGCGCAGGTTCTGGGTGAGCATCTTGTGGCTGATCCCCTCGACCTGGTCGCGCAGCTCGCCGAACCGCAGGGTGCCCTCGCCGATGGCCTCGATGATCAGGAACGCCCACTTGTTGGCGACGTCCGTGAAGATCTCCCGCGCCAGGGAGTCGGCCCGCCTCAGGTCCGCCGCGCCGTCCGAGCCCTTGAACTGCTTGGTCACCATGAGGTTCCCCAGTCACTGAAAAGTGCGTTCTTCCACGTCAGCAGACACTCTCCTACAGTTCCTCAGTAACCACAAGAGAGTCTTGGGGGCCGTACGCGCGTTCCGGCCCCCCTGTCAGGAGGCGCACGCCATGCCCGTCACCCTGCTGAACCCCGAGGGCCTGCCCGAGATCGACGTCTACCACCAGACGGCGGTCGCGTCGGGAACGAGGCTGATCTTCGTCGCCGGCCAGGTCTCCTGGGACGCCGAGGGCACGACCGTCGGCGCGGGCGACCTCGCCGCGCAGGTCGAACAGTGCTACCTCAACGTCGCCACCGCCGTCGCCGGGGCCGGCGGGTCGTTCGACGACGTGGCGAAGCTGACCGTCCACGTCGTGGACTGGACCCCCGACAAGATGCCCGCCCTCCTGGACGGGATCTCCCGGGCGAAGGCGAGACTGGGCACGACGGCGACCCCACCGGCGACCCTGCTGGGCGTCGCGGCCCTGTCCGTCCCGGACCACCTGGTCGAGGTCGAAGCCACCGCGATCGTCCCGTAAGGGACGCGCGACGTACTGAGAGCAACTGAGAAACGTCGTTGAAAACCCACTTCTCAGTTATCCTCAGTGAAGTGAGGCATGACGAGGTGGACGCGGCGCTCGCTGTGGTGGGGGAGGGCGTCAAGGCGGACTCCCTGGAGTCGGAGACGCTCGACTTCAAGCTGGTGGCCGAGTCGCTGAAGGCCACGTTCAATCTCATCTCCGACGCCCTCGTCTGCTTCGTCAACGCCCACGGCGGCACCCTCGTCCTGGGGGTCGACGACAAGGCGACCGACCGTGTCCGGGCACTTCGCGGTGTGCCCGAGAGCTACACGGTGGAGGGCGTCCGGAAGGGGATCTTCGACCGGACGAGCCCACCGATCACCGCCTTCGTGGAAGAGCGGGTCGTCGAAGGCGCGCGGCTGATTCTGATCACGGTCCCGCAGGGGGCGATGCCGCACAGCAACGCTGCGGGCCTCGCCACCCGTCGTCTCGGCAAGGAGTGCCTGCCGTTCCCTCCGCATCAGCAGCGCGAGGTCATGATCGCTCGCGGCCAGGTCGACTGGTCGGCCGACGCCTCCAGCCTCAGCATCAGCCAACTGAGCGCGGTGGAGTTCGAGAGGCTACGGCGGCTGCTGATCGCCAGCGGACGCGATCATCTGGCCGAGCTGGCGGACCGCGCTCTCCTGGAGTCGCTCCGCCTGATCGCCCCCAACGGAAGCGTCACAAATGCGGCAGTGCTGCTGCTGGCGGATGAAGAGCTGATTCCGCGAGTAATCCCGAGTTATGGCTACTCCTACCAGTTCCGCCCCACCTCGGGCAGCGAAGCCACCGGGCGGACGAGAGGAACCAGGCCGTTGATCGCGGCGATCCAAGCCATGACCGACGCCATGGAGAGCCGTAGAGAGGTGTGGCCGCTCAATCTGGCAGGTGGTGTGCAGCTCCAGCTCACCGACTATCCCAGCGAAGCCGCACGAGAGCTGGTCATCAACGCCTTCATCCATCGGTCGTACGAGACCGGCGGAACCGTCGACATCGAGCACTCTCCCGAGCGAATGATCATCACGAGCCCCGGTGGCCTGGTGTCGGGAGTGACCCCCGCCAACATCCTCACCCATCCGTCCACTCCCAGGAACCGGCTCCTCACGGAGACCGTGTCCGTCCTGCAACTCGCCGAGCGGACAGGACAAGGGGTGGACCGCGCCTACCGCGAGATGCTCAGAATCGGCAAGGAGCCACCGCTCTTCGAGGACCACGGAACGTTGGTCCGCGCGACCCTCGCGGGCGGCATCGGGAACGCGGCCTTCGTGCGGTTCATCAGTGATCTGCCACTGAGGGCGAGCAGGGACATCAACATCCTGCTCTCCTTGACGCACCTGCGTCACAGCAGAAGCATCGACGCGTTCGAGCTGGCTGAGATCATTCAGCGGGCGCCCGTCGAAGCGCAGGAAGTGCTGCGCATGATGCTTGACGACTACAGCCTGATCGCGCCCACCAAGCGAAGCGCCTCCAAGCAGTTCCCCACATATCGGCTGCGAGCAGAGGTGCTCGCAGCCATGTCCCGCTCGGTTTCGTATCGACATGTCGACGTGGACGACATGGATCGAAAGGTGATCGAACACGTCCGGGAGTACGGCTTCGTCACCAACCAGACGATACGCCGCCTCTTCGATCTGCATGTCTACGCGGCCCGGGACCTGCTCAACAGTCTGCGGGAGCGCGAGATCATCGACAAGATCGGCGAAGCGCGTGGGGGAGCGGGCGTGAAGTACGGGCCGGGGCCCAGATTTCCGAAGTCCAAATCCTGAAAGCCGGGTGCGCGGACGGGCCTGGCTCCGGATGTCGTCGGTGCGTCACCTTCGGCGAATGCGTTCTCGTGAACTCGTTGAAGGGGTGCGGTGGCTGACCGTGGGGCTGAGGGATCGGCCCTTCAGCCCCGGCCGAGTCGGCAACGGTAGCCGGCACTAGTGTTCAGGTCATGCCTGACGTGATCACGGTTCACCCCGCGCAACCCGGCGACGGGGACGTCCTCGGCGAGATCCACGCCCTGTCCTGGGGCGTCTCGCACGGCCCGCTGTGTGCGCCGAAGGTCGCCGCGGCCGGGATCGAGGAGCGGCGCGGCAAGTGGCACGGCATCCTGGCCGAGGGCGGAGACCCGATCCTGCTGGCGCGCCTGAACGAGCGGCCCGGGGCCTTCGCCCGGTTCGGGGCTTCCACTTCCCGTCCCGGCTCCGCGGAGATTCATACCTTCTTCGCCCATCCGGACGTCTGGGGCAGCGGCATCGCCGGCGTTCTGCTGACGGCCGTCCTGGACGCGGCACGCGACGCCGGGTACGACGACGTGCACCTGTGGACGATCCGGGACTCGGCCCAGGCCCGCCGCTTCTACGCCAAGAACGGCTTCACCGAGACCGGCAGGACCCACGACCACGAGTTCGAGGAGGGGCCTGCGCTGGCTTTGATCGAGCTGGAGCGAGCCTTGCCGGGGCGCTGAGCCGAACTGCCTTGACCCTCGGGCCCTCCGGAGCCGAGTGCTGCGACTCTGAAGATCGCAGTGGTTGGTGATGCTCCCGTTGCCCAACTAGTGATCTTTGGGACGGCTGGTGGGGGTGAGCAGGTCCGCTGCCAGGTCGGGCGCTGGCGAATGGCCGATACCTCGGTAGGGAAGCCGTCTTGGGACCCGGTCCGGGACGGCTTCCGTTGCCCAGCCGGTGATCTCTGGGACGGCTGGTGGAGGATGAGCAGGTCCGCTGCCAGGTCGGACGGTAGGGGGATGGCCGGTACATCGGCAGGGGACACTTCGCTGCGCCCCTGGCCCGGGGTGGGTTCCCGTGGCCCAGCCGGTAGCCGGGTGCCGGGCGGGTGACCATGGCGAGCGGAGCGAGCAGGCGGGGTGGGTTCCCGCGGTCCACCCGGTAACCGGCCCCGGGCCGGGTGACCATGGCGAGCGGAGCGAGCATCCGGGTGGGCTCCCGCGGCCCACCCGGTAACCAGGTGCCGGGCGGGGGGCCAGAGAAAGGCCCCCGGTCAGCGAGCGAGCCGGCGGGCCACCGTGACCGCCGCGGCCACACCCCCCACAGCCGCCATCACCGCCCGCCGGTGCTGGGAGAGCCACACCTGCGGGCTGTGACCGTGGGAGCGCCGGTCGAACGTGCCGTGCGCCCCGTAGTCCTTGTCCTCGTCGGCCGGCTCCCAGAGGTTCGACACCCCGCTCGGCTGCTTCTCGTCCGTCTGCTGGGACTGGATGCCGGTCCTGGCCAGGTACCGGTCCACCAGGGCGGGGGCGACGCGCTGCGCCATGAGGGTGGCCGCGGTGCTGGCGCCCACCCAGTATTCCTTGCGTCCGGGGTGCTCGGCGGCGTACACGATGGCGCGCGCCGCGACCTCCGGCTGGTAGATCGGGGGTACGGGCTGGGGGTGCCGCCGCAGCTTGGACAGGACCCACTCGAACTGAGGGGTGTTGACCGCGGGGAGCTGGACCAGCGTGACGTCGATGCCGCTCCGGTCGGCCAGGAGCTCGGTGCGCAGCGACTCGGTGAAGCCCTTGATGGCGTGCTTGGCCCCGCAGTACGCCGACTGGAGGGGGATGCCGCGATGGCTCAGGGCCGAGCCGACCTGGACGATGGTCCCGGCGTTGCGAGGGCCCATGAGGTCGAGGGCGACCTTGGTTCCCCACACATAACCGAGGTACGTCACCGAAGTGGTACGAGCGTACTCATCTGGCGAAATATCGGTGAACTTGGCGAAGACTGAGGAAAAGGCGGTGTTGATCCAGGTCGAGATCGGTCCCATCTCCGCCTCGACGCGCTCCGCCGCCGCCTTCACCTGCTCGTAGTCGGCCACGTCCGCCTCGTAGACCTTCGCGTCCCCGCCCGCGGTTCCCACGTCCACGGCGGCCGCGCCCAGGCCCGCCGTGCCGCGGGCGATCAGGGCCACCCGAGCGCCGCGAGCGCCCAGCTCGCGCACCACCGCCCGCCCGACCCCGCCGCTCGCGCCCGTCACCACTACCACGCGTCCTCGAAGGGATGCCATGTCGGTTGTCAGCCTGCCTCTCCCGTGTTTCGGTCCTTCTGCCGCCGGATCGCCAGGGCGATGTCGACGATCGTGATGATGAACAGCACGATCGCGATCCCTGCCATCACCGGCGCGCCTGCTATGAGTCCCAGCACCGTGAACGCGAAGAGGAACACCAGAATGAACGATCCCACCCTGATGTGCACCACGTCGCGCGGTGTGGCGGGCACCATGGGGTGGCCCTTCCGGTCACCCTCTTCGTGCCATCTACCGTCATCCGTGTTCTCAGGCATGCCGCTCACCTGCCCGTCCTGTTTGTTGCCTAACGTGCTGGGTAGCCGCCCTGCGTGCCCGAGCTACATCCCAGTGACCAGAGTGAGCCGGGGATCGTCCGGCGCCGTCGCGGGCGCGGGTTCAGCTACGAAGGACCGGACGGGCGGCCGGTGCGCGACAAGGCGACGCTGGAGCGCATCAGGTCGCTCGTCATCCCCCCGGCGTGGAAGGACGTCTGGATCTGCCCCTCCCCGTACGGCCACCTCCAGGCCGTCGGCGTGGACGTGGCCGGACGCCGGCAGTACCGCTACCACGACCTCTGGCGCGAGCAGCAGGACAAGGCGAAGTTCGACCACGTGCTGGAGGTGGCCGAGCGCCTGCCCGCGTTCCGCAAGGCCGTGGACGACCGTCTCAAGGGCCGCGGCCTGACCCGGGACCGGGTGCTGGCCGCCGCCGCCCGCCTGCTGGACGTCGGCTTCTTCAGGATCGGCGGCGAGAGCTACGACACCTACGGTCTGGCCACCCTGCGGATGGACCACGTGACCTGTAGCAACGGCGTCGTGACCTGCGCCTACCAGGCCAAGGGGGACATCTCCCGCGAGGTCGTGGTGGCCGATCCCGGAGCCTGCACGGTGCTGCGTTCGCTCAAGGCGCTCGGCGCGGAGGGCGAGCTGCTCCGCTACCGCCGCCCGGAAGGCGGCTGGGGCGACGTCAGGAGCGAGGAGATCAACGACTACCTGCGCGAACTGGTCGGCTGCGAGGTCACCGCCAAGGACTTCCGCACCTGGCACGCGACCGTCCTGGCCGCCGTGGGCCTGGCGGTCTCCAAGCACGCGCCGGAGAACGGCACCGCCAGGAAGCGGGCGGTGACCCGGGTGATGCGGGAGGTGGCCGAGTATCTGGGCAACACGCCGACCGTGGCGCGGGCATCGTACGTGGACCCGCGGGTGGTGGAGGCGTACGACCAGGACAGGACGATCGCCGCGGCCCTCACCGAACTCGGAGCGGACGCCGATTACGGGCAGCTCGCCACCCACGGGACGGTGGAACAGGCCGTTATAGACCTTATTCGCGCCGTTTGAGCCTTTAATCCCCGGGCATGCGGCGACAATAGAAGGAGGCAAGCGATGGAAGCTCCGCAGTACGTCGCGGCCCGCGTCCAACAGGCGCTGGCCGAGGACGGACGCACGAACGAGCTGGGCATCCGGGTCGACGTCCGCGGCGACCAGTTGTTCCTGCGTGGTCAGGTGAGCGGAGCCGAGCAGCGCGACAGGCTCGGCCAGGTGGCGCGGGAGATCGCGCCCCAGCTGCACCTGCACAACGAGATACGCGTGGTCGACGTCTCGGTGCTGGGGGAGGATGAGCATCTTGACTGACCTGCGAATAGCGGCGGTGGGCGACATCCACCTGGGCGAGGACGTCAGAGGCCAGTACCGGCGCAGGCTTGAGGGCATCGAGGAACGTGCCGACGTGTTCATGGTCGCGGGAGACCTCACCCGGCACGGCACGCTGGAGGAGGGCCGGGTGGTGGCCGACGAGCTGCGCGACCTGCCGATCCCCACCGTGGCGGTCCTGGGCAACCACGACTACCACTCCGACCTGCAGTACGAGATCGCCGCCGAGCTGCGCGACGCCGGCGTCATCGTGCTCGACGACGACGGCGCGGTGATCCACTGTGGTGACCGGAAGCTGGGCGTGGTCGGCGGCAAGGGGTTCGGCGGCGGGTTCGCCGGCAAGAGCGCCAGCGAGTTCGGCGAGCGCGAGATCAAGAACTTCATCTCCCACACGCGCTACATCGCCGAGGCGTGGAAGGTCGCGCTCAAGGAGCTCGTGGCCGACCAGCGCGTGGTGCTGTCCCACTACTCACCGATCAAGGAGACGCTGGAGGGCGAACCGCTGGAGATCTACCCCTTCCTCGGCAGCTACCTGCTGGCCGAGGCGGTGGACACGGCGGGCGCCGACCTGATCCTGCACGGGCACGCCCACAAGGGCACGGAGAAGGGCATGACATCGGGCGGCATCCGGGTGCGCAACGTCGCCCTGCCCGTCCTCGGCAGGGCGTACGGCGTCTACTGCCTGGAGGAGCCGGGCAACGACTACGACGACTGACCCCGCAGGAGGCGTCACAACACGCGTGCGGCGATCACGCACACGTCGTCGGTGGAGTCGTCGGCGCCGAGCCGCCGCAACAGGCAGTCGATCATCTGCTCGGGATCGTCCCCCACGCACGAGCGCGAGGCCCGCAGGAGCGCGGCCATGCCGACGTCCAGGTCCTGCCCGCGCCGCTCCACGACGCCGTCGGTGTACAGGACCAGGGTGTCGCCGGGTTCGAGCTGGGTGACGGTCATGTCGTACTCGGCCGCGTCGAAGGCCCCCAGCAGCGTGCCGGTGACCCCGTCGATGGCCTGCCCGTGCCCGTCCCTGATGAGGACGGGCGCGAGGTGCCCGGCGTTGGTCCAGGCGAACGTGCGGCGCTCGGGGTCGAAGTGGCCGATGATCGCGGTTCCGGTGACGGTGACGTCCTCGTTGGAGTGCACGATGAGGTCGTTCAGCCAGGTGGCGAGCTGACCGGCGGGAGCGCCGGTGTAGGCCAGGCCGGCCAGCCCCGAGCGCATCTGCAGCATGATGCTCGCGGCGGTCAGGCCGTGGCCCATGGCGTCGCCGATGGCCAGCAGCACGCGGCCGTCGGTGATCAGCCGGGCCTTGAACCAGTCGCCGCCCAGCCGGGCCAGGTCCTCGCTGGGCAGGTAACGCACGCCGACGGCGAGCCCCGGCAGCGGGATGAGGCCCCGGCGGATCGGCAGGATCGTGTTCTGCAACTGGACGGTGATCCGGTGCTCCTGCTCGGCCCGTTCCTTCTCCTTGGTCGCCTGCTCGTGCGCCACGGCCAGCGCGCGTTCCCTGCGCCGGTTCTTGGTGACGTCCTGGACCAGGCAGCGGACCTTGACCGGCACGCCGTCCCCGTCGAGGATCGGCTCGCTGTAGACGCACAGGTGGCGTACGCCGTGCCGGTGCTGGATGCGGAACTCGTTCTCCACGGCCTCGCGGAACTCCAGCAGCGTGCGGATCTGCTCGTCCATGACGGGGAGGTCCTCGGCGACCACCACGGCGGGCAGCTCCTCCAGGGGCATCGGGCCGTCGGCGCGGGCGCGGCCGAACATCTCGTACATCTGGGGCGTCCACAGGGTGCGCTCGGTCGCCAGGTTCCACTCGCCCCAGCCCAGTTCGGCCAGGCGCTGGGCGCGTTCCCAGCCGGAGACCAGCAGCTCCTCGTCGTCGAGGATGCGCCAGCTCACCAGCAGGCCCTCGTCCACGCGCGCGGCGCGCACGGCCAGGGTCGCCGGCCACAGCCGGTAGTCCATGGCCTCGACGAACTCCAACGGCATGTGGTGCAGGGACTCGCCCGACTCGTACACGGCGATGTAGTCGTCCAGCAGGCCCGAACTGGCCACGCCGGGGCTGACCGACAGCAGGCGGCGCCCGGCCAGGTCGTCGGCCGTGCGCCCGGCGGGGGTCCTGGCGTGCTTGTTCGCGGCCAGGACGAGGAAGTCCACGACGCGGCCCGCGTCGTCGTGGACGGGGGTGAGGAAGAGGGCCGAGGCGTGCACGCCCGCCAGCATGCCGCGTACCCACTCGGGCACCTCGGGCCGTTCGAGCACCTGCTCGGACGGCCGTTCGATGCCCTTCGCGACCTCGGTCAGGTCCAGACCGCTGTGCTGGGCCATCCTGGCGAGTTGCTCGGCGGCCTCGCCTGGGCGGATGTTGAGCCGGGTGGCCAGGCGGGCCGTGGCCTCGTCGAGGATGGCCTGGGTACGCAGGTGGCGGCGGACGTGAACAAGTTGCTCACGGACCCGTGCCGAAGCCGCGTTCATCTCGTAGCGGTTGAACGGCGGAAATCTGCTCACTCGCTCCCCATGCCCGATCAATCGGGATTGAGGGCTGGTGGTGCTGATGTTTCGGCAAAACTAGGTGGTCCGCTGGGCCGTTCTCGAGGTTCGGCCCAGCGGGTTGTCACGGACGGAGTGCGGGGCGGCGTGCGCCCTACACATTGAAGATGCTGACCCCGCCCGGGCCCACGAGGAAGCCGAGGACGATGAGCACGATCCCCCAGAGGAGGTCGCGACGGGCCAGAATCACGTAGATCCCGGAGATGACGAGGATTACGGCGATGATCCAAAGCAAAGTAGCCATGTGACTGCAACTGCCCTCACGCGCGACTCAGTAACATGTTTTCCTCCGCCGTAACGGGCAGGTGCTGATTCATGACGACATTCGGCTATTTCTTGTCGTGTGAGGAACACGGACCCAAAGAACTGGTACGTCAGGCCAAAGCCGCCGAACGCGCCGGTTTCGCGGCTCTGTGGATCTCCGACCACTTCCACCCCTGGCTGGACGAGCAGGGCCAGGCGCCCTTCGTCTGGTCCGTGATCGGCGCGCTGGCCGAGGCGACCTCCCTGCCCATCACCACCGCCGTCACCTGCCCCCTCATCCGTACGCACCCGGTCGTCGTCGCGCAGGCCGCCGCCACCACCGGGGCGCTCACCGGCGGACGTTTCCGGCTCGGCGTGGGCACCGGCGAGGCGCTGAACGAGCACGTCGTCGAGTCGCGCTGGCCCCCGCTCAGCGAACGCCTGGAGATGCTCGAAGAGGCCGTCGGGCTGATGCGCGAGTTGTTCACCGGCAGGCTGGTGACCCACCGGGGCGCCCACTACCGCGTGGACACGGCCCGGCTCTACACGCTCCCCGACGAGCCGGTGCCCATCCTGATGTCGGGGTTCGGCGAGAAGTCCACGACGCTGGCCGGCCGGCTGGCCGACGGCTATATCTCCACCGCGCCGGACGCCGAGTCGGTCACGCGGTTCCGCGAGGCGGGCGGCGCGGGCAAACCGGCGCTCGGCGGGCTCAAGGCCTGCTACGCCGCCGACGAGGCCACCGCGCGCAAGACCGTCCACCGCCTGTGGCCCACGCAGGGGATCAAGGGGGAGGCGTCGCAGATCCTGCCGCTGCCGCGCCACTTCGAGCAGCTCGCCGAGTCGGTCACCGAGGACGAGGCCGTGGGCGGCAGCCCGGTCGGCCCCGACCCCGAGGTCCACGCGCGGGCGCTCAAGGAGTACGTGGACGCGGGGTTCGACGAGGTCTACGTCAACCAGATCGGCACGGAGCAGGACGCGTTCTTCGACTTCTACGAACGCGAGGTGCTCCCGAGAGTGCGCTGACAGCTAGTCGGCCGACTTCATCAGCTTGGCGTACCCGAGCTGCAGCCAGTCGGAGATGGCCACCGCGGTCATCGTGGCGCCGACGAGCCTGGTCACCCTGGGGGCGAAGACCAGGCCGACGGCGTACGCGGTGGCCGCCCACTGGGCCAGGCAGAACGGGCAGGCCAGCAGCTCGCCCATCGGCCCGCGCGGCTCCTCCTGGACCTCCGACGGGCCGCCCTGGCCCTCGTACCTGGTGAAGGGCGCCCGCAGCGGGCTCATGACCGGGTCCTTGGCCAGGCGCCGGGAGACCTTGTGCGTGCAGGCCGCCATGAGCGCGAGGTCGAGGACGCCGACCCGCTCGGGCAGCTTCCGCTTGGTGAGCACCGCGGCCGCCGCCGCCGCGGCCACCCCTGCGCCGTACGTGGCGAGGATGCCCAGGTAGCCGCCCAGTGGACGATCATGCCCGTTGCCGTAGGCCCGTTCCGTCTTCTCCAGCATCTCGGTCATGGGGTGTGGCGCTACCCTCAACCCTTGCCTCTACGCGCCGTCCCCCGGGCCGTCTCTTGGGCCGTTCCCGACGTCTACATGACGATCGTGAGGGTAGCCCGGAACCATGAGCAGCCATGGTCATGCGGTCACTGACGCCATCCTTGACACGTTGAAGCGCGCCAGCTCCGGGCTGAAGGACGCCGGGGTGAAGTTCGCGCTGGCCGGCGGCTGCGCGGCCTACGCCAGAGGCGCCGCCCCCTCCTTGCACGACGTGGACTTCGTGCTCACCGAGCATGACGTGCCCGCCGCCCTGGAAGCCCTGCGCGGGCTGGGCTTCGAGACCGCCAAACCGCCGGAGGACTGGCTGGTCAAGGCGTACGACGAGGGCCGGCTGGTCGATCTGATCTTCCGGGTCTCCGACCACGAGATCACCGAGGAGCTGCTGGACCGGGCCGAGCCGTTGAAGGCGTCGGCGGTGATCGTGCCCGTGCTGGAGGCCACCGACCTGGTCATCTCGTGGCTGCTGCCGCTGTCGGAGCACGCCTGCGACTACGGCTCCCTGCTGGCCCAGGTGCGGGCGCTGCGCGAGCAGGTGGACTGGTCGCGGGTGGTGGCGGTGACGGCGGACTCGCCGTACGCGACGACGTTCGTGACGCTGCTGGAGCGGCTGGGCGTGCTGAGCGAGCCGGTGGTGGCCAGCGGCGAGAGCCGGTGGCCCTGACCCGCCAGCCCTGACCCGGCAGCCCTGAGGAGGGTGGCCAGGAACGGGCGGAGGGCCGCGCCCCGATCGGACGCGGCCCTCCCTCTAGGGCAGACTGCGAGGGTCACCCGCCGTAGCGGCCGTAGTAGTCACCCAGCCGCGTGCGGTACTCGGGCTCCTTGTACCTGCCCTCGTCGAACTCGGGCGCGTCCTTGATCTCGGCCTTGGTGCGCGCGACGTGCACGTTGCGCTCCTGAGGGTCGATGCGCGTGACGACCTGCGCCGGCAGCATGACCTTCTTGCCGAAGATCCAGGGACCGGTGTCGACGATGATGTAGCTCTCGCCGACCTCGTACGTCGCCTCGTCGACGGACCCGATCTTCCCGTCGGTCGCCTGGACGTGGTACCCCACGAGATCCAGACTCTGACCGCGGTCATAGACGTCAGGACGATAGTTCCAGAGCTCCATCGGGCTCTCTTCCTCTCTTCTTCCGTCTTTTCTCGGGCAAGACCTCCGCTACCCGGACAGACTCCGGTAAACCCCCAACAAAGCGTCGGTGGCGGCGGCTACGATCCGCGTCACGGACTGGAAAGGGGGCCGGATGACCGTCGGCGAGGCGCAGGAGTGGGCCCCTCCGGGCGTCGACGTCACGCGTCCCAGCGTGGCCCGCGTGCACGACTGCCTGCTCGGCGGCGTGGAGAACTTCTCCGTCGACCGCTCGGTGGCGCGCCGGCTCAAGGACGCCGTGCCCGAGGTGGTCGACCTCGTCTGGTGCAACCGGGCCTTCATCGGCCGGATCGTCGACTTCCTCGTCCGCGAGGCGGGCATCAGGCAGATCATCGACCTCGGCGCCGGGCTGCCGACCATCGAGAACACGCACGAGGTCGCCCAGTTCGCCGACCCTCGTACCAGGGTCGTCTACGTGGACATCGACCCCATGGTCGAGCCGCACGCCCGCGCCATCCTGAGCGGCAACCCCGGCGCCACCGCGATCACCGCCGACGCCCGCGACGTCGACGCCGTGCTCGGCCACCCCGAGCTGGGCCGCCTGATCGACCTCGACCAGCCCACGGCCCTGCTGGCCATCGGGCTGCTGCACCTGTTCCCCGACGCCGACGACCCCCACGGCCTGGTCCGGCGGTACGTCGCAGAACTCGCCCCCGGCAGCCACCTGGCCGTCTCCAACATGCTCGCCTCCGGCAACCCCAAGGCCAAGGCCCTGGAGGCGCTGCTCCAGGCCACCATGGGCACCGGCCACTTCCGCGAGCGCGCGGCGATCGAGGCGTACTTCGACGGGCTCGTGCTGGTCGAGCCCGGGGTGGTGCACTTCCCCGAATGGCACCCCGACGAGCGGCTGCCCGGCCCGCTGGCCCCCTGGGAAGAGCTGCTGCTGGGCGGCGTGGCCCGCAAGCCGTGAAACCCGGGTGCCTTCGCGGCGGACGGACGGCTAGGGTGACGCCCATGCCGCGTCGATTCCTCGTCTGCTCCCCGCCGCCGGCCCTCTAGCGGGCGGCGGCGTTTCAGGATTCTCCGGGTCTGACCGATCCGGGGGTGGTTGCTGCCCGCATACGGGCCCATTCCAACCACTCCATCCGGAGAACTCCTGTCATGACCTCTGTCTCCGCCCGCCGTGGCGCCGTCTACGTCTCCGTGGCCGCCACGGCCTGGGGCACCGGCGGCGCCGCCGGCGCGCTGCTGTTCGAGTCGGGCCACCTCGGCCCCGTCGGCGTCTCGCTCTGGCGCTACCTGCTCGGCGCCGCCTTCCTGCTCGCGCTCACCCGCCGCGCGGCGCGTCCGCGCCGGCTCACCTGGCACGTCCTGCCGGTCGGGGCCGGCATGGCCGTCTACCAGACCGCGTACTTCGCGGCCATCGCCGGGTCCGGCGTCGCGGTCGCGACGGTCGTGACCATGGGCGCCACGCCGATCTTCGCCGCCCTCGGCGGACGGCTGCTGCTGCGCGAGCCGCTCGGCCCGGTCGCCCGCGCCTCGCTGGCCGCCGCGCCGGTCGGGCTCGTCCTGCTCACCTGGGAGTCCGTCGTCCAGACCCGCTCTCTGTCCGGCATCGGGTACGCCCTGCTGTCGGCCGCCGGGTACGCCGGCGTGACGCTCTTCTCCCGGCACCACAGGGCGGCCGACCCGCAGGCCACCGCGGTCGGCGGGTTCGCGGTCGGGGCGGCCTGCCTGGCGCCCTTCGCCCTGCCGGCGGGCGTGCTGCCCGAGCTGAGCGTGTCGTCGGTGGCGCTGCTGGTCTACCTGGGCGCGGTGCCCACCGCCCTGGCCTACGGCCTGTTCTTCCGGGCGCTCACCGCGTTGCCGGCCACCACGGTCTCGATCATCTCGCTGGGCGAGGCGGCCGGGGCGGCGCTGATCGGCGTCCTGCTGTTCGGCGAGCGGCTGACCCCGCTCGCCTGGGGCGGGTGCGCGCTCCTGCTCGCCGCGGTCGCCGTTCTCGCGCTGAAAGCGGAAACGGAGATGTGAGGTCCAGGGCCCGTGATGAGTTAAGGTCCGGTACGGCGACGCTTGCCGTATCGTCGCTCCGTTCTCTCATTTCGGCATAACGGAACGGCGCCGGCGAAACGTGCGTTGGAGGAACTGTGGCCTCGATAAAGGGAATATTCAGAAACCTCCTGGATCGTCCAGGCGGCGTGAACCTGAGCCCCTATCTGAAGATCGTCAAGGCGGCCGAAGAGCGCGCCGGCCGCGTCGGGAAGCTCGACGAGCTGCCGACGCCGGCCATGGACGATCTGGCCGAGTTCTGCGCCGTCGTGCGCGAGGCCGCCGACCGCACCCTCGGGCTGCGGCCGTACGACGTGCAGTTGCTGGGCACGCTCGCCCTGCTCGACGGCAAGGTGGCCGAGATGGCGACCGGCGAGGGCAAGACCCTGTCGGGCGCCATGGCCGCCGCCGGTTACGCGTTGCAGGGCAAGCGCGTCCATGTGATGTCCGTCAACGACTACCTGGCCAGGCGCGACGCCGAGTGGATGGGCCCGCTCTACGAGGCGCTCGGCGTCAGCGTGGGCTGGATCGACCAGAACTCCACCCCGGAGGAGCGCCGCGCCGCCTACGCCAAGGACGTCACGTACGGGCCGGTCAGCGAGATCGGCTTCGACGTGCTGCGCGACCGGCTGCGCACCGACCCGGCCGAGATCATCGTGCCCGCGCCCGAGGTGGCGCTGATCGACGAGGCCGACTCCGTGCTGGTCGACGAGGCCAGGGTGCCGCTGGTGATGGCCGGCGCGGCCGACCCCGGCAGCGCGGTGCCGGAGATGGCGGCGCTGGTGCGCACGCTCGTCCGCGGCTACCACTACGAGATCGACGAGCAGGCGCGCAACGTCTACCTCACCCCCAAGGGCGCCGACAGCGTCGAGAACATCCTCGGCGTCGAGCTCTACGACGAGCACGAGCCCGGCACCCTCATCGAGCTCAACCTCGCCCTGCACGCCCACGCGCTGCTCGCCCGCGACGTCGACTACATCGTGCGCGACGGCAGGGTGCAGCTGATCAACCCCTCGCGCGGCCGGGTCGCGCTGCTGCAGCGCTGGCCCGACGGCCTCCAGGCGGCCGTGGAGGCCAAGGAGGCGCTGCCGCCGAGCGAGAAGGGCGAGATCCTCGACTCGATCACCGTTCAGGGGCTGATCCGCCGCTACCCGCAGATCTGCGGCATGACGGGCACCGCCGTCGCGGTCAACGAGCAGCTCGGCGAGTTCTACGGCCTCAAGGTCGCGGTCATCCCGTCCAACCGGCCGTGCGTGCGGCAGGACGAGCCCGACCGCATCTACCCGACCGTCCCCGACAAGGACGCCGCGCTGGTCGAGGAGATCCAGGAGGTGCACGCGACGGGCCGGCCGATCCTCATCGGCACCCTCGACGTGGCCGAGTCGGAGAACCTCGCCAAGCTCCTGCAGCGCCGCGGCATGGAACCGGTCGTCCTCAACGCCAAGAACGACGCCGAAGAGGCCGCGATCATCTCCAGGGCGGGCGAGCGCGGCGCGATCACCGTCTCCACCCAGATGGCCGGTCGCGGCACCGACATCCGGCTCGGCGAGGGCGTGGCCGAGCTCGGCGGCCTCTACGTCATCGGCTCCGGCCGCCACGCCAGCAGCCGCCTCGACGACCAGCTCCGCGGCCGGGCCGGCCGCCAGGGCGACCCGGGCGGCTCGGTCTTCTTCGTCAGCATGACCGACGACCTGATCACCCAGTTCGTCCCCGATGAGCGGCCGCCCGCCGCCGACCCCGACGGCCTGGTGCGCCACCGGCGCGGGGCGTACATCGTGGGCCACGCCCAGCGGGTGGCCGAGGGCGTCAACCTGGAGATCCACCGCAACACCTGGCGCTACACCCGCCTGCTCGAACACCAGCGTGAGCTGATCCTCGAATGGCGCGACAAGGTCCTCCACGGCGACGCCGCCGCCGAGGCGCTGGCCGAGGCCGACCCCGAGCGCTGGGCCGAGCTGCCCGAGGACACCAGGGACGAGACGGCCCGCCAGATCGTCCTGCACGCCATCGACACCTGCTGGACCGAGCACCTGGCCTTCCTCAACGACCTGCGCGAGGGCATCCACCTGCGCGCGCTGGGCCGGATGAGCCCGGTCGACGAGTTCCAGCGGGAGGCCGTGGCCGAGTACAAGGCGCTGCAGGCCGAGGTCGAACGCCGCTCGCTGGAGTCGTTCGAGGCCCCCGAGCCCGACCTCAAGCGCCCGTCGGCCACCTGGACGTACCTGGTGCAGGACAACCCGTTCGGCACGGAATGGGACCGGATCCTCAAGCGGGTGACCGCCGCCACGCGCCGCGGCTGAACATGCCGGGCGTACCTGACAGAAGATGACAGGTACGCCTGCGAGCATGGACGCATGACGACGAAAGCCAAGCTCATCGCCTTCACCATCGACTGCGACGACCCCCGGAAGCTGGCCGCCTTCTACCACGAGGTGACCGGCTTCGAGATCCAGTACTCGGAGGAGGAGTACGCGGCGATCGGCGACGGCTCCACGAACATCTACTTCGGCCGCGTCCCCGGTTACAAGCCGGGCGAGTGGCCCAGCGCCGACAAGAAGTTCCATCTCGACTTCCGCGTGCCCGACCTGGACAAGGCGGTCGAGGAGTACACCGCGCTCGGGGCGGTCAAGCCGGAGTTCCAGCCGGGCGTCACCGAGGAGGGCACGCGCTGGATCGTGCTGCAGGACCCGGAGGGCCACCTGTTCTGCGTGGTTCCCGAGCAATCGTAAGCTCCGCGACGCCCCTGCGGGGGCTCAAGGATCAGCCACAAGTTCGTGCAGGTGGCGGCCCCAATTGGGCGAATTATCAGCCTAAAGAATGATGGTAGTGCTCCGCTCGGCTCTTAAGCTGGAGCAATGCTCCTGCACGGACCCCTGCCCCTGCGTGGGCGCCGATGACCTGGATCGGGCTGCTCATCGCGCTGGCCGGAGCGCTGGGATACGCGCTCGGCGCCGCCCTCCAACAGTACGAGGCCGTGGCCGCGGGCGCCTCGCTCAAGCTGGTCCGGCGCCCCCGCTGGTGGATCGGCGGCGTCATCGGCTTCACCGGGGCGTGCCTGCACGCCGTGGCGCTCAGCTTCGCGCCGCTGGTGGCCGTGCAGCCGATCAGCGTGGCCACCCTGGTGTTCGCGGTGCCGCTGGCCGCCTTCATGTACGGGCGCAGGCCGTACCGGGCGGAGATCCTCGGCTCGATCGCCGTGGCCGTGGGCCTGCTCTGGCTCATGCTGCTGGTGCCGCAGCACAACGTCACGCCCCGGCTGAGCAGCGGCGCCGCGCTCGCCTTCCTGGGCGTCATCGCGGCGATCGCGCTGGTCTCGCAGGTGCTCGCGCGGCGGTTCCACGGGCCCGCGCGGGCGCTGCTGCTCTCGGTGGGCGCCGGCGTGGTGACGGCGAGCGTCTCGACGTTCGTCCGGGTGGTCGGCGGCGGGCTGGAGGGCGACTGGGGGCGGCTGATCCACTGGTTCACGCTGGCCGTGCCGGTGCTGCTGGTCTGCGCGGTGGTGCTGCTCCAGCGCTCGTACGCGGTCGGCTACTTCGGCATCGCCTACGCCGGCGTCCAGGTCATCGACCCGATCACGTCGGTGCTGGCGGGGGCGATCCTGCTCGGCGAACCGCTGCCTGCCAGCCCGTCCACGGCCATCCCCGCCCTGCTGGCCGGGGCGCTGACCATCGGCGGCACGATCACCCTCGGCCGCCTCACCCCCGACCACTCCAAGCCGGCCCCGGCCCCCGCTCCCGTGCCCCCGGTGCTCACCTCGGCGACCGTGGCCGCCGAGGCTGCGTCCACTACGGCGTCCAAGACGGCGTCCGAAGCCTCCTCCGAGGGCGCGGTCACCGGTCGGCGGCCCGCGTCCGGTCAGTGACCGCCTCCACCGGCGGACGCCAGGCCAGCACGTCGTCCATCGAACGCAGCATCAGCTCCGGGCTGAGCCGGCCCGCCACGGTCACCGCGAGGTCGCGCAGCCGTACCGCGAGCGGGTTGCGCAGCTTGGTGACCCGGCAGATCGTCATCGACTGCCGCACGACCCCCGACGTGCGCGCCAGCCGCGCGGCGGTGTAGGCGGCCAGGTCGCCGTCGGCCACGTGCGCGAGCACCACGGCGTCCTCCAGCGCCTGGCAGGCGCCCTGGCCCAGGTTCGGGGTCATCGGATGGGCCGCGTCGCCCACCAGCGCCACCTTGCCCCGGTGCAGGGCGGGCAGCGGCGTCTTCAGGTAGTGGACGTCGTTGCGGATGATCCGGGCCGGGTCGGCGGCCCGCAGCAGCGCCGGGATCGGCTCGTGCCAGCCGCCGAACCTGCGCAGCAGCTCCTCCCGCTCGTCCCCGTGGGCCGCGCCGGCGGGTGACAGGTCGGTGGCGTACAGGTAGACCAGGTCGTCGGTGAGCTGATGGACGCCGAACACCAGCCCCCTGCCCCAGCTCTCCGACCGGGGGATCTCCAGCCCGTTCCGCGGGACGAGCGCCCGCCACGCCGTCACCCCCGAGTACACCGGCCCCGGATGGCCGGGGAAGAGCGCCCGCCGGGTCGCCGAGCGGATGCCGTCGGCGCCCACGACCAGGTCGGCCTCGATCTCGCCCGCGTCCGTGCGGACGATCCCGCGCTCGGCCTCCACGCCCGTCACGGTGACGCCCAGCCGCAGGACGCCCGGTTCCAGGGCGTCGGCGAGCACGTCCATGAGGGTCGCCCGCAGCATGACGACCACCGAGTCCCCGTACCGGGCGTCGGCGTGATCGGTGGTGGTACGCGTCAGCCAGCGGCCGTCCGCCCGCCGCACCCCGAGCGGCCCCTCCACCGTGGACAGCTCGCGCACCCGGTCGCCCAACCCCAGCGTGTCGAGCGCCTTGAGCGCGTTGGCGGCGACCGCCAGCCCCGACCCGACGGGCTCGACGGCGGCCGCCCGCTCCAGGACGCTCACCTCCCACCCCTTGCGGCGCAGGGCCACGCCGCAGGCCAGCCCTCCGATGCCGCCACCGATCACCACAGCCTTGGGCATGACGCCTCCTTGGTTACTACGTCTGTAGTGTCAGCGTACTACGCCTGTAGTCCGCTCGCACTACCCCTGTAGTATTCGGTCCGTGAAACGAGCTGACGCCGTCGCCGACACGGCCATCACCCTGCTGGCCGAGCGGGGCATGCGCGGCCTCACCCACCGCGCCGTGGACGAGGCGGCCGGGCTGCCGCCCGGGTCCACGTCCAACCTGGCCCGCACCCGGGCCGCCCTGCTGGAGCTGACCCTGTCCCGGCTCACCGAGCTGGAGATGAAGGCCATGGCGATCGCCTACGAGCCGGTGCCGCTCAGCCTCGACGACCTGCCCGCCCGGCTGGCCGAGGCGGTGCGCGTGCAGCTCGACGACCGCAGGCGCACCCTGGCCCGCTACGAGCTGGCCCTGGAGGCCACCAGGCGTCCCGAGCTGCGCGAGATCTACAACCGGGCGGGCCGCGGCTTCCGCGACCCGGCGCCCGCCATGCTGGCCGCCCTGGGGTCGAAGGACCCGGTGCGCCACGCCCGCCAGCTCGTGGCCTTCGCGGAGGGACTGATGTTCGACGCGATCGCGGGCGCGGGCTCCGTGCCCACCGTGGAGGAGCTCACCCTCGCGCTGCGCGACTTGTTGACCGGCATGCTGCGTGACGAGGGCGCCGGCGGATAGGACCGCCGGCGCCCGTGTCGGCCGTGCGTGGCCTCGGGCGGCCTACTCCTCGCCGCCCACGTCCTCGCCGTCCCTCGCGTGTTTGCCGCGAGGCTCCCGGTGGCCGTCGGCCGCGCCGGACCCGGCCTCCGGCGACTCGTCCTTGGGGGGTGCCTCATGCCTGCCCATACGGGGGGAACTCTCCTTCTCTTCGACCAACAGCTCACGGTGACCGTATGACTACGGTTACGTGCCCGGCAAGGGGGTTGGTTCAAGATCCACGCCACGAATTCGAGAAAAGTTCGCGTAACGCCGTGATCAGCCGCGATCAGCCGGGGCAGGTCGCCCGGTAGGGCACCTCGGGCAGGTGCCGGGCCCAGTCGGCGGCCGACAGGCCCCCGTAGCGGGCGCACACCGCCGACGCCGGGTCACCGGCCGCGGGCGAGCGGGCCAGGTCCAGCGTGAGCACCGTACCGCCGGCGGCCAGCACGCGGGCCGTACGCCCGTCGTCCGCCAGCACCGCCCGCGGCGGCCGGTCCGCGCCGCCCACCGGCACCTGGCGTTCGGCCAGCAGCACGCGGTCGGGCACGCGCCACACCCGCACCCGGTCGTTGTCCGTCCCGGCCAGCAGCCGCCCGTCCGGGCTGAAGCGCAGGTGGCCGGGGGAGGGGCGCAGCCGGGTGCCGAGCACGGGCACGCCGTCCAGGTCGTAGATCTGGATGCCGGTCTCCTCGGCGATGGCCACCCGCTCGCCGTCCGGCGCGAACGTCGTGTACTCCCACGGCATCCGGTCCAGCCACGGCGCGGGCGTGACGCGGCCGCCGCGCCTGATCGCCGAGCGCCGGCCCTCGAACGTCAGCGCCACCCGATCGCCGGGACCGGCCACCGCGTACTCGCCGACGAAGGCCGCCCGGCGGGCCCGCAGGTCCCAGGCCCACCGCTCGCCCGACTGCCGGGCCGCCGCGAACAGCAGCCCGCCGCCCGGGCTGAACCACGCCGACTGCTCGCCCGGCGCCCCCAGCCCCCTCCCGAACGGCGGCCCCACGCCCTGCCCCGACGCGGTGTCCCACAGGTACGACCGGTCCACGCCGACGAAGGCCAGCGTGCGCCCGTCGGGGGACCAGGCCATCGCCCGCACGCTCTGCTCGGGACCGGCCGTCTCGGCCAGCCGCCGGTGCCCGGGGACGTCGTAGACGCGTACCGTGTCGTCGGTCAGCGCGGCCAGCCGGGAGCCGTCGTCGCTGATCGCGTACAGCGAGCGCGGCCCGGCCTGCGGGTCGGTGAAGACGTCCACGGCCGGGTCGGCGGCCGCCGCCGTCAGCGCCCGCCGCGCCTGCGGCACCTGGGCCAGCCGCCAGGCCGCCAGGCTCAGCCGGCGCGCGGTCACCGGATCGGCCACCCGCAGCGCCTCGGCCCGCGACGCGGCGACCTTGGCCATCGCCTGCTCCAGCCGCCCGTCGGCGGCCCCGCGCTGCCACACCGCGAGCAGCGCCGCCAGCAGCGCGACCGACAACAGGCCTGACAGCAGCCCGACCACGAGCCTCCGGCGCCTGCGCGCGCCGCCGCGGGCCCGCGCGAGCCCCTCGTCCAGGAAGGTCTGCTCGCCGGGGCTCAAGGTGACCCGCCGCCGCCCGCCGGCCGCCCACGCCATCGCCCGGTCGAGGGGTTCGCCCTGGTAGAGGTCGGACTCGCGGCGCCCGCCCGCCTCCCAGGCGCGGGCCGCCCTGGCCAGCTCCCGGTGCACGGCCAGGCCCTCCCGCTCGCCGTCCAGCCATTCGTGCAGGCGCGGCCAGGCCCGCAGCAGCGCCGTGTAGGTGATCGCGAGGGATCCCCGGTCGCCGATCGTCAGGATTCCGGCCTTCCCGTACGCCTCCAGCACCCGGTCGATCGCGGCCACCTCGTCGGGGGCGCGTCCGGCGACCAGGTCGTCGCGGAGGGCGGGGGCCACGGTGTCGCCGCCGGACTCGTCGAGCCCGACCAGGCGCAGGAAGACCTCGGGCACCAGATCCTGGTCCGCCCGGCAGAGCTGGAGGTAGAGGGCCTCGGCGCGGACGCCGAGCGGCGGGTCGTCGATGGGCTCCGGCGGCAGCAGGCGGCCGAGCTGGGACTGCGGGGCGTCGAGCAGGGACATGAGCAGGTGGCGGGCGTCCGGGCGCCGCTCGGGGTCGTCGTGGAGCGCGGCGGCGACCAGGCCGCGTAACAGCCGGTCGAGGCGCTCCCCGTTGCCTAATCGCTCGGTGAGCCCGTACGCGGCGAACAGCAGGACGCGCCCCCACGCCCGCACGTCGTCCGCCGGGCCGGCCTCGGCGTCGGCCAGCCCCAGCCCGACCAGGCGCGGCCCCTCGGCGCCCAAGATGATCTTGTCGGGCGTGAGCGACCCGTGCACCGCCCCCGCCTCGTGCACCGCGGCCAGCGCGGTGGCCGTGGCGGCGGCCAGGCGGTAGAGGTCGTCACCGGCGAAGGGGCCGTGCCGCTCGACGACCTGGCGCAGCGTCGGCCCCTCGATGTACTCGCTGACCAGGTACGGCGGATCGCCCTGCGGGCACGCCTCGACCAGCCGCGCCGCGTGCACCGAGCGCACCTGCGGGACCGTCGCGTACGCGCCCGGTCCGGGCAGGTGGAGGGCATGGCGACCGCCCGACTCGTCGTAGGCCTCGCGGACGGTGGTCCGCCCGCCGCCGTCGAGCCGGGCGCCGAGCCAGTAGCCTCCCAGCCGATCAGTCATGCGGGATTAGATGCCGCCTTCCGTTCAGCGGTTCAGTCGAGCCCGGTGCTCCGGCCATTCCTCTTCGAGGATGCCGAAATAGACCGTGTCGCGCCAGGTGCCGTCGGGCCTTCTGCGGTGGCGGCGCAGGGTTCCCTCGTGCACGCCGCCGATGCGGCGGATGGCGGCCTGGGAGCGCAGGTTCAGCACGTCGGTCTTGAGCAGGACCCGGTTGTATCCGAGGCCGAAGGCGTGGTCGAGCAGCAGCAGCTTGCAGTTGGTGTTCACCGCGGTGCGCCAGTGGGCGCGGCCGTACCAGGTCCAGCCGATCTCGACGCTGTCGTCGAAGCCGGGCACGTCGATGTAGGTGGTCCAGCCGCCCGGCCGTCCGGTCTCCTTGGGGATCACCGTGAACGGCACGTGCCGGTCGTCGCCGATGAGCTCGCGGGCCGCCCTGGCCAGATCGTCCTCGGTGCGCGGGGTGGCGATCGGTAGCCAGCGCCACAGCTCGTCGTCCCCGCCGCCGGCGGCGAACAGGTCGGGGACGTGGTCCAGGGTGAGCGGTTCGAGGCGCACGACGTCGTTCTCCAGCACCACGGGCGCGGGCAGCTTGGCGGTCATGCCGCCACGATAGGCGGCGCTCCCGTCGCAGGTTGACGGCCACCTGGCCCTTTTTACGGGGAACCACCTGTCGACATCCATACCGGCCGGTCGGTAGGCTCACCGGCATGGACTTCGCCTTCGACACCGTCACCGAGGACCTGCGCGAGCGCCTGCTCCGCTTCATGGACGAATGCGTCTATCCGGCCGAGCCCGCCTTCGAGGAGCAGGCCGCGGCCGCCGGCTGGAGCCCGCCACCGCTGCTCGACGACCTCAAGGACGAGGCGAGGAAGCGCGGCCTGTGGAACCTGTTCCTGCCGGGCGCGCACGGCGCCGGCCTGACGAACCTCCAGTACGCCCCGCTGGCCGAGATCATGGGCCGCAGCCCCAGCATCGCCCCCACCGCCACCAACTGCGCCGCCCCCGACACCGGCAACATGGAAGTGTTGTCGATGTTCGGCAGCCAGTGGCAGCGCGAGGAGTGGCTGCGCCCGCTGCTCGACGGCGAGATCCGGTCGGCCTTCGCGATGACCGAGCCCGACGTCGCCTCCTCCGACGCCACCAACATCGCCACATCGATCGTCCGCGACGGCGGCGAGTACGTCATCAACGGCCGCAAGTGGTTCATCTCCGGCGCGATGAACCCCAACTGCAAGATCTTCGTCGTCATGGGCAAGACGAACCCCGACGCGCCCAAGCACCGGCAGCAGAGCATGGTCCTGGTGCCGCGCGACACCCCGGGGCTGCACGTCAAGCGCGGCATGCACGTCTTCGGCTACACCGACGCCGACCACGGCGGCCACGCCGAGGTGATCTTCGAGGACGTGCGCGTACCGGCCGAGAACCTGATCGGCGAGGAGGGCGGCGGCTTCGCCATCGCGCAGGCCAGGCTCGGCCCCGGCCGCATCCACCACTGCATGCGCCTGATCGGCATGGCCGAGCGCGCGGTCGAGCTGATGTGCGAGCGGGCCCTGGCCAGGACGGCGTTCGGCAAGCCGGTCGCCCAGCAGGGCGTGGTCCAGGACTGGATCGCCGAGTCCCGCATCAGGATCGAGCAGTTGCGCCTGCTCGTGCTCAAGACCGCCTGGCTCATGGACACCGTGGGCAACCAGGGCGCCCACACCGAGATCCAGGCCATCAAGATCTCCACCCCGATCACCGTCGAATGGATCCTGGACAAGGCCATCCAGGTGCACGGCGCGGGCGGCGTCTCCCAGGACTTCCCGCTGGCCGCGCTCTGGGCGGGCGCCCGGTCCCTGCGCCTGGCCGACGGTCCCGACGAGGTGCACAAGCGGTCCCTGGCCTATCGCGAGCTGAAGAGGTTCATGTGAACGAAGCGCAGATCAAGGAGCGCGTGCGCGCGTTCCTGGGCGAGCACGACCCCGAGGGGGACCGGCTGGAGTTCCTGCGGGCCAGGTTCGACGCCGGGCTGGCCTGGGTCTGGTTCCCCGAAGGGCTCGGCGGCCTCGGCGCGGCCAGGGAGCTGCAGCAGGTGGTCGAGCACGAGCTGGCCGGCACGCCGCAGATCAACAGCGGCGTCCAGGGCATCGGCCTCGGCATGGCCGCGCCGACGATCCTGGCGTTCGGCACGCCGGAGCAGAGACGGCGCTTCCTGCGCCCGCTGTGGACCGGCGAGGAGATCTGGTGCCAGCTCTTCAGCGAGCCCGGCGCCGGCTCCGACCTGGCCACGCTCGCCACCCGCGCGGTCCGGGACGGCGACGAGTGGGTGATCGACGGCCAGAAGGTCTGGACGTCGGGCGCCCACCACTCCCGCTGGGCCATCCTGGTCACCCGCACCGACCCGGACGTGCCCAAGCACCGCGGCATGACGTACTTCGTCTGCGACATGCACGCCCCCGGCGTCGAGGTGCGGCCGCTGCGGCAGATCACCGGCGAGGCCGAGTTCAACGAGGTGTTCCTGACCGGCGTGCGGCTCTCCGACGACCTGCGGCTGGGCGAGGTCGGCGACGGCTGGCGGGTCGCGCAGACCACGCTGATGAACGAGCGCGTCGCGATCGGCGGCGCGCCCGTCCGGCGCGGCGGCGGCATGGTCGGCGCGGTGCTGGAGGCCTGGCGCGCGCACCCCGAGCTGCGCACCCACGACCTGCATCAGCGGCTGCTGGCGCTGTGGGTGGAGGCCGAGGTCACCCGCCTGTCCGGGGCCCGGCTGCGCGAGCAGCTCGCCGCCGGCCAGCCCGGCCCCGAGGGTTCGGGCATGAAGTTGTCGTTCGCCAAGCTCAACCAGGCGCTGTCCGGCTTCGACGTCGAGCTCCGCCGCGACCTGGGCTACGACGACTGGACGTTCCGCCGCTCGGAGGACGTCGACTTCTACGGCCGCGGCCCCGGCTACCGCTACCTGCGGGCCAAGGGCAACTCGATCGAGGGCGGCACGTCCGAGATCCTGCGCAACATCATCTCCGAACGGGTGCTCGGCCTGCCCTCCGAGCCCCGCGTCGACAAGGACGTGCCCTGGAAGGACCTGCCGCGATGACTCTGCTCTACTCCGAGGTCGAGGAGGAGCTGCGGGCGGCCGTGCGCGGCCTGCTCGCCGACCGCTGCCCGCCCGCCGCGGTGCTCGGGCGCGTCGAGTCGCAGCCCTACGACCTGGACCTGTGGAAGACGCTGGCGGGCGAGATCGGCGTCGCCGGGCTCCTCGTGCCCGAGGAGCTGGGCGGCGCGGGCGCGTCGGCCAGCGAGGTGGCCGTCGTGCTGGAGGAGCTGGGCCGGGCCGTGGCGCCGGTGCCGTTCCTGACCAGCGCGGTGCTGGCCACCAAGGCGCTGCTGCCCACCGGTGACGCCCTGCTCGGCGAGCTGGCCGAAGGACGCAGGACGGCGGCGCTGGTCGTGTCGTTCGCGGCCTCGCCGTACCGGCCGGGGCGCGGGTCGTCGCTGCGGCTGGAGAGCGGGCGGCTGTCCGGCGCCGTCACCGGGGTGGCCGGCGCGGACGTGGCCGACGTGCTCCTCGTCCCCTTCGAGGGCAGGCTGTACGAGGTCGAGGGCGCCACCGTCGAGGTCGTGCCCTCGCTCGACCTGACCAGGCCGGTCGCCACCGTCACCCTGTCCGGGGCGCCGGCCCGCGACGTGGGGGAGTGCGACCTGGCCGGCGTGCTGAGGTTCGGGGCCGGGCTGCTGGCCTCCGAGCAGGTCGGCGTGGCCGAGTGGTGCCTGGACACGACGCTCGCCTACGTCAAGGAGCGCCACCAGTTCGCCCGGCCGGTCGGCTCGTTCCAGGCGATCAAGCACCGGCTGGCCGACCTCTGGCTGGACGTGGTCAGGGCCAGGGCCGCCGCCCGCGGCGCGGCCGCCGATCCCGGGGACATCGCGGTCGCGGTGGCGCAGTCGTGGAACGCCGGGGTGGCGGTGCACGCCGCCGAGGAGGCGGTGCAGCTCCACGGCGGGATCGGGATGACCTGGGAGCATCCCGTGCATCTGTATCTCAAGCGCGCCAAGGCCACCGAGATCGCGCTCGGCACGCCCGGCGACCATCGGGAGGCGCTGGCCTCACTCGCCGGCGTCCCCGGCCCCGAGGGAGTTCAGCAGTAGGTCGGCGAAGTGCTTGCCCACCTGGGCGCCGGTCAGCGGCCCGTCCGCGTGGAACCAGGTGCCCAGGTGGTGCACCGAGCCGAAGAAGTAGTCCACGACCAGTTCGGCGGGCACCCGGTCGCTGAGGACGCCCGTGCGCTGCCCCTCGGCCACCAGGTCGCGGAAACGCTCGTGGTAGCGGCGGCGCTCGGCGCGCACGGTCTTCTGCTTCTCGGTCGCGAGCAGGTGCATCGACCTGAAGAAGATCTTGGAGTCGTCGAGGTTGGCGGTCGTCGTCTCCACGACGTCGGCCGCGGCCCGGTGCAGCCGCTCGCGGATCGTGCCGGAGCCGTCGGCGATGCGCGTCAGCCGGTCCATCTGCATGCGGAGCAGACGGGCGTAGATCTCGTGCAGCAGATCGTCTTTTGAGTCAAAATAGTGGTACATGGCGCCCTTGGTGACGCCGGCCGCCTGGACGATCTCCTGGACCGAGGTCCCCTCGAATCCACGGGCCGCGAACAGCCTGGTCGCCTCGGCGAGCAACCGCTGCCGGACGGGTTCTTCCTTCACATCGTCCCCCTTGTCACCCGCCAAGCATACCGACTGGTCGGTTGACGGTCTTGCAGGTTTTATTTGCGTCACCTTAGGCTCACCTTGGTTCGTGCTTGGGTATGCCTTAGACCGGCGAGGGATCTTCGGAGTGGCAGATCCTGAGGGTTTCTACTCATTCGGGGAGTTTGCCGTGCCCGGTGGCTCTATCTACGTGCAGCAGGACGAAAAGTACACAGGCTCATCCCCGCAGTGGTGGTACGAGAAGTTCTGGCGTGAGGACGCGCCCAACCGGCGCCGGTCCCGGTACGTCAAGGCGGGCGTGGGCGCGGTGGGCGGCATCCTGCTCGCGCTGCGGTTCGGCTCGGAGTACATGCTGTTCTGGGGGGCCGTCACCGCCGGTCTCGTGGCCGCCGTCGACTGGTACATCGACTGGCGCTCCTTCCGCGCGACGGCCGTCTGGCGCGGCGCCCGGCGCGGCGAGCTGATCACCGGCCGGCTGCTGCGCAGGCAGCTCGCCCGGCGCGGCTACCAGGTGCTCGACGGCCGCGCGATCCGCGACCAGGCCTCCATCGACCACCTCGTGATCGGCCCGACCGGCATCTGGGTCATCGACAACGAGTCCTGGAGCCCCGACACCGAGATCGGCTGCTACAACGGCAGGCTGTTCTTCAGCGAGAAGTACGGCACCAAATGGGCCAAACCGCTGGTGGACACCGCCGAGGCCTTCGCCGAGCTGCTGACCCGCGAGACCGGGATCGAGGTCACGATCTCGCCCATGCTGGCCGTCCACTGCGGGCTGCTGCCGCGCGGCGGCGTCGTGGTCGGCGAGGGGCTCACGCTGCTCAAGCCGCGCCTGGTGGCCAGGCGCATCAAGGCGGTCGACGGCGTGGTGTTCACCGACGAGCAGGTCGAGCTGCTGGCCCGCACCGCGGCCAGGGAGCTGCAGAAGGTCTGACCGCCGTCAGGCCAGCGTCTCGATGAACGCGGTGAGCTGGGCGACGTTGCGGCACTCGTGCATCTCGACCACGGTGCCGTACTCGCTCGCGACCGAGTCGCCGGTGTCCCACTGCTGCCTGGGCTCGGGGTTGAGCCAGTAGGCGTGGCGGGCCCCGGACGTCAGGCGCCTGAGCACGTCGAGGGCCGGCGGCTGGTAGTTGGAGCGGGCGTCGCCGAGGATCAGCAGCGAGGTTCTCGGGCCGATGGCGTCGGAGTGGCGCTCGGCGAAGCCCTCCAGGGCGTGGCCGTAGTTCGTGCGTCCGAAGCGCGACATGTCGGCCTCGTCGGCGAGCCGCGTCATGGCCTCCACGACGTCCGCGCCGGGCACGAAGAAGCGGGTGATCTCGTCCACCCGGTCCACGAACCCGAACGCCCGCACCTTCGTGAACTGCTCCCGCAGCGCGTACGTCAGCAGCAGCGTGAAGTGGGCGAACGACGAGACCGAGTCGCTGGTGTCGCAGAGGATGACCAGCTCGGGCTTGTGCGGCCGGGGCGGTTTGAAGTGCGTGGTCAGCGGCACGCCGCCGCTCTGCAGCGAGGCCCGTACGGTGCGCCGGAAGTCCAGCCGCCCCCTGCGCCCCTTCCTGTGCTTGATCGTCAGCCGTGCGGCCAGCCGCCTGGCCAGCGGATGGACCTCCTTGCGCAGCCTGGCCAGGTCGGCCCTGGTGATGCGGAGGAAGTCGATCTGGTCGAGCGGCGGGCGCACGGCCGAGCGGGCGATGCGCTCGATCCCCGAGTCCTCGGCGATGCGCCGGCGCACGTCGGTGGCCACGGCCTCCTCGAACCGCCGGATGTTGCCGTTGACGCGCTGCCGCACGGTCTTCTCGGCCAGCCCGCCGCGTTCCTGCCCGGCCAGCACGTTCTGCAGGATGCGGGCCATCAGCGTCTCGGGCGACAGAGCGCGCAGGACGCTGTAGGAGAACCAGTTCTGGCGGCCCGGACCGGTGGTCTGCTGGCGGCCGAACCGCTCGACCATGGCCTGGGCGAACTCCCGCAGCTCGGCGTCCGTGCTGCCGGTGAGCAGCTCCGCCAGGCGCTCGCGCAGCTCGTCCACCGGGGCCGTGCGCGGGTCCAGGCGGGCCTCGGCGGGGCGGGGGGCGTACATGCCGGTCGTGGACGACGGGAACCACAGGTCGAACAGCACGTCGAAGCCGGGACGGTAGGCCGGCTTCTTGACCAGCGTGGCCGCGTAGGCGGCGCGCAGCGACTCCCGCTCGCTCAGGTCGATCACCCGCAGCGCGCGGGCCGCGTCGAGCCCCTCGGCGAGCGACACCGGCAGGCCCGCCTCGCGCAGCGCGTGCACGAAACCGACATGCCGGTCCACCAGCGATCCGCGCTCAGGCATCCGGCAGCCCCAGCTCCTTGATCGCCCGCGTCTGGTCGGAGGCGTGCTTGAGCACCACGCCCAGCGTCCCGGCCACCGTCGCCTCGTCCAGCTCCTCGCGGCCGAGGGCCAGCAGCGTGTTGGCCCAGTCGACGGTCTCGGCCACCGACGGCGCCTTCTTCAGCTCCAGCGCCCGCATGGTGGCGACCGTCCTGGCGAGCTGCTCGGCCAGGTCGGCGCGGATGGTCGGCACCTGCGCGAGCACGATGTCGCGCTCCCGTTCCGGCGTCGGGTACTCGATGTGCAGGTAGAGGCAGCGCCGCTTGAGCGCCTCGGACAGCTCGCGGGTGGCGTTGGAGGTCAGCAGCACGAACGGCTTACGAGTGGCGGCGATCGTGCCCAGCTCGGGGATGGTGACCTGGAAGTCCGACAGCAGCTCCAGCAGCAGGCCCTCGACCTCGACGTCGGCCTTGTCGGTCTCGTCGATGAGCAGCACGGTGGGGGCGGCCGACCTGATCGCCTTCAGCAGCGGGCGTTCGAGCAGGAACTCCTCGGTGAAGATGTCGTCGTCGGCGCTGGTGGCCTGGATGCGGAGCAGCTGCTTCTTGTAGTTCCACTCGTACAGGGCGCGGGCCTCGTCGAGACCTTCGTAGCACTGGAGGCGGACCAGCTCCGAGCCCGTCGCCTGGGCCACGGCCTTGGCGAGCTGCGTCTTGCCCACGCCGGCGGGCCCCTCGACCAGCAGCGGCTTGCCCAGCGCGGCGGCGAGGAACACCGAGGTGGAGATGGCGTCGTCGGAGAGGTAGTCCACGGCGGCGAGCCGCGCCGTCACGTCGGCGGGCGAGTCGAACATCGATGCTCCCTGTCTGCAGGCCGAACTTTATTCTAGCGGCAGGAGCTCGACCCAGGTCGATTCGACCAACATGCGGATCACCGGTATATTCCTCTCTGCAAGCGCCGCTAGCTCAGTTGGTTAGAGCAGCTGACTCTTAATCAGCGGGTCCGGGGTTCGAGTCCCTGGCGGCGCACCGCACGAAACCCCAGTTCAGTACGCTGAGCTGGGGTTTTCGCATTTTCCCGCGGCTCTGGCCGAAGGTCTGAGCCCCTACTTCCCCCGGGCCGTTATGCAATCTTTGCTTGCGGCCATGAGGAAGCTGCGTAATATGAACGTTCATATCGCTGAGCCCTGTTATCCCCGGTCAGCCGCACACTCCCCACTTCGTCATGCCTGGATGAGCCGTCAGAGGATATGAACGTTCAAATTTTCGCGGAGCCACCCGGCTACCTCGACTTCGCCCGGCTGGGGCCGCTCTCCAGCGCGGTCGCGGCGGTCCTGGCCGAGTCGGCCCGCCGCCGCGTCGGCGACATGCCGCTGGCCTGGTTCGAGGAGCAGGCGGCGCGGACGCGCTCGGCCGCGGCGCGGCTGCTGCGGGCGGCCGAGCACGAAGTGGCGTTCCTCTCCTCCACCAGCCACGGGCTGTTCGCCGCCGCCGCCGCGCTGCCCGGAGAGGGCGTGGTGCTGGTGCCCCGCGGTGAGTTCCCCGCGAACGTCTACCCCTGGCTGCGGTTCGAGGGGCGCGGCGGGCTCCGGGTGCGGTGGATCGACGAAGTGCGCCTCACCCCGCAGGTGCTGGCCGAGCACCTGGACGCGTCGGTGCGGGCACTCGCGGTCAGCGCGGTCGACGCGCTCACCGGCTACCCGGCGCCGCTGGGCGCGCTGAAGGAGGTGCTCGGGCCGGGACGCGTGCTGGTCGTGGACGCGATCCAGGGGCTGGGCGCCGTGCCGCTGGAGGTGGAGGCCGCCGACGTGCTGGTCTGCGGCGGGCAGAAGTGGCTGCGCGCCGGATGGGGGGCGGCTCTCTTCCTGGCCCGCGACCGCGTCGCCGGGCTGATGGCACCAGGGCTCGGCGGATGGTCGGGGGTCGAGGGCCCACTGGCGGGGCCCGCGCCCCGGCCGCCGCTCGCGGGAGCGGCCGCGCACACGATGACCAATCCCGACTATTCCGGCGTCGCCGCCCTGGGCGTCGCGATCGAGCTGGTCCTGGAGGCCGGCGTCGCGGAGATCGGCCGCAGGACGGCCGACCGGCTGGGCGAGCTGCTCGACACGGCCCGCGCCGCCGGGGCGCGGGTGCTGCTGGACGCGCCCGCCGGCGGACCGGCGCCGCCCGGCGCCGGACGTGGCGCCGCGGAGTGGAGCGGGATCGGGTCCTTCACGATGCCCGGCCGGGAGCCGGCGGCCGTCCATGCCGCGCTGACCGCCGCCGGGCTCACCACGACTCTGCGGGGCGAGTGGATCCGTCTCTCGCCCCACGCCACCACCTCGGGCGAGGCCGTACAGCGTCTGGCCGCCGCCCTGCACCCCCCGAGAAAGGAATCGTCATGAACCGACCTGCCGTCATGGTCGTCTCCGCGACTCTCGCCCTGGCCGTCACGGCCTGCGGCGGCGGGGGCGGGAGCGACCAGAGGTCCACCGGTCCCGTGAAGATCACGGTCTGGAGCTGGAAGCCCGCCTCCGACGGGCTGGCCTCGGTGGCCAAGGACTTCGAGCAGGCGAACCCCGGCATCAAGGTCGACGTCCAGGTGGTCGGGAACCCCGCGATCTGGGAGAAGATCACGGTGGGGCTGGCCGCGGGAGGCAAGGGCCTGGGGGACGTCCTGCACATCGGCATCGACTACCTGCCCGGATACATGGAGAAGTTCCCCGGCGGGCTGGCGGACCTGAGCGAGCTGGGCGCCGACAAGTACAAGGACGCCTTCGCCAAGGGCCTGTGGCCGACGGTCACCGGCAAGGACGGCAAGGCGTACGCGATGCCGTGGGAGGTCAACCCGGTCGGGTTCTTCTACCGTTCGGACCTGTTCGACAAGGCAGGCATCGACTCCGCGGCGATCAGGACCTGGGACGACGCGATCGAGGCGGGCAAGAAGCTCAAGGAGAGGACGGGCGCCTATCTGATCGGCCTGAACAAGCCGGCGGCCGGCAGCGTGGACATGGACCTCTTCCAGTCGCTGCTGCAGCAGCAGGGCGCCTTCTACTTCGACCGTCAGGGAGCGGTCACGCTCTCCTCGGCGCCCGCCGTGCAGGCGATGACCCTGATCAAGAAGATGAACGACGCCGGGATCGTCGCCGACACCTCCGGCGAGGGGACGCGGAAGAAGCTGATCAGCCAGGGCAAGGTGGCGGTGCTGCCGTGGGCGGCCTGGGGGGTCGGCTACATCCCCGAGACGTGGCCGGAGCAGAAGGGGCTCTGGCGCGTCATGCAGCCGCCGGCCGTCGTGCCGGGCGGCAAGCGCACCGCGATCGTCAACTCCACGTACCTGTCGGTCTCCGGGACCAGCCCGCACAAGGCGGAGGCGTTCAAGTTCCTTGAGTACGCGCTGACCAGGCCCGAGGTCATCAACAAGATGTTCAAGGACGGCGGGGTCTTCCCCGCTCTGAACGCCGCCTACGCCGACCCGCGGTTCGCCGCCGGCACGGACTACTACGGCGGGCAGCCCGCGCTCAAGACCTTCGTGGACGCGCTGGGCGAGGGCGCGGACGCCACCTACTACTCCGGCGACTACGCCCGCGCGCTGAAGATCGCCAGTGACGCGCAGACCCAGGTCCTGCTGAAGGGCGCCGACCCGGCCGCCGCGCTGAGCCAGGCGGCCCAGCAGCTGTCCCAGCAGTCCGGCAGGAAGCTCGCGGGATGACCGCCCGCCTGCTCACCAGGAGAAACGTTCCGTACTTCCTGGTGCTGCCCGCGCTGCTCGGCTTCGTCTGCTTCAAGGCCTATCCGATCCTGGCGGCGGCCTACATCAGCCTGACGACCGGCGCCGGGGCGGCGCGTTCCTTCGCCGGACTGGACAACTACGTCAGGCTGGTGAACGACCCGCTGTTCTGGACGTCGTTGTGGAACACCGCGCTGATCCTCGTCGTCCAGGTCCCGATCATGCTGATCCTCGCGCTGCTGCTGGCGCTGGGCCTCAACTCCAAGCTCGTACGGCTGCGCGCCCTGTGGCGGCTCGGCGTCTTCATGCCCTCGCTGACCGGCCTGGTCGCCTACGGCGTGATGTTCTCGGTGATCCTCAGCAAGGACTCCGGCCTGCTCAACTGGCTGCTCGGCCTCTTCGGCGTCAGCCCGATCGACTGGCTGGGCAGCCCCTTCTGGGCGCGAATCGCCATCGTCATCGCGCTGACCTGGCACTACTGCGGCTACAACGCGGTGATCTACCTGGCCGGGCTGCAGAGCATCGCGAAGGAGCTGTACGAGGCGGCGATGGTCGACGGCGCGGGAGCGGTCCGCCGCTTCTGGTCGATCACCGTCCCGCAACTGCGGCCGATCCTGCTGCTGACGATCGTGCTGTCGGCGATCGGCACGCTGCAACTGTTCGACGAGCCGTTCGTGCTCACCGGCGGCGGCCCGGACAACTCCACCCTGACGATCTCCCTCTACCTGTACCAGAACGGCTTCCGCTACTTCGACTTCGGTTACGCCTCGGCGATCGCCTACGCGCTCACGCTGATCGTGGCCGGCTTCGGCCTGGTGCAGCTCAAGCTCACCGGAGGCAGGAAATGAAGGGCTGGCTGCTGACCTTCGCGCTCGCCGCGTGCTTCGCCCTGTGCGTCGGCCCGTTCTACTGGCTGACCATGGCGGCCACGCACGCCAACGCCGACATCTTCGGCGCCACGCCCACGTTCTCGCCGGGCGACCAGCTCGGAGCGAACACCGCGAAGCTGGAGGAGTCCATCGGCCTGCTCCGCGTGCTGGGGAACACGCTGCTCGTGGCGGCCGTCCAGACGTCGATCGCGCTGGTCGTGGCGTTGCTGGCGGGCTACGCGTTCGCCAAGTTCGAGTTCCGCGGCAGGAACGCCTTCTTCGTCCTGCTGCTGTCGACGCTGGTGATCCCGGGCGGCGTCACCATCATCCCGATCTTCGAGATGATGAACGACCTCGGGCTGATCGACACCTTCCCGGCGCTCATCCTGCCGAACCTGACCGTCCCGTTCGGGATCTTCCTCATCCGGCAGTCGCTGCAGGCCGTGCCCGACGAGTTGCTCGACGCGGCGCGCGTGGACGGGGCGGGCGAGCTCAGGGTGCTGTGGCGGGTGGTGGTGCCGGTCATGCGGCCCGCGCTCGCGGCGTTGGCGGTCTTCCTGTTCCTCGGCGCGTGGAACGACTTCCTGTGGCCGCTGATCGCGCTGCGCACACCTGAGATGTTCACCCTGCCGGTCGCGCTGGCCACCCTCCAGGGGCTGGCCAGGACCGACTTCGGCCAGGTCATGGTGGGCACCGCGATCTCCGCGCTGCCCATGATGATCCTCTTCCTCATCCTCCAGAAACAGTTCATCTCCGGCCTGCTGGCCGGGGCCACGAAAGGTTGACCATGCAGATCTGGGAGCCGCACGCCCTCGGGGAGACGACCGTCGTCCGCGCGGGCGAGGTCGAGGTGGCGATAGCCGGTACGGAGGCGATCACGGTCACCCCGGTCGCGCCGGACGTCTGGCTGATCGACGCCCCCGAAGGGACCGCGGCGCAGTGGAGACTGCCGTGCGTCGACGCCGCGGCCTTCTGGACGCCGGGCTCGGGCACCCGCTGGATCCCGCCGATCTGGAGCTCTCCGGCGGCGGCCGGGCTGGTCTCCGGCGCGCCCGTCGTCAGCCTTGTCGGCACGGCGGGGGCCAACCTGTGCACGGTGGCCCTGGCCTCGGTGACCGGCAGCTTCACCGGCGGCGTGATCGAGGAGACCGGCGAGTTCGTCTTCACCGTGCAGAACGAGGGGCTGCGGATCCGGCTGGACCTGTCGGACCGGCAGTTCTCCGCGGCGCTGACCGAGGTCGCCGGATGGTGGCAGGAGGGCCGCGACCTGCCGCCCACGCCGCTTCAGGCCCGGCTGCCCGTGTACTCGACCTGGTACAGCATGCACCAGGAGGTCTCGCGGGAGTCGGTGGAGCTCCAGGCCCGCCTGGCGAAGGAGCTGGGCTGCGCCACGATGATCGTGGACGACGGGTGGCAGACGGCCGACCGGTCGCGGGGGTACGCCTTCTGCGGCGACTGGGAGCCCAACATCCCCGACATCCGGCAGCACATCCAGCGGGTCCAGAGCGACGGCATGGCCTACCTGCTGTGGTACGCGCTGCCGTTCGTAGGCAAGCACAACGCCGCGTTCGAGCGTTTCGAGGGGAAGTTCCTGCGCTACCTCGACCACATGGACGCGGCCGTCCTCGACCCGCGTCACCCCGAGGTGCGCGCGTTCCTCGTGGACAAGCTGGCGCGAGCGGTGGAGGAGTGGGGCGCGGACGGCCTGAAGATCGACTTCGTCGACCGTTTCGGCACCGACGAAGGGGTGGCGGAGCTGCTGAGCGAGCTCGACGTCAGGCTCCGGGCGGCGAAGCCGGACGTGCTGATCGAGCACCGCCAGCCGTACACGAGCCCGGGGCTGTGGCCGTACGCGAACATGGTCAGGGCGGTGGACTGCCCGCTCAGCCCGCAGGAGAACCGGCAGCGGACGATCGACCTGCGGCTGACCGCCGGACCTCAGGCCGTGCACTCGGACATGATCCTCTGGCATCCGGACGAGTCCGCCGAGCAGGTCGCGGTCCACCTGATCAACGTGCTCTTCTCGGTGCCGCAGATCTCCGTGGACCTGGCGGCCCAGCGGCCCGACCAGCTCGCCGCCATCCGGTTCTGGCTGGGCGTCTTCCGGCGCCACCTCGCCACGCTGCAGCTCGGCGTGCTGGAACCGCACGGGGTCGAGCACGGGTACCCGCTGGTGCGGGCCTACAGTGAGGAGAACGAGGTCGTGGCCCGGTACGCTGCCCTGCCTGTGGACGTGCCGGAGATCGCGGAGCTGCTCGTGGCCAACGCCGCCCCCGACACCCGCGTCGTCCTGTACGGGCGGGGTGTCGCGACGGCCGAGGTCCGCGACTGCGGCGGGCGGCTCGTGAGCGAGAGCGAGCTGCGCTTCACCTCCGGCGCGAGCGTGGTCGAGGTACCCGTGGGGGGCCTGCTGACGGTGAGGAGAGACTGAGTGGCGGCACGCCGTGGGATCACCATCGAGGACGTCGCCCGCGCGGCGGGCGTGTCCCGTCAGACGATCTCCAACGCGCTCAACGCCCCCCAGCGGCTCAAGCCGGAGACGCTGGAACGGGTGACCCGGCTGATCGAGGAGCTCGGCTACCGGCCCGACCAGTCGGCGCGCAGCCTCAAGTCGGGCACCAGGCGCATCATCGCCTACCCGACCCCGGTGGACGACCCCGCCAACCCCAACCCGCTGATGGGCGGGTTCCTGGAGGCCGTGGTGGCCTCGGCCGGTGAGGTCGGCTACCGGATCCTGCTGCTGCGGCCGCGCCCGGGCCAGAGTCAGGAGCAGGCACTGGACGAGGTGATCGCGGCCCGCACCGTGGACGCCTTCCTGCTGTCGGACGTGATGCGTGACGACCCCAGAGTCGCGCACCTGACCGCGGCGGGGTTCCCGTTCGCCGCGTTCGGCAGGACGATGCCGGACCAGCCGCAGTCGTGGGTGGACGTCGACAGCGTTCAGGCGGTCATCGAGCTGGTCGGGCTGCTGGCCGCCAGGGGGCATCGGCGCGTGGCCTTCCTGGCCTCCGTCGGCGCGCAACCGTGGATGGAGGACCGCAGAGACGGCTTCCGCGCCGGCGTCCGCAGGCACGGCCTGGTGGGGCAGGAGTTCTCCGCGCCGGGCGACGGCCCCGCGGAGCTCGTCACGGTCACCCGTGAGCTGCTGCGCGGCCGCAACCGCCCGACGGCCGTCGTGGCCGCCGGTGACTGGCTCGCGCTCGGCGTCTACGCCGCGGCCAGGGAGGAGGGCATCGAGATCGGCGCCGACCTCGCCCTGGCCGCCTTCGACGACCTTCCCCTCACCGCGTTCCTCCATCCCGCCCTGACCACGGTACGGCTGCCGCTCCAGCGCATCGCGCGGGCGCTGATCGGCCGTCTGATCCAGACGGTGGAGGACGGCACGACCCCTCAGGCGGGGCTGCTGCTGCCCGGGGAGCTGGTGATCCGTCCCAGCATCGGCCCATGATGCGCATCGGCTCGGCCAGCTCCGAGCTGGTCGCGATGTTCGAGTGGGCCCGGGCGAAGGCGCTGCGCCTGCGGCACGAGGCCGGCTCGCAGGGCCCCGTCGACGTCGACGAGCACCGCCCCGCGGGGACGGGACAGAGCCGCTACCTGCCCTCCTACTGGGCGGGTTACGCACACCGCAGCGGCTTCTACGCCCGCGACTTCGCCCACCAGATCGTCGGCGCGCACCTGCTCGGCATGGCCGAGGCCAACCTCACCATGCTGCGCTGCTTCGCCGCCTCGGCCACCCCCGAGCACGGCTTCCACCCGGTGTGGGCGTTCAACTTCGACGGCTCCTACCTGTCCATCGACTACCGCGGCCCCGACTCCTTCGTCCGCGAGCTGCCCGCGGTGTACGAGCTGGTGGAGAAGGCCGGGACCGCCTACCGATGGACCTGGGACCGCGCCTACGTCGAGGATCCCGTGCTGTGGTCCTACTACCGCAACGCGGTGACGGAGGTCGTGCCGCGTGCCACCGGAAGGGGCATCTTCCAGGGCGTGGCCAGCTACAACGAGCTGGCCGGCGAGCACCTGGCGGAGGCGGGAGACTCCGTCGGCTCCCGGTACCAGGCATACCTGGCGATGAGCGCCCTGAGCCGGGCCCGCGGCCTGGACGGCGAGGACTTCGCCCGCCGGGCCGCCGAGCTGAGGCGACACTTCAACGAGGTCTGGAGCGTCGGCGAGAACCCCGCGGACCTGGTGCGCGGCTACACCGTGGACGGCGCCCCCGTCACCGGATGGGGCTGCGAGAACAGCTGGTTCATGCCGCTCAAGGACCTCATCGAGCCAGGTCCGCGCAACGAGGCCTACCTCGACTTCATCGACGGCCAAGCTGCCGGCCCCGAGCGTCCCCGCAACATCGAGGCCTACACGTACCTGCCCGACACCTTCTTCCGCCACGACAGGAACGCGGCCGCCTGGCGCTGGATGCGGCACGTCTTCGACCGGCGTGCGGAACCGCACGTCGCGGGCGGGCTCAACGGCGACTACCCGGAGGTGTCCTTCACTCTCGTCAGCCAGGTCGTCGAGGGCCTGCTCGGCGTCACACCCGAGGTGAACGCCGTGACCACGCTGTCCCGCCTGCCCGACGACATCGCCTGGGCCGAGGTCTCGGGCATCCCCTTGGGCGACGGCACGATCACCGTCCGGCACGACGGCAGGACCGCCACCACGCTCACCAACACCTCCAGCGACACCGCCTACCGCTGGGAGGCCCGCTTCCCGGACGCCCCCGCCGTGGTCACGCAGGTCGCACCGGGACAGAGCGCCCTGGTCACCGCTCCCGGCCGTCCAGGGTGAGAGCGGGCTCGGCCGGCCTCCCGAAGGGGTGGCCGGCCGGGCGGGCCTATTCGAAGAGGGACGGGTCTCCGGTGCCGCGACGAAGGATCTCGGGCTCATCCTGTGAGAGGTCCACGACGGTCGTCGGCGTGGCGCCGCATTCCCCCGAATCGATGACGGCGTCCACCATGTGGTCGAGGCTCTCCTTGATCTCCCAGCCCTGCGTCGAGGGCTCGGTCTCGCCGGGCAGGATCAGCGTGCTCGACACCAGCGGTTCGCCGAGCTCGGCCAGCAGCGCCTGGGTGACGACGTGATCGGGGATCCGGACGCCGACGGTCTTCTTCCGGGGATGCAGCAACCGCCGCGGCACCTCCTTGGTCGCCGGCAGGATGAACGTGTACCCGCCCGGCGTCGCCGCCTTGACCAGCCGGAACACCGCGTTGCTCACATGAACGAACTGACCGAACTGCGCGAAGTCCTTGCAGACCAGGGTGAAGTGATGATCGCTGCCGAGGTGCCGGATCTCTCTGATCCGGTCGAGGCCGTCCTTGTTGCCCAGCCGGCACCCCAGCGCGTAGCACGAGTCCGTCGGGTAGGCGATCAGCCCGTCGGCATGCAGGGTCTCGACCACCTGGCCGATCAGGCGAGGCTGGGGGTTGTCAGGGTGCAGGTCGAAGTACTTGGCCACGCATCGGATCATAGGAGCACGTACCTCCACGCATGACACGTGGCCCGGCCCGTACGGCCGAGTCACGTACCGGCGCGGATCGTCTACGGGCGGGACGGGCGGCGCAGGCGTAAGCCGGTGAGGGCGGCGGCGAGGACCAGCGAGCCGGCCAGCACCAGCGCCCGCCCGTCGGGGCCCGCCTCGCCCCCGCCGCCGGTGTTCGCGCCGCCCGTCGGCGTGGCGGTGGGCGTGTCCTCGGCGGTCTCGTCCGGGGGCGTGGCCTCCGTGTCCGAGGTGTCCGGGGTGTCTGAGGTGTCCGGCGTGCTCGGGGCGTCCGGGCTCGGGGCGGTGCCGGCGGCGGCGGTGACGGTCAGGGGGTACGACGCCGGCGCGTCCTTGTCCTGGAGTTCGCACTCGATCAGGCGTTTCTGCGGGGTCGGCCCGAAGTTCACCGACGCGGGCCGGACCGTGCCCGTTCCCGGCTCCCGGGGCGTGGTCCGCAGCTCGACCGTCTCCCGGAGGAGGGGGATGACCGCCCCCGGGACGATCAGGCCGGGGCTGCCGACGCCCGTCGCCGAGGTCAGCCGGTCGATCCCGCTGACGGCGGCGTAGGCGTAGAGGCTGACCTGGCCGTCCAGGCCGGTGGCGGGGGCGCGGAGCTCGGCGCCCTCGACGTACGAGCCGCGCCAGCCGATGGTCATCTGCCGGCCCGCGGGGGCGGTGGCGGGCACGGTGAGCTTGATGTCCATCTTGACGATCTGCGTCTCGCTCGTACCGGTGGTCTTGCACGTGTACGCCGCCACCGTGCCGCTCTCTGGCGCGGGCGTGGCGAACAGCAGGACGGCCAAGGGCAGGATCAGTGGCAGGCGCACGACGTTTTCCCTTTGCGACGGATGTGACACAGAAGGGACGGCGGACGGATGCGACAGGTTGACCGGACCGTCCACATCCGGACAACACGTGCTGTGCGGAGCCGGTTCTGTGCCGGTTCTGTCGGACCCGGGTGGTATCCATGGCTCCCATCAAGATGATCACGCTGGACGGCGGAGGCCCCGGGCTCTCGTGGAGAACGCGCAACTGAAGGTAATCGGTCTGCAACAATTCGTGCATGGCGATGTTGCGGTCAGTCAATGGCCTGCCCCACCACGGGTGCGGCGAGCTCGGGCGGGTGGCTCACGGCGCGCTGACCGGCCCCTCGGAGTCGGCCGGGTGGCCGAGGCTGTTCCTCGGCTACAACACCCTCCCCGACCCGCCGTTCCCGCTGGTCGGCTACCTGCAGTACGAGCTGGCTCCGCCGGCGGGCGAGCTCGACCTGCCCGCGCTGCTGCGCACGATGGCCGAGTCGATGCGGGCCCAGCCCGTGCCGCCCGAGACGGCCTTCGACGAGTCGCGGCGGCGGGTGGCGACGGCGATGCGGGTCGACGCGATGGTGGTCGTCGCCCCCGCGCCTGCCCTCGCGCCCGCGGAGGGCCAGGCCGCGTGGCGACCTCCGGCGCACCGGGAGGGGCCGCGCAGGCCCGCCGCGGCGCACCGGGACGGCGCGTGGGAGCCGGCCGCGGCCCTGGCGGTCGACCGGGCGGGCGCGCGGGTGCTGCTGGTGGCCGGGCGGAGCGCCGAGGGCGGCCGCATCGGGCCGAGGCAGTCGGCCGGGCGGCCCGACGCCACGCTGGCCGGCCTGCTGGGCGAGGTTCTCGACGCCCAGTTCGCCTGGACCAAGGCGGCCTTCGCGCTCTGACGCGGCGCGGCGAAGGCGGCAATGAGCCAGACGCATCCCCGGCCCCCGACTACTCTCCTTTGGAAGGGCATGTCTGGTGGTGGAGGGATTCGTGACGGTCAACGGGGCTGCGAGCCGCGAGGCGTCTCCTGCGGCGATGGCGACCGGTGAGGCGGTCGGCCGGGTCCTGGGCACCCAGGCCGCCTCGCCGCTGTCGTTCTGGGTCGGCCTGGAGCCCGGCAAGGTGCTCCAGCTCGACGACGTCGTGGTCACCAGGCGCGACGTGCCCGGCCACGGCCCGGTGCTGGTCGCCGGCGTGGTGACCACGGTCGAGGCCAGGCACGAGGGCGCCGCCTACGACTCCGACGTGTTCCTCATCGCCGAGGGCGCGCTGCCCGCCGCCGTGGTCGAGGTGGCCGAGGTGCGGGTGACCAGGGTCGAGCCCGAGGTGTTCGTGCCGCCGCTGCCGGGCGCCAAGGTCTTCCTGGCCGGGGCCGGCGACCGCGACCAGGCGCTCTACTTCGACGTGATGGACCGCCGGGTGCCCATGGGCATGGGCCGCGACGGCCTGCCGCTCTACGTCAACTTCGACTTCCTCGACGGCACCCGCGGCGCGCACGTGTCGATCTCCGGCGTCTCCGGCGTGGCCACCAAGACGTCCTTCGCCACGTTCCTGCTCTACTCGATCTTCAACTCGGGCGTGCTCGACGCCGAGTCGGCCAACACCAAGGCGCTGATCTTCTCCGTCAAGGGCGAGGACCTGCTCTTCCTCGACCACGACAACGTGCGCCTCGACGAGCAGGCGCGGGCCGCGTACGCCCGGCTCGGGCTGCCCGCCCAGCCGTTCGGCAGCGTGCACGTGTTCGCGCCGCCGCGGCCCGGCGACCCCAACGGCGTGCCGCACGTGTCCGCCCGCACCCAGGGCGTCAGCTCGTTCTACTGGACGCTGGTCGAGCTGTGCGAGGAGGAGCTGCTGCGGTTCGTCTTCGCCGACGCCGACGACGAGCGCGCCGGCTACTCCCTGCTGGTGGGCCAGGTGGCGGCCCGGCTGAAGTCCTGGGCCGAGCCGGTCGGCGACGGCGGCGCGGTCATGATCAGGGGAACCGCCTGCCGCACCTTCGGCGATCTGGTCGAGCTGCTGTCCGACCAGTTGCAGGACGAGGCCACCCGCATCGAGTGGACCGGCGCCCAGACCCCGCTCGGCACCGTCAACGCCTTCCTGCGCAGGCTGCGCAGCGCGGTCAAGCCGCTGTCCCCGATCGTCCGCGGCGACCTGCCGTTCTTCCGGGCCCACTCGGTGCGCACGTCCGACGCCCAGGTCACCATCGTCGACCTGCACAACCTGCCCGAACGCGCCCAGCGGTTCGTGGTGGGCGTGGTGCTGCGCGGCGAGTTCCACCGCAAGGAGACCTCGGGCACGGCCAAGCCGCTGCTGTTCGTGGTGCTCGACGAGCTGAACAAGTACGCGCCGCGCGAGGGCGACTCGCCGATCAAGGAGATCCTGCTCGACGTGGCCGAGCGCGGCCGGTCGCTCGGCGTGATCCTCATCGGCGCCCAGCAGACCGCCTCCGAGGTCGAGCGCCGCATCGTCTCCAACAGCGCCGTACGCGTCGCCGGTCGCCTCGACCCGGCCGAGGCCGCCCGCTCCGAGTACGGCTGGCTGCCCCCGGCCGTCAGGGAACGCGCCACGATCGCCAAACCGGGCACCATGTTCGTCGCCCAGCCGGAGATCCCGGTGCCGCTGGCCGTCGCCTTCCCGTTCCCCGCCTGGGCGACCCGGCCGGCCGAGGCGGCCTCGCGGGTCAGCCCGTCGGCCGATCCGTTCCAGGGGTTGCCGGGCGTCGAAGACGACATTCCGCCGTTCTGAAGGGAGCTCGGTGAAATTCCTGCACACCGCGGACTGGCACGTGGGCAAGGTGCTCAAGGGCCGCTCCCGCATGGACGAGCACCGGGCCGTGCTGCGCGAGCTGGTCGCGGCGGCCCGCACCCACGACGTCGACGCGGTCGTGGTGGCCGGCGACCTGTTCGACACCTCGGCGCCGACGCCGGAGGCCCAGTCGCTGGTGCTCAACGCGCTCATGGCGCTGCGCGGCGACGGCCGTGACGTGGTGGTGCTGGCCGGCAACCACGACAACCCGCAGCTCTTCGAGGTCTACCGGCCGGTGCTCGGCAAGCTCGGCATGCACGTGGTGGGCGTCTTCCGCCGCCCCGACGCGGGCGGCACACTGGCCTTCACCGCGCGCTCGGGGGAGCCGGTGCGGCTGGGCGTGCTGCCGTTCCTGTCCCACCGCTATGTCGTACGCGCCGCTGAGGTGCTCACCGGCACCACCGCCGACCACAACCGCGACTACGCCACCCGCATCTCCGAGCTGGTCGGCGCGCTGACCGCGGGCTTCCAGAGCGACACCGTCAACCTGATCACCACGCACGGCACCCTGCCGGGCGGCGCGTTCGGCGGCGGCGAGCGCGAGGCCCAGTCGATCTTCTCCTACTACTTCGAGTCCAACGCCTTCCCGGTCTCCACCCAGTACGTCGCGCTCGGCCACCTGCACCGCAGGCAGCAGATCCCCGGCCCGTGCCCGATCTGGTACAGCGGCTCGCCGCTGGCCGTCGACTTCGGCGAGGAGGGCAACACGCCGGGCGCGCTGCTGGTGGAGGTCACGCCGGGGCGGCCCGCGGTGGTGCGGGAGCTGACGTTCGCCTCGGCCCGCCGGCTGCGCACGGTGCGCGGCACGCTGGAGCAGCTGGAGGGCCTGGAGGCGGGTGACGACTGGCTCAAGGTGATCGTGGAGGAGAAGCCCCGGGTCGGCCTGTCCGACCAGGTGCGCGACCTGCTGCCCGGCTCGGTCGACGTCGTCCTCGACGAGCGGTTCCGGCCGGTGCCCGCGGTGCGCCGGGCCGGGTCGGCCGCGCGCAGCCCGCGCGAGCTGTTCCGCGAGTACCTGACCGCGACCGGCCGCCACGACGACCAGGTCGCCGCCCTGTTCGACCGGCTCTACGACGAGGTGACCGGCTGATGCGTCCCCTGCTGCTGCATCTCGACCACTTCGGCAGTTTCCGCGAGCCGGCCACCGTCGACTTCTCCGACACCGAGTACTTCGCCCTGGTCGGCCCGACCGGCGCCGGCAAGAGCACGATCATCGACGCCATCTGCTTCGCCCTGTACGGCACCGTCCCGCGCTGGGGCAAGGAGAACGTCATCGCCCACGCCCTGGCCCCGTCGGCCAGCTCGGGCAAGGTGGCGCTGGTCTTCGAGAGCGACCGGCGGCGCTACGGCGTGGTGCGCTCGCTGGTCCGCGACGCCAAGGGGACCGTCCGCACCAAAGAGGCCAGGATCGACGAGCTCGACCCGGCGGCGCCGCTCGACGCGGCGTACGAGATGGTGCTGAAACCGCTGGCCGAGGGCGAGAACGTCACGCCCGAGGTGCAGCGGGTGACCGGCCTGGAGTACAAGTTCTTCACCCAGTGCGTGGTGCTGCCGCAGGGCCGGTTCGCCGAGTTCCTGCACGCCGCGCCGCGCGAGCGCCAGGACCTGCTGGTGCAGCTCCTCGACGCCGACGTCTACGAGCTGATCAGGCAGCGGGCCGCCCGCGACGAGGAGGCCGCGCGCAACGCCGCCGCCTTCGCCCGCGACCAGCTCGCCAAGCTGGCCGGCGCGTCCGACGAGGCCGAACGCGAGCTGGCCGACCGGCTGGCCGCGCTGCGGCGGCTGGCCGGCACCATCGACGCCGACCTCGACCTGCTGCGCTCCCGCGAGGCCGACATCGGGCGGGCCGAGCAGGAACGCGCGTCCGTGGCCGAGCGGCAGTCGGCGCTGGCCGCGCTGCGCATGCCGCCCGCGGTGCCGACGCTGGCCTCGGCCCGCCGCGAGGCCGCCGACGCGGTCGCCGCGCTGGAGACCGAGGCGGCCTCCGTGGAGGCCGACGAGCACGAGGCGTTCGAGGCGCTGGCCGCGCTGGGCGACCGCGCCGAGCCGGTGGCCGCGCTGGCCGCCCTCGACGCCCGCGAGCGCCTCACCGCCCAGGCCACCGACGCCCGCAGGGCGGCGGCCGAGGCCGCCACGGCGCTGGAACGCCTCACCCCCGCGGTCGCCGACGCCGAACGCGCCCTGACCGACGCCGAGCACGAGCGCGAACGGCTGCGCGACGCCCACACCGCGGCAGGTCTGAGCCACCGGCTGGCCGTGGGGGAGCCGTGCCCGCTCTGCCTGCGCCCGCTCACCGAGCTGCCCCACCACGACCGGCCCGCCGATCTCGGCGCCGCCGACCGCGCCCTGGCAGCCGCCCGCGACCACGCGACCCGTGGCCGGGCGGCCCTGGCCAAGGCCGAGACGTCGGCGTCCATGCTGGCCACGCAGTCGGGCAGGCTCGACGCCGAGCTGGCCGCGCTGCCCGCCCCCGGCGACCGCAACGAGATCGAAGGCCGCCTGGCCGCCATCGCCAAGGCCGAGGCCCTGGCCACCGAGGCCCGTACGGCCATGCGCAACACGCGCAAGAAGCTCGAACGCGCCCGTACCGCCGCCGAACAGGTCGAACGGCAGGCCGAGAGCGCCTGGCAGACCCTCGCGGCCACCCGCGACCGGCTGCTCGTGCTCGCGCCCTCCGGCGAGGCCCCGCCGCCGCTCGCCCGCGACGACCTCCACCGCGCCTGGACCGAGCTGCTCGGCTGGCGCGACCGGGCCGCCGAGGCCGCCCGCGCCGCCCTGACCGAGCGGGAGCAGGAGCTCGCCCAGGCCACCGCCCGGCTCGCCGCCGAACGCCACCGGCTGACCGAACGCCTGGCCGAGCACGGCGTCACCGTCCCGCGCAACGCCACCCCCGACCAGCTCGGCGCGGCCGTAGCCGGGGCGGTCGCGCGGGCCGACGGCGCCCTCGAACGGGTCCGCGAGGAACGCAGGCGCGCCGCCGAGCTGGAGACCGTCGTCGCGGAGAAGGATCACGAGGCCAAGGTCGCCCACGAGCTGGCGCTGCGCCTGCGGGCCAACGCCTTCGAGCGGTGGTTGTGCGCCGAGGCGCTGGCCGTGCTGGTCGCCGCGGCGTCCGAGACGCTGATGGAGCTGTCCGACGGCCAGTACGAGCTGGCGCTCGGCGAACGCACCGGCGACATCGAGGTCATCGACCACGGCGAGGCCGGCCTGCGGCGCAGCGCCCGCACGCTGTCCGGCGGCGAGACCTTCCAGGCCGCGCTGTCCCTGGCCCTGGCGCTGTCGGGGGCCGTCGCCAGAGGGCTCGACTCGATCTTCCTGGACGAGGGCTTCGGCACCCTCGACCCGGCCACCCTCGACACCGTCGCCACCACCCTCGAACGCCTGGCCGCCGGTCAGGAGCGCATGATCGGCGTCGTCACCCACGTCCCGGCGCTGGCCGACCGGGTGCCGGCGCGCTTCGAGGTGCTGCGCGACGCGAAGGGCTCGCACGTGCGCAAGGTGGGGCCGTGAACCCGGGCTTCACCGTCGACCCCTGGGACCCGGGTTACGCCGCCGCGATCGCCGTCGAGGCCCTGTCCGAGCTGGGCGCCACCAGTGCCGAGCTGGTCCTCGACATCGAGCGGCCGGCCGCCGACTGGAAGCCGGTCACGCCGGGCCCCGGCGCCGCCGCCCCCGAGACGCTGCTGGTCGCCGACGGGGTGCGCCGGATCGACGCCCGCGTGTGGGTGCACGATCCCGACCTGCCGATGCCCGTCCCCGGGATCGCCGCCTCCTACGCCGCCGGGATCGTCCGCTGCGGGCGCGAGGGGGCCGAGCTGGCCGCGATCGAGGTCAACAGGACGCTGATCTCGGCCTCCCCGTACGCGCCCGAGGTCAAGACCGCGCACGCCTCCTACCTGCCGAACAAGGCCGCCGACTCCAGCTTCGAGGAGCTGTCGCTCGCCCTGCAACGCCAGGTCACCCAGCTGGAGGTGGACCTCGCGGTCCGCCACCGGTCGCTGGGCGACGACCTGCTGCTGGTGGACGGCCCGCTGCGGGGGCGCACCCACCTGCCGCGGACCGTCGGCTACATCAAGACGCACCACGCGGCGTACCTGCCGCAGCCGCAGTCGGCCGTGGTGGCCGCGCTCACGCCGGGGCAGCGCACGCCGGTGTTCCTCATGGGCACCAGCTGGCGCCGGCACGCCTGGTACCTGCGGCTGCCGGTCCAGTCGACGGCGCCGTGGGCGGGGATCGCCCGCTGCGAGGCCAGCGCCGAGCTCGACCCCGCGCAGGTCGTCGAGCTGGCCGACGCCGTCACGCTGGCCCTGCCGGCGCTGGCCGGCGTCGACTACAAGGACCCGCGCGCCCCCCAGAACCTGGTCCCGATCGGCGGCCTGGAGAAGCTGCTCCGCCACCACCTGGGCGACCCGCGCCTGCTCTACCGCTCACTGCGCACGGCCGCCCACCAGTAGCCGGGTCAGCCGGCCGGGAGGGTGGCGGTGACGACCAGGCCGCCGCCCTCGCGCGGGCGGGCCGTCACGTCGCCTCCGTGCGCGACGGCCACCGAGCGCACGATCGACAGCCCGAGCCCCGCGCTCATCCCGGTGACCACCCGTTCGGCGCCGTGCCGGTGGAACGGCTTGAACAGCAGTGGCACGTCGTACGGCGGCACGCTCGGCCCGCTGTTGGTCACCTCCACCTCGGCCAGGCCGCCGGGCGCCGTCCGGCTCACCACCCGGACCCAACCGCCGCCGTCGCCGAGGTTGTGCCGGATGCCGTTCTCGACCAGGTTGTGCACCAGTCGTTCGAGCAGCAGCGCGTCGCCCGCGGTCGGCGCGGGCCCGGCCTCCTCCTTCACGACGACGTTCGCCTCCGCGGCGGCGCGGGCGGTCTGGGCGACCACGTGCGAGACGATGTCGGCGAGGTCCACCGGGGAGCGGTCGGCGATCTCCTGCTCGGAGCGGGCCAGCAGCAGCAGGCCCGAGATGAGCCGCTCGTGGCGGGCGTTGATCTGCAGCAGGCTCTCGCCCAGCTCCTTGACGTCGTCGGAGGCGGTACGCCGGTGCATCGCCAGCTCCACCAGGGCCCGGTTGAGCGTCAGGGGCGTGCGCAGCTCGTGGGAGGCGTTCGCGACGAACCTGCGCTGGCCGTCGAAGGAGTGGTCGAGCCGCTCCACCATCGTGTCGAACGTGTCGGCCAGCGTCTTGACCTCGTCCGGGGGGCCGCCGAGCGCGATGCGCTCGTGCAGGCCGCGCTCGGCCATGGGGGCGGCGGCGATCCTGCGCGCGGCCTCGGTCACCAGGTGCAGCGGGGCCAGCACGCGTCCGGCCACCACCCAGCCGAGCCCGATGGCGGTCCCGCACACCACGACGAGCGCGATCGCGCCCTGGGTGAGCAGCGAGGTCACGGCGGCCTCCCGCACCCCTTCCTCCTGCTGCCGCATCCAGTCGACGGCGGCGGGGCCGACCAGCTCGACGCCGTCCTGCTTGAGGAAGATCACGTTCTTGCGGGTGCCGGCAGTGGTCACGAACCGGTTCTCGAACGACTGCGCGAGCTGCTGGTTGAACAGCAGGTACGTGACGCCCAGCAGGGCCAGCCCCGCCACCAGGAACAGGGCGCCGTACACGAGGGTGAGGCGCAGCCTGAGGGTGGGGTGGGGCAGTCTCATGCGATCCGGTACCCCACTCCCGGCACCGTCTCCACCACCGGCGGGTCGGCCAGCTTGCGGCGCAGCTTGAGTATCGTCAGCCGCACCGCGCCGGTGAACGGGTCGGCGTGCTCGTCCCACGCCTTCTCCAGCAGGTGCTCGGCCGAGACGACCGTGCCCTGCGCCCGCATCAGCTCGGCCAGGACGGCGAACTCCTTCTTCGACAGCGGCACGAACCGCCCGTTCCTGAACACCTCCCTGCGCCCCGGGTCGAGCGTGATCCCGGCCCGGCGCAGCACCGGGGGAGTGGCCGGCCGCGAGCGCCGTCCCAGTGCCAGGACCCGCGCCGCCAGCTCGGGGAAGGCGAACGGCTTGGACAGGTAGTCGTCGGCCCCGATGGACAGCCCGCTGACCCGGTCGTCGAGCTGGGCGGCGGCCGTGAGCATCAGCACCCGCGCGTCGGACTCGGAGGCGACCAGCTCCCTGCACACGTCGTCGCCGTGCACCCGCGGCAGGTCGCGGTCCAGGACGACCACGTCGTAGTCGTTGACCGCGATCCGCTCCAGCGCCGCCGCGCCGTCGTGCGCGAGGTCGACCGCGTGGGTCTCGTCGCGCAGCCATTCGGCGATCGCGCCGGCGAGCACGCGCTCGTCCTCCACCACCAGCACCCGCATTCCGTACCTCCGGCTCGATTCTTGCGCGGGTGGTATTTGATCCGGATAAGCCGGAGATGGAAACGCTGGAGAAACACGTCCGCGTATTGCATCTCCCCTCGTAAGGCCACCGGCTTTCGATGGAGGAGAACATTCATGCGAGGACGATCCCTCATGGCGCTGGCCGCGGCCGCGCTGTTCCTGACGGCGTGCGGCGCCCAGGAAGGCGGATCGGACGTGGCGTCGGTGACCGGCACCGGTGCCAAGCCGACGGCCGGCGCCCCGGCCACCGCCGACCGCAACGCGCAGGCCGTGAAGTACACCACCTGCCTGCGCGAACAGGGCCTGGACATCGCCGACCCCGGCCCGGACGGCCGGATCCAGATGAAGTTCGACAAGGGCTCCGGCGGCCCGGAGAAGGTCCAGAAGGCGATGGACGCCTGCAAGGCGCTCCAGCCCGCGGGCATGAACCTGGGCAAGGGCGGCGACCCCAAGCAGGCCGAGAACATGCGCAAGCAGGCGCAGTGCATGCGGGACAACGGCGTGGAGGCGTTCCCCGACCCCGAGGGCGGCATGATGCGCATCACGCCCGAGGTGGGCGAGGACCCCGACTTCAAGGCCGCGCAGGAGAAGTGCCGGATGAACATCGGCGGGGGACAGGGGGGCTCTTGATGGGGACGGCCACCATCGACGGAAAGGCCGAGCCGGACGCCCCCTCCCCCCGCGCCCGCCGCCGCCGTGGCGGGCGGGCGGTCCTCGCCCTCGTCGGGGTGGCCGCCGTGGCGGGGGCGGCGGTCCTGGCGGTCAATCCCGGCGGGGTGCTGGACGGCGGCGCCGCCCCGTCCGCGTCGGCCGGCGCGCTGCCGCCGGCCACCACCCCGGTCACCCGCCAGACGCTGAACGACACCAGGGACGCCGACGGCGAGCTCGGCTACGGCCCGGTCACCACGGCCATGGCCAGGAAGGCCGGCACCGTCACCTGGCTCCCGGACAGCGGCGACCTGATCACCCGCGGCCGGTCCCTGTACCGCCTGGACAACAAGCCGGTCATGCTCCTGTACGGCACCACCCCCGCCTACCGCGACCTGCGGATCGGCAGCGAGGGCAAGGACGTCGAGAACCTGGAGCGCAACCTGCGCAAGCTCGGCTACGACGGCTTCACCGTGGACGACGAGTACACCTACGACACCGCCCAGGCGGTGCGGGAGTGGCAGGAGGACCGCGGCCTCGACGAGACCGGCGTGGTGGAGCTGGGACGGGTCGTCTTCGCCCCCGGCAAGGTCCGGGTGGAGAGCCTGGAGGCCGAGCAGGGCCAGCCCACCGGCCCCGGCCAGAAGATCCTCACCTACACGGGCACGAAGAAGGTCGTCACCGCCGAACTGGCCGCCGAGGACCAGCGGATGGCCAGGAAGGGCACCAAGGTCTCGGTCACCATGCCGGACGGCAAGGACGTGACCGGCCGGATCACCGAGGTGGCCACGATCATCGACCCCGGTGACGGGCAGAACGCCGACCCGGAGACCCGCCTGGAGGTGCAGGTCTCGCTGGGGAACGCCAAGGCCGCCAAGGGGCTGGACCGGGCGGCGGTGAAGGTGACGTTCACCGCCGACCGGCGGAAGGGCGTGCTGACCGTGCCGGTGTCGGCGCTGGTCGCGTTGCGGGAGGGCGGGTTCGGGGTGGAGGTGGTGGAGGGCGGCAGGTCGCGGTACGTCGCCGTGCGGACCGGGTTGTTCGCCGGTGGCCGCGTCGAGATCTCCGGCGACGGGCTCACCGACGGCATGACAGTGGGAATCCCGAAATGACCCCCACCCCGACCCCCTCCGAGCCCGCCACCCCGTCCCCCGCGGATGCGGGGCGGGGGATGATCGTGCTCACCGACGTGTCCAGGACCTATCCGGGCGGGGTGGCCGCGCTGGACTCGGTGTCGCTGGAGGTCCGGCACGGCGAGCTGGTCGCCATCGTCGGCCCGTCGGGCTCGGGCAAGTCCACGATGCTCAACGTCGTCGGCACCCTCGACCGTCCGTCGGCGGGCCGCGTCGAGATCGACGGCCACGACGTCTCCAAGCTGTCGGACAACCAGCTCTCGGCCCTGCGCGCGACCACGATCGGCTTCGTCTTCCAGCACTTCCACCTGGCCGCCAAGGTCACCGCCCTGGACAACGTGGCCGACGGCCTGATCTACACCGGCCTGCCGCCGGCCGAACGCCGCCGCCGGGCCGGGACGGCGCTGCGCCGCGTCGGCCTCGGGCACCGCGTCGACCACGAGCCGCACGAGCTGTCCGGCGGCGAGCGGCAGCGCGTGGCCATCGCCAGGGCGGTGGCCGGCGACCCGCCGCTGCTGCTGGCCGACGAGCCCACCGGCGCGCTGGACTCGGTGTCGGGCGCCGGCGTGATGGACCTGTTGCACGAGCTGAACGGGAGCGGCACCACCATCGTGATCATCACCCATGACCGGGAGATCGCCGCCGGCCTCCCCCGCCAGGTGAGCATGCGAGACGGCCGGATCGTCTCCGACTCGGGCTCTGAACCCGGTGCGGAGCTGCGCGGGCGCGGCGAAGAGGGCGGCGGCCGGTGCGTGCGCGAGCCCGTCGAATCCGAGGTGGCGTGATGGCGACCCTGGAGCGTCCCCGGCTCTCCCCGGCCAGGATGCGCCCGCGCGACGTGATGCGCGTGGGCGCGGTCGGCCTGCGTACGCGCCCGCTGCGGGCGTTCCTGTCGGCGCTCGGCATCGCGATCGGCATCGCCGCGATGATCGGCGTGGTGGGCATCTCGTCCTCCTCCAGCGCCGAGCTGGACCGGACGCTGTCCGCGCTGGGCACGAACCTGCTCACCGTCGCCTCCGGCACCACGCTCCTGGGCGAGGCGGCCCAGATGCCGACGGACGCCGAGGCGATGATCGAGCGCATCGGCCCGGTGGAGTCGGTCTCGTCCACGGGCAAGGTGCCCGAGGCGAAGGTCTACCGGAGCGAGGAGATCCCGACGCCCCAGACCAACGGCCTGGTCACGATCGCCGCCCGCCTCGACCTGCTGCCGACCGTGGGCGCGACGGTCCGCCGCGGCACCTGGCTCAACGCGGCCACCGAACGCTACCCGGCCGTGGTGCTCGGCTCGGCCGCCGCCCAGCGGCTCGGCATCGGCACGGTCACCCCCGACACCCAGGTGGTGATCGGCGGCATCCGGTTCACGGTGGTCGGGCTGCTCGACCCGGTGCCCCTGGCCGAGGAGCTGAACAGCGCGGCCCTGGTCGGCTGGCCGGTCGCGGAGTCCAGGCTGGACTTCGACGGGCATCCGACCACGCTCTACACCCGCTCGCAGGAGGCGAGGCTGGAGGACGTGCGGTCGGTCCTGGCCGGCACGGCCAACCCCGAGGCGCCCAACGAGGTGGACGTCTCCCGCCCGTCCGACGCGCTGGCCGCCAAGCAGGCGACCAGCCAGGCCTTCGCCGGGCTGCTGCTCGGCGTCGGGGCGGTGGCGCTGCTCGTCGGCGGCGTCGGCGTGGCCAACACGATGGTCATCTCGGTGCTGGAGCGCCGCGCGGAGGTCGGCCTGCGCCGTTCGCTCGGCGCGACGCGCGGCCAGATCCGCACCCAGTTCCTCGCCGAGTCGCTGCTGCTGTCCGCGCTGGGCGGCGCGGGCGGGATCCTGCTGGGGGCCGGCGTCACCGTCGCCTACGCCTTCTCCCGCGGGTGGCCGGCCGTGGTGCCCGCGTGGGCGACCGTGGGGGGCCTGGCGGCCACGCTGCTCATCGGCGCGGTGGCCGGGCTCTACCCGGCCGTGCGCGCCTCCCGGCTGTCGCCGACGGAGGCGCTGTCGGCGCCCTGAGACAAGCGCCCCGGGTCAGGACAGAGTGGACTCGGGGACGGGGGAGTAGCAGGTCGTCCTGCCGACGATCCTGACGTTCGGCCCGTCGAGCACGGTGAGCTCGAACGTCAGGTTCGTCCGGGGGTTGCGCACGACCGAGACGACAGGGGTCTCGTCACGCAGGTCGAGATCCTCGACGATCTGGTCGTAGCCCATGTCCTGGAGGGTGTGCAGCAGGCCGTCGGGGGCGTCGGCGGCCTCGCCCTCGGCCCGGACGAGCCGGCGCACCTGGCCGGGCACGCACGAGCGGTCTTCGGTCTCGTCGGAGCGGTCGGCCGGCGACACGCGCAGCGCGGCGCTGGTGAGCAGGGTGTCGGTGTCGGCGGTGAGCTGCCTGGCCGCCTCCTCGAAGGAGGACTGGCGGCCGGAGGTACAGGCTGCCGCGACCGCGACGCATACAAGCACCGCGGACATCACGACCGAGCGACCAGCCAGGCGCACGTTGGGACGATATCGGAGATCAATTCCGGGCGCAGGGGGATTAACGCAATATTAATGGCCGATATCAAAAGGCAATCCGGCCGCGCATTCTCAGGAGGGGCCGGTTCTCAGCTCGTCCAGCTTGCGTTCGATGCGGTCGAGGCGCCGGCACAGGTCCTCCAGGTCACCGCGTTCGGCTCCCTCCTCCTCGGGACGCAGGTGAACCAGGAGCGAGCCGCCGGGCTCCAGGCGTACCAGGTCGGTGTCGGTGACGCTCTCGGCCCCCCGGAGCTGGAGCATCACGTTGAGGTCGGCCTGCCGGACGCCCATCCGGCGCAGCGCCGAGGGGATGAAGTGCCCGTCGCGGGCCAGGACGACCGCCGTGCCCTCGAACGCCCTGCCGACCGAGGGCACGGTCGCCGCCAGCCGCACCACGACCGAGTTGACCGCCACCAGGATCACCACGCCCACCAGGCCGCCGATCAGCGAGTTGTCCGGGCCGATGATCGCGTTCTGCACGACGTTGCTCATCAGCAGCATGACCACGAAGTCGAAGTTGTTGAGCTGCGCGATGCCGCGTTTGCCGGTGATGCGGAGCAGCACGGCGATCGTCACGTAGACGGCGATCGTCCTGACGGTCTTGTCGGCGACGGAGACCCCCAGGTCGAACAGGTCGCTCACCGGCGCCTCAGCTTGGCGATCAGCCCCAGGTCCTCCACGCAGCGTCCGAGCCCCAGGGCCACCGAGTCGCTGGGCCGCTCCGCGCGCCGCACCGGCATGGACAGCCCCTCCTGCAGCCGCCGGCGCAGGCCGGGCAGCAACGCGCCGCCGCCGACCAGCACCATTCCGCGCTCGCCCAGGTCGGCGGTCAGCTCGGGAGGGCAGCGTTCCATGGTGTGCTCCGCGGCCCGCACGATGTGCTCGACCGGCTGGACGGCCGCCTCGCGGACGCGCGCCGCGGGCAGCGCCACCGCGCGCTCCTCGCCGGTGCCGGAGTCCCTGCCGCGGATCAGCACGTTCCCGGTCGGCTCCCGCGTCGCGCGCAGCTTGGCCGACTCGGCCTCCCGCTCGTCGGCCAGCAGGCCGTGCTCGTCCTCGACCAGGCGGGCGACCGCGCGGGTCACGGCGTTCCCGCCGCCGCGCACGGTCCCGGCGGCGACCACGGCCCCGCAGGAGAGCACGGCGACCCTGGTGGCGTCCCGGCCGATGTCGACGACCATGTGCCCGGTGCCGTCGCGGACCGGCAGGCCCGCGCCGAGCGCGGCCGCGATCGCGTGCTTGACCAGCAGGATCCCGCGGGCCTCCGCCTCGAAGCCGGCGTCGCGCAGCGCCACCCGCTCGATCGGCGTGAACTCGTCGGGCACGGCCATCACCAGGCGCGGCCGGGGGAACGGGTGCCGGTGCACCTTGCGCAGGAAGTGCCTGATCATGCGCCGGGCGAGCTCGCCGTCCTGGGGCAGGCCGTCGCTGATCGGCCAGTACGTCTCGCCGTCCGTGCCGTCGGCGCCGTCCGCGCCGTCCAGGGCCTCGGCGCCGAAGCGGACGACCCTGCCCGTCTGCCTGTCGCGCAGGACGACCGACGGCTCGTCCAGCACGATGCCCCTGCCCTTGGCGTAGATCCTCGTGCCGGCCGCGCCGAGGTCGATCGCCAGGTCACGACCCAGGAGGCTCATCGCCGTACTGGGAGGTTGAGCATCATGCCTGGGTGTATATCCGGCGCTTCTCCAACGCAACACCAGGAACCGCAGAGTTCCGTTTTACCCTTCGCGCCGCAGGGCGGCCAGGGTCTCGTCGGCCCACTCGATGCCGGAGCGCGCCTGGTGCAGGCCGAGGGACAGCGCGTACTGGCCGAACAGGCCCCCGGGCCGGCAGTCGAGCGTCGCGAGGCGGGCCTGGAAGTGGGCCTTGATGCGCTCGACCACGGCGACGGCCTGCCCGGTGTCGAGCAGGGCCAGCAGGAACGCCTGGAGGGCGGTCTCGCTGCGCACGGTCGCCGACGGGTCGTGGCCGACCAGCCACTCGGTGACCAGCGCGCGGCCCTCGGCGGTGATGGCGTAGATCTTGCGGCCCCGGGCGCCCTCGTGCTCGACCGTCACCAGGCCGTCGGCGGCCATCTTGACCAGTTCCGGATAGATCTGCGTGTGCCCCGCCTGCCAGACGTGGTTGAGCGAGTGCTCGAACTTCTTGGCCAGGTCGTAGCCGCTGGCCGGGCCTTTGGTGGCGAGCAGGCCGAGGAGCGCGATCCGCAGGGACATGCCCGCCAGCATAGCGAAGGCTTGACATGTCAGCTCTTACATATCAATCTTCACCTGTGACTAATGACATGAAGACCAAGGGCAACGGGCTGGTGTTGCTGGCGGTGCTCGGCGGGATGTTCCTGGCGATGCTCGACCAGACGATCGTCGGCACCGCGCTGCCCCGCATCACCGGCGAGCTGGGCGGCACCCGGCTCTACACCTGGGTGGTCACGGCCTATCTGCTCACCTCCACCGTCACCGTGCCGCTGTACGGCAGGCTGTCCGACCAGCACGGCAGGAAGCCGCTGCTGCTCGTCGGGATGTCGGTGTTCGTCGTCGGATCGGCGTTGTGCGGGCTCGCCCAGGACATGACCCAGCTCATCGCCTTCCGCGCCGTGCAGGGGCTGGGCGCGGGCGCGTTGCTGCCGCTGTCGCTGGCCCTGGTGATGGAGATGTTCCCGCCCGGACGCAACGGCGCCCGCGTGCAGGGCGCACTCGGCGGCGTGATGGCGTTGACGTACCTGGCCGGGCCCTTCCTGGGCGGGTTGTTCACCGACCACGCGAGCTGGCGGTGGGCCTTCTACGTGAACGTGCCGCTCGGGATCGTGCTGATCGCGATCGTGGTGCTGCGGCTGCCGTTCCGTCCGGGCACCGGCGGCGGGGGCCGGCCGGACTACGCGGGCATCGCGGTGTTCAGCGTGGCCATCAGCGCCCTGCTGCTCGGCCTGACCGAGAAGGGCCTGGACGGCAACTCCTGGACCTCCCCGCCCGTGGCCGGGCCGATCCTGCTGGGGCTGGTCCTGCTGGCCGCGTTCGTGCTGGTCGAGCTGCGGGCGGCGAACCCGGTCATGCCGATGCACCTGTTCCGGGACCGCACGTACACGCTGGTCAACGCGACCTCGTTCTTCACCGCCTTCTGCATGTACGCCGGCGTGGTGTTCCTGCCGCGCTACTTCCAGCAGGCGCTGGGCGTCAGCGCCACCGAGTCCGGGCTGAGGATCTACCCGATGACGCTGGCGATGGTGGCGGGCAGCGCGCTCATGGGCACGCTGATGTCCAGGACGCGCACGTACAAGCCGTGGCTGGTCGGGGCGCCGTTCCTGCTGGTGGCCGGCAGCCTGCTCTGCCTGAACCTCACCGTGCGCACCGACGGCCTGCTGCTGGCCGGGTGGATGGCACTGCTCGGGCTCGGCATGGGGCCGATGTTGTCGGGGCTGACCGTGGCCGTGCAGCAGGCCGTCGCGCCGCGGTACATCGGCACGGCCTCGGCCAACCTCACCTTCTTCCGGCAGATCGGCGGCTCGGTGGCGCTGGCGCTGGCCGGCACCGCGTACACGTCGGTCATCACCACGGACGCGCCGGTCCACGGGCTCGCGGCCGCGCACGCCTCGGCGGCGGCCGTGGTCATCCCGTCGCTGGGCGTGGCGGGCGCGGTGATCGCCCTGGTCGCGCTGGTCATGATGCCCGGCAGGCGGCTGGAGCAGGCGCCCGCGGCGGAAAGCAGAGTGGAGGCCGGTTTCGCGTCGTAAGCGACGTCGTGCGAAGCTGTGGATGTCCCCAGAACCAGGAGGTCCTCATGGCGGAAACACCGGAGCCGGAAGTCAGCGAGACTCCCGAGGACGAGATGAAGCGCAAGTTCCGCGAGGCGTTGGAACGCAAGCGCGGGCAGCAGGCCGACTCGGCCGCGGGTGGCAGGGGCGTGGACCCGTCGAAGATCCACGGGGCGCACGGTCCGGCAGCGAGTAAAAGATCCTTCAGGCGCAAGAGCGGCGGCTGAAAGGTCCGATTTAGCAGGGGGTACGGCATGCCGTGCCCCCTTTCTCTTTACCTCGATAGGTAGATCTTTACCCGGTTCATGACGATTCGTTTGTATTTGTCCGAATCTCTGGGTACCGTCTTAACCAATTACCAGCTGGTGGCGTAGTCCCTACCAGGAGAGGGACGACAGCTGGCGCCGAATCCCGACTTGTCGGGAACCGGGGACCCATCTCATTGGGGTGAATCCGGCCATGTGCCGGTAGGGCATCTCCACGCCCGAACCCGTCAGCTAACCCGGTAGGCGAGATGGAGAGGACTTCACGCATGTACCACCTCGTCGTACCCCCGGACAGTGTAGTGACGACCGCCTGCTGAGCGGTCTCTTCCCTGACTTCCCCCACGCGCCGCGTAACCACCTTTTCGGCGCTCTGCCCGGTTACGCACCGTAGTCACGCGCGTTCCCCCTGTCCCCTCGCGAAGGACTTCACTGCTTCATGTCTCGATTTGGCCTGCGCTCTCTCGCCCTGCTGTCCGTGTCCGCCATGGGCGCGCTGACGATCTCCGCCACCGGCGCCCACGCCGACACCGGCGACGACCAGAAGATCCTGCTCAAGGGTTCCACGAAGGCCTCCTACTTCTGGGACGACTCCTCCGGCCGGGCCGGCGACACCGGCCTCCCCGCCAGCGGCAAGCCCATGCAGAAGGGCCTGGCCGCCAGCCCGAGCTGGCCCCTCATGACCGAGGGTTACGTGACCTACAACGGCAAGAAGATGCCGTTCTTCGTGGGCGACCGCGGCCCCGGCGAGCCCTCCAGCCGTGGCGTCATGCTCGACCTCGACGCCAAGACCTTCGCCGAGCTGACCGGCGGCACCTTCAACCCCGACACGCTCGGCGTGGACGGCAACGGCGGCCAGGGCCACATCAAGATCGACTACGTCATCACCAAGTGGGGCGACGGCAAGGGCAAGAAGAACTACCCCGTGGCCTTCTCCACCGGCGCGTGGGGCAGGTTCGACGACAACCCGGCCGAGCCTCCCAAGGTGCTGGCCGACAAGCCCGCCGAGGACGCGGCCGGTTCCGCCGGCGGCCAGGTCGGGAAGACCGTCGCGATGGGCGGCACCGTCATGGCCGGCGTGCTCGTGCTGGCCGGCGGCGGCGTGGTGCTCGGCGGCGAGCGCCTGCGCAAGCTCCTCAACGACTGATCTCCGGACAGACCGCTCTTTACGCCTCGCGACCAGAATGACATTCTGGTCGCTGTGATCCAGCGCGCAGCCGCCAACGGCATCGAGATCGCCTACGAGAGCTTCGGCTCACCCGCGGGCAGGCCCCTGCTGCTCATCATGGGACTCGGCGCCCAGCTCATCCACTGGGACGACGAGTTCTGCGAACTCCTGGCCGAGCAGGGCCACCACGTCGTCAGGTTCGACAACCGCGACGCGGGCCTGTCCACCCATCTCCACGACGAGGGCGTGCCCGCATGGGGCGCGCCCTCGCCGTACGTGCTGGACGACCTGGCCGACGACAGCGCCGGGCTCATGGACGTCCTGGGCCTGCCCGCCGCGCACGTCGTCGGCGCCTCGATGGGCGGGATGATCGCCCAGGCGCTGGCCATCCGGCACCCGGCCCGCGTGCTGAGCCTGACCTCGATCATGTCCACGCCCGGCCCGCAGGCGGCCCCGCCGACCGAGGCGGCCGCCGCGGTGCTCTTCGCCAAGCCCGCGACCGACCGCGAGGGGGTCGTCGCCGGCGCGCTGACGACCTGGGCCGTGCTCGGGTCCCCCGGCTGGGAGCTGGACCGCGAACGCGTCACCAGGCTGGCCGGGCTCGCCTTCGACCGCTGCCACGACCCGGCCGGCACGGCCCGCCAGCTCGCCGCCATCATGGCCTCCGGCGACCGCACGTCCGCGCTGGGCGGGCTGAAGGTGCCGGCGCTGGTCATCCACGGCGAGGACGACCAGCTCGTGCCGCTCGCCGGCGGGCGGGCCACGGCCGCCGCCATCCCGGGCGCCCGCCTGGTCACCTACCCCGGCATGGGCCACGACCTGCCCCGCGCCCTCTGGCCCGCGATCGTCGCCGAGATCACCGCCCACACCGGCTCCGCGACGCCCGCCCGGCCCGAGCCCGCCGCGTGACCCGCCGCATGACTCGCCGCGGAGCCTCGCTGCGCGGGCCGGTCAGAGCTCCAGCTTCTCCTCGATGACCTTGAGCATGTGCCGGGCCAGGGCCAGGTTGGCCCGGTTGCGGTCGAGGGCGAGGTAGAGGAACAGGCCCTTGCCGCTGCGGCCGGTCAGCGGGCGGATGATGTGGTACTGGGCGGTCAGCGTGATCAGGATGTCCTCGATGCCGTCCTTGAGGCCCAGCGAGTCCATCGTGCGCAGTTTGGCCTTGATGACCTCGGTGTTGCCCGCCGCCGCGACCTGCAGGTCCAGCTCCTTCGAGCCGCCGAGCGTGCCGAGCGCCATGCCGCTGCCGTGGTCGACGATCGCCGCCCCGATCGTGCCGTCGATGCTCATCATCTCTTTGAGGGAGACGTCCATGCCTGCCATGCTTTCCTCCGCTTCGGTGGGGATGGTCAGTGCTTGCGTGCCACGGCGGCCACGGAGGCCGCCGTCTTCCTGCCCTCCAGCCGGAGGAGCCCGACGTTGGCGCCGGGTCCCGCCAGAACCGTGAGGACGATCGTGGGGCCCGCGGCGTAGAAGGCCACGAACCCGGCGGTGCCGGACACGAGGGTCTCCTCGAACGTCCCGCGGCCCGCCATGGTCAGCATCCGGCCGCTCATCGCGAGCAGCGCCGCCGACAGCGCCGCCACCTGCTCGCCGGTGTCTCCTTGCAGGTCGCAGGCGATCCGCAGGCCGTCGACGGTGCACGCGACGCTGCCGGTGACGTCCGGCGTGCGGCCGCGCAGGAGCTCCATCTCCGCCAGGACCTCTTGCCGTAGCTCCACGGGTGGCCTCCTCCTGCGTCGTGAGGGGAACCTCACGGCATCTCCTCCAGCGCCTTCTTCAGCCGCAGCAGCAGCGTCAGATCGGTCGGGTCGCCCGTCGGCACCGGCCCGGCGGCCCCCGCCCGCCCGTTCCCGGCGGGAACTGCCACCGCGCCCGGCACCCGCCTGGGCAGCGCCTCCCCGTCGTCCGGACGGCGTTGCGCGGGCCGTAGCGGGTCCGGCGGGACGAGGAGGCCGGCGGCGGCCAGCCTCCTGACGGCCACCAGCACCGAGTAGCCCGACCGGCCCAGGTGCCGGGCCAGCTCCAGCGGGGTCGCCTTGTGGTCGGCCCGTACGACGACCTCCCACTGCACCTGGCTGAGCGCCACCCCGTGCCCGGGCAGGCGCGGGACCGGCCGCACGGGCTGGGTGTCCACCTCCGGCGAGGGCCAGATGCCGGCCAGCTGCTCCCGGCGGCGGGCGGACTCCCGCACCAGCTCCTGGACGTCGAAGAACCACTGCCCGCCCAGCCAGTGCTCCTCGCCGGGCCGGAACTTCGGCCGCACGCCGGTCACCGGCAGCAGGAAGAAGGCGGCGTCCTGGACCACGCCGAGAACGGCGTACTGGAGCTCGGCCAGAGTGACCGGGCCGTCCTGGAGCAGCCGGGCGCGGCCGCCGTCGGCCTGCAGGGCACGCAGGGCCGACTCCGGCACCCGCCCCCTGGCCGCGAACAGCCGCTCGACGCCCGGCGTCTGGGCGCACTCCATGTACGTCACGCGCCCGTCCGACAGGTAGATCGTGCCGTTCCGGCCCACGCGGAGCGCCCCCGTCGCGCGTTCGCGGGCGAGTCCGGCGAGGAGTGAGTCGAGCGCGGCCATGGCTCAGGTGGTCAGCAGGTCGGAGATGGCCCGCAGGCGGTACCGGGCCAGGGCCAGGTTCGACCGTTCCGGGTCGAGGCGGACGTAGATGATCAGCGGCCCCTCGAAGACCGTCTCCAGCAGCCGGAGCAGGTGGTGCCCCCGGTCGGTGGTGACGAGCATGTCGTCGATGCGCACGATCTCGCCGGGACACGTCCGGGTCAGCCCGTCGGTGGTGGCGCGCAGCGCCTCGGTCAGCGCGGCGGCGGACCTGTCGGCGTCCACGCCGGACGCGCTGCTGAAGGCGACCGCCATGCCGCTCGTGCCGTCGACCAGCATGGCGTCGAGCGCGCCCGGTATCGACATGACCTCCGCCAGGCAGGTGTCCACTCCCAGCACCGCGAGCCTCCCTCCGTCGTGGGACGGGGAAAGCGTAGGGGGCCACAAGAGACCAGAAGGCAGGCGATTTACCGAGGGATACGTTTTTATACGGCCAGGACGAAGAAAAGCATCACTCGTGCGGAAATATGATCAATTCACGAGGTTTTTTCACGATGGCGGAGCATTTCGTGCACGTTCTCCTCGGCCCACCGCGCGACCACCGAGATCGGCGCGTGCAGCGAGCGGCCCAGGTCGGTCAGCGCGTACTCCACCCGCGGCGGCACCTCGGCGAAGACCTCGCGGGTGATCAGCCCGTCCAGCTCCATGGCCCGCAGCGTCTGGGTGAGCACCTTCGGCGTCACCCCGCCGATCCGCCCGCGCAGCACGGTGAAGCGCATCGGCCCGTCGCTGAGGCTGAGCAGCACCAGCACCGACCACTTGTCGCCGATCCGGTCGAGGACCAGCCGAGTCGGGCAGTTCGGGTCGAAGGCATCACCGGTATCCATAAGGTACTTATAGCACGATGAAGTAACCAGTATCCATTGGATACTGTGCTTCTCATGAAGATCCTCGTGTTCGGCGCGACCGGAATGATCGGTCAGCGCATCGTCACCGAACTCACCGGCCGCGGCCACGACGTCACCGGCGTCAGCCGCCGCGGTCCCGTCAAGGGCGACGTCCACGACGCCGCCACGCTCGCCGAGGGCTACGACGCCGTCGTCTGCGCCATCGCCCCGCCGCGTGACGGCACCGAGCCCGAGCCGCCGTTCCTGGCCGCCAACCGCGCCCTCATCGACGGGCTGCGCGCCGCCGGGGTGAGCCGGGTGCTGGTCGTGGGCGGCGCGGGCAGCCTCAAGGCCGGCCCCGGCCTCGACCTGGTCGACACGCCCGGCTTCCCGGAGATCTACAAGAAGGAGGCCAGGGCCGCGCGGGCCGCGCTCGGGCTCTACCGGGAGGTGACCGACCTCGACTGGACCTACGTCTCACCGGCCGCCGAGATCGCGCCCGGCGAGCGCACCGGCGTCTACCGGATCGGCCGCGACGACCTGCTCAGCGACGCCGACGGCCGCAGCTTCATCACCGCCGAGGACTACGCGGTGGCGATCGCCGACGAGCTGGAGGAGCACGCCCACCCGCGCACCCGCATCACGGTCGCCTACTGATCGTCCTCGTCCGGGTCGTCGGGCAGCAGCGCCTTCTCGTCGGGCTTGTGCACCAGCACGTTGTCCACGTACGACTTCACCGCCGTGGCCAGCCCGACGTCGCCGCCCGCCGTCTCCGACAGGTACCAGCGGTGGTCGAGAATCTCGTGGAAGAGCTGCGCGGGCTCCAGCTTGCCGCGCAGCTCGGCGGGGATGCCGTCGACCGTCGGGTGGAACACCTCGGCGAGCCAGCGGTGGGCGACTATTGCCTCGTCCTCGTGGCGCAGGCCCTTGGCGACCCGGTAGCCGTCCAGGTCGTTGAGCAGCCGCCGCGCCTGGTTCTCCTCCACGTCGAGCCCGGTCAGCCTGATCAGCCGGCGCTGGTGGTGGCCGGCGTCCACCACCTTCGGCCGGACGATCAGGCGGCCGGTGCCGACCTTGCGCCGCACCATCATCTCGGCGACGTCGAAGCCGAGCAGGTTCAGGCGGCGGATGCGCTGCTCCACGCGGTGCCAGTCGACCTCGTCGATGATCTCGCTGTCGGTGATCTCGGCCCACAGGCGGTGGTAGCGGGTGACGATGTCCTCGGCGGTCTCCATGGGGTCGATCGACGGGTGCAGCAGCCCGCCGGCCTCCAGGTCGAGCATCTCGCCGAAGATGTTGGTGTGGGCGACGTCGATGTCGGTCAGCCGCTGGCCCTCGCTGATCATGGGGTGCATCTCGCCGGTCTCGGCGTCCACCAGGTAGGCCGCGAAGGCGCCGGCGTCCCGGCGGAAGAGCGTGTTGGACAGCGAGCAGTCGCCCCAGTAGAAGCCGTTCAGGTGCAGGCGCACCAGCAGCACGGCGAGCGCGTCGAGCAGGCGGGTGAGCGTGTCGGGGCGCAGGGTGCCGGACATCACGGCCCGGTAGGGGAGCGAGAACTGCAGGTGCCGGGTGATCAGCGCGGCGTCCAGGCCCTCGTCGCGGCCGGTCACGTACGCCACGGGCTCGACGGCCGGGGCGTCCAGCCTGGCCAGGTCCCACAGGAGCTGGTACTCGCGCCTGGCGTACCGCTCGCTGATCTCCTTGATCGCGTAGACCTTGCCGGAGAGCCGGGCGAACCGCACGACGTGGCGGGAGATGCCGCGCGGCAGATCGACCAGATGATGCTTGGGCCAGTCGGCCAGCGGGACGTCCCAGGGGAGCCGGATGAGGTCGGGGTCGCCTAGCGCGCCAGTGATCTGCAGGGGCATGAACGTCAGGATATGGTGCGTAGGTGGACGAGTTTCTCAACTGGTACTTTTCCGACCGTCCCGTCGTCGCCAGCCAATTGGGAGCCGACGGCTACGACCACACCCTCGGCGATTTCACCGCCTCCGCCTGGGAGAACAGAGCCCGGGAAGAGATCCGCTGGATCGACCGCCTCTCCGACGCCCCGGCCGACTCGCTCGACGACGCCATCGACAGAGACCTGGTCCTGTCCCAGCTGAGGGGCTCGGTCGCGCTCGAATCCTGGCCCGAGTGGCGGCGCAACCCGGGCCTGTACCTCTCGGCCGTCTTCGGGTCGCTGTTCAACGCCTTCCAGCAGCGGCTCAAGCCGGAGTCCGAACTGGTCGCCGCCGCGATCTCCCGCCTGGCCGAGGTGCCCGGCGTGCTGGCCGCCTGCCAGGCCAACCTGGACCCCGACCTCGCCGCGCCGCTGCTGGTCACGCGCGGGCTCAACCAGGCCCGTACGGGCCGCAACTTCCTCACCCGCACGCTCCCCGCGATGGTCGGCGACGAGACGCTGCGCGCCCGGCTGGCCGAGGCCGCCGGACCCGCCGCCGACGCGTTCGACGCGCTGGTGTCCTTCCTCGAAGGCTTCCAGTGCGGCGGCACCTGGCGGATGGGGGAGAAGCTCTACTCCACCCTGCTGCGCGAGCGCGAGATGCTCACGTACGGCGCCGCCGAACTGCACCAGAAGGGCAGGGCCGCCTGGGCCGACCTGGACGCCCGGATGCGCCGGGTCGCCCTCGGCATGACCGGCGCCGAGGACTGGCGGGCCGCCATGGAGTCCCTCATGGACGACCACCCGCCGACCCTGGCGGACATGCGGGCCGAGTACGAGGCCGAGACCCGGCGGGCCCGCGAGTTCGTCCGCGAGCGCGGGCTGGTCACCTTCCCCGAGGGGGAGGAGTGCGAGGTCCTGCCCTCGGCCGAGTACGCCCGCCCGGTGCTGTACGTCGCCCACTACCTGGCGCCGCCGCCGCTCAGCAGCTCGCGCACGGGCATCTTCTTCGTCCCCTACACCCCGGACGACTTCACCGAGGAGCAGGTGCGCCAGCGCCTACGCACCAACGCGCGCGCCCAGATGCCCTCGATCGCCGTGCACGAGGCCTATCCCGGGCATCACTGGCACCTGTCGTACATGGCGGACAACCCGCGTACCGTCCGCAAGGTCTTCAGGACGCCGTACTTCACCGAGGGCTGGGCCCTGTACGTCGAGAAGGTGCTGCACGAGCAGGGCTACTTCGACACCCCCGCCACCGAGCTGGCCCACCTGGACTTCCGCCTCTTCCGCGCCGCCCGGATCATCGTGGACACCGCGCTGCACTGCGAGGACATGTCGATCGAGGAGGCCGAGACGTTCATGGCCACCAAGGCGTCGTTGTCGCCCGGCACCGCCCGGGGTGAGGTGAACCGCTACTGCGCCTGGCCGACGCAGGCGCCGTCGTACCTGACGGGGGCCATCGAGATCGACCGCATCCGGGAGTCGTTCACCGGGTCGCTGCGTGAGTTCCACGACCGGATCGCCGGCTCCGGCGGCCTGCCGCTGGGCCTGGCCGAACAGGCCGCCCTGGCCTGACCGGCCCGCTCGCGCTCCCCGGGCTAGCTCGGGCGGCGCGGGAACGCCGGCGGGTTGGCCGCGCGGTCCACGACGGCGGCGAGCTGCTCGTCGGTCAGGACCGCCGGCCTGCCCACGGCCAGCCCGCGCACGTAGACCTCGCACAGCCACTCCAGCAGGCGGGTGGCCTCGAACGCCTGCTCCATCGTCGCCCCGATGGTCACCCCGCCGTGGTTGGCCATCAGGGCGGCCTGCTTGCCCGCCAGCGCCGCCCGCACGTTGGCGGCCAGCTCGGGCGTGCCGTAGGTGGCGTACTCGGCGACCTTGACCACGCCGCCCAGCAGCAGCGCGTTGTAGTGGACCGGCGGGAGCTCGGTCATCGTCGTGGCCACGACCGTCCCGAACACCGAATGCGTGTGCACGATCGCCTGGGTGCCCGTCGCCTGGTAGACGGCCAGGTGCATGGGGGTCTCCGACGACGGCTGCAGCTCGCCCTCGACCAGGTGCCCCTCCAGGTCCACGATCGGGCACGCCTCCGGCGTCAGCCGGTCGAGCGCCACGCCGGACGGGGTGACCGCCACCTGGTCGCCCCGGCGCACGCTCAGGTTGCCCGAGGTGCCGATGACCAGGCCCAGCTCGACGGCGCGCCTGCCGTACTCGCACAACTGCTCGCGGAGGCTCATGGGTGGGCACAGTAGTCGGTCGTCCGAAATACTTCCAGCCTTTTCAGAGGCGGTCGAGTGCCTGGAGCATGAGCCGTTCGAGGTCGACGCGGGTGAGCCGGCCCGGGTAGAGGAGCAGGTGCAGGCTGAGGCCGTCGACCAGGGCGAGCAGGTGCTCGGCGAGGTCGTCGAGGCTGCCGTCCGCGCGCACCTCGCCGGCCGCGCGGGCCTGGCCCAGCAGCTCCCGTACGGCGGCGCGCAGCTCGTCGGCCTCGGCCCGCTGGACCTCCGCCAGCCGGTCCGAGGCCAGGCTGCGGCTCCAGAAGCTGACCTCCAGCCGGCTCTCCTGGGTGCGCTCGGCGTCCAGCGGCAGGTTGTCCAGCAGCAGCTCGCGCAGGGCGGCCAGGCCCGTGACGCCCTCGACCTTGCGCGTCAGCCGCTCCCTGATGCGCTGGTGCGACTGGCTCAGCGCCGAGAGCAGGATCTCGTCCTTGTCGGCGAAGTAGTGCGCGAGCACGCCGTTGGAGTAGCCGGCCTCCTTGGCGATGGCCCTGGTGGTGGCGGCGTCGATGCCGTCCCTGACGATCACCCTGCGGGCCGCCGACAGGACCTCGGCCCTGCGCTCATCGTGATCGACGATCTTCGGCATCGGGATCCCCCTCTTCTCGCGGCGACTCCCACCATATTGACTTTTTATTCGGACGTCTGTCTATTTAGTCCATGACCGTCGCCACTGTCGGCGTGCACATCGTCGACATCCTCGCCAGGCCCGTCGAGCACATCCCCGAGGGCCAGGACACCGTACTCGTCGAGCAGATCCGCCTCACCGCCGCCGGCGCCGCCGCCGGAACGGCCGTGGACCTGGTCAAACTCGGCAACGACGTGATCACCATGGGCGCGATCGGGGACGACGAGCTCGGCGACTTCCTGGTGGCCGTCCTCACCAAACGCGGTGTGGACGCCTCCCGCCTGGTCCGCAGGGCCGGCGAGCAGACCGCCGCCTCGATCCTGCCCATCCGCCCCGACGGCGGCCGGCCCAGCTTCCACGTGCCCGGCGCCAACCTCGGCGTCACCCTCGCCGACCTGGACCCCGACGTCCTGCGCCGCGCCCGGGCGATCCACCTGGGCGGCATGGACGTCACCTTCGGCCTGGGTGACCCCGCCTTCTTCGCCCTCCTCGACGAGGTGCGCGCGACCGGCGCGATCGTCACGATGGACCTGCTGTCGGAGCTGCCCGACCTGCTGGCGATGGCCCGCGCGTTCCTGCCCCACGTGGACTACGTGCTGCCCAACGAGTCGCAGGCGCTGCTCATGACCGGCGACCCCGACGTGGCCACCGCCGCCGCGACCCTGCTCGCCGACGGCCCCAAGGGCGTGCTCGTCACCCTCGGCGCGGCCGGCAGCCTCGTGCTGACCTCCGGCGGCGGGCCCGAGCGGGTGCCGGCGCTGGAGACGGAGGTCGCCGACACGACCGGGTGCGGCGACGCGTACTGCGCCGGCTTCCTGACCGGCCTGCTGCACGGCTGCGACGTCGTCGAGGCCGCCCGCTGGGGCACCGCCGCGGCGGCCCGCGTGGCCACCGGGCTCGGCTCCGACGCCGGCCTCACCGACCTCGAATCCACCCTGAGGACTCTCGCATGACTGACGCAGAACTCCGCGAGCGCGCGCTGAAGGTCGTCCCCGGCGGCATGTACGGGCACCTCAACGCGGCCATCTTCGCCCCCGGCTACCCCCAGTTCTTCCAGCGCGGCGAGGGCTGCCGCCAGTGGGACGTGGACGGACGCGAGTACATCGACCTCATGTGCAGCTGGGGACCGGTCGTGCTCGGGCACCGGCACCCGCGCGTGGAGGAGGCCGCCGCGCGCCAGCTCGCGCTCGGGGACTGCCTCAACGGCCCAGGGCCGATCATGGTGGAGCTGGCCGAGCTGCTGGTCGACACCGTGCCGAGCGCCGACTGGGCGATGTTCTCCAAGAACGGCACCGACGCCACCACCCAGGCGCTCATGGTCGCCCGCGCCGCCACCGGGCGCACGAAGGTGCTGATGGCGCACGGCGCGTACCACGGCGCCGACCCCTGGTGCACGCCCTCGACCGCCGGCACCACCCCGAACGAGCGCGCCGACCTGGTCGAGTTCACCTACAACTCGCTGGAGTCCCTGGAGGCCGCCGCCGCCACCGTCGAGGGCGACGTCGCGGCGATCATCTGCACCCCCTTCAAGCACGACTCCTTCGAGGACCAGGAGCTGGTCGAACCCGCCTTCGCGCGCGGCGCCCGCGCCCTGGCCGACCGCATCGGGGCGGCCCTGGTGATCGACGACGTGCGGGCGGGGTTCCGGATCGACCTGCGGGGGTCGTGGGAGCCGTACGGGGTGCGTCCCGACCTGACCGCCTGGTCCAAGGCCATGGCCAACGGCTACCCGATCGCCGCCGTCACCGGCACCGACGCCCTGCGCGGCGCCGCCCAGACCCTCTACACGACCGGCTCCTTCTGGTTCTCGGCCGTGGCGATGGCCGCCGCCAAGGCCACCATCGAGACCCTGCGCGACACGGACGGCATCGCCGCCATGGAACGCGCCGGCACCCAGCTCAGGGAGGGCCTGTACGCCCAGGCCAAGTCCCACGGCTTCGTCGTGAACCAGACCGGCCCGGTGACCATCCCGTGGCTCAGCTTCGACGGCGACGCCGACCTGTCCACGGCCCTGTACTGGAGCGACGCCTGCCTACGGCACGGGGTGTACCTGCACCCGTGGCACAACTGGTTCATGTCGGCGGCCCTGACGGAGCAGGACGTGGCCCGCGCCCTGGAAGCCACCGACCAAGCCTTCACCGAAACCCGCACCCACTTCGGCTGACCCTCACCCGAACGGCCCACCCGTTTGCCCGGTCACCGGGTGGGCCTGCGGAACCCCACCCCGGACGGCGCCTTCGCCGCCCTTGGGCCCACCCGTTGCCCGGTTACCGGCTGGGCGTGCCGGACCCCGCCCGGACCCTGAACGGCACCTATGACGGGCTTGACCCACCCTGTTGTCCGGGTATCGGGATGGGCGTGTGAGGACCCCGCCGCGAACGGCGCTTTCGGCTCCCATGGTGGGTCACCAGAGGTGAGCCTTGGGAGTCCCGCTGCGAACGGCTCTCTGGCCTCTCAGGCGCTCCCGTGGCGCCCCTTCGGCCGCGTGCTTCCCCACCCCCGGTAGCGTCGCATCCGGCTCGCAGCCCCGCGACGAGCGCTCCTCTATCGAGGATGGTCACACTACGCGCTCGCCGTGTGACAATAAGTGTCATGCCGTCCCCCCGACATGACGCTCTCAGACAGATGTTCGCCGACCGGCCTCAAGTGGCGGTGGAGATCCTGCGTGACCTGATGGGCGTCGACCTGCCCTCCACGTCGCTGGTCCGGCAGGAGGACCGCCTGTTCAACACCCGGCCTTCCGACGACATCGAGCCGGACCTCGGCATCGTGCTCGGCCCGCCGCAGAGCCCCGCGCACGCCATCATCGTGGAGATCCAGCAGGACAAGTCCAAAGACCCCCGGCAACTGGCCCGTTACGCCGCCGCGCAGTGGCTGATGCTGCGCTGCGACGTGACAGTCCTGGTCGTCTGTCCGGACCGGGGAGCCGCCGCCTACTACTCCCGGCCGATCGACACCGGGCTTACCGGCTACCGCCTCCAGGCGTACGTGCTGGGCCCGGACGACGTACCGGCGATCACCGACCCGCAAGAGGCCGCCGCTCACCTCGAACTCGCGGTCATGTCCGTCATGATCCACGGGCGTGAGCGGAAGGTCATCGAGGCGTTCGCGACGGCGCTGGCGGAAACCGTCGGCGATCACGCTGCGAAGTACAGTGAATACGCGTGCAGTATGTCCGCACCCGAGGTCAAATTCATCTTGGAGGAGATCATGGCGTCCACCGACTGGCCGGGCCACAGCCGCTTCGCCCACCAACACTTCGGCAGGGGCCACGCAGTGGGCCACGCAGTGGGCCACGCAGAGGGCAGCCACGAGACCGCACGGAGAATCGTGCTGTATCTGCTGGACGCGCGTGGCATCGATGTCCCCGAGGACGTTCGCGCGCGCGTCGACGCCTGTACCGACGTCGACCTGCTCATGCACTGGACCGTTCGCGCGAGCAGTGTTCAGTCCGCCCGCGACCTGTTCGACGATTCGGACGGCTGACGCACTTGGCGCCGGGCACTCAGGAGCACCCGGTCCAGGTTCTGATCGTCCTGTCTGCTGGTTCAGCAGCAGATCTTGACTGTGCTCGGGATGACGGGGTGCCGAGGCGTGGCGACGTGCCGGACACCCGGAGGCCGGCTGAGGGCACAGGATCAGTCTCGGTGCGACCCCGTTCACGACAATCGGCGTTCGAGAGGAGACCATGACGTCCATCAACTGGCCGGTGTACCGCCCTTCCGTTCGCGAGGCGTACAAGCAGCGCCGCACGGTGGCTGACTGGGCGCCCGAATGGATGCTCGGCTTGCTGGCGTTCATGGCGGGCTACAAGGAGGGCTACGGAGAGAACTACAAGGAGGAATACGAGGATCACGCTCGGCTGGCTGGCATGAAATGTGTGCTCACGTGCTTGCTGACCGAGCGTGGGATCGAGGTGCCGGACGACGTCCGTGAGCGGATCGATGCCTGCACCGAGGTCGACCACCTCGTGGCCTGGACCGTCCGCGCGAACGCCGGACGATCTCTCCAGCAGGTCTTCTCCTGACGGCCGGGATCACGGCCGGGCGACGGGCGGCGGCGTGATCCTGTAGAGCCCGTCGCCGGAGCCGGAGGCCGGGACGGCCAGGACGAGGGCGGTCGCCGGGAACAGCGGGGACGGCAGCCCGTCGTACGGGAACCACTGCCATGAACGGAAGACGTGCGGCTCGGTCACCGCCGGAGCGTCGGCGCCCCGGAGCATGGCGACCGCCGCCGTCACCCGTACGGCTCCCTCAGGGTGGTCCAGGGCCACGCCGGTGACGACCGGCGGTCCGGCGTCGCGGATGCCGGTCTCCTCGGCCAGTTCGCGGACGGCCGCCGCCTCGAAGGTCTCGCCGGGCTCCACCGCCCCGCCGGGCAGGCACCACGACAGGGGCTCGCCCGCCTTCACCCGCTCGCCGAGCAGCACGCGCCCGTCCGGGTCCGTGAGCAGCACGCCGACGCCTACGATGCGATTCACCGTCAAAACCGACTCCTCCCGCCAAGAGCTGTAATGCTGCCAAAAATCCGGACATGGGGTGAGTGTTGTTGATGCTCACGTAAGGAGACCGGATGGGAGCCGATCCCGAGAGCCGGTTCGAGGAGATCTATGCATTCTCCTACAGACCCCTGCTCGGCTACGCGCTGCGCCGCTGCCCCGACCCCGACGACGCGGCCGACGTGGTGGCCGAGACGTTCATGATCGCGTGGCGGCGCATCGAGGAGGTGCCGAGCGGGGAGGAGGCCCGGCTCTGGCTGTACGGCGTGGCCAGGAAGGTGCTGGCCAACCACCGGCGCGGTGAGCGCCGCCACGAGCGGCGCACCGAGGCGTTACGGGCGGAACTGGCCGCCGCGCCCGTGGTCGCCGGGCCGTCCGTCGAGGACCTGTCGCCGCTGGCCCGGGCGTTCAAGACGCTCTCCGACGACGACCGGGAGCTGCTCGCCCTGGTCGCCTGGGAGAAGCTGGACACGGGCCAGATCGCCACCGCCCTCGGCATCACCCGCAACGCCGTACGGGTCCGCCTGTACCGGGCCCGCCGGCGCTTCGCCCGCCGCCTGACCGAGGCCGGGGTCGAGCGCACACAGGCCGTCGCCCTCGAAGGGAGCCCGTTGTGAACATCCCAGATCCCGCGAGCGGGCACGACAAGGAGTCCGTTGTGAACATCGCCGATCTCGCCCGGGTGCGCGACGAGGAGCTGGCGGGCGTGCCCGCCGGGCAGGCGTCCGGCGCGGGGGCGCGGGCGCTCATGAAGTCGATCACCTTCGAGCCGATCACCTCCGAGCCGATCATTGCCGGGGAGCGCGAGCTCGTCGCGCGCCCGCGCCGCAGGGCGCCGCGCAAGATGTTCCTGCTGGGGGCGGTGGCGGCCGGGCTGGCCGCCGTGCTCGCCGTCACGCTGCCGATCTTCGGCCCGGTCACCGAGTACGCCAACGCCGCCGTCACCGTCAAGACCGGCGACGACTACATCGACGTCGTCATCACCGACCCCGAGGCGGAGGCGGCGGCCTACACCGAGGCGTTCAGGGCCGTCGGCCTGGACGCCACGGTGAAGAAGATCCCGGTCGCGCCCGAGTACGCGGGCATGCTGTTCGGCCCCGCCACCCCCGGGAACTTCCCGCCGGGGACCGGCGTGACCGTTCGCGGCGTCGAGAACTGCGCGTCGGTGTGGTGCGGCACGATCTCCATGCCGACCGGGTACAAGGGCAAGGTCGTCATCGGGATCGGCCGCCCGGCCGAGCCCGGCGAGCGGTATGCCGCGATGGCGCCGAGCACGGTGGGTGTGGCCGCCGACGGCGTGGCCGGCGTCAAGCTCGTGGGCAAGCCCGTCTCGCACGCCAGGGCCGAGCTGTCGCGCCGCGGCCTCAAGATCGAGTACGTGGTGATGTGGCAGAACCCCGACGGCAGCGGCAGCGGTTACGACGTGGCCGCGGAGCACGTCAAGGACGACTGGATCGTCGACAGCGTGATGAAGGTCGCCTCGGACACGGTCAGGGTGGACGCCGTGGCCTCCGCCGACGTCCCCAAGGACTCCCTTCCGCGGGCCGACCGGCCACAGGAGGGCTGGACCGGTCCCTGAGCCCGTGAACCCCGGCACCGGCCCCGCGGGCGCCTATGCGCCTTCGGGGGGTGCCGGGGTTCCCCGGTCCGCCCGGGCCGAGGATTCCGTGGCGGCCCAGGTGAAAATGCCCTTCGTCATCAATGACTGTTCGCCGGCCGCCCGGGCGGCGAAAACCTGGGCCCTGACCCGGTGTACTCCCGAGTCGTCAGGAGCGGCGAGCGCGGCCATTTCCGCGAGATGTCCGGCGAGCCGCTCGTCGCCCTCGGAAAGGGCTTTGAGCGCCGCGTCGGCGAGCGCGTGCGGCCCGCCCGCGAGTTCCGCCACGGATTTGGCCAGCACCGCCTCGGCGGCCGGTTTGAGATTGGCCGGATTGCCGTCGTACCAGCCGCCGTAAAGGCGCCAGAGATTCCGTACGACGAATTCCGGCTCGTCATAGCGGGCCCGCAGATAGGGCCGGTCGGAATGGCGCTCGGAAGGTTTCACCGAATGCACGATCTCGTCGAGCCGGGCGCCCGCGTTGAGCAGGTCGAGCGTCTGCGTGATGATCGACTCCAGCCATTCGGCCGTCTCCAGCAGCGCCTGCCGCACGCGGTCGGCGCCGAAGACCGGCGCGCCGTGGCTGGGCAGCATGATCTCGGCGTCGAGGGCCGCCATCCGGCGCAGCGCGTGCACCCACTCGCGCGGGTAACGCTGCACCTTCTGGGGGTTGCCGCAGTTGGGCGTCACCCAGATGAACAGGTCGCCGGGCAGCAGCAGCCGGTGCTCGCGCACGTAGCCGACGGTGGCGTCGTCGGTCTCGCCCTTGGCGTGCAGCAGGTCGAAGGTCAGCCCGCCGCGCCGTACGGTCAGCGCGTCGGTGTAGGTGACGTCGGGCCGCCGGTAGTCGGCGGGCCAGCGCAGGCGGGTGTTCTGGAACTGCCGCTGGTTGATCACCGTGTTGTAACCATTTGTCAGCAGGTAGCGGTCGAATCGATCGATCACCGCCTGATGGGCGTAAACCGTGGCCCGAGGGCCCGACTCCTCGAACGGTCCCGTGCCGAAGACGTGGTCGATGTGCCCGTGCGAGTAGAACGCGGTGGTCAGCGGCGCCCGGGACCAGCGGCGGACGTCCTCGTGCAGGCGTCCGGCGGCCCACGGCCCGCCGGTGTCGAAGAGCAGCAGTTCGCCCTCGGTCTCGAAGGCGATGGCGTTGCCGAACCCGGCCCACCAGCCCACGCCTTCCGTCACGGTCTGGACGCCCTTGCCCTCCATGCCGGTGTCCACGATGCTGTCGTCAGACTCGCCGCGCCACACCCGGTCCGCGTACTCGATAATCATGTGACCCACCCTGCTTCTAGAACGTCGTTCTAGGCAAGGGATCACGGCAAGGTCACGTCTCGATTGCGCCCCCTTGACGCGTGTCGGCGGGCGTTCGTACGTTCGGGCAAACGTTTAGGAAACTTTCCTAACTGAATCCTCTTCGGGAGCCCCCATGACCCACCCGGGCGAGATCACTCGGCGTCAGCTGCTCCGCCGCATCGGCCTGACCGCGCTCGTGGCCGGGCCCGGCGCGAGCCTGCTGAGCGCCTGCGCGACCAGCGGCGGTGGCGGCGACCAGCCCTCGGCGGCGCCCGCCACGTCGATCGCGGCGTCGGCGGACCCCAAGAACCCCTTCGGCGTCGACGTCAAGAAGCCGCTCGAAGTGGTCATCTTCAGCGGCGGCTACGGCGACTCCTACGCCAAGGACCTGCACGAAGAGCTGTACAAGAAGGCCCACGCCGGCGTCACGGTCAAGCACACCGCCACCCAGCAGATCGGCACCCAGCTCCGGCCGCGCATCGTCGGCAACGACATGCCCGACGTGATCAACAACTCCGGCCCCGAGGCGCTCGACCTGGCCGCGCTGGCCGCCGAGGGCCACCTGGCCGACCTGACCCCGCTCTACGACGCGCCCTCCTTCGACGACCCGTCCAAGAAGGTCCGCGACACGATCACGCCCCTCGTGCTGCAGAACGGCAAGCTCGACGGCAAGGACCTGGTGCTCAACTACACCGTCTCCCACCGGGCGCTGTGGTACAACGCCAAGCTGTTCGCCGCCAAGGGCTGGAGCGTGCCGAAGACCTGGGCCGAGTTCACCGCGCTCGGCGAGACGGCCAAGAAGGAAGGCGTCGTGCTCTTCGCCTATCCCGGCAAGAAGGGCCCGTACTACCAGCTCTGGAACGTCCTCTACACGGCCGCCAAGATCGGCGGCAACCAGGTCATCATCGACATCGACAACCTCGTCGACAACGCCTGGAAGAGCGAGGCGGTCAAGCAGGCGGTCACCGCCTGGCTGGACGTCCAGCAGAAGTACGGCGACAAGGCGTACCTGGGCCTCGACCACACCCAGACCCAGGTCAAGCAGCTGCAGAACAAGGTGCTGTTCTACCCGTGCGGCTCCTGGCTGGAGAACGAGATGACCAAGGACATCCCGCTCGACTTCGAGTACGCCCTGGCCCCCATCCCCGACGTCACCGCCTCCGACAAGATGCCCTACGGCGCGATCCAGGTCGGCGTGGGCGAGAACTTCGTCGTCGCGGCGAAGGGCAAGAACCCGCAGGGCGGCCTGGAGTACCTGCGGATCATGTTGTCGAAGGAGGGCGCGGCGGGCTTCACCAAGAAGACCAACAACCTCACGGTGGTGACCGGCGCCGCCGACAGCTCCGAGTTCCCGCCCGGCCTGGTCAGCGCAGCCAAGGCGCAGGAGGCGGCCGGCGAGAACATCATCACCGACGCCCGGTTCGAGGGCTGGTACAAGGAGCTGTTCGACTACGGCTGGGAGCAGACCAACGTCCTGATGTCCGGCCGCATCACCCCCGACGAGTTCTGCGAGCGCATGCAGAAGAAGGCCGACGACGTCAAGAAGGACGACTCCGTCACCAAGCAGACGCGGAGCGCCTGAGCACATGGAGCGGTTGCGCAAGTACGGATTCGTCATCGGGTTCCTGGCCGTCCCGGTCACGCTTTACACGGTCTTCGTGATCAGCCCATATGTGCAGGCTTTCCAGCTCTCGCTGACGAGCTGGAACGGTGTCAGCTCGGTCGTCCGATACGTGGGGCTGGACAATTTCGGCCGGTTGTTCGAGGACGACAATTTCTGGCAGGCCCTGCGCAATCACGGAATTCTCCTGCTGGTGCTGCCGCTCCTGACGATCGTCATCGCATTGTTCCTGTCGTTCCTGCTGAATCTCGGCGGCGGCACCCGCGGCGCGGGAATGCGCGGGGTGTGGGGGTCGAATTTCTACCGGGTGGTGTTCTTCTTCCCCCAGGTTCTCGCCGTGGCCGTGGTCGGCGTGCTGTTCCAGGCCATCTACCGTCCCGACGAGGACGGCGTGATCAACGGCACGCTGGCCAGGCTCGGGCTGTCCGAGCCGATCGGCTGGCTCACCGAGCCGGGCCTCGCGCTCTGGTCGATCATCGCGGTGATGGTCTGGCAGGCGGTCGGCTTCTACGTGGTGCTGTTCTCCGCGGGCATGGCCGCCATCCCCAAGGACTACTTCGAGGCCGCCTCGATCGACGGGGCCGGCCGGGTGCGGTTGTTCTTCTCCATCACGCTGCCGCTGCTGCGCGACACCCTCCAGGTCGGCTGGATCTACCTGGGGATCGCCGCCTTCGACGGCTTCGCGCTGATCCAGGTGCTGGCGGGCGACCGGGGCGAGCCCGACGGGGCCACCACCATCCTGCCCATCACCATCTACAAGACCGCCTTCGACTACCACAAGGTCGGCTACGCCTCGGCGATGGGCGTGGTGCTGTTCTTCCTGACCGTGACGTTCGCCGTGCTGACGCTCCGCACGACCAGGCGTGAAAGGGTTGAGCTCTGATGGCTACGCGTGGAGCGGGCAGGCCGCGGCCCGGCGTGCTGAGCGGGCTCTCCCATGTCGCCCTGGCCGTCTGGGCCCTGCTGATCATCCTGCCGCTGTTGTGGACGTTCCTGGCCTCGTTCAAGAGCAACACCGAGATCTTCGGCGACCCGCTCCAGCTCCCCGGGGCGCTGCGGCTGGACGCCTGGGGCCGGGCCTGGGACAAGGCGCACGTCGGGCAGTACATGCTCAACACGGTCATCGTCGTGTTCTTCGGCACGGCGGGCACGATGTTGTTCGGCTCGATGGCGGCGTACGTGCTGGCCCGCTACAAGTTCCTCGGCGGCAAGCTGATCTACTACTACTTCGTCGCCGGGCTCGCCTTCCCCATCTTCCTGGCGCTCGGGCCGCTGTTCTTCGTCGTCAAGCAGTTCGGGCTGCTCGACTCGCACATCGGCCTGATCATCGTCTACATCGCGTACTCGCTGCCCTTCACGATCTTCTTCCTGGCCGCGTTCTTCCGCACCCTGCCCGAGGCGGTCGCCGAGGCGGCGCTGATCGACGGCGCCTCGCACACCAGGACGTTCTTCCAGATCATGGTGCCGATGGCCAAGCCCGGCCTGGTCAGCATCACGATCTTCAACGTGCTGGGGCAATGGAACCAGTACCTGCTGCCCCTGGCGCTCATGGGCGGCGCGCCGGACAAGTGGCCGCTCACGCTCGGCATCGCCAGGATCTCCACCAGGGCCGGCTACGAGGCGGACTGGCCGGGCCTGTTCGCCGCGCTCAGCATGACGATCCTGCCGGTGATGGTGGTCTACATCATCTTCCAGCGGCAGATCCAGTCCGGGCTCAGCTCGGGGGCGCTGAAGTGAGTTTCGCCGAACACGACGTGTAGCCGTACGGCTACTCATTAGAGTGAGGGCCTTCCGCCAGACATCCGGGGGGTCCCTCATGCGCGTGCCCGCACTTCTGCTCGTCCTGTTCACGGCCGCCGCCTGCGCCGGGCCGCCGGCGCCGCTCCAGGAGGTCACCAAGCCGAGCCCGCCGGGCGTGCCGGAGCTGAGCGGCGGCGGTGAGTTCACCTCCGGCGACACCGCGGCGATCGCCTACGACCGCCGCCTGGCCCCCGAGGGCGCGCAGGCCAGCCTCACGGCCGAGTCCACCGGCGGCGAGACCCGCACCTCGCTGGTCGTGGAGGGCTTCCTGCCCCGCCACCACTACGGCGCCCACCTGCACACCGCGCCCTGCGGCGCCGACCCCGACGCCGCGGGCGGCCATTACCAGCACAACCCCGGCCACGCCGACCCGGCCAGCGAGATCTGGCTCGACGTCACCACCGACGGGTCGGGCGCGGGCCGTTCGACGGCCCGCCATCCCTGGAGTCTCGACCCCGCCGCCCTGCCGAAGTCGCTGGTCATCCACGCCAAGGCCACGAAGAAGAGCGGCGCCCACGCGGGCGAGGCGGGCCCTCGGGTGGCCTGCCTGACGCTGCACTAGCCGAAAGGCGTGCATAATTACACAATTACATATTGTGGAGGTCCCGCGTTGACTAGCCGCCAGTGGCAGCCGCCCCGTTTACGGTTGTTCGAGCAGGTGCACCGCCGGGCCACCTGGCTGGAGCTACTCTACGACCTCGTCTTCGTCGTCGCGGTCGCCGAGCTGGCCGACGTGCTCGCCGGCGGGGCCGACGCCGGTCGCGTCCTCACCTTCGTCGGCCTGTTCGTGCCGGTCTGGTGGTCCTGGGCGGGTTACGTCTTCTACGCCAACCGCTTCGACACCGACGACGTCAGCCACCGCCTGCTCGCGCTGCCGCAGATCCTCGCGGTGGCCACGATGGCGGCCAGCGTCAGCGACATCGAGCAACGTTCGGCCCTGTTCGCGATCTCCTACGCCGCGGCCCGGATCCTGCTGGTCGTCGCCTACCTCAGAGCCGGCCGGCACGTCCCCGAGGCCAGGCCGCTCACCGTGCGGTACGCGGCCGGGTTCAGCGTCGCCGCGGTCATCTGGGTGGCCTCCCTCGCCGTCGATCCGCCGCAGCGGTACGCCTTGTGGGCCGTGGCGCTGGTGATCGACCTGGCCACCCCGCTGCTCAGCCGCGGCCACCAGAGCCGGCTCCCGCCGCAGAGCGAGCACCTGCCGGAGCGGTTCGGGCTGTTCGTCGTGATCGTGCTCGGCGAGGTGGTCGCCGCCGTGGTCACCGGGCTCAAGGGGCACGAGGTCACCCCGTCCGTGCTGCTGGTCGCGCTGGCCGGGGTGGCCATCGCGATGGCCTTCTGGTGGCTGTACTTCGACCACGTCGACGAGTCCGTCGTGCTGCGCACCAAGCTGGCCGGGCAGGTGTGGGTGTACTCGCACCTGCCGCTGTCGATGGGCCTGGTGGCGTTCGGCATCGGGATCGAGCACGCGATCATGCACCCGTCGGGGGCGAGCTGGGCCGTCGGGGTGCCGGCCGCCGTGGTCTTCGCCGTGCTCGGCCTTCAGCACCTGTGCTCGGCCGACCGCCGGGCGGGTGCCGTCCGGCTGGCCGCCGGCGTGCTCGCCCTCGCCTCCTCGGCGCTGCCCGTCGCGGCGGCGCTCCCGCTCCTGCTGTTGTACGGCGCCGCGCAGGTGGGCTACGACCTGCTGCGCCCCTCCCCGGAAGGCACACCGTGACCCAGGAAGTGACCCAGGAAGTGTTCGACCGCCAGCTCGCCGCCATCGCCGACGGCGACCTGGCGGCGCTGCTCGCCCAGTATCACGACGAGGCGGTGGTGGTCCGGTTCGACCGGGCGGCCAGGGGCGCCGCGGAGATCCGCGAGTTGTTCACCGGCTACCTGGCGGCCGGGCCGCGGGTGGAGGAGATCACGTCGCTGCGCGTCGAGGACGACGTGATCTTCTACAACGCGGTCATGACCGTGGGCGGGAACCGGGTCACCACGTTCGGGACGCTGGTCGTCAGGGACGGCAGGATCTGGCGTCAGACCGCCGCCGCCCTGCCGCTCACCTGATCGCCGCCGCCATCGGCTGCCAGGGCGCGGCGTCGAAGATCAGCATGATGGTCCGGATCCGCCCGTCGGGGCCGAGCTTGAAGTGCTCGGCCGTGCGCTGCGTGCCGGCCGGCGTGGCGGTGTGCAGGTCGTAGACGAGGGTCGCCTCCGACTCGCCGTACAGCTCGCTGATCAGGTCGACCCCGGTCACCACGCTCACCAGGGCCTCGATGCCGGCCAGGTGACCGGCGGCGTCGGAGGAGGAGACGAACGGGCTCCTGAACGAGAAGCCCTCGCCGATCAACGCCGCCGCGGCCGGCACGTCGCCGCGGAGCCTGGCCTCGTGGTAGGCCCTGACCACCTCACGGGTGCCCGTCATCGCCCCTCCAGGTGTGCCGCGAGCCGCTGCTCGTTGTCGGCCAGCCGCAGGCACAGGTGCCGCAGCGCGGTCAGGTCCGCGGCCGAGAAGCCCTGGAACATCGCCCGCATCGCCAGCTGCGACGGCGTGCGGAACGCCTCGATCCACGCCCGGCCCTCGTCGGTGATCACGGCCAGCACCGAGCGCCGGTCGCGGCTGTCCTGGACCCGCCGCGCCAGGCCGTCGCGCTCCAGGGTGTCCACCAGGCCGGTCACGTTGCGCGAGCTGACCCCGGCGGCCTGGGCCAGGTCGCCGATGCTGATGCCGGCGCCGGCGCCCGCCGCGCCGAGGCGCAGCAGGACGTCCATCGCGCCCGAGCTGAGCCCGCGGCCCTCGCTGCCGTGTGCGCGCATGCGCTCGACCGCCTGGTACGCCGTCCGCACGGCGGCGGCCGCCTCGAAGGCCGCGGTGTCGCCGCCGCCGGCGAACTCGCTCATGGCCGCCCTGGCCCGTGGGTCGAAGAGGGAGCCGTCCGGCTCCTGGTCAAATTTATGTACGTCCTTCACAATGAATGTCTACCAGAAAAAGCGAAGGCCCGTGCGGAACGCACGGGCCTTCGCGGCAGGACGGTCAGGAGTGGGCGTGCTCGGCCGGGATCGTGCCGAGGCGGCCCGCCTGGAAGTCCTCGAACGCCTGGACCAGCTCGGCGCGGGTGTTCATGACGAACGGGCCGTGGTGGGCCACCGGCTCACCGATCGGCTCGCCGCCCAGCACGATCACGTCGAGGGTGTCCTTGGCCTCGATCGTGATGGTCTCGCCCAGGGTGGTCAGGCCCGGCCGGTTGCCGAAGCCGTCGAAGACCGCGAGCTGCCCGCTGTTCAGCGGACGCCGCTCGGCGCCGACCGTGCCCCGGCCGGAGAGGGCGTACACCAGGGCGTTGTAGTCCTTGCGCCAGGGCAGGGTCAGCCGCGCGCCCGGGGTGATGGTGGCGTGCAGCAGCGTGATCGGCGTCTGCGTGCTGCCCGGACCGGTGTTCCCGGCCAGCTCACCGGCGATCAGCCGGACCAGCGCGCCGCCGTCGTGGCTGCTCAGCAGCGCGACGCTGGACCGCCCGATGTCCTGGTACTTCGGCGCGATCATCTTCTTGGCGCCCGGCAGGTTGACCCAGAGCTGGATGCCGTGGAACAGCCCGCCCTTCTGCACGAGCCACTCCGGCGGCGCCTCCTTGTGCAGGATGCCGGAGGCGGCCGTCATCCACTGGGTGTCGCCGTTGCTGATCGTGCCGCCGCCGCCGTTGGAGTCGAGGTGCTCCATGACGCCGTCGATCATGTACGTGACGGTCTCGAAGCCGCGGTGCGGATGCCAGGGCGTGCCCTTGGGCTCGCCGGCGGCGTAGTCGATCTCGCCCATCTGGTCCATCATCACGAACGGGTCGAGGTATTCGAGCTTGATCGCCGCCAGGGCGCGGCGTACGGGGAAGCCCTCGCCCTCGAACCCGCTGGGCGCGGTCTCGACGGCGAGCACCTTCCGCTCGGGGACCCCCGCCACGGGCGCGGGCACGCGGGGGAGGGTGAGCGGGTTCTCAACGGTTACGGCGGGCATGTCGCGCTCCTTCCAGCGGGATCTGCCCCATGCAACCAAGTTGAGATTTCAACTATTCCATCGCGTCACGGGATGCGGGACATCATCCGTTCCATGCCGTTGATCCAATTGTCGCGCAGCGCCTGGACGGCCTTGGCCGGCTCGTCGGCCAGCAGGAACTCGGCGATGCGGCGGTGCTCGGCGGCCTCGCGCTCCAGGGGCGCGTCGTCGCCGGCGATCAGGTGCGCGTAGCGGCGCATGCCGGCCTTGACGCTGGTGATGAGGTCGAGCAGGCGCTCGTTGCGGCAGCCGCTCAGCAGCAGGTCGTGCCACTCGTCGTCGTGGCGCTCGATGACCTGCTGCTCGGCCACGTTGTCGGGGAAGTCCTGGGCCAGCTTGAGCAGGTCGGGGGCGATCGAGCGCAGGTGGGCCGGGTCGGAGCAGTCGAGGGCCAGCGACTCCAGGGCGGCCACGATCTCGCACAGCTCGCGGAACTCGCGCCGGCTCACCGGGGCGAAGCGGAAACCGCGCCCCTGGTTGCTCTCCAGCACGCCCTCGCCCGCCAGCGTGATCAGCGCCTCGCGCAGGGGAGTGCGGCTGACGCCCAGGTCGGCGGCGAGGGAGGCCTCGTTGATGTCGGTGCCGGCGGCGAAGTCGCCCCGGTCGAGCCGGCTCAGCAGCTCTTCCCTGATCTGCTCGCGCAACGGTCGCCGCTCGATCGGCATGGGGGACTCCCTCTCGTTCAGGACAACCGAATCTTAACCCTTGACGTGATGCAAAATACTGCACTATGAATTCGGCATACAAAATATTACATTGCATGATCGAGGAGTTCGAGTGGGGCTGACCCGGATACCGGGGCTGCTGTTCGGCGGAGACTACAACCCCGAGCAGTGGCCGGAGGAGGTGTGGGCCGAGGACGCGCGGCTCATGGCCGAGGCCGGGGTCAACATGGCGACCGTCGCGGTGTTCTCCTGGTCGCGCCTGGAGCCCGAGCGCGGGGTCTACGACTTCGGGTGGCTCGACCGGGTCATCGACCTGCTGCACGAGCACGGCATCGCCGCCGACCTGGCCACCGCGACCGCGACGCCGCCGCCGTGGCTGGTGCGCGAGCACCCCGAGATGCTGCCGGTCAACGCCGACGGCGTGCGGCTGGAGTTCGGCTCCCGGCAGGGCTACTGCCCGAGCTCGCCGGTCTACCGCGAGCACGCCGTACGGATGGCCACCGCGATGGCCGAGCGCTACGGCGACCACCCGGCGCTGGCCATGTGGCACATCGGCAACGAGTACGCCGACCACACGCTGGAGTGCTTCTGCCCCGAGTCCGCCGCCCACTTCCGCCGCTGGCTGGAAGAGCGGTACGCGACCGTCGGCGGCCTCAACGCCGCCTGGGGCACCTCCTGCTGGGGTCAGCACTACACGTCCTTCGGCCAGGTCGAGCCGCCCAGGACGGCCCCGGGCCCGGTCAACCCCGCCCAGCTGCTCGACTGGCGGCGCTTCTGCAGCGACGCCCTCCTGGAGCTGTTCCTGGCCGAGAAGGCGGCGCTGCGCGCGATCACGCCGGACGTCCCGGTCACCACGAACTTCATGAGCATCCTGCACGGCCTCGACTACTGGAAGTGGGCCGCGGCCGAGGACCTGGTGAGCGACGACGCCTACCCCGACCCGGCCGACCCGACCTCGCACGTGCAGGTGGCGCTCAGCTACGACCTCATGCGCTCACTGCGGCAGGGGCCCTGGCTGCTGCTGGAGTCCGCGCCGTCCGCGGTGTCCTGGCGCGAGGTGAACGTCCCCAAGCCGCCCGGCATGATGCGCCTGCACAGCCTCCAGGCGCTCGCCCACGGCTCCGACGGCGTGATGTTCTTCCAGTGGCGGCAGGCCAAGTACGGCCCCGAGAAGTTCCACTCGGCGATGCTGCCGCACGGCGGGACGCGTACCCGTGGCTGGCGGGACACCCTGGCGCTCGGCGCCGACCTGCGGCGGTTGTCGGAGGTCGCGGGCAGTGACACCCGCGCCCAGGTCGCGCTCGTGCTCGACTGGCCGAGCTGGTGGGCCCTGGAGGCCCCCGAGTCCATGCCGTCCAACCGGCTCAGGCTCAAGGAGCTGCTGCTCGCCTGGTACGCCCCGCTGCACGCCAGGGGCATCGCGGTCGACCTGGTGCCGCCCGGCCGGGACCTGTCGCCGTACGAGCTGGTCATCGCCCCGAACCTGTACATGTGCACCGCCGAGCAGGCCAAGGCGCTGGAGGCGTACCAGGGCAGGCTCGTCGTGGGCCCGTTCAGCGGCGTCGTGGACGAGAGCGACCAGGTGCACGAGGGCGGCGCGCCCGGCCCGCTGGGCGACCTGCTCGGCATCGCCGTGGAGGAGTTCTGGCCGCTCGCCGACGGGGACGTCCAGCGCACCGGCCTCGGCGAGGCCCGCACCTGGGCCGAGTGGATCAGGCTGGAGGGCGCCGAGCCCGTCGCCCTGTTCGAGGGCGGCGACCTGGACGGACTGCCCGCCGTCACCCGCAAGGGCACGGCCACCTACGTCGGCTGCCTGCTCGACGACGTGACGCCGGTGCTGGAGCCGCTGCTGGACGGCATCGACCGCATCGACGTGCCGCAGGGCGTGGAGGCCGTCAGGAGGGGCGGCCACCTGTTCCTCCTCAACCACACCACCGCCCCGCAGCCGGTCACGCTCCCGCACCCGGGGACGGACCTGCTCACCGGGGCCGAACTGCGGGGCGGCATCGAGCTGGCCCCGCGCGACGCCGTCGTGCTCAGGATCGAAGGAGACAAGTGACGCACCCGTACATACCCAACGCCGAGCCGGGCGTACGAGCCGAGATGCTCGCGGCGGTCGGCGCGTCGAGCGTCGACGAGTTCTACGCCGACATCCCCGCGGAGCTGCGGCTCGACCGGCCCCTCGACCTGCCGGCGCCGTTCACCGCCGAGCGTGACCTGGTGCGCCACATGAGGGGGCTGTTCGCCCGGAACACCGACACCGAGGAGGCGCTCAGCTTCCTCGGCCACGGCTGCTACCCGCACCACGTGCCCGCCGTCTGCGACGAGGTCAACTCCAGGAGCGAGTTCCTGACCGCGTACGCGGGCGAGCCGTACGAGGACCACGGCCGCTTCCAGGCCCTGTTCGAGTACGTCAGCATGATGGGCGAGCTGCTGGAGATGGACGTCGTCAACGTCCCCACCTACGACGGCTTCCAGGCCTCGGGCACCGCGCTGCGCATGGCCTGCCGCTACACCAAGCGGTCGAAGGTGCTGGTCACCGGGGCGATCGGCGCCGACAAGCTGAGCAAGCTGCGTGACTTCCTGGCCCCCGACATCACCATCGAGCTCGCCCCGGTGGCCGAGGACGGGCAGATCGGCGAGGTCGCGCTGGACGACTCCTACGCCGCCCTGTACCTGGAGACCCCGAACGTCTACGGCGTCGTCGAGACCCGTGGCCGGGAGCTGGCCGACCACGCGCACGCCGCCGGCGCGCTGCTGGTCGTCAGCGCCGACCCCATCTCCCTGGGCGTGCTGGCCCCGCCCGCCTCCTACGGCGCCGACATCGTCTGCGGCGACATCCAGTCGCTCGGCATCCACCAGAACTACGGCGGCGGCCACGCCGGCTACATCGCCACCCAGGACCACGAGCCGCTGGTCGCCGAGTTCCCCTCGCGCCTGTTCGGCATCGCGCCGACGAAGGTCCCCGGCGAGTACGGCTTCGGCGACGTCTTCTACGACCGCACCTCCTTCGCCCTGCGCGAAGAGGGCAAGGAATGGGTGGGCACGGCCGCGGCCCTGTGGGGCATCACGGCCGGGGTCTACCTCGCGCTCATGGGCCCGCAGGGCATGAAGGAGCTCGGCGAGACCGTCCTGGCCCGCACCCGGTACGCGATGGACGCCCTGGGCCGGTCGGTCACCGTCCGGCACGCGGGCTCGGTGCACTTCCGCGAGTTCGCGATCGAGGTGGCCGACTCCGCGGCGCTGCTCGCCGGGCTGCGCGAGCGCGGCATCTACGGCGGCGTCCCGCTGGACGAGCGCACGGTGCTGGTCTGCGTGACCGAACGCCACACCATCGACGACATCGACCGGCTCGCGGCAGCCGTACAGGAGGTTGTGCAGGCATGAGCGGGCACGGAGCCGAGTCCTTCGCGGAACTGCCGGTGGCGCCCAAGCCGCCGCTGCGCCGCTTCCACCAGGCACGCTGGGACGAGCCGATCATCTTCGAGCTGTCCAGCCCCGGCCGCCGCGGCATCGCCGTGCCCGAGCCGGGCGCGCCGAAGGTCGAGCTGCCCGAGGGCGTCGGGCGGGCCACCCCGCCGAAGCTGCCCGAGATGTCGCAGCCGCACGTGGTGCGGCACTACCTGCGGCTGTCGCAGGAGAACCTGGGCGTCGACCTCAACATCGACATCGGCCAGGGCACCTGCACGATGAAGTACAGCCCGAAGGTCAACGACCAGTTCGCCAACGCGATCGCCGAGCTGCACCCGCTGCAGCACGAGGACACCGTGCAGGGCGTGCTGGAGGTCTACTGGCGGCTGGAGCGCATGCTGGCCGAGATCTCCGGCATGTCGCGGGTGTCGCTCCAGCCCGGCTCGGGCTCGGCGGCGATCTACGCCAACATCGCCATGATCAGGGCCTACCACGCCGCCCGCGGCGAGGGCCACCGGGACCAGGTCATCACCACGATGTTCTCGCACCCCTCGAACGCGGCCTGCGCCAAGGTCGCCGGGTACGAGGTCATCACCCTCATGCCGGACGCCAACGGCCTGCCCGACATCGAGGCCCTGCGCGCCGCCGTCGGCCCGCGCACGGCCGCCCTGATGATCACCAACCCCGAGGACACCGGCATCTACAACTCCCGGATCAAGGAGTTCGTGGACCTGGTGCACGAGGTCGGCGGCCTGGCCTGCTACGACCAGGCCAACGCCAACGGCATCCTCGGCATCACCAGGGCCCGCGACGCCGGGTTCGACCTGTGCCACTTCAACCTGCACAAGACGTTCTCCACGCCGCACGCCTGCGGCGGCCCGGCGGCCGGCGCGTGCGGCGTCTCGTCGGAGCTGGAGCCGTTCCTGCCCGGCCCGGTCGTCTCCTTCGACGGCGACTCCTACGGGCTGGAGACGCCCGCGCAGAGCGTCGGCAAGATCCGGCCGTTCCTCGGCGTCACCCCGAACATCGTGCGCGCCTACGCCTGGATCATGACCCTGGGCGCGAAGGGGCTGCGCGAGGTGGCCGAGACATCGGCGCTGAACAACAACTACCTGATGCACAAGGTGCTGCAGATCCCCGGGGCCTCGGCGCCGTGGAACCAGCGCCGGATCGAGCAGGTCCGCTACTCCTGGCAGGAGCTGTCGGAGGAGACGGGGGTGCACTCGGAGGAGATCGGGGTGCGCGCCGCCGACTTCGGCGTCCACTACTGGACCAGCCACCACCCGTACCTGGTGCCGGAGCCGTTCACGCTGGAGCCGACGGAGTCGTACTCGCGGGAGGACCTGGACGAGTACGCGGCGATCCTGGAGCACGTCGCCTCGGAGGCGCGGCGGGATCCGGAGTTCGTCAAGGGCGCGCCGTACAACCAGACGATCCACAAGATCGACCCGACGCCACTCGACGACCCCAAGCAGTGGGCGCCGACCTGGCGGGCGTACGTGCGCAAGCACCTGGCCGCGGGCGGCTGAGCCATGACGTCCGGAGGGAACGGCGTGATCGGGCTGGTCGTCAACCCGGTCGCCGGGCTGGGCGGGTCCGTGGGGCTCAAGGGCAGCGACGGCGCCGACGTGCAGCGCGCGGCCCTGGCCAAGGGCGCCGAGCCCAGGGCCGGGCGGCGGGCCGCGCAGGCCGTCGCCACGCTGCTCGCCCGCCGTCCCGGGGCCCGGCTGGTGACCGTGGCGGGGGCGATGGGCGAGGACAGCGCCCGCGCCGCCGCGGTCCCGTACGAGCTGGCGCCCTCCGGCGTCCAGGACGACGACGTGAGCACAGCCGCGGACACCCGGGCGGCCGTCGCCGCGCTCGCCGGCGTGGACCTGCTGCTGTTCGCCGGCGGCGACGGCACGGCGCGCGACGTGCTCGACGCCGTGCGGGAGCTGGGCGGCCAGGCGCCGCCCGTGCTCGGGATCCCGGCCGGGGTCAAGGTGTACTCGGGGTGCTTCGCGCTCAGCCCGGCCACCGCCGGGTTCGTGGCCGCCGACTTCCTGGCCCGGCCGGACAGCGTCGAGGCCGAGGTGGTCGACCTGGACGAGGAGCGCTACCGCCGCGGGCTCGTCAGCCCCCGGCTCTACGGTAGCCTGCGCGTCCCGGCAGGTCGCGCGGCCCTGTCGGGACGCAAGGCGGGCTCCTCGGACGCGGCTCCGGCCACGGTCGAGGGCATCGCCCGGGAGGTCGCGGCCCGGCTGCGGCCGGGGGCGCGCTACGTGCTCGGTCCCGGCGCCACCACGGCGGCCGTGGGCAGGGAGCTCGGGCTCGCCACCACGCTGCTCGGCGTGGACGTGGTCGAGGCCCGCGCGGGCGGTGGCGCCGACCTGGTGGCCGCCGACGTGACCGAGGGGGAGCTGTTCGAGCTGGTACGCGGCCGGGAGACGGTCATCGTGCTGTCGGTGATCGGCGGACAGGGCTTCGTGCTCGGCCGCGGCAACCAGCAGGTCTCGCCGCGGGTGCTCGACGAGGTGCTCGGTGACGGGTCCGGCGACCGGCTGGTCGTGCTGGCCACCCAGCAGAAGCTGGCCGGGCTCGGCGGACGGCCGCTGCTGGCCGACAGCGGGGACCAGGAACTGGACCGGAAGCTGGCCGGGCACGTACGGGTGATCACCGGGTACCGCGAAAGCACGATTTATCGCATTTGTGCGGCAAGTGAGGAGTTCTACGGATGAACAGGCTCGATGGCAAGGTCGCGATCGTCACCGGCGGTGCCTCCGGCATCGGCCGGGCGACGGCGTTGCTCTTCGCCGAGGCGGGCGCCCAGGTCGTCGTCGCCGACATCGACGGCGCCGGGGCCGAGGCGACGGCCAAGGAGATCACGCGGACGGGGGCGGCTGCGGTGGCCGTCCAGGGGGACGTGTCCGCGGAGGAGGACTGCCGGCGCATCACCCGCACGGCCGTGGACACCTACGGCGGTCTGCACGTCCTGTTCAACAACGCGGGTATCATCCGCCGCACCACCGCGCTCGACCTCGACGCCGACGAGTGGGACCGCGTGATGGCGGTCAACGTGCGCTCGGTGTTCCTGATGTGCAAGCACGCCATCCCGCTCATGAGCGAGGGCGGCTCGATCGTCAACACGGGCTCCGGCTGGGGCCTCAAGGGCGGCGGGAACGCGATCTCCTACTGCGCCTCCAAGGCGGCCGTCGTCAACATGACCAGGGCGCTGGCGATCGACCACGCCAAGGCCGGGATCCGGGTGAACTCCGTCAACCCCGGCGACACGAACACCCCGATGCTGCGGGACGAGGCCCGTCAGCTCAACGAGGACTGGGCCGCCTTCGAGGCCGACGCCGCCGACCGGCCGATGGGCCGCTCGGGCAGCCCCGAGGAGATCGCCCAGGCCGTCCTCTTCCTGGCGAGCGACGCCGCCAGTTACATCACCGGTTCCGCTCTCGTCGTCGACGGCGGCGGGCTCGCGTAGCCCCAACAGCACCACCCCCCCGAAGGAGCCCATCATGAAGCGTGCGCTGGCCGTACTGGGTCTGCTCGCCACCGCCGCCACCGCCTGCAGCGGCGGTGGAGGGAACGTTCCAGGCGTGAGCGGGAACGCCGCCGCAGGGCAGGTCACCATCCGCTGGTCCACGTGGGGATCGGCGGAGGACGTCAAGCTCTACGAGTCCTTCACCAAGGACTTCGAGCAGCGTCACCCCAACATCAAGCTCAAGCTGGAGTCCGTCGCCAAGTACGAGGACTACCACCCCAAACTGCTCGCCCAGCTCACCAGCGGCACGGCTCCCGACGTGTTCTTCGTGGGCGACGACAACATCGGCAAGTTCGTCTCCGCTGGTGTCGTCGCGCCGCTCAACGACCAGCTCGCGGGCCCGGACTCCAAGAGCAAGCCCGAGGACTTCTTCGAGGGCGTGTACGGCGGCGCCAAGAAGGACGGCCAGATCTACGGCGTCCCGAACGACACCAACCCCGAGGTCCTCTGGTACGACAAGAAGGCCCTGAAGGCCGCCGGCATCACCGAGGACCCGGCCACCCTCAACGCGTCCAAGCAGTGGACCATGGCCAAGTACCTGGACATGAACGCCAAGCTCAAGGCCGCGGGCCTGGGCGGGTCCATCTACTGGAACTGGTACGGATCCACGTACTCGGTCGTCTCCGGCTTCGGCGGCAAGGTCTGGGACGGCGGCAAGTTCGTCGCCACCACCGACCCCAAGTCCCGCAAGGCGCTGGAGACGCTGGCCAAGGGCTACCAGGACAAGACGTTCCTGAGCGCGGACGTGCTGCCGGCCAGCAACGGCGCGAACACCCAGTTCATCAAGCACAAGGCGGGCTTCTTCGCCGGTGGCCGCTGGATGATCGACATCGTCAAGAAGGGCGGCGAGCTGGACAACTACGACATCGTCCCGTTCCCGTCCGAGACCGGCGAGCCGATGCCCGGCGCCGTGGCGGCCTCCTACCTGGCGCTCAACAAGGGCACCAAGCAGCCCAAGGAGGCCTTCACCTTCCTGACGGAGTTCGTCAGCAAGGAGGGCCAGCTCCTGCGGCTCAAGAACGGCGGCGCGGTCCCCTCGATCAAGGGCGCCGAGCAGGTCGTGCTGGACGGCAACTACCCCGCGCACGCCCAGACGTTCCTCGACGTGCGGGACACCGGCTTCGCGAACTACCCCGAAGAGGTCGCGGTGCCCGGCCTGACCGCCTCGATCAACGAGCACCTGATGAAGGTCTGGCAGGGCAAGCTCGGCTTCGAGCAGGGCATGACCGAGCTGCAGACCCTCGTCGACGGCAAGCTGGGCTAGCGGATGGCCGTGCTCGCCGGGCCGCGCGGCAAGACCGCCGCGCGGCCCGCCAAGAAGCTGCGCGACCGCGACGGCTGGTGGGCCGCGATCTTCCTCGCGCCGCAGGTCGGCGCGCTGGTGGTGTTCCTGGTGATCCCGCTCGGGTTCGCCGTGGTGCTGGCCTTCATGAACTGGGACGGGCTCGGCGAGAAGTCGTGGGCCGGGCTGTCCAACTTCGCCGCCCAGCTCACCGACCCGCTGTTCGGCCGCGCGGTGTGGAACACGGTCAAGCTGGCGCTGCTGACCGTGCCGTTCGGGCTCGCCCTGGCGGTGCTGATCGCGGTCGCCCTGAACAGCATCAAGGGCAGCAACGTCTACCGGGTCGTGTACTTCATGCCGGTCGTCACCAGCTCGGTGGCCGTCGCCCTGATGTGGCAGGTCATCCTGGCCGGCGACGAGAACGGCGTGCTGAACACCTCGCTCAGGAGCTGGTTCGGCGTCAGCGGCCCCGACTGGCTGCTCGACCCCGGCTGGGTCATCGTGGCGATCGCCGTGGTGACGATCTGGTCCTCGCTCGGCCTCAACGTGGTGATCTTCATGGCCGGGCTGCAGACCATCCCGCCGCAGGTCGTCGAGGCCGCCCGGATCGACGGCGCGAGCTCCTTCCGGATCTTCCGGTCGGTCACGCTGCCGCTGCTGTCGCCCACGATCTTCTTCTCCAGCGTGGTCGCGGTGATCAGCTCGTTCCAGGCGTTCGACCAGATCTACGTGCTGGTGGACCCGAAGGACAACGAGGGCGCGCGCACGATCGTCTACCACATCTTCGATCTCGGCTTCAAGAAGTTCGAGTTCGGGCCGAGCAGCGCGGCCGCCCTGATCCTGCTGGTGCTGACGCTGCTCGTGACGCTGGTCCAGTTCGCCGCGCAGAAGCGCTTCGTCCACTACGACTCGTGAGGCGGTACGCATGAGATCACGGCAGATCGGTCTGCACGCCGCGCTCACGGTCGGCGGGCTGCTGATGCTGTTCCCGTTCGTGTGGATGTTGTTCACCTCCGCCAAGGGCGTGCGGCAGATGATCAACGATCCGACCGCCTGGCTGCCCAACCCCTGGACCTGGCAGAACTATCCCGACGCGCTGTCGACCATGCCGTTCGGGCTGGCGTACTGGAACAGCTTCTACATCGCAGCGCTCAACGTGGTGCTCACCCTGCTCACCTCGGCCATGGCCGCCTACGCCTTCGCCCGGATCAGGTTCAGGGGCTCGGGCGTGCTGTTCGTGCTGTTCCTGGCCACGCAGATGGTGCCGGCGCAGGTGACGATCGTGCCGCTCTACCTGATGCTGGCCAAGTTCGGCTGGATCGACTCGCACCTGTCGCTGATCATCCCGACGATCGCGAACCCGTTCGCGGTGTTCCTGCTGCGCCAGTTCATCAGGGCGGTGCCGATCGAGCTGGAGGAGGCGGCCAGGATCGACGGCGCGGGCCGGTGGCGGTGCTTCTGGAGCATCGTCCTGCCCAACATCCGGCCGGGGCTCGGCGCGCTCGGCATCATCGTGTTCCTGGCGTCCTGGAACTCGTTCCTGTTCCCGCTGATCTTCCTGAACACGCCGGAGCTGGCCACCGTCCCGCTGCTGCTCAGCCAGTTCGCCCAGCAGCACGGCGCGACCGACTACGGGCAGATCCTGGCGGCCTCGGCGATCGCCGTGGTGCCGACGCTGATCGCGTTCCTGATCGGGCAGCGGAAGATCATCAACTCGATGGCCGCCTCCGGCCTGGGAGGAAAGTAAGTGCTGGACCTGCGCGAACGTCCCTTCACCGAGCGCGGCTCGCGGCTGCTCGTCATGGCGGCCGACGACGGCTCGCTGCGCGTCGCCGAGGCGCTCTACGAGACCCGGCTCGACGACACGACCGTCCGCGCCGGACTGCGGTTCTACGCCGGTTCCCGGGAGCTGCGCGTGCGCCGGGCCCTGCCCCACCGGGTGGAGTTCGACGGTGACGTGACCCTGGCCTTCGCCGACCCCGACACCCTCGTCGCGGTCGGCGAGGGCGCCAGGGCCGTCTGGGACGGCGGTGAGGCCGCCGTGGACGGCTGCCTCACCCTGGCCGGCGAGCGGACCGTCACCGACGGCGCGAAGGTGCTGGCCGAGGCCGCCGAACGCTGGGCCGCCTGGTTCGCCCGGATGCCCGCCGTCCCCGGCGAGCTGCGCGAACGCGCCGAGCAGGCCTGGTGGACGCTGGCCGTCAACCTGGTAAGCATCCAGGGCAGGGAATCCCTCATCCCCTCCAAGTACGGCTACGTCGGCCTGTGGAACTGGGACTCCTACTTCCACGCCATCGCCCTGCGGCACGCCGACCCCGCCCTGGCCAGGGAGCAGATCCGCATCCTGCTCGACAACCAGCGTCCCGACGGCCTGATCCCCGACGTGGTGCACGACCACGGCGTGCTCGCCGAGACCACCGACCTGCCCCGCTCCGACCTGGCCCGGCTGGCCCAGCACGTCGGCGGCGAGCCGATCGCGCACGTCGTGCCCGTCACCAAGCCGCCGCTGACCGCCTGGGCGGTGTGGAAGATCCACGAGGTGGACCCCGACCCGGGCTTCCTGGCCGAGGTCTACGAGCCGCTGGTCAGGTCGCAGCAGTGGTGGTTCGCCCACTCCGACCCGGACGGCGACGGCCTGGCCGAGTACCTGCACCCGTACTCCTCGGGCCTGGACGACAGCCCCATCTGGGACGGCGGCCCGCGCGCCGAGCCCCCGGACCTCAACTCCTACCTGGCCCTCCAGTACGACCGCCTGGGCGACATCGCCGCCGCGCTCGGCAAGGACGCCGGCGAGTGGCGGGCCAGGGCCCAGGCGCTCGTGGACCGCATGGTCGAACGCCGCTGGAACGGCCGCCGCTTCGTCACCAAGGTCGCCGGCGCGGCCGACGCCGACGTGCGGACGCCGCTCGACCTCATGCCGCTGCTCACCGGCCGCCTCCCGGCCGAGATCGCCGACCGGCTGGTCCAGGACCTCACCTCGCCCGCCTTCTGGGGCGAGCGGCCGGTCCCCACGGTGGCCTTCGACGACCCGCGCTTCGACCCCGACGCCATGTGGCGCGGCCCGGTCTGGCTGAACGTCAACTACCTGCTGATCGACGGCCTGCGCCGCTCCGGCCACCCGGACGTCGCCGCCGAGCTCGCCGCCCGCACCCTGGCCATGGTGCGCGACGGCGGCGGCCTGTACGAGTACTGGAACCCCCTCACGGGACGGCGGGCGGGCCGCGCCACGACCGGCTTCGGCTGGTCCTCGGCCCTGTTCGTCGACCTCGCCCACGCCGCCCTCTGAGAGCGCCCGCTACGAGGACGTGACCAGCCCGAACGCCCCCCGCGTCAGCACCAGCAGCTCCTGGGCCACCGGGCCCTGCTGGAAGGGGGCGTCCGGGTTCACGGCCGTCGTGGACACCACGTAGGTCCGGCCGGCGGCCGTACGGGCGAGGAAGCTCATGGCCAGCAGGCCCGGCTCCGAGCCGCCCTTGTGCCACACGACGGGCCACTGGTTCCTGTCCAGCCGCAGCCCCGCATCGGTGATCGACAACACCTCGCCGACGCGGGCGTCCTTCAGCCGGGCCAGCCCGGCGTAGGCGCGGCAGACCTGGGCGGGCGTGGCGAACCACTCCAGCCGGTCCAGCTCGCGCGGCTCGGTCCACGGCCGCACCTTCGACAGCGGCACCTTGTCCACGACCCCGGCCAGGTAGCCGCGGCGCGCCGACGTGCCGAGCGACAGGTACCGCTCGGCGTGCCGGGGGTAGTCGGCGCCCTTGAGCACGAACAGCTCCCGGGTCGTCAGGAACGGCACGTTGCGCCGGTCGCCGCCCCACGAGCGCACGACCCGCTCGACCGCCTTGCGACCGGCCTGGTGGATCAGCAGGTCGGTGGCGGTGTTGTCACTGATGGAGATCATCAGCCGGGCCGCCTCCAGCACCGTCACCTTGCTGTTGTCCGGGCGGTCCTGCAGCTCGCCGCTCGGCAGGCTCTTCAGCTCGGGCCTGATCGTCAGCTCGGTGTCCCAGCCGAACGCGCCGCTCCTGATGCGCTCGGCAACCGCGCCCAGCACGTACAGCTTGAACATCGAGCCGAGCGGGAAGCTCTTCTCGCCGGCCACCGCGTGGACCGGGCGGCAGCGGCCGTCGCCGGTCAGCTCGGCGGCCAGGAAGCCGGCCCGCGGCGCGGCCTGGCGCAGCCGCTGGTCCAGCTCCGGCCAGCTGGCCGGCGCGACGCCGGTGAACTGGATGTAGTCGACCTTCCCGGTGCCGTCCACCCCGAGCGCGAGGGTGAACGCCTTGCCGGCCGCCGTGACGGTCGCCGACAACGTCCGCTCCTGGGCCTGGTCCAGCCGGTCCAGCCGCATGTCCTCGAACCCGGCCAGCGCCTGGTTGAGCTGCGCCGGCGGGATGTGGTCGAGGAAGCTCGGCGCGAAGTGCCCGGCCAGCTCGGCGTCGCCGACGGGCAGCCGGGTGACCGCCTCCAGCAGCCAGCGGAGCTGCCGGCCGACGGGGGTGTCGGGGATCTCGACCGCGGCGCTCGCCGTCGGCGCGGCGGTGGCGGACCCGGTGATGGTGGCCAGGGCTGGCACGGGCTGCGTCGCGCAGGCCGTGACCGCCACGGCCATGACGGCGGTGGCCAGTGCGGGGAACCTGTAGTGAGACATGTGCCCAGCCAACAGCCGCGGCCGGGCCCGCGCCCACCATATGCGCCGCCGTTCTCGCAGGTGAGGCTGTCCGTACCGAATGTGCGGTTAACCTCATAGACGCCCATTCGGATTCCCCTGACGATGGTGGTTCATGAGTTCCAGGCTGCTCGCCGGGTCGCTGGCGACCATCGGCGCCGGGGGCGCCCTGGCGGGTGCGCTGCTGGGGTCCGGGCTGCCCGCGCCGCCGCAGGAATGGGCCTTCGGCGTCCTCGGCCTGGTGCTGCCCGCGCTGGGCTGGCTGCTCACCGTCCGCCGTCCCGACCTGCGGTACGGCTGGCTGTTCCTGGCCGCGGCCGCCTGCTTCGGACTCGCCGCGCTGGGCACCGGCCTGGCCGTCAGGTTCCACTACAGCGGGCCGGTCGTCGTCTGGCTGTCCGCGCTCTATGCCACGTTCTACGGCCTGACCTGGATCTTCGTCCCGCTGCTCTTCCCCGACGGCCGCCTGCCGTCCCGGCGCTGGCGGCCCGTGGCCTGGATCGGCGGGGTCGCGATCGCCATGCACACGGTGGGAAACGGGCTGTTCGGCGTCGACCCGGCCCGGCCCGGCGAGCTGCCGGCCGTGCTGACGACCGGGGCGATCTGGGCGGCCCTGGCCAGCGCGCTGGGCCAGCTCCTCACCTTCCTGACGGCCGTCGTCGTCCTCGCCGGCCTCGTGGTCCGCTGGCGGCGCAGCGAGCGGGCCGAGCGCGGACAGTACGCCTGGATGGTCGCCGGCACCGCCGTCCAGCTCTGCGCGGGCGTGCTGCTGCTGTTCCTGCTGGACGCCCGGTTGTGGGGCGCCGTGGTGATCGGCCTGCTCACGGTGATGGCGGCGCTGCCGGTCGCCGTCCTGGTGGGGATCGTGCGGCACCGGCTGCTCGACATCCGGCTCGGCCTGCGGGGCTCCCGCCTGCACCTGATCTTCGACCTGCGGCCCACCGTGGACGAGGTGCTGTCCGGTCTCGGCACCGCGCTGGCGGCCACGCCCGAGCCGGTCGAGCAGCTCGGCAGGCTCGCCGCCGCCGTCCGCGACGGGCTGGAGGCCAGGTGGGCGGCCGTGACGCTGGCCGACGGCACCCGGGTGGCCGCGGGCGAGGAGGAGGGCGGGACGGCGCTGGCCGTGCCGGTGCGCGGCGGCCTCGGACGCATCGAGCTCGGCCCGCGCCGCGCCGGCCGGTACGACCGGGAGGACCGGCGCCTCCTGGAGGCCCTGGCCGTGCCCGCCGGGCTGGCCATCCAGAGCGCCGGGCTGGTCGCCCGCCTGGTCAACGCCCAGGAGGCCGAGCGGCGGCGGATCGAGCGCAACATCCACGACGGCGTGCAGCAGCAGCTCGTCGCGCTCATCGCCGGGCTGGAGCTGGCCCGCGTCACCGGCGCCGGCCCCGACGCGCTGGCCCGCCTGCGCGAGCAGGCCCGCCAGACGCTCACCGACCTGCGCGAGCTGGCCGCCGGCATCCACCCGTCGGCCCTCAGCCAGGGCGGCCTGGTGGAGGCCGTCGAGGAACGCTGCTCCGGGCTGCCCGTGCCCACGACCGTCACCGCCGACCCCGGGCTGCGGGCCCGCCGTTTCGCCGACGAGGTCGAGGGCGCGATGTACTTCACCGTCAGCGAGGCCGTCGCCAACGCGCTCAAGCACGCCGCCGCCGCCAGGATCGAGGTACGCCTGACCCTGGCGCCGGGCCGGGTACGGGCCACCGTCGCCGACGACGGCAGGGGCTTCGACCCGGCCACCGCCGCCCGCCGCGGCCTGGCCACGCTCGCCGACCGCCTGGACGCGCTGGGCGGCGGCATGGAACTCCACAGCGAGCCCGGAAAGGGGACACGCATGCACGCGTGGGTGCCGGCCGATGCCTGAGCCCGTCCGCACGGTCGTCGCCGACGACCACTACCTGGTGCGCGAGGGCACCCGGCAGCTGCTCGAACTGTCCGGCGAGGTGACCGTCGTCGGCGCGGTCGGCGACGCCGACGAGCTGCTGGACGCCGTGCGCCGGCTGGAGCCGCAGGTCGTCGTCACCGACATCCGCATGCCCGGCGGCGAGTGGCGGCCGGGCTTCGAGGGCATCGACGCGGCCCACCGCATCAGGGCCGGCCACCCCGGCACCGGAGTGGTGGTGCTGTCGCAGTTCTCCGACGCCCTGTTCGCCTTCGAGCTGTTCAAGCACGGGACGGCCGGGTTCGCCTACCTGCTGAAGGACCGCGTGGGCGACCTCGACGAGCTGCTCGGCGCGATCCGGGCGGTCGCCGGGGGCGGCTCGGTCATCGACCCCAAAGTGGTCGAGGGCCTGCTGGCCAGGCGCGAGGTCCGCGGGCAGGGGGAGTCGCTGACCCCGAGGGAGCGGGACGTGCTGCGCGAGATGGCCCACGGCCGCTCCAACGCCGGCATCGCCCGTGCCCTGCACCTGTCGATCTCGTCGGTGGAGAAGAACGTGAACGCCATCTTCACCAAGCTGGGGCTGGAGAACAGCGGCGACGTGCACCGGCGGGTGGCCGCCGTCCTGGCCTACCTCGGCCCGGCCGACCGCTGACTCAGCCGAAGACGGCCGGGGGCGGGACCGGGGCGAGCACGGCGTCGCCGTCCTTGATGGGGTGGGCGCCGCCGATGAAGTTCTTCAGCGTCTCCCCGTGCACGCAGCGCGCCTGGGTGAGGCCGCCGGCCGCGCGCCGGGACAGCAGGTCGAGCGGCAGCTCCGTGCGCGAGGCCGCGACGATCAGGTTGCCGAACCGGCGGCCCCGCATGATCCCCGGCTCGGCCAGCAGCGCCACGTGCCGGAACGCGTCGCACACCGTGGCCAGCAGCCGCTTGGCGAACGCCAGGCCCTTGCCGTCGGCCATGTTGATCAGCAGCGTGCCGTCGGGGCGCAGCACGCGGGCCAGGTCGCCCATGTACTCCGCGGTGGCCAGCTCCACCGGCATCGTGGCGCCGGTGAACGCGTCGAGCACGACCAGGTCGGCCGAGTCGTCCCACACCTTGGCCGTGCCCTCGCGGCCGCCGGCCACGATGACCTTCAGCCGGGGGACCGAGCGCAGGTCGAGCTGCTCGCGGACCAGGTTGACCAGCAGGCCGTCGGGCTCGATCACGATGTGCCGGGAGCCGGGGCGGGTGGCCGAGACGTAACGCGGGATCGTGCACGCGCCGCCCCCGACGTGGACGCAGCTCAGCGGCCCCTCCGGCAGGAGGTCGATGACGTCGGCCATGAGCCGGACGTACTCGAAATCCAGAAATGTCGGGTCTTGTAGGTCAACGTACGACTGAGGTACGCCATCCTTGGACAGCACCCAGCCGTCCTGCCTGTCCAGGTCCCGGAGAAGCTCGACCTCGCCGAACGTCACCGGATAAAGGCCAGGCATCGGTTCCCGCTGTCCACGTGCCACGCTGATCCCTCCCTGGGAGAACCGTATGCGACGCAAGAGGCTGATTGTGCTCGTCATCGCGGTTGTCGCGGTATTGGGGGCGGGCGCCTTCGCCGTTCTGGCCGCCGGGCAGGTCAAGGGCAGCGCCGCCAAGACCGCCGCCGCCTACTTCGACGCCTGGCGGAAGGGGGACGTCGCGGGCATGGCCCTGCTGGTCGACCGGCCGCCGGCCGACTTCTTCGACCGGCACCGCGAGTTGTCGCAGAACCTGCACGTCGAGTCGATCCGGCTCACGCCGGGGCCGGTGCGCGGCACGGGGGAGGAGTCGGCCGAGGTGCGCTTCACGGGCGTGCGGGAGCTGACGGACCTCGGGTCGTGGCCGTTCGACAGCACGCTGCGGCTGGGCGTACGCGACCGGGCCTGGCGGGTGCTGTGGACGCCCGAGACGCTGCACCCGCTGCTCAAGGACGGCGGCACGCTGGAGGTGGAGGAGGTCGAGGCCCCGGCGGCCGAGCTGGTGACCAGCGAGGGCGCCAAGATCCCCAACGACAGCTACGCCGACGCCTACCTCAATCCGCTCAAGCCCGAGTTCGCCAAGGCCAACCACGGGCTGGAGCTGGTGTCGCGGATGCCTGGACGGCCCGACAAGACGCTGCTGACCCGCCTGCCGAAGGCGAACGTCGAGCGCACCACCCTGTCGCAGCCGGTCCAGGCCGCCGCCGCGCGGGCCCTGGACGGCGTGGCGAACTCCTCGATCGTGGTGCTCAGGCCGAGCACGGGCGAGATCCTGGCCCTGGCCGACCGGCTGGAGGACAACTTCAGCGCGGTGCGCGACGCCTTCCCGCCCGGCTCCACGTTCAAGACGATCGTCGCCGCCGCGCTGCTGGAGAAGGGGGTCGCCACGGGCGACGAGATGGGCTGCCCGGCCTCGTACGCGCCGGACTTCGCGGCGGCGATCAGCAACGACGGCGACGTGGACCGGGGGACCGTGACCTTCGCCGACGCCTACGCCTACTCCTGCAACACCACGTTCGTCGAGCAGGCCACCAGCCGGCTGTCCATGGAGGACCTGCGCAGGACCGCCGCCCGCTGGGGGTTCGACCGGCCGATGGCGACCGGCGTGGGCGGCCGGTGCGGCACGATGCAGCAGACCGACGACACGGACATGTTCTCCCTGGACGTCATCGGCCAGGGCACGGTGGTGGCCACCCCGCTGTGCATGGCCACCGTGGCCGCCGCCGTGCAGAGCGGAACCTGGCGCTCGCCCCGCCTGCTGCCGGAGGACGACGTGCGCCGCGTGGACGGCGAGCCGTTCCCCGACGTCAAGCTGGACGAGGGGGTGGTCGGGGCGTTGCGGGAGATGATGGCCGCCGTCGTGGACCACGGGACGGCGAGCCAGGCGGGCCTGCCGGAGGGCGTGGCGGGCAAGACGGGCACCGCCGAGGTGCAGGACCAGACGTCGCACGGCTGGTTCATCGGCTACCGGGGCGACCTGGCCTTCTGCGTGTTCGTCAGGAACGGCGGATCGGGCCGCTCGGCCGCGGTGCCGATCGCCGTGCGCTTCCTGAACGGCCTGTGACCTTTGGCACTTCAGCTCAATCCGTAACCTACGGTACCGTAGGTTACATGACGACCATCACCGTGAAGCCGAGGCTGCGTGGCTGGTTGCACACCGGGGCGCTGCCGGTGACGCTGGTGGCCGGGTTCGTGCTCGTGGCGCTCGGCCCGACCCTGCAGGCCCGGCTGGCGGCCGGGGTCTACGCGATCACCTCGGGGCTGCTGTTCGGCATCTCGGCGACCTACCACCGGGGCACGCTGGGGCCGCGCCTGGCCGAGGTGCTGCGCAGGTTCGACCACGCCAACATCTACCTGATCATCGCGGGCACGTACACGCCGTTCGGGCTGCTCGCCCTCGACGGCGCGGCCAGGGTCGCCGTGCTCTCGGTCGTGTGGGGCGGCGCGCTGGCCGGGGTGCTGTTCCGGGTGTTCTGGATGAACGCGCCGCGCTGGCTCTACACCGTCCTGTACCTGGCGCTGGGCTGGACGGCGATCTTCGTGATGCCGCAGCTGCTCGAAGGGGCCGGGGTGGCCGCCGTCGTGCTGGTGGCCGTGGGCGGGGTGTTCTACTCGGCGGGCGCGATCGTCTACGGGCTGCGCCGCCCCGATCCGTCGCCGCGCTGGTTCGGCTTCCACGAGGTCTTCCACGCCTGCACGATCGCCGCGTACCTGGTGCAGTACATTGCGGTGTCGATCGTGGTCTATTCCCACATGTAGGTCGACATTTGACCCGGCACTGGTCTCTTTTCGCACGAATCACGGAAAGCAGACCAGTATGCAGGAACTTTCGCGTTCGTGGTGGCTGCTGCTCGTCCGTGGCATCGCCGCGATCATCTTCGGTGTGCTGGCGTTGATCTGGCCGGGGATCACTCTGCTGGTGCTGGTGATCTTCTTCGGTGCGTACGCCATCGTCTCCGGCGTCTTCGAGCTCTTCGCCGCCTTCCGGCACGGCGCCCGGTCGCGGGCCTGGCTGATCTTCTCCGGCATCGTCGGCATCGTGGCCGGCATCATGGCCTTCGCCTGGCCCGGGATCACCTCGCTCGCGCTGCTCTACCTCATCGCCTTCTGGGCCATCGTCTCCGGAATCTCCGAGATCGTGGCGGGCGTGCGGCTGCGCAAGTCCATCGAGAACGAGTGGATGTTCATCATCGCCGGCATCCTGTCGGTGATCTTCGGTGTGCTGCTCATCATCTGGCCCGGCGCCGGAATGCTGAGCCTCGTCTGGCTGATCGGCATTTTCGCGATCCTGTATGGAATCGCGATGATTGTGCTGTCACTTCGTTTGAAGAAGTTCACTCGCGGGGCAGGAATACCGTAAATTTTACGGATACGACCGGGTTCCCTGTATGGAACCTCCGGCCTGTCTCACGACATTGGAGAAGGCATGGACGTACACACCCGCCTTGCCCGTCACCTGCTCGTCGATGGCTACCGTCTCGTCCTCGATCTCGAACTCAGCCGTGGCTCCTGGTTGGTGGACGCCCGCAACGGCCGCCGCTACCTGGACTTCTACACCTTCTTCGCGTCCGCCCCGCTCGGTGTGAACCCGCCCTTCGACCCCGACTTCGCCGCCCTGCTCGGCCAGGTCGCCCGGAACAAGCCCGCCAACCCCGACATCTACACCGAGCACCTGGCCGACTTCGTCGACACGTTCGTCCGCGTGCTCGGCGACCCCGAGCTGCCCCACCTGTTCTTCGTCGAGGGCGGCGCCCTGGCCGTGGAGAACGCGCTCAAGACCGCCTTCGACTGGAAGAGCCGGCGCAACGAGGCCGCCGGCCGCCCCCGCGACCTCGGCACCAAGGTCATGCACCTGACCCGCGCCTTCCACGGCCGCAGCGGCTACACGCTGAGCCTGACCAACACCGAGCCGAGCAAGACCGACCGCTTCCCCAAGTTCGACTGGCCGCGCATCGACGTGCCAGCCATCCACCTCGGCGACGTCGAGGCCGCCGAGGAACGCGCGCTGGCCCAGGCCAGGGCGGCCTTCGAGCGTCACCCGCACGACATCGCCTGCTTCATCGCCGAGCCGATCCAGGGCGAGGGCGGCGACAACCACATGCGCGGCGAGTTCCTGCGCGCCATGCAGGCCCTGTGCCACGAGCACGACGCCCTGTTCGTCCTGGACGAGGTCCAGACCGGCGGCGGCACCACCGGCACGCCCTGGGCCTACCAGCAGCTCGGCCTGGCCCCCGACGTGGTGGCCTTCGCCAAGAAGGTGCAGGTCGGCGGGATCATGGCCGGCCGCAGGGTCGATCTGGTGGCCGACAACGTCTTCCAGCTCAGCGGCCGGATCAACTCCACGTGGGGCGGCGGCCTGGTGGACATGGTCCGCAGCCGCGGCCTGCTGGAGATCATCGAGCGCGACGGCCTGATCGCGCGGGCCGGCACGCTCGGCGGCGTCCTGCTCGAACGGCTCACCAAGCTGGAGGCCGAGCACCCCGACACGGTCTCGGGCGTGCGCGGCAGGGGTCTGATGTGCGCCTTCGACCTGCCCGACCAGGCCGCCAGGGACGGCTACGTGACCCGGCTCAGGGAGGAGCACGGCGTGCTGGCCCTGCCCTGCGGGCCCCGGTCCGTCCGCCTGCGCCCGGCGCTGAACATCCCCGAGGCCGACCTCGAACACGGCCTGGGCGCGCTGTCGGCCGCGCTCTGAGCGCCGCTCACCCGGCACTCACTCGGTGGAGGCGATGCTGGTGGCGCTGCGGCGCGGCCCGCCGTAGCGCCAGAAGAAGTTGAGCAGCACGCTGACCCGGTTGCGCCCGCCCAGCAGGTACGCCACGTGCACGAAGATCCAGGCCAGCCAGGCGGGCAGGCCGCGCATGGTCAGCCCGTTGCGCAGCTGGAGCACCGCCTCGGCCTTGCCGACCGTGGCCATGATCCCGGGGTCGCGGTAGGAGAAGCGGCCGATCGGCCGCCCGTGCGCCGCGGCCAGGATCTGCCTGCCCACGTGCTTGCCCATCTGGATGGCCGGCTGGGCGAGCTGGGGCAGCGGGTCCGGCTGTCCGGCCAGGTCGCCGGCCACGAAGATCTCGGGATGGCCGGGCACGCTGAGCGCGTCGGTGAGCGTGATCCGGCCGCCCTTGCCCTGCGGCAGCCCCCAGTCGGTCACCTCCTTGGGCGCGGTGACGCCGAGGGCCCAGACGGTCACGTCGCTCGGCAGGCGCGTCCCGTCCTCCAGGATGACGGCGTCCGGCTCCACGCCCGCCACCGTGGCTCCCAGGCGCATCCGGACGCCTCTCCTGCGCAGCGCCTCGGCCGCCGCGTCCCGCAGCCGCGGCTTGTACGGCGCCAGCACGTAGTCGAACCGCTCGACCAGGGTGACGCTCGTCTGGTCGGGCCGGATCTCGGGATGCGTCAGCGGCACCGTACGGCGGCGCAGCTCGGCCAGCGTGCCCGCGGTCTCCACGCCGGTCGCGCCGCCGCCCACCACCACGACGTGGGCGCTCTCGCGCCGGCCCGCCGCGGTGTCCTCCAGGCAGTGCTGGAGATGCCGCCGCAGGTCGGCCGCGTCGCGCAGCGAGTAGATCGGCAGCGCGTTCTCCTCGGCGCCGGTCACGTGGACCCAGTTGGTGGTGACGCCGGTGGCGATCACCAGGTAGTCGTAGTCGAGGGTGGAGCCGTCCGCGAACTCCACCCGCCGGTCGGCCGGGTGCACCTTGCTCAGCGCGGCCCGGTGGGCGCGGACGTTCGGCCACTTCGCGGCGAACGTACGGATCGGGTAGGAGACGTCGGACGTGCCCATCCCCGCCGTGGCCACCTGGTAGAGCAGGGGCTGGAAGGTCGAGTAGGGGTTCCGGTCCACGAGCGTGACCAGGGCGCCGCCCTTGGCCAGTTCCCGCGTCGCGGCCAGGCCGGCGAAGCCCGCCCCCACGACGACGACGCGCGCTCTCCGCACCATGACCACGTCCTTCCCGGATTGCGTTCCATGGTCCATATGGCACCCAGAGCATCGGTTAAACCATTTCTGCCACAGACACCACCGGGAAGAGGGGAGATCCGGGGTAGGGCACCGGTATGTCTGAGCAAGTGACCACGATGGAACGCCTGGGCCGCCGGATAGCCGAACGTCGCGAATCGCTGAACCTGAGCCGGCAGGAGCTGGCCGAGAGGTCCGGCGTGGCGGTCGGCTACGTCGCCTATCTGGAGGACCAGTCCGGCATCTCGGTGCGCGAGGCCCTGGCCCGCCTGGCCGAGGCGCTGGAGACCACCGTGGAGGGCCTGCTCGGGGAGGTGGCCGAGCCCGCCGGCGCGGGGCCGGCCGCGGCGCACCCCACGCTGGTGCCGCTGGCGGAGGAGGAGTGCCTGCGCCTGCTGCGGCCCGGGGGAGTGGGCCGGATCGCCTTCGAGGGCCGCTACGGCCTGACCGTGCTGCCGGTGAACTTCCGGATGTCGGAGGGGGCGATCGTGTTCCGCACCGCGGCGGGCGGCAGCACCGACGAGGACCTGAGCACGGGTGTGGAGGACGTCGAGTACGAGGTCGCGTTCGAGGTCGATCGCATAGAGGAGCTGACGCGGGTCGGCTGGAGCGTGCTCGTCCACGGCTCGCTGCACCACGTCACGACCGAGGACGAGCAGGCCGAGGCGGCGAGCACGGGCGTCGAGCCGTGGGCCGGCGGGCGGCGCCAGCACTACCTGAAGATCAGGCCCACCCGCCTGACCGGCCGCCGGATCACGACCGGCTGAACCCCCGCCGGGTCAGGAGCCGTCCTTCCTGAGCGACAACCACAGTCCGATGGCCGTGACCCGGGAGTCGACGCCGAGCTTGGCGTAGATCCGGTTGACGTGGTTCTTCACGGTCTTCTCGCTGAGGAACAGGCACTGGGCGATCTGGCCGTTGGATCGGCCCGAGGCGATCAGATCCATGACCTCGGCCTCGCGTTTGCTCAAGGAGGTGATCACACTGTCGAACGCTGCGTCGTCGACTCTCATCCGGCCTCCGGGGGCGCGCAGACGGTCTGATCGCCGATGGCCCCCGTGCTTCCGGCGTTAGCGGTAGACAGTGAGCATAACTCGCATTGTCCTGATTTGGGGGCGTTGGCGGGAGAAAACGACAACAGCCGGTCCCGAGGGACCGGCTGTGTGCTTGGGGTGAGTGAAGGGACTTGAACCCTCGACATCCAGGACCACAACCTGGCGCTCTGCCAACTGAGCTACACCCACCATGGCCGCCCACTCCGTGACGGCACAGGAAAAGTGTAGCGGGGTTCGGGAGTCTTTACGCCATCCAATTAGCCGCTGACCCGCTCGGCGAGTTGCCGGGCGGTTGCCGAGTCGGGGCCGGGCTGCGCCACGAAGATCGCCGCGCGGTAGTAGCGCAGCTCCCTGATGCTCTCCTTGATGTCGGCGAGCGCGCGGTGGCCGCCCTGCTTCTCCGGGGCCGCGAAGTAGACCCGCGGGTACCAGCGGCGCACCAGCTCCTTGATCGACGACACGTCGATCATGCGGTAGTGCAGCCAGGCGTCGACCCCGGGCATGTCCCTGGCGATGAACGTGCGGTCGGTGCCGATCGAGTTGCCGCACAGCGGCGCCTTCTTCGGCTCCGGCACGTGCCGCCGGATGTAGTCGAGCACGAGCGACTCCGCCTCGGCCAGCGTGACGCCGCCCGGCAGCTCGGGCAGCAGGCCCGAGGCGGTGTGCATCTCGCGCACGACCTGCGACATCTGCTCCAGCGACTCCGGCGGCGGCTTGATGACCACGTCGACGCCTTCGTCGAGCTGATTGAGCTCGCTGTCGGTGATGACACAGGCCACCTCGACCAGCGCGTCGCGCCCCAGGTCGAGCCCGGTCATCTCGCAGTCGATCCAGACCAGCACGTCACTCATTCGATCTCCTCGCCCAGCGGCTCGGAGCAATCCGCCCGCTTGTTACCCCACCAGCCTAGTGCCCCCGCTTACGCGGGCTTGAGCGAGCCGAGAACCTTCGCCACCACGTCTGTGCCCAGATTGTCGGGAACGGAGATGTACAACAACGTCGGACGCTGCCCGGCCCCGCGGTCCATGAGCACGATCGCGGCGTTCTCCTTCTTCCACTTGTAGCCGTTCTTCTCCGCGACGGCAGTGAAGTCGAGCTGGAACTGCATGACCCACGCGTCATGGTCGCCGATCTTCGTGGCCTTGTTCTCGATCAGCTTGGTCGTGTGCTGCGGCTCGTAGAACTGGGTGCTGAACTGCATGAACAGCGCCTTGGCGGTGTCCTCCAGCGCCGCGGCGCCGGTGTAGGGGATGAGCGCGGCCAGCGGGCCGGCGTAGGCGTTGCCGATCCAGTCCTTGTCGCCCTCGTAGTTCTCCTGCGAGCTGGCCTGCACGCCGCTCGTCCACATCTGCTGGGAGGGGTCGGTGCCGTTGACGTCGCCGTACGCGGGCACCTTCCAGCCGTCGGGCGCCTGGTAGGACAGGCCGCTGCGCGGGTCGGTGATGCGGCCGTCCTGCGGCTGCGGCAGCTCGCCGCCCTGCGGGGGCAGCTCGGTCGGCGGCCCGGCGGAGGGCGGTTCGGCCGTCGGGAACGGCTGCGGCTCCTCGGTGGTGGGCGAGGCGACCGGCGTGCTGCCGCCCCGGTTGAGGAAGAAGATCCCGGCGACCACGATCAGCGCGACCACGACCAGCGCGGCCAGGCCGCCGAACACCCACGGCAGCGGGTTGCCCTGCTTGGGCGGCGGCGCCTGGCCGGGGCCGGGCAGCGGACCGCCGGCCCACTGCGTGGGCTGCTGCGTGGGCTGCTGGCCGAAGGCGGGCTGCTGGTGGGTGGGCTGCCCGTAGCCGGGCAGGCCCTGGGCGGGCTGACCGCCGTAGGGGGGCTGACCCTGCGCGGGCTGCTGGTCGGCGGGCTGCCCGTAGGGCGGCTGGCCGGAGGAGGGACGGCCGTACTGGAGCGTGGGGTTCGCCGGGGTGGCCGACCAGTCGGGGGACGACTGGGGCTGCGGCCCCGGGCCCTGCTGCGGCCCGGAGGACGGCTGCTGCGGCTGAGGCTGCCGCTCCTGCGCGTGGGTGGCGTCCGTCCATTGGTTGCCGTCCCACCAGCGGAGCTGCGGCTCTCCGTACGGGTCGGGGTACCAGCCCGCGGGGGTCTGCGTGGTCATGCCCGTCAGATTAGTAAGAACCGCTTTGTTGCGCATTCAGGGAAGGTCAGCACTTGTAGGTGAAGCTCGCCTTGTCGGTACGCGCCGGGCCCGGCGAGAGCACCTTCAGCGTGGCCGTGGCCTTGACGTTGCTCTTGCCCGACAACGTCCAGCGCAGCGGCACCGAGTAGGACGTCTTGTCGGCGCTCGTGCGCAGGCTGCCCTTGACGACCTCCTTGTCCAGGTTCTTGCGCCACTCGTAGCGGATCTCGCCCACGCCGCCGTTGGTGACCACCGTCCCGGTCAGGACGATCGCGCCGCCGCAGCCCAGCGTCTTCTTCGGCGCCACCACGTCGATCGACCGCACCGCCAGCTCGGGGGCGTCCGTCAGCCTGAACCAGGCCACGATCGCGCCCGCCATGACGACCGCGAAGAGCGCCGTGGACAGGATCGTGCGCCGCCGCCGTCGCCGCGACACCTTGGCCACCCGGCCTTGGGACCGCTTCTCCGGCTGGTGGACGGTCGCGGCGCCGTCGCGTCCCTCGCGCCAGATGCGTTCGGCCGTCGTCTCGGGCTGCCGCACGGTGCCGGCACCGGCTCCCGGGCCGCCCACCCCAGGGCCGAACTGCAGGCGCGGCGGCGACCCCGACGTCGGCACGTGCAGCAGCGTGACGATGTCGCCCTCGTCCTGGGGCGCCGGCGGCGGCTGCGCGGCGAACGACGGCGGCTGCGCGAACGCCGACCTGCCGCGCGCCGCCCGCGCCAGCGCGTCCCGGCTGATCAGGCCGCCGGGCAGCGCCGCGCGTTCCTGGCTCAGCATGGCGCGGGCCGGTTCGAGGCCGAGCGTGGTGGCCGTGCCGGCGGCCCGTTCGAACAGGCCGGCGGCCCGAGGCGCGGTCTGCGTGAAGGACGCGGCCAGCCCGCGGGCCAGCGACGCCCAGCCCGCCGCGTCCCGCTCGCGCGGCGAGACCTGGCCGCGGATCGCGTCGGACAGGCCGCGCTCCGACAGCAGCGCGGCCCCCTCGGCGGTGATCACCACCGTGCCCGGGTGCACCGAGCCGTGCGTGACCCCGGCGGCGTGCAGCGCGAGCAGCGTCTGCGCGGTCTCCGTCAGCACCGACGCCGCCCCCGCCGGATCGACGGGCGCGCCGGCGAGCAGGTCGGCCAGCGTGGGACTGACCGCCTGCGCGGTGAGCAGCCACACCTGGTCGCCCGCCGCGACCACGTCGGCCACCGGGATCAGCCCGCCCATGCCGCCCAGCACGAGGTGCTGGTCGGTCATGACCGTGTTCACCACGCGCTCCCGGACGCCGGGCAGGCCGATGACCCGAGGGTCGAACAGCAGCGCCCCGGCCCTGCGGCCGTCCGGCGAGATGGCGTCGATCCAGTTGCCGAGCTCGGTCATCCACGTGTGCTCGGTCAGCCGGAATCCGGCGATACCGTTCCTGTGGTTGTCCATCCCCCTTGCCCCCCGGCGCGTCTAGCGCTGCTTTCTGTGGCGTCCTGTCATGCGACGTTTCACCGCAAGTGTGACCGGAACCGCGCCGGACGTCATCAGGCCGAGCGCGAGGAGTCCGGCCTGCGCCTTGCCCACTGTGTCCAGGGTGGGCGTCTCGGTGCCGCCGCCCTCGCCGCCGCTCGGCGTCCCGGTCGGGCTGGGCTCCTCCGTCTCCGAAGGCGGCGGGCTGCTCGGGGGCGTCCTGGTCGAGGGCGTCCTGGTGGACGGGGCGGAGGTCTGGGTGGGCGTGGGAGCGGCCGAGGTGGGCTTGCTGCCGTCGCTGGTCGTGCTGTTCTTGCCGGTGATGTCCGGCTCGGGGGAGTCGGTCGGGGTCGGCTTCGGCGTCCTGACCGGCCGCCTGGTCGGCTTCCGCGTCGGGGTCGGCTTGGGCGTCCTGGACGGCGAGGCCGCCGCCGTCGCCGTCGGCAGGACGGGCGGCGGGGTCGAGACGGCCGGGTCCGCGGAGGTCGGCGTCGGGTCCGGCTCCGGGGTGGTCTCCTCGGGCGTCGCGGTCGGCTCCTCCTCCGTGGGCTCCTCGTCGATCACCGGGTCGGTCGCGCTGGGCGTGACCTCGCTCGTCTGGGCCCGCAGCACCGGCTCGTCGGAGGAGGAGTTGACCAGGATCACGCCCACGGCCACCACCACGCCCACGGCGACCGCGCCGATCGCGATCTTGGCCGAGAGCTTGCTCAGCAGGCGGGCGGGGTCGGGGAAACGGGTCTCGGTGAGCGCGGTATGCGTCTCGGCGGCATCGTGCAGGGGGCTCGGGAACAGCAGGATGAGCAGGCCGGCGAGCGCGGCCAGGCGGCGGCGTCCGCGCTCCTCCCAGTCGGCGCCGTACGCCTCGGCCGCGATGGCCTCCAGCTCGGTCAGGAACGCCTCGGCGGACGGCGGCCGTTCGCCCGGCTGCTTGGCCAGGCCGCGTTCGACCAGGCTCTGGAGCGCCGTGGGCACTTCCTCGACGGGCGGCGGCGCGCTCTGGTGCTGGCGGGCGAGCGCGGCGATGTTGGGCGCCCGGAAGGGCCGGGTGCCGGTCAGGCACTCGAAGAACACGACGGTGGCGGCGTAGACGTCGGTCGCCGGCCCGGCGGCCCCGCCCGCCCACTGCTCGGGCGCCATGTACGGCGGCGTGCCCGCGGCGCTCGCCCCCTCGCCGGCCCGGACCGCGATGCCGAAGTCCACCAGCTTGCTGACCCCGTCGCCCTGGACCATCACGTTCTCGGGCTTGAAGTCGCGGTGGACGACGCCGATCGCGTGCGCGGCGGCCAGCCCTTGGAGCGAGCCCTTGAGCACGACCAGCGCCGCCTCGGCCCCGGTCGGCCCCTCGGAGCGCAGGATCTCGCGCAGCGAGACGCCGTTGACCAGCTCCATGACGATCGCCGCGCCCTGCCCCGACTCGACGTAGTCGATCAGGCGCGCGTGGTGCGAGCTCTGCAGGGTGCCGAGCAGCCGGGCCTCGTGCCGGAACCTGGCCACGAAGCCCATGTCGGACCTGAGCTCGTCGTTCAGGTATTTGATGGCGACTTCCACGCCGTCGTGGTCACGCGTGGCCAGGACCACCCGGCCGGCGGCGCCGCTGCCCAGTTCCCGGACTTCGGTGTAGCCGGGGACCCCCCACTGCCCATCGCCGTACATAAACGGTCTCCTCTGGAGTCATTCGGGCCCCCACCCGCATCAAACGCTGCGTAGCTTAACCAGAGGGAAGGGCTTTCCCGCCACCGATATGCCGATATGGCCGAATTTGCGAGGTTAGTCCACCGTGCCGGGCTTATCGGATTGTGGGGATTCCTGCGGTTTGGGCGTTTCCTGTGGTTTTGGGGTTTCTTCTGGCTTGGGTGTCTCTCTGGGGCATTCTAGGGTTTTTCCGCTCGCCTGGTCCGGGCCGCCGGCCGCCTCCGGCGTCGTGCTCGCCGTGACGGTCCAGGTGGTGCCGCACGGGACGGTCCTGAGCGCCCGGCTCACCGTCCTGGTGTACGTGGTGTCGCCGGACAGCGTGAGCCGCTCCGAGCCGGCCGGCTCGCCGCCGAGCAGGAACCCCACGTCCAGCGTCACCGGCCGGTCGTCGGCGGTGACCACCGAGACGGTCGCCGCCAGGCCGCCCTCGCTCAGCCCGGCCCTGACGATCGAGACCCGTCGCACGGCGGGCGGGCAGGTGACCTCGACCCGGGCGGTCCGGACGCGGTCGCCGGCGCGGACCCGTACCGACAGGGTGGAGCCGCAGGGGCGCGCGCGGAAGGAGTGGGTGAAGACGCGGGAGTAGGAGGTCTGGCCGGACAGGCTCGCCGTACGGGTGCCGACGGTCTCGCCGTCCACCGCGAACGCGGCCTCGACCGGGAGCTCGCCGGTGCCGTCGGCGGTCACGCCGACCCGGGCGCGCGCGGTCAGCCCCGGCGCCTCGGGCATCGCCAGCGAGACGAACAGCCCGTTCACCCGCGTCCGGCAGGCCGGCACCGGCACCGAGGAGGACCGGGCGCCGCCCGGCGCGGCGGGGGAGGTGACGACGGTCAGCGTGACGGTCCCGCCGCACGGCCGTTCGCCGAGGTCCCAGGTGAAGGCGCGGGTGTAGGACGTCGCGCCGCTCAGCCGCAGGCGCTGGACGTGGCCCTCGCCGCCCGGCGCGGTCCACGTCCCGGTGGCGTTGACGGGAGCGCCCCCGGCGGTCCGGACGGTGACGGAGGCGCGCGCGACGCCGTCGCCGTCGACCGTGACGTCACCCACGCTCACCCCGAGAACGGTCGCGACGGGCGTCGGCGTCGGGGTGGGCGTCGGTTTGGGGGTCGGTGTGGGGGACGGCGCCGGGGTCCGGGTGGGCGTCGGTTCGGGCGTCGGCGTGGCGGTCCTGGTCGGCTTCCTCGTGGGCCCGGCCGTCGGCGTGCGCGGCGCCCGGGTGGTGACGGGCGGCCTGGAGGTCGGCGGCGGCAGCAGCTCGGGCGGGGACGCCGGCGACGGCGGTCCCTCGGGAGAGGTGCGCGGCGTCGCCTCGGGCGTGGTCGGCGGCGCGAGCACCGCCTCGGCCGTGCTCGGCGGCGCGGTCACCGCCTCGGTCGTGGCCGGCGGCACCGCGACGGCCGCGCCGACCGGCTGCTCGGCAGGCTGCCGCCGGGCGGCGAGCGCGACCACCACCGCCACCGTCACCACCGCCACCAGGGCGGTGCCCATGCCCACCCGCACCGCGTTGGACCGCAGGCCGTGGAAGACCGTCCTGGCCAGGGACGTGGTGACCTCGGGGGTGGGCTGCGGCGGGGCCGGCAGGAGCAGCGCGAGCAGGGCGACCAGCGCGGCCAGGCGCCGTCTGCCCCGCTCCTCCCAGTCCTCGCCGTACGCGGCCCGCGCCGTGGCCTCCAGCTCCTCGACGAAGGCCAGGGCGCTCGGCGGCCGGTCCCGCGGCTCCTTGGCCAGGCCGCGCCGGACGAGCCCCTGGACCGCCTCGGGCGCGTCGTGGAAGGGCACCGGCGCGTGCACGTGCTGGTAGCCGAGCACGCTGGGCTCGGTCGACCGGTACGGCCGGTGCCCGGTCAGGCACTCGAAGAAGACCGCGGTGGCCGCGTACACGTCGGTCGCCGGCGAGGCGGGCCGGCCGGCCCACAACTCCGGCGCCATGTACGGCGGCGTCCCCTCCGGATGCGTGGCCGTGCCCTGCGGCACCGCGACGCCGAAGTCCACGAGCTTGCTCATCCCGTCGTCGCGCACGAGCACGTTCTCGGGCTTGTAGTCCTTGTGCACGACCCCGGACGCGTGGGCCCTGGCCAGGCCCAGCAGCGAGCCCTTCAGCACGGCCAGCGCCGCCTCCGGCTCGGTCGTGCCGTTCTCACGCAGCAGGGCGCGCAGCGAGACGCCGTTGACCAGCTCCATCACGATGCAGGCGCCGTTCGGCTCCTGGATGTACTCCCACATCGTGGCGATGTTCGGGTCGCGCAGCGAGGTCAGCACCCGCGCCTCGGCCTGGAAGCGGGACAGGGCGGCGGGGTCGCGCAGCAGCGCCTCGGAGAGGTACTTGATCGCGACCTTCACGCCCGTCTCGTCGTGCAAGCCCAGCACGACGCGCCCGCTCGCGCCCGCGCCGAGCTGTCTGATCTCCGTGTAACCGGGAGCACTCCACTCCATCGCCCTCTCCCATCAGGAGCCGGCCCACCTGATGAGACGCGTGATCAAGGAGTCGGGTTTGCCAGGTGGTTCCGGATTCATGGAACTACTCCCGACGGAGGATGTGAACCGGTATATCGATACCTTCTGGAAGTGCCGGATCCGGTTGCGGTTCGCCCCACGACGTGACCAGCGGATGCACCCCGGCCCAGACCGGCAGCGCGTAGTCCTCCTCCTCGTCCTCCGGCGCCCCGCTGCGGATCTTGACCGACGCCTCGGCCAGCGACAGAGCCAGCACGGCGGTGGCGGCCAGCTCCTTGCGCGTGGGCGGCCGGACGTAGTCCCACTGGCCGGGGGCGAGCTGCTCGGTGAGCGCCCGCAGGGCCGCCAGCCGCTCGTCGGGGTCGCTCACCAGCCGGGCGCGGCCGTAGACGATCGCCGAACGGTAGTTGACGGAGTGGTTGAAGACCGAGCGGGCCAGCACGATGCCGTCCAGGTGGGTGACCGTGACGCACACCTCGGTGCCGTCGCCGGCCCGCAGCGAGCGCGCGCCGGTGGAGCCGTGCAGGTAGAGGGTGTCGCCGATCCGTCCGTAGCCGGTGGGCACGACCATGGGATGGCCGTCGGCCACCACGCCGAGATGGCAGACGAGTCCTCTGTCGAGCACGTCGTAGAGATCGTTCCGGTCGGTGCTGCCGCGGTGCTTCTCTCGGCCGAGAACCGTGCGCGGGGTGGAGGAGAGCATGATTCGACGCTAATCGCGAAGTGGACCTATCCTGTAGGGCCACTAACCGACCCTTCCTAGAGACCACTTTCGTGCGCACCCACATTGACCTGCCGGTATCCCTGTCCCGCGACTCGGCCGCCCCGCTGACCACCCAGCTCGCCGGCTGGCTGCGGCACGCCATGATGGGCGGCGCGCTCGCGCCGGGCGAGCGGCTGCCGTCCACGCGGGCGCTGGCCGACCAGCTCAAGGTGAGCCGGACGGTCGTCACCGAGGCGTACCAGCAGCTCTACGCCGAGGGCTGGCTGGAGGGGCGCCACGGGTCCGGCACGTTCGTGGCGGCCATGGAGTCGCACGTCCCGCCGCGCGAGAGCCCGTACGAACCGGCGCCGCCCGCCCGCCGTCCCGAGGGCGAGTGGATCGACCTGCGTCCCGGGGACCCCTGGGTGCGCGACTACGACCGGGCCGCCTGGAGGCGGGCCTGGCGCAGCGCCGGCGAGCTGCCGCCCGGCGACTCGCCCGACCTGCACGGCCTGCCGCGCCTGCGCGAGCTGCTCGCCGACCACCTGCGCAGGGCCAGGGGCATGGCCGTCGGCCCCGAGAACGTCCTGGTCACCAGGGGCACCGGCAACGGGCTCGACCTGTGCGCGCTGGCCCTGCTGGCCGGCGGCGGACGGGCGGGCGTCGAGGACCCGGGCTACCACGTCGCCCGCACGGTGTTCGCGGCCAGGGGCGCCGAGGTCGTGCCCTGCCCGGTGGACGAGGACGGCGTGATCGTCGACGACCTGCCCCGCGACCTGCGCGTCCTCTACACCACCCCGGCGCACCAGTACCCGCTGGGCGGGCGGCTGCCGATCCCGCGCCGGGAACGCCTGCTGTCCTGGGCCAGGAGCACCGGCGCCACGATCGTCGAGGACGACTACGACGCCGAGTTCCGCTACGACGTCGCCCCTCTCCCCGCCCTCTACGGCCTCGACCCCACCCGCGTCGTGCTGCTCGGCTCGCTGTCCAAGACCCTGGCCCCCGACGTCGGCGTCGGCTGGCTGGTCGGCACGCCCGACCTGGTGAGCCGGATCGCCGCCCTCCGCGCCGCGGTCTCCGACCGCACCAGCGGACCGGTCCAGCAGGCCGTCGCCACCCTCCTGGAACGCGGCGACCTCGACCGCCACCTGCGCAGGATGCGCCTGGAGTACGCCCGCCGCCGGGCCGCCGTCGTGGAGATCCTCGGCCCGGTCTGCCGCCTGCGCGGCGACACCGCCGGGCTGCACGTGCTGGCCGAGCTGCCGGCGGGCGACGTCCAGGAGGTCGTGGAGCGGGCCAGGGAGCGCGGCGTGCTGCTCGACCCCGCCGACCGCCACCACCACGACCGCGCCCGCCTGCACGGCCTGGTCCTCGGCTACGGCTCGGCCTCGCTCAGGGACGTCCGGCGCGGCTGCGCGGTGCTGGCCGGGCTGATCCGGGATGCTCAGACCGGATTGAGTATCTGAGCGCTGGCGCCCGCCGGGCCGCCGTCGGCAGGGTGGCGGGCATGAAACCCTGGCTCCTGCCGGCCTCGCTGATCGTCACGGCGGTCACCGCGTGGCTCGTCCTGTACGCGGGCGTGCCCCTGTCCACCCTCCTGTCGCTGGGCCTGGGCGCGATCTGCCTGGTCTGGCTGGCCGTCCTGCTGACCTTCCCGTGGAACCTGTCCTTCGCCGCCCGGCAGGTGGTGCGCGACATCGAGGTCTCCCGCGAGACCGGCATCGACGTCCCGGCCCGCGGTGCGGAGGAGGCCAGGACGATCGCCCGCCGCATGCTCGTCCTGGCGGTCGCCGGGCACGTGGTCTCGGCCGTCGTGGTCGCGGTGGTCACGTTCTTCTCCGGGCGGCAGATCGGCTACTACTTCGCCGCGTTCTACCTGCTGGCCACCGCGTTCCGCCCGGCCGGGGCCTACGTCGGGCACCTGCGCGAGCGGGTCAGGACGCTGGGACGCGAGGTCCGCTACCCGCGCCTCGACGTGATCGCGCTGCGCGACCAGGTCGAGGCGCTGTCCGCCGCCGCCGAACGGCTCACCCGGCAGGCCGAGGAGCTCGGCGGCGAGCTCGCGGCCACCCGGGCCGGCCTGGAACGGGCCGACCACGACCTGGACCGCCGGATCACGCTGATGGCCCGCCGCTTCGAGGAGACCGTGGACGGCCTCAACGACAACCAGGAGATCATCACCGGGCTGCGCGCGTTCCTCAGACTGCTTCGCGCGGACCCTGCATAGGCGGCTCCAGACCGCGCAGGACGGGCAGCGAGCGGGCCGCGTACAGCGGGTCCACCGGCAGCACGTGCCGGGCCCACCAGCGCGCGGGGCCCGGGTCCGGCGAGGCGTCGGTGAAGCCGAGGGCGTACTCGTCGTACGGCGGGTCGTACAGGTAGCCGGTGGCCACCCCGCGGCGCTCCAGCGCGGCGACGGCCGCGTCCCTGTCGCGCACCAGCAGCGGGACGCGGAACAGCGGCTGGTCCAGGTTGTCCAGCACGGCGGGCGCCACCGTGGGCAGCTCGGCCAGCCGGGCGATCCCGGCCAGCCGCCGCGCCCGCTCGCCGGGCACCTTGGCCAGGCGCCTGGACTGGTACCAGCGGACCAGCCGCCCCCGCCGGGCGCGGTAGGCCGCCAGGTCGGCGCGTACCCACGGGTCGAACGGCGGCAGCGCGGGCACCTGCTTGAGCGCCAGCTCCAGCGCGTCGGGTTCCAGGGCGATGCGGTAACCCTCGCGCTCCTCCTGCATGCCGAGTGCGCGCATCAGCGCGAGCGCCGGGCGGACGAGGTCGAGCCTGAGCGCGACCTGCCGGGCCATGGAGGTGGCCACGCTGAACAGGTCGGCGCGCAGCGCGCCGGGGACGAGCAGCTCGTCGCGGGCGCGTTCGAGCGCTTCGAGGTCGGCGCGGTCGGTCACCGCGAGCACGCCGCCCGAGCCCGCGCCCGGATGCTTGGACAGGCTGAAGACCCCCGCCTGGCCGAACGTGCCCAGCGGGCGCCCGCCGGGAGCGGTCTCCAGGGCGTGCGCCACGTCCTCGATCAGGATCTTTCCCGCGAAGGCCGACACCTGGTCGGGCAGGCCGTACAGGTTCGTCGTCAGGACGGCGTCCACCGTGGACAGGTCGACCCGGGAGACGTCGATGTTGCCGTCACGCGGGGACAGCGGCGCGATCACCGGGCGCAGACCGGCCGCCAGCACGAGGAAGAGGATCTCGTCGGCCGAGACCGGAGACATGAGCAGCCGCTGACCCGGCAGGCACCAGTGGCGCAGCGCGAGGTAGAGGCCGAGGCGGTTGGATGGGAGCCACAGGCAGTGCCGCCCGGTGCGCTCCGCGATGAGTCTCACCCTTGTAGGACGGTACGCAGTCGCCCGAAAGTTTTCAACGCTTTGTCCGCGGTCTTGAGCAGCAGCGGATTGGCCATCACCGTGGCACGCGTCTTGCGCACCGGCACCCGCATCATCCAGTGGACCCCCGCCGCCACGCCGGCCCTGGCCACGCGGCCCTCGGCCACCTCCAGCTCGCCGTTCTTGAGCTTCTCCTTGTACTCCTTCTCGCCCCGGCCCATGTCGATCACCTGGACGCCCGACGCGGCGGCCGCCTCGGCCATCGCCAGGTGGTGGATGAGCCCGGGGGAGTACTTGGCGTAGGCGGTGTCGTAGGCCGGGAACCAGCCGGCCAGCGTCGTGCGGGTGCGCACCCCGAAGTGCCCGGCCACCGGCACGTCGTCGACGTAGACCATGTCGAGGACGCCGGCGAAGCTGTCGGACCGGGTGGCCAGCAGCCGCTCGACCAGCTCGACGATCCACCGCTGGGAGAACCGGTCGGTGCGCCCGGTACGCCGGTACTGGTCGGTCTTCCAGCCGAGCAGCGTGTGCAGCGGCCCGGTCTCGGCGATCGCGTAGTCGTGGCGCAGCGGCCCCGACTCGCGCTGCAGCTTGCGCGACTTGGCCAGGGTTGATTTGTACGTCTTGCCGGACCGGGCGCGCAACGTCTCGGTGTAGGGGCCCCACCCGTCGCGCAGGTCGATGATCGGCGAGGGGTGCGTGGTGTGCCGCCCGTCGAGCAGCGGCTGGCCGGAGACCAGGTGGTCGAACTCGTAGACCGACAGCCCGCACTCCTTGATCAACCGGCGCGGGTCGAGGTCGAGGCCCTTGGCGTGGACCAGGCCCTGCGCGTCGGTCAGCCCCGCGGCGACCGGCTTGCCGATGCCCAGCGGATGGCGTTCGAAGGGGAAGAAGCCGACGATGTCCGGCCCGTCGTACAGGACGGCCACCCGGACCAGGTCGCGGAGCTCGCCCACGGTGACCGTGAACTCCGGGGACAGGAAGGGGTTGTCGAAGGCGGCGTCGGACTCCTGCAGGGCGCGCCATCGGCTGAGCTCGGGCTGTCCCAGATCGCGAGGGTGGGCAACGGTGACGCGCATGGGCTCCTACTGTCGGCTTACCACAACCTGACCAGCATGCGGTCAGAGGTGTAGGGCCAGGTTAAAGGATGGGCGCCCATGCCTGGGATGTGCCGGGCCTACTGTTATGCAACTCTCAGCTGGCTTTCAGGACCGAGTGGCGTTCTAATGTGTGTCCATGACGGTACCAGGGATCGACTGGCCGCGGCTGGTCTCGTGGCTGGGCAGGAACGTGCCGGACGCCGGGGAGCCGCTGTCCGTCTCGCTGATCTCCGGAGGCAGGTCGAACCTGACCTACCTGGTGGAGGCGCGCGAGCGCCGGCTGGTGCTGCGCAGACCGCCGCTGGGTCACGTGCTGCCCACCGCCCACGACATGCGGCGGGAGTGGCGGGTCATCTCCGCGCTGGCGCCGACGCCCGTCCCGGTGCCCGAGCCCGTCGCCTTCTGCGCCGACGAGGAGGTGGTCGGGGCGCCGTTCTATGTCATGGGGTACGTGCCCGGCGCCGCCGTGCAGACCAAGGACGAGCTGGGGCGGCCGACGCCGGCCCAGACGCGGCGGCTGTCGGAGCGGCTGGCCGAGGTGCTGGCCGCCATCCACGCCGTGGACTACCGCGAGGTGGGGCTCGGCGACTTCGGCCGTCCCGAGGGGTACCTGGGCCGGCAGCTCGACCGGTGGTGCCAGCAGTGGGAACGGTCGAAGACCGCCGACCTGCCCGACTACGACAGCCTCGTGCGGCGGCTGCGCGAGCGGCTGCCCGCCGCGTCCGACAGCACCCTGGTGCACGGCGACTACCGGCTGGACAACACGCTGGTGCGCCTGGCGCCGCCGCCGGCCGAGATCGAGATCATGGCCGTGGTCGACTGGGAGATGTCCACGCTCGGCGACCCGCTGGCCGACCTGGGGCTCACGCTGACGTACTGGCACGACCGCGGGGACGACGAACGGGCCCGCATCCCCGTGTCGGGCGACGTGACGGTGGCGCCGGGGTTCATGAACGCCGCCGAGTTCGCCGCCCACTACGGGAAGGTCTCCGGCCGCGACATCTCGGACCTCGGGTTCTACGTGGCCTTCGGCAACTTCAAGCTGGCGGTGATCGTGGAGGGCATCCACGCCCGCTTCAAGCAGGGTAAGACCGTGGGGGAGGGGTTCGACCGCATCGGCGCGGCCGTGCCGACGCTGATCTCCCGCGCCCATCGCATGCTCGACCAGCCCTGACCCCGCCCCTGACCCCGCGAGGAGCCCCATGAGCACAGTTGCACTCATCACCGGAGCGGCCAGCGGCATCGGCGCCGCGGTGGCCCGGCGGCTGTCGTCGGGCGGCGCGAAGTGCGTCCTCGTCGACCGCGACGGCGAGGGCGTCGAGCGGGTGGCCAAGGAGGTCGAGGGCGCGTGGCTGGCCGCCGACGTCAGCACCGAGGAAGCCTCCCTGGAGGCCGTCGCGCTCGCCGAGCAGCGGTACGGCCGCCTCGACCTGGTGCACCTCAACGCCGGCATCTCCGGGGGCGTCGACCTGGCGAACTTCGACCTGGAACGCTACCGCGCGGTCGTCGGCGTGAACGTGGACGGCGTCGTCTTCGGCGTGCGCGCCAGCGTGCCGCTGCTGGCCAGGTCGGGCGGCGGCGCGATCGTGGCCACGTCCTCGCTGGCCGGGCTGGTGGCCTTCGCCGGCGACCCGATCTACACCATGACCAAGCACGCCGTCGTCGGCCTGGTCCGGGCGCTGGCCGAGCCGCTGTCCCAGCAGAACATCCGGATCAACGCCGTCTGCCCCGGATTCACCGACACTCCGCTGGTGGCCGCCGCGCGGGAGATGTTCGTCGACGCCGGATTCCCGCTGCTCACGGCCGAGGACGTCGCCGCCGCCGTCGAGTCCGCCTTCTACACCGAGACGCCGGGCACCCTGCTCATCGTGCAGCCGGGTAGGCAGCCGGTGCCGTACCGTTACTCGGGGGTTCCCGGGCCCGCGGGCGGTCAGCACCCACCCGCTTCCGATTGACAGCAAGTCTGCTGCAAGCGGAACGATTACCGTCATAAGGGCCGGGCACTGCCTGGCCCTTGTACGTTGCGTGATGGTAAGGAGCGTTCCGTGATTCCCACCGAGGGCAGACACGCGCGCAAACGGTCGCCATGGCCGATCGCCCTGGGGGCCGGCGTCCTCGCGGTCGTGCTCGTCGTCGGCATCATGGTCTACGCGGGCATGCGGTCGAGCTCCCGCGAGGGCTTCAAAGGCGGCGAGGTGGCCGAGGTCGGGCCCACCCAGGCGCCGCCGCGGCTCGAACAGCCGCCCGTGCTCCACGACTGGCCCCGGTGGGGCATCACGCACACGCAGTACAGCACCGAGACCGAGCCGCGCCCGGTCGTCGAACAGGCCAGGGGCATGCTCGGACGGGTGCCGATGCTGCAGAACCAGCACATCATGGGCTGGGGCGTGGGCAACCCCGAGCCGAGCCCCGGCCAGTTCAGCTTCCGCGACCTCGACCGGCGGCTGACGTTCATGGCGTCGTCGCGGGCGGTGCCGGTGATCACCCTGTGCTGCGCGCCCGACTGGATGAAGGGTGGGCAGCCCGGACGTACCGACTGGAGCAAGAACCACACCGTCGCCCCCAAGCCGGAGCACTTCGACGACTACGCCAAGCTGGCCGCGCGGGTGGCCCGGCAGTACCCGACCGTCAAGTACTACATGGTGTGGAACGAGTTCAAGGGCTTCTGGGACCCCTCCACCAACCGCTGGGACGCCGAGGGGTACACCCAGCTCTACAACAAGGTCTACACGGCGTTGAAGAAGGTCGACCCGCAGATCAAGGTGGGCGGGCCGTACATGCCGATCGAGACCGGCTCGGGCGGCGGGCCGTCCGAGCTGAAGGGGCCCTGGGGGACCGTCGATCAGCGGGCGCTCGACGCCATCGAGTACTGGATCGAGCACAAGAAGGGCGCCGACTTCATCGTCGTGGACGGCGCCTCGATGACGACCGACAAGGGGAACGTTCCCGACGACTTCGGCGCGCTCGCCAAGTTCGGCGCGATCACGAAGTGGCTGCGGGAGAAGAGCGACGACCTGCCCGTCTGGTGGGCCGAGTGGTACGTCGAGCCGGAGAACTCCGGGTGGAGCGAGGAGCGGCGCACGGCCGTGCAGGCGGCGGCGATGATGGAGTTCGCCAGGAGCGGCGTCACCACCGCCCTGTACTGGAACCCGCAGGTGAAGGGGACGGGCCAGTGCGACGGCTGCCTCTGGGCGCCCGGGCGGGGGGACGAGATGCCGATGGCGGGGCTGCTGAGCGGGTTCACCCGGTGGTTCCCGGCGGGGGCGCGGCTCGACGGCTCGGTGACGTCGTCCGACCCGAAGGTGAAGGTGCTGGCGCAGGAGCAGCAGGTCGTCATGGTGAACACGTCCGACCGGGAGGTGACGGCCACGGTGGACGGCAAGGCGGTGACGCTGGGGGCGTACGAGATCAAGTGGGCGGGAAGAGGCGGCGCCTGACGGCACCCGACGCCTGCGGCGCTGATGGTTTCCAAGCCCGGCGCCTAAGGCGCCCATGGTCCACCCGGCCCGTTGCCTGGTTACCGGGTGGGCCTGCTGGAGCCCACCCTGGAGAGGCGCCTGCGGCACTGACGATTTCCACCCCTGGAAGGGCGCCTTGCGCATCCCTGGTTGGCGCGTCGTTGCTTGGTCATCGGCGACGTACGGCGCTCACCTGCGCCTCGGCTCCTGGAGTTCGCCGCGGCTCCTACACCGGACTCCACGACACCGTCACCATGCGTCGAACACCCACGAAAGCCCCTCAGCCTAGGCATCGCCCTCACCCGCCGGCCTGCCCCAAGCCTGCCTCGCCCTCACCCCCGGCGACCCCCGACACCCGAGCCCGCACCCAGCCCCCTCCCCACCCGACCCCGGCTTCACGATCCCGAGGCCCGTCCCGGGGCAGCCGCCCGGTACGGTCCACCGCTTCACCGATCCCGACACCCATGAACGTAGAGTGGTGCTCCATAAGCCGAAAGTGACTGACTTGTGACGCCGGGGACCGTGATGACCGACAGCAACGCCGAGCCGCCCATCGTGCACATCCTCGACCCGATGAGCGCGGCCTACGACGCCGCCTTCGCCACCTTCCTGGCCCACACCGACCAGAAGATCCGAGCTCGCGAAGAACTGGCCCGGGTCGTGGGACGGCTGCCCCACCGCCGTACGCTCATCGACGCCGGCGCGGGGACGGGCGAGACCACCGCGTGGCTGGCCCCCAGGTTCGACCGGACGATCGCCATCGAGCCGAACGAGCACCTGCGGGCGGAACTGGCCCGCCGGTGTCCCGAGGCCACGATCCTCGGTCAGGACATCGCCACCGCCGACCCGGAGGAGACCGCCGACCTGGTGTTGTGCGCGCACGTCCTGTACTACCTGCCGCAAGAGTCCTGGCTGCGGCAGCTCCAGAGGCTGGCCTCCTGGACGGCCGAGGGCGGCTTCGCCGTGGTCGTCATGCAGAACCCCGACAGCGACTGCATGCGCCTGCTGCGCCGCTTCACCGGCCACCGCTACGACCTGGACGCCCTAGGACGCGCCTTCGCCGCCACCGCGGGCACCGAATGGGAGATCGGCATCAGCACCGACCCGGCCTCCGTCACCATGCCCGACCTGGAAACCGCCCTGGCCGTCGCGCAGTTCATGCTGAACGTCGTCCCGCTGTCGCAGCCGCCCGCCATGGACGAGGTCGCCGCCTACCTCCAGGAACACTTCCGCACCCCGGACGGCTACCGCCTGAGCTGCGACCAGGACTTCCTGGAACTCCAGCGCAACGGCCCAGACGCCTGACCGCAGGAAACCCGCCCGGACCGCCCAGTGGCGGCCTGACGCGGCCCTGACGGGCCTCCGTGATCGGCCGTGACGGGCCTCCGCGATCGGCCCTGACAGGCCTCCGGGATCGGCACTCACTCGCCCTGGGCGGGCGGCGGCGTGACGGCCATCGTGAAGGCGGTCTCGGTGAGGAGCGCCTGGTCGAGCACGATGTGCGGCCGCGTGCCGCGTTCGAGCTGCTGGAGGCCGAGCACCACCGCCAGCGCGAGCAGCGCCCGGCGTTCCGCCTCCCCCTCGTCGAAGCCCAGCCCCACCAGGAGCCCGGCGACGAAGTCGACGCGGCGGCGGGTGACCCGGGTGACGATGTCGGCGACGCCCTCGCGTTCGGCGTCGAGGTAGAGGCGGCTCTCGCCGCCGCGCCGCCCCGCGCGGGCCGCGACCGTGCCGAACAGGGCGCGCAGCCGGGCGCGCGGCTCGGCCTCGGCGGAGGCGGCCGCGATGATGTGCTCGGTCTCCTCGGCCTCCCAGCGTTCCATGACCGCCCGGACGAGCGCGCCGCGGTCGGCGTGGTGCCAGTAGAAGGATCCCTTGGTGGTGCCGAGGTCGCGGGCGACGGCCTCGACCCGCACCGAGTCCAGTCCGATCTTGGTGAACCGCGCGTACGCCGCGTCCACCCACTGTTCCGCCGTGATCCGGCCCCCTTGCGCCATTCGCCATACGGTACCGTATAGTCCTCACCATACGGCACCGTATGGAGGCGTCATGAGAACACCCGTCTACTGGTCGTCCGCCCTGGACGACATGCCCGCGCCCGACTACGCCGACGTGGTCGTCGGCGTGCTGCCGCCGCGCGCGACCGACGACCCGCGGGCCTGGGCGAAAGCTGTCTTCTCGGTCAGGTCGATGCCCCGCTGGATCGCCGCGGCCCTGTGGTTGCGCCAGGCGGTCGTGCCGCTGGTCGGCATCCCGCGCGCGCCGCGCGACGTCTTCGGGGTCGCCCGGGTCGAGGGGGAGGAGGCGCTGATCGTGGCCGACGACCGGCACCTGGACTTCCGCTGCGGGGTGGGGGTCGATCGCGAGGCCCGGCTCGTGCGGGTCACGACCACCGTCCGGCTGAAGGGCCGGCGCGGCCGGCTCTACTTCTGGCCGGTACGCCTCGTGCACCCGATCGTCGTCCGGGCCATGCTCCGCTCCGCCCAGCGCCGCCTGGGTGCGCCTAGAGGGTGACGACGACCTTGCCCGTGGCGTGGCCCTGCTCGACGTGGGCGATGGCCTCGGGCACCTGGTCCAGCCGGTACGTCCGGCTGACGACCGGGACGACCTGGCCCGCCTCGACAAGCCCGCGCACGGCGGCCAGCGTGTCCCGGTCCGCGGCCGTGACGAAGTTGACCAGGCGCTGCCGGACGAACGGCTTGGTCACGAGCACGCGCAGGATGCGCCCGGTCGGCCCGAGCAGCGACCCGCCGCCGGAGCCCCCGTTGGGGACGTAGGCGCCGGTGGGGGCGAGGGCCCGCCGGTAGTCCGCGAGAGGCCGGTCGCCGACGTTGTCGAGGATGACGTCGTACCGGCCGGGATGCTGGGCGAAGTCCTGCCGGGTGTAGTCGATGACCTCGTCGGCCCCCAAGGACGCGACGAGCTCCGCCTTGCCGCCGCTGCACACGCCGGTCACCTCGGCGCCCAGCGCCTTGGCGATCTGCACCGCGAACGTCCCCACCCCGCCCGCCGCGCCGACGACCAGGACCTTCTGCCCCGGTTTGACCTCGCCTCTGGTGGCCAGGGCCTCGTAGGCGGTCAGCGCCGCCAGCGGCACGGCCGCCGCCTGCTCGTACGTCGAACCGGCCGGCTTCTCCAGCAGCACCTTGTCCTGGGGGACGGCGACGTACTCGGCGAAGGCGCCCCGGAAGTGGCCGAACACCTCGTCGCCGGGCTTCAGCCGGGTGACGTTGCGGCCCGTCGCCTCGACCTGACCGGCCAGGTCCATGCCGAGCCCGGCGAACTTGGGGCGGCGCAGCCCGCAGACGGCCCGCATCACGTACGGCAGACCGCGCACGAAGTGCCAGTCGCCCGGGTTGACGGCCGCGGCCCGCACCCGGACCAGCACATCGTCGTCGCCGACCGGCGGCGGATCGACCTCACGCAGTTCGATGACGGACTCGGGCGGCCCGTAGGCGGCGTAACGGATGGCCTTCATGGCACGCTCCTACTCGACGGTTCTGAGGATCTGCTCGATCGACGCCGTGCGGGCGCGCAGCTCGGCCAGGTCGGCGGCCGAGCGCTGCTGGGCGTCAAGGGTGTTCTCGGCGAGCTGCTCGAACCGGTGCACGAGCCGGCGCAGGTCGTCCTTCTGCAGGGCCTCCAGCTTCGCCTTGCGGAAGTCGAAGAGGCCGACGATGACCAGGCAGATCAGGAAGCCGGTCACGAGCAGCACACCGAGGATGAAGATCACCTCGGGCCAGGCGGTGGGCATCAGGGGCGCTCCTTGGGCTCCGGGTCGGGCGCGGTGAGGGTCTTGGCCGCCTCGGCCAGCGCCGCTGCGGTGAGGTGGACGTCGAAGTCGGTGACTTCGTAGTACTTCATGGCCTTGCCGTCCTCGGAGAGCTCCAGCGTGCCGACGATCAGGCCGGCCGCTTCCAGCCGCCGCAGGTGCATGTGGAGGAGCGGACGGCTGACGCCGATCTCACGGGCCAGGTGGCTCACATAGTCGCGGCCGGCGGCCAGGGTCGCGACGATGCGCACCCGCAGGGGGTTGCCCAGCGCCGCCAGCATCTCGACCAGCTCGTCACCGGTCGGCCCGGCATCGGTCATGATTTCCCGTCACGTGAAAGGTTTTCCTTACACATGAGAGCGTACCTCGCCCAAGGGATTTTTGGGCAGAAGATTTCAGACGGTCTGCGCGGAGTCGGGTGCCTTGCGCCGCTCGCCCGTGGGCCTGCGCCAGTACGTCAGGAAGCGCAGCACCCACTCCACCGGCCCGTACCGGTGTCCCTTGAGCCACCAGTGGCTGTAGAGCACCTGGACGGTGAAGATGGCCAGCGCGATCAGCACCTCGACGCCGGGGCTGACCCGGTCCACCAGGGCCAGGCCGTAACCGGTGAAGATCAGCGAACAGATCAGCGACTGGCCCAGGTAGTTCGACAGGGCCATCCGCCCGGGGGCGGCCAGGGCCCGGCCCACCCGCGGCAGGTACGGCAGCACCCGCAGGAACGTGGCCGCGTACGCGGCGGCCAGCAGCGGCGCGGTCACCAGGTCGATCGCCTCGCCCAGGAACTTGTTCACCGTGCCGTTCCAGGCCGACTGCGTGTAGACGAAGGCCCCGGCCAGCCCGACCGTGAACCCGGTCCACTGCAGCCTGCGCAGCGCCACCTTGTGCGCCGACAGGTTCCGCAGCACGCCGAGCTTGCCGACCGCCAGCCCGATCAGGCACGCGGCCAGCACCGCCGGCCCCTGGAACAGCACCCGCAGCAGGACGATCAGCGACAGCTTGCGCATGTGCTCGGAGATGATCTGCCAGAACACCCCGCCGAGGGCGGTGTCGGACCTGGCGGCCTCGGCGGTGCCCTCGGCGACCGTGCCGGACGCGTCCAGGCCGACCATCGCCAGCAGGGCCAGCATGAGGAACCCGAACGCGAGCACCAGGGTCAGCAGCCCGGCCAGCACGATCGCGGTCTTGGGGCCGATCCGGCGCAGCACCAGCAGCGCGATCCCGACGAACGCGTACGTGGTCAGGATGTCGCCGGGGAACAGCAGCACCGCGTGGGCCAGGCCGATCAGCAGCAGCCCGCCCAGGCGGCGCAGGAACATCGGCACGAACGCCCGCCCCTGCCGGACGGCCGAGTCGAGCTGGAGCGTGAAGCTGTAGCCGAACAGGAAGGAGAACAGCAGGTAGAACTTGTTCTCCATGAACAGCGTCACGAGCCAGCGCACGACCCAGTCGAGCGAGGAGTCGAAGCCGGGCTCGGCCATCCCGGCCATCCGGTAACCGGAGGCCAGGAAGGCGATGTTGACGACGAGGATCCCCAGCAGCGAGAAGCCGCGCAGGGCGTCCACAGAAGTGATCCTCGCGGCCGCGAGTCGTGCATCGGGCATGGCGGGAAGTGTCTCCTGTGTCCTCATCAGGCCTACATCATCCCGCAAAACCTTAGCGTTTCCTGTGAATTCAGTTATTTAGTGCGATGTGGATAAATCTCTCCACGATCACTGCTATTGAGATCAAGAACGACGGGATGGCCAGGAACATCAGCCCTCTGCGCGCCCGTCGTGCCCGGTTCGGCCCGTTCAGCCGGATGACCTCGTAGCCGAACAGCGCCACCCACGTCACGACCAGCGCCCCGATGCCGACGGGCGTCCACGGCGAGGTGGGGTCGCCACGTCCCTTGTAGGGGTTGGGATCGGGGATCTCCGTGCCCTTCACGAACTTCTTCCAGGTGTAGAGCGCGGCGTCGTCGTTGGAGAAGACCTTCTTCAGGTCGGGCGAGGCGTCCAGCGCGGCCCGGAACCGCTGTCCCCAGTCCTCCGGGAAGCCCTCGTTGAGCTGCAGGTAGCTGACCTGTCCGCGGCTCACCATCAGGTACGAGTTGCGCGGCTGCTCCTTCAGCTTGGCCACCGCGTCGGAGATCTGGGTCGGGTCCTTGTGCACCCGCGCCTGGACGCCGAAGTTGACCAGCTCGACGTCCCGCTCGCCCCACGGCAGGGTCGGCGTGACTTCCGGGCCCTCCTTGGGCACCAGGTAGAGCACCTTGGCGCTCGGCTTGTCGTGGTCGTAGACGTAGTGCAGGGCGGCGACCTCGCCGGTGGTGACCCGTTCGAACTTCTCGTTGCCGTACCGGGCCAGCAGGAACGCGAAGGCGAACAGCACCGCGAAGCAGGCCGCGAGCACGACCGAGATCTTCCTGGTCAGCTCGGGGTTGAAACGCACGTTCCGCCTGCGCAGCGGCACGGTCTCCTCGCGCACGTCCGCGCTGTCGGCCGGCATGTTCGGGAAGAACGCGTAGGCGGCCAGCAGGCAGGAGCCGGGCAGCGCGAACATGTAGATGCGCAGCCCGATCTCGCCGCCGTAGCTCTGCAGCCCCAGCGCCAGCACCGGCACGCACAGCAGGATCAGCGCGGACCGGTCGAACACCCCGCGGCGCAGCCGCCGGAACAGCCCGGCCGCCGCCAGCGAGAGGATGACCCCGAGGATGCCGAGCCGCGCCTGCAGCACCAGCGCGTGCGCCGGGTCGCTGCCCTCGACGCGGTCGGAGGTGGCGCTGCCGATGTTCTGCAGGATCTTGCCCAGGCCGCCGAAGATCGCGTCGATCTGGCCCGCCCAGAACCCGACCGTCATGTAGCTGATCCACGCCAGCGTCACGAGACCGAGGAAGAACGGCAGCGCCCAGGTCAGCGAGGTCCGCTTGAAGATCAGGAACGCGGTCACCACGCCGAGCATCATGAACGGCGTGATCTGGTGCGAGGCCACCGACGCGAAGAACAACGCCAGCAGCATCAGCAGCATCAGCAGCTTGTCGGCCCGGTAGGTGCCGGTGTTCACGATCTCGCCGGGCGTCATGGCGTCGAGCCTGCCCAGCAGCTTGCGCAGCCCCTTGGGCGGGATCGGCTTGGTGCGCGGCTCCACCCGTCCGAACCAGCGCAACAGGATCGCCACGAACGCCAGATACAGGGCGAAGGTGAACCCCTGCGGCGAGAAGTAGTCCTGTCCGATCCACTGCACGAGGATGAACAGCAGCGCCGCGAACCAGCGGGCCCGCGTCGTCGCGACCACCTGGCGCAGGATCAGGACGAACGGGAGCAGGTAGAGCAGGTTCGACAGGAGCGGCGTCCACTGCAGGATCGTCGTCATGTCGGTGATGCCGGCGGCCTTGGTGACGAACGCGAACAACGCGAAGAAACCCGGCCAGCCCATGCGGGCGTCGATGCTGATCGCCGTCTCGCCCGTCCTGGAGATGAACTCCACGAAACCGGCGTGGATGTACGCCGTGGGGAAGCGCGGCTCGGTGGCCACCAGGGCGCCCGCGCCGTGCAGGGCGAACGTGATGGCGGCGATCTGGAACAGCAGCAGGAACTTGCGGTCGGTGCTCTGGGCGACCGTGACGAAGAACGACACGATCATGATCAGCAGGGCGACGAACGCGGTCGCCGGCAGCGCCGAGATCAGGCCCAGGCCGTTGATGTTCTCCGGGTCCACTCCCCACAGCGGGCCCGGGGGCACGCGCAGGGCGAGGATGTACATGAGCAGGCCCTCAAGCACGAGGACGATGGGCAGCCACTTGGGCGCGCTGGCGACCAGCGCCCCGACCCGCCCGCCGGCGGTCCGGCCCTTCTGCCCCGCGGCCACGGGCGCGCCTTCGCCGCCCAGCGGGCCGCCCACGGCCTGTCCGTCACCAGGAGCCGCCGGAGCCCGCTCGACCACCGGAGCCCCGACCCCGGACGCCGCGACGGCACCGGCATCGGCCGTCCGGGAAACAGGCGCCCGGAAGGCAACGGTCCTGCCGTCACTCTCACCATCGACGGCAGCCCCATCAGGACGGCCCGCCTGGGAACCCCTGGCGGCAGGGCCCTCGGGCCGGCTGCCCTGAGAACGGGACACACCAGACGCACCGGCGCCCATGGCGCCGGAGCCGGCAGCACGGGCGGCGTCCGCGCCGGATGCGCCTGCGTTCCCCGCGTCGGCGACCCCGGTACGGCCAGGGCCCGCCTCCCCGTTCGGCGAGGCGCCACCCGCGTCGGAGGAGGCCCCGGAACGAGCAGGCCCTGCCGCGGGCGACCCGGCCGATCCCGCAGCACCCGCTCCAGCCGAGCCGGAGCCCTTCGGGCCACTTCCCGCACCTTGGGGTGTCGCGGAGCTCTTCGAGGGGCTGTCGCCGCTGTCAGCGGTCGTGGAGGAGCCGCCCTTGGCAGCCCCGGAGGCGGGAGCCTGGGGAGACTCCGCCGCGGGCATCGGCATGGTCCCGGCGGTCGGTGAGCTCTTCGCGTCCGAAGCCGCGGGCTTCTCGGTGCCGGACGGCTCGGCCGGGGCGTGGGGTGCCCTGGCGGTGAACGCGTTGGGCCCCGCCGTCTTCGGCTGGGCCGCGCCGTCACGCTCCGCGAACGCCTGCGAAGGCCCGGAAGCGGGCTGGTCTGTCGTGGGAGGGTGGCCGATGTGCACGGTTCCGGGGACGCGGAAGGCCGTCGTCGTCTCGGCGTTCACCTCCGCCGGGGAGCCGGACGCCTCAGGCGCCTCCTCGTCCGACGCCGGCGGGGACGCCGGAGCGCCCCCTTGGCCGTCGTCGAACGTCAGCCGCGGGATCACCCCCGTGGCCTCCGGATCGAAGGGCGTCTCTGTCTCCTCCCCGGCGTCCTTGCGAACGTCGGAGGAGCCGGTCTTCCCCTTAGTCATGCCATCGCCGTCCCGTTGCCTCACGTTGACCATCATGCGGCCCCGGACGACCCCTGAGTGACAGTCGGCTGCCCAGTTTCACCAAAATTGAGTATTTTGCGTAGATTTCCGAAGATCAGAAGTGCCACCAGCAGCTCGCTGAAGAGCAGTCCGTAACCCACGGCGTTCACCCCGAAGTGCGGGAAAAGGGCCACCGTGGACACCAGCACCAGCACCGCCAGCCCGATCTGCACGATCGCCAGCGTGCGCGCGTGGCTCTGCGCCCGCAACGCGCTCAGGTACACCTCGATCAGCACCCGCGGCAGCACGGCCAGCGCCATCAGCCGCAGCAGCGTGGACCCCTCGTCGGCGAACTCGGCGCCGAAGACGGTCAGGATCAGCGGCGCCCCGATGATCGCCACCGCGATGATCGGAGTCACGATCATGAAGCCGCGCCGCAGCGCCCGCCGGCAGTTCAGGGCCAGTTTGGAACGGTCGAACGACCCCTCGACCGTCAGCGACACCGCCATGTTCATGGCCAGCAGCTCGATCATGCTGGCCAGCGTGTGGGCCATCGAGAAGCGCCCGAACGTGGCCTCGCCCACCTTGGTCGCCACCACCACGGGCACCAGGTAGACGATCGCCAGGATCGACAGGGTGCCGGGGAAGTCACCGGCCAGGAACCGGCCGATCTGCCGCAGGCCGGGCGGCTCGTGGGCGGCGCCGAGGCTCTTGACGTGCCGGGGCACGACGACGCCGAAGATCAGCCAGTTGACCGGGATCAGCGCGAGGGCGGTGGGGATCATCCACGAGACGAAGATGCCGCCGTCGGGCAGCGCGCCGGCCAGCGCGACCAGCAGGCCCATCTTGACCAGGCCGAACACCAGGTTGTTGACCGGCACCCAGGTGGCCTTGCGCAACCCGGTGAGCACGACGTCCTGGAGCGTGAAGACGGCCCACACCAGCACCGAGGCCAGGAAGAACAGCCCCGGCCCGAATCCGGCCAGCACCGAGTACGTCTTCCCCCACAGCGGCAGCGTCAGCAGGAAGCCGAGCGCCGCGACCCCGCCCGTGGCGGCGGCCAGGCCGTAGCCGCGCAGGATGAGCTCGGGCGTGCGCCGCCCGGCCACCGGCAGGAAGCGGGCCAGCGCCCCCACGAAGCCGAGCGCGGTCAGCGACGCGAACAGCCGCATCGCGGTGATCACCGCCTGGCCGCGCCCGAACTCCTCGGGGGTGTAGAAGTGCGCCGCGAGCAGCCAGTAGCCCATGCCTAGGGTGCCGGTGACGACCGTGTTGGCCATCAGGGCGTAACCCTGGCGGAAGAGCGGATTGCTGAGGTCGCGGAGGATCTTTTCCCGCAGGCTAGACATTTCCGCGCACCCGCTGCAGCCCGTACCTCGTCCGCCGGACGACCGCGTACCCCTTGGTGAGGATGCGTTCGCGCAGGTAGATGAGAGGTACGGCGTTGCCTTCGACGGCGCGCTTGAACATGCTGATGGTCGTCGGCTTGCCGACCGTCAGCCGGGGGATGGCGAGCATGTCGTGGCGGTCGGCCGCGATGGTGTTGCTCACGGCGCAGGCGGCGAAGTAGCCGGCCTTGCGCACCTCGTGGCGGACCCGGGCGCTGGAGTAGCCATAGGGGTAGGCCATGGTGGCGACCGGCGCGCCGATCTTCTCCTCCAGCAGGCCCTTGTTCCTGCGCAGCTCCTGCCGCAGGTCGTCGGTGCGGAGCTGGTCGAGCTGCGGGTGGCTGTGGCTGTGGCCGCCGATCTCGATGCCGTTCTGGGCGGCCTCGCGGGCCTGGCCCCACGACAGCATGTCGTCGAGCGGACGGCCCGCGGCGTCCTTGCCGGCGTCGGCCACCCAGCCGCTGGTCAGGAAGACCGTGGCCGGGAAGTTGTAGCGGTCGAGCAGGGGCAGCGCCTGGCTGTGGAAGTCGGCGTAGCCGTCGTCGAAGGTCAGGACGATCGGCTTCGCCGGCACCGTACGGCCGTCGATCTTGTTCAGCGCGGCCACCAGGTCGCCCAGCGTGAGCGGGGTGAACCCGCTCTCCGACAGGTAGGCGAGCTGCTCGGCCAGGTCGGACGGCCGCACGGCGTGCGGCCGCGTCTCGTCGTTGGGGCTGTCGCTGACCGAGTGGTACATCAGGATCGGAATGCGGATCATGAGCGTGCCACCTTCAGCCTTGCCGTGCCGACCACGTAACCCCAGGTCGTCCAGGCCAGGCCGACGACGATCGCGGCGGCCCTGCCGAGCCCGGACGGATCGCCGCGCAGGGCGTCGCCCACGCCGCGCAGCGCGCCGAGCGGCAGCGTCTTCATGGCGTGGGCGCGCTCGCTGGCCAGGCCGTCCTGGGTGCCGACCTCCCGCGTGACCAGGGCCTTCGACAGGCCCTCCGCGTAGCACCTGGACCTGAAGTAGGCGAAGCCCTCGCGCTGCCTGGACACCTTGTGCCCGATGACCGCGCGGGGCTCGAACAGCATGACCGAGCCCGGCTTGCGCTGACTCAGCCTGATGCAGAACTCGGTCTCCTCGCAGCCCAGCGGGCGCGACTTGCGGCCCTGCACGCTGCGGCCGATGCCGCTGTGGAAGCCGCCGACCTCGGCGACGACCTCGCGCAGGAAGGCGGCGTTGCCGCCCATGACGTTGCGGATCGGCGCGCGTACCGCGGGCATGCCGCGGTACGTGCACCCGACCGTCCAGTCGAACTCGTACGGGAACCAGCGGGGCCGGCGCTTCGACGCCCACAAGGGGTCGGTACGCCCGCCCACGCCCACCACACCGGATTCCTGGAAGCCCTCCTCCAAAGCCTCCAGCCACCCCGCGTCGGCGACCGCGTCGTCGTCGAGAAACGCGACGATCTCACCGGTGGCCGTGGCCACGCCGGTGTTCTTGCCGCCGGACAGCCCCTGCTCGTGCGTGTTCTCCACCACGATGGCCTGTGGATAGGCGCGCTTGAGCTTCAGGTGCAGGTCCGGATTGTGGTCGACCACCAGGATCAGCTCGTGTGCCGGGCGGCTCTGGTTCTCGACCGACTCGACTGCCTGCCTGATGTCCTCCCAGCGCTCTTCTGTGTAGACGCAGATGACAACAGACGTGTTCACAACGGTTCCTCTTACGCGACGCCTCGGTCAGCGGCGGGAGTGGCGGTGGGCTCAGGCTGAGGGGCGGAGGGCTGGCGGCGCCACTCCTTCAGGATCGTCTTGAGCACACGGAAGCCATCTCGTACGGCACGCAGGTTGCTCTCGCCGTGAATGCGGTTGCGCTCGTGGCTGGGCACCTCGTGCACCTTCAGCCCGGCCTTGGCCGCCCGCACGTTCATCAGGGTCTCGACCTCGAAGCCGTCGCAGTCGAGGTCGAGCACGTCGAGGTGACGCGCCCAGAACGCGTTGTAGCCGTAGCACAGGTCGGTGTAGCTGGTCTTGTACATCACGTTGACGATGCCGGTGAGGACCTTGTTTCCCAGGCGCCGGTTGAGCGTCAGGTCGTCGCTGCCGCCGCCGGCGGCGTAGCGCGAGCCCTTGACGAAGTCGGCCCCGGTCACGAGGGCGCCCACGAACGAGATGATCTCGCGGCCGTCCGTCGAGCCGTCGGCGTCGATCATGACGATGATGTCGCTGGTGCACGCGGCGAAGCCGGCGGACAGGGCGTCGCCCTTGCCCTTGCCGGTCTGCGTGACGATCTTCACGTTGGGTCGCAGGCGCTTGGCGACCTCGACGGTGTCGTCGACGGAGTTGCCGTCGACGAGCACGATCTCGTCGACCCACTGGGGGATCGTCGCGAAGACGTGCGGCAGGTTCTCGGCCTCGTTCATCGCCGGGACGACCACGCTCACCGTAGGGGAAATGGCCAGGTGAGGGGTGACGGGCGTGAAGCTCGAAGGGGGCGGCATGGAACGCAAGGGCGACTTCTGGACCTTGCCGTTGTGCTTGGTGATCTCGGGACTCATGGCGAGGGATATCCTTCCGGGACCCGGCCCTGCTCACCGCACGGAGTCATCCCCGGGTGCTGCGGGAATGGCGGAGCCGACGAGCGGTGCATTGTTGGGTCCTGTGGAGTGAGGGTGTGTGCTGGTGCCGGGGGGTGGTGCCGGGAGCGTTCAGCCGGCTCCCGTTGGTTCCTTGACTACATTGGGTGACTCCTGCTGCTGCTGCATCGAGGTGCGCACCCGACCAAAGCCCTTGAGGACGCGGTCGGCCGCCTTATAAAGAGACGGTCGATCCAAGACGATTGTTCGAGCTTTGTTGAAAGGAGTTCGGCCCATCCAGTGGACGGCCGCTGTCGCGGACGGTCGTGAGATGCGGCCCTCGGCAACGTACAGGACCCCGCTCTTGAGCCAGTCTTTGTACTCTTTGCCGCCTTTGCCCATGTCGACCATGTGCATCCCGTCGTTCGCGGCGGCCTCGGCCATCTGCAGATGGTGAACGATGCCAGGCGAGTAACGGGCGTACTCGGTGTCGTAGGCGGGGAACCACCCTACAAGCGTCGTGGCCGTACGGAGACCGAAATGCCCGGCGACAGGCACGTCCCCGGCATAAAGCATGGTGAGGATGCCGGAGAAGTCCGATGACTTCTCGGCATGCATCATGTCGATGAGTTCGACGATCCAGGGCTGGGCGAACCGGTCGACCCGGCCGGTGCGCCGGTACTGGTCGGACTTCCAGGCCAGCAGCGTGCGCAGGACCTCGGGGTCGGTGGCGTTCCACTCGAAGCGCAGCCCGCCCTGCTCGCGGCCGAACTTGCGCTCCTTGTAGCGGACGGTCTTGAGGTTCTTGGGGGAGTTGGCCTTGACCTGCTCCAGCCAGGAGTCGAAGCCGGAGGTGAAATCCATCACGGGGGCCGGGCGCACGTCGGCCTCGTACGGGGCGAACGTCGGCTGGCCGGCGACCAGGTGGTCGAAGTCGAACACGCTGAGCTTGCAGGCGCGCAGCAGCTGCTTGGCGTCGAGGTGCAGGTCGGGGACGGCGATCAGGCCGTGGCAGGTGGTGAGGAAGCCGCCCAGCGGCTTGCCGATGCCGAAGCTGTGCCGCTCGTACGGGAAGAACCCGGCGATGCGGTTGCCGTCGGAGATGACCGCCACCCTCACGTAGTCACGCAAGCGGTCCATCGCCACGGCGAACTCGACGGACAGGAACGGGTTGTCCAGACTCGGATCGGCCTTCTGGAGCTCGCGCCATCGGGCGCGTTCGGAGTCGCCGAGGTCTCTCGGCCGCACTACCTGGATGTTCACCTTGCCCTGGCCCCCTGTTCGGTCTGCATGTTCTTCCCCCGGTACAACACGCGAAGCACGTACATGAACCCGCCGAGCACGGCGACCGTCGCCACGCCGGCCCTGGGCGACCATGCGTTGAACAGCAGCATGGCTTCGGCGAGGAGCACGTTCAGGACGAGGCTGGCCGCGGCTCCTACTGATAGTGCGGCAAGGGGGTCACGATCGCGCAACAGTCCCACCACCGCCGCCCCCGGCACCACCATGAGGAACAGGGAGATCAAGAACGGGCGCAGCGGGGTGTCGAGGTCGAACAGCGCGACCACGGCCCCCGCTATGCAGGCGAGCGCCAGCAGCCATGCCAGCGCTCTGCGGTGCTTGAGCATCTCCTGTTTCTCTCCTGCTCTTTCTGGTCAAGACATGGTTGATCGATTTTCATGGGACCAATCCTGGTCCGGGCACGTCAATGCCGACGCTTGGTGAGCCGTTGAGGTTCACCGGCATGGCGAAGTTCCTCCTGTGACTTCCGCCACAGGACGTGGTGACTCCGGGTTTCCGGGCGTGTTCCCCAAGCTAACCAGAATGCCCTATGTGGCCTATGATGTTCGAGCCAGGGTCCTGTTTATCCCGTTATGTCCGCTCTTCCAGGGGAGCTGTTCGTCACCCTTGTGGTGCGGCGTCCACATTCGAGGTCTGTCCGTCGCTCGGCGCCTCGGACGGCTCGGCGGTGGGCGTGGGCGGGTCGGAGGGGGGATCGGACTCCGGGGCGCGGTCGGCGTTCCAGGCCAGCGAGCAGCTGGCGGCGCCGCCGTTCGAGGTGAACGAGACGCGGCCGCGGCCGCCGGCGCTCGGGTCCACGACGGTCACCCAGATCGACACCGAGCCGCCCGCCTTGACCGAACCGCTGGCGGGGAAGACGTCGAGGCCCTGTGACGCGGTCGCCACCCAGGAGACCGCGGCGTTGCGGGCGCGCAGCCCGATCTTGGCGGCGCCCGCGATCGAGGCGGGGCACGTCGTGCCGAGCCGGGCGACCGGCGCGGGCCTGCGGCGGCTCACCGTGGGCGCGGCCGGCCCCCCGCTGGGCCGCCGGGCGGGCCGCCGGACCGTCGGCGTGGCGGACGGGGACGCCTCCGGCGCGTCGGCGCTCGGCGTGGGCTCGGGCGTCACGTCCTCCTCCTCCGGCGCCGGCTCCGGCGTGCGCTCGGAGGAAGGGGAGAGCGTAGGCGTGGGCGTCAGGGTGAGCGCGGTCTGCGCGGCGTCGCCGCCGTTCAGCACGACCACCGCCCCGGTCGCGGCCAGCACGCACACCCCGGCCAGCACCACCGGCCCGAGACGACGCGGACGGCGGCGGCGCGAGCGCCGTTCGGCGGCCACCGGGAAGCCGGTGCGGTCGAAGTTGTCGCCGCGGTCGGTGATCAGCGTCCTGGTCTGGTCGCGCCCGGGATCGACGCAGGTGTCCACCACCCGGCGGCGCAGCGAGAGCGGCGGGAACTCGACCGGCACCAGGTCGAGCAGGCGCGACGCCGCAACCTGCCGGTGCTTGCCCTCGGTGCACACCTCGCACCCGGCGATGTGCCCCGACAGCCGCCGCCGCAGCAGCGGCGTGAGCGGCCCCTCCCAGGAGTCCACCATCGCCGACAGGTCCGGGCAGTGCGCCCGGCCCGTCTTGGCCAGGACGACCGCCGCGGCGGCGTTCTCCAGCTGGTCGCGGGCCCGGCCCAGCCGGGTGGCGGCCTGACGGGAGGTCAGCCCCAGCACCGAGGCGACCTCGACCGGCGTCAGGCCGTGTCGCAGCGACAGCAGGACGATCTCGCGCTCGTTCCCGCTCAGCTCGCCCAGCGTCTCGCGGACCAGCCCGGCCAGCTCGGAGTCGGGCTCCCCGGACGGCGGCCCGGACGACGGCCCGGACGGACGCGCCTGCGGCAGGCCCCCGGCGGGCGTGCCGCGGTGGGCCATCCTGGCCCGGACCTGGAACCTGGTCAGCGCGTACACCCAGGCGCGCAGGCGGCCGGCCTCCTTCAGCCGGTCCACGCAGCCCTGCGCGGTCACCAGGGCGTCGTGCACGGCGTCGGCGGCCGAGTCCCGGTCGCCGATCAGCGAGAGGGCGTAGTCGTAGAGCCGTTCGCCGTAGGAGTCGTACAGGGCGGCGGGAGCGTCGGTGTCGGCCCGCCGCAGAGCGGCGACCAGTTCCTGATCGTCGGCGCGGCCGACCGTCGGCCATCCAGGCACGGATTCCCCTCCCCGCGGGTGGAACGGGCGCTCAAGCCCCCACGCGGGAGAGGACGCCGCCTCGATCGGCCAGGTTGACCGGCGCGGCCGCGGTCATGCCCAACCGGCATGACGTCGTGATCCGTGTGACGGGAGTGGCTCAGCCGTCGCAGTCGGGGGCGCAGAGACGGCGTTCCATGCCCTGGAGGAAGAAGTCGCGGACCTGGAGCACGTCCTTGGCGATGTAGGCCTCGCCGCCGGTCGTCTTGGCCAGCGTGTCCATCTGCTTCCTGCCCGCCTCGGCCTCCGGCCCGAAGGCGATGAGCAGGATGCTGATCGGCCGCTTCGGGTTGTAGGTCTTCTTGAGGTACTGCAGGATCTGGGCGTTCGAGACGCCGCCGGAGGGATCGTCGTTGCCCGCGCCGTCCGTCAGGATCAGCAGGGTGTTGATCTTGTCTTCCTGGTACGTCTTCGTCAGCTCGCCGTAGGCGGCCTTGATGGTGTCGTTCAGGCCGGTGTCGCCGGTGGCCTTGGCCTGGATCTGCCCGAACTGCCGGACCAGCGCCTGCTTGCGGAGCACGCCGTTGGTGGACTCGGCGAGCGGGCCGACGGAGACGAGTTCCCGCCAGTCCTTGCCCTGTCCGTCCATGTGGGTGGAGAACGTCCACAGGCCCAGCTCGGAGTCGGCCGGGAACAGCCCCAGGCCCTCCATGGCGATCTTGTTGATGGCCTGCATGCGGGTCATGTTCGTGCCGGGGACGGGCAGCGCCATCGTGCCGGAGACGTCGAGCAGGGTGAGCAGCCGGGTGCCGAGGTTCAGCCGCGACCAGGTCTGCACCATCGAGGCCACGCTCTTGGCGTCGGGCCGCGGCAGCGCCTCCGGCTTGTCCGGGACGAACCCCTTCTCCTTCGTCAGCGTCTCGCCGGCCTTGCCGTCGGGGCTGCGGAAGCCCGCGTCGCGCAGGATCTTCTTGGCCGCGTCCGTGCCGAGGTCCTGCCTGAAGTCCGCGGCCGCCTTCTGGATCGCCGGGTCCTTGGTGACGATCGTGATCGGGTAGTCGAGGCTGAGCGTGCCCTCCTTGGGATAGAGGGCGACCACCGGGGCCTCGGGCTTCTTGGCGTTGTGGGCGTAGACGGCCTGCTCGGAGGCGACGCCGACCGGCACCTTGCTGCCCGACTTCACCGTCAGGCTGGCCAGCAGCGCCGCCGGGTCGGAGGCGAGCTGGCCGGAGATCTCCTTGAGCGCGCCGACCAGCGCCTTGTTCTGCCCGGCCTCCTTGGCCGAGGTGGCGGCGGCCAGCAGCGCGGCCAGCCCGGCGGAGTTCTTCTGCGGGTCGAGCGCCAGCACCCGGACCTTCCTGCCGGGGCCGTCGGGGTTGGCCACGTTGGCCGCCGCGATCATGCCCGCCCAGCTCGGCGTCAGGCTGCCGGACAGCTTCGCCGCGGCGGACTTGGCCGCGGCCAGCACGACGGGCGACAGGGCGACCGAGCCGGCCGGCTCCGGCAGCGCCGAGCCCGCGGGGGAGTTGCGGAGGTTGCCCACCAGCAGGCTGGAGTCGGCCACCCACACGTCCGCGGCGGACTTGCCGGCGGCCAGCCCGTTCGCGGTCTTGGCCGCCGCCTCCCTGGTCACGGTGACCTCGACGCACTTGCTGTCGATCGAGTGCAGGGCCTTGGTGTAGTTGGCGGCGATCTTGTTGAGCGCGGGGTGGATGTCGGGGGTGGCCACGACGCGCAGCGGCAGCTTGCCGGCCGAGCAGTCGTGCTCCCGATTGAAGATCACGAACGCCGCGACACCGAGGAGCACGGCCAGCGCGACGGCCCCGGCCAGCGGTACGAGCACCCTGCCACGCCCGCTGACCGACCGTCTGCGGGAGGGTGGTTCCTGGGCTCGGTAGCCGCCGTCGAGCTCGTCTGTCCGGTGTCGCCCCACGATGTCCTCTTAGGTGTGTTGAGACCTTCCGGAGACCCTAGCGGGAGTTGCTCCGCAATACTCCGGGAACACTACTCGGTGGGCTCTGTGTGGCAAAACCGCTCTTTTGGTGCGCCTATTACGGAGAGTGGCGGTCAATGGCAGCAGGCGTGACCGCGCCAGGCGCGCGCTCCCTCACGCACCGCGACCGCCGCGAGGGCCACCGCCATGGCCGGATCCACCCACCACCAGCCCAGCGTGTTCAGCCACAGACCGGCCAGCACGCCGGCCGCCATGGCGGCGCAGATCAGGTTCTGGGTGCCCTCGCCGGACGTCGCCGCCGACGCCAGCCGGGCCCCCAGCCGCCGCTTGACCAGCCCCAGCGCGGGCATGCTGACCAGGCTGACCGTCGTGACCACGATGCCGAGCACGGTCGGCGTGGCCCGGTGGCCGGCGTCGAGGTCGTGCGCGACGTGCCCGACGAGGTAGGGCGCGAGCAGCCAGAAGCTCACCGCCACCGCCCGCCTGGCGGTGGTCTCGGCGTGCGGCGACAGCGTGCGGGCGCCGGTGAAGCGCCACACCACGATCAGGCTCGCCGCGGCCTCGGCGAAGGCCGACAGCCCCCACCCGATCAGCGCGACGGAATGCGCCGACAGCCCGGCGGCCAGGCCCAGCGTGCTCTCCACGGCCAGCCAGGCGAGCGTGGCCACCGACAGCGCACGCGCGGCGCGGGCGGCCCGCAGCCAGTCGGCCGTCGCGGCCGGATGCTCATGAATCCGCTGGTCAGACACCATGAACCCCCGAACTCCCGGCTATCCGGCCGTCGACAGCGTTACGTAACGTACCCATGACCTGGAGTGACTTTAAGCCCTGTGCGGCAAAGGATGTTCAAGATTCACCGGATAATGGCGGTGATCGCGTCCGGGGGAGGGATCGTGCCGTTCACGCCCAGTCACATCGCCGCCGTGCTGCCTCTGGTGGCCTCCGGACGGGCGCGGCGGTTCGCCGATCCGTGGGCGCTCGCGCTCGGGGCGATGGTCCCCGACCTGCCGATCTTCCTGCCGTTCCTGCCGGTCTACGGCGACTGGCACTCCTGGCAGGGCGTGCTCACCCTCGACCTGGCCGCGGTGCTGCTGCTCCTGCCGCTGTTCCACCTCGTGCTGCGCGATCCGCTGATCTCGTTGCTGCCGCCGTCCCTGGCCGGGCCGGCCGCGGCGCTCCTGCGGCCGGGCCGGCTCAGGATCCTGCCGGTGGTGGCCGGCAGCGTGATCGGCTCGGCCACCCACCTGTTCTGGGACTCCTTCACCCACTCCTACGCCTCCGCCCGCTGGGGCGCCTGGCCAGACACCCCCGTCTTCGGCACGACCAGGCTCTTCAGCGTGCTGCAGTACACCTCGTCGGCCGTCGGGCTGGCCGTGGTCGTGTGGTGGGCCTGGCGCGCCTTGTCCCGCACCGAGGCGGCCGGCGTGCCGGGCCGTCTGCGGCTCGCGCCCGCCGTGCGGTGGGCCGTGCTGGCCGCCTGCGCGCTCGGCACGGTCGCCGGCGCCCTCGTGTGGCCGCTGGTGGACGAGCCCAACCCCGCCTTCGGCTTCCGGAGCGTGCTCACCAAGACGGGCGCGGGCACCGTGATCGGGCTCTCGGCCGTCCTGGCCTGCTACGCGATCGGCTGGCAGGTCAGGCGGCGCATGGCAGTATCGGAAGGTGCCTGACTACGTGTTCGACGCCGACGACCCCCGAATCGCCGACTACACCCGGCTGCGGGACGTCGAGCTGCGCAAGAGCCTGGAGGCGGAGCGCGGCCTGTTCCTCGCCGAGGGGGAGAAGGTGATCAGGCGGGCCATCGCCGCCGGCTACCCCATCCGCTCGGTCCTGACCACCCGGCGCTGGTACGAGTCGCTGTCCGACGTCATCGGCGACGCCACCGTCTACGAGGTGAGCGACGAGCTGATGGCCGGCATCGCGGGCTTCCAGATCCACCGCGGCGCGCTGGCCTCCATGCGACGCCTGCCGCTGCCCACGGCCGAGAGCCTGATCAAGGGCGGCGCCCGCCGGCTGCTGGTCCTGGAGGACCTGGTCGACCACTCCAACGTCGGCGCGATCTTCCGCTGCGCCGCCGCGCTCGGCGTGGACGGCGTCCTGCTCTCGCCGCGCTGCGCCGACCCGCTTTACCGCCGGGCGGTGAAGGTCTCCATGGGCGCGGTCTTCTCGATCCCGTACGCGCGGCTCGACGACTGGTACACCGGCCTCGGCGAGCTGCGGGCGTCGGGATTCCAGACCCTGGCGCTGACCCCCGACCAGAGCGCGGTCCCCCTCGACCGGGTCCCGATGGGCGACCGGGTGGCGCTGCTGCTCGGCGCCGAGGGCGACGGCCTGTCCTCCCACTGGCTGCACGAGGCCGACCACGCGGTGTGCATCCCCATGAGCCCGGCCGCGATGGACGCGGGCGTCGACTCGCTCAACGTGGTGGCCGCGGCGGCGATCGCCTGCCACGGGCTGATGCGCTCGGCCGCCGCGCGCTGACCGTCCGGGCGTGCGAATGGGTCTGGTGGCGCTTCGACCAGGCGTGTAACCCTGTAATCATGCAGACCCTGTTCGAGCACGCCGGCGGCGAAGAAGGCTTACGCCGCTTCATCGAGATCTTCTACCGCAGCCTGCTGGCCGACCCGCTGCTCCAGCCGCTCTTCGGCGAGGGCAAGGCGAGCCACGTGGACAACCTGACCGCCTTCACCGTCGAGACGTTCGGCGGCCCCGACACGTTCTCGGCGGAGATGGGCGGCTTCCCGCTGCTCATCGAGGCGCACCGCGGGCTGGGCATCGAGGAGGCCCAGCGGCGGCGGTTCGTCGAGCTGTACATGGAGGCCGCCGACGCGGCCGGGCTGCCCGACGACGAGCCGTTCCGGGCCTCGCTCCGCTCGCACGTGGAGTTCGGCACGCAGGTGGCGTTGCAGAACTCCCACGCCGAGACCGACGACCAGCTCCACCCGCTGCGCGAGGTGCCGCGCTGGGACTGGGAGCGGCCGCCGGAGTAGCCGGTCAGGGGCGGTCGGTGTCCTCGATGAGCCAGTCGGGGTAGGCGTCGATGTCGTGCAGCACCGGCTGGGTCTCGACGCTGCCGGCACCGCCGTTCGCGCCGATGTGCGCCGCCAGCTCGGCGGCCTGTTCGCGTGGTGTGATGAGGGTGAGCTGCCAGGAGACCCCGGCCTCCGCGGCCGGGACTTCCGCGATGTCGATCGAGGTGGCCAGCCCCGCGAGCAGGATGGTGTGCGCGAGCGCGGCGGCCTGCTCATGGCCCTCGATCGTCGTGCGGACTTCGATGAATTCCGCCATGATCTTCCTTATTGCGGAGGGGTACATTCGCCACCCTATCTGCGCGAATCGACCGTGGGGTCGGCTTCGGGCGGCCGAAGTCGGCCTGGGTGGCGTCGGTTGCGACGAGCCGGTACCCGAGATCGGCGGCCTCAATCACGACGGGATGCGGCAAGATGTGATCCGCCGATCACCGAGAGCGACCGACGGAGGTCCCGTGAAGCCGACCTGGATCATCGCGGCCGCGGTCGCGGCCACCCCGCCCGCGTTCATGGCCCCGCCCGCGTTCACGAGCCCGCCCGCGTTCACGACTCTGCGCGTCACCCGCGCGGGAGCGGCCGTGCGCCCGGCGGCGGCCACGCATTCGTGGGCCGCCTCCGCCGATCGCAGCGCTCTGAGCTGTGCCGTCAGCTCCCCGGCCGGTCGGCCGCTGACCTTCAGCCCGCGCATCGGCCTGACCGCGAAGCCGGTGTCGGCCCGCGGCAACCTCCAGCTCACCGGCTGCCTGTCGGCCGACGGCTCGGCTCCCTACCTGCGCTCGGGCTGGGTCACCCTGAAGAGCGTCGGCCGGGCGTCGTGCGCGAGCGCCCGGCAGGTCCACGGCACCGCCCGCATCACCTGGTTCGGCCTCGACGGGCGGCCGGTCGGCACCTCGGAGGTGCGTACGCGGGCCGACCGGCTGGCCACCCAGAGCCCGGCCGACAGCTTCCTGACCGGCACGGTCGTGTCGGGGCCGCTGGACCGCGAGCGCGTCCGCGGCACGATCACGCCCGCCATGGGCCTCCTGGCCTGCGCGACCGGCGGCCTGGGCACGCTGTCCGCGGCGGGCCGGCTCACGTTCGGCTGATCTCCGGTCGGCTTCCGGCGGTCAGCCGCCGGCGATCTGCTCGCCCGCGAAGTCCAGCAGTTGCTCGGCGGTGCTGAAGCGGCGCTCGTCCCCGTCGTGGAGCAGGACGCCGAACACCCGCCTGCCGCCGCGGTCGCCCGCGAACAGCAGGCAGTACTGCGCCGCGTTCGTGTATCCGGTCTTCACGCCTACGACGTCCGCCGATCGGCCGAGCAGCTTGTTGGAGTTGCGCCAGGTGTGCGCCCCGTGCAGGGCCGACTTGGCCACCTTGTACACCTTGCTGCCCACCACCGTGCGGAAGACCGGGTCGGCCATCGCCCGCTGGGCCAGCGTGACCTGGTCCACGGCGGTCGAGTAGCCGCCGTTGGCCGGCGTGGGCAGCCCGTCGGGGTTGGTGTAGCGGGTGTCGCCGAGGCCGAGCGAGCGCGCGGCCCGGTTCATCTTGGCCACGAACGCGGTCTTGCCCGGCCCGTACTTCCTGGCCAGGGCGTTGGCGGCGTCGGCGCCCGAGGGGAGCATGAGGCCGTACAGCAGGTCCCTGGCCGTGAGGCGCTCGCCCTTCCGCAGACCGGCCGTGGTCGCGCCGTTGCTGGTCGCGTGCTTCACGTCGGCGGCGGTGACGGTGATCGGCTCGTTCAGGCGTCCCTCGCGCAGGACGACGTAGGCCGTCATCACCTTGACCAGGCTGGCCACCGGCACCCGCCGGGTCTCCCGCTTCGCGAAGTGGATCGTTCCGTCCGAGTCCACTACATATGCCGCCCCCGCCTTCACCGTCGGGACGTCGGCGGCCCGTGCGGCGGACGCCGGGTAAGAGATCCCCACAACCAACGCGAGTACGGCAGAGCCGATGAAACCCCCAATACGCATGCCAGACATGTTCGCAGGAGATCAAGGGTTGGTTTGCGAAACTCGGCCGTAAGTGGCCCTCAGTTGGGGGTAAATGCTTGATAGATCCGACATCTGCGGGGAGACGAGGCCGTGGCAGGCAGGTTCATCATCAGTCAGGACGAGCGGGGCACGTTCCGTTTCGCGCTCGTCGCGAACAACGGGCAGACGCTGGCCGTGGGCGAGGGCTATCCGAGCAAGGCCGCCTGCGTCAACGGCATCGAGACCGTGCGCAGGAACGCTCCCGAGGCCGCCATCGACGACCAGACCCCGGCCGCGATCTAGGACGAGGCCAGGGCCTTGCGCCGGCGGCGGACGAAGAACCAGGCCACGCCCGCCGCGACCACGAGCAGCAGGACCAGCGCGCTGACGGGCGAGCGGGCGGCCAGTTGCAGCCAGCCCCACACCAGCGCCGTGAGCCCGAACCACCAGATGGGCGCCCAGGTCAGGCAGCCGAGCGCGCTCGCCACCACGTACCAGGGATAGGACACCCGCAGCGCGCCCGCCACCCACGGCAGCGTGTGCCGCAGCATGGGCACCCAGAAGCAGCCGTAGACGGCCAGTGCGCCCCACTTCTCGACGACGCCCTCGATCCGCGCGATGCGCTCGCGGCCGAGCCGCACACCGACCTTGGACTCGTAGAGCTTCTCGCCGAGCTTGCGGCCGACCCAGTAGTAGACCTGGAACGCGCCGAACAGCGCGAGGATGAGAACGGCCCCCACCAGCCAGTACGGCAGCCCGAACCAGAACGGCCGGGCGGGATCGGGGAGGGCGGCAGCCGCATGCCACATGAGCCCGCTCACCCCCACTCCAACGCCTTAGGTCAGCCTTACCTTAGTCAAGGAAGAGGCGTTCCGCCACATCAGCTTGCAAGGCCGGGTCACCGGCTGCAAGTAGCCGACAACCACCCCTCAACCATCCCGCCCTATACCTGAACTGAGCAAAAGGGGTGTTGATCATGTCGTCGAGAAGTGCGGTGGTCCTGGCCGGCGGTACCGCCAACGCGGTCAAGCTCTTCGTGGCCGCGCTCGCCTTCACCAGCGCCTACGTCGGCTTCTCCGCCTACAGCAGCGCCGGATCGGCCGCCGAGCCGGTGCGGACCGTCACCCTCTCGGCCCGCGAGCTGCCCATCACCGCCCCGGCCCGGCAGAGCGCCCCAGCCCGCGCGGGCGAGATCGCCCTCAGCGCCCTGACCGGCGGCGCCCCCGGCTGCGGCAAGTCGTTCCTGGCCCGCGGCCTGCTGGTCAACCCGCGCCCCGGGACGACGGTCCTGTACCGCTGGCGGCTGTCGCGCTGGAGCCCGGCGACCGGGACGTGGCGCACCTACCTGGCCGACCACTCCGGGTTCGCCGGCGGCAGCCGGAGCGTGGAGTGGCAGCCGCAGATCTCCGGCAACGCCGGGTGGTACCGGGTCGAGCTGATCGCCCGGCCCGGCGGGACCGTCACGAGCGAGCGTTTCCAGGTGAGCTGCTGACCGACCGGCGCGCCGCCTCCACCCAGCGCGGCACGCCCACCCGCTGGGCCACCTCAAGAGCCTTCTCGTAGTGCTCGCGGGCCGCGTCGGGCTGGCCCAGCCGGATGGCCAGGTCGCCCAGGGTCAGCGCCACCGGCCACAACGCCACGACGCCCGTGCCCGCGCCGGCCACCCGGTCGGCGAACGGCTTGAGCTTGTCGTAGCAGTCGACCATGCGCTCGCGGTCGTCGAGCAGCATGCCCGCCAGCGCCCGCCAGGTCATCACCAGCTCGTAGAGGAAGTCGGGCCGGACGGGCGGGCGGGTGGCGGCCACGGCCCTGGCGTCGTTGAGGTGCCCGGCCGAGGCAAGGGCGAGGGCGTAGGCGTCGAGCGTCCACTTGGCGCCGCGCTGGTGGGCCGCCGCCAGCAGGTCGACGGTCTCGGCCGCCCGGCCGTCGACCAGGTGCAGGCAGAACGCGGTGATCAGCGGGAGGTCCTGGCGGCCTTCGAGCATGCCGGCCCGCGCGGTCATCCTGGCGGCCTCGCGGTAGGCGCGTTCGGCGCCCGCGTAGTCGCCGGCGATCATCAGACGCTGACCGGCGTACCAGACGACGACGGCCGCGGGGGCCGACAGGTCGTACTGCTTGGCCAGGCGGTCGGCGGCGGCGGCGTGCTCGTCGGCGACGGCGAACTCGCCCCTGGCCGCCGCGCACTCCAGCAGCACCAGGTGGGCCAGGGCCTGCGTGGCCATCTGGCCCGAGCGCTGGGCGACCTCCAGCAGCTCCCTGCCGATGCTCTCGCGGGTGTCGACCGCCGGGATGTCGTAGGACTGGCGCAGCCGGCCGCTCAGCGCCGCCGCGATCAGCGTTGGGTCGCCGCTCTGCCGGGCCAGCTCCAGCGCCTCCAGCGACGCCTGCCGCCCGCGCTCGGGCGCGGAGGAGCCCTCCAGCTCCAGCGCCAGCGTGGTGAGCAGGCTCGCCCGCAGGCGCTGCTCGCCCGCGGGCAGCTCCATGAGCGCCTTCTCGGTGACGTCGACGATCTCCCACGCGGTACGGGTGAAGTCGCGCGCCATGCCCTTGTGCGGCACCGCCAGCGACGCGGCCACCTTCGCGGTGATCTCCAGGTCGCCGAGCGGCAGCGCGGCGTCCATGGCCTGGCGGCGCAGCAGCCTGGCCGCCGTCATGTCGCCGCACAACGCCAGCGCCTTGATCTGCCGCAGCATCAGCCGCAGCCGCTCCTTGGCGCGCTGTGGCTCGGACTCGCGGCCCTTGTCGTCCTTGCGCGGGCCGCCGCGGTCGAAGGCCGCGATGGCCTGCTCCCACAGGGTGGCCGCCTCGCGGTGGGCGAAGCGCCGCTCGGCCTGCTCGGCCGCCAGACCCGCGTAGTGGACGGCCTTCTCGGCGGCGTCGGCCAGGAAGTAGTGGTGGGCCAGCGCCGCCACGTCGGAGGACGTGCGCTGCTCGATCACCGCGGCGACGGCGGCGTGGAGGCGGGTGCGGCGCAGGCGGGAGGCGTCGGAGTAGATCGTGTCGCGCACCAGGTCGTGGTCGAAGCGCAGCAGCCCCGGGCCCGGCTCGGTGACCAGCCCGGCCAGCAGCGCGGCCTCGACCGCCTCGATCACCGCCTCTTCGTCGCCGGCGACCGTGACCAGCACGTCGAGGTCGACGTCGCGGCCGATCACCGCGGCCTGGAGCAGGATCTGCTGGGCGCCGGCGGGCAGCCGCGAGATGCGCCGCCGCAGCACGTCGCGCACGCCCGAGGGCACGCGTGAGAGCACCTGCGTGGCGCTGGCCCGGTCGGCCGCGCCCTCGGCGTCGAGCAGCCGGACGGTCTCGCGCACGAAGAACGGGTTGCCGCCGGTGCGCTCGACGATGGACTCGACCGCGTCCTCGTCGATCTCGCGCACGCAGGTGGCCTTGACCAGCTCGGCCACGGCCTTGGGGTCGAGGCCGGACAGGCCCACGCGCAGCGGCTCAAGGCGGGCCAGGGCGGCCAGCACGTCGGACTGGCGGTCGTCGAGCTCGCTCTCCCGGCACGTCACGACCAGCAGGACGCGGCTGGTGGCCAGCAGGCTCGGCAGCGCGCGCAGCAGGGCCAGCGTCTGGTCGTCGGCCCAGTGGAGGTCCTCCAGCGTGAGCAGCACCGGCGCCCGGCGGGCCACGCCGGCGAGGTAGCCGCCGACCGCGCGGTGCAGGCGGAAGCCGCCCGAGACCTCGTCCTCGTCGGGGTCGGGGGCGGTGTCGTCGAGCAGGGGGGCCAGGAGCTGGGCGTACTCGCCGGCGCCGGTCGTGCCGATCAGCGAGCGCAGGATCTCGACCCAGGCCCAGCCCGGCGGGGTGGCGCTGGAGTCGGGGCAGGCGCCGGAGGCGGTGATCCAGCCGTCGGCGCCGAGGCGGCCGTCGAGCTGGCGCAGCAGCGTGGTCTTGCCCGCGCCCGCGACGCCGGTCACGATCGCGACCTGGAAGCGGCCGGTGCGCGAGGCGGCCGTGGTCAGCCTGGCCAGCTCGGCGTCGCGGCCGACGAACGGCTCGGGCTCCAGCGGCGGCGGCTCGACGTGCGCGGCGGCCGGCCGGGGCGGCCAGGTGTCGGTGACCGGGGCGGGCCGGGCGGGACGCGGCGGCGCGGCCAGCTCTAGCTCGGGGGCCTGGGCCAGGATGTCGGACTCCAGCTTGCGCAGCGCGGGCCCGGGGTCGATGCCCAGCTCGTCGGCCAGCATGTTCCTGGCCCTGCGCAGCGCGGCCAGCGCGTCGCCCTGCCTGCCGCAGCGGTAGAGGCCCAGCGCCAGCAGCCGCCAGCCCTCCTCGCGCAGCGGGTGCTCGGTGGTCAGCGCCTCCAGGTCGGGGACGGTCTCGGCGTGCAGGGCCAGCCGCAGGCCGGTGTCGGCGTGCCGCTCGCGGGCCACCAGACGCAGCTCGGCCAGCCGGTTGACCTCGGCCTCGGCCCAGGGCTGGTCGGCGAAGTCGGAGTAGGGGGTGCCGCGCCACAGCCCGAGCGCCTTCTCCAGGCGGCCGCGGGCGGACTGCGGGTCGCCCTCTTCGAGGTGCTCGCCCGCCGCCCTGACCAGCTGCTCGAAGCGCAGCGCGTCGACCTGCTCGGCGGCCACGCGCAGCGCGTAGCCGGAGGCGACGGTCACCAGCAGGCGGTTGGGGCCGCCGCGCGGCCGGCCCGGTTCGAGCACCCTGCGCAGGCGGGAGATGTAGACCTGCAGGCCCGACTGGGCGCCCTTGGCGGCGTCGTCGTCCCACAGGTCGTAAAGAAGCGTGTCAACCGGTACGACCTGACCTCTGGCCACGAGAAGTCGGGCGAGGACGGCCCGCTGCCGCAACCCGCCGAGGTCGAGTTCGTCGTCGTGTTCGTACGCCTCGACTGGCCCCAGAACCCGGAACGCCACCATGTCAGCCGCCACGCTATGCGTGCTTCCGAAGGGCGCACAAGGTCTTTGATGGCTTTGGGATTGTCACTGCGGGGCCTTCGAGATCGCGGACGGGGGTTCCGCGGCGGCGTTCCGGCCGTTGCGCCTGCGCAGGAGCGCCCACGCGCCGAGCGCGAGACCGCCGAACGGGATCTCGATAGTGTAAGTCCAGAAGCCGAAAAGTAGTGCTGTCGCGACGGCCGGAGTGCCCGGCACGCCGAACGTGATCAGCATCGCGGCGACCCCGCTCTCCATGATCCCGGCCCCGCTGGGCGTGATCACGGCGCTGGTGAGCACCCGGGACAGCGCGAAGACCGCGATCGACTGGGCCAGGCCAGGCCAGGCGCCGGTGGCCGTCATGCAGGCCGCCATGATCGCCCACTGGAAGCCCAGGAAGAACACCATGCCGAGCGACAGGCCGAGCGCGCGCGTGCGGACGATCTCGATGGTGTCGGCGCGCAGCCGGTGGAAGGCCTCGGAGGCGTGCACCTTCAGGCGCAGCAGCCGGGTGAGCCCGTCGAGCGCCCGGCCGAGCACGGCGGCGGCGCGGTCCCAGTAGAGGGCGACGGCCACGATGAGGCAGAGCACCAGGATGGAGATCGCGCCCGTCCAGCCCGCCCTGACGAACGCCGGGTCGAGCACCTCGCCCGCCATGAGCAGCGCGATGATGCCCACGGCCGGCAGGATGAACCTGAACAACGTGTTCCAGATGCCGCTGACCAGCGTCATCACCACGATGGGCCGGTTGGCGAAACCCCAGCCCCTGGTCATGGCGAACGACAGCGCCACCCCGACCGCGCCGCCGAACGGCAGCAGGTTGCTGACCGCGCTGCCCGCCGCGTTGAGCGCCAGGCCCTGGAGGTTGTTCAGCCCCGGCAGCGAGTTGGTCAGCACGAACGTGTACGCCAGCAGGCTCAGCAGCCACAGGGCCGTCATCAGCGCGATCTGGCCGAAGCTGAGCGCCCCGAAGACCGCGCCGATCTCGCGCCAGGAGACCGGCTTGCCGGTGAGCGCGTGCACGATCTGCGGCAGGTAGACCACGAGCAGCACGGCCAGCCCGAGCGACAGGACGGACAGGGCGATCTGGAGCGGCTTGTTCTTCATCGCCCACCAGTCTGACGGGTCGCCGGAGCCGGCACGTCACCCTCAGGTGCTACTTCGGCCATGGGTCGAAAGGGTGAGTGAGACGAGTGCCGGGGGGCAGGTCGCGGCGTACGAACCACTCGGTGCCGAAGACCAGGCGGTAGAGCGGGCCGGGGACCTTCAGCATGACGGCGAGGGTGCGGTCGCTGTCGCCGCCGCTGGCCTGGGACGCGTGCGCGGCCATCGAGGCGCGCTTCTGCCGGGCGTAGCGGCGGACGTTGACCCGGTGGGTGATCGTGTCGCTCGCCGAGTACGCGCTCTCGAACGTGCGCACGTCGAACTCCGGCGGGAACTTGTACACCCGGCCCGCCATGCGCAGCAGCCGCACCAGCGGGTCGCGGTTGACCGTCGCCTCCAGGACGATCTCCGTGCCCGCGATCTGCGCCGCCCGCTTGCCCACCCGGTGGACCTGCACGTGGTCGGGGTGCCCGTAGCCGCCGGCCGGGTCGTAGATCGACAGCAGGTCGGCCTTCTCCTCCTCCAGGATCGCCGCGAGGGCCCTGGCCGCCGCCTCGGTGTCGGCGTCGATGAAGGCGTTGTCGGGCCGCTCCTCGGCGACGCCGCCCTTGGGGCTGAGCCCGGAGTCGCCGTAGCCCAGGCACTCGACGCGGGCGCAGCCGAGCAGCGCGGCCGACTCGTAGAGCTCCTTGAGCCTGGTCTCGCGCAGCTCCTCGCCGGGGCCGATCTCGGCCAGGCCGCGCTCGCCGGCGGTCGCGACCACGAGCACCACGCGGTGGCCCTCGGCCGCGAGCATCGCCATGGTGCCCGCCGTGAGCAGGGCCTCGTCGTCGGGATGGGCGTGGAAGAAGACCGCGGTACGTGGAGGCACACGCCCAGATTAGTCTGGGAGGGGTGCGGATCTTTCACGTGAGTGACTGTTACCTGCCGCGACTCGGGGGGATCGAGGTCCAGGTGGCCGACCTGGTGCGGGCGCAGCGCGAGGCCGGGCACGACGTGGTCGTGGCCACGGCGACCAGGGGCGAGGCGCTGCCGGGCGTGCGCAGGGTCGTCGCCAGGATGCCGTTCGACCTGCCGGTGCATCCGTTCGGAGTGGGGCATCTCACTCGGGGCATCTCCGTCGTCCGGCCCGACGTGGTGCACGTGCACACCGGCGCGGTCTCGCCGTTCGCCTGGATGGGGGTGCGGGCGGCGCGGCGGGCGGGGGTGCCGTGCGTGGTCACCGTGCACAGCATGTGGGACCCGGTCACGCGGGGGCTCTACCGGCTGCTGCGGCTGGCGTTCGGCTGGCAGCGCTGGGGGCTGGTGGCCACCACGGTGAGCACCGCGGCGGCGGTGCCCATCAGGGCGGTGGCCGGGCCCGGCGTGCCGGTGCGGGTGGTCTCCAACGGCCTCGACCTGTCGGGCTGGGCGCCCGCCCCCGGCGTGCCGGCCGGGCGGGCGGAGGTGCACGTGGTGGCCGTCGGCCGGCTGGCGCCGCGCAAGCAGCCCGTACGGCTGCTCAGGCTGCTGCGGGCGGCGCGGGCGCGGGTGCCCGCCGCGATCCCGATGCGCGCCACGATCGTCGGCGACGGCCCCGCGCGCGCCCGCATGGAACGTTTCCTGGCCGAGCACGGCATGACCGGCTGGGTGTCGCTGCCGGGCCGCTATTCGCGCGAGCAGATCGCCAAGCTGCTGGAGTCGGCCGACGTCTTCGTGGCCCCGGCGCCCCGGGAGTCGTTCGGCATCGCGGCGCTGGAGGCGCGGGCGGCCGGCGTGCCGGTGGTGGCCAGGGCCCAGAGCGGCGTCGCCGACTTCGTCAAGGACGGCACCGAGGGGCTGCTCGGCCGCACCCTGGACGACCTGGCCGGGGCGGTGGCGCGGCTGTGCTCCGACGCCGGGCTGCGCCGGGAGATCGCCGCCCACAACCGCTCGACGCCGCCCGTCGCGGGCTCGTGGGCCGGGGTGCTGGAGGGGTTCGACCGGGCCTACGAGCAGGCGATCGCGCGTTAGGCCAGGCCGCCCCTGCGCAGCGTGTACTCCGGCGCGGCGAAGTCGCCGCCCTGCGGGGTGTCGTCGGTGAAGAAGGCGGCCGGCGTGCCGGTGACGCGGGCGGCGTACGACTCGGCGTCGTCCTCGGGCTCGTAGCCGAGCTCGGGGGAGAGCAGCCAGAAGCGGCGGGCGTTGGCCGAGACGGCGTAGGCGGCCAGGAAGCGCAGGCCGGGCGTGGTGACGGCGGCGTGCACGAACCCGGCGCAGTCGCGCGGGCTCAGCCAGGTCGCCAGGTGGCGGACGTCCTTGGGCTCGGGCTCCAGGCTGCCGATGCGCAGGCAGACCACTTCGAGGCCGAACTTGTCGGCGTACAGGCGGCCGAGGGCCTCGACGGCGGCCTTGCTGACGCCGTACAGGCCGTCGGGGCGCGGCGGCAGGTCGGGGGAGATCGTGGCGGTGGCCGGGTACATGCCGGTCAGGCGGTTGCTGCCGGCCAGCACCACGCGCGGCACGCCGGCCAGCCGGGCCGCCTCCAGCACGCGGTGGGTGGTCAGCACGTTGCCGTCGAGCAGGTCCGGCAGGGGGGCCTCGTCCGGCACCCCGGCCAGGTGCACGATCGCGTCGGCGCCCTTGACCAGCGCCACGGTCTCGGCCAGGTCCGACAGGTCGGTGCGGACGGCCTCCTCGCCCGGCCCGGCCTCCATGGGCGCCCGGTCGGCCAGGACGAGCCTGGTGGCGGACCGGCGGAGCCGCTCGCGTACGGCACCGCCCACCATCCCGGCTGCGCCGGTGAGCACGATCATCTTCATGCCGACATTGTGCGGCATCGGGCCGATGCGGTCAGTTGCGCCGGAGAACGACGTACCCGTCGCGTTCGAACACCTTCGTGTACCCCTCGGTCTGGAGCTGCTCGACCCGGTTGCGCTGGTCGTCGGCGGAGCCGAAGGGGAACTCCCAGCGGGCGGTGTCGGCCACGATCCACGGCGCGCCGCGCGGGGCCGCGCTCCACAGCAGGACGGTGGTGCGCGAGGACAGCGCCGGGCCCACGGAGTTGACCGCCTCGACCGTCACCCCCGAGGGCACCCTGCTCACCGCCTCGGCCGCGGCGGCGGCCTTGTCCTCCTTGTAGAAGGCCGGATGGTAGAGCTGGTCGAGCGCGAACCTGGGCACCAGGGTGAGAGCGACGGCGCAGGCCGCGGCGGCCCAGGCCAGCTTGAGCCCCTGCCGGTCGGCGCGGCCGGTCCAGCGCAGCAGCCTGGCCAGGCCGTCCACGCCGGCGCAGAACAGGATCAGCACGGTGAACGCGCTGTACTGGAAGTCGGCCTGCCACCACTGGGGACGGTCGGACAGCAGGCGTTCGAGCACGTGCGGCAGCGCCGCCAGCGACAGCGGCGACAGCAGGCACAGCAGCAACGTCGGCCAGGCCAGCAGGAACAGGGTGTCGACCTTGGCCTCGTCGCTGAAGGGCAGCAGCAGGGTGGCGAGCGGGTCGCGCAGCATCGCCAGCAGCGCGGCGGGCGCGTCGGGGCCGAGGTGGCCGTAGGCCCAGAAGTCCTTGCTGTCGCCGCCGAAGGAGGTGATCAGCAGGCCCCGGACGAGCACGACGGCCCCCGCGCCGACCAGCGCGCACACGAGGCCGCGCAGGCGGTCGCCGACGACGAACAGGTACAGCCCCGCCCCGATCACCAGGAGCCCCATGTCCTCCTTGACGAGCAGGAGCCCGAGCATCGCCAGGAACGCCGGCAGCACGCGTCCGGCGTGGTAACGCTCGATCATGATCGCGGTGAGCAGCGGGACGAACATCACCTCGTGCGCGTCGAAGGCGACGGCCTGGGCGATCGGCCACGACAGCGCGTACGCCACGGCGACCAGGTAGGCGGGCCCGGCGCCCAGCACGCGGCGGGTGAACAGCCACAGGAACGGGATCGCCCCCGCGAACAGCAGCGCCTGGGCCACGATGAGCGACTCGGGCCCGTCGTGCACCCAGTAGAAGGGCGCGAGCAGCGCGTAGATCGGGGAGAAGTGGTCGGCGAGCTGGAGGTAGTCCGTGCCGCGCTCGTGGAAGACGCCGAGCACCGGCACGTACGGCGGCCGGAAGCGGGCGTAGTTGCGCACCGCCTGGTCCACGATCACCAGGTCGAACGTGGTCGCCCGGAAGGTGGCCAGCTTGACCAGCCCGAGAACGGCGTACGCCACCGCGGCGAGCAGCGCGATCGCGCCGACCCGCACGCGGTGGCGGAAGAGCACTCTGGCGGGGAGTGCGGTGCCTGCCGGAGGCCGTGCGATCACCGTTTCGTCGGTCACGGCAGCAAGCGTAAGGGGATCATCCGGTCCTGTCCGTACCCCGTACCGGCGGACCGGATGAGGCGGTCACCGCGCCGGCCTGCCCCCCGCAGGCGGTGCGGCGACCGCGGACCGGTCAGGAGCAGGCGGCGGTGATCTTCGAGGTGAAGCCGCTCATCTTGCCGCTGAACTCGGTCGTCTTGCTGATGTCGCCGCTCTGCAGGCTCTCGAAACCGGCGGCGAAGTCGTTCAGGGCGGCCGCGACGTCGCCGTCGTACTTGCCGGCGAGCTCCTTGGTCTTGGCGGCGGCGGCCTTGGAGGCGTCCCCGACCGCCGCGGCGTCCGTGGCGTTCTTCGTGATGGCGCCGCTCCACTCGGTGGTGATCTTCGAGAGCTCGTTGACGGCGGTGTTGCAGTCAACGGCCTGGCCGACACCGCAGGCGGTGGACAGAGCGGCAAGGGAGATCGTCGCGACTGCGAGGGCGAGTCGGCGAGGGGGAGTCATTTTTGGTGCCCTTCGTTGGTTTTCCGTACGAGGAGGACATTAGCGATCTCTGGTTGATCCCCGCTTGCACGCCACTAACATTCCGGCCGTCAGGTGGGTGTAAAACCGCGCAACAGCCCGTGGACGACCTCCTCGGCGTCGGGCATGGGCAGGTCGAGCAGCCCGCGGTAGGTCACCAGGCCGGCGAACAGGTCTGTGAGGAGGTCCAGGTCGGCGTCCGGGGACAGCTCGCCGCGGTCGATCGCGCGCTCGTAGACGACCCGCGAGCGCCGCATCCGGGTGCGCATGCCGGTGCGGACGATCTCGGCCACGGCGGGGTCGCGGCCGGCCTCGCCGTACATCTGCCTGGTCAGGCGGGCGACGCCCGGGTGGCCCCACAGGGCGAGGGTGTCGGAGACCACCACGCGCAGGTCGCCTGCGAGCGAGCCGGTGTCGGGGACGGCGACGTGCGTGTCCATGAGCCCGCCGATTGATTCGAGCAGCATGTCGCGTTTGGTGGCGTAGCGCCGGAACACGCTCGCCCTGCCCACGCCTGCCGCTTTGGCGACGTCGTCCATGGTGAAGTCGAGGCCGTGGGAGAGCAGCAGCTCGGTGGCGGCCTGCCTGATGCGGTGGTCGACCGTGGGATCGGGCTTGCGGCCGCGCGCGGACATTGTGATACTCCCAGTATCTGATACTTGCAGTCTCTTAAAGTGGGGCTTCTATGAGGGTAATCGTGGCGGGGGCCGGGGTGGCGGGGCTCGCGGCGGCGCGCGGGCTGCTGAACGCGGGTCACGACGTCGAGGTGTACGAGCAGGCGCCCGAGCTGCGCACGGCGGGCGGATCGGTGACCCTCTGGCCCGGCAGCACGGCCATCCTCGACGAGCTCGGCGTCGGGTACGCGGGCCTGGGACGGCGGCTGGAGACCATGGAGTCGTGGGCCGACGACGGCCGCCGGCTGGTCACCGTCGATCTCACCGCGGCCGAGCGGCGCTACGGGCATCCGTGCGTGCATGTGGCCCGGCGCGAGCTGGTCGAGGCGCTGTCGGCGGGCCTGCCCGTCGTCTACGGCGCGGGCGTCGAGCACGCCGAGCCGGAACGGGCGCAGGCGCGGCTGACAGGCGGCCGTACCGTGCGCGGCGACCTGCTGGTGGGGGCCGACGGCCGCAGGTCGGCGGTGCGCCGCGCCCTGTGGGGGGAGGACCCGGCCGCGTTGAGCGGTTGGGTCACCTGGCAGGGCTTCACCACCGCGCCGACCTCGTTGACGCACTCCCGCCGGGCCGTGATGATCGCCGGACGGCGGGAGCTGTGCGGGCTGATCCCGGCCGGGGCGGGCCGGTTGTTGTGGTGGTTCGACGTCCAGGCGTCGCCCGGGGGGCCGTTCTGGCAGGACGACCCCGACATCGTGCCGCGGCTGCGCGAGCGGTTCGGCGGCTGGGCCGACCCGGTGCCCGCGGTGCTGGAGACGACGGAGGACGTCGGCTTCTTCCCGCACCACCGGCAGGCGATCCCCCGGGTCTGGGGCAGGGGCCCGACCACGCTGGCCGGGGACGCGGCCCACACCATGCCGCCCACCATGGCCCAGGGCGCCAACCAGGCCCTGGAGGACGCCTGGCTGCTGACCCGCTCGGCCGGCGGCGACCTGCGCGCGGACGAGCGGGCCAGGGCGCGGATCGCGCGGCGTCCCGCCATGATCGCCGGCACGGAGGTGACCAACCGGCAGCGCTCGTTCACGGGCCTGGTCCCCGACTGGATGGCGACCAGGATGCACATGGCGTCGCTGCGCAGGTTCAGCACCTACCTCTTGACAGCCTCGTGAAGGCCGCCGGACGATGTCGCATATAGAGCAACTCGGTGCGTAATACGCAACAAGGGGTGTCGGTTGACCACCACGTCGAGCTTGATCTCCACGCTTCCCGGCCGCTCCTACACCGACCCCGACCTGTTCGCCGAGGAACAGGCCAAGATCTTCGAGAGCATGTGGTTCTGCGCCGTGCGCGCCGGCGACCTGCCGAAACCGGGCGCGTTCCGGACCGTCCAGGTGGGCACGGAGAGCGTGCTCGTGGTGCGCGGGCGGGACGGGCTGCTGCGCGCCTTCCTCAACGTCTGCCGCCACCGCGGCGCGCGGCTGTGCGTGCAGGAGCGGGGCGAGGTCAGAAGGACGATCAGGTGCGCCTACCACGCCTGGTCCTACGACCTGGACGGCAGGCTGGCCGCCGCCCCCAACCTGGCGAAGATGCCCGACATCGACCGCGTCGAGTACGGCCTGGTCCCGGTGAGCCTGCGCGAATGGCTGGGGTACGCCTGGGTGTGCCTGGCCGACGAGCCGCCGTCCTTCGAGGACACCGTCACCGCCGCGGCCACCGAACGCCTGGGCGACCCGGCCGCCATCGAGAACTACCACGTCGACCGGCTGGCCCTGGGCCGCCGCGTGGTCTACGACGTCAAGGCCAACTGGAAGCTGGTCGTCGAGAACTTCATGGAGTGCTACCACTGCGCCACGATCCACCCCGAGCTGGTGGCCGTGCTGCCCGAGTTCGCCGGCGGGTACGCCGCCCAGTACTACGTGGGCCACGGCGCCGAGTTCGCCGAGCGCGTCGAGGGCTTCACCGTGGACGGCGGCGCGGGCTTCGGCCGGCTCCCCGACGTGGCCCCGGAGCAGGACCGCCGCTACTACGCGATCACCGTCAAGCCGCAGGTGTTCGTCAACCTGGTGCCCGACCACGTGATCCTGCACCGGATGTTCCCCATGGCCGCCGACCGCACGGTCGTCGAGTGCGACTGGCTCTACCACCCCGACGTGGTGGCCTCCGGGGCCGACCTGACGCCCTCGGTCGAGCTGTTCCACCGGGTCAACGAGCAGGACTTCGACGCCTGCGAGCGGACCCAGCTCGGCATGGGGTCACGCGCCTACCGGGCGGGCGGCGTGCTGGTGCCGAGCGAGCACCACATCTCGGCCTTCCATCAGTGGGTGAACCAGCGCCTGCGCGGATAGCGCACCCGCAGGCCGCCGTACTTGGCCCGGCCGCCGACCACCAGGTAGAGGACGCCGGGCCGCCGCCTGCCCGGCACGTCGCCGACGACGGTCTGGCCCCAGTCGGTGCGGAAGGCGTCCACGTTCACCACGGCGCCCTCCGGCACGGTGATCCTTGCGGAGCCGTAGTCCAGGTCGAGTTCGAGGTCGACGACCGGGTGGGGGATGACGGCCCGGGACAGGTCGAGGTCGACGCCGCCGTACTTGGAGGAGATCCGCAGCCGCCGCGGGACGGCCCAGTCACCCGAACGGCGCACGTGCCCGCTCTTGGACTCCAGCTCGACCACGTCGTCGGCCGGGGCCGCCGGGGCGGGCAGATCGGTGGTCAGGCCGAGCAGGTCGCCGTAGGTCCTGGCGGTGAGCGCCAGCCCGAGCCGGTCCTCCAGCTCGGGACGCGTCAGGCGGCCCTCGGCGAAGGCGTGCTGGAGCCGCTCCGCCGCGCGCTCCCGGTCCTCGTCGGAGACCCGCATCTGCATTTCCGACATGTCCCGAGCATAGGTTCGCGGCGGTCAGAACGGGAGGCGTCGCCCGGAAGGGGTCCGCAGATCGAGGTGGGAGTACCGGCGCCCCCGCGGGGGCCTGCGCACGAGCTGAAGTCGCTTCACGCCCTGTAAATACCCATTTGATTGTCTAAGAGTCCTCATGCGGAGGTACCGTGTGCCTGATGTCGGCGGACCCTTTCGTGCATCCGGCCCTCTTCTACCGAGGTGAACCGGAATATGTGGCTGCCACCACGGCTTTCGTGCGCGAGGGGCTGGCCGCCGGGGAGCCTGTGGCGGTGGCCGTGCCCGCCGCGAACCTCGCCAAGATCGAGGCTGGGCTGGGCGCCGACGCGGCCCGGGTGACCATGCTCGACATGGGCGTGGCGGGCCGCAACCCGGGGCGGATCATCCCGGCCGTGCTGCGGGCCGTCGCCGACCGGCATCCTGACGAGCACGTACGGATCATCGGCGAGCCGATCTGGCCCGGCCGCTCGGCGACCGAATACCCGGCCTGCGCCCAGCACGAGGCACTGATCAACCTGTCGTTCGCGGGGCGGCGCGTCACGATCCTGTGCCCGTACGACCTGGCGGGGCTGACGCCCGAGGTGCTGCGCGAGGCCGAGCGCACCCACCCGGTGCTGCGCGACGCCTCCGGCGAGCGGACCAGCCCCGGCTACGCGCCCGACGAGGTCGTCGCCCGGCACAACCAGCCGCTCCCCGAGCCGGCCGCGTGCGTCTCGCTGCGCTTCGACCACACCAACCTGGCCTCGGCCCGCATCCTGGCGGCCGGCCAGGCCAAGGCGGCGGGCTTCGGGGACGACCGGCTCGACGACATCCGGCTCGTGGTGGCCGAACTCGGCGCCAACAGCCTCGACTACGGCGGCGGCGCCGGCCTGATCAGGGTCTGGATCGAGGACGCGCGGCTGGTCTGCGAGGTCGCCGACGGCGGTCACATCACCGATCCGCTGGCCGGGCGCCTGCCCGTCGAGGCGCGCCGCTCCGGCTCGCGCGGCCTGCTCATCGTCAACCTGCTCGCCGACCTCGTACGCGTCCACAGCCGCCCCGGCGCGACCGCGGTCCGGGCCTACTTCGACCTGCCGGCCTCCCTGGTGTAGACATCGGAGGATGATCCGGCTACGACCCATGCGGGCGCGCGACGCGGGCGAGTCCCACCGCGTCGCCACCAACCTGGAACTCTTCTTCGACCTGTGCTTCGTCGTCGCGGTCTCGTTCGCCGGCTCCCAGCTCCACCACGCGCTCAGCGAAGGCCACCTGGCCCAGGGCGTCCTCGGCTACCTGACGACGTTCTTCGCCATCTGGTGGGCGTGGATGAACTACACCTGGTTCGCCTCCGCCTACGACAACGACGACTGGCTGTTCCGGCTGACCACGCTGGCCCAGATGGCGGGCGTGCTGGTGCTGGCCGCCGGGGTGCCCAGGGCGTTCCAGGAGCACGACTTCCGCGTGGTCTACGCCGGATACGTCATCATGCGCCTGGCCATGGCCGCCCACTGGCTGCGGGCCGCCTGCGGCGACCGTCCGGGCCGGCGGACGGCCGTGCGGTACGCCGCCGGCATCTGCGTCGCGCAGGTCGGCTGGATCCCGCTGCTGGTCGTGCCGGGGGAGTGGTACCTGGCGGCGTTCGCGCTCGGCGTGCTGCTGGAGCTCGCGGTGCCCGTGTGGGCCGAGCGGGGCAGCCCGACCGCCTGGCACCCGCACCACATCGCCGAGCGGTACGGCCTGTTCACGATCATCATGATGGGCGAGAACGTGCTGGCCGCCACGGTCGCCTTCCAGGCCGAGGCGCGCACCGCCGGACTGCGGCCCGAGCTGATCGTGCTGGCCCTGGGCGCGCTGGTGATCGCCTTCGCCATGTGGTGGCTCTACTTCGACCCGCCGACCGCCGAGATCCTCGACTCCACCAGGCGCGCCCTCCTCTGGGGGTACGGCCACTACGCGATCTTCGCGGCGGTCGGGGCGTTCAGCGCCGGGGTCGAGGTGAGCATCGACCACGCGTCGGGCGCGTCCCACCTGTCCGCCACGGGCGCGGCGCTGGCCGTGTCGGTGCCCGTCGCGGTGTTCCTGTCGATGCTCTGGCTGCTGCACGTGCGGCCCCACCGCTACGGGGCCGCCGACAGCGCGGCCTTCCTGGGCGCGGCCGTGCTCGTGCTGCTGTCCGCGCTGACGCCGGCGCCGATCCCGCTGACGGCGCTCGTCCTGGTCGCGCTGGTGGTCGTGACCGGCGCGACCAGGCGCGCGGCCTAGCGCTCGACCTCCGACATGCTCGGGTAGCGGGCGCCCCGGACGGCGTCCGCGGGCACCGCCCTGGCCAGGGCGTCGAGCTGCTCGGCGGTCAGCGTGACGTCGGCCGCGGCGGCGTTCTCCTCCAGGTACGCCAGGCGTTTCGTGCCGGGGATCGGCACCACGTCGTCGCCCTGGGCCAGCAGCCAGGCCAGCGCGAGCTGGGCTCTTTCTCGTCGCCTTGGCCGTAGAACTCCGACATGCCCATGCAACCCAGGCCGCGGGCCGCCGGTCCCCAGAACGCGCGTCTTCACATCCGCTCCCGATAGTTGTCGATCTTGAGGTCGAGGACGTCCATGTCCGCGCTCAGCTCGGCGATCCTGGCCCGGACGCGCTCCCGGTGCAGCTCCAGCATGGCCAGCCGCTCGGCGGAGGTGTGCTCGCCCATCCGGCGCAGCTCCGCGTAGCGGCACATGTCGGCGATGGGCATGCCGGTGGTCCGCAGCTTGGTGAGGAAGTCCAGCCAGCGGAGATCCGCCTCCGCGTAGTCGCGATGCCCGCTGACGTTGCGACCGACCGAGTGGATGAGTCCGATGCGCTCGTAGTAGCGCAAGGTGTGGGCGCTGAGACCCGAACGCTGGGCGGCCTCTTGGATCGTCATGTATCCAGAGTCACCCTTCGAGTGCACTCCAAGTCAAATCGAGGGTGCCGCCGACTGCACCCACCCTGAGGAGGCAGACCCTACCCAGGGTCGTCTTCCCGCAGGTCACGGGCTCGTCCCCGGAGTTTGCCGACCAAGGTATTAGGGGACGGATCAGGGCCCGCTGGGGGCTCATCTCCGATGCCGGTCAAGGTCGCCTTACGCGAGCTTTAAGGCATGAGGGGATTGCTTGTCAGCGGATTCACGGCCATCGGCACCGGAGCCGGCGCGATGCTCACCTTGCACGCCGAGGCGGGCCTCGACCCGTTGCACAGCGTCATCAGCGAGTACGCCTTCCAGGCGTCCGGATGGCTGCTGCCGGCCTCGCTGACGCTGTTCGCCGTGGGGTCCGGGCTGATCGCCGAGGCGCTGCGCCGCTCGGGCGCCAACCGCTGGGTCGTCGCGCTGCTGGTGGCGTGGGGGGCGAGCATGTTCCTGATCGGGGCCTTCCCGACCGACCGTCCCGGGGTGCCGCTCTCGTTGTCCGGAGGCATCCACCGCTACGCCGCCTTCGCCGCCTTCCTGGTGATGCCCGCCGCGGGTTTCCTGCTGGCCAAGGCCAGGATCCGGTACGCCAGAGCGATGCGCGTGCTGAGCGGCGTGGCCCTCGGGGCGCTGTTGCTGGTCGTGGTCCCGTACGTGGTGCGCATGTTCGGCATCCCGCTGAGCAACGACGACATCCCGGCGGGCCTGACCCAGCGCGTGGTGGTCGTGACCGAGATCGGCGTGCTGGCGCTGGCGGGCCTGTCGATGCTCAGGCCGGCGGCCCGGCGGGTGTCGGCCGTGCTGGCGTGACGCCTGGACGGTTCGCGAGGGGCGGGATGATCTTCCCGTCCCTTTTCGCGTGAGAACGGTCCGCTCCTGGAAAGAGGAAGGGCTCTGACCTCGCCCAAGGAGCTGTGAAGATGACCATTTTGATCGCCTACGACGGTTCGGACGACTCCAAGGCCGCCATCGAGTTCGCCGGACGGGCCGTGCAGGACAGGTCCGCCGTCGTGCTGACCGTCTGGGAGCGGCTGGCGATGACCTCCGCCCGCGCCTCCGCCGGGCTCATGATGACCCTCGACAACACCGCGGCCGAGGACGAGGCGATCGGCCAGGCGATGACCGAGCTGGCCGGGCACGGCGCCGAACTGGCCCGCGAGGCCGGCCTCGACGCGACGCCGCGGTGCGACCTGGACTCGGTGGCGGTGTGGTCGACCATCGTGGACGTCGCCGACGAGATCGACGCCACCCTCATCGTCACCGGCACGCGGGGACTGGGCGGCGTGCGATCGCTGCTGCTCGGCAGCACCTCGGACCGCGTCCTGCACCACGCCCGGCGTCCCGTGCTGGTGGTCCCGGGCCCCGAGGCGACCTCCTGACGGACCCGGCGGCGAGGATGTCGGTGGCGTGCGGCAGAGTGGGGCCCTCGGGATCTCCTGACCGGTGACCCGATCAAGGTCAGTGAGGGGGGAGGCATGGCCGAGGGCCTGGCGCGGCGGCTGGGCACCGGCGACGCGGTCGTCGTCGGGCTGAGCGCGATGATCGGCGCGGGCGTGTTCGCCGCCTTCGCCCCGGCCGCCGCCGCGGCGGGCGGCTCACTGCTCGTCGCCCTCGCGATCGCCGCCGTCGTGGCCTACTGCAACGCGACCTCCTCGGCCCGCCTGGCCGCCCTCCATCCCGAGTCCGGCGGCACCTACGTCTACGGCCGGCGGCGGCTCGGCCCGCTGTGGGGCTACCTGGCGGGCTGGGGCTTCACCGTCGGCAAGACGGCCTCGTGCGCCGCGATGGCCCTCACCTTCGGCTCGTACGTCGCCCCCGGCGCGGCCCGGCCGCTGGCCGTCGCGGCGGTCGTCGCGCTCACGCTGCTCAACCTGTTCGGCGTCCAGCGTTCGGCCGCGGTCGCCCGGGTGATCGTCGTGCTCGTGCTCGCCGTGCTGGCCGCGGTGATCGTCGCCGGGCTGGCGGGGGAGCGGCCGCCCGGAATGCCGGGCGCGGGGCTGCCCGGCGCGGGCCCGTGGGGCGTGCTCCAGGGAGCCGGGCTGCTGTTCTTCGCGTTCGCCGGATACGCCAGGATCGCCACGCTGGGGGAGGAGGTGCGCGATCCGGCCCGTTCCATCCCGCGGGCGATCGGCATCGCCCTCGGCGTCACGCTCGTCGTCTACACGCTGGTGGCGGTGGCCGCCCTGCGCACGCTCGGGGCGTCCGGGCTGGCCGGGTCCGCGGCGCCGCTGGCCGACGTCGTGCGCCGGGCGGGGGCGGAGTGGCTGGTGCCGGTCGTGGGGGCGGGGGCGGCGGTGGCCTCGCTCGGGGCGCTGCTCGCGCTGCTGCTCGGCGTCTCCCGTACCGTGCTCGCGATGGCCAGGGAGCGTGACCTGCCGGGCGTGCTGGCCGCGGTCGACCCGGAGCACCGGGTCCCGCGCCGGGCCGAGGCGGCGGTCGGGGCCGCGGTGGTCGTGCTGCTGCTGGTGGCCGACCTGCGCGGCGCGATCGGGTTCTCCTCGTTCGGGGTGCTGGTCTACTACGCGATCGCCAACGCCTGCGCGCTGACCCTCTCGCGGGCCGAGGGCGCGCCGGTCAAGGCCGTGCCGGTGCTCGGGCTGGTGTTGTGCCTGGTGCTGGCGTTCACGCTGCCGGTCGCCTCCGTGCTCGCGGGGGTGGCCGTCTTCGCCGCGGGGCTGGCCGTCTGGGCCGTACGCCGTCGCGCGAGCGGCTCGCGGGCGTAGACTGGGCGCGATTCCTCTCGACGATGGCCCGGGCGTGCCGACGAAAGCGCCCTTCCCGTGAACGTCCGCGTAAGGAACCTCCGCCCGGCCGCATGAGCGGCATCCGGGTGCGCACCCGCAGAGAGCTCCAGGCCCAGCGGCGGCGCAGGCGGCCCCGATGCCTCGGCCATCTCACCGTCGCCCCCTTGTGGCCCATGCACGGCGTCAACCTCGGCACCCTGCTGCGCACCTGCGACGCGGCCGGCGCGTGCCTGGCCGTGCCCCGCCTGCCCTGGGTGCCCGAGGCGCTGGCCAGGGGGAACACCCTCCGGGCCGGAGCATGCGTCCACTGGGTCGATCCGCTGCCCTGGCTGGCCTCCCGGCGCGACCGCGTGCTGGGCGTCGAGCTGGCCGAGAACGCCATCAGGCTGGCCGACCTGCCCATGGCCCGCGAGCCGACCGTCGTGGTGCTCGGCCACGAGGCCACCGGCATCCCCGGCGAGGCGCTCGACCTGCTCGACGCCGTGGTCGAGATCCCGATGATCGGCACCGGGGCCAGCCTCAACGTGGCGGTGGCCGGGTCGCTGGTGCTCTACAAGCTGGCCGGGCTGGCCTGACGCCGGGTACGATGGCGAGCATGACGATCAGCACGGTGATGATGGCCCCGTAGGGGGTTTCACCGACGACGTCCTGTTGAGGCCCTGCGACCCGGGGCCTCTCGTCGTGTCGGGGCCCCTTTCCGGGAGGCGACCGATGTACATCACGACGACCCTCCCCTACGTCAACGCCCGCCCGCACCTCGGGCACGCGCTGGAGCTCGTCCAGGCGGACGTGCTGGCCAGGCACCACCGGCGGCGCGGCGAACCCGTGCGGTTCCAGACCGGGACCGACGACAACTCGCTGAAGAACGTGCTGGCCGCCGAGGCCGAAGGACTGCCGGTACGGGAGTTCGTGGACCGCAACGCGGCCGCGTTCGAAGGGCTGCGCGAACCGCTCGACCTGTCCTTCGACGCGTTCGTCAGGACGAGCAGCCACCCCGCGCACCGCGCCGGGGTCGAACGCATCTGGAAGGCCGTCGAAGGCGACCTCTACCAGCGGCACTACGAGGGGCTCTACTGCGTCGGCTGCGAGCAGTTCTACCCCGAGGGACCCTGCGCGGAAGGTCACGAGGCGCCCCTGCAGGCGGTCTCGGAGCGCAACTGGTTCTTCCGGCTCTCCCGCTACCAGGACGCCCTGCTCGACCTCATCCGCGGCGGCGGCCTGCGCATCGAGCCGGCCGCCCGGCGCAATGAGGTGCTGGCGTTCGTCGAGGCGGGGCTGGCCGACATCAGCGTCTCGCGGTCGGCGGCGCGCGCCCGCGGCTGGGGCATCCCCGTGCCGGGGGATCCCACCCAGGTCGTGTACGTGTGGTGGGACGCCCTCGCCAACTACGTCACCGCGCTGGAGGGGGAGGACCACGAGCGCTGGTGGGTGCGCGAGCCGGACAAGGTGCACCTGGTCGGGAAGGGGGTGATCCGGTTCCACGCCGTCTACTGGCCGGCGATGCTGCTGGCCGCCGGCGAGCCGCTGCCGTCGCAGATCTTCGTGCACGACTACCTCACGGTGAACGGCCGCAAGATCAGCAAGTCGTCCGGGACGGCCGTCGACCCGGTGGCCCTGGTGGACGCGTACGGCGTGGACGCGGTGCGGTGGTGGCTGCTGCGCGAGGTGCCGCGCGTGGGCGACGCCGACTTCACCGAGGGACGCCTGATCGCAAGGGCCGACGAGGACCTGGCCAACGGCGTGGGCAACCTGGTCAACCGGGTGGCCACGATGGTCCACCGGTTCCTGGACGGCAACGTGCCGGAGGTGCGCGAGGAGCTCGGGCCGGGCGACGTGCACGGCGCGCTGCGGGACTTCGACTTCCGCCGGGCCGCCGGAGCGGTGTGGCGGCTGGTGGAGGAGGCGAACAGGTACGTCGAACGCGTCCGTCCGTGGCAGCAGGCCGCCGGCGAGCGGGAGGCGTCGCTGGGCGTGCTGGTGGGGGCGTGCCGGACGCTGGCCGTCCAGCTGGAGCCGTTCCTGCCGACGGCGGCGGCGCGGGTGGCGGCGGCGGTGTCGGGGGAGCGGCTGCCGAGGCCGGAGCCCCTGTTCCCGCGCCTGACCCGGTGAATCCCGACATGTGCCGACGCGCCGATCGGGCTTCGCCGTGGACGGTTGACGGTGCGGCAGGGGCGGCCTACGTTGGGCGCACTTACTGACCAGTTGGTATGGAGGTCCCATGCCCACCGTCGAGACCGTCCGGGGCCCGATCGACGTCGAACGGCTCGGCCAGACGCTGATGCACGAGCACGTGTTCGTCGTGGCCGCCGAGCACGTGGACAACTACGGCCAGGGCGCCTGGTGGGACGAGGAGTTCCGGGTCGCCGACGCCATCGCCAAGCTCGGCGCGGTGGCGGCCAAGGGCGTGCGGACGATCGTCGACCCGACGGTCTGGGGCCTCGGCCGCCACATCCCGCGCATCCAGCGGGTGGCCGCCGAGGTGCCCGGACTCAACATCGTCGTCGCCACCGGCCTGTACGCCTTCGAGGAGCTGCCCCACCAGTACGAGCACCGCGGCCCCGGCCTGTTCCTCGACATGCCCGACCCCATGATCGACGACTTCGTCCGCGACCTCACCGAGGGCATCGCCGACACCGGGGTGAAGGCCGCGCTGCTGAAATGCGTGGTGGAGCACAAGGGGCTGACGCCCGGCGTCGAGCGCATCTGCCGGGCCGTCGCGCGGGCCGGCGTGCTGACCGGGGCGCCGATCACCGTGCACACGAACGCCTTCACCCAGAGCGGGCTGCTCGCGCTGGACCTGTTCGCCAAGGAAGGGGTGAACCTGGAGAAAGTGGTCGTCGGGCACGCGGGCGACAGCAACGACCTCGACTACCTGATGCGCCTGGCCGACACCGGCGCGACGCTGGGCATGGACCGGTTCGGTCTCGACGTCTACAACCCGACCGAGCAGCGCGTGGCCACGATCGCGGCCCTGTGCCGGCGCGGATACGCCGACCGCATGGTCCTCAGCCACGACACGGCCTGTTTCATGGACTACTTCGGCGGCGCATGGGACGAGGCCAGAAACACGCTCGCGCCGAACTGGCGCTACGATCACATTCACGATGACGTTCTGGCCGCACTGCTCGGCTCTGGTGTCACCGATGACCAGATCGAACAGATGCTGGTGTTCAACCCGAGACGCTACTTCTCGTAAAGTGGTCGAGAAGTAGACAAGTGGGAAACAACGCGGGTAGGTGGAGCTGGGTGACTTCGGAGCAGGCTTTGTCGATCAGCCTCGGACTCCAGGGCCCCTGCGTCATCGCACGCCTGACCGGGGATTTCGACTTCGGGTCCGCGGCCGAGGTGCGCGACCGGGTCACCAAGGCGCTCGACCTCACCCAGCCGCCGCTCCTGGTCATCGACATGCAGGCCGTCAGCGTCTGCGACTCCTCCGGCCTGTCCGTGCTGGTCTACCTGCACAAGGCCGTCACCGCCTCCGGCGGCAAGCTGCTGCTGTCCGGTCTGAACGGCCGGTGCAAGCACCTGTTCGCGATCACCGCGCTGGACAAGTTCTTCGACATCCGCAGCACGGCCGAGCTGGCCATCGCCGAACTCAACGAAACCGGGAATTCGCCGCCGTTCACCGGGTAGTTGCCGGTGCATGTCGGCCGCAGAGCCCGACCTGCTCGGCATGTACCTGAAGCAGATCGGAAAGAACCCCCTGCTCTCCGCCGCGGACGAAGTCGACCTCGCCCGGCGGATCGAGGCAGGCCTGTACGCGGGCCACCTGATCGAGCGCGGCGCCGCGACCCCGGAGCTCGAAGCCGTCGTCCGCGACGGGCGGCGGGCCAAGGACAAGCTGATCAGGTCCAACCTCCGCCTGGTCGTCGCCGCCGCCAGGCGGTACGCCTTCCGCGGGCTGCCGCTGCTCGACGTCATCCAGGAGGGCAACCTCGGGCTGATCAGGGCCGTGGAGAAGTTCGACTACACCCGCGGGTACAAGTTCTCGACGTACGGGATGTGGTGGATCCGTCAGGCCATCGAACGCGGCATCCACGACAAGAGCCGCACCGTACGGCTGCCCATCCACGTGTCAGAGGACCTGTCGCGGCTGCTCAGGGCCGAGCGGCGGCTCGCCGCCGACCTGGGCCGCGAGCCGACGGACGGCGAGCTCGCCGCATCGGCGGCGCTCACCGCCGGCCAGGTCGCCGCGTTACGCAGGCTCGGGCAGGAGGTGGTCAGCCTGGACCTGCCGGTCGGCGAGTCCGGCGAGAGCCGCATCGCCGACCTGATCGCCGACGAGGACGGGGCCGGGGTGCAGGAGATCGCCGAACGCCGCGCCATGAGCGCCGACGTCCGGGACGTGGTCACGTCGCTGCCGCCGCGCGAGGCGGTCGTCATCAAGCTCCGATACGGCCTCACCGGGCAGAAGGCGGAGAGCTACAGCGAGATCGCGGACCGCCTCGGGCTCACCAGGGAACGCATCAGGCAGTTGGAGAAGCAGGCGCTGAAACGTCTCCGCCAGTACAGCCCCCTCCTGGCCTGGGCCTCATGATCTCTCGCCCGCGCCCCCTGTCACCGCCGCCCTCTCGGCTCGCCTTGTGCCCCGCCGTCCTCTTGGCTCGCCTTTCATCCGCCGTCCCTGGACAGGGGGCGTCGTAGCGCGGTCATCCGGTCGGCCCCGGACAGCGGACGGGGGCCGAGCGCGTGCTCGGCCCCCGTTCTCCTCGGGTCTTGGGTCAGGCGGTGACGAGGAGCGCGACCCCGATCAGCACCGCAACCGGGACGAGCCACATGACGGCCTCGACAGCGAACTCCTTGTACATCGCGCAAGTCTCCCTCGAAACGCCCAAGTGGGGCACCGCTAAACGTCACTGCGCAGCATAGCCGCCCCCACCCCCGACTCGATCCACCCACATCCCGGCCGCCGCCCCCACGCCGCCTAGGAGGAGCTCACAGCTGCCGGCGGGCGATGCGTTTGCCGAGCCCCGCCAGGGACTCGTCGGCCATCAGGGCGGGCAGCCGCGGGGCGTCCACGTCGATCTGGTGCAGGACGGCGGGATGGGCGCCGTTGAAACGGCTCCACGCCCGGACCACCTCCGGCATCGCCGCCACCGCCGTGTCCGACAGGATGGCCTCCCTCGGCAGCCACGACGTCAGGAACTGGCTCACCCGCGCCGGACTCCACCAGAGCGGACGCTCACCCACGAACTCCGCCAACTTCTCGAACGCCTCCCGTGCCCCCGGCACGTCGGGCAGATCGTGGAAGCCGGCCATCGTGCCGTCGGGCGCCTGCCGGACGAGCCCGGGCACGGCCAGGGCCCGCGCGATGGCCAGCGGACGGACGGCGGGCAGCGTGTCGGCCACCTGAGCCCCCATGATCCGGTCGCCCAGCTCGAACGCGTCCAGCACCCGTCCGGCCACCACCCCAGGCTCGGCCGGGCTCAGGCCCAGGTCGTCGAGGAACTTGACCTCCTCGACGACGGCGTCCACCGCGAGGCCGCCGTTGGGCTGGTCGATGCCGACGACGAGGATGTGCGGCTCCTTGCCGTTCGCGTACCTGAAGGACAGGACGGCCAGGGTCTGCTCGCCGTAGGGGTCGGCCTTGCCGTACCAGGCTCCTTCGCAGGTCACCTGCCCCATGCGACGCACCCATCCGGGCAGCCCGAGATCGGCCTCCGCCGTCCCGGCAACCTCCACCCCCAGAACCCGCAACCCTCCTGCCCCGGGCTCCGCCTCCGCTGCCGCCTCCGCGCCCGTCTCGGATTCCGCCTCCGCTTCCGTCTCGGGCTCCGGAGAGGATTCCGCGCCGGGCCATCCGGGCCTGTCGACCGCGGCCAGGGCGGCGAGGGTGAGACGCGACTCAGCGCTGCCGTCCTCGGCCAGCTCGCGCAGGAACGGCCGCACCTCATCGGGCTCCAGAGCGGCGGTGAGCCGGGCCGCCCAGAGCTCGGTGCGCAGCGGCGAGCGCCAGCGAAGCAGGTCGCGGGCTTGGCCGACAGCCATGGAAAACACAGTTGTCCTCACCCTCCGACCGTATCGCCCCCACCGGAAACCCCCCGCCCAGTGAGTGCCTGGGCCGGCTTGGAGGTTGGGCTGGTGCCTGGGCCGGCTTGGAGGTTGGGCTGGTGGCAAGGGGTGTCCCCCTGACAGCGGGCCGGGTGTGAGGCCGGCCCGCCGTCAGGGGGTGAGGTCAGCGGTTGTCGTTGCCGAGTCCTGCCTTGCGGAGGGCTTCGGCCATCGCGCCCATGGGAGCCGGACGGTCCTGGCGGCGCTGCCCGCCGCGCTGACCGTCGCCGCGCCCCTGGCCACGACCGCCGTCGCCACGACCACCCTGGCCGCGACCGCCGTCACGACCGCCACTGCCGCGAGCACCGTCACCCCGGCCACCGTCACCCCGGCCGCCGTCACCCCGGCCGCCGTCGCGGCCGTCGCCGCGAGAGCCGCCGTCGCGGCCGCCCTCGCCACGGCGGGCGGAGCCGTCGCGAGCGCTGCCGTCGCGGCGGGGCTCGTTGCGGGAGCCGTCCGAACGGGCGCCCGACTTGCGGGGCGGGCGGCCCTCCGAGGACGGCTGGGTGACGTCGTCCTCCAGGCGGAGGGTCAGGGAGATGCGCTTGCGCGGGATGTCCACCTCAAGGACCTTGACGCGCACGATGTCGCCCGGCTTGACCACGTCGCGCGGGTCTTTGACGAAGGTGCGGGACATGGCCGACACGTGGACCAGGCCGTCCTGGTGGACGCCGATGTCGACGAACGCGCCGAAGGCGGCCACATTGGTGACCACGCCCTCCAGGATCATCCCCGCCACCAGGTCGGAGATCTTCTCCACGCCCTCCTTGAAGGCCGCCGTCTTGAACGCCGGACGCGGGTCGCGCCCCGGCTTCTCCAGCTCGCGCAGGATGTCGGTGACGGTCGGCAGGCCGAAGGTGTCGTCGGTGAAGTCCTGCGGCCGGATGGTGTGCAGGGCCGAGGTGTTGCCGATCAGCGACTTGAGGTCGGTCTGGACCGAGCTCAGGATGCGCCGGACCACCGGGTAGGCCTCCGGGTGCACGCTGGAGGCGTCGAGCGGGTCGTCGCCGCCCGGGATGCGCAGGAAGCCGGCGCACTGCTCGAACGCCTTGGGCCCGAGCCGCGAGACGTCCTTCAGCGCCGTGCGAGTGCGGAACGGCCCGTTCTCGTCGCGGTGGCGCACGATGCCCTCGGCCAGCGTCGCGCCGATGCCCGACACCCGCGTGAGCAGCGGCGCGGACGCCGTGTTCACGTCGACCCCGACCGCGTTGACGCAGTCTTCGACGACGGCGTCGAGCGAGCGGGAGAGCTTGGACTCGGCCAGGTCGTGCTGGTACTGGCCGACGCCGATCGACTTGGGGTCGATCTTGACCAGCTCGGCGAGCGGGTCCTGCAGCCTGCGCGCGATGGAGACCGCGCCGCGCAGCGACACGTCGAGGTCGGGCAGCTCCTGGGAGGCGTAGGCCGAGGCCGAGTAGACCGAGGCGCCCGCCTCCGACACGACGATCTTGGTGATCGACGGCATGAGCTTGACCAGGTCGCCGGCCAGCTTGTCGGTCTCGCGCGAGGCGGTGCCGTTGCCGATGGCGATGAGCTCGACGCCGTGCTTCTGGGCCAGCGCGCCGAGCACGGCCAGCGACTGGTCCCACTGGCGCTTGGGCTCGTGGGGGTAGATGGTGGCGGTCTCGACGACCTTGCCCGTGGCGTCGACCACGGCCACCTTCACGCCGGTGCGCAGGCCGGGGTCGAGGCCCATGGTCGCGCGGGTGCCGGCCGGGGCGGCCAGCAGCAGGTCGCGCAGGTTGGCGGCGAACACGCGCACCGCTTCGTCCTCGGCGGCCTGCCACAGGCGCATGCGCAGGTCGATGCCGAGATGCACGAGGATGCGGGTGCGCCAGGCCCAGCGCACGGTCTCGGCCAGCCACGTGTCGGCCGGACGCCCCTTGTCGGAGATGCCGAACCGGGCGCCGATGCGCAGCTCGTAGTCGGCGGTCTCGTCGGGCTCCAGCGCGACGTTGAGCACTTCCTCCTTCTCGCCCCTGAACATCGCCAGGATGCGGTGGGAGGGCAGCTTGGTGAACGGCTCGGTGAAGTCGAAGTAGTCGGAGAACTTGGCCCCGGCCTCCTGCTTGCCCTCGCGCACCTTCGACACGAGCCGGCCGCGGCTCCACAGGCGCTCGCGCAGGTCGCCGATGAGGTCGGCGTCTTCGGCGAACCGCTCGATCAGGATCGCCCTGGCCCCTTCGAGGGCCGCGCCGGCGTCGGCCACGCCCTCGGTGACGAACTCCGCGGCGACCGTGGCCGGGTGGAGCGTCGGGTCGCCGAGCAGCTTCTCGGCCAGCGGCTCCAGGCCGAGCTCGCGGGCGATCTGCGCCTTGGTGCGCCGCTTGGGCTTGTAGGGCAGGTAGATGTCTTCGAGCCTGGCCTTGGTCTCGGCCGCCATGATCTGCGCGCGCAGTTCGTCGTCGAGCTTGCCCTGAGACTCGATCGACTCCAGGATCGCCGCCCTGCGCTCGTCGAGCTCGCGGAGGTAGCGCAGCCGTTCTTCGAGCGTGCGGAGCTGCGCGTCGTCGAGGGCGCCGGTGACCTCCTTGCGGTAGCGCGCGATGAACGGCACGGTGGCGCCGCCGTCGAGCAGATCGACCGCCGCCTGCACCTGCCCGTCGCGCACGCCGAGCTCTGCCGCGATCCGCTGGTGAATAGAGAGCACTTGCCTGCCTTTCGATGGTCCCGCCGGTCAATTGTGCAGGACTACGCCGTCTTTCATGACCAGAGTGCGCCGAGGGTGAACGACCACGGCCTCTCCGGGGCCGCTCGCGGGCACCACGACGAGGTCGGCCCGGTCGCCCGGAGCCAGGCCGTAGCCGGGCAGCCCGAGGGCCAGCGCGCCGCCCACGGTCGCGGCCTCCAGGGCGAGCTCGATGTCCTCGTCGCGGCGGAACGCGCTGCGGTAGGCGAGGTGCATCGCGCGCTCCAGCATGTCGCCGGAGCCGTAGGGGCCCCACAGGTCTCGGACGCCGTCGTGGCCGCAGGCGACGGTGACGCCCGCGGCGCGCAGCTTCTTCACCGGCGGCACCGGGTAGCTGTAGACGGCGGCGGTGGCGATGGCCACGCCCGCGTCGACGAAGCCCTGGATCAGGCGATCCTGGGCGGCCTCGCCGAGCTCGCCCAGCGCGTACGCGTGGCTGACCGTGACCCGGCCGCCGAGCCCCAGCGCCTTGGTGCGCTCGATGATCAGCTCCAGCTCCCAGCCGCCCAGCGAGCCGCCGTCGTGGAGGTGGATGTCGATGCGCGCGCCGAACCGGTCGGCCAGGCCGAAGATCAGGTCGAGGTGGCGCACGGGATCGCGGTCGACGCCGGCCGGGTCGAGGCCGCCGATCGCCTCGACGCCGCCTCGGAGCGCCTCGGCCAGCAGGTCGGCGGTGCCGGGGTTGGTGAGCACACCGTGTTGCGGGAAGGCGACCTGCTGCACGTGGACGGGGGAGCGGGCGGCGGCCTCGCGCACGGCCTCCACGCCCCGCAGGCCCACGGACGGGTCGATGTCGGTGTGGGTGCGCACGTGGGTGGTGCCGGACTCGCTCATCCGGGCCAGCAGCGCGGCGGCCCGCTCGGCGCTCGGCACCCCCAGCTCGGCGCGGCGGCCCAGGTCGTTGGCGATGCGGCCGGCCAGCGAGTCGTCGGCCGAGTGGGGGATCCAGGGGCCGCCGTAGAGCGTCTTGTCGAGGTGGCAGTGGGCGTCGACGAGACCGGGCAGGACGAGCTGACCGGACACGTCGAGGACGAGGGCGCCGGGCGCGTCGAGGGACGGGCCCACCCGGTGGATGCGGCCGTCGCGGACGAGCAGGTCGGCGGGGGACGCGAGCCCCCAGGGCCGGCCGCCGCGGATCAGCACGTCGGTCATGCCCAGCACCCTAGAGGGCGGCACCGACGATTTCCGTGCCCCCAGGTGTGAGGGTTGTGGACCGTCAGGCGGGACGGGTGGCGAAGAGCTCGAGGTGGTGGCAGCGAGGGCAGCGGTAGGCGTCTATCTGCCACCTGGGGATGCCCGCCAGCCGGGCCCTGCCGAAGAAGCCTCGTTCCAGCTCCCCTTCGACCCATTGGGCATACCCCTCGGCGCCCGACCCCTGGTCCGTGACGAACCCGGGTTCGAGCCCCTCCGCGCCGCAATGCGTGCACCGTAAGTTGTCCATGCCGCAGAGCCTAGATCTCCGCGAGGTGCGCCACGTTGGCCACGTCGGCCGGATCGGTGCTGGGCCGCCCGCCGAACCAGGCGTCGAGGATCTCGCCGAGCACGACGTCGGAGGTCAGGCGGAGGCTGAGGGCCAGCACGTTGGCGTCGTTCCACCTGCGCGCCCCGTCGGCGGTGTAGGCGTCGGCGCAGAGCGCGGCCCGCACGCCGGGCACCTTGTTGGCCGCGATGGAGGCGCCCGTGCCCGTCCAGCAGCAGACCACCGCCTGGTCGGCCCGGCCCTCCGCGACGTCTCTGGCGGCCAGTTCGCAGGCCCACGCCCAGTCGTCGCGCTCGCCGTCGTCGAGTGCGCCGTGGGTCAGCACCTCGTGACCCCGCCCGCGCAGCTCGGCCACGATGCGCCCGGCCACCCCGTCAGTGCTGTCCGCCGCCACCGAAATCCGCATGGGCCCATCTCTACCAGCAATGTGGTGACGGGTGCGGGGATCGAACCCGCCTGGAGCGGCTTATGAAACCGCCGGGCACACCAGCGCCCCCACCCGCCTGGAACGGGCCGGGGGCCGCCGATCTCAACGGCGGGAGCCCCCGGACGGGTGCGGCATGCGCATTCGCCGGATGACGAGCTGGATGACCAGCCGGATGACCATGGGCACGAGCATGCCGCCCGCGCCCCCGGCCCCGCAACGCGTTTTCTCAGGTGTACCGGGCGCGCATGCGCTCGCAGAAGTCGTCCGACAGCTTGGTCATCAGCCTGGACAGCTCGGCCCGCTCGGTCTCCGGCCAGTCGGACAGCACCTCCTCGAACCACTCGGTGGTGACCCGGCGGCACCTGCTCGCCACCTCGGCCCCCTCCTCGGTGAGCGCGATGCGCCAGGCCCGCCGGTCGTCGGGGTCGCGTACGCGCTCGACCAGCCCGCGCTGCTCAAGGGCCGCGACGTGCCTGGTCACGTGCGGGCTCTCGACCTGCAGCCCCTCGGCGATCATGCCGATCCTGCGGGGCTCGCCCGCGTCGAGCAGGTAGACGATGATCTGCACGTCGGGCCGGTCGAGCCGGATACCGGCCGCCTCGGTGAGCCATTCGTGGGTCTTGGCGCGGTTGAGCGTGACGACCAGCCGCCGGAAGGCCGACACCGTCCTGTTGAGATCTTCGCCCATCTGTTTGCTTACCTAACTTACGTATGTATCATCGGTGCTCGGTTACTTACCTAAGTTATCTAAAGGAGCCGACATGGCGACAGCCGTCGTACCCGCGGCGCGTGAGACGTCGATGCGCAATCCCTGGCCCACGGTGGTCTCCCTGGCGTTCGCGGCCTCCATCGCCGCCCTCCAGAACACCGCGGTGGTCCCGTTGCTTCCCGTGCTGCAGCGGGAGCTGCACGCCTCGCTCTCGGCCGTGAGCTGGACGCTCACCATCAGCCTCCTGGTCGCCGCGGTCTCCACGCCGCTGCTGTCGCGCTTCGGCGACATGTACGGCCGGCGTCCGATGATCCTCGGCGCGCTGGGCCTGCTGGTGGTGGGTTCGGTCATGGCGGCGATGGCCACGTCGCTGACCTGGTTGATCGTCGCCCGGATCCTGCAAGGGGCGGTGTCCGCGCTGGTCCCGTTGTCGATCGGGGTGGTCCGCGACCTGCTGCCCAGGCAGCAGCTGGCGACCGGCATCGGCGTGCTGAGCGCGACGATGGGGTTCGGCAGCGGCGGCGGCATGATCCTGGCCGGGCTGGCCGCCGGTGACTACCACCTGGTGTTCTGGATCACCGGCGGGATCTCGGCGGTGGCCGTCGTGATCCTGGCCTTCCTCGTGCGGGACGTGGCGCCGGCCGGCAAGGGCCGTCCCGACCTCGCCGGGGCCGCGCTGCTGACCGCCTGGCTGGTCGCGCTGCTGCTGGCGATCAGCGAGGGCGGCTCGTGGGGCTGGACGTCGGCCGGCGTGCTCGGCCTGTTCGCCGCGGCCGCCGTGCTGGCCGTGGTGTGGGTGCTGGTCGAGCGCAGGGTGGCCGAGCCGCTGGTCGAGATGTCGATGCTGGTGCACAGGGGCACGATCGGCGCGACGGTCTCCTCGATGCTGCTCGGGTTCTCGTTCTTCACGATGCTGACCGGCATGTCGCAGTTCGCCCAGGTTCCGAAGGCGACCGGCTTCGGCTTCGGCGCCTCCACCCTCCAGGTCGGGCTGTTCCTGCTGCCGAGCACCCTGTTCATGCTGGTCATCTCGCTGTTCGCGGGGCGGATCATGCGCCGGTTCGCCGCCTCGTTCATGGTGGCGACGGGCGCGGGCGTGACCGGGCTCGCGGGGGTGTGGCTGGCGTTCGAGCACGGCAGCCCGGCCACCCTGTACGTGGCCTCGTCCCTCATGGGCATCGGCCTCGGCATCGGCTACGCCGCACTGGGCACGATGGCCGTCGAGCACGTCGAGCCGTCCAGGACCGCGCTGGCCGCGGGCGTCAACGCGCTGGTGCGCATCGTCGGGGGCAGCGTGGCGGGCGCGGCCATCGCCGCGATCCTGGCCGCGCGCCCCGGCGTCCTGGGCTTCCAGTGGGTGTTCGGCACCGCCGCGGCGGCCGGGCTGGTCGCGGCGGTGTTCGCCACCGTCTACGGAATGCTGAACAGCCGGGCCGTCACAGCGCCTTCAGCCCACTGATCACTTCCAGCAGCACCTTGGCGTCCGGCGCGGGGGGCGGCAGCTCGACCTGGACGAGCTGCCGCGCGTGCAGGTCGCCGACCAGCACCCGGACCACGCCGATGGGCAGGTTCAGCTCGGCGGCCACGTCCACCAGCCGGGTCGGCTTGGTGCACTTCTGCATGATGATCAGGTGCTCGGGCCCGAGCCCCACCGGAGGCGTCAGCCCGCCGGCGGTGACGATGACCGCGATGAGGTCGATGGCCTCGCTCGCGGGCACCGTACGGCCCCTGGTCAGCAGGTAGGCCGGGACGATCGGACCGGCGTCCTCGTCCAGCCAGCGCTCGTCACTCACTTGGCACCACCCGCATCACAGGACGGGCGGGCTCCTTCACGTCGGCCTCCGGTTCCGGATCGGCGACGTGCTCAGCCGGGATCAACACGATCGCGGTGGTCCCTCCATATGGTGAACCGCGTAGCGTCACGCGGATGTCGTGCCTGGCGGCCAGGCGCGAGACGACGAAAAGCCCCAGCTTGTCGCTGTCGGCCAGGTCGAACTCGGGTGGGCTGGCCAGCCGCTCGTTGAGTTCGGCCAGCTCCTGGGCGCTCAGCCCGAGCCCGCGGTCCTCGACCTCGAAGGCGAAGCCGCGGGCGGTCTCCTCGCCGCGCACGATGACCTGCGTGTGCGGCGGCGAGTAGACGGTCGCGTTCTCGATGAGCTCGGCGACCAGGTGGATCACGTCGCCGACCACCGGCCCGGCCAGGCGCTGGCCGGACATCGGCTCGACGGTGACCCGGCGGTAGTCCTCCACCTCGGCCGTCGCGCCGCGGGCCACGTCGAGCAGCGGCACCGGCTTGCTCCAGCCGCGGCCCGGGGTGGCGCCCGACAGGATGATCAGGCCCTCGGCGTGACGGCGCATGCGCGTGGTCAGGTGGTCGAGGCGGAACAGGTCGTCCAGGGCCTCGGGGTCGGTGGCGCGGTGCTGCATGTCCTCCAGCTGGATGCGCTGGCGGTGCAGCAGAGCCTGCGAACGCCTGGCGAGGTTGCGGAAGACGTGCCCGACGCCCTCGCTGAGCTGCGCCTGGCCGATCGCGGCCTCGACGGCGGTCTGCTGGACGGTGGAGAAGGCCTGGCCGACGTCGCCGATCTCGACCGTGCTGGTGGCCACCGACAACTCCGGCATCTCCACCCTCTCGCCCTTGCGCAGCTTGGCCACCACGTGCGGCAGCCGCTCCTGGGCCACCTCCAGCGCGGCCAGCCGGAGCGCGCCCAGCTCCTTCGACAGCCGGTTGCCCATCCGGATCGAGAACACGATCGACACGATGACCAGCAGGAAACACGTCCCGGCCAGGATGAACGCCCGCGACAGCACCTGGTCGGCCACGGGGTCGGCGCGCGCGTTGAGCAGCGTGCTGGCCCGCATGAGCGACTCCGCGTACGTCTTGGAGATCGACTCGGTGGTGCTCAGCCAGCCGCGCGGCGGCACGGCGCCGGCGATGATCCGGTCCTCCATCAGCCGCATGCGCTGGTAGACGGGGGAGGTGACGAGGGAGACCTGGGTGTCGCGCAGGCTCGGGTCCAGCTCGCCGAGGCCCTGGTCGATGAGGAAGCGCCGGTTGCCGACGATCTGGGTGAACTGCCGGCGTTCCGAGGGCGTGACCGGGCCGAGCGCGATGGCCTGCTCCCTGGTCAGCAGCTCCTTGGCGTAGCCCAGCTCGATGATCACGCGGGACTGCTCGTAGATCGGGATGTCGTCGATGAGCGCGACGCGCCGGTGCAGGCCGTAGAGGGAGTCGATCACGGTGTTGTACGCCTCGCCGGCGAGCAGACGGTCGGACAGGCCGTCGTCGATCTCACCCCGGATCGCGTCGAGCCTGCCGAGCTGCGTGTACACCGCGTCCACCTGCGTACGGATCTCTTCCGATCGGTCCTTGGAGTTGCTGGAGAGCTTTCTGAACTCGTCCCTGGCGGCGTCGGTGCGGGTGCGCTGGTCGGCCACGTCCTTCTGGGAGGCGGCCCGGCGCAGCAGCTTGGCCGAGGAGAGACGCTCGTGCTGGAGCTCGCTGATCAACTTGTACGCCGGATGGCGGAGGTTCGTCCAGAGTGTCTTGTACTGACGCAGCTCCAGGCTCTCGCCGGCGGTGACGGCGGTGATCACGCCCCACAACACGACCATGGAGGTCAGAGGCACGAGTAGTAGTCCGATGATCTTCATGCGGATCGTCCGGCTACGACCCATGGCACCTCACTCCGGTCGGTCCCCTGCTGGCAACCCCGGACGGGACAAGCCCAGAGGATAGCAATTCGATCACCCAATTGCCCAATTTTTCGGGACTTTTGGACATGTGTCCGTGATCTTGCAGTAGGTTTCCCCCAAATCGGTTACAGAGGGAGATGCGTTGCGCCGTCGTCTCGCAGCGGCCGCCGCGCTGGCGCTTCTGTCGGCCTGTTCTGGGCCCACGGAGGTCCCCCGGCCCCCCGCCGCCGAGTCGGTCTTCGTGTACGCGCAGAACCTGGACGTCATCTCCGACTGGGACCCCGCGAGCTCCTACTCCAACGAGCTCATCGCCTTCCAGAACGTCTACGAGACCCTGACCCTCTGGAACCCCTTCACCAAGAAGTCGGCCCCCCGCCTGGCCACCTCCTGGCGCTCGACGCCCGACGGCCGCACCTGGACGTTCACGCTGCGCCAGGGCGCGACCTTCCACACCGGCCGGCCGGTGGACGCCGCGGCGGTCAAGGCGTCGATCGAGCGCACGATGAAGACCGGCGCGGGCGCGTCCTACATCTGGGACGCCGTCTCCTCCGTCAAGGCCGAGGACCCGAACACGGTCACCTTCGCCCTGAAGTACGCCGTGCCGCTCGACCTGGTGGCCTCCTCCGGGTACGCGGCCTACATCTACGACACGCAGGCGGCGCCCGACCTGCGCTCATGGCTCGGCGCGGGCAGAGACGCCGGGTCGGGGCCGTACACGGTGGCGGCCTGGCATCCGGGCCAGGAGGAGGAGCTGACGCTCAAGGCGTACCCCAAGTACTGGGGCGGATGGGACAAGCCGCACTACAGCACGGTCAAGTACCGCGTCGTGCCCGACCCCGACCGCGCGTGGCGGATGCTGGCCCGCGGCGAGGTGAGCTTCGTGGACCGGCTCAGCCCCCGGCTGTTCGCCAGGGCCGCGGTCACGCCCGGGGTGCGCACCAGCGAGCGGGACTCCTACCAGACGGCCATGCTGCTGTTCAACACCGCGAGCGGCCCGATGAAGGACGTGCGGGTGCGCCGCGCGGTGCAGCAGGCCGTCGACTACCGCGGCCTGGTCAGGGCGCTCAGGGGCGCGGTCGCACCGGCCAGCGGCATCGTCCCTGAGGGACTGACCGGCCACGTCGCCGGCCGCGCGCCCCGGCAGGACCTGGCGGGCGCGGCGGCCCTGCTGGGCCGCGCCGGGTACGGACCCGCGGGCCGGCCGCTGCGGCTGCGGCTCACCTACGCGCAGGGCGACCACGACCAGCGGCTGCTGGCCACCAGCCTGGCGGCGGAGCTGAAGCCGCTGAACGTCACGCTCGACGCCCGCGCCATGCCCTGGAACGCCCAGTGGCAGCAGGGCAGGAAACGCGGCCAGGACATCTTCGTCATGTACTGGTGGCCCGACTACGCCGACGGCTACTCGTGGTTCGGCAACGTCTTCCGCGGCGGCGAGCCGCCGGTGTTCAACCTGGCCTACCTGCGCGACAGGACCCTGGACGAGCTGCTCGAAGGGCTGCCCGAGCTGAGCGTGACCGACAAGGAGGCCGCGCAGGCGGCGTACGAGCAGGCCACCGGACGCGTGCTCGACGTGCGGGCCGCCGCGGCGCTGCCCTGGGTGGTGCGGTACCAGCGGGCCTACCTGGGCGGCGTCCAGGGGTACGACGACAACCCGGCCTACCCCGACGTGGTCTTCGCCTACGAGCTGCGCCCGTCCGGCTGAGCCGCCTCCGACGCCGCCTCGACGCGCGCACGCAGCCGCGTCCTGATCTCCTCGGGCGTGTACGCCCGCCGCCTGCGTTCGGCGCGCGCGATCACCACCCCCGTGGCCGCGACCCCCGCGATTCCCGCCAGACCGAGCATCTTCCACCAGCGCATGTGCCTAGGCTAGCGATGTGCTGACTCTCGACGAGGCCGTCAAGGTGACCAGGACCGGCGATCTGTGGATCTTCCGCGGCAGGTCCGTGCCCGACCGGGCCATCCAGACCATGACCAACAGCCCGGTCAACCACGTGGGCATGGCGATCGTGATCGAGGACCTGCCGCCCATGATGTGGCACGCCGAGCTGGGCAAGTCGCTGCTCGACCTGTGGGCGGGCACCCACCAGCGCGGCGTCCAGCTGCACGACCTGCGCGACGCGGTCACCGTCTGGGCCGACCGTTACGGCCAGCGTCCCTGGCTGCGCCAGCTCGAACCGCAGGCCACCCCCGAGATGGAGGACGCCGCCCTGCGCGTGGTCGCCCGGCTCGACGGCACCCCGTTCCCGTCCACCGCCCGGCTGGCCGCCCGCTGGGCCAGGGGCCGGGTGCCGCGGCGGGCCAGGAAGGAGGCCACGCTGGAGAGCGCGTACTGCGCGGAGGTCGTGGCCGTCACCTACGAGGAGATGGGCCTGCTGCCCGGCGGCCGGCGTCCCAACTGGTACGACCCGGGCAGGTTCTGGAGCGGCGACGACCTGGAGCTGCTGGCCGGCCGCCGCCTCGGCCGCGAGATCACCGTGGGAGTGCCGCGTACGCGGGCCTGACCCTGGCCAGCGGGATCGTCACCACGACGAGCGCGGCCACCAGCATGAACCCCAGCCGGTAGCCGGTGTGCCCGAGCACCAGCCCGAACCCGGTCGCGCCCACGCCCATCCCGGCGTCGTAGGCCAGGTTCCACAGAGCGCTGACGCGGGCCGGCTCGCCGCGCTGGAGCATCACCGTCAGTGTCGCGTTCTGCAGCACCCCGAACCCCGCCCCGAACAGCGCCATCCCGGCCACGACCGCGACGGGAGCGGCCGTCCACGCCTGCAGCGCGGTGCCCGCGGCGGCGGCGAGCAGGCCCGGCACGAGCAGCCTGGCCGGTCCGTGGCGGTCGCCAAACCGGCCCGCCCACCAGCGGGCCGCCGGCGTGGCGAGCGACTGGGCTAGCAGGGCCGCCGAGGCCAGTCCCGGCGAGCCCGCCAGCGGCAGGAACGTCACCAGCACGCCGACGGAGAGCGTGACCGAGGCGAAGACCAGCATCGGCGCGGCCAGCCCGCCCGTCCGCCCGCCCGCGCCGGTCGTGACGGGCCGACCGGCGGGCAGGCCGGTCACCGCCACGAGCCCGGCCAGGGGCAGCAGCCCGGCGACCACGAGGACGGGCGCGAACCCGAGCACGTCGGCCGCCCACAGGCCCAGCGGCAGGCCGGCGACCGAGGGCACGCCGACGGCCAGGCCGTACAGGCCGAGCCCTTCGCCGCGGCGCTCGGCGGGCACCAGGTCGGCGGTGAGCGCGGTGCCGGCGACCACGAGCACGCCGAGGCCCGCGCCGCGCAGCAGGGACACGGCCAGCACCACGGGCAGCTCCGCCGACAGCGGCAGCAGCAGGGCGGGCAGGCCGAGCAGGACCAGGCCGAGCGCCATCGCCGCCCGGTAGCCGTGCCGCGACAGCAGCCAGGGGACGGCCAGCTCGGCGAGCACCGTGGACAGCATCATCGCGCCGGTGGCCAGGCCCGCGCCGGACGCGCCGGAGCCGCCGGTCGCCGCGTACAGGGGGACGGTGGAGAACAGCAGGAAGAAACCGAGCATCCCGGTCACCGAGGCGGCCATCATCAGGCTTAACGAACGCGTCATCACGCCTTCGACGATGACAAATCCCGTTCTGGGCGGGATCGGGCATGATGCGTAGCCGCCTCTTCATAATGAGGGGTGTGTTCGTGGGACGTGAGGCCGAACTGGGCCGGCTGGCCGCCGCGTGGGCCCGTACCCCGAGTGCGGTGCTGGTCGTGGGCGAGGCGGGGATCGGCAAGTCCAGGCTGGTCGCGCGGTTCGCCGGTGACGTGGACGCGCTGGTGGCCGAGGGCGGGGCCGATCCGGGCGGGCCGGCGTACGCGCCGTTCGTGCCCGTGCTGCGCCGCCTGGTCAGGGAGTACGGCGCCGGGCTCGTACCGGGCGGCGGGCGCAAGGGGCTGGCGTGCCTGCTGCCCGAGCTGGGGGAGCTGGACGACACGCCCGACCTGGGCCGGGCCCGGCTGTTCGAGGAGGTGCTGCTGCTGGTCGAGCGGGCCGCCGAGCGCCGTCCGCTGGTGATCGTGCTGGAGGATCTGCACTGGGCCGACCAGGCCGCCCGCGACCTGCTGGCGTACCTGCTGCGCAACCTGACGCGGCCGGGCGCGATGGTCGTCGCGACCTCGCGCGAGCCGCTGCGGCTGCCCGGCGCCGAGGTGGTCAGGGTGCCGCCGCTCGGCCGCGACGAGGTGGCCCGCCTGCTCGGCCGCGACGACGTCGACGCGATCGTGGCGCGCAGCGAGGGCAACCCGCTGTTCGCCGAGGCGCTGGCCGAGGCGGGCGACACGACTCCGGCCTCGCTGCGCGAGCTGCTGCTCGCCGGGGCCGAGAAGCTGCCGGGGCCCGGTCTCGACGTGCTGCGGATCGCCGCCGTGGCCGGGCGCAGGACGCCCCACGAGGTGCTGCGCCGGATCGCCGGGCTCGACGACCTCGCGCTCGACGAGGCGCTGCGGCCGGTCGTCCGGGCCCGGCTGCTGCTCGTGGACGGCGACGCCTACGTCTTCCGGCACGCGCTCATCCGCGAGGCCGTCTACGACGACCTGCTCCCCGGCGAACGCCGCCGCCTGCACGCCCGCTGCGCCCTCGCCCAGCCCGAGCTGGCCGCCGACCACTGGCACGCGGCCGGCGACGGGCCGCGCGCCTTCGAGGCCGCCTGGCGGGCCCGCAGATGGGATCTGGTGCTGGAGCTGTGGGCGCACGCGGACGGCCAGGACCACGCCCAGGTGCTGGAGGACGCCGCCAGGGACGCCCTGCGCGCCGGCGACGCACACCGCGCCGACGACCTGGCCGGCCGGGCGCTCGCCGAGGTCGCCGACCCGCTGCGCGCGGCCCACCTGCTGGAGCTGCGCGTCGCCATCCGCGACCTGCACGGCGAGGAGGGCCTGGACGACCTGCGCGAGGCCGTCCGGCTGGCCCCCCGCGAGTCCCGGCTGCTCGGCGCCCTGGCCTGCACGCTGGCCTGGCACGGCCAGGACGACGAGGCCCGCGCCCGCGCCGAGGAGGCGTACGCGCTGGGCGACGCCAGGTCCCTGGTCACCCTGGCCGCGCTCGCCGCGCTCGACGACGACCTCGCCACCGCCTCCGCCCTGTACGCCCGCGCCCGGATCAGCGCGCCCGACGACGACACGCTGCTCGTCTCCTACGCCGGCGAGGCCGACGCGCTGGAGGCCGCCGGCGAGCACGCCAGGGCCGAGGCGGTCGCGCGGCGCGGCATCGCCGAGGCCGCCCGGCTGGGCCTGGCCCGCTCGCGCGGCGCCCACCTGGCCGCCAACCTGGCCGAGCCGCTCGCCTCGCTGGGCCGCTGGACGGAGGCCCGCGAGGTCGCCGCCCCCGCGCTCGCGCTCGACCCGCCGCCGATCTACCGCGCCTGGATCCTGCTCGTGCTCGGCACGGTCGCGGTGCAGGAGGGCTCGCTGTCGGCGGCCGGCGCGCTGCTCGCGCAGGCCAGGCCGCTCATGCGCGGGCGTTCCCGCGGCTACGACTCCTGCCTGGAGCCCGACCTGCTGGAATGCCGCCTGGCCGAGGCCGGGGGAGACCTGGACCGGGCGCGCCGGCTGGTCGACCACGTGCTGGCGGAGCACGACCTGAGCCGCAGCCGCCGCTACGCCTGGCCGCTGCTGGCCCTCGCGGCCCGCATCGGACGGGTGCGCGCCGCGCCCCCGGGCCTGCCCACCGTCGGACGGCTGCAGGAGGCGTACCGGGCCACGTTCGAGGCCGAGCTCGGCGGCTCGTGGGCGGACGCGGTCGCCGCCTGGCGGTCGGTGGGGCAGCCGTACGGGCTGGGGCGGGCGCTGGTCGGCGCGGCCGAGCGGGACCCGGCGCGGGCCCGCGAGCCGCTGCGCGAGGCCCTGGCCATCGCCGCCGCGCTCGGCGCGGAGCCGTTGCGGCGGCAGGCGGAGGCGGCGGCGGCCACCGCCCGGGTGACGCTGTCGGCGACGCCGGGGCTGTCGGCCCGCGAGCTGGAGGTGCTCGGCCTGGTCGCCGAGGGCCTGAGCAACCGGCAGATCGCCGAGCGGCTGTTCATCTCGGCCAGGACCTCCGGCGTGCACGTGTCGAACATCATGGCCAAGCTGGGCGCCGCCTCCCGCGTGGAGGCCGCCGCCCTCGCCCGCCGGACCGGCCTGATATGAACTCCGGCATGACCACCGTGAACGTCGCCCTCATCGGCGTGGGCAACTGCGTGTCGTCCCTCGTGCAGGGCGTCGAGTACTACCGCGACGGCCAGGCGCCCGGCCTGCTCAACCCCGTGTGCGCCGGATACGCCGTCTCCGACGTGCGGTTCACCGCCGCCTTCGACGTCGGCCGGGCCAAGCTCGGCCTGGACCTGTCGCAGGCGATCTGGGCGCGGCCGAACAACTCCCGCCGCTTCGCCGACGTGCCGCACCTGGACGTGCCGGTGCGCGAGGGCATCCTGGCCGACGGCGTGGGCGAGGGCTCGGCCGGGCTGGTCGAGCCGAGCGGCGCCGCGACCGTCGCCGACGTGGCCGCGCACCTGCGCGAGACCGGCTCCCAGGTCGTGGTGAACTTCCTGCCCACCGGCGCCCAGCGCGCCGCCGAGCGGTACGCCGAGGCCGCGATCGAGGCCGGCTGCGCGTTCGTCAACTGCATGCCCGCCGTGCTCGCCCGCTCCGAACGCTGGCGCGACCGCTTCGCCGCGGCCGGGCTGCCGCTGCTCGGCGACGACCTCAAGAGCTCCTTCGGCGCCACGCTCGTGCACCGGGCGCTGGTCGACGCCCTCACCGCGAGCGGGGTGCGGCTGCGCGACGGCCACCAGCTCCTGGCCGGGGGCAACATGGACTTCGTCAACCTCCAGGACCCGGCCAGGATGGCCGGCAAGCGGGCCACCAAGGCGTCCGGCGCCGGCACCTCCACCCACGTCGGCGCCCAGTACCTGCCCTTCCTCGACGACCGCAAGATCGCCTTCATCCGGCTGGAGGGCGAGGGGTTCGGCGGCTCCCCGCTGGAGGTCGAGCTGCGCATGGTGGTGGAGGACTCGCCGAGCGCGGCGGGGAACGTCCTCGACGCCGTGCGCCAGGCCAAGGCCGCGCTCGACGCGGGCGCGGGCGGCTTCCTGCGGGACGTCTCGGCCACCCTCATGAAGGCGGTCTGACCACGGACGACGGGACCGGCCGTGGCAGGCTAGGAGGATGCGCCTGGCGACCTGGAACGTGAACTCGGTCAAGGCACGGCTGCCGCGCCTGCTCGACTGGCTGGCCGCGACCGAGCCCGACATCGTCTGCCTGCAGGAGACGAAGTGTCCCGCGGAGTCGTTCCCCGTGGCGGAGGTGGGCGAGCTCGGCTACGCCGCCGCCGCCCACGGCGACGGCCGGTGGAACGGCGTCGCCGTGTTGTCGCGGGTCGGGCTGGAGGAGGTGACGCCGAGCTTCCCCGGCGAACCGGGCTTCGCCGAGCTCGACGGGGTGGGCGCCGCCCGTCCCGAGGCCCGCGCGCTCGGCGCGACCTGCGGCGGCCTGCGGGTCTGGTCCCTGTACGCGCCGAACGGCCGCGCGGTCGACTCGCCGCACTACGCCTACAAGCTGGAGTGGTTCGCCGCGCTGCGGGACGCGCTGGCCGAGGAGGCCGGCTCGCCGCTGGTGGCCTGCGGCGACTACAACGTGGCGCCGACCGACGCCGACGTCTGGGATCCCGCGCTGTTCGCCGGCTCCACGCACGTCACCCCCGCCGAACGCCGCGCGCTCGCCGAACTGCTCGACCTCGGCCTGCGCGACGTGGTGCCGACGCCGATGAAGGGGCCGCACCCGTACACGTACTGGGACTACCGGGCCGGGATGTTCCACCAGAACAAGGGCATGCGGATCGACCTGGTCTACGCCAGCGCCGACGTCGCGGAACGGGTGCGGGGGGCGTACGTCGACCGCGAGGCGCGCAAGGGGAAAGGCCCCTCGGATCACGCTCCCATCGTGGTGGATCTCGACCCGATAAATTAATCAACAAACAGCTGCCAGACGAGTATCGTGAGTAACCAAATGTGCGGGGGCACGCTTCTTCTTCAAGACCGAAAAAGGGGGCCGTGTCGTGGAACCTGCCGATGGTCGTGTCATCCTGTTCGTCCTCATCGGGCTGGCCCTGTTCGCGCTCGGACGCCGCTTCCAGAACATGATCATGCTCAGGCAGGTCTGGAAGCAGACGCAGCGGCAGGTGACCGTGCGACGGGAGACCGCGCACCACGCGGTGAAGGGTCTGGTCGCCGTCACCGCCGTCGCCGCATTCGTCATCTGGCTGGCGATCAATCTCAATCGGATAATGAGTTAACCGCCATTTAGCTGATTACCGCGATTATCCGGAATGGCGGCGGCGCAGGCCCCATGCGGTGAGCACGGCCAGCCCCGCCGCCGCCAGTCCGACCGCGCGGGTGAGCCGGGCGGCGCGCCGGATGTCCTTGACGTCGGGCTTGGGGCCGTCGCCCATCGTGGGGCGGTGTTCGGTCCTGCCGCCGTACACGTTCGTGCCGCCGAGGGTGACGCCGAGCGCGCCGGCGAAGGCGGCCTCGCACCTGCCCGCGTTCGGGCTGGGGTGGCGGTGGCCGTCCCGTCGCAGCATCCGCAGCGCTCTGACGGGGTCGTCGGCCAGCGCCGCCGTCAGCAGTCCCGTCACGCGTGCCGGTACGTAGTTCGCCACGTCGTCGAGCCGGGCCGCGGCCCAGCCGAACCGTTCGTAGCGGGGGGAGTGGTGGCCGATCATGGCGTCCAGCGTGTTGACCGCCCGGTAGGCCAGCAGCCCCGGCACGCCCGCCACCGCGCCCCAGAACAGGGGGGCGACCACGGCGTCGGAGGTGTTCTCCGCCAGCGACTCCACCGTCGCCCTGGCCAGCTCGGGCGCCTCCAGCCCCGCGGGATCGCGGCCGCACAGGTGGGGGAGCCTGGCCCGGGCCCGCCGGAGATCGTCCTGCTCCAGGGCCTCGGCCATGTGCACGCCTTCGCGGGCGAGTGTCGCGCCGCCGAGCACGGCCCACGTGGCGAACGCCGTCACCGCCGTGCGGACGGCCCGGTCGCCGCTCCTCTGGGCCAGCACGCCCAGGGCGGCCGCGCCCCCGACGCAGATCCCGACATGGACCACTCCATGCCACCTCGTGTCGCCGTACGACGACTCCTCCAGCTTCGCCGCCGCCCGTCCGAACAGGGCGACGGGGTGGGCCGAGCTGCGCGGATCACCGAGAACCTGGTCGAGTGCGACACCGAGCGCGAGACCTAGCGGGTCATACCAAATGGGCATGAAGCTCATCTTCGTGCACATCCAGCCACGCTGCCGCCCGGCGGATGCGTTCCCCGGCGCCGCCCGTCCACATCTTGGCCCAGTTCCCACCCGCCCGGGCGCGGGTGCGCATGACGTCGTAGGAGCGGTGGAAGCGGAGCCTGGACAGTTCCAGCAGCCGCCGGCGTTCGCGGGGCGCGAGGCCGTAGGCGTCGCAGAACAGGCGGATCCTGGCTCCGACGTCGGCGTCGCGCTGGAGGGGGTGGCGGTCGACCGGGTCGGCGATCGGGGCCCAGTGGCGGAGGGTGGTGACGATGTCGAACAGCCGGGTGGTGGGCCGGGCGAGGTCGAAGTCGATCAGCGCGACGGGGGTGGCCGCGGCGGTGTCGGTGTCGATGTCGTGACGGAAGATCACGTTGTCCGGCGTCAGGTCGCAATGTCCGATGACCTCCGGCGCGCGGTCGTCGTTCGACCCGCCTTCCCATCCGCCGGCGTCGAGCGGGAACCCGGCGGTCGCGTCGTGGAACTCCCTGACCAGTCGCGCCAGGTCGACCAGGAACGCGTCCGTCGAAACGGCCCGGCACAACCCGCTCCGCCCAGGGACGTACGTGAGGATCTCGCGCCCTAAACCGTCCGTTCCCAGGACCCGCGGCGCACCCCCGAACCCGGCTGCCTCAAGGTGTCTGAGCAGGGCGTGCACGGCGGGCGTGGCCGGACCGACCGGCCTGCGCACCGTGTCACCGACGCGCACCACCCCGTCTGTCACGTCCCCGCCCTGCAGGGGAATCTCATGCAGGAGCGTCGCGACCATGCCACAACAGCTTAGCCCCATTTGCCCCACGGCCGCCTGCCCTTTACCCCGCCCCCTCCCTCCCCGTTCTGCTCCTCTTCCTCCTGCTTCCGGCAGGCCCTTCTCCTGGCTACGGGCCGCCCTGCCCCGCCGTACCGGTCTCCTCGCCTTCGCCCTCGTCCCGACCCCCCACCCGACACCCTGGCGGCCGAGAGACGCTGTGCCGCGCGGAATCCCGAACCTGTCCCCGAACCCGTGCCCTTACGCGAGTCTGTGTTGTTTCGCGAGCCTGTCCCTGAACCTGTGCCCTTACGCGAGCCTGTGCTGCGTGGCGAGCCTGTCCCCGAACCCGAGCCCTTTCCCGGACCCGAGCCCGAGCCCTCCCCGAGCCCGAGCCCTTCCCGAACCCGAGCCCTTCCCGAACCTGGACGGTGTCGCGAGCCTGTCCTCGAAGCCGCCGAGCCCCTCGAATTCCGCGGCCGAGTGTCGTACCGCTCCCGCTCCCCAGCCACCCCCTAGCCTGAGGAACCGTGCCCATCCTGCTCTCCTTGGCGGCCTTCCTCATGACGCTGCTGGGCGGGCTGGTCGCCGACCGCGTCAAGAACAACCGCCACCTCGTGCTCGGCGCCGCCGCGGGCGTGATGCTCGGCGTGGTGGCCTTCGACCTCCTCCCCGAAGCCCTCACCCGGGACGCCGTCGAAGTGCTCGGCGTCCCGCTCCCGATGCTCATGTTCGCCCTGGCGTTCCTCGGCATCCACATCGTCGAACGCTCCATGGGCATGCACGACGCGCACGAAGGCGACTACGCCGCCCACCGCCACGCCCGAGCCGGCGTAGGCGTCACGGCCGGATCCGCCCTGGTCGTCCACAGCCTCCTGGACGGCGCCGCCATCGGAGCCTCCTACCAGACGGACGCCTCGCTCGCCGTCGCCGTGGCCATCGGCGTCATCGCCCACGACTTCACCGACGGCTTCAACACGTACACAATCACGTCGCTGTACGGAAACGCCCGCCGCCGCGCCCTCACCCTCCTGGCCCTCGACGCCCTCGCCCCTGTGATCGGTGCCACCCTGACCTTCCTCATCGCCATCCCGGCCCATGTCCTGACCGCCTACCTGGGCCTTTTCGCCGGATTCCTCCTCTATCTGGCCATCTCCGACATCCTCCCGGAGGCCCACACAACCAGACGCGCCACCGGCTGGACCCTGGCCGCCACGGTCACGGGAACCCTGTTCATGTGGCTGGTGATCGCCCTGTCGGCCTGACACGACCAGAACGTGTGCGTGACAAGTCGCCGGATCATGCACAATAAGGCAGGAGCGCCCTTAGCTCAGCTGGATAGAGCACCGGACTTCTAATCCGACGGTCGCAGGTTCGAATCCTGCAGGGCGCGCTTTGATCATGGCCTGACCTGCGGCTATGCGGGATCGGATGCGTTCTAGAATTTTCGTCTAGCGTTTGCGTGCTCCGTACGTGCTCGGTTGCACCAACCCTGCACACACCATGATCATCCGCCATCCCCGAGTCTGTGCGGCAAGAGCAGCGGCCCCGCCTCGCCGCGAGCAGGCGGCGAACGCGGGGCCGGATGCTTAATCCGACTGTCAGCTCCTCAACGAGACGACTCTCCCCGCCTCTGTCTGGTCTTCCTTGCCGAACAGCAGCGCGGCGGTCTTCTCGGCCGCCGCGGTGGCCACCTGCGGATAGACGGAGGTGTAGGTGTCAGCGGTGAACGCGCTGGAGGTGTGGCCCAGCGTTTCCTGGACAACTTTCATCTCCACCCCGGCCGCCAGCATCAGCGAGGCCGCACCATGCCGCAGGTCATGCAGCCGGATGGGTGGCAGGTCGGCCAGGTAGGCCAGCCACAGGAACTGGTCGGAGACGTGCTGGGGGTGCAGGCGGGTGCCGTCGGGCTGGGTGAACACGAACCCGGTGTCGATCCATGCCTCGCCCATGGCCAGGCGTTCCTGCAGTTGCTGCTGCCGGTGGGCGCGCAGCACGTGGGCGGTGTCGGTGTCCAGGGCGATGGTGCGGACTGAGGCGTCGGTCTTCGGTGTGCCCTCGTGGACCTGCCACGCCAGCTGCACCAGCTGCCAGTTCACCGTCAGGCGGTGGCCGTTGAGATCGACCTCCTTCCACCGCAGCCCGCATGCCTCGCCCCGCCGTAGCCCGCGCAACGCGACCAGCTGATACAAGGCGAACAGCCGGTGCTGTCGTGCTTCTTCGAGGAACAGGCGGGTCTGGGCGGGTGTCCAGACCATGACGGGGGAGGGGCGCGGCGCGCTGGTGTAGGCGTCGATGGGATCGACCCGCCGTCCGCCCCGGCGCTGCTTCTCCGCCCGGCGGTAGGCGGAGAAGTTCTCCTGCCAGGTGTGGACCCGGTCTTCGGTCCACACCAGTGGCTTGGGCCGGACGTGGGCGGGCATCTCCAGCACGGCGGCGGGGTTGAAATCGATCAGCCGGTCCTGCCGCATGGCCATGTTGAGCGCGTGGCGGAGGGTCGCGCGGATGCGGTGCATGGTGGCGATGCTGATCGGCCGCCGGAACTTGACGCTCTCACGTATCTGCGGGTCAGCATTGGTACGGCGTTCGGCGATGGTGTTGTTGAACTCCTCGATCTGCTCGAACATCAACGCGATGTCGCTGACCTTGAGCTGATCCAGCCGCAGCCGCCCCAGATACGGGGTGAGGTAGAGGCGGATGTGGCTTTCGTAGGAGCGGCGGGTGGTCTCCTCGATTCTGCGCTTGCGGTGGAGGAACTCGGTCAGCCACTGCTCGACGGTGATCTCCTGGGTCAGGTGCTGCCCGGTCTTGATCTTGCGGCGGACCGTCTCCAGCGTCGGGAGGGTGTGGGTCTCGGCCAGCGTGCGTTTGATCAGGTCGGCGATCTGGGTGCGAGTGGCGGGCTCGTGCGGATCGGCCAGCGCCAGCAGGTCACGCACCTGACCGAGTTCAGCTTCGGCGGCGTCTTGCGAGGCGAAGCCGCCGCGGCGCAGCGGCCCGCGCCGCTTACCGTCCGCTGTTGGCGGGAGTTCGATCTGGTAGTTCCAGACGCCGTGCCGGTAGCTCCACCCACCACCAGGACGGCGCAGCTTGGGGCATTTCTGCCCAAGCGCCTTACTGTTCCCGTCTCGGCACGAGCAGCGTTTGAAAGTGCGTCCCTCAGCCATCGTGTGTCGTGTCTCCTTCTCTTCGGGTGCTGCTGGATCGAGCCGACGGTCGTGGCGAGCTGGATTCGGTGGGCGGCGTTCGCACGGTGCCGCTGCGTGACCGCAGGCCGGATCCAGGCGGTGTCCCCCTAGCGAGCTCTGGCCCCCGGGTGGCCCGGTAGGCCACGGTCGGCGCTGGCTGGATGGGCTGCGGCAAACCCGGTCATGGCCGTGTGGCGTAGCCCGGGGGTTGCTGGTGCCATCCGGCCCGGCATGATGCGGTGGGGAGGATCACGCGAGCACGCCCGTGATGATCGCACCACCGCGTTCAGGACCGTGTCGGACGGGCGTATCGACGCCCACCTGGGTGGCCATGGTCAAGCCGAATCCGACGGTCACCGCCGGCCCCAGGACGCTGCCAGCCTCCGCCTTGCCGCGTGGCCATCGAGCTGTGCATCACCTCTCGCCTGCGCCCTAGAGCAGATCCTGCTCCGGGGGGCATGCGCGCTCGTCTGCATAGGGAGATAGGGCAGCCGTGTACCGAGTGCCGGCATGGGATGGCCGATCGGCCGGTGCTGATGAGTGTCATTGGGCACCAGTCGGGCGCCGCCGGAGTGCTGAACGGCGTGGACGAGGGCGGCTTCGTTACATGGCGGGGTGACGTGGTTCGGTTGTGTTGCCCTGCGGTGAGGTGGTGTCATGCTGGTGCGGCCCGATCAGCCGGGCCACCTGATCCCTGTCACCTCTCCAAATACCTGTGGTCGGCTCCGAACTCGGACAGCAGGCGAAGCAAAGGTCCGGCCATGGTTACCGGACAAGGCGTGCGTATCAGGGGGCGCTCATGCGCCTTGATTAGTGGCAAGGCGCTGGCCGGGTGGCCAACGGTCTTGTTGGCATGCCGGGGTGCCTACGGGAACGCGCGGGCAAGCTGGCGCCTGCGGATTAAAGGTCAAGAGCTGCGATGGACAGCGAGGTGGCGTCCGCCGTATGGCGGATGTGCAGCTCGACAGTGGCAAGACATTCAGCTGTTCGGGGGATGCGACGTCCGTTCCACGTCGTGCACGGCCAGCCAGGTCGTGGATCTCGGAGCTCCTGTGGCTCATGGCAGTTGATCTTAGCGAGACGGGGACCGCGCAGGACGGAGAGCTTGGCGGCGGCGCGGCGTGGGTTGGGCCGTGGAGGCGACACGGAGGTGGCTCATAGAGCATCGCGTTCGGTGAGGCTATGCCTGGGCCGTGGCGGCAGTGCTTGATGTGAGGAACTTGAGTCATGGTCGCCAGTCCATCTGTCCGCTCGCAATCTGCAGGTGTGCGGCCAACGAGGCGCAGACACGATCGTCCTGTCATGTGAATGTAGTCGGCTCCACGACGGGCTTTCAGCTCTTGGTCTGCCGACTCGATCTCCTCAAGGCGTGCGCCGCGTTTAGTCGCTGCGTTCCGGGTATGCATGATAACTCTTCGTGACATCATGAGCTGCGTGCTCGCAGGAAGGGGAACGATGTCACGGTGGGCGAGGGTAGTGCCGGGAGTGTTGGTGGGCGGGTTGTTGGTGACGGGGCCGGTGTGGGCGTCCGCACGCCCGTGGACCGATGGGTATGGGCGGCTTGGGACCGTTGAGATCAGTGCCGATCGAAAGCGCGTGATGCTGTGTGATGCGCTCGACGACGAGGACAAGGTGGCCGTGGAGTACAAGACCACGATCGGCCGGACGATCCTGCTGCAGGCAGGGCCCAAGTCGGGGTGTGTCGACGATTCGGTGTTCTTCGGCTCCATCAAGCGAGCCAAGTTCTGTTACGGCCCGGACGTCGATCCCGATGGTGGCACATGGCGCTGGTGCAACCCGGCACGCAACATCTAGGAACTCCCAGGACGACCGCGTATGACTGAAGGAGCGGGTGTGCTGACCGGGGTTGCTTCCCGTGGCTTACCGCAGCAGGCGCGTCAACGCAGGCCGGCCCTCGCCGCCCTCGCTGTGCTGCTCGTGCTTGGTGGCGCCCTGGCCACGACCCTCCTGGTGATGCGCGCCGACGAACGCATCTCCGTGATCCGTGTCACCAAGAAGATCGGTGCCGGCCAGCGTTTCGACCGCGGAGCGCTGCAGGAGGCACGCATCGCCGATGGGGGAGTCACCTACTGGTCGTGGGCCCAGCGCGACCAGGTGGCCGCCACCGTCGCCACCGTCACCGTGCTGCCCGGCACGCTACTCACCCGGCCGATGGCCGCGGCGAACGGGACCGGAGCGATCAGCGGGAAATCCGTCAGGATGGGGCTGGCGCTCAAGCCTGGCCAAGCGCCCTACGACCTGCAGCGCGGTGAACGGGTCCAGCTCATCCACGTCCCCGCGCGCAAGCCCGACTCCGAACCGCCCACGCTTCTCGCGGAGGAGGCTGTGGTGGAGAGCGTGAGCTACACGTCCGGATCGGCCAGTCAGGCAACGGTCGTCGTGGACAGTGCCGTTGCGCCTGTGGTCGCGGCCCACGCCCTCAACGGGGAGATCTCCATCGCTGTCGTGCGCACACAACCTTGACATCGCGCTGAACGCGCAGCATCAATCCAAGAATTGATGGCATGCCATGTTGCGCAGACGAAAATCTCGTTCGTGGGAGGGGAACAACTCGTCGCACTTCATCCCGATCAATGATGGGATTCCAGCGTGCTCAGAGCTGCCGGATGAGGCTGGGCGGGGACGGCTCGGCGCTCGTTTTGCTCGATGGCTCGACTGTGGCGCGTGACGGCCAATCGCGGATCCGTCCGGCGTTTGTGGGCGGACGGCCGGGAGGCGGTCACGCGCCACATCGACGTGTGCTCGATTCCTGGGTGCGATGACGGCCTTGGCGTTGCCGGTGATGCCATCTCGTTTTCCGGTCGTTTCGTTTGGAGTACCGGTGGTGCCCCTGGATGAGGTGGCCGACTTCCTCTTGTGGTGGGGAGATGTGACGATCCTCGTGTTGTTGGCGCCTTGCGGAATCTCCGTGGCTGCTTGTGAGGAAGTCTGCTGGTTCCCTGACGTGGCTGTCCCGGCTCCGCTGACGGCCATGGCGATGGCTGCGGCGGTACTGGCCCCACCTGCGAGCAACAGAGCCATGGCGCGGATCCGCCCGCGTCGTCGCTCACTCATTCCGGGCATAGCCTGCTCCCGATTCTCCTGATCGCTAAGGTGTCGCAGCCTAATTGCGGGACGGTGCCCGTCGGACAGGCTTTGATCTTCCCTGAAAGATTCGTGGCACTGAGATATGAGGCGGCGGCCTGCATCTACGTGCCATCCGCGCGACGCAGCAGCTTGTCGCTTGGCCCATGAAGATGCTGATCAATACAGGGGTCCACTAGATCTACGCGAAAGAGGAGACGTGATGCGATCCGCTCGCGCAGCCTCGGTGCGCGCGAACCGGGCTGTTACCCAGCGGCTATAGCTAACCGTGGTTATCATATGACTCTCTGTTTACCGTATGGCTGCAAGGGGCAGTCAGAGCACAGGGAGGCTTCACATGGGATTGTTCGCTGCCAGGTTCTTTGCCCTCGCCGCAGTAGGGATGTTGGTTACGGCTGCCCTTCCCGCTGCACCGGTACGTGCTGCGGCTGGAGCGCTGATCATCAACGGTGAGGTGTACTACAAACCTCATGGCTGTTACCCCATCCGAGATCTGCCGGCGTACGTTCTCAACGAGACCGACGGGGTCGCCTTTATCCATGAGGGCCCAAGCTGTGACGTCGACATCAACGCCGTACTACTCTCCGGTCGGCTGGAAATCGCCAGAACGGGCAAGAGTGTCTTCATCGGCTGACCCGATTCTTGGCGGGCGGGGAATACGCCTTATGTGGTCGTATCTGCCGTGTCCGCAAGTGGCTCTTGGGTCAAGCTTTGGCGATTGGAATCGTGTTTCCCAGATCAATTCCGCTGAAGGGGCTGGTAAATCTGAAGTGACGTGATCGGCTCCTGTGGAGGTGCCTGCTGATTCGGGATGATCCTCACGCAAGGGGAAAATGGCTGGGGTTCTGGCTGGCGGCCCGTTCCCTCGCCCTGGCCGCAGCTGCGCTCGGTGCAGTATTGGGCGGACCATCCTTGGCGCATGCACTGGGCACGGATTACTGCCCGCCAGTATCTGAGGAAGCGTACAAAATGTTCGATATCGAAAAGTGGTGCGCTTCCGTCAACGATGAGTTTGAAAGCGGTCACTACCCGGACTTGTTGGGGCTTTTGAAGGAGGCGCGGCGTCAGCCGGCCTCCGTGGCACCTCCAGAACGCGACATAGCAGAAAGGCCACGGGCCAGGCCGCAACCATCACCCAGCAGGACGGTAACCCCGGACGCTCCACATCCGATCAGAACGCAGCGACCAGCAGCCGAGCCGGCACTGAACGCTCGCGGTCATCATTCGGCCGACGTAGAGGTGTCGCCTGGGCGGGTCGTGCGACCACATCCGATGAGTTCCCTGAACGCCCAGAAGGCACGACACAAGCACTCGCACGCGCCCCGTGGGCGCCGGCATGCTCATCCAAGGCCCAAGCCTTCTGCTTCCGGCGTGCCGGCTCCTGCTCCGGCCAGTACGCGTGTTGCACCCATGCCCGCCCTGCCTTCCCGATCTGCTCAAGGCAGCGAGCCGGTGAATACCGCCTCGACCGACTCCTGGCCGGTCTTGGGCGGGGCTGCCGCATTCGCCTTGTTGGTGATGCTGCTGACCGGGCTTCTGGTCCATTGGGCCCGAAGGAGGGGCAGGCCGAACGTCCCGCTGATCGCGGTCCCTGGAGTAGACATACGGCGCGAGGACGGCCTCGTCCCTGGGCGCGAACTCATTACTGCAACTGTCGGTGCCGCCACGGTCAGTACGGGTACTCAGGAAGAGGCCAGTGCACAGGAACTGCCCTCCCGGCGCGAAACGGCGGCGGCAGCCTCGCTGATCTCGGAGCCCGCATCGGGGGCAATAGGACCTCCGACAGTCGCGGGCTCGGCAGCCCTGGCCCAGGTGTACGTACTTGGACCGGCGCGCGTGATGGTGGCTGGACGGGAGGTGTCGTTCGGCCGTGCGGAAGGCCGCGCGTTGTTCGCCCTACTCGCGACGATCAAGGATGGCGCATCGTCGGAGTCGGTGGTCGAGCGGTTGTGGCCAGGGGACGAAGAGCGAGGCGCCCGCCGCCTGGACACAGCGGTGCGCGACATCAATGCGACGATGCGGCAGGCGACGGGACTTGCAGCCCATGTGAAGTTTGTGGTGAAGACAGGACAGAGGCGCCGGCTGCCTGCGGCGTACTTCGACGTGGACTGGTGGCAGTTCGAGGAGGCGTACGTTCAAGCCAATTCCGCGTCCGGCGAGCACGCTCGCCGGGAGGCGTTGCGACGGATGCTGGACCTGTACCAGGGACCCCTCCTGGCGGATCGTGATGACACCTGGTGCATTTCTCCACGCCAGGCTGCTGCGACACAGGCAGTTCGAGGAGCTCTGCGACTGGTCGACCTCGAACGACCGGAGAACCCGGACCGTGCGCTGGATGTGCTGACGTTGGCGGTTGACCGCATCGATCCCTACAACGAGGTGTTGTGGCGCCAGATCCTCACGATTCAGGGGGATCTCGGTAGATTGTCCGCCTTCGAGGTGACTTTCCAGCAGCTGACGGAACGGCTGGCGGAAATCGACGCGCGACCGAGTGCACAAGCCCGGCAGATCTACCAGCGCTTCATCGGGTGATTGACAGCTCCCAGTCATGGTGGCCAAGACTCTGTCGGTCACGCATTGGGGTGTGGCCAAACCTCGGCCGTGAGCAGATGGGCGGGGTGAGTGCCGTAGATGCGGGCCAGTAGGCGCAGGGTGGCAACCGATGGGCGTCGGCCTGCCTGCGGGCAGTTCTCATAGTCATGCAGGCGGGACTCGCGCAGTCCGGCGCCGTTGGTGCCTGCGAGGCGGTGGAAGGCGTCGATCGTCTGCGCCGCGGTGAGCCCGACGGTGTACCGGTAGAGGCGCAATGGGGTGGCACGGTGGTCCAGGCCGTGGATGACGGCGATCTGGTCAGTGGTGAAGCTGTGCTGGCGTAGATATCGGCCGCGGCGGCGGCAATCGAGCAGTGTCTGATATCCGGTGCCTGACATGGGCTCAGGTCTCTTTGTGGTTCAGCGCGGGATCCGCGCGGGGCCCGTTGCCGGGTTCCGGCGGACGGTCGGCGGCTCTGATGAGGAGCTCCAGTCTCCGCATGGGGTGATTGCCGGGGCGTTCGCATGGTTGTCGGTGACGTTGCGGCGGGTACTACCGCAGGTCGTCGAAGTCTCAGGTCGACGGCCTGATCACGGTGGTGGGTGCGGACTTGACACCTGGAGTGCAGGTGGGCGTAGATACCGGTCCAATGGTCGGTCCATAGGCGCGGTGTAGTGGGGCTGGGTGGACGGGCTGGGGTGGGTTCGCCTCGTGTAGGGGACGAGGCGAACCAACGCCGCCGTCTTTGGTTCAGACCGGTTCAGGCCGTCAGCTGATACGCGAATGGGGGCAGATTTCCGCACTGGAAATTGGGGTAGCGTTCGCCTGCGCGATTAAGACCGCTAGGCCTTGGAGAATTCATTCTTGCAGGTCAAGCCGTTTTCGGCTGCGGCGGTGGACGGCCCGACTCGTCTAAAGACGACTCCTGGGAATATGTGTGCATGCGCCTCGTGGCTGGCCATGCTGCTCGCGCCCTGCTCTGCCGCTTCTGGTGTATCTCTCCATCACTTCTCTTCATCAGCAACTTGTAGTCGGCCTCGCGGAAGGCCGGCCGCTGCGGTGACCTCGCCGTGAGCGGCGAGCAGCTCCTGCGCCTGAGGGGGGCCACCCGGGGTCCGGTCGTCCGCCTCGACTCAGTACGGCGGTACTGCCCTGGACTGACGGCCGTGAATGTGTACGGGCCCATGTACCGCCCGTGGGGCACGTACTCGGGCCGTTGGGTTGTCCTGCTGAGGGTATGCGGTGGCGGGGTGTCGGCGTTTCTCAGACGTACCCGTGGTGTCTGTAGTGGGGGATGGCGATGTGAGCGGCGATCGGCTTGGCAACATCAGTGGGTGTCGGAGGTGGCGGCCTCGGCGGGTAGCAGGGGGAAGGATCCCTTTTCGTTTCCTGACGTGTTGACGCGCGCGTTTGCTGGCGACGTTTTCCACCTAGTTCCATTGACGCTCGATACTGCGTCGATGTCAACCGAATGTGCAATCGGCTCGCAGATTATTTCAAGCCCAATTTGGACACAACGGGGTGCTGTTTGCCGCTGTCCGGTGAAATGCGTGAAGAGGCGGGTGGGTCATTGATGTCAAGTCGATCCGGCCGCCTTCTCGAAAGCTGTCTCGGCAGGTCAGTCATTATTTCATTAGGTTAGCCTCTCCAGCCGTTGGGGTGACGGAATTTATTGGCCGGTCGACTTGCTGCCTGGGTGATGTGCGAGGGATGGTCGTGATGCAAACAAAAACACCGGCCGCACCGGGCCGGGAATGCGACCGGAAAGGGCATCGCGCAATGGCTATTCACATCCCGGAAACGACTGTCACCGAATATGTTTCCGATGACACGGAAACCGCCATCACTGCCCACACCGACGCTGCGCCCCTGACGGCCCCTGAACGGGCCGACGCTGACGCCCCGAACGCCGTCCCCGCGCCGGATACCGATGTGCGCGTAGCGGCGGTGTGGGCGGCGCTGAGCGCCGAGTCGGGCGGGTCGGCCACGATGATCGGGGCGGCGGCCGGTCTGAGCCGGATGGCGGCGGGCAAGATCCTCAACGAGTTCGAGGCCGATGGTCGCGCCCGCCGTGAGCCGGGCGTGAGCGACGGCACCACGCGCGGCCGGGCGGCGGACCGGTGGTTTCCGATCACCACCGACACCGAGCTGACCGGCACCGCCGACACGTCCGCCCCGGCCCCGGCCCCGGAGACGCCGGATGCAACGCCTGAGGCAGCCCCCGCTCTGGATGCGGACACTCCGGAGGCTGACACGGTGCCCGCATCCGAGGAGGAGGCGCTCCCGGCCGCCATCGATTCGAATGATGCCGCCCCGGCGGAAGACCCGGCCGATGGCGAGGAGAACCTGATCGCCGACGGCGCAGCCGATCAGGGGTCCGACGGGACGAACGGCGAACTCGACTCGATCCCCGACATGGACGCATCCCAGCCAGTGTCCGAGCCGGGGGTGGACGATCCGATGTGGGCACTCGTGAAAGCTGAGCTCACCGAGATCGGAAGCCTCATCGGCGGGGTGATTCTGGCGAACGATGAGGGTAACGCCGTGATGGCGTTGGGGTGCCTGGAAATGGCGATGACGAAGGTCGCCTCGGTTCACCGTAACGCGCGGGCGGTGCTGACGGGCACCGCCGTCACGCCGACCCGCGCGGTGTCGGCCACCCGGCCGGGTAGCGCCAGTGGCGCGGGTACGGGGAGTGGGGTGCGGCCGGGGGCATTGCGTGATCGGGTGCACGCCCACCTGATCGAGTTCCCGGACAAGGACTTCACCCCCTACGAGATCGGAAGGGTTCTGAACGCCTCCTCCGGCGCGGTGGCCAACGCCCTGGACCGCCTCGTGAACCTCGGGGATGCGGTGCTGACCTGTGAACGGCCCCGACGGTTCGCCCTCGCCCCCACGGCCCGGCCCGCCGTCAACACCGACGAGGGGGCCGACACCTACGGCGACTGAGCCGGGCGTGAGGGCGGGCCGCCCCCACTGGCCCGCCCGCCTCGGTCCCATGGCCCCGACCCAGGGCTCTCCGAGCCCACCACAACGCCGCCGCATGCCCGGCACAACCCCGGCCCGTGCCGGGCGGTAACACCGCCTGGCCCCCTGATCACCGGCGCACCAGCCCCCAGTAGGGCGGAACCCCACCCCACCCATGGCCCATTCGGTCATCACTTCTGTTTCGCATGCTCAAAGAGAGGAGCTGTCATGGCTCACGAGATCGAGATCTTCGCCAACGGTTCGGCCGGGTTCGCCGCCGCCGGGAAGCCCGGCTGGCACGGGCTCGGCTACACCGCGCCCGGCCCGATGACCGCCGAGGAACTCCTGTCCAACGCCCAGCTGGCCGGGTGGAACGTGCGTAAGGTGCCGGTCGGTCAGGTCACCGATCCGGTCACCGGCCAGCCGGTCGTCACCGATGAGGACTTCCTCGTGGTGCGTACCAACCCGGTCACCGGCCAACCTGAGCGCCTCGGCCGTGTCGGCAGGGACTATCAGGTCCTGCAGAACGAGGACGTGACCGGCTTCCTGCAGACGCTGGTGGACGAGTCCGGGGCGATCTTCGATACGGGCGGCTCGCTGAACGGCGGACGCCGGGTGTTCGTCACCATGCGCCTGCCCGAGCCCCTCATGGTCGGCGGATTCGATCAGATCGACCTGTACCTCGCCGCGTTCTCCCGGCATGACGGATGGGGTTCGTTCGTCACGGTCGCCACCCCGGTTCGGGTGGTGTGCGCGAACACCGAACGAGCCGCGCTCGCCAACCACGCCTCGAAGTTCACTGTCCGGCACACCGGCAACGTTGCCGGGCGCATCTCCGAGGCGCGCGACGCGCTGAAACTGACCTGGAAGCACGGGGAAGCCTTCGCGGCCGAGGCCGAGAAGTTGCTCGCGGTCCCGATGGGTGTGAAGGAGTTCCGTCAGTTCGCCAACCGGCTCCACCCGCTTCCCTCGGACGCGAAGGACCTGGCCAAGCGCAATCACGACCTAACGATGCGGGAGCTCGAGTACCTGTTCGCGCAGGCCCCGACTCAGGAACCGATCCGGAACACGCGATGGGCCGCGTACAACGCGGTGACCGAGCGGCTGGACCACAGGAGCCCGGTATTCGGCAACCGCGACGTGGCGGCGGTGCGGGCCGAGCGGGCCCTGCTGGATGACCACGACAACGCCAAGATCAAGGCGCGCGCCTTCCGGCTCCTGGTTTCCGCGTAGCCCACAACGTCGCTGTCCGGTCCGGCTCCGACGTGGGCCGTACCGGACCCACACGGACTAACCCGACAACCGATCACAGAGGGCCGCCCGCTCCATCATCACGGGACGCGGCAGGCGACGAGTGGCCGGTTGGGGCCGGGGCACCCCGACCGGCCGGTACCCCGCCCCACGTACGTCATCCACCACTACTGAAGGAGATCGTCATGGGACGACTCGAAGACCTGGTCAGCCACTACGCCACCGCCGCCCGCTGGGAACTCAGCGAGGCCCTCAGCCGCATCGTCTCCCTCGATGATGAAGGCACGTTGGGTGACAAGGACCTGGGCCGCATCGCTTACGCCTACCAGCGGCTGTCGTGGTGGCAGCAGGTCACCGACCTCACGCACGGCTGCGAGGAGACGCTCGACGGCGGGACCGCGCTGTTGACCGTGCGGCAACAGGCACGTGAGTCGCTGATCAACGCCCGCCCTGTGAACAACGGCGGCTTGTTCGCCCAGGCGATGGCCGAGTCCCGCAGAGGCGGCGCGCGTGCCTTTCTGGACGCGACCGAGAAGCTCGCCGAGGCGGTTGCCCTCCCCATCGATCACGGCGTTCGTCCGGCCGACACCGATATCCCCGGGATCGAGCGGTCCTCGGTCGAGGGCGACCGTTCGTGACGCCGTGGGAGAGCGGTTCCCGGATCGAGCGGACAGGCTGGGAAGGGGCCCACGGGATCGCGAGGTCCCAGGCCGCTACCAAGCAGTCTGCCCGTCTCGCTGGGCACGGTGGGCACGGTGGGCGGTGTTGGCCTCCCTCAACCCCGACTCGAACGGACCAGAAGCACGAGGCCGAGGTGGTTGCGCAGGCGGCGCGGACGACCAGGATTTCACGGGCGCGGGTTCGCGCAGAGCCGGGTGGCCGTTGATCGCGCTTCCATGCCCGCGCGGCGTCTCTCGTCATCGACGGGCGCGTGTGCCGTATCCGACGCGGCGCTTTCCAGCCGCCCACCGTCTACTTGCCCGGCCTGCGCCTCTTTGGCGCGCGCCTGGCGAACCCGAGCCGCTGGTCCGGCGGCCACTCCATGAGCCCCCACCCCTCACCGATCACCCGACGAAAGGAAGACACGCGATGGATCATCACCGCCAGTCCGGCCCTCTGCCCCCGATTGGGGAAGCGGACAGTAGTACCCCCGCCTGGCACATCGGCGCGAACCAAGCCGGGCATGAGCGGCACCCGTTCGATCGGCTGATCGGCGAGAAGATCATCGCTGCCCGCCACGCCTTCTACACGGCGGCAGCAAAGGCGATCTTCACCTTGCAGAACGGGCGACGGCTTTCCAGCGAGAAGTTGTTCGCCGCTGCTTACGCCCAGGCATCGCGAGCCTGGTGGGATCTGGTGGATGAGGAGATCACCGGCAAGAAGCTGGCCTCCGATCACGCGCTGCGGCGGGTGCGCTCCTGGGCCCGCCACTACCTCACCGGAGAACCTCCGGCCGCCCTGCCAGGCACATTGTTCGATCACGCCCTCGCCCACGCCTCACGCATCGCCGCCCGCGACTTCCTCACGGCCAGCGGCCAGCTCCTGATCCAGCACCTCGCCGAGTCCGGTGATGGAGCCGATGTTCCGGCTTCAGGTATGCCCGTGGACAACCACCACCCCGCAAGCACGCCCCCGAACCCGGTAGTACTCCCGGCGGTTCCCTCAGCGACGGCGGACGCGCTGTGAATCTGCAACCAGCCGTGTCAGCGCGTCCCGGCGCTGGCGTCATCACCCGACGAAGGGACAATCCCATGTGGAACCCACAGCACCCCGATGCCCCGATCCCCGCATCCGACACCGGTACCGCCGCCACTTCCGGCCCCGATCCGAGTGAAGCGCCGTCGGTGGAGGTGGTCATCGAGCAGGCCCGCCAGATACGGCAGCACAACGCCGACACCATCGGACGGCGGCTCAGCCAGGGCCAGCGGCTGAGTGCTGAGGTGCTCTACGACATCCTGCACGCGCAAACGCTCGCCGGTTGGTGGCTGCTCGTCGACCGGCAGATCCAGCACGCCCGAGGCGGCCGGGGCCTGACCCCGGCTCATGCAACGGTCAGGTTCGTCACCTGGGTCAGTCCCTACCTGGACGACGACACCACCACCCCTGACACCGCTGGAACGGTGCGTGCCCTCGGGCTGCACTGCGAACACGAACTCGCCCTGGCCCACTTCGACCGGGCCTTGGCCCTCATCCGGCAGGACGCGGCTCGAACCTTCCTGGCGCAAGTCAAGACACTCGTGCCGGCCTCCTCCTCAGAGCAGGCTCCCAGCAGCTCGCCCGGGCCGGAGGCGAAGGCATGAGCAACAGCGCCGCCACCGGCGAACCGATCCCAACCGTGCCTGAGGCCTCCTCGACGCACCCGCCCGCATCCGGCTGTGAGGGCAGCTCGCGGATGGAATCGTTCCAGATGATGGCCTGGCGATGGGACATCACCACAGCCAAGAAGCTCACCCGGAACCGCGCAGCTGAGGGCCGGATCGAACCCAAGGAGTGGGCAGGCATGCTCCGGTTGGTCGCCATCAACCGCGAGCACGCCGCTCAGGTGGACCTGTCCGTGCCGTTGATCATGGCCACAGTCCCGAACGGCGGGATGCTGATCATCGACGGCTGGCACCGCTTGTACAAGGCTCTGACCACCGAAGTGTCCGAGTTGTACGCCGTGGTGCTCACGGCCGAGGAGGAGCTCGCCTGCAGGATGCACGGCGGGGAGAAGGGACAGGGCTGCATCGCGTAGTGCCTGACCCGGTGGCGTAGGAGGTATGCCCCGCCCAGCACATCCGTAGTGCGCTGGGCGGGGCATACCTCCTGCACCACCGGCTCACATCGGCCTGGTGGAGTCCGCTTCAACAACTCGAGGATGCTTCCCTGCTTTGATTAGCTCGAACCGCTCCAGTAGCGCTTGAGGCGTTGGGTTTTGCAGGAGATACGGGTTGGGCCCATACCCGAAAACGCTCACGTAGGGTTCGGGCTTCTCCGGCACAGGCTTGGTCATTTCGACGAGGGGTCCGCCGCCGTCCGGGGCGTTGGGGTTGCGAGGATGGAGGGTGTGGCCGATGAGGCGGAGCACTGATTCGATGGGGAGCAGGTAGTCGAGAAGACTGGTTTCGTCATCGTCGGTCAAGGTGGGGTCGTGAGGCCGGTTGCGGTTGTGCAGGTCGACTTGCCCGGCGTTGGCCAGGTGGTCGTAGAGGCGGCCTTCCAGCCAACCGGCTTCGCTGCTGTTGAGCGTCTCGTCCTCGTTGGATTCGTAGCGTATGAGCAGGGCCCGATACCAGTGGTTCCGGCCTTTGAGCTGCTGGAGGACTCGCTGGCGTAGTCCAGGGGTGGTGGCCTTGCCGACGTAGGCTCCCCATCGGCCCTCGGTGTCTGGGCGGTCGAGGAGGATATAGGCGCCGGGGACGTTCCAGCCCCGTTCAAGGCGGTTGGCGTGGTCTCGGTCGAGCAGAAGCATGCCAGCGACCTTGTGCTTGGCTCGGATCTTGATCGGGTTGTTGAGGTCGTAGGAGAGGCTGACGATGAGCGGGGACGGGGCGAGCCGGACTGCGCACATGGAGGTGTCTCCTTCACCTGGTCCTGCTGGAGACCTTCCCGGACAGTATCGGTCACATCGCTATCTGTGACTATGTGTTTAGGGAAGAAACGAGCAGCTCACGCTGCCCGGCAGGGGCACGCCCGGCCAGGCAGCATGTCAAGGCAGGGCGGGGGCGGTGAAGGGCAACCATGGCCGCGTTAGGGCTGTACGTGGTGGTGGGTCATGCAGTCAGCGTGGGTCGGGTTGGCCAGTGACAGGGTGGGCGGCCGGGCGGGTGAACCCGATCAGGTCCCCGCGCTGGTAGGTGCCGATTTGGACGACGGTGTGCTGGTGGGGTGCGTGGATCATCTGGCCGTTGCCGAGGACGATGCCAACGTGTCCGGGGCCGTCTGCTTCCATCCGGAAGAAGGCGAGATCGCCGGGCTGTTCCTGGCCGAGCGGGATGGCCGGGCCGTGCCGCCACTGGTCGGCGGCAACACGGGGGATCGAGATCCCGGCGGCTTGAAAGGCGCGCATGGTCAGGCCGCTGCAGTCGAAGGATGCAGGTCCCTCGGCTCCCCACAAGTACGGCTTGCCGAGCTGGGCGTGGGCGTAGGCGAGTACAGCGGCGATCTGCTCGCCAGGGATGAGCGGGACGCAAGTCCCGGCCAGGGCGTCGACGGTGCGCTGGGCGAGCGGCTCCCACTGGGCATAGGCGTCAGGGCGGGCAGAGCGCTGAACGGCTTGGGCGGCTCTGGTGAGCGGCATCTGCTCCCAGCGGGGCACTTCGACCAGGCGGTCGTAGAAGATGCCAGTGGCGTAGCGGGGAGTGAGGATCTGCTCGGGTGTTCCCCAGCCTTGCGACGGGCGTTGCTGAAACAGGCCGAGGCTGTCGAGATGGCCGTAGCGCAGGTTACGGAGTTGGGATTCCTGCAAGGCGGTGGCGACCGCGATGACGGCTGCTCGTACGGGCAGACCCCGCTCCATCGCGGTCTGGACGATGAGCGAGGCGTTGGCCCGCTGATCGGCGTCCAGGTCGAGAGCCGTAGGCGCCGGAGCTGAGGCCGCGACCGGGCTGCTCTCCGGCCTGCTCGTCGTCGCGGGTATGGTCGCGCAGACGACGCCGGGCGTCCCGGAGGTGCTCAGGAGGCTGGTGGCGGCTGCGATGAGGGCCAAGACGACGAGCAGCAGGAGGGCGGCGCCGGCCGCGGCGGCCTTCACCTCGGTTCGTCTCCGACGCGGACGGCAGGCACGGTGGCGAGTTCAGGGTGCGGCTGGTCCATGCCGGACGGGTCGTGGATCCGGCCGAGGGGTAGGTGTGGCCAAGCGCCCGCAAGGTCGGCGAGCCGCATCCGGGACGGATGCGCATCGGCTCCGAGGGGGAGCCAGATCGGCCCGGCGGGGCCGTCCCCGTCGCTGGTGTGGACGGCGGTGGCTAGCGGAATGCCCGATTCGGTGAGGAGTTTGCGCAGGTTTGCTTCGCGAGCGGCGCTGGGCAGCCAGAACAGCACAGGGGTGTTGATGCCGGTGGCGTCGGCGAGGTTGCGGTAGTCGTGCAGCTTGTCGGCGACACGCTTGAGGGTTTCGGTGCCGGTGTCGTGTTCGAGGAAGAAGTTGATCTCGTTACTGTTCTCCCGCCACTGGCCCCAGGCGTCGGGACGGGCCAGGTCGCCCCAGAGCTTGGCGCATTGCTGCTCAGACCACCAAGCCCTTACCTCGGCTGTGGCTTCGGGCTCTGCCGAGGCATGGCGGGCCTGGTGGTGGAGGTGGGAGAAGAAGTCGTTGACGCCGACCTGGTGGTTCAGGCGGGACGAGACGGCGATGGGAATGTCAGGGTTGTAGCCGAGTTCCTTGACGCTGATACCCCAGCGTTCGGCCAGAACGGCGGCTCCGGCCTTGCCGAGTACCCAGTGGATGGGGGCTGAGCCTGCGCCGTATCCGGCCCAGGGCCGGAAGCGGGTGACGGCGTTGAGCAGGTGCAGGGTGTTCATGCGCTTGCGCGTGGACTGGGGGATGCCGAAGAAGATGCGCTGGATCTGGTGAGTGGTCAGGACGCGGTGCCGGTGCAGGTAGGTGAGGATGTCGTGGTCGCGGGGGGTCAGCCGCGCCGACAGGGCGGGCAATGTGGCGCGGTCGAGGCGGGGCTGTCCGGCCGGGATCGGGAGCATGTTCATGGGCGTCTCCTTGCGGGTTGATCGGATGGTGGACTGGCTGGAGCAGACGCACGGCTGTTGCGGCACGCCGGCCCTTTTCGGATCTGCGGGGCGAGCGTGTGGCTGGTCAGCAGAGGCGGGTGCGGTTCAGCGGGTGGATGGTGCGCCGTAGCGCGGGTCGCGGCTGGAGGCGCGGCGGCCTTCGCGGTCTGTGCGCGGATGAGAGGGAGCGGCGTTCTTCGAGGCAGTGAATCCTTCGCGGGATGCCTGCCGGATCTCCGTCTCCCGGCCTCCGACCGCAGCGGGCAAGGGGCGGGTGCGCAGGGTGAACGCGGAGGTTTGCTGGCCGTCGATGATGAGGCGGGCGGCGGCTTGGTAGGCGCCGAGGTGGGTGAGGTCGTGCGGGCTGATCAACGGTGCGGTGTGGTGCTTGAGGTCCCCTGCGTCTTTGGGTGAGGCGTTGAAATAGATCTTGTTGCGTGCGTCGGCGGACAGGGCCTCGCGCAGGTCGGCGGGGAGCTGGTCGAGGTGCTGATGGGCCAGGACGAGGGAGAGGCGGTAGCCCCGCGCCTCGGCGAGAACGTCGTTGATGTGGCCGGGCAGGTTCAAGAAGTTGTGGCACTCGTCGATGACGAGCGAGGCGTCGGGCCGGTCAGTTTCGGGGAGTTCGGAGCGGCGGGTGGCGGCTTGCCAGGTGTGGGCGAGCAGGATGGAGCCGAACAGCCGGGCGGCATCGTCGCCGAGGACGCCCTTGGGGAGCCGGGCCAGGATCAGTCCGCCTCGGTCAAGGAGCCTGCCGATGGGGACTGTGGTGTCCGGGCTGGCCAGCGCCTGCCGGACGAACGGACGTAGCAGGACGGCGCGGAGCTTGTTCATCACCGGGCCGATGACGGTGGCCTGTCCTGCGGGGGTGAGGGCTTCGTAGGAGTCCCAGAACCCTGCCAGCAGCTCATCACCGAGCTTGCATATGGTCCGGGCTCGGAAGGCCGAGTCGGTCAGCAGCCGGGGCACATCGGCCAGGGTCGCCTTGCGGCCCAGGACATGGGTGAGGGTGAGACAGGTGGAGCGGAGCAGGTCATCCACCCGCGGTCCCCAGGCTGTGGAGAAGCAACGGTGGAAGATGGTGACGACGGAGTCGACGGCAAAGGCGGGGTCGTGTCCGGCGAGGATATTGATCGAGGGCGGCGGCGCGGGGTCTTGCGGGTCGAACACCACAGTCTTGCCGACTGCTCGCTTCGGGAGCCGGTTGAGGATGTCGGTGACCAGGTCGCCTTTCGGGTCGATGACCAGGGCGCCTCGCCCAGCATGGGCGTCGGCGAGCACGAGGTTGGCCAGGAGAGTCGATTTGCCGACGCCGGTGCCGCCGAGCACGTGGGTGTGATGGCGTGCGTCGGCCACGGGCAACGCAACGGGCCGCTGGGGGCCGCTGTCGGCGTCGCCCAGGACGCGGGCCGTCCCTCCGGCCGTGGCGCGGGGTATGGCCGGGGACGGGGCGATGGGGCGGGCTCCGGCGCGGGTGACGCCGGGAGCGTCGATGTCCCATGGCAGGTGCGCCAGTGCTGCCAGCTCGTCGACGGACAGCAGGTAGCCGCTGTCGAGGCGGCGCGAGCTGACCGCGCGACGGGGGAGCCAGAGGCGGGCTCGGCGGAGGTACTGGTGGCCGCCGCTGAAGAGGGCGAAGACGCCGGCCAGGGTGTGTGCTTGACCTCGTAGCCATCCGCGAACCAGATCAGAGGAGCCCATGCCATCGTGGCGGGTGCTCATCGAACTGTTTGCCGGAAGGCCGGTGGAGGCTGGTTCGCGGCTGGTGGCGACGGCGTAGCGGATGGCGACCGTGTAGCGCGGTTGACCGGCTTTGGCGAGGATGGCGCGGACTTGTTCGGCGCGTTCGGGGAATTCGCGGGCCAGCTCGCTCGCGCGGTGGTGGCCTCGCGTATCTGACGGTAGGGGAAGGATCTCGTCGAAGACGCGGCCGAGGCTGTTGCGGCTGCCTCCTCCACGCAGGCGGGCGGCTGCCCGGTAGGCGTGGCGCAGGCGTTTGCCGGTGGTGGGCCGGGCCAGGATCTGTACGACAGCGTGTTCGCCTTCGCGCAGTCCGCTCATGGCTTCCAGCAACGATCGGACCGGGTCGTGGCTGTGGTCGGTCTTGAGCGGGAAGTGTTCAGGTGCGGCTGGCACGAGCCGCCCGCCCGTGGCCTTGGTGCCCTCAGAGAAGGGAGGGGTGGCGGGTCTAGTGGTGGTGGTCGCGCCTGGCCATGCGGCGTGAATGGCCTTCTCCACGATGCCGGGCGGGATTGAGCCTGGCACCCACAGGCGGACGCGGATTCCGGCGTCGCTGCCGTGGTACTCCCACACCAGGTGCGGCTGACCGGTGAAGGCGCGTTTCCATGCCGGCCGGAGCAGGCCGACGAGTTGCCGCCACAGCACTACGGCCCCTTCGGGGTCGCTGCGGGGCGGGCTGGCGATCTCGATGAGCCGGGCCTCGGGCGCCATATCGATGTGGTGGAGCCAGCCCAGCACGTAGCGCGCGGCGGCGGCCATGGACCAAATGACGGCGAGGGCCGCAGCGAGACGGGGCCCGTAGGCGAGGGCAAGTTCAGGCAGGTGGGCGGGGAGTTCGGCCAGGAAGTCGAGCGTGGTCTGGACATCGCGGTCGTCGATCCCGCACAGCAGGCACGACCCGTCCAGGTGAGGCGACGGAGCGGTGATCACAGCGGGTCGCTCTCCTCGTCGTGGTCTTCGTCCGGGAAGCTGGAAGCGGTCTGGGCCGGTGAGTGACCGACACGGTCTGGAGGTGGGTCGTGTTGGTCGAGTTCGGCCAGGTGGGCGGGATCGGTAGTGATCAGCTGGACCTCACGGGCGGAGGCGATGACGTGGAAGGCGGCTCGGCTGGCGGGGCCGGCGACCAGGAGCGCCTCGCCGCGCTCGGCGGTGAGCAGGAACTGGCGTTCTCCGTCGGTCAGGTCGAAGGCGTCTCCGACCGTGCCGATGGCCTGCGGTGCCTGGCGCAGGAGGATCTGGTTGGCGGCGTTGGCCACGATCGCCTGCCCAAGCTCGGAGCCGAGCAGGTCGGCTGCATCTTGGGTGACGACGGCGAGCCCGGCCCAGTGCTTGCGCGCAGCCTTGGCCATTCGGAACAGGAACCGGGCCCCCTCGGGCTCCTTCATCAGCAGCCAGGCTTCGTCCACGACGACGAGGCGCTTCTTGCGGTTGCGCGGGTTGGCCACTCGCCGCCAGATGGCGTCCAGCGCCAGTAGCGTGCCGACCGCCTTCATCTCCTCAGGCAGGTCACGCAAGGAGAAGACGGTCAGGTGTCCGGCCGGCTGGGTGGTGGTCGGGCCGTCGAACAGTTCGCGGTAGGAGCCGGAGACATAGGGGGCGAGCTCCGCCGCCAGCTCCGTCTCCACGGAACCGGCTGCTTTGGTGTTTTTGGTAAGGGTTGTGGCCAGATCGGCGAGCAGCGGCGCAGGCCGAGTCCAAGTGGCGGGGTCGCGGGTGATCCCGGCCGCCTGGTAGGTCGCGATGATCGCCGAGTCGAGCACAGCCCGCATCTGCGCGGTGAGCTGCCCGCCGAGCATGGTGGCGATGAGAGTCTGCAGGAACATTGCTCGACGCGACAGCACGTTGTCACGAGGGCCCTGGCTGACGGGCAGGTCGAAGGGGTTCCATCGCACTCCGGCCGCGCCGAGGTGCAGGCAGGTGCCGCCGACCGCTCGTGCCAGGCGGGCGTATTCGTCTTCGGGGTCAACGACGGCGACCTCGACCCCTTGGTAGAGCAGGCGCAGGGTTTCGAGTTTGGTGAAGAAGCTCTTGCCCGCGCCGGAGCGGGCCAGGACGACGGAGTTGTGGTTGTCCTGGGCGTAGCGGTCCCACAGGACGATGCCGGAGCTGGTGGCGCTCAGCCCATACAGGACCCCTGTCCCTCCGACTTCGGTCGTCAGGTCAGGGGAAGTGAAGGGGAAGGCAGCGGCCAGCGCGGTCGTGTCGAACGTCCGCGTCGCGTTGAGCGAGTCAACACCCAAGGGAAGGGTCGTGGTCCAGCCCTGCAGGGCGCGAAACGTCGCTGGTTGGGCATCGAGCAACAGCGAGGACGCGAGTGCCCGGACGCATTCGACCTCGGCGGCCAGTTCCGGTTCCGAGGGTGCGTGGATGGTGAGGTAGAGACCGACTTTGAACAGGCGGCCGTGGCCTCGGGCAAGGTTGTCGGCCAGGTCGGTGGCGTCGTCGGCGGCGGCCTCGGCCGCGAAGTCGGCAAGCCTGCCTTGTTGGGCGTCGGAGCGGCTGGCTGATTCCAGGCGGGCGAGCTGGCGGCGCAGCCGCATCGCGGCGACCTGCTGCGGGATGGGTTCCACGTGCAGGGACACGTCCAGGTGGCCCGGGTAGGTAAGCAGGGGTTCCAGCCAGCCCGCGCCGACCTCGCGCGGGTATCCGGCGACGGCGAACGACGCGCAGACGGCGTTGGGCAAGGCGACGGACCGTACACCGACCTGCACAGCAGTCGGGTGGAGCAGCGTCCCAGAGTCTTGACCGTGGAGATGACGGTGAAATCTCACGTGTTCCTCACGAGGTGGTGTGGGTCTGCGCCGTCGCGGAGATCGGCTCATCGAGGAGGGCCTGACCGAGCGGATGCCAGCTGCCGGGGTCGAGACACTCAGTGAGTGCTTGGGCGGCTTGTTCGGCGTCCAGGACGCGGGTGGCGATGCCGAGTGCGGCCAGGCTGCGTTCGGCTTCTGCGGCCCTGCGCAACACGACCGCGGCCGAGGCGTCGCGTCGTACCGGGCGCCGTCCCCGATTGGTGGCGGGATGGTCACGGAGCACGACGAGCACTTGCCGGGTCAGTAGCTCACGCGAGGTGTTCAGCTCGGCCAGGTAGCCGGCGTGCTCGCGGGCGGCCTGGGCCAGCGCCGGATGCGGCAGCTCGTCTGCCTGATGCTCGATGGTCTGGATCAGGTCGGACAGATCCGCAGGCCGGGCGCGGGCCAGAAGTTGCACGGGAGACTCAAGTGAGTTCAGCCATCGGCCGAACGCGCCTACCAGCGCGCCCTGCTCGCTGATGGTGCGCAGGTGGAAGGACAGGGTGCTGGTCTCCACCAGCACGGCGACGCCTCCGTCTGCGAGTTCGAGTGCACCGTCGGTGCGGATCGCCCGTACCGGCAACCGCAGCGGTGCGGGCAGCTTGCCCCGCAGGCGGCACCACCGGGGCGGCCCGGTTATCCCCTCACGTGCGGCGACCAGTTTTTTCGGAGTCCGGGCGAACGACAGCGCGGTCCAGGCGAACCGGTCCAGGCTCAGGCCATCGCGTCGTCCGAGGGCGACCGTGATGCCGAGGGCGACGAGTGGGAGCAGGATGGCGGCCAGGATGACGACGGGCAGTAGCTGGTGGAACAGGTAGTAGATGGCGGCAGCGATGCCGCCAGTGAGGGTGACGACGAGGATCTGGCGGAAGGTGAGCCCGTAGGCGATCTTGTCCGGCTGGTTGATGTCGGAGGGGATACGGGCCAGCAGCGGCGGCGGTTCGGCCTCGTGCCTCATCAGCCCTCCCATCGTGGCTGACGACCAGTGCGCGGGATGCGGCGAGGTGGTGGATCGAGTCGCAGGCGGAGTTGGCCCGGGCGGGGGGCGCGGGTGGGCATGCCGGGAAGCCGGTCCTGAACCCAGGGCGGGCGGGGCCGTATCCAGGGCCGCGCGGTCGTCGCGGTGGCCGCGGAGGGTGGTGTGGGTGGGCGTGGTACGCGGGTGACAGGGAAGGGCAATGTGAGCTGTTTGCCCTGCCTGGTTCGCCTGCTGGGGGTAGATGCGGCTCCAGGTGTCCGTGTCGCTGCTGCATGGGGTGGCAGATTGAGCGGCAGTGCAAGCTGCTGCCAGGTGGGCGTGCTGCCGGGCATGGCGGCTCCCGATGGTGAGCTTGGTGGAGTGCGTGGGCCGGGGCGGCGGGGCCCGCGCGCTCGTGGACCTTGGGGGCCGCTGGGGCGGCCTCGACCTGATGGCCTGCCGCGCCGGTGCGCGGCTCGCACAGCACCCTTGGAGGTGGCTGTGCGCCCGGCCTTGCCCAGGGCGCGGGCGGCGCCGAGCGTCTTGTAGACGATTACGGCCTTGAGCAGCCGCTTCAGCATGTTGGGTTGCCCCTGCTGCCAGATTGTCCTGGCCACCCAGCCAGGAATCTTGATCAGCACGAACAGGACGCCGATCACGATGAGCGCGTCCAGAGCCCGGTTCGCGGGGGGCTTCGCCAGCGCCTCTACCGCATCGCCTGTGCCTGGGGCCGCGGGTCTGAGCGGGTAAGCGGCGGCGGAGTCGGTGAGGAACAACTTGAACGCCAGGATCAGGCCGAGGGCCTGCAGGATCTGGATGGCCAGCAGACCGGACAAGGACCGCCACCACAGCTTCGCGATTCCCTCGGTCTGCAGGAGCGCGTGACACAGCAGAGCGAGTGGTGCGGCGATGATCAGAAACAGCAGCAGCGTGACCCGGATGATGCCGATGAAGGCGAGCAGGAAGCCCATCAATGCCGCCACGCCGACCAGCAGCACGAGAAAGAGCAGGGTGCCTCTGGGGTCCTTGATGAGTCCGTCGACCTTGGCGGCGATCAGGTTCCCGGCCCGCTGCCCGTCGACCCCGTCGCCGAGCAGCGCGGTGACCATGGCGTTGGCCAGTTCGATCGCGTACTGGCAGATGGTCAGCGAGGTGTTCAACGCGATTACAGCGACCACTAGGCGTGGGATGACCTCGCCGGGCGTGGTGGGGGTCTGGGCGCTGCCGTAGGCCATCACGATCACACCGCCTGCCAGCACCATCAACACCAGCAGCGCATTGGCGACCAGCCGCACGTGGCCGGACAGCTCCTGAACCCGCTCCAGCATCATGGGCGGCGGGGCGGCGAGCAGGACGCTACCGACCAGAACGAAGGCCGGGTTGATGGCATCGGTCACCAGGCTGGTGAACCAGCCGTTCATCGCCTGATTGATCTTGCATCCGATGTCCATCCACCCGCACTCCTGCACACCTGTGGTCGGCGAGGAAGGCGGCGACTGCTGGGCTGATGGGATCCAGGTCACCTGCGGTGATAGGACCGGGCTGGCGGAAGGCGACGGCGCTGGCTTTGGTGTGGGTGCCGGGTCTGCGTGTGCTGGCGCGGTGGCGGCGAGCCCGGTCAGGAAAGTGACCAGAACCAGGGCCATGGCCGGCCAGGGCAGCCTCCGGAGCGGCCGGAGGCGTGCGAGCTGCGGCATCGTCAGGCTCCGACGATGCCCTTGAGGATGGTCACCAGAAGGGGTGCCAGGACGGCGATGCCGTAGCCGAGGGCGGCGTAGCGCAGGGTCTTCTTGGCGGCCTCGACCTCGCCGGGGTCGCCGCCGGCCAGGATGTAGCGGACTCCGCCGACGGTGAGGAAGAGGGTGGCCAGAGCCACGAGCAGGCCGACGATGACGTTGCGCAGATTGTCGATCACCGCGTTCAGCGAGGACGGGGCCGCTGCCGTGCTGGCCAGAGTCACGCTGGTGGCGTAGGCGGCGGCATGGGCGATGGCGTATTCGAGCAGGGTGCCTACGACAAGGCCGCCGAGAACGACCAGGACGACGAGGAAGATCTTGAGGCTGTGGGGCTGGGATGAGGTGGTGCGTCGCGGGCGGATCATGTACTACCTCCCAGTGCGGTGGTGCGGTCAAGCTGCGGTTGCGGGTGGTTGTGCAGGGCGAGGGCAGTGCGGAGGTGCCGGTCGGCTGCGGGGCCGGATGGGCGTCCTCCTTCAAGAGCGGAAGCGTTGGGCTGGGCCGGGTGACAGGGACCGGTGACCAGGTGGCCCGCTGCCGAGGGCCGACGCCCTCCGCGCTGCCTTCTCAACTGGCTAAAGACCAGGCCGAAGAGTTGAGTTAGGACATCGGAGCCAGCGGATTTTGCGCACGCTTTGCTGCTCGTCTCACGTCGACACCGATGCCGTCGCTACCGGTTGTGCTTGAGAAGGGCCTGGTAGAGGGCGTTTTCGGCGCGCTGACGGCGCTTGAGCGCGGTGCAGTAGAGCAGGCCGCGGCGCCGGCAGTAGGAGCTGAGCGAGACGCCCTCCAGCCGCGTGAACCCGATGAGTTCCGCCTCCAGCTCAGTGATGACCCCGTCGGCGACCGCCTGAGCCAGGAGCAGGTCGGGGTGACCGGCCGGATAGGCAAGCGGATGCTGCCGCTCGTCGGGGCGGTCAATGAGATCGGGATCGGCCAGCAGGCCGGGCCGCTCCGAAGCGTAGGCGCGCAGCACTGTGAACTGGGCGAGCCGCGACAGCCGCAGTACCGGGTGCGACCAGGCCAGCTTCACCCGAGTCAAGGCCTCGATGTAGGCGGCCAGCACTTCGGCTTCCAGATCCTCCCGATCGGCGCGGGCCAGGCGGCCAGACTGCCCGGGGTAGATCTTGTCGGTGAGCGTGGTGGCGAGGCGGCGCAGCATTGGGATGGCGAGTGCGACGGCGGCGACCATCCATGCTCCTCGGTGGGTGCGGGCCTGGTCGATGAGGTGCCGCCAGACGTGGTCGCGGGTGGTACGCGAGCAGGACGGGTGCAGCAGGATCGCCCGCAGTTCATTCATCGGGATCGGCCGGGCGGGGAGCCCCTGCCCGAGTGCGGCGCCGTCGACTGACAGCGGGGACGGGCCGCGCATGAGCAGGTTGAAGGCGTGCTCGGCCACGTCCAGCGCCAGCGAACTGGCCAGGCCGGAGACGGGAAGGTCTGTGATGGACCGGCAGGAGGTGCCGGACAGGTCACCGACATCGGAGGGTGACAGCTGGGGGGCATTGTTGTTGGCGGTCGAGCTGGCGATGTCCGAAGACAGGCGGATCGAAGAAGGCTGAGACATGGCGACGCTCCCGGAAGACGAGATCGGTTCGGACGTCGCCATCCCGCCAAAGGCCCTGGGCAAGAACCGGGCAGGAAATGATCAGACTTCGGGCACAGCAAAGATCAAGTCTGTTTTGGATCATGTCGCCGAACTAAGGATGACCTGCGAAGACGTAAGGAAGTGGCGCATACGCGCGCTGGCCGGCACGAGGTCGCACTCCGCGCCTCTTGCGTCCGAAAAGCTGCGTGACCTGCGATAACGGGATGGGGGCGAAACTCCTAGGTCAAGCTTGAGTCAAGCGGGCGGTCCCGAGCCTGGTCCCGTAGCTCGGCGGTAAGCGCCGTTGAGGACATGGCAGGCCGTCGGCTGCTCAGAGATCCACGCCTGCGCTGTCTGGACGGTTGGGGAGGGCGATGGGCGCGCCGGTGCGGAGCATGCGAGCCTCGGCCATGGCGCTGGAGATCACGGCAGAGACGGCGTCAGCGGCGCGGCGTCCCGCCAGCTCCTGGATCTCCCGGGGAGGGTCGCGGTCATCGATGATGAAGAGGGTTCCGTTGTGGGCGGCATGGGTGCGCACATGCCAACCGAGCTGACGTCCGGCCGCTCGCGCTGCTCGCCGAATGTCGGCAAGCTCTCCCAGTTCGGCGACTGCCTCTTGGTCGAGTATGAGCTGGCCATAGAAGCCGCGGTACTCCGGCTTGAGACCGGCAGCCATCATCGCCTTGATTCGGTCGACGAGCTTCACGAAGCGGCGCTGGGCCAGTTCGTCCTTCCGGCTCGACACGCGAACCACCTCCCGCTGACACGGCCTGGGCCCGTGTCTTCTCAGCGTAGGCCGACGCTGCCCAGCAACGGTGGTCAACCCAGGTGAAAGCTGAGGACAGGCAGTGTCCGAGATATGTACAGGGCCTGGACGGAAACGCTGTGACCTGCGAAAACGTATCTGGGTAGCGGTGTGCTTGTCGGCCACGGCAGGACATAAAGATGCTGGCCCGGCAAGGAAAGGGGCCAGGCCGGCACACCACCGAGCGGGCCAGAGCTACATCAGTGTCCGACCCATATGCCGCATCATTATCTGCATGATCAAATGAACGCAGAAGGGGAACTGCCTCATGGGCGTGCGGAACGTGCGCCTTCGGGTCCGTGGCTGCCTCGATGGCTGGCAAGTGCCTCCGATGAGGAAACATCGCCCGCAAGCTGTGGACGGATCCGCAGGGGAGACCGAGCCGTGGAGGCCGCGAGTGCTGGACGGTAGCGGCCGACATTGCCGGACCTTTGCTTGACGGCCCGTCCTAACTCTGGCCATCAGCCCGGTATTTGGTTCAGTGACAGGGACCGCTGACCCGGTACTCGGGCCACACCCAGATGACTGAACCGGCCATCACCACCTCCACCGTCTCCAGCTCCACCACAGCCAACTCTTCGTCCACGTCCGCAACGACCATCAATCCCTTCCGCGAACTCTGTATGAGCCGCGAGGCCCAGGACCCTTCACGGGGGCATCTGCCACTGACCGTTTGGCTGGCGGCAGCCGACACCGAATCCATCGCCGCCTGCGCGGCGGGTTGCTGCCATCCGGTCAGCGGCCCGCTGGCCCGTCACCTCATAGCCACCTGCGCGCGATTGGGCGAGACAGTGGTTCATCTCAGTGCTGGCGATCACCAGCTGGTCTCGGCCGCGTTGACGGCAGGCTGCCTGCCGGTGGCCGTCTTCACCGACGCGGCTCGTGCGGACGTGACCTGGACCCGTCTCGCGCGCACCCACACCGCCCACGACCTGGAGGTCACCGATCTACGCATCACCGAACACAAGGACGACGAGGCGCCGCTGACCGATCTCACCAGGAGCGCAGGGCTGGTGGTGACGGAGCAGATCTGCGACCAGTCAGGCCGGGGCCTGGGCCAGGCAAGCTCGCACGATGAGGCCAGGGCGCACGGCATCGCGGCGGCGGCGAGACTGGTGAAGCCGGACGGGCATCTGGCTGTGGTGACCGGCCTGCATCGCCAAGGCGATGCGGCCGACCCGATGCCGGAGATTATCACCCAGGCCCGGAGCGTGGGGCTGGTGTATCTGCAGCACATCGTCGCCCTGCGGCACTCTGCTCGCGGTGAGTACATCGAACCTGACCTCTTGCGCCGTGGCCTAGCCGCGTTGCAGGAGCTGCCGCAGTGCGCCGGATTGCCGGCCAGCGCCCGGGTGCACTCGGACGTGCTGCTGTTCACGCGGCCAAGGGAGCTGCGCGAGCCGCACGGACCGCAGGCGCCATCCGCAGGCAGCGCCGGCTCGCAGGCCGCCACCGGTTCCATCGCGCAGGCTGGGAGTGAGCGCTGATGGTCGAGGTGACAACGTCGGTGTGGGCCACCGGGCAGGAACCCTCGCGGGTGCAGCGGCGGGGCCGGTACGTGCCGGAGTCGATGCGGCATCCGGGCAAGATGCTGCCCTCCATCGCCGCCCGCGTGATCTCCACCTACACCCGGCCGGGCGAACTGGTCGTCGACCCGATGTGCGGGATCGGCACCACCCTGGTCGAAGCCATCCATCTCGACAGGCACGCCGCAGGCGTGGAGTACGAGGAACAATGGGCGCGCCTGGCCGTCGCGAACCTCGGCTTCGCCAAGAAGCACGGGGCGTCCGGCTTCGGGCGAGTGGTGGTCGGGGACTCTCGCAACATCGCCCGGCTGCTACCGGATCTGGCCGGGCAGGCGGCGCTGGTACTGACCTCCCCGCCGTACGGAGCGGTGACGCACGGGCACATCCGCTCCACCCGCGACACCGGGGAGCCAGGCGTGCGCAAGTGGAACCACCACTACTCGACCGACCGCGGCAATCTCGCCCACCAGCAGCTCCCGGCATTGCTAGACGGGTTCGGCCACATCCTGGCCGGCTGCGTGGAACTACTGCGTCCGGGCGGGATTGCGGCGATTACCGTGCGGCCATACCGGATGCGCGGTGAGCTGGTCGACCTGCCGGGTCACGTCCACCAGGTGGCCGAGGACGCCGGTCTGGTGTTCGCCGATCGGATCGTGTGCCTGCTGTGTGGCCTCGGCGATGGCCACCTTCTGAACCGGGCGTCGTTCTTCCAGCTATATGAAGCACGCAAGGCATGGGCGCGCGGCCTGCCCATCCACGCCGTCGCGCACGAGGACCTGCTGGTGTTCCGGAGAGTCACGAAGCCCGTGAGTTCGCAGAAGCTGCATAGTCTTCAGCAGGAACCGACTCCGGCATCAACTCAGTCGGATTCCGGCCTTGGAGACGGCCGCGAGCTGAAGTAGCCCGAATCGTCCCGCGTCCCGGTCCTGATCCTGGCCATGGGCGTAGACCTGCGGATATCGCTTGGCGCGTGCCATGAAGGTAAGCGTCGACAGCGCCACAGTCAGCCGGTACTGCGCCAGACCCATATGCCTAGGGCTGTGGCCGCCCGTCTATGAACGGCGGTCCCCCAGCAGGGGCCGGTCGGGGCCGGGCCAGTGGCGTAGCGCTCACCGTAGCCTGCCACGGTCACAGCGGCTGCGCAGCCCGCGCGGCCCAGCACGGCTCCTGTTCATCAACGTCACGGAGGTCATGCATGACTAGCACGATCCCAGCCCAGCCCCAGGCGACCGAGGCCCGTGAACGGCCGGAGGTAGTCAGCCTGCTGGCGGCCGGACGGCTGCTCGGGATGGGCCGCACCAAGGCATATCGCCTGGCCAAAGCAGGCGAGTTCCCGTGCCGGGTGCTGCGCATCGGCGGCCGGTACGCGGTGCCGGTGCGCGGGCTGCGGGCGCTTCTTGAACCCACTACCTGGGGTAGCAACGACAGCCGCCCGGCAGGCTAGGACGGATGACCACGATGGTCAGAGATCCGGGACAGACGGTGGCGAAGGCATCGAGAGTCGCCAAGGGCGCCACATTCAAGAGCCGCACGACTGGCCAGTCTTCGCCTTCTCCCTGCTCTTCAATGGGAGGCCTTATTAGAAAGGGATGATGCGCCTGGCAGGTGTGACCCGTAACCCGTGCCCTCTGAAGACCCTGGGTCCGGCAGCAGCACACGCTGGGAAGGGAGCGCGCTGCTGCCGGACGTCTACGGAGATGGGCGGCCCCTCAGTCGCAGGGCCCTTGCCTCTGCGACGCCACTTCCGTGCGAGGGGCCGCCCTGCGACGATCAGGCGGACGGGGGCACCGCCGTGATCGTCGCAGGGGCGGCTGACCGGGCTCCGCTCATCGGCCAGCCGTCCGGGCGTGACCGCGTCCACGCCTTCACTCGAGGCGCTCGCGGTCACCGCCCTCTCAGAAGCGCTTCGTGTCGAGCTGCACATGACTCCCGCGCTCCCGAGAGGCAGAGGATTTGCTCTCATTCGGCGCTCTCGGATGTGGCCAGATGAGGCGCTGCATCCAGACAAGTCCGCCTTCTGGGCGGTCGGGGGCTAGAAGGGGTTTGCGCACCGGCGCGGCCGGTGTCGTTCGATGGGTGCGGATCGTGGCCATTCCTGCCGCGTCATGGAGCGGCCGGAAGCTGTCAGGTTGGTTCGCGTTGTGGTCCGAGGCAGGCGTCTTGGTTCGCGGTGGGGGTTAGCACATAGCGGATGCGCTCGGCGGCGGTGGCGATCTCATTGACCGGGGTGATCGGTTCGGCCCATGACCACCACAAGCTCCACTCGTTTCCCAGAGGCGCCGCCGAGATGACCTCGCTGAGCGAGGGGGCGTCGGGGTTGATGACCCGTAGACGCGGCAGTCGCTCGTCGTGGGTGAGAAGGCGCGCGTGCAGGCCCTGTTCCTGCAGCAGTTTTTGCAGGTCGCTGAGGTAGGTGGCGGCTTGGTCGGCTATGCCAGGCGGGACGGGTTCGGGCATGACGGTCTCCGAGGCTGATCGACGGCAATGGGTTTAGCGGAGATTGCTTGCGACATGCGGCTGGATGCGCCCGGGCTAGATCGGGGCGCGGAACAGCTCTTCGACTTGCGCTGGGGTCGGGTTGAGGTCGAGATGGCACCACACCAGGCGCAGTCCGGTCAGGGGCATCAGGTAGCTGCCCCACCGGTTGCGGGATAGGGCTTCCACGATTGCCAGCCCCCGCCCACGCTCGGCGTCCAGGCTCGGTGTCTGCAGCGGAATCCTCGACGGCTCTGAGCAGGACGATCCGGGATCGGTCACCGTCAGTCGCAGGTAGTCCCGCCCCTGACACAGCCTGAGCGCGATTGCGTCCTGACGGCCTTCGGCATCACCGCCGCAGTCACGACCGTCATCGCCGCTGTCGCTGGAGGCGTCGGCGTACTTCACCGCATTGGTGACCAGTTCCGAGGCCGCCAGAACCGTGATCTCCTGCGCTGGATGCTCGGGCGCCAGCCAGACGCTGACAGCTTTCCGGGCCAGATGAGGGGCCCGATCGCTGTGCGCCAGGTGGGCTGTGCCGATTACCTGGAGCTGGGGGAGTGAAATGTGGTAGATCAACGAATCCGCCTCGCTAATCCTCGATCCAACAGCCATGCCGCTTATGTGAATAATGGGATCGGCCAAGTGCACGCACGATCATCTTCTGTGTGTGGCTGGCTGTGATACGCCGAGCTGGCCTGAAGAGACCTTCTCAGAAATCCCCAGCCTGAGGGGTGGATTGCAAAGCACTTTCCAGGCACGAACCAGGTGTGCTACTACACATGCGGCGTGCGTTTCTTGTGTGCCCCGAGGAAGGAAGCATCCAGCATTGCGAGACATCGATGCGGAACCTGCATTGAAAGCCCCAAGAGCGGAATTCGGTGTTCATCTTCGTGAATACCGCATAGTGGCTGGGAGGCGGCAAAAAGAACTTGCCGCAATGCTCGGCTGGTCTGTCTCGAAGATCAGCATGGTTGAGCGCGGGGAACGGCCGGCCGACGAGGAATTCGCCCGCGCCGCCGACACTGCCCTGGAAGCCGACGGCGGACTGCTGGCCCGCTGGCGGGAGACCGTCGAGCATGCCGGCCGGTGGCCGATCTGGCTGGCTCAACTCGTCGAGATCGAACAGCGGGCGGACATGCTTCGCGCCTGGGAGCCGCTGATCATCCCTGGCATACTTCAGACCGAGCAGTACGCCCGAGCCATTTTCCGGGGCAGGCCGAGAACCACTCCCGACCTCGTCGAGCAAAGCGTCGCCGCCCGGATGGATCGCCAGCGCATCCTGGAGCGGGAAAACGGGCCTACGCTATGGGCAGTGCTGGATGAGGGGGTCCTCGTCCGGCCTATCGGTAGTGAGGCGGTCATGAACGAGCAACTCACGTACCTGGCCGCGATGGGTGATCATCCGCGCGTTCACATTCATGTCCTTCCCCACAATGCGTGGCTGACGACCGGCCTGCAAGGTGCCTTCATGCTCGCCAGCGGACCAGAGATGCCCGATACGGCCTATATTGAGTCAATCACCCTGAGCCAGATCACCGCCGACTCCGATCGTGTCCTGGACGTCAAGTCGAGGTATGAGATGTTGCATGGTGATGCCCTTCCCCGCAGGGCGTCACTCCGATTGATCGAGGAGAAAGCCAAGCGATGGAAGTGACCAACGAGGATCTGGACCGCGCTGCTTGGCGCAAGGCCGCACGCTCTGGCGACAACGGCAATTGCCTGGAGGTTGCACCGCTACCCGGAGGCCGTGTCGGCATCCGCGACACTGAAGCCCCCGACCAGGCTCCCTACGTCGTCTCAGCATCGGTTTGGGCTGCGTTCATCGATGGCGCCAAGAAGGGCGAATTCGACTTCTGACGATTACCGACGTTGGAATCGACTGGGGCTCGCTGGCGGCGAGCTCCTGTCCCTGCTGCCGAGTAGGGCGATCGACCCCTTCCAACAAGAGCAGTGGGTCAGCGCCTACCGCTTGACGCCGAAGGCGCTCGCGAGGTTGGCGACGAACTGGAAGCAGCTCCCCAGTTGAATTGCCGATCCGTGTCACCGTGTACGGCGACCAGCTGACCTTCCGCAAGCCGCCGAGACCTGCTCCTGCTCGCCTATCCGCTCGGCGGTTCGGTCCATGCTGAGCTGCCGCGATACGTGAGTACGCCGTCCCGCTGGACTTGACAGCGCGGCTAGAGGTGAGCGTCTATAGCCCGTGCCTCAGCCGGTCCGGGGATCATCGCCATGCGGTTGATCGCGGGACCGTACGTCCACCAGGACACCTGACGGGCCGAGGTCAGATCAGATCGCTGGAGGAAAGATGTACGCCTTGGGCAAGCTCGCCCATTCCCGCACCACCCCTGGGTCGATCGACTGGTTGAACGCCCGGACTGACAACCGCGGGGCGAGTCGGATCTGTAGAAGCGGCGAGCTCCGTCGACGCCGACTCCTACATGGCAGTGTGAACCGCCCAAACGGCACTCCATGTGGGCTCCTCCGCCACGCCAACACCACCCATGAGCCGGACAGTGTCCGCCCGGTAGACCCCAAAGTCCGGCGTGCCGTACGCCAGCTTGCCCCACAGGGAGCAGTCGCCCAAGTACCTGGCGTTTCAAATAGGGGTATTGGCCGATGACGAGGCATGATGAGCTGCTGACCGTTCCTCAGGTCCTCAAAGAGCTGGGCGGCGTATCCCGTCGCACCTTCTACCGCTGGCGTCAGATTGGCCGTGCACCGGTCTGCGTCCAGCTGCCGAACCTCGAACTCCGCGTCTGGCGGAGCGATCTCATGGCCTGGCTCGACTCACGACGGGAGTCGAGGTGAACACCACTTACGACGTGAAGCTAGGCCAGATCCAGCGGCGCTTCAACAAAAGTACGCCCGCCTACATCGCTCGCTGGCGAGTAGCCGGCAAGGAAAGGTCGAAGAGCTTCCGGACCAAGGGGCTGGCCTACGCCTTCATGTCCGACCTACGGCAGGCGACCAGGGTAGGGGAGGAGTTCGACCTCGGCACCGGCCTGCCTGTGTCGAGGTGCGCGCGGCGATCCTCCGGGCCATCGTTCCTGCAGTTCGCTCAGGCGTATGTCCTGCGACGCTGGAACTCGACGGCACCTCGAACCCGAGAGACAGACGCGTACGCACTGCTGTCTCTCATCCCCGTGCTGGTCACCGACGCGCCGTACCGTCCTGCCGATGAGGAGCTCAGGGAGGTTCTCCGAATTCATGTGCTGCTCCCAGAGAAGCGGCGGGCCAACCTGACAGCGGCACAGGCCGTGGCTTTGAGTTGGTTGGAGAGGAACTCTTTGGCGCTGACGGCCTTCGAAAAAGCGCAGGTTCTACGCACGGCGCTCGACGCCATCTCGATCAGCTTCTCCGGCGCACCCGCGGCAGCAAACACGGTCCGTCGTAAGCGTGCCATCCTGCATCACCTGCTGGAGCATGCAGTCGAGGAGCAACTGTTCAACAGAAACCCGCTGGATAAGATCAAGAGGAGGGCACCCAAGTCCGTAACGCTCGTTGACCCCCGTACGGTGGTCAACCCCACCCAAGCACGCCAACTCCTCGATGCAGTGCCGAAAGTAGGCCGCAGGCGCGGTCCTCGGCTCAAGGCCCTTTTCGCATGTGTCTACTACGCCGCACTCCGGCCGGAGGAAGCGGCGGACCTGCGGCTGGCCAACTGCACGTTGCCGGACGCGGGCTGGGGCCTGATCGTCTTGGAAAGGGCGCGGCCCCAGGGGACGAAGCGCTGGACCAACTCCGGCGAGACCCACGAGTCGCGCAACCTGAAGCACCGCGCGGACAAGGAAACACGAGAGATCCCGATCCCGCCCGTCCTGGTTGCCATGCTTCGCGAGCACATCGCCGCGTATGCCACCGCTGAGGACGGCAGAGTTTTCCACACAGGTACGGGTGGCACGTACTCCAGTTCGGCGTACTCCTACGTCTGGCAGGAAGCTCGCAAACTCGCGCTCACCCCGGCGCAGTTCGCCTCATCTTTGGCTGCTCGACCGTACGACCTGCGGCACGCTGCAGTTTCGCTGTGGTTGAACGCGGGCGTTCCGGCCGTCGAGGTGGCCAAGCGCGCCGGCCATGGCGTGGATGTCCTGCTACGGGTCTACGCGAAATGCGTGGATGGTCAGCGAGAGCACTTCAATGGCAAGATCAACGACGCTCTGACCGAGTAGCCTGCATGGATCTGCTTACGGCCCCGGCCCGGCCGGGGCCATTTACTCCCCGCCTTGCGCCTTATCGTGGCGTTCCACCACGGTACGCAACGCTCTCCCTGGGTGACTCGGTCTGTCGGCTCCTTGCTCGGTCATGGCAAGACGGACAGGAATTCAATGCCGCTGCTCGTTGGGCCGGTCCATGCGCATAGGTGCCATGAAGTGCAGGCGGATACCGTCCGGGAGTCGATCGAAGTGGCGTCTACGCCGCGCTGATGAGGCGATCGGCGGTTTCGGTCTTCGAACGGCCATATACGTGGGCGTCGATCACTTGGGCCGGCCGGAAGGCCGCGTCGATGCTCCGTCCGTGTCGAGAACGATGGGCCTGAGTTGACGAATGAACTCGGCGGCGTCCCTTTGCGGATCCCTGTTCGACGGCGTCTCGGCAAGTGTCACGGTGAGCATGCTGCTGCCGTCCCGCGCCCATGCCCATCCCGCGGTCTCGTATTTCGCCCCGGAATCCATGAGGGTGAAGGTGTATCCGGGCCCGGAATCTGCGGGCAGATCGACTCCGTCGCTGGACGCTTTGATCCGCTCAATATCCTTCAGCGGCAGCGGTGACGTGTTGTCAATCTCGAACCTGAGGCGATAGCCGCTGCCGCTTCGGGGATTGGTATAGATGTAACAAGAATCGAGGTGCTTGCCATCGTCGGACATGTACTTCTGGACGGTGAAGTCACTGAGGCCGGTGGCGCGTTCGATGGACTGCTTCGAGACCAAGCCGCATACCTTGGGAGCGGCGGTGACATCGCCGAGTGGCCGCGTGTCCGGTGCGGGCGACGGGGGCGATGGCGGAGAGCCGGAGCAGGCAGTCAGCAGGCCCGCCGCAAGAAGTAATGCCGTGGGTGATAGCAGGTTTCTCGTGCTGAAGGGGGGGCGACTCATGGGGGCCTCTGCTGTGGATCAGGAGTCTCGGGTTATGGCGGAATCTGCGCCGTAGAAGATGCGTTTCGTCTCTTTGGTCAGATAAAGCCATTCACGGTAAGCTCTTCTCTGGTCTAGGTTCATCTGATCCTTCGGTATGATCTTCCCGTTGGCCAGGAAGTCGCCGGGCGAGCCTTTCGGGTATTGCTTGGAAGCATACGGGTGGGTTGGTGCCGGCGCCGATCCGTCACCGAAAAGACCGTGACGCATCATGGCCGCCGCAGTGGCATCCCGGAACATGATTCCCGCGTCTTCGATCGCATTCCCGGCCGCCACTTTTGCCTTGTCCTCGGATTTGGACGTGAACTGTCCATAGATGTGCTCCTTCGCCTGACCCACCAGAAGGCCGACGAACTTGCCCTGCGGTCCCGGAGCCAGGTCGATGATCTTCGTGACCATGTTCTTGTACATCGCGTACCGCTCGTCGTTCTTCCTGGCTTCCTCGATCTTGGCGATGTTCCCGGCATCAGTGATCGCGTACGTCGTCTCGCTGAGGTCGTCCACCATGCCCTGGAACTGGAAAGACCCGCCGCCGCTGCTCATCGTGTTCTCGAGGATCTCCTGTCGCTTCTGGTCGATCTGTTCCTTGGTCGCGCCAGGGTGCGACTTGTGCCATGCCGCGAACTTGCTTCTTACCTCCGCGGCCAGTTCGGACGCTGTCTCGTCCAGCACCTTCACCGAGTACTGCGCGTGGGCCGCCGCCACGGTCTTGAACGCTTCGTTGTCATTGAACGCCCACGTCATGGCCTTCTTGAGCTCGTCCTTGTTGAGGACGGCGCCATAGGGCTGTACGCCAGAGAGGGACTTGTCCGGGTCGTAGGCGGCGTCCACGCCGTATTCCTTGGTCGCCGGCGCCTGGTTGGCCCGGTGAACGTCACTGATGTAGTTCGCGTAGAGGGAGGCGGCCCAGGTCCGGGTGTTCGGCAGGTTCTGCTGCACCTTCTCCTCGGCCCAGTAATGGCTGGCCCATGACGCGATGAGCGCGGACTTGTATCCGCTCGACTGCTCCCGGGGCATGCCATGGTCCCGGAACTTCGTCGCAGCCTCGAAAAGGGCCTCGCCGAGCAACTTGTCGCTCCCCGGCGTCCACCGCCGCTCGCGCATTAGGTAGGCCAGCGGCCTGCGTTTGGGGTCGGCGAAGAAGTCCTGGCCAACCTTCGGATGATGGATTAGGGCATTCAGCACCGCGCTCATGGGACTCTGGTCAGGGCCGGGCCGCACCTTGTTTGTGCCGGAAAGCGGCAGCTCCGGCTCGATGGCCCGTGCTTGGGGATGGGCAACGTCGTAGTCGTAGACCCGCTTCACCACGTTGAGCAGGAACGCGTGGTCGAACGTCCCCTTGCCGAGGAGCTTGCCGAGGGCGAACGCGCTTTGCGGGTCGCCCAGATCCTTGAGCAGTTCATCGGCGTACTTGTCGGGCAGCTTCCGGGCCCGGGAGGCGGTACCCAGGATGGTGCTGAACAGGTCGGCGACCTTCTTCTCGGTGTCCAGGTCCTTGTCGTCCGGGCGGCCGATGGGAGGAAGATCTGTTCTGAACATGCGGGAGATCAGTCGCTTGAGCTTGGCAGGCGGGAGTTCCTTGGCGAACGCGGCCGCGAAGAGCGGATCGTTCTTGTGTTTTTCGAGTTGGGCGACTGTCTTGGCGTCGAGGGTCCCGGCTTTGGCCTGCGCCCGGATCGTGGCCGCCAGGGTCTGGGCGGCGGCGGCGCCTTCCGTGGTGCTGGACTGCCAGTCCGCGCCGTCCGCCCACATCATGCCCTCGCGGTCGAGCCCCACGTCAGGGGTGGCGAGAATCAGGTCCAGGCGACCTTGAAGGTCCGGCGGCTTCGCGCTCATCTGGTCGGCGACCGAGCGCAGCGCGGGGGAGGCCCAGAGCTCGACTCCGAGACGGCCGAGCGCGCTTTCGACCTGGCGGCTCGATTCCCGGAACTCAGGGCCCGTGCGCTTGAGCATGGCGATGAGCTTGGTCATGAGTTCGGGGTTGATGCCCACCTGAGGACTCATCGAGACACCTCGGACGCGGGGAGGTTGTGGAGAGTGTCCAGGGCCGCCCGGAAGTAGTTCTTGGTGTCGCGTTCCCACTGACGCATATCGGCGGAGAGTTTGTCTCCCTCCGGTCCTTTCAGCGCGCCGCCCTCGGCAAGGCGGATGAGCTCGCGTAAATCCGCCTCGCACTGATCGGAAAGACGCTCGATCTGCCGGCGGGCGGTCTCCACCTCATTTTTCGTCGGCATGACGGCCTGACCCAGGAGAGACGACTAGACGCTTGAATGCTAACCCTGGGTGGCGTGATCGGGATGAGTCCGACCAAGTGGATATCACTCGAACCTGGCAGCCCTGGCCGTGCGTACAACATGGAAGTGGCTATGGCATGAGGAGGCCGCGGATGGAGCGCCTGCCGGAACTCCGTCCGTGCAGTTCGGGCGGCATGCAAGTTTTCGATGGGCATCGCGAGCCGCCCTCGTCGGCACGGGGTTAGGTTGGCGATGTCCGCCGGGCCGGTGATGGGATCCAAGACGGCGTGTCGGGGCCGCCTACGCCAGGGAATGATGGGCTCTAGGCTCGTTGTAGGATTCCTCGTTACTGCCGCGGGCATCCAGTGGGGTACGCGGAGGATCGCCGCGATGAGGTTGAATGATGGTGTTCGGGGAGCGACCGTGTCATGGGCCTTGGGGGAGCGGGCCGAAGGCGTAGAAGTTTATCCGTGACCGCAACGCCAAATACACCGCGGTCTTCGCCGAGGCAGCGTCACGCCGATTGGTTCGCGACGAAAGTGTCACCAACGTCCTGTGTCATGGTGTGAAGCGGCGGCGGAGAGCTCCGAAGGCCATCCGCGCGGAACGTGTGCGCAGGAGAAGCGCGGTGAGCACTAGACAGACTCCTGCGACGGTGGCTAGGAGCCATGGTTGATCGGTCCCCAGGACCTGCAGGAGCGCGAGGGCGATGCCAGCGGGGACAGTGACAAGGGTGAATACGACTACGGCGCTGTTGACGTGCCGGTTCTCGTCGTCGCGGGTGAGCCGGTTGAAGTCGCTGATCTCGGTGAGCATCTGCTCGAACCGTTCCCGCAGCGCGTGCTGGCGCTGGTAGGCGGTCAGCAGGCGGTTAGGTGTGCCGTGTGGGGTAAGGTGCTGCGCCCACAGCTGATGGCGGAAGAAGCTGACTTCGCGTTCGAGCCCGGCCATCGTCGCAGACAGCGCGGAATCGAGTGCGGCGGCCATGCGCTTCTCCAGATGGGTGAGCCCCTGCTTCTGCAGCATGCCGAGCAGGACGGCGTCCAGGTAGATCGAGCGCAGGTACAGCTCCGCGTAGCAGTAGAACGGGTCGTCCTGCCCCCGGTCGGAACGGACGCCGACTACTCCCATCCCATCTCGCAGGACGATGGCCTGCCAGTCGCTGGAAAGCCGGATGATCTCGTTGTCTGCGGGTTCGAGGTTCTTCGGGTCAGGAGGGTAGTCGGCCAGGTTAGTCCGGGAAGCGAGAGCCCACAGCCACTGGCAGACGGCTGACCACCGCCAGTAGCGAGGTTGCCGGTACAGGCGCGGCAGGCCGTTTCGTGCTGAGGTGATGAAAGTGATGGTGAAGGGGCGGACACCTGGCTCGATCGTGATCTGTCCGCCGACGAGCTCTTGCGGGTCGAGATCGGCGGGTAGGGCGTCTCTGCGCCGGGCCAGCGCGCGTAGCAGCGCAATGGGGGTTCCCTGTCTGAGCCGCAGATGGATCGCCACCAGTCCGCAAGCGTCCGGCTCGTCGGTCACGCGGAGGGCTTCAATGCCGACGATCTCGCCGTGGGCGGTGAGGCGGCGAGATGCGTCGTGCCAGCGTCTGGCGTGTGCCGCATCACCGTACAGCACGCGGGCCGCCTTAGCGCTGTAGTACTCACTGCGGGCTTCGGCGGTGGAGCGGACCTGGCCATGCTGGAGGACCAGCGGCCCCGGCTCCCACGCGGGTGCGGCAGGGAAGCGGGCCTCATAGACAACAATCAGGGTCTGGCGTACCAGCCTGGTCACTGGTAATAGTCCTCGATCTCCGGGAGGTCCAAGCGGATGACGTAGCAGGCATGCTCTGAGTCCTCCGGGGCCTCCAGGAACCGCACCCGTTCGCCGGTCCGGATAGTCCGGAACCCCTCAGTCACGATGTCGGCGTACATGAAGGAGTGGTGTGTGCCCGTGTCGGCGTTACGGACGATGTAGGTGCCCTGGCGCCCGCCCTGCCCGCTGCCGTGCGGCATGCGATCGACGATGTAGCCGAACCGCTGCCCGCCGCTCTCGGCGAGCCCTTCCCCGCTCATCACAGCTCCTCGACGCAACGAAAACCGACCGCATTGCTACATCCCCGCCGCCGCGCCAGGCCCTTGGAGGAAGTCTGCAGTGCCCGATAGGGGTTGTCATAGGAGCCGCCGCAGATGACCACCTCGTTCAAATCTTCCAGTACGGTGCCGGTGATCTCCCAGACGTTTCCGGCCATCTCCCGGATGCCGAACGGGGAGACATTGCCAGGATGAGCGTCGACCGGACTGGGCATGGCCTGGCTCAGCCTCCCGAGATCGAGTTCCTCCCGCCACGCCTCGTAGGTGATCAGTGCACGCCCGCTCCAGGAGTCCGCGCTGCTAACGATGCCAAGATCGATCTCGTCCCCCCAGGGGAACAGCCGGCCGTCGGTCCCGCGGGCGGCAGCTTCCCACTCCAGGGAGGTGGGCAGGCGCTTGCCTTCGAAGCGGGCAAAGGCATAGGCGCTCCAGTAGTTGATGCAGACCGCCGGATGATCCTCGTATGCCGGGTCGGTGAAGTACTCCTGAACCTTGAGGCGTTCCTGCCAAGGCTCGTGGGAGAACTCTTCGGGTTTGTCCGGGTGGTCCCACTGCCGTGAACCGTACCGGCGGACCGCCTCCAGGAAGCGGTTGTAGCGGCCGACCGTAACGGGAAAACGATCGAAGCGGACGCTTTGCCTGACGCGCTTGAGCATCAAGTGATGGCTCGGTCCGACCAGGTAGACACCGGCGGGCAGGACACAGTCCTCCGCCGGGGCTTCCTGGTGGCCCCTTCGGTGGAGAAACTCGCGAACCTGCTCAGTCAGACGCGAGGCCATCCCGAGGGACGCTTCTCGATTGGCCGCATCGCGGAGGAACTCTGCAGCCAGCAGCTCCTGGTAAGCACTGTGGGCGAAGGAGACCGCAGAGGGACCCGCGAGCCGGAACAAGGCCCGCAGCCGGAAGGCGTCGTAGGTGAGCCGCCCGCCGTCGAACAACTCGATACCTAGATCATTGACGAGGTCGACGAAAGTGAAGACCGTACGGCCGTGTAGGAAGGCCAGCCCGAAGTACTCTGTGATCGACGGCAAAGCGGACGTAAGACCCGCCGCGTCACCGACCCGGGTGATGTGCTGCCAGGCCAGCTCGGCCAGGTGCGGGAGACGCCGGTCAGGAGCGAGATCTAGATCCTCAGCCAGCCGTACTTCCAGGGGCGAGGCGGCGTCGGTGGCGTCATGCAGGCGCAACGCCGAGAAGCGCGGCACAAGCAGCGGGTTCACGCCTTGCGCGTGAAGCTGCTGAACCAGTTTCTCCGACACTAGTGAAGTGCCGTCCAGCAGCCGCCGCACCTGGGGGGAATCCTCCAGGAAAGAGACCCGGGAGGTGGTGATGACCGCCGATTCCGCCGACAGGACCTGGGCGATCTCGGTGAACAGCTCCAGAAATCCTGCCTGGGTCGTCGACGGCACCGCCTCGTCAATGCCGTCCAGCGCGCAGAGCACCGAGCCGGAACGGGCGAAGTAGTGGAACACCTCGAAAACATACGCGCTCTCCACGGCCATGTACGGAGTGAGGACACGCGTCACGAACTCGCGGAAGGCCTCGTCCGGCCGCTTGAGGCTCATGTCGAAGTAGAAGCGGTACCGCCGCCTGGCTCGCCGCGACCGAGCGGGCAACCAACTGCTTGAGCAGCGTCGTCTTGCCGCTGCCCGACCGGCCGACGATGAGCAGGTTCCCGCCCGAAGCCGCCACCTCGTCCAGCAACTGGTCGGCCGCACCTACCCGGGAGATCCGCTGCTCGCCCGTTCGCTCGTCGGTGGTAAGCAGATCACCGGAGAGGGACAGCCGCCCCGCGTCCAGCAGTTGCGGGTAGGCCCCGACGATATCTGCCAGATGCCGGTCCAGGTCGACAAATGCGTCCATGAACCGGTCGTAGGCCAGCACCCGGTAGTCACCACCCAGCGGGCTCGGCACCTGGCTAATGCCGTTCTCCTCCAGGATCAGGAAGCGAGTGAGCTTGGGCAGCCGAGTCTGCAACAGTTCGCCATCGGTGGTCTCCAGGACCTGGACCACATCATCAGCGTTCCTACTCAGCAGCAACTCGACATACTCGCTGCGCAGTCCTCGCTCACGAAAAAACAGCTGATAAACCGTGTTGCGGGATAGCTCGAACCGCTTGACCGGCTGGAACCCCAGCGTGAGGTACAGCCCCGCGAGAAACTCAGCCTTGGCGGCCACCTCGGGGGCAAGCTTGGGCACGTCCCCACTCAAGACGCCGCTGCCGGTGCTGCTGAACCACGCCAGCACGCTTAGCAGCCGGCGGACAGCAGTGAGCCCGTCCTCCTCGGCTATCTCATACCCGTCATGGGCGGACCTGTTCCGCAGCCGCTGGATGTCACGGAGGGAGTCCAGGACCGTACTGCTGCGGATGTACGGCTGCGCCCCCTTGATCAGCTCGCTCAGCGCCTTTCCGCCGGGGTCACCGGGTACGTTGTGGTGCCGCCAGAGCTGCTTGAGGATCCGTTCGGTGATCTTCCCGACCAGGGCGATGGCGTTCTCGGGATAACCGTCGCCGAGCGACTTGATCGGGCGCTCGAAGTCCAGCCCGAGATGCCGGGCGACCCTGGAATGATCATCCAGCTCGTTCTTCAACTGGAACAAGCGAGTGTCGAACTCAACGCTCACGCTGCCGTCACCCCTTCGTCCCGAGAATGAAGGCGAACCGATCCAGGAAATGGACCTCGGGACCGGGATGCTCGCGGCGGATCTCGGAGATCCCGGCCTCGATCTCTGCGTCGCTGAAGCTGGACAGCAGTGACATGTACCGGTCGCGGACCATCCGCGTGTAGCGCTCGACGGTGAACGTTAGCGGGAAGGCATCGTAGGTCAGCTCGGCCTGAAGACCGCTGCGGTCCATCGCGGCGGCCACGTCTTCCGGGTCGGGTTGCCGTTCTTGGAAGAGCGTCAGCGCTGCCTCGAACAACGGGTAGTCGATGGTCGTCGGAAGCATGACGACGAGGATCCGCCCGCCCGGCTTCAGAAGGCGGGCCAGGCCGGCGAGGACCTGCGGCGGATCTGCAACGTGGTGAAGGACCTCCTTGAGGAGGATCGCGTCGTAGCCGTCATGAGGAGGCGTGATCCGGCCTTCGGCGAGGTCTTCGGCTCCCGCGCACAGCGGGATCAAACCCTCGTCGGCGGGGAGTTGCTCCAGCATCGCTGGGGAGGGATCGGCGCTGACCACCGTGCCGGTGTGCTCGCCCAGACCGCGGGAGTAGAGGCCAGTGAATCGCCCCGGGTTCGGTGGAGACTTGATCTCTTGAGAGGATCGAGTCCATGCCAGGTAAGTCTCCCTACCCCGCCGAGCTGCGCCGCCGTGC
>NZ_JBITJF010000017.1:0-331639 GCF_044459705.1 Nonomuraea sp. NPDC050227 | reverse complement strand
GTTGATCGCGGTGGTTGCCTATGTCCCGAGACACACTCTGTTGAAGTTTCCTATGTCCTGCGACACGGGTTTCCTATGTCCTGAACCAGCACACTGCCACTCGGACGTACGGCCCTGAAAGAAAAGGGCCGTGGGCTTCGGCCTGGCCGACGGGAATGGCGCCCCCCGGCCGGACACGAGCCCCCGCCCCCGGGTCCGGCCTGCGCCGGGCCGGCCCGGGGCCCACCTTTCCTCAGCCGCCCGGTGAGCAGGCCACCCGGAACAGCAGCTCCTCCCGGCCGGGCCGGCAGACGAGCTGCAGCCCGACCGGCAGGCCGTCCACCGAGCCGGCCGGCACGGTCAGCGCGGGCAGGCCGAGCACGTTCCACGGGCTGGTCAGGGCCAGCAGCGCGGCCCGGACGGCGACGGCCCGCCCGTCCAGCTCGGTCTGGCGCTGCTCCAGCGGCGGCGCGACGAGCGGCACGGCCGGCAGCGCCAGCACGTCGTGCTCGTCGAACAGCGACTCCGCCGCGGCGGCCAGCGCGGGCCGCTCGTCCAGGGCCTTGACGTAGGCCCAGGCGGGCAGGTCCATGGCCGCGCGCAGCCGGTCGAGCACCTCGGGGTCGAACAGCTCGGGCGCCCTGGCCATCCGGTCGGCGTGCACGGCGGACGCCTCCGCGCCCTGCACCGTCGCGTACGTCTCCCGCAGCCCCTCGGCCAGCTCCCCGGGCAGCCGGACCTCCTTCAGCCCCGCGCCCGCCGCCGCCCGCGCGACCGCCACGACACGCGGATCGCAGGGCGACAGGACGGCGGGGTCCAGCCACCCCACCCGCACCGCCGCCGCCTCACCGGCGCTGTCCCGGGCGGGCGGCGGCCCGCCGGTCGCGAGCTGCCGGTAGGCGATCAGGCAGTCCAGCGGGCCGGCGGCCAGCACGCCGACGTGGTCGAACGTCCGGGACAGGGGGAACACCCCGGCGGCCGGGATCGCGTCGTAGGCGGGCTTGAACCCGGCGATCCCGCACAGAGCGGCCGGGATGCGCACCGACCCGCCCGTGTCGGTGCCGATCGCCAGGGGCACCATGCCCGCCGCCACGGCCGCCGCGCTGCCGCCGCTCGACCCGCCGGACATGCGCGCGGGGTCGCGCGGGTTGCGCGAGGGACCGTTGGCCGAGCGGTCGCCGGTGGGGCCGTACGCGAACTCGTGCGTCGTGGTCTTGCCGACGATCACCGCCCCGGCCTGGCGCAGCAGCGTCACGCAGGCGGCGTCGGACTCGGCGACGTGGCCGGCGAAGTGCCGCGACCCCATCGTGCAGGGCAGCCCCGCGACGTCGATGAGGTCCTTCACGGCGACCGGCACGCCGTGCAGCGGGCCGCGGTCGGCGCCCGCGGCCAGCTCCTGGTCCGCCCGCCGGGCGGCGGCCGCCGCGCCCACCGGGTCCACGGTGACGAAGGCGCCGAGCGCGGGATCCAGGGTGACGGCCGCGTCGAGCGCCAGCCGGGCCAGCTCGGCGGCGGTGGTCCGGCCGGCGCGCAGGTCACGGGCCAGGTCGGTGACGGAACGGCCGGTGAAGGGGCCGGGCGGTGTGGGCGGCATGAGGTCCTCTCCGGACGGTTCACGGCGACCCCGCCGTGAACGGACGGGCGTCCGGAGCAGACTACGCGTCCCGGCCCGCCGACCGGCGTTCCAGGGCGCGGCGGCGCTTCCGGAGTGGCCGGACTTCTGGGGGCGCGACGGGGCTTCCGCCGGAGAAGGCCGGACTTCGCCGGGGTGGCACCGGAAAGCGCCGAGTCCTTTCCTGGCGTGGCGTTACACGGCGGTACGGAGGCGATTACGTACAGTGAGCAGCGATGTCACTTCGTGATCCAGGGGGATTCATGAAAGTCAACCTCATCGTCGCCGGCGGCTTCGCCGTCGCCGCGCTGTTCGGCATGGCGGGGGCGGCCAACGCCAACGTCCACCACGAGAAGTGCGACCTGAGCACGTCCGACGACTCGACCGCGCTCCGCATCACGCCGTGGGGCGTGTCCGCCGGACACCGTGACGCCGACGCCTGCGAGCACCACAGGGACTACTACGGGCGTCCCCACGACGGCTACAACTGGGGTTACTGGCCGGGCCGCGGCTACTGGCCGGGCGGCTGGGCGTACGGCCTGGGCGTGGGCGCCGGCATCTGAGGTCGCATCACCTGAGCCCGGGCCGCGCCGTGCGTGGCCCGGGATCCTGCGTTGCCGGGCGCCCGCGGCGCCCGGCGCTCCACCCCCCGCCGCCGACCGGCCGAGCCCCGGACCCGTGCGCCCACGCGATGAGCACACTCGCGGGCCGCCGGAGCCGATCAGGACCGCCGCCGCCCGGTACGCGGCCGGCCCCGGGCAGGGGACCGGCCCGCCCGGGCCCTAACGGTCGACGATCTCGTTCTTGCCGATGACCACGACCCCGCCGCGGGTCAGCGCGAAGCGGGTGCGGTCGTAGTCGAGGTCGAAGCCGATGCGCGCGCCGTCGGGGATCACCACGTTCTTGTCGATGATCGCCTTGCGCACGATCGCGCCCCGGCCCACCTTGACGTTCTCCATCAGCACGGAGTCCTCCACCAGCGAGTGCGAGTGGAGCACGACCTTCGGCGACAGGATCGAGCGCATCGCCATGCCGCCCGAGACGATCACGCCGGGGGAGACCAGCGAGTCGATCGCCCGGCCCACCCGGTCGCCGTCGTTGTGCACGAACTTGGCCGGGGGCAGCGGGTCGTGCCCGGTGAAGATCGGCCACTTGTCGTTGTACAGGTTGAAGATCGGGTGGGCGGAGATGAGGTCCATGTGGGCCTCGTAGTAGGCGTCGAGGGTCCCCACGTCGCGCCAGTAGCCGCGGTCGCGCTCGCTGGAGCCGGGCACGATGTTGTTCTTGAAGTCGTAGACGTCCGCGCCGCCGGACTTGACCAGCATCGGGATGATGTTGCCGCCCAGGTCGTGCTTGCTGGTCGGGTCGAGCGCGTCCTCGCGCAGCGCGTCGATCATGGCCTGGGTCTTGAAGACGTAGTTGCCCATCGAGGCGTAGACCTCGTCGGGGGAGTCGGCCAGGCCCACGGCGTCCTTCGGCTTCTCCCTGAAGGCCACGATGCGGCGGCCCTCGGGATCGGTCTCGATCACGCCGAACTGGTCGGCCAGCGACAGCGGCTGGCGGATCGCCGCCACCGTCACGTCCGCGCCCGAGTCCTCGTGCTGCTCGACCATCTGCCGCGGATCCATCCGGTAGATGTGGTCGGCGCCGAACACGATCACGTGCTCGGGCATCTCGTCGTAGATCAGGTTCAGGTTCTGGAACAGCGCGTCCGCAGAACCGGAGAACCAGCGCGGCCCGAGCCGCTGCTGGGCGGGCACGGGCGTCACGTAGTTGCCCAGCATCGCCGACAGCCGCCAGGTACGGGAGACGTGCCTGTCGAGGCTGTGGTTCTTGTACTGGGTCAACACCACGATCTTCAAGAAGCCGCCGTTCGCGAGGTTCGACAGCACGAAGTCGATCAGCCGATACATCCCCCCGAACGGCACCGCCGGTTTGGCCCGATCCGCCGTGAGCGGCATGAGCCTCTTGCCCTCTCCACCTGCCAGCACAACCGCAAGCACCCTCCGGGACCTCATGTCCAGGACGCTACCCGTAAATGGCCGATCTATCGACGAAACCGCGCACTGGGCTGTGCCGCCGTGTCCTGACTTATCCGCGTTGAGCAGGGGCCGGACTTACCGACATTGGGCTGTATCGATGTGTTCCCTATGCTTGCGACGGTTCACAAGTGCGGTGCCGGAGTTGATGGTCGGCGCAAAACATGCCGCTCGCTGGAGGGCGCCGGGCCCGGCGCGTCGTAAGGTCGTGGGCATGCGTGTTGATCTGCTCAGCAGGGAGTACCCGCCGGACGTCTACGGCGGCGCCGGGGTGCACATGGAGTACCTGGCCAGGGAGCTGCGCAAGCTGGCCGACGTCCGGGTGCGCTGCTTCGGGGCCGATCGCGAGGAGCCCGGCGTGTCGGCCTACCGGGTGCCCGGCGGCCTGGAGCGGGCCAACGCCGCCCTCCAGGTGCTCGGCGTCGACCTGGAGATGGCCGCCGCCTGCGAGGGCGCGGACGTCGTCCACTCCCATACCTGGTACGCCAACTTCGCCGGGCATGTCGCCAAGATGCTCCACGGCGTGCCGCACGTCGTCACCACCCACAGCCTGGAGCCGCTGCGCCCGTGGAAGGCCGAGCAGCTGGGCGGCGGCTACACGGTCTCGTCGTGGGCCGAGCGCACCGCCCTGGCCGCCGCCGACGCGGTGATCGCGGTCAGCGAGGGCATGCGCCGCGACGTGCTGGCCGCCTACCCCGAGATCCCGCCCGGCCGGGTCACCGTCATCCACAACGGCATCGACACCGCCCAGTACGCCCCCGACCCCGGCCTCGACGTGCTGAAGAAGCACGGCGTCGACCCCGACCGGCCCTACGTGATCTTCGTCGGCCGCATCACCCGGCAGAAGGGCCTGGTGCACCTCCTGCACGCCGCCCGCTCCTTCGACCCGGCGGCCCAGCTCGTCCTGTGCGCGGGCGCGCCGGACACGCCGGAGATCGCCGCCGAGGTGACCGGGCTGGTGCGCGGCCTCGACCGCGACGGCGTGCTGTGGATCTCGGAGATGCTGCCCAAGCCGGAGGTCATCCAGCTCCTCACGCACGCCTCGGTCTTCGTCTGCCCGTCGGTCTACGAGCCGATGGGCATCGTCAACCTGGAGGCCATGGCCTGCGAGACGCCCGTGGTGGCCACCGCGACCGGCGGCATCCCCGAGGTCGTCGCCGACGGCGAGACGGGCCTGCTGGTGCCGATCGACCAGGGCCCCGACGGCACCCCGCACGATCCCGAGGCGTTCGCCGCCGACCTGGCCGAGCGGGTCAACGCGCTGCTGGCCGACCCGGCGCGGGCCGCCGAGATGGGCCGCGCCGGGCGGGCCAGGGCCGTCGAGCACTTCTCCTGGGAGCGCATCGCCCGGCGCACCCTCGACCTCTACGCCTCGCTGCGCCGGGACTGAACGTATTGAGCTGGGACCTGGAGACCCCCGAGGGCGGATGCCTGAGCGTCAACGCCTGGAACTGGCGTCCGACCCTGTCCCTGCTGGAGGAGGCCCGGGTGCTCGACCCCGAGACCGCGTGCCTGCTCGGCTTCAACGGCCGCATGACGCTCACCGGCGCCGACGCGGGCCGCATCGCGGCCTTCCTCGACGACTACCTGGGCGGCCTGCCCGAGCACGGACGGGTCCGGCTCGACGGCGAGGTGACCGAGGAGCCCGACGACCACCGCCTCCACCGCGACGACCTGGCGCTCAACTACTCGGCCACCGCCTCCTGGCTGCGCGACCTGCGCGACTTCTGCCGGGCGGCCCCCAACGGCTTCACCTGCATGTAGGGGTGGCGGCGGGTCAGCGGGTGAGCCAGAGGGCGGGCCTGGTCAGGTCGCCCTCGGGGCCGGTCCAGCCCGCCGCGTACACCTCGGTCGTGCCGGGGCGGCGGGCCAGGGCGGTGACCGTGCCGCGCACGGTCGTCGTCGTCCAGCGGCCGGCCGCGTAGTGGTGCAGCCGGGAGCGGGTCGAGTCGAGCACCCACAGGCCCGCCCGGCCGTCGGGCTCGGCCTCGGTGAAGGCCGCGCCCTCCGGGCCCCAGCGGCACCGCCAGGCCGACCCGTCCCAGTGCAGCGCCAGCGGGCGGCGGCGTTCCAGGGGCTCGCCCTGCTCGTCGTACTCGTCGGGCGGGAACCAGGACACCCCGCCGACCACCCACACGTCGTCCGGCCCGAGCACGGCCACGTCGCCGAGCTCCGTGCGGGCCGGCCGCGCGCCTTCGGGCGCGCCCGGCTCGGGCAGGTGCACCGCCTGCCACGCGACGCCGTTCCAGCGGGCGGCGGGGTCGTGCGCGGTCCGGCCGACCGTCCACACGTCCGCGCCCTCGCCGCCGAGGGCCCGCGCCGGGGCGGGCAGCCGGTACGCGCGCCAGGCCGAGCCGTCCCAGCGCAGCGCGTCGCGCCCGGACACGGCCCACGGGCCGCTCGCCGCGGTGCCGTGCAGGCCGATGGCCGAGGCGCGCTCCTTGAGCGGCGTGGAGGCGCTCACGGCGCCGTCCGTGACGCCGGCGACCAGGCCGGGACGTTCGTCGTCGCCGGTCCCGAAGGCCCACGCCCGCTCGCCCGAGACCGCCCCGACCGCGGCGACCGTCATCCGGGACGGCAGCGCGTACGTGCGCCAGCGCGCGCCGTCCCACCGGCTCAGCCCGCCGGACGTGGTCTCCATCCCGGCGGACGTCTCGCGCTGGACGGAACGCACCGCCCACACCGCCCCGTCGGGGGCGACCGCCAGCCGGTCGAGCGTGCCGTGCCCGTCGCCCGCCGGGACCGTCCGCCACGGCGACCGTACGGGCTCGGCGCGCAGGTCGTCGCCGCCGGGCCGGGGGCAGCGGGCCTGGACCGTGAGGCTCACCGCCGGAGCGGACGGGACGTCCCGCCCGGGAGGCCCGGCGCAGGCCGGGAGCGCCAGCAGCACGCCGAGACCGGCCACGCGGGCACGTACGGAACGCCGCACCTCGCCCCCTTCGTGATCATCGGCAGAATACGCTCACCCTGCCCAGGAGACCACGCGTGACGCCGATCAGCCCTGCGAAATGTAGTGGAGGATGACGTTGTGCACGTGGTGGGCCTTGTTGTCGCCGCGGAAGTCCACCTCGTAGGTGTGCGTGCCGACGTGGATGGCGATGGCACCGGAGGAGAAGAACCCGCCGGCCAGCGACTTGTTGCTCACGACGCTCACCGCCGAGATCTTGGCGTAGGGGATGCTGGTGATCGCGATCCGCTTGCCCACGAACGACTTGTCCTGCACGATCACCCGCCGGTCCGTGAGCCCCAGGAACCCGGTGCCCGCCCCGATCGCGTCGTAGACGGCGATGATCTGCTCGCCGGGGAGCAGGCCGCTCTCGATCTGCTTGAACTGCTCTTTGCGGTCGTAGGGGATGTCAGCCATGCCCGGCCAACGAACGGGACGTGCCCCCGCGTTCCGCGCCGGGCTCAGGGGCCCGCCGGATGGGCGGAGGGGTCGTGCGGGAGGTCGAGCAGGCAACCGCACGTGCCGGGCGGCCGTGGCAGCCCGAACAGCGCGCGGACCTGGGCCGGAGCGGGTGGCGCGGGGCGGAGGAGGCGGGTCAGGAGGCGGGTCAGGAGACGGCGGATCATGCTTCCCAGCGTCGCGGTGACGCCTGCGCCCGGTCCAACACCGAAATATCGCGATTGACGTGCTTTTGTGGTTAATGTGGCGTCGTGGATCTGCACCCCCGGCTGCTGCGCGTCTTCGTCGCCGTCGCCGAGGAACTGCACTTCGGGCGCGCCGCCGCCCGGCTCTTCCTGGCCCAGCAGGCGCTCAGCCGGGACGTGCGCACGCTGGAGACCCGGCTCGGGACGCCGCTGTTCGTCCGGTCCACCCGCCGGGTGGAGCTGACCCCCGCCGGCGCCCGGCTGCTGCCCGGGGCGCGGCGGCTGCTGGCGCTGCACGACGAGGTCGTCGCCGACGTGCTCGGCGCCGACCGCCCGCTGCTCGTGGACGTCACCATGCAGGGCCCCGACCTGCCCGAGCCGCTGGTCAGAGCCCGGGAACTGGCTCCCGGGACCGAGATGCTGGCCCGGTTCCACGGCGGCCTGACCGCGGGCGCGGCCGCGATGCTGGACGGACGGCTCGACGTGTCGTTCGGGCGCTTCGCCGGGCTGCCCGCGGACGTGCGCGCCCGGCTGGCCCAGGTCCCGGTGCGCCTGCAGCCCCTGGCCGTGCTCCTGCCGGCGGACCACCCGCTCGCGGAACTGGACGCCGTGCCGCTCGCCGCGCTGGCCGCCTTCCCGCTGGACGTCATGGCCGGGAACGCCGGCACGCGGGAGTGGAGCGACCTGGGGGAGCGGCTGGCCGAGGCGTTCGGGCTGCGGCTGGCCCGGCCGCACGCCGCGCCCGAGGGGGCCGCGGAGATGGGGCACTACCTGCGCCGGCATCGCGAGCCCGTGCTGGCCGGCGTGGGGATCGGCGGGATCCCGGGCGCGGTGAACCGGCCGCTGGCCGAGCCCGTGCCGCTCGGCCTGCAGAACCTGGTGCATCCCAAGGGCCTGCGGCACCCGGGCCTCGCCGCGCTCCTGGCCGCCGTCGCCGAGCTGGGACGGGCCCGCCACTGGCTGCGCCGCCCGCCGGGCTCCTGGCTCCCCGAGGCCGACGAGGCCCTTGTGGTGGCCTGACGTCTAGGTGGTGCGTTCGAGCACGACCACCGGGATCTGGCGGTCGGTCTTCTCCTGGTATTCGTCGTACTGGGGCCAGGTGCGGGTCATCGTCCGCCACATCTCGGGCTTCTCCTCCGCCGAGGCGGTGCGGGCGCGCGCCTTGAACCTGTCGCCCTTGACCTGCACCTCGACGTCGGGATGGGCCAGCAGGTTCTTGTACCACTGGGGATCTTCGGGGTCGCCGCCCTTGGAGGCGACCACGAGGAAGTCGTCGCCGAACCGCTGGTAGATCAGCGGCGTGGTGTACGGCCTGCCGGAGTTACGCCCCTTGGTGGTCAGGAGGAGGACGGTGGTGTTGTTCCAGTCGTGCCCCTCCGCGCCGTCGGTGGCCTGATAGCGCTGCACGTGTTCCTTGCCATAGAGCATGCCTCTGGACTACCCCGCGCGGGGGTGTCCTCACCGTGCCGCGCCGACCAGCTCGGCGGCCCGCCGGCTGTCGAGCGGGAGGGCCGAGTCGGGGGTGCGCTCGCGCACGTCGCGGTCGCGGATCGCGAACACGGCGGGCGCCGCGCCCACGTCGCCGTAGCGCTCGGTCACCGCCGCGCCGATCGCCCGCCGCACGCCGGCCACCACCTCGCGGACGCCGGGCCCGGACGTGACGAGGTGACCGAGCATCCCGGCGAAGCGCAGCTCGTCGTCGGCGGCGGGCCGCTGCGCCGGCAGCACCGGCCGGTCGAGCCAGAACACCTTGCCGGACAGGACCGCCGCGGAGCCGTCGGGGCCGTCGGGGCCGAGCACCCGCGCCGTGCGGGCCAGCAGCTCACCGAACTCGGCCAGGTCCGCGTGCGGCGGGAGGTCGGTGGTGACGAACAGGGGCACGATCAGCGAGTCAGGCATGCGGCTATCCCTCCGTGAGGAGGCTCATCGTAGGACCTGCCACCGACAATTCCGCGGCGCGCCACTCACCGTCCACCGCCCGGGCCGCTCGTCGCCGCTAGCGCTCGGTCCATTCGTCCTGGATCGCCGCGTGCACGATGGAGTCGCGCCAGCCGTGCGGGGTGTGCACGTGGTGCCGGATCCGTCCCTCCTCGACCATCCCGGCCGTCAGCATGGCGAGCTGGGCGGGCAGGTTGGCCGGCGACCTCGCGCCCCAGACGCGGTGCAGCCCGAGCTGCTTGAAGCCGAACGACAGCAGCAGGCGTACCAGGTCGGTGCCGATGCCGCGGCCCCACTGGTCGGGATGGAGGCCGAAGCCGATCTCGGCGCTGTGGGGCAGGTCGGGGTCGATCTTCAGGCGGGCCACGCCGATCACGTGCCGCCGGTCGGCGTCCACGACGGCCAGCACGTAGAGGCGGCGCGGCTCGGCGGCGGCCGCCTCCATGGCCTGGCCGACCAGGGCGGCGACCTCCTGCACGCTGCGCGGCGCGAACGGCATGTGCTGCGTGGCCGCCGGATCGCCGTAGACGGAGTGCAGCGGGACGACGTCGGCGTCGGTGAGGTCACGAAGTCCGATTCGCTCGCCGATGACCATCACGCGCCGCATGCGCAGAAGGTAACGCGACTATCGCGATCTTTACAAGGGTGTCAAGTCGCCAGCTGACTGCCGTAAGCCCGCGCGACAAGTTCGGCGACGGCGCTGTGCGCCCCGAGCGGCTCGGCGTGACCGGCCTCGACGGCGGCGGCGGCGCGCTCGACGAGCTCCGCCGGGGCCTCGTGACCGATCAGGCAGGGCGCGATGGCCAGCCGCTCGGCCCCGGCGGCGCGCAGGCGCTGGGCGGCGACGTCCACGCCGGGCTCGCTGTCCAGCGAGGCGGCGACGACGGGCAGCGTGAGCCTGGAGGCCAGCAGCACGGCCGTGGCCTGGACGGCGTGCACCGCGCGCTCGCCGCCCACCGTGCCCAGGATGACGGCGTCGACGGGGCTGGAGACGTTGAGCAGGCGGACCCGGTCGGCCCTGGCCAGGCCGCGCTCGGCCAGCCTGATGTGCAGGGCCTCGGCGAGCAGCGGGTGGGGGCCGAGCGCCTCGGTGGCGACCGCGCCGGAGCCGGCGGCCGCGATGGCCTTGCCGATCTCGGCCATGACGACCGGGTCGTCCCAGGTGAGCAGGGGCACCACGACGGCGTCGCGGCCCGCGGGCAGCGCGTCCGCCAGGTCGGCGACGGCGGTCAGCCGCACCTCGATCTGCGGGTTGTCGACCCGCACCACGGCCGTGATCTCTTCGGCCACGCCGCCGGTGCCGCCGGGGGTGGCCAGCACGAGCATGGGCGCGTCCGGCGGCAGGGACGTGGGCACGGGGCGGCGGTGCCGGCCGCCGCCGGGCCGGGGGGAACGTTCACGTACAGGCAGGCTCACAGGCGCGCAGTTTATGCCTATTCGCGGCTGGTTGTTCTGTGAATCGGGAGCGATTCCGTCACAACGGGAATGCTGTGATCGAGATCACATCGTGACCGCCGCCGCCGTTGACGAACCCCCCTGAGAAGGGCAACTCTGAGGCAACTAGAAACGCGTTCTAGAGCGACCGTCACACACCGTCCCCGGAGGATGGGAATGAAGCCGTTCTATGTCCGCGAGCTGAGCGTGTACCCGGTCGGTCGCCGGCGGATCTTCCTGCTGGCGATAGCCGTGCTGGCGAGCCTGGTGGCCAACTTCGAGACCACGCTCGCCACGATCCTGCCGCTGCTGATGAAGGACCTGGGCATGTCGCTCACGGTCTACGGCCTGCTCGCCGCGGGATCGGTGCTGATCGGCGGCCTGTCGGCGGGCGTCGGCGGCATCCTGTCCGACCGCTGGGGACGGGTCACGCTCCTGGTGCCCACCCTCACCGTCACGGCGGCCTGCAACTTCCTGCTCGCCACCGTGGACACCGTGGCCGGCCTGTTCTGGGTGCGCTGCCTGATGTTGTTCATCGAGGGCGCCGGGATCACCATCACCGCCTCCCTCGTCCGCGACTTCTCCCCGCGCCTCGGCCGCGCCCAGGCGTTTGCGTTCTGGACGTGGGGGCCGGTCGGGGCGTCCTTCCTGGCCTCGTTCATCGCCGGGTTCACGCTGCCGCTGTTCGACAACGCCTGGCAGTCGCAGGCGATCATCATGGGCGTCGTCTCGCTGGCCATGTGCGCGGTCATCGTCTGGAAGATCGCCGAGCCGTCGGCGGCGCTGCGGGCCCAGGTGCTCGACGCCGAGGAGGCCGTCGCGGCGGAGGAGAAGATCGACGCCGGACGGGTGCGCGAGCTGTTCCGCCATCCCCACCTGTGGGCCCACGTCCTGGGCAACACCGGCTGGCAGGTGCTCTACTGGACGTTCGCGATCTTCGGGCAGACGATCCTGGTGGAGGCGTTCGGCCTGGAGCCCGCGGGGGCCAACCGGGTGGTGGCGCTCGGCATCGTGCTCAACGCGGTGGCCGTGGTCGTCGTCGGCCGGGTCTCCGACCGGCTGCGGCTGCGCAAGCCGTTCACGGCCGCCGGCACCGCGCTGACCGTCCTGACCCTCGCCTACTTCATCGGCATGGTCGGCCCCGGCGTCTCCCCTGGGCACGTCACCGCCGTCTACGCGCTGCTCTTCCTGTTCATGGGCGTCGCGTACGTGCCGTGGATGGCCAACTTCTCCGAGAACGCCGAGGACGTCGAGTCGCGCCTGCAGGGCTCGGCGCTGGGCATCTGGGGCATGGTCGTCCGCGTCATGATCGTGGTGCTGCTGGTCGTCTCGCCCATGGTGGTCTCGGCGGGCGGCTGGGGCGCCTGGCTCGCCGTGGCGCTGGCCGGGCAGGTCGTGTTCCTGGCCTCCACGGCGGCGTTCAAGGGCGACTGGCGCAGGCGCCCGCGGGTCACCGAGCCCGAGACCGCCGTCTGAGCCGTCCCAGAAGTCCTTCGAGCGGCGCGCGTGGGCGGCGGTGGCAGCCGCCGCCCACGCCTTCGCGGCGTTCCCGCCTTCCCCCGCACTCAGGCGAAGGGACCCACCTGGCCGGGCAGCCTCCTGGCGGTGCCGCTCTCGCCGGCGGCGATGTCCAGGTCGCGGGTTTCCGGGGCGATGGCCAAACCTACGGCGGTGACGGCCAGCGCGACAACCACGTACAGGGACACGGCGAGCGTGGTGCCGTACAGGTCGAAGAGCTTGAGCGCGATGATCGGGGCCAGCGCGCCGCCGACGATCCCGGCCACCTGGTAGCCCATGGACGCGCCGCTGTAGCGCAGGCGGGTGCTGAACAGCTCGGCGATGAAGGCGGCCTGCGGGCCGTACATGGCGGCGTGGGCGGCCAGCGCGACCACCGCCGCCAGCACGATCAGCGGGAACGACTTCGTGTCCAGCAGCGGGAAGAACGCGAACACCCACCCGGCCGCCGCCAGCACGCCCGCGAAGTAGACCGGCCGCCGGCCCAGCCGGTCCGACAGCGCGCCGAACAGCGGGATCAGGCCGAGCTGCAGCACCGAGCCGATCAGCACCGCGTACAGCGCCACCGACCGGTCCAGCTTCAGCTGCCCGGTGAGGTAGACGATGATGTACGCGGTGAAGGTGTAGAAGGCCACGTCCACCCCGATGCGCGCGGTGAACGCCGACAGCAGCGCCCGCGGATGCGTGCGCAGCACCTCGACCAGCGGCATCCTGACCGTGGCGCCGTGCTTCTCGACGCGGGAGAACAGCGGCGACTCGGCGACCCGGGTCCGCACCCACAGCCCGACGAGCACCAGCACGCCCGACAGCAGGAACGGCACCCGCCATCCCCACGCCTGGAAGGCCGCGTCCGGCAGGGCGAAGGACAGGATCGCGAGCAGGCCGGTGGCCAGCACGTACCCGGCGGGCACGCCGACCTGCGGCCAGCTCGCGTTGAAGCCGCGCCGCCTGCTGTCGCCGTGCTCCAGCGACATGATCACCGCGCCGCCCCACTCGCCGCCGAGCCCGAAGCCCTGGACGAAGCGGAGCACGGCCAGCAGGACGGGCGCGGCCACCCCCACGCTCGCGTAGCCGGGGAGCACGCCGATGAGGAACGTCGACAGGCCCATCAGCAGCAGCGTCACGACCAGCACGGTCTTGCGGCCGGCCCGGTCGCCGAAGTGCCCGAACACCACGCCGCCGAGCGGCCTGGCGACGAACGCGACGGCGTTGGTGGTCAAAGCCGCCAGCGTCGCGTTGAGCGGGTCGAGCGACGGGAAGAACAGCTTGCCGAAGACCAGCGTCGCGGCCGTGGTGTAGAGGAAGAAGTCGTACCACTCCAGGGACGTGCCGACGAGGGCGGCGATGATCACCCGGCGGGTCTGGTGCGCGGAGCTTGACATCGAAGGCTCCCCAGATGGTCGAGGGGATAGTTTCAACGTAAGGATTGTTGAACAATTCGACAAGAGGTTTGCTCCATGATTCCCTGGCGCACGTGGAAGACGTGGTCGCGGACCTCGCCCGGCACCGGTCGAGACTGAACCGCAGCAGCACGGCCGAGCGCGTGGCCGACATCCTCCGCGACAGCATCATCGAAGGCGCCTTCCCGCCGGGCGCGCGGCTGTCGGAGGAGGCCATCTCCGAAGGGCTCGGCGTCTCGCGCAACACGCTGCGCGAGGCGTTCCGCCTGCTCGGCCACGAACGCCTGCTCGACCACCGGCTCAACCGGGGCGTCTTCGTCCGGCTCCCGTCCGTGGAGGACGTCTCCGACCTCTACACGATGCGGCGGGTGCTGGAAGGGGCCGCCGTCCGGCGCAAGGCGTCGCGGCAGGCGCTGGCGCTCATCGAGGAGGCCGTGCGCGACGCCGAGCGGGCCGCCGCCCAGGGCGACTGGCAGGGCGTCGGCACCGCCAACATCCGCTACCACCAGGCCCTGGTCGGCCTGCACGGCAGCCCCCGCCTCGACGAGGCCATGCGGCAGCTCCTGGCCGAGCTGCGCCTGGTCTTCCACGTGATGGACAACCCGCGCGCCTTCCACGAGCCGTTCATCGAACGCAACCGCGCGCTGCTCGCCCTGCTGACGACCGGCCGCGCCGAGGAGGCGGCGGCCTATCTCGACGACTACTTCGACGAGGCCGAGCGGCTTCTCATCCACGCCTACCAGCCGAACGGGTAGCGTTTTCCGCATGGACCGGATCTTCACCCTGGACGAGGCGCGCGCCCTGCTGCCCGGCATCATCGCCGAGGCGCGGGAGATCGTCGCGGGCCGCGCCGACCTGGCCGAGATCGCCTTCGACCGGCAGGCCGCCGGCGGGTCGCGGCTCGGCGGGCTGCCCGAGATCAAGGCGATCGAGGCGCGCATCGAGGAGACGCTGACCCGGTGGAGCGAGCAGGGGATCGAGGTCAAGGGCGTCGCGCCGCTGCTGATCGACTTCCCCTCCGTGCTCGGCGGGGCGTCGGTGCGGTTGTGCTGGATCGAGGGGGAGCCCGAGCTCGCCTGGTACCACCGTACGGATCTGGGCTTCGCGGGGCGGCGCCCGCTGCCCTGAAGCGTGGCCTACCTGTGACCAACTCGCCACCGTGCCCATGGGTCTAACCAGGTGAGCGAAAGGATCACCACTCATGAGGCTATCCTCAGCGGCCGCCGCGCTCCTCGCGCCGGCGGTCGCCGGCGGGCTGGGGCTCCCGGCCGCCGCCGCACCCGCGCGCACCGGGCCGCCGCAGGCCCGCGCGGCCTGGGTCACCGCCTGCGAGCTGCCCGTCGAGGGCACGTCCCCGTGCGGCCCCTGGCACCTGCTCCTCCGTGACGGCCGCAAGGTCACCGTCGGCGACTCCGCCGCCCGCGCCAAGGCCCGCGCGACCTCCCTGTTCGCCCTCAGCGGCGACGGCCGGACCATCGTCTACCAGCGGGCCCGCGACCACCGCCTGGTCGCACGCGCGGCGGCCGGCGGCCCGGTCAGGGAGCTGCCCAGGTCCCTGCGCCCCGGCGCGGACGACGCCCTCTACCTGTCAACGGCCGGCGACCGGCTCCTCGTCGGCCGCCAAGGCCACGTCGACGTGCTCACCCTGGCCACCGGCAGGATCACCGGCCTGACCGTCAAGGGCGAACCGGCCGGCTTCAGCGGCGACGGGGACGAGGTGCTCACCACCCGCGACCTGAGCGACGGCACCAGATGGCTGTACTCCTACGGGCTCGACGGCCGCGCGCTCAGGAGCCAGGCCCCCCAGTTCGTCGCCAACGCCGTCACCCTCGCGCTGTCCCCCGACGGGCACACCGTCGCCGCGTTCAGCTCCGGCGGCAGCCGTGGCGGCCCGCCCCGGATGCGCACGTACGACCTGGAGACCGCCCGGCTCGCCGACGGCGTGAACCTGCCCCTCGCCGGCGACGCCTCGCCCGACCACGCCCGCTGGACCCCTGACGGACGGCTCGCCGCCTACTCCTACGACAGCAGCTCCACGAAGTCGACGGTGGTACGGGTGCTCACCGTCGACCCCGCTTCCGGCCAGGCCCGCCGTACCGACACCTACAAGGTGGGCCCCGACCCTCACACCATCGTGTTCCCGGGGGAGTGACCATCGTGAGAATCGTCCCTTTGCTGACCGCAGCCCTGCTCACCCTCACCGCCGTGCCGGCCGCCGCCGCCCAGGCCGCGCCGCACCACGGCCACGACAGCATCCGGTACGCCTCCGTCAAGGGCTGCCCGGCCAAGGACGGCACGTCCCGGCCCTGCGGGCAGTGGCGGCTGATCATGCACGACGGCGGGCGCAGGACGCTGCCCGACGCCCAGGTCGTCGCGCTCGACGCCAGGCGCAGGTCCACCGTCACCTCGCCGGCGCCGATCGCGGTCAGCGGCGACGGGCAGCGCGTGGCGTACCTCACCAAGTCCGGGCGGCCGGCCGTACGCGCGCTGGGCGGCGGCGTCACGCTGCTGCCCGAGGACGCGCTGCCGCGGGTCGCCCAGAACGAGGTGACGCTGCTGCTCTCCGGCGACGGCGCGCGGCTGGCCGTCGTGGTCCAGAGCGACCGGCCCGCCGCCACGAAGATCTTCGACACCGCGACCGGCGCCCTGCTCGGCACCGTCCCCGCCGACGAGACCCTCCTCGGGTTCAGCGGCGACGGCGACGAGGTGCTGTCCTCGATCGAGTCCGACGACTCCGTCACCGACCTGGTCGTGCGCGACCAGACGGGCGAGCATCTCGTACGCGTCACGCCGCCGCAGGTCGTGGCCGCCAACGGCCCGCAGGCGCTGGCCGGCGACGGGCACACGGCGGCGGTCGTGATCCGCGGCAGGAAGACCGAGCTGCTCACCTACGACCTCGCCACCGACGAGGTCACCGGACGCAGGAAGATCAAGCTGCCGGACGGCGAGCTCAGCATGATCGACTGGACCGGCGACACGCAGGTCACGCTGCACCTGGTGTCCGGCTCGTCCAGGATGACCATCGTCCAGGTCGACACGGGGACGGGGGCCGTACGGGTCAGGGACCGGTACACCGTCCTCAAGGACAGCTTCGTCTTCGCCGCCTGCGGCGGCTGAGCCCACGCCACGGCGGGGCAGCGTCCGCGGCGGGTCAGGGTCCGCGGCGGGGCAGGGTCCGCGGCGGGGCAGGGGGAGTCCCGCCGTGGATACGCTTGCCGCGTGGAGGTTCACTCGACCAGGGCGATGGCCGTCAGGGCCGTCGAGCTGTGCGTGGCGCTGCTGCACGAAGAGCCGACGCCCGCCTCGGTGGCGGACGTCCTGCGCCGCCACGGCGAGCACGGCGACCTCGGCCTCGACGACTCCGACGTGGCCGCGATGCGGGCGGCGGCGGCCCGGCTGCGCGACGTGCTGGGCGCGCGCGACGCCGGGGAGGCGGCGGGCCTGCTCAACCGCCTGCTCGCCGACACCGCCCGGCCGCCCAGGCTGACCAGCCACCGGGGCACGACGTCCTGGCATCTGCACGTCGACAGCGGCGACGACGCGCCGTGGGCCGAGTGGTTCCTGGCCTCGTCGGCGATGGCCCTGGCCGTGCTGGTCGCCGACCATCAGCGCGTTCCGGGCGGATTGTGCGCGGCCGCGGGGTGCGGACGGCCGTACCTGGACCTGGGCGGCGGCAGCCCCCGCCGCTACTGCGGCACCCGCTGCGCCACCCGCGCCCGCGTCGCCGCCCACCGCGCCCGCCCCCAGCCAACCCCCTGACGCCACGCGCCCGCCCCTACCCCGAGACCGCGTCGCCGCCCACCGCGCCCGCCCCCTGACGCCACGCGCCCGCCACAGCCAGCTCGCCTCAGCCAGCCAGCCCGCCACAGCCAGCGCGCGCCTGCTCACCGCCTGCCGGTGCCCGCGTCGCCCGCTGACGCTCGCCAACCGCGGCGGCGGAGGAGAACGTAGATGGCCACGGCCTGTAAGGCCGCGCCGGTCAGCAGGGCGGCCGTGGCCGACTGGGTGCTCAGCGGGCCTGCCAGCGCCGATCCGACGGCGAACGAGGTGATCTTGAGGCTGGCGCCGGTCGTGAACACCTGACTGCGTAGCCCGGCGGGGGCCTCGCGTTGCCGCACCGCGAACAGCGCCGTCAACTGCGGCCCCTCGCCCGCGCCCACCAGCCCCGCCGCGACCACCGCGATCCAATACGCCCCCACCAGGGCTGTTCCTGCCATCGCGGCCAACGCCATGCCCGCGCCGACCAGCGCGGTGGACCAGGCCAGGGTCGCGTCCCAGGCCGGTGACGGGTTCCGTCGACGGGGGCCGCCGCGCCAGGCCAGGAGTCCGTTCGCGGCCAGGCCGGCTGCCGCCGTGACGGCCAGCAGCAGCGTGCCGCGGCTGCTGTCGCCTGTGAGCTCCAGCCCCAGCACCGGCGCCGACACCACGAACATGCCCGCCCCGGCGCACGAGACCATCGACCCGGCGGTGGCCCGTCCCAGCACCCGGTTCCCGAGCACCGCCCGGACCCCGGCGGCCATCTCCCGCGCGACCGCTCCCGCAGCCCGCACGGGCGAGCTGAGGCCGCCGAAGCGCCGCCGCTCACCGTTCGGCCGGTTGCCTGCGGGGAGGTCGCTCGTGGGGTGGGCGTGGGTGGGGTGGTTCCGGGGGGTGCGGGTGGGGAGGGTCCAGGCGGCAGGGAGGGCGGTCAGGAGGAGGGCTGCGGAGACGAGGACGGCGGCCGGACCGCCCGCCACGGCCGCGACCACGCCGACCGCCGCGGGACCGGCCAGCCCCGCCACGTTGTACGTCATGGCGTCCAGCGCGGTGGCTCGTGCCAGCCGTCCCCGGTCGGGCCCGGAGACCAGGGGGAGCTGTCCCGTCCAGCCGCCGGTGAGCGCGGGGCCCGCCAGCCCGGTCACCACGGCCAGCGCCACCAGCGCCGTCCCGGGCACCCGTCCGACGCCGCCCGCCACCAGCAGCAGGCCGGTCGCGTACCCGAGCAGGCAGCACGCCAGCAACCGGCCCGGACGGCGGGCGCGGTCCAGCAGCACGCCGAGCAGCGGCCCGCCGACGGCCGCCGAGACGGTCAGCCCGGCCAGCAGCGACGCCCCGAGCAGCGGAGAGCCGGTGGCGGCGAGCCCGGCCACCAGGAGGGCGGGTCCGGACATCTCGTCGCCGGTCCGGGCCGCGACCACCGCGGCCATGTAACGCGTCAGCACCAGCAAGACGTTACAGGATCCGTGTTAAGGGACGGTCCGGGCGGGGAAGGGCTCGGGTGATCGTCCCGCGCGGGCCTCGCGCCCGTCGGCGGCGACCCGCCCGGCCTGTACGGACTGCGTACCGCACAGGCCGGGCGCCTTCCAATCCCCGAGCCGGCCCCTGAGTCGAATATGTGTACGAACAATGGCATAGACTCGGCCTCATGAAAGCCGCGTTCCAAGCATCTCTGCTGGGTCTCGACGAGGAGCTCGGCGTCGGGCGGCTGGGCGCCACGGTCCGCCGGACGTACCTCGATCACGGAGCCTGGATCGACCTGCGGCCCGGCTGGCTGACGGGGGCCGACACGTTGTTCGCGCGGCTGGCCGAGACGGTGCCGTGGCGTGCCGAGCGCCGCCGCATGTACGACCGGGTCCTCGACGTCCCGCGCCTGCTCAAGTTCTACGACGAGGGCGAGACGCTGCCCGACCCCGTCCTCGACCAGGCCAGAGCGGCGCTCGACGCCCACTACGGCGAGGAGCTGGGCGAGCCCTTCCGCACCGCGGGCCTGTGCTTCTACCGCGACGCCCGCGACAGCGTGGCCTGGCACGGCGACACCATCGGCCGGGGCAGCAGCGAGGACACCATGGTCGCGATCGTCTCGGTGGGCAGCCCGCGCCCGCTCCTGCTGCGCCCGCGCGGCGGCGGCCCCTCGATCCGCCGCGACCTCGGGCACGGCGACCTGATCGTCATGGGCGGCAGCTGCCAGCGGACGTGGGAGCACGCCATCCCCAAGACCGCCCGGCCCGCGGGGCCGCGCATCAGCATCCAGTTCAGGCCACGCGGCGTCCGCTGACCCGGCTCGCCGCGCTCGCCGCGCTCGCCGCGCTCGCCGTGCCCGCCGTGCCCGCCGTGGGCTCTGCGAGCCCCGTGCGCCCCTCGTGCTAGCGGAGGCGGAGACGGGCTATGCGGCCCTGCTCGCCGGAGGCCCAGCAGGACAGGTCCGGGGTGCACGAGACCGTGTCGAACGAGCCGCCGTCGAAGGTCTCCCAGCGGGCCCCGCCGGTGTACGTCACGTCGCTGCCCGTGGGGCCGACCGCGATCGCCGCGAACGGCAGGTGCGGCAGCCACGTCACCCCCGACCGGTACGCGGGCGGCGGGGTCGTGGCGGTCCGCCAGGTGGCGCCCCCGTCCCCGGTGACCGCGGCGGCGTTGGGGGAGGGGAGGCCGGGCTGGTAGTCGCCGCCGACCGCGATCCCGCGGTGCCGGTCGCGGAAGGCCAGCGCGAAGACGCCCTTCGCCGGGTCGGCGGCCGGGATCGGGGTGTCGGAGACGGTCCACGTACGCCCGCGGTCGGCCGAACGGAACACGCGTGACCGCTCGCCGCCGCCGGTGGCGATCCAGGCGTCCCGTCCGCCCGCGGTCACCAGGCACTGGCCGCTCGCCGCGAAACCGGCCTCGCCGGGCAGCGCGTCCGGCATGCCGGTGGACGGGAGCACCTGCCAGCTCCGGCCGCCGTCCTCGGTGGCCACGAGGCGGAACCTGCCGTTCACCGGGTCGCTCATGGCCAGGCCGTGGCGGCGGTCGAAGAACGCCATGCAGTCGTAGAAGGCGTTCGGCTCGTCGTTCCTGAAGGACTCGGTCCAGGTACGGCCGCCGTCCTCGGTGCGGTAGACGCGGCCGTCCGTGCCCGTGCCGATGGACAGGACCAGGGCGTGGCGGGCGTCGAACGCCTCCACGTCGCGGAACTGGAGTGACTCGGTGCCGGGCGGGGAGACGTTCTGCCAGGTGCGTCCGCCGTCCACGGTGCGCAGGACGGTTCCGCCGGTGCCGGCGGCCCACACCACGTCCCTGCTCACGGGCGCGAGACCGCGGAAGCGGGCGGTCACGCCGGTCCCCTTCAGCTCCCAGCCGAGGCCCGGGCCGGGGCCGGTGGTGGCGGCGTGGGCGGGGAGCGGGGCGGCGAGCACCAGCGCCGCGGACAACACGCTCATCGCGATGCGAACGTTCATGCCGGGCAAACTAACCCAAGAGATCACGAGCGTCCATCATGCGGACAAACGGGCGACCCAGGAGACGACGCCTGTCCTGTGGAGGCGGTGGGGGTGTGGGAGGGCTCAGGCGGCGGTGCGGGTGGGGGCCCAGGTGAGGAGGGATTGGGCGGTGTCGAAGCGGCGGCTGGAGACCGACTCGCCGAGGATCACGCCCACCAGCCGGTGCCCGTCCCGCTCACCGGCGAAGGCCAGGCTGTACCCCGCCGCCCGGGTGAACCCCGTCTTCAGCCCGATCACCCCCGGCTCGGCGAGCAGGCGGTTGGTGTTGCGCCAGCCGTACGCGCCGTGCTCCTCGGTCGCGGCGACCTCGTGGTACCGGGTCCCGGCCACGCCTTCGATCAGCGGCACCTGGAGAGCCTTGGCCGCCAGCACCGCCTGGTCGCGGGCGGTGGACCAGCCGTCGCCCGCCGGCGTGGGCAGCCCGTCGGCGTTGACGTACCGGGTGTCGTTCATGCCGAGCGAGCGGGCGGTGGCGTTCATCTTGTCGACGAACCCCGGCACGCCGGGCCCGTACGTGCGGGCCAGCGCGTGGGCGGCGTCGGCGCCCGAGGGCAGCATGAGCGCGTAGAGCAGCTCGCCCACCGGCAGCCGGTCGCCGGGCCGCAGGTCGGCGGTGGTGCCGCCGCCCTCCTCGGCGTACCGCGCGTCCTGGGGGGCGATCTCCACCATGTCCGTGGGCTTGGCCGACTGCAGGACGACGTACGCCGTCATCGTCTTGGTGAGGCTGGCGATCGGCATGCGGGTGTCGGCGGCCTTGCCGAACAGGGCGGCGCCGGACCGGGCGTCCATCAGGTAGGCGGCCCGGCCGTACACGGCGGGCGCCCCGGCGTCGGCGGAGGAGGCGACGAGGGAAGGGGCCGCGGCGGACGGGGTCGCGGTCTGCGCGTACGCGGGCACGCCCAGCCCCGTGACCAGGGCGAAGGCGCCTGCGAACGCGGTGAGTCGAGCTTTCCGGTTACGCATGCACCCCAGGCTGCCGCCCGGTTTGGCGTGCGTTTAACGATTTGTGGCAAAATCTGTGACCGAATCGTTAGAAACCCCGCCTACGCCGAAGAATCCGTCAGGTAGATCTTTCCGCGCCGGGCGCCTCAGCGGCCCGTCCAGAGGTTGTCCGCCACCCGTTGCCCCCGCGCCAGCCCGGAGAACAGCTCCTCCCACATCGGCATCACCACCTCCGGCCCGTACGCCCGCGACGTCGCCGCTGCCGCCTCGCCCATCCGCACCCGCAGCTCCCGGTCGCCGATCACCCGGATCAGCGCCGCGGCCAGCGCGTCCACGTCCCTGGGCGGCACCAGGACGCCGTCCACGCCGTCGGTCAGCACGTCCCGCGGCCCGGTGGGGCAGTCGAAGGCGACCACGGGCAGCGCGTGCGTCATGGCCTCGATCATCACCATGGGCAGGCCCTCGAAGCGGGAGCTGAGCGCGTACACCGACGCCTCGGCCAGCTCCTTCTCCAGCCGCTCGGTACGGCCGGGCAGCGTCACGTGCTCCCCCAGCCCGTGCCGCGCGACCAGCCCGGCGAGCTGGCTGCGGCGCGGCCCGGTGCCGAAGACGCGCAGCCGCCACTCCGGATGCACCCGCACGACCTGCGCGAACGCCTCGATGAGCAGGTCGAACCCCTTCTGCGGCACCAGCCGCCCGGCCGCCACCATGACCGGGTTGACCTGCCGGGACGGTTCCTGCTCCACGCGGTGGACGGCGTTCGGGATCACCACCACCGGCGTGTCCGGCAGCAGGCGCTGGTATTCGAGCTTGTTGGTCCTGGTCAGCACGGTGACCGCGGCGAACCTGCCGTAGTGGCGGGCGATCTCCCTGCGGATCGTGTCGGGGTAGGCGGACAGGTTCATGTGCTCCTGCGCGATCCTGACGACGTCGGCGGGGGTGCGGCGGGCGGAGATCAGGTTCAGCGCGGGCCTGGTCGTCACCAGGACGCCGCCCGACAGGCCGGAGACGTAGTCCATCGCGGCGCGTTCCACCCGCTCGGTGAAGTAGTCGGCGGCGAACTCGCCGCGCGGCACGATCTTGCCGCGGATCCGCCGCCACGCCCTGCGGCCGACGGAGTCGGGCTGTCTGCCCCCGCGCTGGTCCACCAGCGTGGTGACGGTGACGCGGGGGTCGATGGCGAACTGCGGGGCCTCGCGCCGCCGTACCAGGCTGACCAGCTCGACGTCGTGCCCGGCCGCGGTCATCGCGTTCGCCTGGTTGACCACCGTGCGGATCGTGCCGCCCATGCCGTAGGCGTGCAGCATCAGGTAGCGGATCTTCACGCGAGGTACCCCCAGGTCCGGGCGATGGGCTTGAGGGGTTCGGGGATCTGGCCGGGGGAGGGCAGCTCGCGGGCGGGCTGGACGGTCCCGGTCCTGATCTTGTCCCGCCAGTCGCCGAGCCCCTTCTCCAGCACCTGCTGCTCGCCGTAGGAGAGCATCCGCGGCTCCCACTCCAGGCCGAGGAACGCGCAGATCTCGCGGGTGACGCGCTCGGGCTCGGCGCTCAGCTCCTCGTACCTGACGGTCAGCCCCGGCAGCGCGGCCCTGGCCCGCTGCACGGCCTTCATGTACCGCAGGGCGTCGAGGGCGGCCTCCTCGGGGGTGCGCCGGTCGGGGGCGGCCTCGTGCCAGGACGTGGCGATGGAGGCGGGGTGGCGCAGCAGGAAGACGAAGCGGGCGTCCGGCCAGCAGGCGGCGATGCGCTGGTGGGCGAAGGCGTTGGCGGGGGTCTTGTCCACGACGTACCGCTTGCCGCTGCGGACCAGCTCGCGGTGCAGCACCCGGTCCCACAGCAGGTGTTCCAGGTCGGCCGCGTTGTGCCCGAGCGCGGCCATCGCCTTGGCGGCCAGCGGAGTGCCGAACTGCACCCGCAACCGGCGTACGTGCAGCTCGTGCGGGGCGTGCAGGTCGGGGTGGGCGTTGAGGATCGCGCGCAGGAGCGTGGAGCCGGACCGTACGGGGGACAGGAGGAAGACGGGGGATTCGAGCAGCCGGTCGGTTAGCGGATCCGCGGGCGGTCTGATCTCGGGAGCGGGCGGGGGAGAGGGCGTGTTCCCGACTCGCTCGATCTGGAATCCGGTGAACCTGACCAGCGCTTTGTTGACGTGCCGCTGCCAGTTCATGGCGAGGCAGACTACCTACCGTTCCTGGCAGTTACCTGGCAGCGTCAGGCCGCCGACCAGGCGTACCGCGGGTTCGCGGGGGCCGTGCGCGGTCGCCGCGCGGTCGCGCGGGAGCGGCCCGGGCCTGTTAGCGTTACCGCTGACAGGAGGTGAGCGGCGGTGAAAGCGAAGGGCGACAGGCCGGCGGTGCTCATGGACGTGGCCGTGCTCGCCGGGGTCTCGGCCATGACCGTCTCGCGCGTGCTCAACGCGCCCGACCGGGTCCGCGCGGAGACCAGGGCCCGCGTCATGGCCGCGGTGCGCGAGCTCGACTACCGGCCCAACCAGGCCGCCCGCCAGCTCGTCACCGGCAGGTCCGGGGTGCTCGGCGTGGTCAGCATCGACACCACCCTCTACGGCCCGGCCTCCACGCTCTACTGCATCGAGCAGGCGGCCAGGCGGGCCGGCTACAACGTCAGCATCGCCAGCCTGCCCTCGCTCAGCCGCAGGTCGATGGAGGAGGGCGTGCAGCGGCTGCGCGCCCAGGCGGTCGACGGCGTGATCATCGTGGCGCCGCACGAGTCGGCCGCCGACGGCCTGCGCCACCTGCCGCCGGAGATGCCGGTGGTGGCCGTCGACGCCGGCGACGACATCCCGGTGCCGGTGGCCAAGGTCGACCAGCAGGCGGGCGCCAGGCGGGTCACCCGTCACCTGCTCAGCCTCGGCCACGAGACGGTCTGGCACGTCGCCGGCCCGGCCGACTGGCTCGACGCCAACGGCCGCATCGAGGGCTGGCGCGGCGTGCTGGAGGCCGCCGGCCGGGAGGCGCCCGAGGTGCTGCGCGGCGACTGGAGCGCCCGCTCGGGCTACCAGCTCGGCCGCCGCCTCTGCGAGAACCCCGACGTCACCGCCGTGTTCGTGGCCAACGACCAGATGGCGCTCGGCGTGCTGCGCGCGCTGCGCGAGGCCGGCCGCCGGGTGCCCGAGGACGTCAGCGTGGCCGGGTTCGACGACATCCCCGAGTCGGCCTACTTCTGGCCGCCGCTGACCACCGTGCGCCAGGACTTCGGCGAGGTCGGCAGGCACGCCTTTCACCTGCTGCTCGACTTCATGGCCGGGCACGAGCCGGAGGCGCGGCGGCTGGTCGAGCCCGAGCTCGTGGTCAGGGAGAGCACGGGAGCCAGGCCGTCCCGGGCATGACCGGCATGATCGGCGGGCAGGTGTAGGGCCGTCGCGGAGGTGATCGGCTGGATGATGCTGCTCGAACGTTTCGACGCCTGGGACAAGCGGGCCTTCGACCGGATCGCGCGCTCCGACCTGCCCGTGCTCGACGCCCTGCTGCCGCATCTGTCGTCGGCGGCCGACAACTCGGTCCTGTGGGGGCTGGTGGCGGGCGTCCTGATGATGACGGGCCGGCCGCGCCTGCAGCGGGCGGGCGTCCGCGGGCTGCTGGCGATCTCGCTGGCCAGCCCGCTGACCAGCATGGTCGTCAAGCAGGCGATCCGCAGGCCGCGCCCGCTGACGGACCTCATCCCGGTGATCCGGCGCCGCCGGGTGCCGGCGTCCTCGTCGCTGCCGTCGGGGCACAGCGCGTCCGCGGTCGCCTTCGCGGTGGCGGTCTCCAGGGACGCGCCGCTGCCGGTCGCCACCTCGGTCACGCTGCTCGCCGCCGGCGTGGCCGCCTCCCGCGTGTACGTGGGCGCCCACTACCCGGGCGACGTGCTGGCCGGGGTCGCCGTCGGGGCGGCGGCGGGCTGGAGCGCCCGGGGCTGCGGACGATGGCTGCGCCGCACGCTGGCCGCCTGCGCCGCGCCGCAGGAGGTCAGGCGGGGCCGCTGCTGGCCCGGACGATCAGGGTCGAGCGCAGCAACTGCAGGGAGTTGACCGGCGGGCGGCCCTCGTCCAGGGCGCGCAGCAGGAGCTCGATGGCCTGCCTGGTCATCTCCCTGCTCGGGACGGCGACCGTGGTGAGGGCGGGATGCGTCACCCGTACCTCGTCGATGTCGTCGTGGCCGACCACCGACAGGTCGCCGGGCACCGAGCGGCCGCCGAGCCGGGCCGCCTCCAGCGCGCCCAGCGCGAGGATGTCGTGCGTGCAGAACAGCGCGGTCAGGCCGGGGTCGGCGGTCAGGGCCGCGGTGGCGGCGGTGAAGCCGCCCATCGCGGTCGGCTCCGGCGCGGTGAAGACGGCCGCGGCCGGGACGTCGAGGCCGTCGCGGGCGAACGCCCGGCGGAACCCCTGCACGCGCAGCGCGTGCGGCGCGCTGCTCAGCACCGCGACCCGCTCGTGGCCCAGCTCGCGCAGATGCCGCCCGGCCAGGTAACCGGCCTGCTCGTAGTCGATCGTGACGACGGGCAGGGTGTCGGGCACCTCGCTCTCCCACGCGCACAGCGCCACGGGGAAACGCGCGTCGGCCAGCAGCGGCAGGTGCTCGGTGAGGCCGTTGTCGCCGGCGATCAGCAGGGCGTCGACCGAGCGGCTGGTCAGGCCGGTGATGTGCCGGCGGGCCCGGTCGCCGTCGAGGCGGGTGGTGCACAGCAGCAGGTGGTAGCCGTGCTCCTCCAGGACGTTCTCCGCCTCCTCGACCACGGCCGAGTAGAACGAGCTGGCCACCGTCGGCACGAACAGTCCGACGGTCATGGTGGTGCCGGTGGCCAGCGAGCGGGCGACCAGGTTGGGGGTGTAGCCGAGCTCGGCGATGGCGGCGCGCACCCTGGCCTCGGTCTCGGGGCGGACGCGTACGCGGCCGGTGACCACGTTGGAGACCGTCTGCTTGGTGACCCCGGCCCGCTCGGCCACGTCCTGCATCGTGACCACGCGGCCTCCTAGGGGTTTGACCGGTCCAATGACGTCGCCCCGAAACGTAGCCGCCCGGCTCGGACCTCGTCAACCATCGTGCGCATTACGTGCCTTTTGACCGGACAAGAGAGCAGGAACGCGAATTCGGGCCTTGTTTGAGCGGTCAAATCTGGCGTATGGTCCGGCCACGCGGTTCCGGCTCGTGGTTCCCCCCAAGGGTCCGCCCGATGTGGCGTGCCCGACAGAAAGGAGCACCCGTGTCCCCCCATCGCAACGTGCTCACCGCCGCCGCCGCGGCCCTGACGCTGGTCCTGGGCGGCTCCCTCGCCGTCCCGGCCGCGTCGGCCGCACCGCCCGACGCCGCCTACACGATCACCGTCGGCTCCACCGGCCGCTACGCCCATCCCACCGACACCCCGGCGGCCACCTACATCGACAAGGACGGCACCTTCTACTTCCAGCAGTCGGCCGCCCTCTACGGCGCCTCCGACCCCCGCTACTGGGACTTCTTCACCGGCACGAACTTCGAGACCGCCACCCGCTCGGCCGCGATCAGCGACGCGGTCAACCCGGCCAACTCCGCCGACCGCAACAACGACACGACCTGGCGCTGCAACAACAGCCCGACCGGCGTCGAGGCGACCCCCGCCGGCGCGGGCTCGGGGTACGCCCACAAGAACTACTGCGACCTGGTCGGCGTCTGGGTGGACCCCGACACCGGCGACTGGTACGGCCTGGTGCACAACGAGTTCACCCCCCAGCCCTTCGGCGACGGCCTGCACTACGACTCGCTCGACTACGCCGTCTCCCGCAACCAGGGCCGGGTGTGGACCATCCTCGGCCACGCGATCACCTCGCCGTACAGCACGAAGCGCAACGACGCCGCGGCCTTCCCCCACCAGACCTACGACTACGGCGACGGCGACCCGCGCCTGTTCGCCGACCCGGTCTCGGGCTACTTCTACGTCTACTACGGCTCGCGGATCATCCCGAAGGGCGGCGTGGGCGGCGGCAACGGCGGCCTGGCCCACGTGGCGCGGGCGCCGATGTCGGCCAAGATGGCGACCGGCTCGTGGACCAAGTGGTACGACGGCTCCTGGTCGCAGCCCGGCGTGGGCGGCAAGGAGAGCAACATGGTCCCGGTCACCGCCGCGAACCCCCGGGGCTACACGCCCGTGGGCGGCGACTACGACCCGGCCAACACCGGCACGGTCGACCAGCAGATCGCCGCCGGGGAGCTGCCGCCGAAGTCCGACCTGTTCATCATGAACATCGCCTACGACGCCCACCTCGGCCTCTACCTCGGCGAGCCCGAGGTCGTCTCCGGCCGTCAGCCGCAGCGCCTCTACGTCACCGACGACCTGTCGACCCAGCGGTGTCGCCTGATCGGCGACACCGGGAGCTACGTCTCCGGCTCCTGGTACCGCTGGTTCCTCGACGACGTCAGCAGAACCGGCTCGGCCATCGTCGGCCGGACGTTCCGCTCGTACTGCTCGATCGAGTGCGCGACCTCCAGCGGCGAGTACGCGAACCTCACCGTCACCTCCACCGCGCCCGCCCCCGCCCCGGCGGACCCGGCCAGGACCTACCGGATCGGCACCGGGGCGGGCCGCGTCCTGGCCCAGGTCTCCGGCGGCCCGGCGACCACCTCCGCCGCCGCCCCGACCGGCTCGCCCCTGGAGAACTGGACGTTCACCCCCAACGGCGACGGCTCCTACCGCATCGCCAACGCCTCCACCGGCGGGCTGCTCGGCGTGGACGCGGCCACGACGGCCGGCCGCGCCTGGGGGGCCAGACCGGTCGTCACCGCGCCCGGCGCCGGCGGGCCCACCGCGGGCCAGCAGTGGTTCGTGGTGCCGGGCGGAAGCGGCCACCGGCTGGTCAACCGCTACAGCGGCCTCGCCCTCGCCCTGACGGCGGACGCGTCCCGACCGGCCGAGACCACCCCCGTACGCCACTGGAGCGACACCTCCGGCGGGACGGTCGGCGGCCGCCGCACGGCCGCCGAGCAGACCCTGACGCTGACCGACACCGGCGCCCCGGGCGGCGACCTGAGCGGCACCCACACCCTGACCGCCGCCGGCAAGGCCCTGGACGACCCCGACCACTCCACCACCCCGGGCACCCAGCTCATCACCTGGACCCCCAACTCCGGCGCCAACCAGCGCTGGGTCTTCACCCGCCGGCCCGACGGCTCCTACCAGATCGCCAACGGCCTGTCGAAGCTCTGCGCGGACGTCGGCGGCGGTTCGACCGCCGCCGGCGCCAAGATCATCCAGTGGACGTGCACCGGCGCCGCCAACCAGAGCTGGCAGGTCACCCCCGCCCCCGGGGGCGGCTACCGGATCGCCTCGCAGAAGAGCGGGCTGCTGCTCACCACGGCCTCCACCGCCGACGGCGCGCTCGTCACCCAGCAGGCCGACACCGGCTCGGCGCTCCAGCGCTGGACCGTCGGCTGACCCTCCTCCGGCGGGGCCCCGTCCGGGCCCCGCCGGGCCACCCCCCGAATCTCACAGGACAGGCGGTGCCGCTCGATGAGCTCATCCCGATCCCACCCCATCCGCCGGACGTTCGCCGGGCTCGCCGCCGGCGCGCTGGCCCTCGGCCTGGTCACCGCCTGCGGCGGCGACGCCCAGGACGCGTCCGGCAAGGAGCTCGTCTACTGGTCGATGTGGAAGCAGGGCGAACCCCAGCAGGTGGCCCTGCAGGCCGCGATCACCCGCTTCACCCGGGCCACCGGCATCAAGGTCAGGGTCGAGTGGGCCGGCCGCGACGTGGTCAAGCAGAAACTGCCCGCCGCGCTCACCACGTCCAAGGTGCCGGACGTGGTCGACCAGTCCGACGACACGATTCGGCCGTTCATGGTGACCCCGGGCGTGGCCCGGGGGCTGGCCAAGGTGTATGAGGCCGACGTGCCCGGCGAGGCGGGCAAGAAGGTCAAGGACGTCATCCCGGCCAAGTACTCGCAGAGCCCGGCGTTGCGGCTGCCGGACGGCCAGCCGTACATGGTGCCCTACAGCGTGGCCGGCATCGGCCTGTTCTACGACGCCGCCACCCTCACCGAGACGCCGCCGAAGGACTGGACGGCGTTCCTGGCGCTGCTCGGCACCCTCAAGGCCGGCGGCCGGACGGCCCCGCTCACCGCCGACGGCGAACAGTACTGGTCCGACTCGTACTGGATGAACTACTACCTCTACCGGACGATCGGCGCGGACGGCCTCAAGGCCATCGCCGAGGACCGGACCGGGCAGTCGTGGAAGAAGCCCGAGGTGCTGGCCGCCGCCCGGCAGATCGAGCGGTTCGCCAAGGAGGGCTACCTGCTCAAGGGGTACGACGCCAGCAAGTACCCCGAGCAGCAGAAGAACTGGGCCCAGGGCCGGGCCGCGTTCATGATCATGGGTTCCTGGCTGCCCAGCGAGGTCGGCTCGTACGCCAGGGCCGGGTTCAAGCCCGCCTCCATGCCCTTCCCCGAGGTCGGCGGGCCGGCCAAGGGCGAGGAGGTCGTGCAGTTCGGCTTCGCGATGCCCGCCAAGGCCAGGAACGTCGAGGCCGGTGAGCGGTTCATCGCGTACCTGACGACCAAGGAGTTCGCCGACGACCTGGCCAGGACGGCCTCCGTGCTCTCGCCGCGCGAGGACGCGTTCGTGCCCGAGGCGCTGGCCGGGGTGAAGCGGCAGCTCGACAGCGTGCCCGAGACCTACCCGTTCGCGGCCGGGCTGAGCGTGCCGGGCTGGACCGACAAGGTCTACTACCCGACGGTGGGCGAGCTGTTCAACGGCAGGCTCACCGCGCAGGGGTTCGTGGACAAGATCACCGCGGTCCAGGCCGGCTTCTGGAAGAACCAGGGCAGCTGATGGCGGCCGAACCCGAGACGCGGCCCGGTCCGGCCGTACGGGCCCGGCAGCGGGCCTTCGTCCCCATGGTCGGCCCGGCCCTGGCGCTGCTGGGCGTCTTCGTCCTCGGCCCGGCCTGCTACGCGGTGTGGATCAGCCTCCAGCAGACCGCCGGGTACGGCGACTCGCGCTTCGTCGGCCTGCGCAACTACGCCCGCCTGCTGGGCGACCCGGTCTTCCACACCGCGCTGCTCAACACCCTGAAGCTGCTGGTCGTCGGCGGCGGCGTGACGTTCGCCGCCGGGTTCGCGCTCACGATGGTGCTCAGGGAGATGCGCGGACGGCTGGTCGCGCGCAACATCCTGTTCTTCCCCAACATCGTCAGCGCGCTGGTGCCGGCCATCGTGGCGGGGTTCCTGTTCAACCCCGACGGGCTGGTCAACACCGTGCTGAGGGGCGTCTTCGGGGTGAGCGACCCGCCCAAGTGGCTGGCCGTGGACAACACGTTCACGCTCATCATGATCGTGGCGATCTGGGCGGCCGTCGGGTACTACACCACGATCATCATGGCCGCCGTCGACCGCATCCCCGCCTCCTTCTACGAGGACTGCGCGCTGCTCGGGGCCACGTCCTGGCAGCGGCTGCGGCACGTCACGATCCCGCTGACCTGGGACGTGCTCAGCGTCTGCGCGCTGCTGTGGACCATCAGCTCGATCAAGGTGTTCGAGCTGGTGCTGGTGTTCGGCGGCGGCACCGCGGGCACGCCGCCGAGCAGCACCTGGACCGTCGCCCTCTACAGCTACGCGGCCACGTACGGCGGCTCAGGCTCGCCGCCCGAGCTGGGGATGACCGCCGCCAGCGCGCTGTTCAGCCTGCTGATCGCGGCGGCCGTGGTGCTCCTGCTGCGGCGGGCGCTCGACCGTGAAGCCGTCCGGTTCTGAAAGGGGGGGCCGACCATGAGACCGACGAGGCTCGCGCCCATGAAGGCGGCCGTGTGGGCGGTCGTCGCCGCCGACGTGGCGCTGTTGGCGTGGGTGCTGATCACATCGCTGAAGAGCACCCGCGACGTGTTCGACCATCCCTGGCGGCTGCCGATCCCGCCGACGCTGGACAACTACCTGACCGCGCTGGAGGTCGGGAACTTCGGCCGGGCCGCGGTCAACAGCGCGGTCGTGGGCGTGCTGTCCTCGGTGCTGGCCGTGGTGGTCGCCGCGCCGGCCGCGTACGCGCTGACCCGGACCGCGAACCGGGCGGGACGGCCGCTGACGCTGCTGTTCGCGCTCGGGACCGGCGTGCCCACGCAGGTCATCCTGCTGCCGATCTTCCTCATGCTGAGCAGCCTGGAGCTCACCTCCACCCTGACCGGCCTCACCCTGGCCTACGTCGGCACGGCCATGCCGTTCACCGTCTTCCTGCTGACCGGCTTCTTCCGATCGCTGCCCGGCGAGCTGGAGGAGGCCGCCGCGCTGGACGGCGCCGGGGTGTGGCGGACGTTCCTGCGCATCGTGGTGCCGGTCGCCCGGCCGGGGCTGGTCACCGTGTTCGTGCTGCAGCTCATCGTCTCCTGGAACGAGACCATGCTCGCCCTGGTGCTGATGCAGGACGACGAGAAGGAGACGCTGCCGGTGGCGCTGATCGGCTTCGCCCAGCAGCAGCAGTACACCGGCACCAACTGGGGCGGTATGTTCGCCGGCGTCTGCGTGGTCGTGCTGCCCATGGTGGTCCTGTTCGCCTGGGTGGGACGCCGCGTCACCGAAGGCATCACCTTGGGGATGGGGAAATGACGACGACCGTCCGCCGCATCGTGATCACTCTGCCGGTCGCCCTGCCCGGCCCGGACAACCCGCTGCCGCCCCTCGGCGAGGCCGCCGGGCCCGCGGCCACGGTCGCCGGCGCGCCGCCCGACATGGCCTTCCAGCTCTCCTACGGCAGGCTCGCCTCCGTGCTGCCCTGCCGCGTCCAGGACGGCTACGACCGGGCGCGCCGGCCCCGCCGGGTCGAGGCGATCCAGCTCGCCAACGACCGGCTGACCGCGACCCTGCTGCCCGGCTGGGGCGGCCGGCTGCACTCGCTGGTCCACCGCGACCACGGCGAGCTGCTCTACCGGAACCCGGTGCTGCAACCGGCGAACTTCGGGCTGACCGGCGCCTGGTTCTCCGGCGGCGTGGAGTGGAACTCCGGCTCGACCGGGCACACCACGCTGACCTGCCGCCCGGTCTTCGCCGGAGAGGCCGAGGGGCCCGACGGCACGCCGATGGTCCGGGTGTGGGAGTGGGAACGCACCCGGGACCTGCCGTACCAGGTCGACTTCTGGCTGCCGCGCGGGTCGGACTTCCTGTACGTGGGCGTGCGCATGCGCAACCCGCACCCGCACGAGGTGCCGGCGTACTGGTGGTCGAACATCGCCGTCCCCGAGACCGGGCGGACGCGCGTGCTCGCCCCGGCCGGCACGGCCTGGCACTTCGGCTACGCCGGGCGGCTCGAACAGGTCCCGATCCCGGTCTGGGACGGCCTGGACCGCAGCTACCCGGCCCGCGCGGACCACGCCGCCGACTACTTCTTCGAGCTCGGCGACCGCCGTCCGTGGATCGCCGCGCTCGACGGCTCCGGCGCGGGCCTCGTGCACACCTCCACCCGGTCGCTGCGCGGGCGCAAGCTCTTCCTGTGGGGACGCGGGCCGGGCGGGCGCCGCTGGCAGGACTGGCTCACCGAGCCCGGCACCGGCGGCTACCTGGAGATCCAGGCGGGGCTGGCCCGTACCCAGCTCGAACACGTGCCGCTGCCCGGCGGGGGCGAGTTCTCCTGGCTGGAGGCGTACGGGCCGTTGCGCGCCGACCCCGCCGCCGTGCACGGCGCGGACTGGTCGGAGGCGGTGCGGGCGGCCGAGGAGGAGCTGGCGGCCCGGCTGCCGGCCGCCGAGGTGTCCGCCGCCTGGCGCAAGTGGCGGCCGCACGCCGACCAGGAGCCCGTCCGGATCCTGGCGGAGGGGTCCGGCTGGGGCGCCCTGGAGGTGGCGCGCGCCGGCGTCGCCACGCCCGGCACCCCGTTCCCCCGGTCCACCCTCGGCGCCGACCAGTCGCCCTGGCTGACTCTCCTCACCACCGGGGCCTTCCCCCGTCCTGAGCCCTCTCCCGGCGCGGATCCCGGGCACAGCCTCGTGTCCGCGCCGTGGCGGCGGCTGCTGGAGCGGGCGCCGGAGACCTGGGTGACGGCCTACCACCTGGGCGTGGCCGCCTGGCACGCGGAGGACCGCGCGGAGGCGGTACGCGCGTGGCGGCGCTCCGCCGAGCTGCGCCCGAACCCCTGGGCGACCCGCTGCCTGGCCCGCACCACCGCGAACCCGGACGAACGGGCCACCCTGTACCTCACAGCCCTCCGCCGGACGGCCGGACTCGTCCGGGAGCGCCTGGCGGCGGAGGCGGCCGTCGCGCTGCTGGAGGCCGGAAGGGCCGCCGAGTGCCTGGCCGTCCTGGACACGCTGCCCGCGACCGGCCGGGCCGTCCTGCTCCGCGCCCGCGCCCTGCTCGCCGCCGGGGACCGGGACGGCGCCCGCGCGCTGTTCGACGCCGGCTTCGACGTCGATGACCTGCGGGAGGGCGAGGCCGTCCTGCACGACACGTGGTCGCGCCTGACCACCGACCCGCTGCCCGGACGCTACGACTTCCGCATGCACCCCGACGACGCCTGACCTGCCCTCACTCGCCGGTGCCGGTGGTCAGCTCAGCAGCGGGAAGCGGTCGTCGGCGGACGGGAGCCGTCCGGTGGCTTCGAGCACGTACGTCGTCAGGTCCAGATGGGCCGGGCGGTCCGCGCCGAGCAGCCCGTCGAGGGTCTCGCCCGCCAGTTCCAGCGCCTCCCGGGCGGGCGGCCGCGCGGCCTGCAGGTCGAGGTGGTGGACGGCGGCCTCGGTCGCCAGCGTGGCCAGGAAGTCGGGCACGGCGATCACGTGGCCCTGCGTGGCGACGTGTCCCGCCGGGTCGGCCGCCAGCGCCGCCCGCACGGCGGCGGGGGCGGTGTCCTGCCACACCCGCAGCACCCCGGAGGGCCGGGTGAAGGCGGACGCGGACCTGCGCACCCACCAGGCGTGGGCGTCCGCGCCGCCCCCGGCGCCCTCGGGGGCGTCCGGGACGGGCTGGAAGGAGCTCCAATAGGTGACGTGGTCCACGTCGGGCGGCCCGTCGGCCGGGGTGGCGAACGCGACGAGGGCCCGCTGGGCGTCGCACAGCACGTGGAAGAGCAGATCCACCCCTGCCCAACCGGCGCACCGGGTGGGCCTGAGCGGATCGGTCTCGCTCACCGCGGCCGTGAACTCGCGGTAGGCGGCGGCGAGGGCGGTGCGGGCACGTTCGAAGTCCATGGGGACGATTCTTACTCGCGGCCCGCCGCTTCCGACCGGACGGGCGGGCAGCCCCGCTGGTACGGGCGCTGCGGGAAGTGCGTCCGCCACTCCGCGGACGTCAGCTCCCCGGCCCGCCGGCACAGGACGGCGGCCGAGGCGGCCGGATCGAGCTCGTACCGCTGGACCGGGACGTGCTCCCCGGCCACGTACAGGACCCGGCCGCCGTCGCCGAAGGCCAGCGCGAGGACGGCGTCGCCCGGCGTGGGCAGCGGCGAGCCGATCGGCTGGCGGGAGGCCACGTCCCACAGCTGCAGCGAGCCGTTCGCGCCGCCGGTCGCGAGGACCGTGCCGTCCGGCGAGAACGCCAGCGCGTTGACCATGACGCTGCGGTCGGCGGCGGCCGTCGTGGGGATCGCCAGCGTGCCGAGACGGCGCTCCGCGCGGCCGTCCCACAGGACGGTGCGGCCCGTGGCGTCCCCGGCGGCCAGGTACCGGCCGTCCGGGCTGAAGGCCAGCGAGGTGGTCTGGCCGGGCCCGTACCGGCCCTGGACCCGCCGCGTCGAGGGCAGGTCGACGAGGTCGCCCATGGAGGTGACCAGCAGCCGCCGGTCGGGGTCCGTCCGCAGCTCGTGGCCGGTGACGTCGGGGAGCGTCTTGGTGACGGTCCGGCTGCGCGGGTCCCAGACGCTCAGCCGGCCCACCAGGGGCGGGGAGGCCGCCAGCAGCGTGCCGCCGGGGCCGAAGGCGAGGGCTCCGACCGAGCGGGCGTCGCCGTCCAGCGTCAGGCTGTCCGACAGGCGGGCGCGGGCGACGTCCCACACCGACACCCGGGTGGGCAGCGAGCGGTAGCCCAGGGGGGAGCCGCCGTAGGCCAGCCGCCGCCCGTCGTCGTCGAAGGCCAGCAGCACCGTGCACTGCGGGATCTGCGACTTCGGCTCGGGGCAGGCCACCTCCGGGAGGTCGGCGGTGGGCCGGCCGGTCCGCCGGTCGTACAGCCGGAAGCGCACGAGGCCGGTCTCGTGCCCCGGGTAGCCGAGGGCGAGCGCGGCCCCGTCCGGGCCGAAGGCCGCCGCGGCGGCCGCCTCCTCCCGCCATCCGGGGCTCGCCGCGCCGCCCAGGTCGAGGGTGCGCACGGTCGCGGGCCACGTGGAGCCGGACCCGGCGAGGTAGCGGATCCGGTTCGCCCCCGGGTCCACCCGCAGGTCCACGGCCTGCTCGCCGGACAGGGGATGCCGGAAGACCGGCAGTTCGGGCGAGGCCAGGCGCCACAGGACGATCGCGGCGCCGTCGGAGGCGGCCAGGAAGGCGCCGTCGGCGCTGAAGGACACCTCCTTGACGTCGCGGCGGACGACGCCCGGCAGCTCCTTGCCCGACGCGAGCTCCCACATGCGGACCTTCTCCGTCGTGACGACCGCCAGGCGCCCGCCGTCGGGGGTGAAGCGCACCCGCTCGTACTGGCACTGCTCGCGGGTGAGGACGGGCGCCCACGGCGTGCCGATCCGGCGGGCCGCCGCGACGTCCCACAGCTGCAACGGCTCGCCGGGCACGCACAGCGCCAGCAGGCGGCCGTCCGGGCCGAGCGTCGCGTCCGGGAACGACGGGTCCGCCCAGTCGCGCCGGTCGGCCGAGCTGCGCAGGTACGCCGTCCCGAACTCCCAGGTGATCTCCGCCGGCTCGGCGGGCGCCCGGCGGGGGAACTCGACCGCCAGCAGCTCGCGCCGGGTCCGCGTGTCCCACACCCGGACCCGGTAGGTCTCCCGCCCGGCGTCGTAGCCGATGACGGTGCGCCCGTCCGGGCCGGCCTCGAACCCGTCGCGCGCGCGGCCGAGGGCGGCGGGGGCCCGGCTGCCGGTCCGCAGGTCCCACAGGCCCACCTCGCCGTCCGCCAGGCGCATGGGCAGCGTCCACGCGTCGCCTCTGCGGGCGCCCAGCTGGTCGAGCGCCGCGCCGGGGGCGGGCATGGAGCCCGTCGCGCGGCGGGCGTCCAGGTCCCAGGACGTGACCCGGTCGGCGCCGACGCTGAGCAGGGTCCGCCCGTCGGCGCTGAGGTGCCGCCTGGTCCGGCTGCCGCCGGCGGGGTCGGTGAAGACGTCCTGGGCCGGCTGGACGGCCGCGGTCAGCAGGGCGGAACGGGTCTCCGGCAGGTCGGCCAGCCGCCAGGCGGCCAGGGCCAGCCGCATCGAGGCGCGCGGGTCGGAGTCGCGCAGGCTCGCCGCCACGCCTGCGGTGCGGCGGGCCTCGGCCTCGCGCTGCCGCTGCTCGCCCGTCCTGCTCTGCTGCCAGGCCAGCAGCGCCGCGGTCAGGGTGAGCACGAGCAGCACGGCGGTGGCCGTCGTGCGCCGCCTGCGCCGCCGTCGTTCGCCGTCGCGGGCGGTGCGGCTCGCCGTGAGGAAGTCGCGCTCCAGCGGCGTGAGGACGCCGGCCCGTCCGAGGTGCTCGTCGGCGACGGCCAGCGCCACCCCCCGGTACAGGCCACCGGGGTCGCGGTCGTGGTCCTGCCAGGCGCCGGCCGCCTCGGTCAGGCGGCGGTGCACGCGCAGGCGTTCGCGGTCCTGCTCGATCCAGTCGTGCAGCCGGGGCCAGGCGGTGAGGAGCGCCTCGTGCGCCAGATCGACGCGTCCCTCGTCGAGGGTGACCAGCCGCGCTCCGGCCAGCCGCTCCAGCAGCTCGCCGGTCTCGTCGTCCGGCTCGCCGGTGAGCAGTTCGGCGCGCTCGACCGGGCGGCGGGTGTCCTGGCCGTCCTGGCCGGGGGTGACCAGGCGGAGCATCAGGTGGCGCAGACGCTCCCGCCGCGCGGGGGACAGGCCGGCGTACAGTTCCTCGGACGTGCGCGCGATGGCGCTGCGCAGGCCGCCCGCGGCCGTGTAGCTCGCCACCGTCAGCACCCGGCCGCGCCGCCGCCGCCAGGTCTCCAGCAGCGCGTGCGACATCAGCGGCAGCGCGCCGGGCTCGCCCTCCACCTCGCCGACGATCATGGCGGTCAGCTCGCGCTCCACCACCAGCCCGGCCCCGGCCGCCGGCCTGACGATCGCCGCCCGCAGCTCGGCCGCGCTCATCGGGCTCATCAGCAACGTCGCGTCCCTGGCCGACTCGGCCAGCCCCCGGTGCCCGGCGCACTGCCCGAAGAAGTCGGCCCGTACGGCCAGCACGACCCGCGGCCCCTCCTCGGCCCGCGCGGCGGCCAGCAGCGCGTCGATGAAGGCGGCCCGCCGCGCCGGATCGGCGCACAGGGCGAAGACCTCCTCGAACTGGTCCACGACGAGCACGTCCGCCCGCACGCCGGCCTCCTCCGGCCGCGGCTCGGGACCGGGCGTGACCACGCGGACCACCGGCGGCCGGCCGCCGGAGTCGCCGGTCCGCAGTAGCCGGGGCACCAGCCCCGCGCGCAGGAGGGAGGACTTGCCGCTGCCGGACGGCCCGACCAGCAGCACCAGCCGGTGCTCGCCGACCAGCGCCGCCAGCCGCTCCACCAGCGCGCCGCGCCCGAAGAAGCGGTCCTGGTCGCTGGTCTCGAACCGGGCCAGGCCCAGGTACGGGGCGGGGGAGTCGTCCTCGGTGGCCGCCTGGGCGAGGGCTTCCCGATCGGCCTCCGCCCAGCGCCGCCGCCAGGTCTCGACGTCCCCGCCGCAGGCCCGGACGTAGGCCAGGGCGACGGGCAGCGAGGGCAGCCGGTAACCGGCGGCGGCCTGGGCGAGGGTGGCGGCGGAGTAGTGGGCGCGGGCCGCCATCGCCCGGTAGGTGAGCCCGCCGGCCTCCTGGCGTAACTTGCGCAGCTCGTACGCGAATCGGGCGACGGGCCCGGAGGCCGGGTCCAGCGGCTGCTCACGACGGCCCAACGTTCCCTCCAGCGAATCCTCTCAAGATCACGTTACTGGTCACGAGAGATACGGAGTCGCCGGCCACCCCGATCAGGACGTGCCGGGCGCCGCGAACCTGCGTCCGTTCCGCCACGGCAGGCCGAAGCCCGACACGGTGAGGCCGGAGCTGGTCACGGTGAGGGCGGCGGGTCGGATCCCGTCATCGAGGGAGGCCGGGCCCGGACAGCCGAAAGGCCAGACCCCATCGTTCCGGGTCTGGCCTTGGAGTGTGGTGGACGATACTGGGATTGAACCAGTGACCTCTTCCGTGTCAGGGAAGCGCTCTCCCGCTGAGCTAATCGTCCTTGGAGGTGGAGACGGGATTTGAACCCGTGTGGACGGCTTTGCAGGCCGCTGCCTCGCCTCTCGGCCACTCCACCGAGTCGAACCACTCCGAGCGGAAGACGGGATTCGAACCCGCGACCCTCACCTTGGCAAGGTGATGCTCTACCACTGAGCCACTTCCGCGCTGTTGCATGCCTAACTCTAGCGCCTTTTCCGACCAGATGCTTCCCGCTACTTGCGAAGCCGGCGGGCGACGCCGCGTTCGGTGGCCGGCAGGCTCAGGAAGATCTCCAGGATCCGGGTGAGCCGGTGGACCTCGATGCGGTGGAAGGCCGGACCCTCGGAGCGGGCCAGCAGCAACGTCAGGGCGAGCGGCGGGAGCGGGGCGTGGATGGCGTGCACGCCGCCGTCGAGCGTGAGGGCCGCCGGGCGTGGCGGGGCCGGGCTGGGGACGGTCAGGCCCTGCGGGGCGCGCCAGCTCGCGTAGACCACGCCGTGGTCGGCGGCGGTGGCGGCCCAGTCGGCGCTGAACAGCACCGGCAGCGAGTCGACGAGCGTGGTCAGCGCGCGGTCGCCCGCCGTGGTGATGTACTTGAGTATCTCCAGCTCGGGGTAGGTGCCGGCGGTCTCGCGGGTGGTCCAGATGCCTTCCACGCGGACGTCGTCGACGCTCTCCAGGCTCTTGACCAGCACCTCCCGGGGGGTGCTCTCGGGGCAGAAGACGGTGATGTCGTCGACCGCCGAGCCGGCCCCCCGGTCGAGGACGGTGACCTGGGTGATGTCGGCCCCCGCCGTGCCCAGGGCCTTGGTGACCTGGGCCAGAGACCCCGGACGGTCGGGCAGCGCCACGCGCACGCGAAGAAGCATCGATCCCTCCCTGGTGATGCCGTCCACAGCCTATAGGCGAATACCGCTTCCGGCCTGAGCTGCGCTACAACTGACGGAGTGAAGATTGGGCCGATTGGGGCATGGCCGCCCGTGGTGCTGGCGCCCATGGCGGGCATCACGAACGCGCCGTTCCGGGTGTTGTGCCGGGAGCAGGGCGCCGGGCTGTTCGTGTGCGAGATGATCACGACGCGGGCGCTGGTCGAGCGCAATCCCAAGACGCTCAGGATGATCAGGTTCGCCGAGTCGGAGCGGCCGAGGAGCCTGCAGCTCTACGGCGTCGATCCCGACATCGTCGGGCGGGCGGTGCGGATGATCGCCGAGGAGGACCTCGCCGACCACGTCGATCTCAACTTCGGCTGCCCGGTGCCCAAGGTGACCAGGCGCGGGGGCGGGTCGGCGCTGCCGTACAAGAGGAACCTGCTGCGGCGGATCCTGCGGGCGGCGGTGGCGAACGCGGGGGCGCTGCCGGTGACGATGAAGATGCGCAAGGGCATCGACGACGACCACCTGACCTACCTCGACGCCGGCCGCATCGCGGCCGAGGAGGGCGTCGCGGCGATAGCCCTGCACGCCCGCACGGCGAAGCAGCACTACGGCGGCGTGGCCGACTGGGCGGCGATCGCGCGCCTGAAGGAGGCCGTGCCCGAGATCCCGGTGCTGGGCAACGGCGACATCTGGTCGGCCGACGACGCGTTGCGCATGGTGGCGCGCACCGGCTGCGACGGCGTCGTGGTGGGGCGCGGCTGCCTCGGGCGTCCGTGGCTGTTCAAGGACCTGGAGAACGCGTTCAACGGCAGCCCCGAGCGGGTCCGGCCGACGCTCGGCGAGGTGGCCGGGACGATGGAGCGCCACGCGGCCGGCCTCACCGAGTGCTTCGACACCGAGCGGTACGCGATCGCGGACTTCCGCAAGCACGTCGGGTGGTACCTCAAGGGGTTCGAGGTCGGGAGCGCGCTGCGGCGGGAGCTGGCCACGGCCGAGTCGCTCGACGGGCTCCGGGAGGGGCTGGCCAAGCTCGACCATGACCAGCCGTGGCCGCCGAACACCGACACGCCCCGGGGCAAGTCGGGCGAGCGTCAGAAGGTGCAACTGCCTGACGGGTGGCTCGACGACCCGTGGGACTGCGTGGTCCCGGACGAGGCGGAGTCGGACATATCCGGCGGCTGACGGACCGGTTCCTGGTGGGGCGGTCAGTGGGGGCCGGTGGCCTCGGTGCCGCACGGGCCGCCGCCGGCCGACGGCTCCAGCAGCACGCGCTCGCCGTCCATCGTCAGCGTCTCGTACCAGGACGAGATGCGCTCGGCCGAGCGGCCGGTGTAGTGGCAGATGAAGCTGCGCCTGAACCGGTCGGCCGTGCTGTTCGGCTCCGACCCGTGCACCAGGCTGCCGTTGAAGAAGAGCACGTCGCCGGGCTGCATGTCCACGGGCACCCGCTCCAGGCCCGGCGGCGGCGGGACGTACTCGCGGGTGAAGGAGAGGTCCTGGTCGGCCTCCTCCGGGCAGAACAGGTCCATCAGATGGGTGCCGGGGACCACTTCCAGGCCGCCGTTGGCGCGGTCGACGCGGTCCAGCGCCACCCAGGCGGCCACGCACGTGCCCGGCTCGACGCGCAGGTAGAAGTTGTCCTGGTGCAGCGCCTGCCCGCGGGCGCCCGGCGGCTTGAAGTAGAACATGCTCTGGGCTGCTATCGGCTCCTCGCCCAGCAGCTCGCGCAGGATCGCGGCGAAGCGGGCGTCGAGCAGGTAGCGCAGGGCGACGTCGTTCACCTGGTGGGGGTGCATGATCCGGGGGTAGTCGCGCAGGGCGTCGTAGGGCGCGCCCGGCTCCTGGGGGACGGGCGAGAAATGCCCGGGTATCGGGCCGGCGGCGTGCAGGGCCATGAACTCATCGCGCAGCTCGGCCACCTCCTCGGGAGCCAGCAGCGCGGGGACGAGCACGTACCCCCGGTCGTGGAAGTCGTTCAGCCTCATGCCCTTCACCGTAGGGACCTGGCGCGTGGGACGGTATGACCGTGACCGCTGAGAACCTGTCTGTTCCTGCTGCCGAGCTGATGATCGTCGGCCACTACGACAAGCCGGCGGGGTACGGCACCCGCCGCCCCCACGGTTCGCCGAGCTGGCTGCTGCTGTGGACCCAGGCGGGGGAGGGGCGGGTCGAGCAGGCGGGGGCGGCGTTCACCGTGCGCGAGGGGGACCTGGCGGTGCTCGGGCCGGGCTCGGCGCAGCGTTACCGGGTCGCGCCGGGAGCGGGGAGATGGCGGTTCTGGTGGGTGCACTTCCAGCCGCGCCCGTCCTGGACGGCCTGGCTCGCGCCGTACGCGCTGGCCACCGGCTGTCACCTGGTCGAGGGGGTGTCCGTCGGGGTGCGCGACCGCGTCGACCGGGCCTTCGACCGCGCGTTCCAGGACGCCCGCTGGATCCCCGGCCACACCGCCCCCGCCGCCCCCGCCGTGCCCGCCACGCCCGCCGCGTCCACCGCGTCCACCGCGCCGCCCGCGCCGGCGGTCGTCATGGCCAGTCCCGCCCGGGAGCTGGTGCTCGGGGCGGTGGAGGAGGTGCTGGTGCTGGCCACGGCCTCGGCGGGGGCCGTTCCCGCGCCGGGGGCCGAGGGCGGGGACGAGCGGGTGCGCCGGGTGCTCGACCTCATCGCCGCCGAGCCCGGGGCCCAGCACTCGGTCGCCTCGCTGGCCCGCGCGGTGGCGCTGTCGCCGTCCAGGTTCGCGCACCTGTTCGCGGCCGAGACCGGCCTGACCCCGATGGGCGCCGTGCGCCGGGCGCGGGTGCGGCACGCCGCGAGCCTGCTGGAGGTGACCGACCTGGACGTCGGCCAGGTGGCCGCCGCCTCGGGGTTCGTCAGCCCGTTCCACTTCAGTCGCGCCTTCAGGCGCGAGTACGGCCTGCCGCCCCGCGACTACCGCGCCCGCCTGCGCCGCCCCTGACCCCCGCCAGCCCCGGCCCGGCTCAAACCTCGACCGGCCCGCCGCTGCGCCAGTAGACGTTGCCCTCCCTGGACAGCAGCCCCTCGTCCACCAGGTAGCGGCGCAGCGCCGCGAAGTCGTCGTGGAAGGCCCGCAGAGCCACGTTGACGTCGGTCTCGGGGTAGCGCACGCCCGGCTCGAACACCCGCGAGACGTAACGCAGCACGATCAGCCGCTTGTCGCGGCGCATGCCCATGGTGGTCAGCCGGCCGTCGACCAGGAACGTGCGCAGCACCCGCTCCTCGGCGCTCAGCTCGGCGGGGGGCTCGGCCCGCTCCCGCAGCAGCTCGCGGAAGCGCTCCGGCCGGGCCCGCCACTTGCCGTCGTCGTCGCGTTCGGCCAGGCCGCCGCTGGCCAGGCGGTCGAGCGCCTTGGGGGGCAGGTCGCCGGTGTCACCGAGCACCAGGGACGCGAGTGCGCGCAGGGTGTCGTCCTGGCAGAGCAACCCGAGCACGCGTCTGAGGTCTTCGTCGCTCACCCCTACCATTTTGTCCCATGATCGCAGCACTGTTCGTCGCCGTCGGCCTGGCCATCCCGGGCAACTTCCTGCTGTACGAGAAGGACGCCGCCAAGAAGGACCCCAACCCCGAGCACAGCTGGACGGTGTCGGGCAGGAAGAGCGCCCAGCTCGTCGTGAACCCGTGCCAGAAGGCGGGGCTGGGCCAGGCCGGCCGCACGGCGGCCAGGACGATCGTCTACACGTCGGTGCCCGACTACTCCAAGTCCGAGCAGGTGATCCTCTACTCCTCGCCGGAGGCGGCGGGCAAGGCGGTCGGCGACCTCAGGGCGGCCGTACGGGCCTGCGGCACCGCGGCGTACCGGTACGGCGCATCCAAGATCGCGCTCGGCGACGAGGGCCTGCTGGTCACCGGCCAGGCCTACGACCACGGCAAGCCGGCCGTCGGCGGCGAGCGGGCCGTCGTGACCCGCCGCGCCAACGCCCTGATCGTCTACACGGCCGGCGGCGAGTGGGGCAAGCCTGCCAAGGCCGACTTCAGCCGGCAGCGGAAGGACGCGGGCACGATGCTCGCCAAGATCTGCACGCTTGCGGAGTGCTGAATGTCTCGATCTTGAGACGTCGCCATGACCGGACGCCTACTTTCGCCGTCCGACAATGAAGCGACAAGCCGGTGCCGGAACGCCCTTGCCAGTCCGTTCCGGCACACGGCTTGTTCTCTTTCCGCAGCCGCTCAGAGCCGGTTGAGGCCGAGCACGTGCAGCACGGCCCGGCCCTCCTCGTCGGAAGAGGTCAGGTCGACCTGGGCGTCGATGCCCCAGTCGCCGTCGCCGGCCGGGTCCTTGATCGTCTGGCGCACCCGCCACAGGCCGCTCTCCTCCTCGATCCGCAGCAGCGCGGGCCCGCGCGCGTCGGCGTCGGTGAAGATCTCCTCGTGGTCGGCGTAGTACGCGTCGAGCGCCGCGCCCCAGTCGACGTCGGGGGCCAGCTCCTCCAGCTCGTCCTCCTTCTCGATGGCGCACAGCTCGACCAGCCGGAACATGGCGTTGCGCACCAGCACCCGGAAGGCCCGCGGGTTGGCCGTGACCGGCCGCACCTTGGTCTCCAGCTGCGCCTGGCGCTCCAGCGCCTCCTCGGGGTTGGTCAGCTTCTCCCACTCGTCGATCAGCGAGGAGTCGACCTGCCGGACCAGCTCGCCCAGCCACTCGATGAGATCGACCAGGTCCTCGGTCTTCAGGTGCTCGGGGACCGTGCGCGACAGCGTGCGGTAGGCGTCGGCCAGGTAGCGCAGCACCGTGCCCTCGGAGCGGGCCAGCTCGTAGAACTGGATGTACTCGCCGAACGTCATCGCGCGCTCGAACATGTCGCGCACCACCGACTTCGGGCTGACCGTGTAGTCGCCGACCCACGGGTGGCCACGCCGGTAGGTCTCGTACGCCCCGAGCAGCAGGTCGTCGAGCGGCATCGGGTACATGACCTCGGCGAGCGCCTCCATGCGCTCCTCGTACTCCATGCCGTCGGCCTTCATCTGGGCGACCGCCTCGCCGCGCGCCTTCTTCAGCTGCGCCGACAGGATCTGGCGGGGGTCGTCGAGGATGGACTCGACGATCGAGACCATGTCCAGCGCGTACGAGGGCGACTCGCGGTCGAGCAGGTCGAAGGCGGCCAGCGCGAACGTGGACAGCGCCTGGTTGAGCGCGAAGTCCTCCTGCAACTCGATCGTCAGCCGGGCCCGCCGGCCCTGCTCGTCGGGCTCGGCGAACTGCTCGACGATGCCGCCGGCCAGCAGCGACCGGTAGATGGCGATGGCCTGGCTGATGTGCCGCCGCTGCCACTTGCGGTCTTCGTGGTTGTCGGTGAGCAGGTGTCTCATCGCCTGGAAGCAGTCGCCCGGCCGGTTGATCACGGCCAGCAGCATCGCGTTGCTCACCTTGAAGCGGGAGTTGAGCGGCTCGGGCTCGGCCTGCTGCAACTTCTCGAACGTCTCCTCGCTCCAGCCGACGAACCCCTCCGGCGGCTTCTTGCGCGCGTAGCCGCGCCGCCGCTTGGGGTCGTCGCCGATCTTGGCCAGCGCCTTGGCGTTCTCGATGTCGTGCTCGGGGGCCTGGCAGGCGACGTAGCCGATGGTGTCGAAGCCCGCGCGCCCGGCCCGCCCGGCGATCTGGTGGAACTCGCGGGCGCGCAGCCGGCGGACCTTGTTGCCGTCGTACTTGGACAGGGCGGTGAACAGGACGGTGCGGATGGGCACGTTGACGCCGACGCCGAGCGTGTCGGTGCCGCAGATGACCTTCAGCAGCCCCGCCTGGGCCAGCCGCTCCACCAGCCGCCGGTATTTGGGCAGCATGCCGGCGTGGTGGACGCCGATGCCGTGCTTGACCAGCCGCGACAGCGCCCGGCCGAACCGGGTGGTGAACCGGAAGCCGCCGATCATCGCGGCGATGGCCTCCTTCTCGGCCTTGGTCGCCATGTTGATCGACATGAGCGCCTGGGCCCGCTCCATGGCCGCGGCCTGCGTGAAGTGCACGACGTAGACGGGGGCCTGCCCGGTGGTGAGCATCTCCTCCAGCGTCTCGTGCAGCGGCGTCATCCGGTAGGAGTACACCAGCGGCACCGGCCGCTCGGCGTGCTTGACCACCGCCGTGGGCCGCCCGGTGCGCCTGGTCAGGTCGCGCTCGAACATCGACACGTCGCCGAGCGTGGCCGACATCAGCACGAACTGCACATTGGGCAGCTCCAGCAGCGGCACCTGCCAGGCCCACCCGCGGTCGGGCTCGGCGTAGAAGTGGAACTCGTCCATCACGACCTGGCCGATGTCGGCCGCCGCGCCGTCGCGCAGGGCCACGTTGGCCAGGATCTCGGCCGTGCAGCAGATGATGGGCGCGCCCGGGTTGACGCTGGCGTCGCCGGTCATCATGCCGACGTTGGCGGTGCCGAAGACGGCGCACAGGTCGAAGAACTTCTCCGACACCAGCGCCTTGATCGGCGCGGTGTAGAACGTGCGCACGTCACGGGTCAGCGCGGCGAAGTGGGCCCCGGCGGCGACCAGCGACTTGCCCGAGCCGGTCGGCGTGGCGAGGATCAGGTTGCTGCCGGAGACGACCTCGATGAGGGCCTCCTCCTGGGCGGGATAGAGCGTGAGCCCCCGTTCGGCGTTCCAGGCGACGAACGCGTCGAATATGACGTCGGGGTCGGCGTCGATGTCTTCCGGCAGGCGGTCAACGAGAAGGCTCACGTATCTATCCTGCCGAAGTTTGCCGGGTGGTCGAACCCGCGGCCCCTACCGGAGGTCGAGTTGCATCAGCACGGTGTCGATCCAGCGGCCGTGCTTGAACCCCACGTTGCTCAGCCGTCCCGCCTCCTGGAACCCGAATGCGGCGTGCAGCCGCAAGGAGGCGGGGTCGCCGCCGTCGGCGATCACCGCGATCAGCGAGCGGGCGTCGGTCGCCGACGCCCGCCGGATCAGCTCGCCCAGCAGCAGGCGGCCGAGCCCGCGGCCGGTGGCGCCGGGCGCCAGGTAGATCGAGACCTCCAGGCTGTGCCGGTAGGCGGGCTTGGGCCGGTACTGGCTGAGGTAGGCGTAGCCGATGACCGGGCCGGTGACCGGGCCGATGACCGCGCCGTCGTCCCCGCCGTCGTTCCCGCCGTCGTCCTCGGCGACCAGGAACGGCAGCCCCGCCGCCGTGAGCGCCGCCGCCTTGGCCCGCCACTCGCCGGCCCCCGGCGGCGTCTCGTCGAACGTGGCCACGCCGCCGGTCACGTAGTGGGCGTAGATGGCGGTCACGGCGGGCACGTCGGCCTCGGTCAGGTCGCGGATCGTCGTCATGCCGCCCGATTGTGGCCGGGACGCGTTTCGCCGGTGTTACACGCGGGCCTTCGGCGCGGTCAGCAGCAGGCCGCCGAGCACCGCGAGCACCGCCAGGAACGGGCCGCCGCCCGGCACGAAGCCGCCCACGGTCAGCGTCAGGATCCCGGCCCCGACCAGCCCCGCCGCCCCCAGCATGACCCCGCGGCCGGCGGTCCCGTACGGCAGCGACGGCGGCGTCTCGAACCTCGCGAACGCCCGCACCAGCCCCCACATGACCAGGCACAACATCCCGAACCACACCGGCCAGCCGGCGAACCAGAACAGGCTGCCCGGCTCCGGCGTCTCCACGCCCAGCAGGACCACGACCACGCCGGTCACGGCGAACAGGGCGGGCATGTGCCACAGGTAGACCGTCATGATGCGCGGGCCGGCCCAGTCCAGGACGCGGCGCAGGGGCAGCCGGACCAGCCAGGGGCGCAGCAGCACGGCCAGGCCGATCTGGCCGATGCCGACGGCCATGATGGCCAGCGTGGGCGGGGCCATGTTGGACACCTCGGCGCCGGGCAGGCCGATCATGCTGCCGGGGTAGGGGCCGAACCCGACCAGCAGCGCCGCCACGCCGAACCCGCCGGCCGCCAGCAACGCGGGCAGCCGCACCCGGCCCTCGGCGTAGAAGAAGCCGATCTGGTGGACGGCCAGCCACACGAAGACGATGTTCACGTACCCGGCCGCCTCCAGGCCGGTCGAGAAGCGCACGACGTCCGTCAGCACCGCCCCGGCCGCCAGCGCGACGGGGACCAGCACGCCGAACCTGCGGTGCAGGCGCAGCGCGTACGGCGTGACCGTGACCGCGATCAGGTACACGGCCAGGAACCACAGCAGCTGCCCGGTCAGCTTGGCGCCCACCGCCAGCGGCTGCTCCGGCACCCCCAGCGTGAGCAGCACGTGGGGCAGCGGGATCCACACCGCCGCCAGCGGCAGCAACGGCCAGGCCAGCCTGCGCAACCGTCCGGCCAGCCACTCCTGGTCGCTCTTGACCGACCGGCCGCGGCTGATGGCGTTGGCCGCGCCGCCGGCGAAGAACACCAGCGGCATGACCTGGCTGAGCCACGTCACCACCCACACCCCCGGCGTGGACAGCGCGTTGCCCGTGGTCAGCCGGCCGCCCTCGTAGGACAGGACGGGGATCGTCCAGTGCTGGAGCACGATGAGCGCCATGCCGAGCACGCGCAGCAGGTCGATGAACGGGTCCCTGGCCGTCGCGCGCGGCGCCCGTACCGGGGCGGGACGATCGAGCAGGACGGTCATGGGGGAGCCTCGTTTCGAGCGGGGAGCGGATGACTCAAGGCTTCCGTCCAGGACGCCTGAGCACACTGCCGCGGGCCGCCGTCTTCAGGTCAAGATCACACCACCATGGGGGGTAGGGCCAGCCCTACCCCCGGACGCCTGCGTACCTGCTCGTACCGCCGCGCCGGGGGACTTAGCCTTCATGGCATGCGCTCCCTGATGAGGCGTGTCCTTCTCGACACCCGCTACACGCTGGTCGGTTTCCCGACGGCCGTCATCGGCTTCGTGACCATGGTCGCCGGTTTCGCCGCGGGCGTCGGCACCGCGATCGTGTGGATCGGCGTGCCGCTGCTGGCCGGCACGCTCCTGGTCGCGAGGGGCTTCGCCGACGCCGAGCGCGGCTGGCTCTCCGACGTGCTCAAGCGCCCGCCGGTGCGGCCGCGTTACCGTCCGGCGCCCGAGGGGGCGGGCCGCTTCCGCCGCATCGTCAACCCGCTGACCAACGGCCAGTCATGGCTCGACCTGCTGCACGGCATCCTGAACTTCCCGTTCGCCATCCTGGCGTTCGTGCTGACCGTGGTGTTCTGGGCGATCCCGATCGCCGGGCTGACCTACCCGCTCTACGGCCTGGTCACCTCACGCATCCCCGGCAACGCGGAGCTGCCCGAGCTGCTCGGGCTGGGCTCCGGCTACGTGGTGAACACGATCTTCTACGTCTCGCTCGGCCTGGTCTTCACATTCGTCATGCCGTTCATGGTGCGCGGGGCCGCGCTGGTCAGGGCCGGGCTCGGCCGGGCGCTGCTGACCGGCGTCGCCGAGTTGCAGGAGCGCATCGACGACCTGGCCGAGGGCCGGGCGGCGGCCGTGTCGGCCGAGGCCAACGCGCTGCGCAAGCTGGAGCGCGACATCCACGACGGCCCGCAGCAGCGCCTGGTCTCCCTGGCCATGGAGCTGTCCAGGGCGCAGCGGCAGCTCGCCAAGGACCCCGAGGCCGCCTCGGCCACGATCAGCTCGGCGATCAGCGCCACCCGCGAGACGCTCGACGAGCTGCGGGCCCTGTCGCGCGGCATCGCGCCGCCCATCCTGTCCGACCGCGGCCTCGCGCCCGCGCTGGCCGCCCTCGCCGGACGCTGCACGGTGCCGGTCGACCTCGACGTGCAGATCGTGGGCCGCTTCCAGGCGGCGACCGAGAACGCGATCTACTTCGTCTGCGCGGAAACCCTGACCAACGTGGCCAAACACAGCCGCGCGACCATCTGCACGGTTCAGCTGCTCCGCATCGGTGACGTCCTCATGCTCACGATCGGGGATGATGGTGTGGGCGGCGCACACGTCGCCAAGGGACACGGCCTGGCCGGTCTGGCCGACCGGCTCCGGGCCGTCGACGGGGAGCTCACCGTCAGGTCGCCGGACGGCGGGCCGACGGTGATCGTGGCGGAGGTGCCGTGCGCGTAGTCGTGGCCGATGACGCGGTTCTGATCAGGGAGGGCCTGGTCAGGCTGCTGGAGGAGTTCGGCTGCGAGGTGGTCGCCACCGTGGGGGACGGCGACGCCCTCGTGGAGGCGATCGTCGAGCACAGACCCGACGTGTCGGTGGTCGACGTGCGCATGCCGCCGTCGTTCACCGACGAGGGGCTGCGGGCGGCGGTCGAGGCCCGGCGCCGGGTGTCCGGCGCCCCGGTGCTCATCCTGTCGCAGTACGTCGAGGTCTCCTACGCCGACGACCTGCTCGCCGACGCCCGTGGCGCGGTGGGCTACCTGCTGAAGGACCGGGTCGTCGACGTCGACGAGTTCCTGGAGGGCCTGCGACGGGTGGCGGCGGGAGGCACCGTGTTCGATCCGCAGGTGGTGTCCCAGTTGATGGTCCGCAGACGCAAGGACGACCCGCTGGCGCAGCTCACGCCGCGCGAGCGCGAGGTGCTCGGGCTGATGGCCGAGGGCAAGTCCAACCCGGCCATCGGGCGGCAGCTCGTCATCAGCGACGGCGCCGTGGAGAAGCACATCAGGAGCATCTTCAACAAGCTGGGCCTCTACGCCGACGACAGCGACCAGCATCGCCGCGTGCTCGCCGTGCTGGCCTACCTGAGGTCCTGACCTCAGCCTGACATCGACCGCCTGAGGTTGACCCCTCGGCCGGGCCCGCCGTGGAGCGTGCGCCGCTCTCCGGCCCCTCCTGGCCCTACGAGGGGTCGCCGGCCGGTCCGCGCGACGTGGCGCGCGGACCCGGCCGCCCGGTCCTAGCCGAGCGCGTCGACCAGCTTCTTGCGCTGCTGGGCGCCGAGGCCGCCGAGACGGCGCTTCTCGTCGACGCCGGCCTCCTCCATCAGCGCGGTGGCCTTGGCCGGGCCGACGCCCTTGACGGCGCGCAGGGCCTGGGACACCTTGATCTTCTTGGCGATGTCGTCGTCGCGCTCCAGGAGCTGGGCGAAGGTCAGCTCACCCGCCTTGACCTTGGCGAGCAGGGCCGTGCGGGCCGCGCGGGCCTCGGCCGCCTTCGCCAGAGCCGCCTGACGCTGCTCGGGGGTGAGAGTGGGAAGTGCCATCTCGTTCTCTCCTCGGGGAGTTGGGTTCGGGAAACTGTTTCCCGTGGTGCAGTGGCTAATCATGGCGGATACCAGCGGTTCGTGTTGCGGAAAGCGCCCGCTCAACGAGTCCGCCACACCAGGGCGGCCGCTTCGGCGCACGCCACGTCCTGGCTGATCGTGCCGCCGCTGACCCCCACGCCGCCGGCCACCCGCTCCCCTTCGCCGTTGTCCGCCCAGAGGGGTATGCCACCCCCGAAACAGACGAATCTGTCACCAGTCAGGCCGAAGAGCTCCCCGCCCGGCGCCACCAGCGCAGCGAGGTCCGCGGTGGCCGCGCGAAGGGCCACCGACGTGTACGCCTTGCCCGGCGCGAGCACCGGCCCGGCGATCTCCGCACCCGCCATACGCTGGAAAGACACCAGATGTCCGCCCGCGTCCACGACCGCCACCGAGACCAGCGCGCCCTCCCGGACGGCCTGCTTCAGAGCGGCCTCGGTCATGCGGAGCGCGAGTTCGAGATCCACGCGTTCACACCCCCGTCGATGATCATGAGCGCGCCGGGCCCTTCCATCCGTACAGCGCCGGGGGAGGGGGCGCAAGATCGCCTGGTCGGGGGTCGTGCCGCCGGAAGTTATTGCAAGATTTTCCCCTTGAGGGTGGAATGCGTCACATTTCGTGATCCGGGCGTGTCGGCGCCCTGGTCGGGGCCCCTTTCGCGCCATCTCTCCAGCCCTTCGGGGGTCAGGAAGGCGTCGAACACCGACTCCATGGCCCCCAGCAGGGCCGCGCGCCAGCCCAGCGCGGCGGCCTCGATCCGGGGCGGACGCTCCCGCCGGATGGCCATCAGCGCGGGCCGGCAGGAGTCCGTCAGGGCCTCGCCCGCGCGCTCCAGCAGCGCGACGCCGTGCCCGGAGAGCGTGACGACCTCGGGGTCGTGCGCGTTGACCAGGGCGGCGATGCCCCGGCCGAGCGCGCGGGCCCCGGCCTCGACCGCCTCCGGGCTGCTCGCCAGCACCTCCTCCGCCTGCGCGCGGCCCCGGCCGCCGCCGTGGGCCAGGCCCACGTGGCGCAGCAGCGCGTTCGCGCCCACCTCCTGGCCCCAGCAGCCGGTCGCGCCGCACGCGCACGGACGGTCGCCGCCGCCCAGCGGCATGTGGCCGAATTCGGCGCCGGGGCCGCTCGCGCCGTCCAGCGGCCGGCCGTCCACGACGAGGACGCCGCCGAGGTCGAAGTCCACGTGCAGGTGCAGGCCCACCCGGACGCCGCGCAGCCGTCCGCGCCGGGCCTCGGCCAGGGCGGCCAGGCCCGTGTCGTTGCCCACCAGGACCGGGTCCGGGCCGGCCGGCCGCCACGCGAGGCCCAGCAGCCGGGGCACGTCCACCGACCGCCAGCCCAGGTGGGCGATGTCGACCAGCGCGTCGTGCCGGACCGGGCCGGCGAGGGCCACCCCGAGGCCGACCACCCGCCGCGACAGGTGGTCGGCCACCGCCTGGCCGAGCGAGGCCAGGGCGCCCTCCGGGGTGCCGTCGTGCGGCTGGACCTCCAGCACGCTCACCCGTCCGCCGAGCTCGCACGCCGCCAGCTCCCAGGCGTCCTCGCGCACGTCGGCGGCCAGGGCCAGCGGGCCCAGCGGGTGGGGGCCGGGCACCTGGGTGGGCCGTCCCCTGGTGTGCCCGGCTGCGGGCTCCTCGTGCAGCAGGCGGTCCTCGGCCAGGCCGGCGACCAGCACCGACGCCGTGCCCCTGCTCAGGTTGAGGTCGCGGGTGAGCTGCGACCTGGTACGGGTCGCCGCGCAGTCGTGCACCGCGCGCAGCAGCCGGACCCGGTTGTGCGCGCGAAGTTCGCCGCTCGTCGTAGCACTTTTCACGACTCCCAGCTTATGCTCTAGGCGTGAACAAAAGCCTCATTGATGCCAGACGGGCACGTGTCGGAGTCTTCGGTCTCTTCTCCCTGAGCGGATTCGTGATGGGCCTGTGGGCGGCCGGCCTGCCCTCGTTGAACGACCGCCTCGGCCTCGGCGCCGCCAGGCTGGGCACCGTCCTGTTGCTGATCTCCGGCGGCGCGCTGGTGTCGATGCTGGTGGCCGGGCGGCTGGTGGACAGATGGTCCAGCCGGCGGGTGTCCTGGATCGGCGGGCCGCTGTCGGCCGTGCTGCTCCTCGGGCCCGCGCTGGCCCCCTCGTACGGGCCGCTGATGGCGCTCGCGCTGGCGTTCGGGATGGGGCTGGGGGTGGTCGAGGTCGCCATCAACGCCCACTCCGTCGAGGTCGAGCGGGTCTACGGCCGGCCCATCATCTCGGCCTTCCACGGCACGTGGAGCCTGGGCGGGGCGGCCGGGGGCGTGCTGACGTCCCTGGCGCTGCGGGCGTCGGTCGACCCGCAGGCGCTGCTGGTGGCGGGGGCGATCGTCGTCCCGTTCCTGTACCTGCTGGCCTGCCGCCTGCTGCTGCCCGACGCCGCCCGGCAGGCCGGCGAGCAGGCGGACGGCGGCGAGGGCGGCGGCACGCTGAAGTGGGCGCTGATCGCGCTGCTCGGGGTGGCGGCCTTCGCCGGGCACCTGAGCGAGGGCGCGGCCATCGACTGGGCCGCCCTGCACGCCCGCTGGGTGCTGCACACCGACCCGGCCGACGCGCCGCTGGCCTACACGATCTTCTCGGTCGCGATGACGACCGTCCGCCTGCTCGGCGACCCGATCAGGGCCAGGCTGGGCTCGGTGCGCACGATCCAGCTCGCCGGCGGCTTCGCCACCCTGGGGTACGTCCTGGTGCTCCTCGCCCCGGCGCTCGGCGGGCCGTTGCGCGTGGTGTGCGCGTGGACCGGCTGGGCGCTGGCGGGCGTGGGGCTGGCCACCGTCGTGCCGGTGCTGTTCAGCGCGGTCGGCGCGGCGGGCGGCCCGGTGGGGCGCGCGCTGGCCATGGTGACGGCCTTCGGCTACAGCGGGCTGCTGCTCGGCCCGGCGGTCCTCGGGTACGTGGCCGAGGCCACGCAGTCGCTGCCCGTCGCCCTGATCATCCCGGCCGTCCTGGCCGCCGTCGTCGCGCTCAGCGGCGCCCCGGGGATCCGCCTGCTCACGCGGCAGTCGCCGCCCGCCCCCGTCCCCGCCGAACGCCCCGCGTAGCGGCCGGACGTTCCGTGCGGCCGCGGGCGTCCCGCGTGGCCGCTCGGGCGTTCCCCACGGCCCTGGGTCGCTCCTGACGCGCCCGCTTCCCCGAACCCGGGGGAGCGGGCGCTCTTCTTTTGCCCATATGCCCGCTGACCTGGCGTTATGGGATCGTGACTTGACCCGGAAGTGAGGGCCCGGTTTCATGTGCGAAACACGGTAAACGTTTACAGACACTTTCCCGTAAACGTTTACCTTCTTGGAAGGACAGCCTTGGCCGACGGACCCACGATCACCACGATCGCCGAGCGCGCCGGTGTCTCGATCGCCTCCGTCTCGCGGGTCCTCAACGGCCTGCCGACCAGGCAGGAGACCGTGCGCAAGGTGATGGCCGCCGCCGACGAGCTGGGCTACGTGCGCAACGCCGTGGCCAGGTCGCTCAAGTCCCGGCGCACCCACCAGGTCGCCTTCGCCATGGCCGACGTCGGCAACCCCGCCTACCTGGCGATGCTGCGCCAGATCCAGCCGGTGCTCAAGGCGGCCGGCTACCGGCTCGTCCTGCACTCGACCGACGCCGTCGTGGCCGACGAGATCGACGTGCTGCACAGCCTGGGCGAGCGGTACGTGGACGGGCTGATCATGAGCCCGCTCCGGGTCACCGACGCCCACCTGCAGATGCTGGCCGCGGCCAGGGCGCCCGTCGTGATCATCGGCACGGTGCCGGAGGGCACGCCGGTGGACAACGTACGGGCCGACTCGCGCACCGGCGTCAAGCTCGCCGTCGACCACCTGCACGCGCTCGGCCGCCGGCGCATCGCGCTGGTCAACGGCCCGCCCGACACCTGGCCCGGCGCCTCGCGCGGCGCGGCCTACCGCGAGGCGCTGGAGCAGCTCGGCCTGCCCTACGACGACGACCTGGTCCAGATCGGCGACTTCTACCGCGCGCAAGGGGGCCGCGCGGTGGCCGAGCTGCTGGACCGGGCGCCCGACGTCGACGCGCTGATGTGCGCCAACGACCTGATCGCGCTCGGCGCGCTCGACGTGCTGCGCGCCGCCGGCCGCCGGGTGCCCGAGGACGTGGCGGTGGTCGGCATGGACGACACCGACCTGGCCGCCGCGTCCTGGCCGTCGCTGTCGAGCGTCTCGCTCGGCTCGGCCGAACGCGGCAAGGCCGCCGCGGAGCTGCTGCTCGACCGCCTGAACGGCGACGACGCCGCGCCGCGCGTGATCACCGTTCCGCCGCGCCTGGTGGTGCGGGCCTCGACGGCGGGCGAGACCTACGGACATGAGGGAGGCAGGACGTGACCGCGACCGTGACGACGGCGGCACCGCCCCGGCGCCCGCCTTCCCGGCGGCGTCCCAAGTCGCGCGGGAACCGCGAGATGTGGCTGCTCATGCTGCCCGCGCTGGTGCCCGTCGCGCTGTTCAGCGTCGGCCCGCTGCTGTACGGCATCGGCCTGGCCTTCACCGACGCCCGCAACACGCGCGTCCACGAGACCAGCTTCGTCGGCCTGGAGAACTTCGGCCGGCTGCTCACCGACGACGACTTCTGGGCCTCCTTCCGGATCGGCGCGATCTGGTCGGTCTCGGTGACCGTGCTGCAGTTCCTGGCCGCGCTCGGCCTGGCGGTGCTGCTCAACCAGAACCTGCGCTTCAGGACCCTGGCCCGGGTGCTCGCGGTGGTGCCGTGGGCGATGCCGCCGGTGGTCATCGGACTGATGTGGAAGCTCGTCTACCACCCCGACGCGGGCATCCTGAACAGCCTGCTCGGCACGCACGTCAACTGGCTGGCCGACTTCTCGCTCGCGCTGCCCGCGATCATCGTGGTGGGCGTCTGGACCGGCATGCCGCAGACCACCGTGGTCCTGCTCGCCGGACTCCAGGGCATCCCGAAGGAGCTCTACGAGGCCGGCGAGGTCGACGGCGCGGGCCGCTGGCGGCGGTTCTGGAGCATCACGCTCCCGCAGCTGCGGCCGGTGATCGTGTCGATCACCTCGCTCGACTTCGTGTGGAACATCAACCAGTTCGGCCTGGTCTACGTGCTCACCCAGGGCGGGCCCGGCGGCCAGACCCGGCTGCCGATGTTGTTCGCCTACGAGGAGGCGTTCCGCTACCGGATGGCCGGATACGCCTCGATGCTCGGCCTGGCCATGGCGATCGTCGTGCTCACGGTGCTCGGCCTGTACCTGTGGCGCCAGATGAGGGAGACCCGATGAGACGCGCCCCGCAGTACGTCGCGCTGGTCGCGTACATCGTCTTCCTGGCGTTCCCGCTGTTCTGGCTGCTGTCCACGGCGCTGAAGACGCCCCAGGAGATGGCGCTGGCCGACCCGACGTGGATCCCGCGCGAGCCGACCCTGTCCAACTTCTCCGACGCCTTCGGCGAACAGGACCTGATCGGCGCGGCCGGCCGCAGCCTGGTGGTGGCGCTGTTCAGCAGCGTGATCACCGTGCTGATCTCGCTGCCGGCCTCGTACGCCATGGCCCGCTACCGCAGCCTGCTCAACAAGGTCGCGATCGGCTGGGTGCTGGTCAGCCAGGTCTTCCCGTTCATCCTGATCATCATCCCGCTCTTCATGATCCTGCGGGATCTGGAGCTGGTGAACACCCTGCCGGGGCTCGTCGTCGTGCACGTGACGTTCACGCTGCCGTTCGCGCTGTGGATGCTCCAGGGCTACGTGCGGGCCGTGCCGCGCGAGCTGGAGGAGGCCGCGGCCGTCGACGGCGCGACCCGGCTGCGCTCGATCGCCAGCGTGGTGGCGCCGCTGCTCGCGCCCGGCGTGGTGGCCACGCTGCTGTTCTCTTTCATCTCGTCGTGGAACGAGTTCCTGTTCGCGCTCGTGATCCTCCAGGACCCCGACGTGATGACACTCCCGCTCACGCTGGTGCGGTTCACCGGCCCCGAGGGGGTGGCCAGGCTCGGCCCGCTGGCCGCGGCGTCGCTCATGGCGACGATCCCGAGCCTGATCTTCTTCGCAATCATTCAGCGGCGACTGAAGTCCGGCCTGATGGCCGGCGCCGTGAAGGGCTAGTAGGAGGCTCATATGCGAATCAAGTCCGCATTGGCGGCGGCGGCCGTCGTCGCGTTCGCCGCCGCGTGTGGCGGCAGCGGAGGAGGGGGCGGTGGAGAGGCCGCCTCGTCCGGCGAGCCGGTGAAGCTCAACTTCCTCAGCCTGGCCTGGCAGAAGGAGTCCGTCGCGGCCAACAAGCAGATCGTCGACGAGTGGAACAAGGCCAACCCCAAGACCCAGGTCACCTACGTGCAGGGCAGCTGGGACAACGTCAACGACCAGCTCGTCACCCAGTTCGCCGGCGGCACCGCGCCGGACGTGATCCACAACGACTCGCCGGCGCTGGCCGGGTTCGCCTCCGACGGCTACCTGCTCGACCTGACGAGCAAGCTGCCCGCCGACCTCAAGGGCGACATCCCGCAGTCCGCCTGGGACACCGTCACCTTCAACGGCGGCAAGGGCGAGCAGGGGATCTACGGCGTGCCGTTCCTGCAGGAGTCGCAGGTCATCATCGCCAACAAGAAGCTCCTGGACGCCTCCAAGGTGCGCGTCCCCACCGCGGACAACCCGTGGACCTGGGACGAGTTCTCCGAGGCCGCCAAGAAGATGACCAAGGGCGGCACGTTCGGCGTGGCCTGGCCGATGAAGTCGCCGGTCAACAAGACGCTCAACCTGGCGCTCAACTTCGGCGGCACGTTCTTCCAGACCGCCGACGGCAAGACCACGGTCAAGGTCGGGCCCGAGGAGCGCGAGGTGCTCCAGCGCATCCACGACCAGCTCTACAAGGACAAGTCCGCCGACCCGGCCGCGCTCGGCCAGGGCACCGCCGACCCGCTGCCCGCCTTCTACAAGGGCAAGTTCGCGCTGCTGCCGGCCGGCGTCTACCTGCGCCAGCAGGTCGCCGAGCAGGCCCCGGACGACTTCGACTGGGTGACCCTGCCCGCGCCGAAGGGCACCAGCGCCCAGCAGGGCGCGGTCTCGCAGACGCTGTCGATCGCCCAGGACAGCAAGCACCCGGACGAGGCCATGAAGTTCATCTCGTTCTTCCTCAACGGCGCCAACCAGGCCAAGCTCGCCAAGGGCGACTGGCTGCTGCCGACCTCCCAGACGGCCGCCGCCGACCCGGCGATGACCACCCAGGACAACGGCTGGGACGTCGCCACCGCCTCCGCCAAGAACCTGGTCGTGGCCCCGTTCCTGAAGGTGAACGGCTTCGACGAGTGGAAGAGCAAGGTCGCCACGCCGGTCCTCCAGGAGTACTTCGCCAATAAGATCACCATCGACGACGCGGCCAAGCGGCTCGTCGAGGACGGCAACCAGGTCTTGGAGCGGTACCAGCAGTGACTCATCGCCTGAGGGCCCGGGGGTGTCTGCTCGGCCTGGCGGCCGGCGACGCCCTCGGCGCCCCCGCCGAGAACCTGTCGCCGTCGGAGATCCGGCGGCGGTGGGGCCGGCTCACCGAGATCGAGGGCGGCGGCACCGACGACACCGAGTACGCCATCTTCGCCGCCTCGCTGCTCGTCCGGCACGGGCACGCCCTGACCGCGGCCGACGTCGCGCGGGCGTACCGGCAGGAGATCATCCCGTCGGTGACCGGGCCGATGCGCGGCGCCGGGTTCTCCGAGCTGGGCACGATCGAAGCGCTCCGCCGGGGGCTGGAGCCGCCGCTGACCGGGCGCGTCCACCAGCACGGCTGGTCCGACGGGCTGGCCATGCGGGCGGCGCCGTACGGGATCTTCTGCCCCGGCGACCCGGCCGAGGCGGCCCGCCTGATCGAACAGGACGGGCTGGTCAGCGGGTCGGGCGAGGGCATACTCGGCGGCCGCGCGGCCGCCGGTGCCGTGGCCGCCGCCATGGCGGGCGGCACGCCCGCCGAGGCCGTGGCCGCCGCGCTGTCGGTGATCCCCGCCGACTCCTGGACGGCCCGCGCGATCGTCAGGGCGCGCGACGTGCTCGCGACGGGCGCGGACGACGACCTGGCCCTGATCGAGGCGCTGCACGAGGCCGTCGTGGTCCGGCACTACCCCTGGACCGACCTCGCGCCCGAGGCCGTCGCGCTGGCGCTGGGCGCCGTCCTGGCGGGCGGCGGCGAGGTGGAGGCCACGGTGACGTTCGGGGTCAGCCTGGGCCGGGACGCCGACACGATCGGCGCCATCGCCGGCGCGGTCGCCGGCGCGATCCAGGGAGAACAGGGCGTGCCCGGACGATGGGCCGCCCGGATCGGCCCGGTGAGCGGCAAATGCCTGCCCGTCGTGGCCGGAAGACATGTGCTGGACGTCGCCGACGAACTGGCGGAAGGACTGTAGATCATCATGTCGGGGGACAGAATCAGGGGGGCCTTCATCGGGCTCGCCGTGGGCGACGCCGCCGGCTGGCCCGCGGCCAGGCACCGCGCCGCCCTGCACGCGCCCTGGAGCCGGCGCCTGCACCGCGAGCTGGACGCCTTCGCCGAGGAGCACCGGGTCACCACGCTGCCGGTGCCGTTCGCGCTCAACCAGCCGATCGCGCCGCTGGCCGTCGGGCCGTCCGACGACGCCGAATGGCTGGCCTGGACGCTGCTGACGATCGACCGGCCGCGGGCCGCGGCGTTCCGGGAGCTGACCGGCGTCCGGGCGCGCATCTCGGTGGCCACCGCGCTGGACAACCTGGCCAGGGGCGTCGAGCCGCCGGCCTCCGGGCACGACAATCCCCACCACTTCGACGACGCCGCCGCCGTACGGGCGGTCGCGTTCGGGGCTCTGGGCAAGGACCCGACCGAGGACGCCCAGGTGACCAACGCCGGCGACGGCCTGCTCGGGGCCCAGGCCATGGCCGCCGCCGTGGCCGCCGCGGTCGCGTCGGGCTCGGTGGGCCAGGCCGTGGAGGCGGCGCTCGCCGTCCTGCCCGGCGACACCGCCATCGGGCACAACGCCCGGGTGGCGCTGGCCGCGGCGCGGAAGGCGGGCGACCCGTTCGGCGCGGTGCCCGCGCTGGACGCCGCGCTGCTCGACCACGTCTACAGCTACGGCGTGGGCGCCGCCCAGACGGTGCCCGTCGCCTTGGCGCTGGCCGAGGCGGCGGAGGGCGACCTGGCCCGCGCCGTCCCGGCCGCCGCCTGCCTGTCGGCGCTCGCCGACTCGGCGCCCGCGCTGACCGGCGCGCTGGCGGGGGCCGCCAGGGGGTACGGCGCGATCCCGGAGGGGTGGCTCGCGCCGGCCCGCACGCTGGCGGGCTGCTGCCTGCCGGAGCTGGCGGGCAAGGATCTGATCGAACTGACGAAGGGAATCGCATGACGCCGCTTGAGGACAGGGCCACTGGCTGCGTGGCGGGGGCGGCGGTCGGTGACGCGCTGGGCGGCGCCACCGAGGGCTGGACTCCCGAACAGATCGTGGAGCGGTACGGGGGCCGCGTCGAGGGCATCGTGCCGCCGTACAACGAGGACTGGCGCAACGCCCGGCCGATCGCGCCGTACCACAAGGGCGACGGGCACATCACCGACGACACCCTGATGACGCACGCCCTGATCCGCGTGTACGAGAAGGTCGGCGGGCACCTGGGCGCGTACGCGATGGCCGACCACTTCGTGCCGGAGCTGATGGGCGAGCGGCGGTGGATCCCCGAGCTGGAGGCCGAGGCGCTGCCGCTGCAGCGGATCTTCCTGGCCGAGAAGTGGATCGTGGCCCGCCTGCACTACGGGCACGTCGACCCGCGCGAGGCCGGCGTCGGCAACATCGTCAACTGCGGCGCGGCCATGTACGTCGCGCCCGTCGGCATCGTCAACGCCGCCGACCCCGACGCCGCCTACGCCGAGGCCGTCGACCTGACCGGGGCCCACCAGTCCAGCTACGGACGCGAGGCCGCCGGCGTGATGGCCGCCGCCGTCGCCGAGGCCATGCGGCCGGGCGCCACGGTCGACTCCGTGGTCGCCGCCTGCCTGCGCCTGGCCAAGGACGGCACCCGCGCCGCCATCGAGGCGGTCTGCGAGGCCGCGGCCGGCGTCGGCCACTGGGACGGCTCATTCGAGATGCTGCGCGCCGCCGTACGGCCCTTCGACACGGTCGCCGACACCTACCGCGACCAGGGGCTCGGCGCGCGCCGGCCGAGCCGGGTGCACAGCATCGAGGAGCTGCCGCTGGCGCTGGGCTTCCTGGTCGCGGCCAAGGGCGACTTCCGCGACACCGTGCTCGGCGGCGTGAACTACGGCCGCGACGCCGACTCGATCGCCTCCATGGGCGGAGCGATCGCGGGCGCCCTCGGGGGGCTGTCCGCGGTGCCCGCGCAGTGGGTGGAGCAGGTGGGGGCGGCCAGCCGTACCGACCTGGTCGCGCCCGGCCTGGCGATCGCCGAGGTGGCGCGCCGGGTGCACGCCGACGACCTGGCGCGGCGGCGCGCCCACGAGGCCGCCTTCGCCGAGCTGGACGCTCGATGATCAGGCTCACCTGGGTCCAGCCGGAGGACCTGGTCGGCCACGAGCTGCGCCAGGCCGGCGAGGACGGCAGGGGCGACCTGCCGCAGGTGCGCGAGCTGGCCGGACGGTGGCACGCGGCGGGCGGCCACGACGCCCCGCCGCGCGCCGGCGCCTCCGAGGCCGCCGCGGCCCGGCTGCGCCCCCTGGCCGAGAGCCTGCTGGACGAGCTGGCCGCGATCCCCTCGCCGCTGGCCGAGCCCTCCGACCTGGACGCCATCGTCGCCGCCTGCCCCGACTGGCCCGCGGCCGGGATCGCGGCCGGGACCGCGGCGAAGGCGGACCCGGCGCGGCTGCTGGGCGCCTGGCAGGGACGGGCGGCCGGCTGCGTGCTGGGCAAGCCGGTGGAGAAGATCCCGCGCGCCGGCATCAGGCAGATCGCCGAGGCCACCGGCAACTGGCCGATCACCGGCTGGTTCACCGCCGAGGGCCTGCCGGAGGAGATCGCGCGCAGGTGGCCGTGGAACCGGCGCAGCGCGGTCAACTCGCTGGCCGAGAACATCGACGGCATCCCCGAGGACGACGACCTCAACTACCCGCTGCTGGCGTTGTCCGTCCTGGAGCGCCACGGCCGCGGCTTCACCACCGAGGACGTCGCCAAGCTGTGGCTGGACGAGCTGCCGGCCGGCCGCACGTTCACCGCCGAGCGGGTCGCCTACCGCAACCTGCTCGACGGCTTCGAGCCGCCGGAGACGGCCACCCGCCGCAACCCGTTCCGCGAGTGGATCGGCGCCTTCATCAGGACGGACGTCTACGGCTGGGCCAACCCCGGCGACCCCGCCACGGCCGCCGAACTGGCCTGGCGCGACGCCCGGCTGACCCACACCGCCAACGGGATCTACGGCGCGATGTTCGTCGCGGCCATGTGCGCCGCCTCGCTGGTGGCCGGCTCGGCGCGGGAGGCCGTGGAGGCGGGCCTGTCGGTCGTGCCGCGCGACTCCCGCCTGCACGAGGCGGTCAGCCTGGCCGTCGCCGACGCCGTCCGCGAGCCGGACTTCGAGCGTGTCATCGACCTGCTGCACCAGCGGCATGGCACGCTGCACTGGGTGCACACGATCAACAACGCCGCGCTGGTGGCCGCCACGCTGATCCACGGCGCGGGCGACTTCACCGCCACGATCGCGGGCGCGGTCGCCGGCGGCTGGGACACCGACTCGGCCGGGGCCACGGCGGGGTCCGTGGCGGGCGCGCTGATGGGCGGCGTACCGGACCGCTGGCTCATGCGCGACAGCCTGGCCAGCAGCCTGACCGGCTTCGACGGGGTGGGGCTCGGCGAACTGGCGCGACGTACACAGGAGATGATGGCCCCATGATCTCGGTTTTCGGCAGCGCCAACATGGACCTCGTCGCGTACGTATCCCAGGCCCCCAAACGGGGCGAGACGGTCACCGGTCACCGGTTCCGGACCGTGCCCGGCGGCAAGGGCGCCAACCAGGCCATCGCCGCGGCCCGCGCCGGCGCGCAGGTGGCCTTCCTCGGCGCGGTCGGCGACGACGCCTTCGGGGCCGAGATGCGCTCCACCCTGGCCGAGGCCGGCGTGGACGTCCGCGGCCTGCGCCAGGTGCCCGGCCCCAGCGGCATCGCGCACATCGTGGTCGACGACGCCGGCGGCAACTCGATCATCGTCGTGCCCGGCGCGAACGGCACCGTGACCGGGCCGTCCGGCGGCGACCTGGCCACGATCGCCGGGTCGCGGGCCCTGCTGCTCCAGCTCGAACTGCCCATGGAGGCCGTCGTGGCCGCCGCGGAGGCGGCCCGGGTCTCCGGGGTGCCCGCCATCCTGACCCCGGCGCCCGCGCAGCCGCTGCCCGACGAGCTGCTCGACGCGGTCACCATGATCGTCCCGAACGAGCACGAGGCCGCCGACATCACCGGCCAGGCCGACCCCGACGCCGCCCTCGACGCGCTCCTCGAACGCGTCGAGGAGGCCGTCATCACGCTGGGCTCGCGCGGCGCGCTCTACGGCGCGCGCTCGGGCGAGCGGCTGCGGGTGCCCGCGATCGAGGTCAAGGCCGTGGACACCACGGCCGCCGGTGACACGTTCGTCGGCGCGCTGGCGGTCGCGCGGGCCGACGGCCTGGCCCCGGCCGAGGCGCTGCGCTTCGCCTCGGTGGCGGCGGCGCTGTCGGTCCAGCGGGCGGGCGCCAGCACGTCGATGCCGGTCAGGGCCGAGATCGAGGACGCGTTGCGGGAGCTGTCCTAGCCCGTCCTTTGACGTCCGGCCGGGCGTCAAGGGACGCCGTCACGGGCAGGTGGGGGCCATGAACCGAAAGCCCGACGACCTGCCCGCGGCGGTGGGAGGCGTGGAGGGGGAGAGCGACGTGGTCGCCGAGCGGTCCGCCTCAGGGTCGCCCAGGACCCGCCGCCCCCTGTCCGCGGACCCGCCCGATGAGCTGGAGGAGCCCGTCCCGGAGGAGCCGCCCGAGGAGGACGACGAAGGCGAGGACGTCATCCGCCCCGACGCCGGCCCCACCGCCTGACCTGCCGCCTGCTGCACCCGCCGGGACCGCCCGCCGGGACCGCCTGCCCCGGCGGTCGTCAGGCGCCGGGTTGTGTGTGCAGCCGGGCGAGGGTCTGCTCCAGCTCGGCCTGCAGCAGGTCGCCGGCCGCCGTCGCGTCGCCGTCGCGGACCGCCGCCACCAGCGCGGCGTGCGCGTCGTGCCCCGGATTGCGGTCGTGCCCGCGCAGCTCCAGCAGCCCCACCATGTCGATCAGCCCCTCCCGCAACGCCGGCGCGAACTCGGCGAACAGGTCCGTGAGCACCGGGTTGCCCGCCGCCGCCACGACCGCCGCGTGCAGCGCGATGTCGGCGTCGACGAACGCCGCGTCGTCCTCGTCCGCCGCCCGTTCGCGGGCCTGGAGCGCGGCCTCCATCGCCGCGACGTCCTCGTCGGTACGCCGGGCCGCCGCCAGCCTGGCCGCCTGGGTCTCGACCATCATGCGGACCTCGTAGACGTCGGTGATCGCGGCCCGCCGCAGCCGCGCCGGCCAGTCCTCGGCCGGCTCCGAGGCGATGACGAACACCCCCGAGCCCTGACGGGCCCGCACGAGCCCAGCCCCGGCCAGCGCCCGCAGCGCCTCGCGGACCGTGGACCGGCCCACCCCGAGCGTCTTGGCCAGCGCGTTCTCGCCGGGCAGCCGGGTGCCGACCGGCCAGTGGCCCTCGGTGATCTGCTCGCGCAGGTGCTGGACGGCCTGGTCGACCAGGGGGCTGCGGCGGAGGGCGCCGAGCGGCATATGCACCTCTCAGGTTGTCTGAGGACCTGTGTTGTGGTTAGTGTAGCCGCCATGTCGTCGTACGGTCTCCTTCTTCTCGGCCGCCGCGGCGGGGCCTGACCGGACCGGCACCCCGCCGCGGCGTGCGAGGTGCTGCCGGTCGTCCGACCGCCGAAGAAGGAACGAAGACGTGTACGCATGGAACCGGCAGCGCCCCAGCGCGATGCCCTCTCACCGTTACCGGCCCGCCCACGAGCGGGTCGAGGTGCCCCTGACCGGCGAGCGCGCCTGGCCCTCGCGCCGCATCACCGCCGCCCCCCTCTGGGTCCCGGTCGACCTGCGCGACGGCAACCAGGCGCTGGCCGAGCCGATGGACCCGGCGCGCAAGCGCCGCCTGTTCGACCTCCAGGTGCGCATGGGCTTCACGGAGATCGAGGTCGGCTACCCGTCGGCCAGCAGGCTCGACTTCGACTTCCTCAGGGAGCTGGCCGAGCCCGGCGCGGTGCCCGAGGAGGTGACCGTGGTGGCCTTCACCGCCGCCCGGCAGGACCTGATCGAGCGCACCTTCGAGTCGATCCGCGGCCTGCCCGACGTGGTCGTGCACCTCTACACCGCGACCGCGCCCACCTGGCGGAACGTGGTGCTCGGCCACGACCGCGACGCCCTGCGCAAGCTCGTCCTGGACGCGGCCGGCCAGGTCGCCCGCCTGGCCGACGGGCTCCCGGTGCGCTTCGAGTTCTCGCCCGAGGTGTTCAACCTCACCGAGCCCGACTACGTGCTGGAGATCTGCAACGAGCTGACCGCCCTCTGGGACGCCTCCCCGGACCGCCCGGTGATCCACAACCTGCCCGCGACCGTCGAGATCGCCACCCCCAACGTGTACGCCGACCAGATCGAGTACATGCACCGCCACCTCGACCGCCGCGACTCGGTGATCCTGTCGGTGCACCCGCACAACGACCGCGGCACCGGCGTGGCCTGCGCCGAGCTGGCCGTGCTCGCCGGGGCGCAGCGGGTGGAGGGCTGCCTGTTCGGCAACGGCGAGCGCACCGGCAACGTCGACCTGGTGACCCTCGCGCTCAACCTGCACTCCCAGGGCGTCGACCCGATGATCGACTTCTCCGCCATCGACGAGATCCGGCGCGTCGTCGAGCACTGCAACCGCCTGCCCGTGCACGACCGCCACCCCTACGCCGGCGACCTGGTCTACACCGCCTTCTCCGGCACCCACCAGGACGCCATCGGCAAGGGCCTGGCCCACCACGCCGTGCGGGCCGCCGAGCTGGGCGTGCCGCCGGAGCAGGCGCCGTGGGAGGTGCCGTACCTGCCCATCGACCCGGCCGACGTGGGGCGCGGCTACCAGGCGGTCATCCGGGTCAACAGCCAGTCGGGCAAGGGCGGCATCGCGTACCTGCTGGGCGCCCGCCACGGCCTCGACCTGCCGCGCCGCCTGCAGATCGACTTCGCCGCGACGGTGCAGCGGGCCACGGACGACAGCGGCGAGGAGATCACCGCCGACGAGTTGCGGGCGCTCTTCCACGCCACCTACATCGCGCCCGGCGAGCGCTCCTGGTTCGCCTCCTGGCGCACGGCCGAGACCGCGCCGGGGACGCACGAGTTCGAGGGCGTCCTGGAGTCGGGGCGGGCGCTGCGCGGCACCGGCAACGGCCCGCTGTCCGCGCTGACCGCCGCGCTGGCCGGGGACGGCGTCGAGGTCGACGTCCTGCACTACGCCGAGCACGCCGTGGACCCGGGGACGGGCAGCAGCGCCGTCGCGTACGTGGAGGCCCGGGTCGGGGGCGTGACCGGCTGGGGCGCCGGTCAGGACACCTCCGTGCTCACCGCGTCGGTACGGGCGGTGCTGGCCGCCGTCGAGCGGCTCAGTACGTCAGGTACGTGACGCACTCGTCCCGGTACTGCAGGGTCCTCGACCGCAGCCGTCGCGGGTCGGCCAGCACGGCCCGGGAGACCGACGGCACGACGGAGCCGCGTACCGGGGCGAACAGCCGGGCCACGTCGGCGGGTGAGGCGCCCTGCGCGCCGAGCCCGGGAGCCAGGATCGGGCCGTTGAGGTCGGCCAGGGAGTGGTCGAGCGCGGGCAGCGTGGCGCCCATGACCACTCCCACCGGCCCGAACGGCTCGTGGCCCGCGTTGGCCGCGGCGGCCCCGGCGAGCACCAGGTCGGCCACCCGCTGCTGCAGCCCGGCCGCCGCCGGGTTGGAGGTGCGGGCCAGCACGAAGACGCCGGCGTCGTTGGCCACCGCCGAGGTGATCGCCACCTCCAGCGAGCCGAACCCCAGGTAGGGGCTGAGCGTCACCGCGTCGGCGGCCAGCGGGCTGCCCTGGTCGAGGTAGGCCTCGGCGTAGGCGGCCATGGTGGTGTCGACGTCGCCGCGCTTGGCGTCGAGCAGCACCAGCGTGCCGGCCTCGCGCAGATCGGCGATGGTGCGTTCCAGGACGGCGACGCCGCGGCTGCCCCAGCGCTCGTAGAAGGCCGACTGCGGCTTGACCACGGCGGCCACGTCGCTGATCGTGTCGGCCACCGTGCGGCTGAAGCGCTCAAGGCCGCCCGGTGAGTCGTCGAGGCCCCAGGCGTCGAGCAACGCCGGGCTCGGATCGATGCCCACACAGAGCGGGCCGAATTTGTCCAGCCTGGCACGCAGGCGTGTGCCGAACGACTCGTTCATCTAGGCCCCCTTGCGACCCTAACGCACACTAACCCGCCGCCGCCGGAAGCCGGAACGCATCGGCCCCGGATGATATGGCTCGTGCCGTGGGTCTTCCGGAAGCGGGCGCCTGGGTAGATGATGCGGCATGTACGAGATCGCCCAGCGGGTGCTGGTGCTGGAGACCGTCCCGCCGCGCGAGGTGACCGTCGCCGTCGGCATGCCGTACGAGGAGGCGGGGGAGTGGTCGTGCCCGTACCGGATCGACGGGCTGGCCGGGTGGGAGCACGAGCGCCGGGCGACCGGGCGCGACTCGCTGGAGGCGGTCGAGGTGGCGCTGGCCATGGTACGCGCGGCGCTGGCCGGCTCGCACGAGGCCAAGGAGGGCCTGCTCCGGCCGGACGACGCCCCGCCGGACCGCCAGCTCACCCGGACCGTGTACGTCAGCTGGAACAAGGAACAAGACATCGCCTATATCGCGATGAAGCACGAAATCGTGCCAGGTGAGGCGGTACGGCAGACCGTCTCGGAGGACGTCGTCCTCGACTACGGCGCCTCGGGCGACCTGCTCGGCCTGGAGCTGCTCAACGCCGCCACCCGCCTCCCCGCCGAGATGCGCCTCTGAGAGCTCCGGACGCGCGGCCGCTCAGCCCGTCAGCAGCCAGCGCCAGCGCGGCAGTTCCAGCACCACGGTGACCACCGCCAGCACGGTGACCACCGCCGCCACGACCGCGTGCCAGGCCACCCACGCCGCCGCCACCGCCGCCACGAGCTGGAGGGCGACCAGCCCGACCGTCACGAACCCGGGCACGGCGACCAGCACGCTCCGCTTGTCGCCGGGCGTGGCGAACACCGTCGGCAGGCCGATCAGCACCACGACCGACAACACGGCCAGCCACACCGAACCGGGAAGCAGCGCCCACGGCGCCGCGACCCAGGCGACCAGCTCCGACGCGAACCGGAAGACGGAGGCGACCCGGTCGTCCGGACGCGGCCCGGACCGGGCGAAACGCCCCGATATGGAAGACACGAGGGCACCCTACTCCTGCCCCCCTCCCGGCCGGGATCTACGGTGGGGACGTGACCTCCGCCACCCCGCCCCGCATCGTGGCCACCGATCTCGACGGCACCCTCCTGACCTCCGCCGGCGTCGTCTCCCCGCGCACCCGGCAGGCCCTGGGCCTGGCCCGCGCCGCCGGAGCGGAGATCGTCTTCGTGACCGCCCGCCCGCCGCGCTCCATCCACGCCATCGCCGGCCAGGCGGGCCTGACGGGCCTGGCGATCTGCAGCAACGGCGCCCTCCTGTACGACCTGGCCGCCGCGCGGATCGTGGCCAGCCGCACGATCGAGCCGCAGGCCGCCAGGAAGGTGGCCGACAGCCTGGCCGCGGCCCTGCCCGGGGCGGCCTTCGCCGTCGAGACCGGCACCGGCGTGCTCACCGAGGCCGGCTACACCAGACGGGTCGAGCACGACGTGGCGCACTACCGGGAGGTGGCCTCGGCGTGCGAGGCGGGCGAGCCGATCGTCAAGCTCCTGGTGCTCTCGCCCGCGCACACCCTCGACGAGATGTCGGCCCTGGCTGCGGCGGCCGTGGGGGAGCTGGCCGAGGTCACCCACTCCGGGGTGCCGGGGCTCCTGGAGGTCAGCGCGCTGGGCGTGACCAAGGCGGGCATGCTGGCCGAGCTGTGCCTGGCACGCGGCGTCGCGCCCGCCGAGGTGGTGGCGTTCGGCGACATGCCCAACGACCTGGCCGTGCTGGCCTTCGCCGGGGCCGGTTACGCGATGGCCAACGCCCACCCGCTGGTGCTGGCCACGGCCGGGCACCGCACGTCCTCAAACGACGAGGACGGCGTGGCCGAGGTCCTCGAACGCCTCTACGGCTGACCCGGCCGGGGTTCTCGAACGCCTCTACGGCTGACCCGGCCGACGTTCTCGAACGCCTCTTTGGCTTACCCGGCCGGGGTCCGGCGCCCGCCCGCCCCCGCGGGCGGGCGCCGGGGATCTCAGGCGTCGTCGTCCGACACCCTGGACGTGCCCTCGCACCCGGTGGGGGCGCCGCTCAGCACCGGCAGCAGGCCGCCGCAGGTGCTCACCGGGAGCGACACCGGCTCGACGATCTCGTCGTTGAAGACGACCACGTCGCCGATGAGCGGTCGCGGCCCCTGGGGAGGCGCCGCGGCCGAGGCGTACGCCGGCGCCGCCGACGCCGCCCAGCCCGCGCCGGCCAGCAGCCCCGCGCCGGCCGCCAGTGCGATCGCTAGGCGGCGGCGACCCGCTCCTGCGCGACGCCGCCGGGCTGCTGGTCCCGGTGCGCCTGCTGGACGTGCCGCCCGCCCGCCATGATGCGATCCATCACGGCCAGCGCCAGCGCCGAGACCACGAAGGTGAGATGGATCAATGTCTTCCATACGAGTTCCCTGTCGGTGATGGCCGGCCGGGCGGCGTTGATGAAGATCTGCAGGAGGTGCACCCCCGAGATCCCGATGATCGCCATGGCCAGCTTGACTTTGAGGACGTTTGCATTGACATGGGACAACCACTCCGGCTGATCGGGATGGCCGTCGATGCGCAGCCGTGAGACGAAGGTCTCGTAGCCGCCGATGATCACCATGATCAGCAGGTTCGAGACCATCACGACGTCGACGAGCCCGAGGACGATCAGCATGATCGTGGTCTCCGGGGGGTTGCCGCCGAACCCGAGTTCGACCAGGTGGGCGAGTTCGACCATGAACCGCCACACGTAGACGACCTGAGCGACGATCAGCCCGAGGTAGAGCGGCGCCTGTATCCACCGGCTGAGGAACATGACGTAGCCGATGTGCTCCAGCGTGTTCCGCGGCCGGGGAGCGGACCCGGTCTCGGCCACGGTCAACTGTGGTGGCCTCACTACGACGTGAAGATGTTGACCCGGTCGACGATGGCCTGGACATTGATGTTCCCCGGATCGTTTCGGCCCCCTGACCCGAGGGCGATTGGGGGAACGGCGGCCGCCGCCGCCAGAGCGAGGACCGCTGCGCTGGTCAGGATTCGGAACTTCAATGGGGACTCCTCGACTGCTGCTGGTCGGGCACGGGGATTGCGCTGTCGGAGCTGTCGGAGCTGTTGGAGGGGGAGGGCCGGTGGCGGGGGTGCGGCGTGGCCCGCCGCACCGCCCGCGCGGTGGCCGGCCGGTCAGGGATGCAGGCAGCCCGCCGCGGGGATCTCGGTCGGCGCCTGGGGGGCCGCCGGGTCCACCAGAGCGGCCAGGCCGGCGGCGGCCTCGGCCGCGCACGGGACCGCGGTGGCGGGATCGACGACGGCGTACGCGGGCGCCGCGAAGAGGGCGGCGGCGAGGGCCGCGGTCAGCGCGCCTCCGATGACGGCGGCGCGGCGGCGTTGGACGTCAGGCATGAGTACCTCCTGGGGATGGTGGGATCAACCACCGACTTGCTACCCAGAGTAATTACTCAGTAACGCTGCGTTAAAGAATCCTCATGAAGCAGGGGAGTTCGAGTCCGTCCAGCGGTCCTGGGCGTCCATGACGTCCTCGGCGTGGTCGTGGGCCCACACGCCGAACGCCTCGATCGGGCCGAGCAGGGAGCGGCCCAGGTCGGTCAGCGCGTACTCGACGCGGGGCGGGGCCTCGGCGTAGGCGCGGCGGGCGACCAGCCCGTTGAACTCCAGGCGGCGCAGTGTCTCCGTGAGCACCTTGGGGCTGATCCCGCCGATCTGCGCGCGCAGCTCCCCTGGACGGCAAGGGCCGTGGCGCAGCGACCAGACGACGACCGCGTTCCAGGTGTTGGCGATCAGGTCGAAGGCCAGTCTGGCCTGGCAGTCGGCGATGAACACGTAACGCCTCCGATAGGCACCGATCGGTGCGTGACGGGATTTCTAGAGTCCTTGTCCTAGTAAAGCCCTTTCGCAGCACGGAGGACGACATGAAGATCGGGATCCTGGGCGCCGGCGGCATGGCCGACGCGCTCGGCACGCAGTGGATCAGGGCCGGGCACGAGGTGACGGTCAGCGGACGCGACCCCGAGCGCGCCCGTGCCCGCGCGGAGAGCATGAACGCCCAGGCCGGCCGCCCGGGGGCGCGGTCGGGGAGCTGGGCGGAGGCGGCCGCGTCCGGCGAGGTGGTGATGGTGGGCGTCCGGGAGGCGGGGCTGGGCGACGTGCTGGCCGCCGCCGGCCCGGCACTGCGCGGCAAGCCGATCATCGACGTGACGAACGCCGCCGCCCCCGACAGGTACGACGTCACGCGTCCGCTCGCCCGCCGGATCGCCGACCTCACGGGCGGGCACGTGGTGAAGGCGTTCAACCTGTGCCACGTGGACGTGTGGCGGATGACGCCGCCCGTGTTCGACGGCCGCCCGCTGGCGGTGCCCCTGTGCGGTGACGACGTCCGGGCGCTCGACCTGGTCCGGGGCCTGGTCCGCGACCTGGGCTGCACCCCGCTGGACGGCGGCGGCCTGGACCGGGCCGTGCAGCTGGAGGCGACGGCCGCGTTCGTGATCGGGCTCTGGTTCGGCGGCGCGGACGCCCAGGCGATCCTGCCCCCGCTGGCCTCCTCGGGGGCGCACGACCCGGCGTGAGCGTACGGCCCGGCGTGAGCGTACGACGCTGGGCGTAGCGAGGATGACGACGGGCGGCGGATGCCCGGCTCCGGCGGCGGCGCGATCCTGGGGGCGTCCACCCGAGGTCGAAGGAGAGTCCAGTGGTCACCCAGGTCGTCAAGGGGAGCGGGTATCTGACCGCGTTCAAGGCCCTCGCCACGCTCAGCATGTTGTCGGTGCTCCTGCAGGCCGTCACGGCGGGGCAGCTCATGAGCGGGGCCGGCGCGGGCCTGCACGGGGCCGGGGCGGGCGCCGTCCACCTGCTCGGGCTGCTCCAGCTCGTCGCGGCCGTGCTGCTGTGGCGGCCGGGGCGCGGCGCGGGCTGGCCCGCGCTGGTCAGCCTGGGGGTCCTGCTGCTCGGGTTCCTGCAGTCGATGCTCGGCGGGTCGGGGGCGGTGGCCGCGCACGTGCCGCTGGGCATGACGATCTTCGGGCTCAGCGTGTGGCTCGTCGCCTGGGCCTGGCGCCGCTGACCTGTGCCGACCCAGTGCGCCGACCCCGTGCGCCGACCCCCTGCGCCGGCCTTCCCGGCGGGGCCGGTCGAGGGGGCGGTCAGGTCCCGGCGGGGTGGCGGGCCAGGTGGTCGGCCTGGCGCACCGGCTCGGGGAGGCGGTAGCGCGGCGTGAGCAGCAGGGTCTGGGACGTGGCGGTGTCCAGGCCGATGCGGTGGCCCTGGGAGACGTAGACCGGTTTGGTGTCCCGCCGCGTGCGCAGCGCCCTGCCCACCGTGACGCCCTCGTGGACGATCGGCGTCCAGTCCCCGCGCTCCCGGCCGGGCGGCTCGTGCTCGCCCACGAACGGCGTCTTGGCCACGCCGAGCGCGGGCAGGCCGGTCAGCACGCCGAGATGGCAGGCCAGGCCGAAACCGCGCGGGTGAGCCAGGCCGTGGCCGTCGCAGACCAGCAGGTCGGGGGTGACGGCGAGCCGTTCGAGCGCCTCCACCAGGGTGGGCAGCTCGCGGAAGGCGAACAGGCCGGGCACGTAAGGGAAGGCGGCCCGGCCGTGGGCCACCGCCCGCTCGACCGGTTCCAGCGTCGCCGCGTCCAGGACGACCACCGCCGCCGTCACCTCGTCGTCGCCGTGGTAGTGCACGTCGAGACCGGCCACCAGGGCGAAGTCCGTGGGCCCGGCGAGCTCCACGCGGCCGCGCAACCGGTCCTGGACGGCCTCGGCCTCGGCCGCGTCGGCCGGCCAGCCGTGAAGTCTGTCTACCCGCATTCCCCCCACGTTAGGGCCATTCATCCCACGCCCCGGCCACCGCCCGCCCCACCCGCCCCGCCCGCCCCGGCCCGTGGGGCACGCCGGGCCGCAGAGCGCCTCCGACTGCGAAGGCGGGCGGTCAGGCGCAGACGGACTGCGAAGGCGGTAGGTCAGGCGTGGACGATCTTGGCGAAGCGGGTCGCCACCTCGCGCCAGATCGGCGTGGAGACCGGCTCGTCGGCCACCGCGCCCGCGTAGACCTCCGCGGGGTCGAAGCCGTCGGGCGTCCACTCGCGCACGCGCGCGGGCAGCACCTCGGGATGGAACTGCACCCCCCACGCCCGCTCGCCCACCCGGAACGCCTGGTAGGGGCAGGCGCGCGTCTCGGCCAGCCACACCGCGCCGGCGGGCAGCCGGGTGACGGCGTCCCTGTGGTGCTCGATGGCGGGCACCACCGGCGGCAGGCCCTGGAACAGCGGGTCGCCTTCCGCCTCGGGCCGGATCGTGACCGGCAGGCTGCCGTTCTCCGGCGCGCCGGTGTCGCCGGTCACCTCGCCGCCGGCCACCTCGGCCAGCATCTGGCCGCCCAGGCAGATGCCGAACAGCGGCACGCCGTCCGCCAGCGCCTGGCCCACCAGCCGGCGGGCATCGGCCAGCCACGGGGCCCGGTCGTCCTCGGAGGGCAGGTAGCCGCCGCCGAGCATGATCATGGCGTCGTGCCGGTCCAGCCGGTCGGGCAGCGGGGCGCCCTCGTGCGCGAGCACCACGTCGAGCCGCAACCCGGCCTCCTCCAGCCAGTCGCCGAGCCGGCTCGGGCCGCCGCTCCTGCTGTTCTGCACGATCAGGACGTCACCCATCGATGGTCTCCACTCTCGGATGTCGGGGCTCAGGGCAGGTTCGCCGCGCGGGCGGTGTGGCGCAGCAGCAGCGCGGTCGTCACCGGGCCGACGCCGCCGGGCACCGGGGTCAGCGCGCCGGCCACCTCCGCGACCGCCGCGAAGTCGACGTCGCCGGTGAGCCCGCCGTCGTCGGTCGGGTTGGTGCCCACGTCGATGACCACCGCGCCCGGCGCGACGTGCGCGGCGCCGATCAGCCCGGCGCGGCCGACCGCGGCCACCAGCACCTCGGCCCCGGCGGTGACGGCGGCCAGGTCGCGGGTGCGCGAATGGCAGACGGTGACCGTGGCGTGCCGGTCGAGCAGCAGATGGGCCAGCGGCTTGCCGACCACGGTCGAGCGGCCGACGACCACCGCCCGCCGCCCTTCGAGCGGCACCTCGTAGTGGTCGAGCAGGGCCATGACGGCCGCCGCCGTGGCGGGCGGGAACGCGGGCAGCCCGGCGGCCAGGCGGCCGAGCGAGAGCGGGTTCGCGCCGTCGACGTCCTTGCGCGGGTCGATGGCGGCGGCCAGCTCCTGCGCCGAGGCCCCGGCGGGCAGCGGCGTCTGGAGCATGACCCCGTGGACGGCGTCGTCGGCGCTGAGCCCGGCCAGCGTCTCGTGGATCCTGCCGGGGTCGGCGCCGGCGCCGAGGTCGACGATGTCGCAGGCGACGCCGACGCCCGCGGCGGCCTTGGCGATCGAGCGGACGTACCACAGGCTGGCCTCGTCGGCCGTGGCGACCACGACGGCCAGTCTGGGCTGCGGCCCGGCGGCGGCCTCGGCCTGCGTCTGGGCCTTGATCGCGGTGGCCAGGTCGCGGCCGGTCAGCGTCCTCATCGGGCGATCTCCTCGCGTACCCCGGCGGTGATCCGGTCGGCCGTGGCGACGGCCGCCTCGACGCCCGCCAGGCGGGCCGTCAGCTCCTCGCGGACCTGCTCGTCCTTGATGCCCCGCAGGTTGACCTCGACGTTCACCCGGGCGGTGGTGAGCGCGGCGCGGGCGGCCTCGGCGGCGGCGGCGACGTCGGTGACGACGTTGCGGTTGCCGATCGGCAGCAGCAGCTCGCAGAGCTCGACCAGGCGCGTGGCGGCCGCCACCACCAGGGCCGGGGGCTCGGCCGCGCCGGCCAGGGCGCGGGCGATGGAGACGCTGCGCTCCTCGCCCTTGGGCAGCCGGTAGGCGTCGGAGACCGCGGTGAAGGCCGCCGCGTCCTCCTCGGCCAGCCGCAGCGTCCGCGCGCGGAGGGCGTCGGTCTCCTCGATCACCGCGGCGACCGTCTGGGCGTGTTCGGCGTACCGCTCGCCGGTGGTGTAGCGGGCCACCATGCCGAGCAGCGCCGCGGACTGGGCCGCGTGCAGGGCGGCGGTGGCCCCGCCGCCGGGGGCGGGCACCTTGTCGGCCAGCTCGGCCAGGAAGTCGACGATCTTCGAGTCGCGCATGGCCGCATTCTGCCAGGCCCGGCCGGGCTCACTCGCGGTGCATCGGCCTGGTGACGTCGTGCGGCGTGCCCTGCGGCAGGTACGGCGACCCCGCCGAGCCGTACTCGGAGGCGTAGGCCGACGGCCGCGCCGGGGACCGCCACCGCGACGGGAAGGCCGACACGACCAGCAGCGCCACGCCGAGGAACAGCATGACCCCGGTGTAGATCGTGGTCTGCAGGCCCGCTCCCAGGCTGCCGGTGACCAGCCCGTCGGGGAGGACGCGGAACCCGGCGCCCAGCTCCACCGCGGGCACCAGGCCGAGCGCGGTGTAGGCCAGTCCGCCGAGCAGCGAGGCGATCGGTGACAGGCGCGAGCCGGCCAGGAAGGCCAGACCGGCCCCGGCCGCCGCGATCACGGCCAGCCCGATCCAGGAGACCCTGAACCGCGTGGCCATGGTCAGGCCGAGCTCGCCGATGCCGTACATGAGGCAGGCGGCGATCAGCGGCGGAAGCAGCAGCCCCGCGACCACTCCCAGACCATGACGGGCACCGTTGGACATGATTAACCCCGTTTGTTCGGCTTGGGCACCAACCTACCCTGATCGCCGGATCAGTGCTTGATCGTGTACTTGTCGCCGTACACCTTCCAGGTCAGCGGCGGCCTGAGGTCGAGGTTGCCCTTCCTCAAGAAGACGCGCTGCATGGTGTCGACCCGGGTGGTGTCGTCGTGGGCGTCCTCGGCCTTCATCGCCGCCTTCCTGGCGTCCAGGAACGCGTTGAGGTAGGCCACCTCGTCGCCGCCGCGGGCGGGGGAGGCGGCCTTGGCCAGCGCGGCCTTCCTGATGCCGCCGAAGCTCAGCTTGTCGGAGCCGGGGCCGTGCATGACCATGGCGTCGTAGTAGGCGAACTGGCCGAGCGCCCGCAAACCGTCCTTCTTGGCCCGGCGGACGGCCGGGTCGAAGTAGACGCGGTCGCGCTCGTGGTCCTGGGCCCGACGGAAGACGGGGTCGGCCGCGGCCTTCTTCCAGTCCTTGACGAACGGCTTGCCGAGGCCCTCGTGGGAGTCGGTGCCGTTGACCCTGCGCAGCGCGGGCAGGTACTTGGCCAGCACGTTCGAGGGCTTGCGCCGGGTGTAGAGCTCGACCAGCTCCAGCATGTCGCCGGTGCCGGAGCAGAAGCCGATGATGCCCGCGGTGTAGCCGCGTTCGTCCTTGATGTCCTCGATGTAGCCGTACTGGGCCTTCCAGTCCAGCGAGGAGTTCTCCGCGCTGGACACCAGCTGCATGGCGATGTCCTTCTTGTGTGGGTTGTTGAGGTCTGCGGGGGAGACGCAGGTCACGGCAAGGGACAGCGAGAGGCATGTAGCGGTCAGCACCGCTGCAAACTAGCGCAGTGCGCGCAAAGCCGCGAGTTGCTCCGCGAACGGGACGACCTCGTCGTCAGCCCCGGCCCCGCCTTCTTCCTCAGCCGTGACCGGGCGGGGAGCACGGCCCGCCAGCAGGCCGGCCAGCTCGCCGGCGGCCCGGTCGATGCGCTCGCCGAGCCCGTCGGTGAAGGAGTCGCCGCCGCCGCCCCAGTCCTCCGAGGCGGCGTAGACGGCGGTCGGCACGACCACGGCCCGCAGGTAGGCGAACAGCGGGCGCAGCGCGTGCTCCAGCACGAGCGAGTGGCGGGCGGTGCCGCCCGTGGCGGCGATCAGCACGGGCGTGCCCGCCAGGGCCGTGTTGTCCAGGACGTCGAAGAACGACTTGAACAGCCCGCTGTAGGAGCCGCTGAAGGTCGGCGTGACCGCGATGAGCCCGTCGGCCTGCGTCACGGCCTCGACCACCTCGCGCAGCCGGGCGCCGGGGAAGCCGGTCACCAGGTTGTTGGCGATGTCCACGGCCAGGTCGCGCAGCTCGACCACGCGCACCTCGGCCGCGCCGTCCAGCCGCCGCCGGGTGGCCTCGGCCAGCCGGTCGGCGAGCAGGCGGGTGGAGGACGGCTGGGTCAGGCCGGCCGTGACGACGACGAGCTTCATGGGGGGATCTCCTTCCCTGGAGGGGTCAGACCTCGACGGCCTGGGACGTGCGGGCCTGGACCAGCGAGGCGTGCGCCGGCGCGTCCGGGACGCCGGCCGGGCGGTCCTTGGCCATCTCCTTGCGCAGCACCGGCACGACCTCCTCGCCCAGGATGTCGAGCTGCTCCAGCACGGTCTTCAGCGGCAGGCCGGCGTGGTCCATGAGGAACAGCTGGCGCTGGTAGTCGCCGAAGAACTCGCGGAACTCCATCGTCCGGTCGATGACCTGCTGCGGGCTGCCCACGGTGAGCGGGGTCTCGGCGGTGAACTCCTCCAGCGACGGCCCGTGGCCGTACACGGGGGCGTTGTCGAAGTAGGGGCGGAACTCGCGGACCGCGTCCTGGGAGTTCTTGCGCATGAACACCTGGCCGCCCAGGCCGACGATCGCCTGCTCGGGCGTGCCGTGCCCGTAGTGGGCGTAGCGCCGGCGGTAGAGGTTGATCAGGCGGATGAAGTGCTCCTTGGGCCAGAAGATGTTGTTGGCGAAGAAGCCGTCACCGTAGTAGGCGGCCTGCTCGGCGATCTCCGGGCTGCGGATCGAGCCGTGCCACACGAACGGCGGCACCCCGTCGAGCGGGCGCGGCGTGCTGGTGAACCCCTGCAGGGGGGTGCGGAAGCGGCCCTCCCAGTCGACGACGTCCTCGCGCCAGAGCTGGTGCAGCAGCGCGTAGTTCTCCACGGCCAGCGGGATGCCCTGGCGGATGTCCTGCCCGAACCACGGGTAGACCGGCCCGGTGTTGCCACGGCCCAGCATGAGGTCCACCCGGCCGTCGGCCAGGTGCTGGAGCATGGCGAAGTCCTCGGCGATCTTGACCGGGTCGTTGGTCGTGATCAACGTCGTGGCGGTGGACAGGATCAGCCGCTCGGTCCTGGCCGCGATGTAGCCGAGCATGGTGGTCGGCGAGGACGGCACGAACGGCGGGTTGTGGTGCTCGCCCGTCGCGAACACGTCGAGGCCGACCTCCTCGGCCTTGAGCGCGATCGCCACCATCGCCTTGATCCGCTCGTGCTCGGTCGGGGTCCTGCCGGTGGTGGGGTCGGTGGTCACGTCGCCCACGCTGAAGATTCCGAACTGCACTTTAGTCACCATCCATGACTGTTGAATCTTTGACAGGTACCGTAGCGTCCCGGCCTCCGCCGTTATTCCATCATCCCGGTCAGGCGCCCGCACGGGCGCGGAAGGCCGCGGCCTTGGCGCGGTTGCCGCAGCCGCGCATGTCGCACCAGCGGCGGGTGCGGCGGTGGGAGGCGTCGACGTACAGGCGGGTGCAGGGGTCGGCCTCGCACTCGCGGATCAGCTCCGCCTGCGGGCCGCCGAGCAGCTCGATCGCCGCGCGCGCCGTCGTGGACAGCGCGCCGGGCAGGCCGCCGCCGCGCCGCAGGCCGCGCTCTTCGAGCGCGACGTCCGCGGGCGGGCGCCGGGCGGTCTCGTTGAGCAGGTCGCGGTCGGCCCGGTCGTACGGGCTGCCCTCGCGGGCGGCCGTGGCCAGCCGGTAGATCGCCTCGCGCAGGGCCGACGCCCGCGCCAGGTCGTCGTCGCCGGTCTCGGGCGGCTCGTCGAGGAGCCCGGCGGCGACCGTCCAGCGGGCCAGGTCGGCGGGGGAGGCCAGCAGGTCGAGGCGCGCGCCCCGGCGGTGGCCGATGGTGCCGGCGAGGTCGAGGCCGAGGTTGCCGCTGACGAAGGTGAAGTCCACGACGCCCATGGTAACCGCGTTGACAAGTTACTTCCGGCGCTGCCAAGGTTTCTAACCACTGAATCCGGTTACTTTGGGGGCATCGTGGCGACACTCATCACCGTCGGCGGCGGGACGCGCCGGTTCGGCGCGCGGCACCGATGGGTCGTGCTGTCCGTGGGCGTCGGCGCCCAGGCCAGCTTCTCGGCCATGTTCTCCGGCATCCCGCTGACCGCGGTCTCCATGCGCTCGGGCTACCACCTGTCGCTGGGCTCGCTCGGCCTGGTCCTGTCCTGCCTGGGGCTGGGCGTGGCCGCCTCCGACATCGCGTGGGGCATGCTCACCGACCGCTGGGGCGACCGCCGCGTGCTGCTGGCCGGGCTGACCGCCACGGGCGCGCTGCTGGCGGTGATGGCCGCCGCCGTGACGCCGGCCGAGCACGCCGGGGTGGCCCTGCTGGCGGCGTGCCTGCTGGCCGCCGGGGCGCTGGGCGGCAGCGTGAACGGCGCCTCCGGGCGGGCCGTCATGACCTGGTTCGCCGACGGCGAGCGGGGGCTGGCCATGAGCGTCCGCCAGACGGCCATCCCCGTCGGCGGCGCGGTCGGGGTCGCCCTGCTGCCCTGGCTCGCCGAGCGGTACGGGTTCCGCGCCGTCTACGCCGTACCGGCGGTGTTCTGCCTGCTGGCGGCGGCGGCCACCTGGCGCTGGCTGCACGAGCCGGCGCCCGCCGCCGCGGCCGCCGCCCCGGAGCCCGGCCCCTCCCCGCTGCGCCGCTGGGACGTGTGGCGGGTGGCGCTGGCCAGCGGGCTGCTCACCGTGCCGCAGTTCGCCGTGCTGTCCTTCACCGCGATCTTCCTGCACGACGTCAAGGGGGCCGGCGCCGGCCTGGCCGCCCTCACCGTGCTCGTCGCCCAGCTCGGCGGCGGCGCGGCGCGCATCTGGACCGGCCGGCGTACCGACCGCCGCGGCGGGCGGCGCATCTGGATCCGCGCCATCGGGACGCTGTCCGGCGTCGTGATGGCCGCCGCCGCCGTGCTCACCTCGGCGCCCACCCCGCTCACCGTCGCCGCCCTGGCGATCGGCGGCCTGCTGGCCAACTCCTGGCACGGCATCGCCTACACCGAGATCGCCGCCATGGCGGGCGCGGCCAGGGCGGGCACCGCGCTCGGCCTGGAGGGCACCGCCTGCTTCGCCTCGGGCTTCGTGACCCCGCTGCTCGTCCCGGTGGTGCTCGGCCTCGCCTCGTGGGAGGCGGTGTGGGGGCTGGCCGCGCTCGCCTCGCTGCTGGCCGTGCCGCTGATCCCGGGGGCCGTGCGGCCGGTGCCGCGGGCCGCCGTCACAGGGCGTTGATCGCCGCCGGGCCGAGGATCCGCTCGGGCGCGCCGCGCTCGGCCACGGTGATCATCGCCTGGCCGATGCGCTCGGTCGTCGTCACCGCCGCCGGGAACAGCCGCCGCAGCAGCGGGTAGAGCGGCGCGGCCACGACGTAGGCCAGCCGGTACCAGCGGGTGCGCGAGGTCACGCCGTGCATCGGCTGGATGTAGCCGGGACGGAAGATGTAGGCGTGGAACGGCAGCGCGAGCAGCGCGTTCTCCGTCGCGCCCTTCACCCTGGCCCACATCGCGCGGCCGTGCGCGTCTGTGCCGGCCCCCGAGACGTAGACGAAGGTCGAGGACGGGCTGAGCCGGGCCAGCGTGGTGCCGGCCGCCAGCGTGTAGTCGTAGGTGATCCGCCGGTACTCCTGCTCGCTCATGCCCGCCGCGGACACGCCGAGGCAGAAGAAGCACGCGTCGTAGCCGGACAGCTCGCCCTCGACGGCCGACAGGTCCGACAGGTCGGCATGGAGCAGCTCGCGCAGCTTGGGGTGGACCGTCCCCGTGGGCGACCGGCCGACCGTGAGCACGGCCGTCACGCGCTCGTCGAGCAGGCACTCCCTGAGCACGCCGCGCCCGACCATGCCGGTCGCCCCGAAGATGATCACTCTCATGGTTCAGCCAGATCCCACCCGCCGCGCCGCCGCAGCACCCCCAGATAGTACGCCGCCGACACCACCGCGATCCCGGCGGTGACGTACAGGCTGGGCCGGCCGATCGCCGGGTCCAGGGCGTTGAGGTAGATCACGTACGCCAGCGCGGCCAGCGCCAGCACCGGCGCGAGCGGGAACCACGGCATCCGGTACGCCGCGTGGCCGGTCGTGCCGTTGCGCCGCCCGGCGATCGCGCCCAGGCACAGCGCCGCGTACACGGCCACGATCGAGGTGCCGGTCACCACCAGCAGGAAGCGCTCGTCGATGAAGCAGCAGGCCGCGCTGACCACGCCGGTCAGCACCGTGGCCACCCACGGGGAGCCGTACCGGGCGTGGATCGACGACAGCAGGCGGCTGACCGGCGCGGGCCAGGCGCGGTCCCGTCCGGTGCTGAACAACATGCGCGAGGTGATGAGGATGATGGCCAGCACGGCGTTGAGGATGGCCAGCGCCACGGCCAGGGAGATCACCGTGTTGGCCACGGACCCGGCGCGGGCGGTGACGAAGTACTGCATCATGTTCTCCGCGCCGAACAGGCCCTCCAGCGACGGCGCGCCCACCAGCACCGCCGTCACCGGCACCAGCTCGGCCGCCACGGTGACGCCCAGCGCCCACAGCACGGTCTTGGCGATGCTCTTCGGCGCGTCGTGCACCTCCTCGCCGAAGTAGACCGCCGAGCCGTACCCGTTGTAGGAGAAGATCGCCACTGCGGTCGCCGCGCCGATCAGGCCCAGCGAGGCGGGCACCAGCGCGCCGCCGTCCCCGGCCACCACCGGATGGGTGATCAGCTCGACCGGCGAGCGCTGCGGACTGAACAGGCCGAGCGCCGCCACGACCACCAGCGCGATCATCTCGATGGCCAGGAACACCCCGGTCACCCAGGCGTTCAGCTTGATGTCGAAGACCGCCACGACGGTGGTGAGCAGGCACGTCACGGCCGCCACCAGCGGCCCGTCCAGCCCCGGGAGGACGACCGACAGGTACGCGCCCACGCCCAGCGCGATGACGGCGATGATGAGCAGCTGCGTGATGAGGATCAGCCCGAGCACCACGAAGCCGGGCAGCCGGCCGAGCGTCCGGGCGGTGATGGCGTACTCGCCGCCGGTGAGCGGGAACGCCGAGCCCAGCTCGGCGTAGACGAAGGCCATGAACACGCCCACGACGGCGCCGGCCAGGTAGCTGAGGATCGCGCCGCTGCCGGCCTGGGAGATCACGCCGGGGGCGATGATGAAGACCGAGGACGCGGGGGTGATGGCGGACAGGGTGAGGAGGAGGGTGCCGAGGAGCTTGAGTCCCCGGTGCAGGTGTGGATGGGCGGCCGTTGATGCCACGACGCCTCCTTGGGGGGTTCCTTGAGCGAGTATCAAAGAACTATCGGGGGCGTTCGTCAAGGACGGCTTGCGTTTTTTGAAGCGCCTATGAAGAATCGCGGCCATGGCGCGACCCAGCCGGGCCCGGGAGAAGCGGGCCGAACTCGTCTCCGCCGCCCGCCGGGCGGTGCTCGAACGCGGCATCCTCGACCTGCGGCTGCGCGACGTCGCCGAGGTCGCCGGCATGTCGGCGGGGTCGGTGCTGTACTACTTCCCGAGCATGGCCGGCCTGCTGCAGGAGGTGCAGCGCGAGGCGGTCGACCGGTTCTGCGCGGCCCGCGAGGCCGCCGCCGCCCGCGAGCCCGACCTGCGGCGGCGCCTGGTCATCACCATCGGCAGCGGCCTGCCCGCCGGTCCGGGCGACGAGCTGTGCGTGCTGCTGTACGAGCTGGGGGCGCACGCCCGGCGCGACCCGGCGTACGCGGCCCAGCACATCCGGCTGTACGAGCGGCAGGTGGCCCTGTACGCCGCGATCCTGGAGGCGGGGTCGGCGACCGGCGTCTTCACGCTGACCCGGGACGCCATGACGATCGCCAGGAACCTGGTGGCGCTGGAGGACGGGCTGGGGTTGCACCTGCTGGACGCGGTGCGGCCGTTCGACACGGAGACGGCCCGCGACCTCCTCCTGTCCTACGCCACAGACGCCACCCACTGCCCCCTGACCGGCATGTGACCCCGCCCCTCTGTCCGGTCTGTCCGGGCGGCACACCCCATCCGCCCTCCCGCCTCCGGTGCGTCTACCGGCGGCCGCGACGCCGTGCGATCATCGGCCCGTGACGTCCCTCCCTGATCCCGGCACGCGCAAGTACGCCACCCTCGGGCTGACCGTGCTCTGCGCAGCGGCCCTCACCGGCTACGGACTGGTGGCCTGGAGCATCTGGCGGTTGGACTGGATGCCCACGGAGCTCCTGGCCAAGTGCGGCATCGCGGCCGCGGTGCTCCCCGGCGCCGGCCTCGCCCTCGGGTACGCGTTCACGGCACGGCGGCCCACGCCCGTACGGCTCTTCGCGGCCTCGGCGGGCGCGGCGATCGGAGCAGCGTGCCTGCTCCTGACCACTGTCGGCTACATCTGGTTCTCGATGTCGGCGAACGTGTAACCCTGGCAGCAACCCGAGGGAACATTCGTCCAATCCCCCGGCGCGGGACGGCCGCCACAGTGGCCTCATGACCAGTTCCCACGGCGACACCACCGAGAGCACGATCCTCTCCCTTGACGACGGCGACCTCCACGTCTGCCAGGACGGCCCCCGCGACGCCCCCGCCCTTCTCCTCATCCACGGCTCGGCGTCCTCGGCCCGCTCCTGGGACCAGATGGTCCCGCTGCTCACGGGCTCCCATCGCGTCATCCGGATCGACCTGCTCGGCCACGGCCGCTCCGCCAAACCGGACGACCGCGGCTACACCACCCCCGACCAGGCACGCCGGGTCGGCGAGGCGCTGGACCGGCTCGGCGTGCGGGAGGCCGTGGTCGCGGGCCACTCCAGCGGCGGCGCGGTCGCCACCGCCCTGGCCGAACAGCGTCCCGGCCTGGTGACGGCGCTCGTCCTCATCAACACCGGGCCTGACCTGGACGCCTTCATCGCCCCGGCGTCGGCCGCGTTCGCCCCCTCGCAGTGGCCGCCGACCGACGAGCAGATCCGCCTGTTCGCGAGCCCGGGCTTCAGCCGTCCCGGCTACCAGCCCCCGGACGAGCTGCTGGACGAGGTGCGATGCATGACCCTCCACACGCTCGCCGCGACCATGCAGGGCACTCGCGACTACCTGCACGAACGGCCGCTCCCTGACCGGCTGGCGCCCCTGGGCAAGCCGCTGCTGGTGATCTTCGGCGCGGACGACCGCCGGTGGCGCTCCTCGTCCGCGTCCGGCTATCGCGTCGTGCCGGGGGCCGAGATCGCGCTCCTGCCCGGCCTCGGCCACACCCCCATCCTGGAGGACCCCCAGCAGACCGCCATCCCCCTCCTCGCCTTCACCACAACCCACCCCGAACAGCCACACTGAGCCCGCCGTACCCGCAAGCGGCCTAGCCAGGAAGCCGCCCGCTCGGGAGGCTGCCCGGTCGGGAAGTGGCCGGGCCAGGGGGGGCGGGGGTGGGGTCACCGGGCTGTGCGCCAGCTCTGTTCCTCCACCAGCTCCTGACTTCGCCAGCCGACGGAAGTACGCCGCATGCGGTGGTGGTACCAGCCGCCGCCGTGCAGGAACCCCTTGGCGTCGGCCGCGGCCATGTCGCGCGTCGGGGCGAGGGTGTCGGTGAACGGCGCGCTGACCCGCGCCTCGTCCCCGGTGAGGACGATCCGCGGGGCCCCGATCAGGTGCAGGCGTCCGGGCCAGTGCGGCAGCACCTCGGCGAGCCAGCTCTTGACCTCCGCCAGCCCGCCCCTGATCCCGCCCGCGGACCGGTAGTCGATGACCGCCTCCGGGCTGAACACCTCGTCGAGCAGGTCCCACTCGCCGGAGTCGACGGCCCGCGAGTACCGGGCCAGCAGGTCGGTGATCTCCAGACGGTCGGCGATCTCCTGAACGTCCATGCCCCTGATCGAACCAAACGCTTGCTACAAGCGCCAGGCCCCGCGCCCGGGGAGGGGCCGGAAAGGCCGCGAAAAAGCGTCAGCCAGGCCGGCGACCCGCCGACCTGGCTGATGAGAGATGGTGGACGATACTGGGATTGAACCAGTGACCTCTTCCGTGTCAGGGAAGCGCTCTCCCGCTGAGCTAATCGTCCTTCGTAGAGGTGGCGACGGGATTTGAACCCGTGTGGACGGCTTTGCAGGCCGCTGCCTCGCCTCTCGGCCACGCCACCGAGCCGGAAGCTCCGAGCGGAAGACGGGATTCGAACCCGCGACCCTCACCTTGGCAAGGTGATGCTCTACCACTGAGCCACTTCCGCGTGCGCCCCGCGCGTGCCGGGCGACGAGAGAACTCTAGCGAATCCTCGCCGAGTCCCCAAACCGGAGCGCTTCCGCGCAGGTCGTCCCAGGTGCGGCCCGGCCGCGCCCACCGCCCCGGGGCGGGACCCGGGGCGGAGGCGCAAGGAGGGCACGGCCCGGTCAGCGGCCCAGTTGCATGCCCGCCGGATGCGGCCCCTCCGTCTCAAGCCGGTACTCCCGCCCCGACACCGCCCGGTTGTCGTCGATGACCCGCTCCGACGGCGGCTTCTCCCCGCCCAGGACCGCTTCCTGCATGCGCGTGAAGCGCTCGTGGGCCTCCTGGACGTACCCGGTGCCGAGCGTGGTGCAGTCGATCTGGGTGGCCAGCAGCTCCCGCAGGTACGCCTTGTTCGGCTCGAACGTCACCGGCGGCGGCAGCTCGGGAGCCAGCACCTGGTCGGGATCCCGCCCGTCGAACCGCTTGAACAGCTCGCAGGCCAGCCGCAGGTGCTCGATCTCCATGTTCAGGTGCAGCTCCCAGACGGCCTTCACCCTGGGGTCGGACTCGGTCTCCATGAACGAGTGGTAGAGGTAGCACTCGTTGTACTCGTGGTTGAGCAGCATCTCCCACCAGCTCTCGCCCGGGTCGACCAGCGACTCGTAGTGGGTGACGTGCTCCTCCTCCACCATGGCGATCTCCTGGTAGAGCTGCCGGGCGATCGGCTCCATCGCCAGCGGCCCGACGTTCATGTAGAAGTTCATGGTCTGCTGCTCGGCCGCCATGACGGTCAGGGCGTGCAGTTTCGACAGCGGCTCGGTGCGGTGCCGGTCGTACGGCTCGCGCACGTTGTCGACCGGGTCCCGGTGGTGCAGGTACGTCGGCCGCCCCGGCATGACCTCGGTGACCCCGTCCACGATCTTCTCGGCCTTGCGGTGCTCGATCATCTCGTAGAGGTTGGCGTACCGGTAGAGGTGGTCGAAGTCCTCCAGCACCCCGAACTGGTACGCCTGCGTCAGGTACGGGTCGGGCTCCATGCGCGCCACCCACGCCGTCAGGTCCACCGCGACCTGCTCGTAGGCGATGGTGGTCTCCAGCACCGACGCGACGCCGGGCAGCAGCCAGTTGACCGCCTTCTGCTGCTGCGCCTCGATGTGGCGCACCCGGGCGAGCTGCCGCTTCAGCTCCAGGTCGGTGCAGTGGCGGGCGAGCTGGTGGCTGAACAGGATCGCCTCGGTCTCGATGCCGTTCATCGTGATGATCCGGCAGCGGGTGTACGGGTCGGCGTGGTCGGGATCGATGGGCGAGACGTCGAGCTCCCGCCAGTCGCGCAGCTGCTCGTCCAGCGGGATGCCCCGCTCCTGAAGTGGGTCGAAGGCCATGTCGCTGCGCCTACCCGCGGCCTGGTGGGGCAACCTCCGCGTTGCGTCGCCGAACGATCCGCGTTCGGTAAGGAGGCGCGTGCCCGACCGGCGCCCGGGTAGGCCGCTGGGCGTGGCTGAACACGATGTCATCGACGTGCTGATGGCCCAGCACGGCCAGATCAGGGACCTGTTCGACGAGGTGGAGCAGGCGCCGCCGGAACGGGTGGAGGAGGCGTTCGAGCGGCTGATCCGCCTGCTGGCCGTGCACGAGACCGCCGAGGAGGAGATCGTCCACCCCTACGCGCGCAGGAAGGTGGACGGCGGCCCCGGCGTGGTGGCCGACCGGCTGGCCGAGGAGAACCGGGCCAAGCGGCTGCTCGTCGAGATCGACCGGGCGGGCGTGGACGACCCGGCGTTCTGGGAGAAACTGGCCGAGCTGCGCACGGCGGTCACCATGCACGCCCGCAGCGAGGAGCGCTACGAGTTCGCCCAGCTGCGCAACAGCACCTCCGTCGTGGAACGCCGGGCCATGGCGGCGGCGGTGCGGGCGGCCGAGGCGGTCGGGCCGCTGCGGCCGCGTCCCGGCGTGGAGTCGGCGACGAAGAACGTGCTGATCGGCACGCCCCTCGCGCTGATGGACCGGGCCCGCGAGATCATCAGGAAGGCCCTGGGGAGCGGCTGACACTTCGTTCCCGGACGAAATGTCGGTGCGTTAGCGTCGTGGGCATGGAGCACATCGCCCGTGACGCCGACATCGCGCCCGTCGCCGCGCTCATCGCCGACCCCACCAGGGCCGCCATGCTCACCGCGCTGCTCGGCGGCCGGGCCCTGGCCGCCGGTGAGCTGGCCAGGGTCGCCGGGGTGAGCGCCGCGACCGCCAGCGCCCATCTGGCCCGGCTGCTCGACGGAGGCCTGGTCGACGTCGTCCGGCAGGGCCGCCACCGCTACTACCGGCTGGCCGGGCACGAGATCGCCGAGGTGCTGGAGACCCTGGCCAGGGTGAGCGCCCGCCCGCCGGTGCGCTCACTGCGGCAGTCCCGGCAGGCGCGCCTGCTGGAGGAGGCCCGCACCTGCTACGACCATCTGGCCGGACGCGCCGGCGTCGCCCTGCTCGACCGGCTCAGGGACGGCGGCTTCTACGACCGCCAGGACCTCACCTCCGACGGCGAACGGCTGCTGACGGGCCTGGGTGTGGACGTCGAGGGCGCCCGCAGGACCAGGCGGCGCTTCGCCCCGGAATGCCTCGACTGGACCGAACGCCGGTCGCATCTCGGCGGCGCCCTGGGCGCCGCGATCACCGACGTCCTGCTGGAACGCGGCTGGTACCGGCGCGGATCGGTGCCGCGCGCGGTGGTCCTCACCGACGAGGGCAGGGAGGGGCTGGCGGCGATCTTCCCGAGTAAGGAGCTAACATCGGGTACGCCGGTTACCTAAGCGAGAGAGACGATCATGCGCGACAACGGAGTCGTGAACGTCGGCCCCGAGCCTCTGAGCTTCGACGACGTCATCAAGGTGGCCCGCCACGGCGCCGCCGTGCAGCTCACCGACGACGCGGTGGCCGCCATGGCGGCCGCCCGCCAGCGGGTGGACGAACTTGCCGAGAGCCCCGTGCCCGCCTACGGCGTCTCCACCGGGTTCGGCGCCCTGGCCACCCGGCACATCGACCCCGCGCTGCGCGCCCAGCTCCAGCGCTCGCTGGTGCGCTCGCACGCGGCGGGCAGCGGCCCCGAGGTGGAGACCGAGGTGGTGCGCGCGCTCATGCTGCTGCGCCTGCACACCCTGGCCACCGGCCACACCGGCATCAGGCCGGGCACCGCCAAGACCCTGGCCGCGCTGCTCACCGCCGGCATCACGCCGGTCGTGCACGAGTACGGCAGCCTCGGCTGCTCCGGCGACCTCGCGCCGCTGGCCCACGTGGCGCTGACGCTGATGGGCGAGGGCGTCGTCCGCGACGCCGCGGGGGAGCTCCAGCCCGCCGGGGAGGCGCTCAAGCAGGCCGGCATCGAGCCGGTCGAGCTGGCCGCCAAGGAGGGCCTGGCCCTGATCAACGGCACCGACGGCATGCTGGGCATGCTCATCCTGGCCATCTCCGACCTCACCAGGCTGGTCAGGACCGCCGACATCAGCGCGGCGATGAGCGTGGAGGCGCTGCTCGGCACCGACCGCGTCTTCATGCCGGAGCTCCAGGCCCTGCGCCCGCACCCCGGTCTGGCCAGGTCCGCCGCCAACATGACCAGGATCCTGGCCGGCTCCGGCGTCATGGCCAGCCACCGCGACCCGCAGGCGTGCACCCGCGTCCAGGACGCGTACTCGCTGCGCTGCGCCCCGCAGGTCGCCGGCGCCGCCCGTGACACGATCGCGCACGCCGCCACCGTGGCCGGCTGGGAGCTGGCCAGCGCCGTGGACAACCCGGCCGTGCTCGACGACGGCCGGGTGGAGTCCAACGGCAACTTCCACGGCGCGCCCGTGGGCTACGTGCTCGACTTCCTCGCCGTCGTGGCCGCCGACCTGGCCTCGATGTCCGAACGCCGCACCGACCGCTTCCTCGACGTGGCCCGCAACCACGGCCTGCCCGCGTTCCTGGCCGACGACCCCGGCGTCGACTCCGGCCACATGATCGCCCAGTACACCCAGGCCGCGATCGTCTCGGAGCTGAAGCGGCTGGCCGTGCCCGCCAGCGTCGACTCCATCCCCAGCTCGGCCATGCAGGAGGACCACGTCTCCATGGGCTGGTCGGCGGCGCGCAAGCTGCGCAGGTCGATCGACGGGCTGACGCGGGTGCTGGCCGTCGAGGTGCTCACCGCGGCCCGCGCGCTCGACCTGCGCGCCCCCCTGGAGCCCGCGCCGGCGACCGCGGCCGTGGTCAGGGCGCTGCGCGAGAACGTGCCCGCGCCGGGCCCCGACCGCTTCCTCGCGCCGGAGATCGAGTCCGCCGTGCGGCTGGTGGCCGAGGGCGGCGTCGTGGCCGCGGTGGAGTCGGTCACCGGGCCGCTCGACTAACCCCGGCTCAGCGGGGGAGGGCGACGATCAGGTCCATCTCCATCACCAGCCCCGGCCGGAACAGCTTCGACACCTCGACGGTCGTGCTGGCCGGGGGAGTGCCGGTGACGTACCGGTTGCGCACGTCCCTGAGCTGGAGGATGTCGTCCATGTCCGTCAGGTACGTGCGGATGAAGGCGACGTCCTGCCAGGTCGCGCCCTGGTCGGCCAGGATGCGCGTGGTGACCGCGAAGATGTGCTCGGCCTGGTCCTTCAGCGAGCCGGGGGCGACCACGTGCCCCTGCTCGTCGAAGGCGGCCTGGCCGGAGACGTAGAGCATGTCGCCGACCCGGACGGCGTGCGAGTACGCGCCGTTCGTGGCCGGGATCGTGGACAGGTTCAGCGGCACCGCGCGCGCGGCCGGGGCGCCGCCGACGTGCTCGGCCACCGCCGTCAGGTCGCGTTCGCCCAGCCCGGCCGCCCGCGCCTCCTGCAGGCGTCGCCGGGCGGCCGTGGCCATCGACGCGCCCTCCCACGCCGCCAGCTCCAGGTCCTTGGCGGCCAGGCCGAGCGAGTAACGGGTCTCGGCGGCGGGCGTGCGCAGCCGTTCGGCGACCTGGCCGAGCGGCGTGCCGGCCAGCACGTCGAGCAGCGCGTCCCGGTCCACGCCGTGCGCCGCCCCGTACGCCAGCGTCTCGGCGACCAGCACCTGCGCCGGCACGATCGCGCTCATGACGGCGATCTTCATCGCCGCGCCGGACCCCAGCGGCCCGGTCTCGCGCACGCCGCCGAAGACCGACAACACCTCGCGGCAGCCCGACACGTCGCCGCCGGCCAGCACCACCAGCGAGCCGTCCGCCGCCGGGCCCACGCTGCCCAGCACCGGCGCGTCCACCAGCGCGACCGACGCGGGCAGCAGCTCCCGCACCTCGCGCACCGCCTCTGGGCCGATCGTGGACATCTCCACCACCGTCGCGCCGGGCCGCAGACCGGGCAGCGCGGCCGTCAGCACCTCGCGCACCGCCGCCGGGTCGCTGAGCATGCTGATCACCAGCTCGGCGCCCTCCACCGCCTCGGCGGCCGTCACACCGGTCCCGCGCCGCCACGTCGTCACCTTGTGCCCGGCCTCCACGAGTCGCCGAGCCATGGGGACGCCCATGCGTCCCTGTCCGAGAAATGCAATCACGGGAACAGTGAACAGGGATGCGAGGTATTCCACCACCGACTAGATTGCATGGCAGCCATGCATGAGACGAATGCCTTCGATCTCCAAGCCCTCCGCCTCTTCGACGAGGTGGCCAGGAGCGGTTCCTTCACCGCCGCCGCCGAGCTGCTCGGCTACACCCAGTCCGCGGTCTCCCGGCGCATCGCCGCGCTGGAACGGGCCGGCGGCGGCCCCCTGTTCGAACGCCTGGCGCGCGGCGTGCGCCTGACCCCCGCCGGCACGGCCCTGCACCGGCACGCCGTCGCCGTGCTCGACCGGCTGGCCCGCGCCGGCGAGGAGCTGGCCGCCATCCACGCCGGGCGCGGCGGCACGCTGCGCGTGGGCGCGTTCGCCACCGCCAACGTCGACCTCATGCCCTCCACGCTGAAGCGCTTCCTGGCCGCCCACCCCGGCGTCGAGCTGCGGATGACGGAGGCGCTGACCTCGCGGCTCATGGAACGCCTGCACGCCGGGGCGCTCGACGTGGCCGTGATCAGCGACTACCCGGCCGGACTGCCCGCCGAGGACGCCCGGCTCGTCCGGCTCTGCCAGGACCGGCTGCTCGTCGCGCTGCCCGCCGGCCACCCGCTGGCCGCCGAGCCCGACGTGGACCTGCGCGACCTGGCCGAGGAGAGCTGGATCGAGGCCGCGCCGCGCGGGCAGCCGACGCCGCTGGTGGCCGCGTGCGCCGCCGCCGGGTTCACGCCGCGCGGCGGGCTGCGGGTGGCCGAATGGTCAGGCAAGTTCGGGTTCGTCGCCGCCGGGTTCGGCGTGACGCTGGTACCCGAGCTGGCCGCGCGGGCGGTGCCGCCGAACCTGGTGCTCAAACCGCTGCGCGAGGCCACCCCCGTCCGCACGGTGTACGCGGCCCTTCCCGAGGTTCCCCTGCCCTCCGCGCTGCAACTGGTCGAGATGCTGGGACAATGGGAGATGTGTACGACGGTTTCGCCCACTTAAACGGTCATCTCGCCACCGGACTCCGCGACGTGACGACCGACCTCGCCGCCCTCGACGGCGAGGGCTGGTGGGCCGTCGTCGTCGACTACGAGGGCACGGCGACCTGCGCCCGCTTCGACCGCGTGCGCCCGTCCGCGCTGCCCTCGCCCAGGAGCCCTTGGCACGGTCCACATCCGGGCCAGTGGCATACCTCGCTCGACCGGGCCGCCTACGAACGCGGCGTGCGCGCGATCCGCGACCACATCGAGCGGGGCGAGGTCTACCAGGCCAACCTCTGCCGCGTCCTGTCCGCACCCGTCCCGCCCGGCGCCGACCCGCTGGCGCTGGCCGCGCGGCTGGCCGAGGGCAACCCGGCCCCGTACGCCGCCGTCGTCGACGTGCCCGGGCTGAGCGTGGTGTCGGCCTCGCCGGAGCTCTACCTGTCGCGCGAGGGCGACGTCGTGGAGTCCGGCCCCATCAAGGGCACCGGCGTCACCGCCGCCGACCTGCTGGAGAAGGACTACGCCGAGAACGTCATGATCGTCGACCTGGTCCGCAACGACCTGGGCCGGGTCGCGGCGGTCGGCTCGGTCGAGGTGCCCTCCCTGTGCGCGGTCGAGGAGCATCCGGGTCTCGTCCACCTCGTCTCCACCGTGCGGGCCAGGCTCGCGCCCGGAGCGGGCTGGCCGGAGCTGTTCGCCGCCACTTTCCCGCCCGGGTCTGTCACGGGCGCGCCCAAGTCGTCCGCTCTGCGCATCATCAATGAGCTCGAACCGGTCCCCCGGGGGCCCTACTGTGGTGCCGTGGGCTGGGTCGACGCCGACCGGGGCAGGGCGGCGCTGGCCGTGGGCATCAGAACATTCTGGATCTCAGCAGGCGAGATCCGCTTCGGCACCGGCGCGGGCATCACGTGGGGCAGCGACCCCGCGCGTGAATGGTCCGAGACCGAGCTGAAGGCGTCCAGGCTCATCTCACTGGCATCCTCAGGAGGAAACGCATGAACATCCCTGTCTGGGTCAACGGGGAACTGATCGACCCCGCGCAGGCCACCGTGTCCGTGTTCGACCACGGGCTCATGGTCGGCGACGGCGTCTTCGAGACGATCAAGATCGTCGACGGCGAGTCGTTCGCGCTCACCCGGCACCTCGACCGGCTCACCCTCTCGGCCCAGCGCATGGACCTGCCCGAGCCCGACGTCGAGGCCATCGCCGAAGGCGTCGGCAAGCTGCTGGCGGCCGCCCCCGCCTGGCCGCTCGGCCGCATCCGCATCACCTACACCAGCGGTCCCGGCCCGCTCGGCTCCGACCGGGGCAACCAGGGAACCACCTCGATCGTCATCGTCGACGAGCAGAAGCCGTTCCCCGAGACCGCCGACGTGGCCGTCGTCCCCTGGCCGCGCAACGAGCGCGGCGCGCTGTCCGGCGTCAAGAGCACCTCCTACGGGGACAACGCCAAGGCCCTGCTGCACGCCAAGAACCAGGGCGCCGGGGAGGCGATCTTCGGCAACCTCGCGGGCGACCTGTGCGAGGGCACCGGCTCCAACATCTTCATCGTGCGCGACGGCCGCCTGATCACCCCCACGCTCGCCTCCGGCTGCCTGGCCGGCGTCACCCGCGCGCTGGTGCTCGAATGGTGCGGCGGCGAGGAGACCGACGTCCCGCTGCAGGCCCTGTACGAGGCCGAGGAGGCGTTCCTCACCTCCACCACCCGCGACATCCAGCCGATCAGGCTGGTCGACCGGACCGAGCTGCCCACCGCGCCCGGCCCGATCACCGCCAAGGCCATGCGGATCTTCGCCGAGCGCGCCGCCGCCGACCTCAACCCCTGACCCGCCCAAGGGACAGGGCCCCGCCTCCGGGGCCCTGTCCCTTCATCCGTCAGTACGACTGCTGCGTCTGGACGTTGAACTCGTCCATCTTCACCTGCTTGGCCGGATCGGTGATCGGGTCGTCGATGCGCAGCACGTCCAGGCCCTCGCGCATGTCGCTGGAGTAGATGTAGCCGTTGTAGTAGTAGGCCGACCACGAGCCGGCGATGCCGCCCTCCGGGTACGGACGCCGCTCGAAGAAGCCGATCTCCTTCGGGTTGGCCGAGTCGGTGAAGTCCCAGATCGACACCCCGCCCTGGTACCACGACTGGACCATGACGTCCTTGCCCTTCACCGGGATCAGCGAGCCGTTGTGGGCCACGCAGTTCTCGTCCGGCTCCTGGTTGCGCGGGATCTTGAAGTAGCCGCGGCGCTCCAGCTTGCCGTTCACCAGGTCGTACACGGCGTCGGCGCCCTTGGTGCGCGGCGTGCCGGCGTCGCAGGTGGCCTGGCTGCCGCCGCCCAACTCGTCCCCGAAGACGACCTTCGTCGCGTCGTTGTTGAACGTCGCCGAATGCCAGATCTGGAAGTTCTCGGTGTCCCGGATCTGCTGGATCACCCGTGGGTTGACCGGGTCGGAGATGTCGAGCAGCACGCCGTCGCCGAAGCAGGCCGCCGCGGCGAGCTTCTTCTCCGGGTAGGCGGTGATGTCGTGGCAGCCCGCGAACATCTCGGTGTTCTGCTCCTGGGGGAAGATGTTCGGCTGTGCCACGACCTTGGCGGACTTGGGGTCGTCCAGCGGGATCTCCACGATCTGGATGTTCTGGTGCGGCGGCGAGCAGGTCCGCGAGTCCGGCTCGGGCCCGGGGGAGGAGACGTAGACGTAGAGCTTGTCGTCGGTGGGGACCATGGTGTGGGTGTGGGAGCCGCAGTCCGTCAGCACCGCGCCGACGTAGCGCGGGCGCTTCTTGTCGCTGATGTCGAACAGGCGCAGACCCTCCCAGTTGCGGGTCTCCTCGTTGGAGTCGCAGCCCGCGCTGTCGCGCGGCTCGTCGACCGAGAGGATCAGCAGGTCGCCGTGCACGCTGACGTCGTTCTGCTGCGCCGGGCAGGACACCTGGCTCACCGTCTTGGGCTTGGCCGGGTCGCTGATGTCATAGATCGTGAACCCGGCGAAGTTCCCGACGAACGCGTAATCGCCCTGAAAGGCCAGGTCGGTGTTGAAGTTGTCGTCCCCGGCGAACGGGCCGGAGCGCGGGACGTTCGCCACGTGCTTGACGTTGGCGCTGGTCAGCACCTCGCCCGTGCCTGAGGCCGTGCCCGACGCCGTGCCGCTCTCCTTCGAGGAGGCGGGCCCCGGATCACCGGCCGACGGCGGTTCCGCCGCGCAGGCCGAGGCCAGCAACAACGCCGCGCACAACACCGCTCCGCGCAACTTGGCGAAGATCAACACGCGTCCCCTTTATCTCTCGTGGCTCACTATGGAAGTTATGCCAGCACGTTGGTGGCCGCGTACGATCTCCATCACAGTTGTGATGACATTTGCGCTTTCGGCCTGTTCTCAGCCGCCTGCCCCGGACATCCCGGTCGTCGGGACGGACGCCCCCGTCCTGGTGCCCGCCAGCCCCGGAGCCCCGGCCAGGACGGCGACCCCCGGGGAACGCGTCGGCCCGAGCCCGGCCCCCACCCTCGCCGCCGACGTGCGCTTCGCCGAGGCGATGATCCCGCACCACCGGCAGGCGCTGGAGATGACCTCCCTGGTCGAGGCCCGTACGACCACCCCGGTCATCCGCGCGCTCGCTCGCTCGATCACCGCCGCCCAGACCCCCGAGATCAGGTCCATGACCGTCTGGCTCGCCGAACTGGGCCGCCCGGCCCCCGCCGGCCACGACCACGGCGCGGCGGTCGGCTACGGCATGGCCACCGAGCAGCAGCTGAACGCCCTGCGAGGGGCCAAGGGGGCCGCGTTCGACCAGCTGTTCCTGCGCCTGATGACCCGGCACCACCAGGGGGCGGTGAAGATGGCGGGGGAGGAGCTGGCCGGCGGCCGCGACTACCGCATGCGCCTGCTGGCCAGGGACGTCTACTCCGGCCAGAGCATCGAGATCGAACGCATGCGCCAGGCCGCGACCACGCTCCCGTCCCTCCCGTCCCTCCCGTCCTGACGCCGCACATGCCGAGGCCCCGGCGTCGGGGTGGACGCCGGGGCCTCGGATGGCGACGGTTCAGGACGGCCAGAGCATGTTGGTGAGCTCGGCGTCCAGGTCCATGAAATCGGTCTCGCGCCCCGCGGGCACCTTCTCGTACGTCCGGTGGAGGAACTCCGTGAGGGGGGCCAGCGGCACTTCGAAGAGCGCCTGCCCGAACGGCGAGGTGAGGCTGATGTGCAGGGTGCGCTCGCCATCGGCGCGTGCGGGCCATACCTGCACGTCGCCGTCGCCGACCCGCCGCACGATGCCTACGGTCAGCAGTTCACGAGCAAAGATCCACTCGACCGGCTCGTCGTTCCCTACGTGGAAGGCCATGCGGATGGCATACGGATCGTCGGCTGTGTAGCTCAGTCCGGCGAGCAGGGGGACGGTAGTACGGTCGGGGACCACTAGCCGAAGGCCAAGCTCGGCGGAGACGGTGGTGCTGTTCATCGTCAGCCAAACCTTTTCGTCGTAGGTCCCCTCTTCGGGGCTTTCACTGCTCTGACGGACTTCGTCCTGAGCTATGACGCGGAACGAAGAAACCTGTAGGAAAGATTCCGCCTCAAGGGCCTTCTGTAACGCACATCACAGCTGGACATTTAGGCATCTACCTGGCTAAACGGCATCAATCGGGTCGTATTTGCGAGGGTTTTGCTGTTGTAGAGCCTGCCCCGACGGGCTCGACCAAGAACGTTTCTACCGAAAAGATCGCGATCGGTGTCTTCCGGGACACGTCGATGGTATGACACCGACCCACCACGCCGATGGGCAACCGCCGCCTTTCGCTCGAATCCCTCGCGCCAGGAGCTCCCGAAGATCGCCCCGCGACCGCTCCGTTTCGCCACCACCCCGAGAGTGCGGTATGGTTTTCCCCGTCAGCACCGCAAGGCGCCGACAGGGCGGGCGATTAGCTCAGCGGGAGAGCGCTTCGTTCACACCGAAGAGGTCACTGGTTCGATCCCAGTATCGCCCACAGCAGGTCAAGAGGCCGCTTCTTTCGAGAAGCGGCCTCTTGCGTTGTCCGGGATGTCCGATTCTGGGAGCCGGATGGGAGTGATCATGAAATAACCTGCCTCGATGGTAGGGAATTCCGGCGATCTCTAACCCACCTTGGCGATCTTCCGGCTGAGTCGCCTTCCGCCGATGCGAGGGATCAACGGAGTAGCCAAGGACGACACGGCCTTCTCCCTGTACGGCTCCAGTAGTCGGTTCATCAGCGGCACACTTGAGCGCCGCGGAAGGCCGAATTCCGACCAGAGCCGCTCCAACTCGGCCCGCTGCATTAGCGCCGTCTCCCAGCGCTGCTGCTGCGTCTCCACCACGCTGTCCCGCATCAGGTCGGTGCCATGCGTGTAGTGATCCCGCATCAGCGCCTTGACCCGCTCGTGGTCTTGGACGTAGTGCCCCATTCGCTCATCCCGGATGATGTCTGGAATGCGGTCCTCGGCCATCCACGTCTGCTGCGTGTGCCGCAGCCAGTGCGTCGTCAAGCCCTTCCGGATCGGCAGCCACACCGCCACGGGAGTATCGGGCGACAGGCGCTTGTGCGCCCGGCCGCGCTCGATGATCGGTGGAACCTCGAAGGGCCCCCCTTCGGCAACTGGCCACGGATCCACAGGCACACCGGGCCAGCCCTGCGACAGGTCGACCATGACCGGCAGGGAAGGCTTCGGATTCTTGCCGCCTCTCCCTGGCCACCAGCCATCCGCAGCGGGGCGGATGAAGCGCCGGCCGAAGTTGCTGCGGCGCGGATGCCCTCCATCGGGGCCGAGGAGCAGATAGTCGCGGCCCGTGCACCACTCTGGCTCACCCGGCTTGCGGTCCCGCGGCTTACACGTACAGCGCCGCGGCTTGATGTCAGCCAAGAGGTCGAGCAGGAACGGCGGCAGATCCAGCTCGCGCAGCGACCCGTCCTTCGGGATGCCGCGATAGAAGCCGTTCAACTCATACAGCTTCCGCGCGATGTCGAGCTGGCCCTCGTCCGTCAGGTAGTCAGGTCCCAGAGCCAGGGCCTCGCCCCATCGCACGCCGCCGAACGCGTACAGCAGCTCCAGGACGAGATCGTCGTCCTGGCCGCTGATTGCGGCCAGCCGTTCGGCGTAGAGGATCACCTCCAAGGGGGTGGGGACGTCCTTGGCCTTCTGCTTGGCCTGGGCTTGCTCCACCCGCCGCACCCCGCGCCGGCCCTTGGCCTTCTCCTTCACAGCCGGGTTGAACTGGATGCGGTGAGGGATGGCGGCGTTCAGGCACGTTGCCAGGGTGATGCGGGCGTCCTTCGCGGTACGGGGCGCGTACTCATGGACCTTGACGATGTCCTTCTCCCACGCATCGATCTCTTCTCGGGAGTGGGCGACAGCGGCGAGGCTGCGCCCTTGGAACGTGGGGAGGATGTGGTGTTCGAGGTAGTACCGGTAGTTGGTCATGGTCGACGGCTCAAGGTCGAGCGAGGCGTACCAGAGGTTGACGTAGTCCTCGAAGAGGATCTGTCCGGCCTTCGGATCCACGTACCGGTTGGCGCGGATGGATGACTCCTGGTCCTGCCAGAACTTGTCCGCGGACTTCTTGGTGAGGAAGCCGGACATGGATTCGACCTTGCCGGATGGAGCGTGCCAGCGGGCACGCCAGAATCCGCCGCGCTTCTCGGACCAGCCCATAGGGGAGCTCCTTGTGGGGGATTGCGAGGGATGGGTGTCGTCTAGGAAATCACGCACAGATCGAGGAGCGGGTCCAGATCCACGTGAAGGGTGCAATCCTGCGTCGACACCGTGGAAGGCGCCTCCGTGGAGGCGGAGGGTGGGGCGTGTGTCTCTGTGGAGCTTGTAGGTGTGTGTCTGGGTGGAGCCTCTGTTCGCCGAGGACGCGGATCCGAAGGCGTCAGCGATTCGGCGGGGGCGGTCCGTTCCAGGGTGGGCGTGCTGCTGTTGCTTGGCCGACGAGGAGACTTAGCAGGCGATGGGTGTGAGGTTCTGGCCGGCGGGGTTGGCGGGGAAGGAATTCCTTCCTTCGATGCCTGCTGAGGGTGCGGCGTGTGGGGAGATCGGGCGGGCTTGTGGGATGGGCTGGCATAGGACGGTGGATAGGGGGTGGGCGTGACCATGACGGTCACGCTCGGTTGAGACCCGACCTCGTGGGGCTCTTCCTTCTTGAAGACAGGAGGAAGCCCTGTGGCCAGCACCGCGCCCGAGGTAGCGGCCACGATCGACGTCACTAGCTGGTGTTGGCGGATCCACTTGGTGTGCCCGATGACCCACCCCACGAGGAGAGGAATCAAAGTGCGAAGGCGGAGTTCGACGTAGGTGCCGCGCAGGTCTTGCTCGTTGGAGTTCAGGATGACGACTGCGTCTTCGTCTTCCTGGAGGGGAATTGCGACGGCGGCGAGTTCGGACGGAAGGTCCAGCCGTAATGGAATGGAACGAATTTCATCGCTCACTCCGGACCTCCCTTACCAAGCTGCGGCAGAAGTTCCAGAGCCACTGCTCTCGTTCGCGGTCCGTTTTTCCTTGCGGGTTAAGAAGTAGGGGAACGGTCACGCCGTCGATCACGACCGCGATCGTCTTGCGGCGGGCATTCTTTGGTCTGCGAAGAGCTTGCACGAAGGCGCGCGGAGGGGTGCTCAGCTCCTCCTGCTCCCCGAGGCCGGGGTGCTCCAGTTCTGCGAGGAGTTCGTGCATCAGTCCGCGGTCCTTGCGGGTGACGCGGGCGTATCGCACGGCCTTGCCGATGAGGGTTTTGCGTACATCACCTCCTCTGCTGTTGCCGTTGGGAGGGTTGGTGTCGTCGTTGTCGCGAGATGCCACTCCGGACGCCTCCTGAGGGTGGAGAGTGCGGCTGCGATCCCTCGCCATATGAGCTGTCGGGTCTACACATACCACGCTGTAAAGGCGTATTTGGTCCAGACCTTAAAGCTTGGTGTAATGAATCCGTTACAAAGAGTGCTCTACAGAAGTTTCTACGCGCCCCGCTTGTCTCGCAAAAGCTTCTTGATTAGCTCGTTCTGCTCATCCATCTTCTTGTTCAACTCCGCCAACCGCTCATCCGTGCGTCTCTGTGCCTGCTCAAGCAGAGCACGCAACTGTGGAGTGATCGGCGAATCGTCCTCGCCGGCCCTGTCGGGTGTGGTGACGGTGCCAGGAGTCTCTCTGTGTGCGGATCGAGACTCGCCGACGATGTGAGGCTCTCCGCCTCGAAGCACCTCGTGCGCACTCCCGGATTGCCATTGGAGTGCTCGTTCGAGCTGCGCGAGGACCCGATCTTCATATGAAGACTGCCTAGCGTTTTCGATCTTGCTGACTACGCCGGTGGATGGGCCACCTGCTGCGCTCACGTCGGGCTGGCTCATCCCGAGGTCGATGCGTCTCTGGCGGGCCTGTTGCCCGAGCCTCACCCAGGCTTCCCGTGGGTACGTGGTGTCGCTCATGACCTCTGCATCCTGACTGTCGCCGGGGGGAGATCTGAGGGGCTGTCCCCGAGTCAGACAGGACTTTACGGGTTTCGGCGCGCATTGGCGAGTCTTCGCATGTAGAGGCGCGTGTCAACATGCGGACACATGTCCTGACTCGCATGCGTGTGCGAGTCAAAACATGCGAAAGCTTGCGAACGCATGCGAGCGGGGCTAGTTTGAAGCCATGGAAGTCACCAGCGACGACGCCAGAGCGTTCGAGCAGGCGAAGGAACAGATCCTCTACACAGCAGAGGAAGCTGCAGCCCTTGTGCAGCTCACGCCCTATTGGCTGAAGTTCAGGGCGCGACAGGGACTCATCCCCCATCGCCGCGTTGGACGTCTCCTGCGCTTCGCCCGCGAAGACCTTGAGGCGATCAAGGACATGTCGGCGCAGCCGGTGAAAGCCGGCCAGGAGTCAGCATGAGCGGGTTGGAGAAGCTCTACACGACCCGCGACCTCGCTGATCGCTACCAGTGTGAGCCGCGAGCCGTAGCTCGCATGGCCTCGCTCGGCAGGTGGCCGTCTCGGATGATCCTCGGTGAGTACCGGTTCACGGCCGAGATGGTCGAGTGGATCGACACTCAGCAGGAGCGTTGGCCGCAGAACGAGCCCGCCCCTGTGGAAGCGCCTCAGCCGAAGCCGCAGCCGGCGCGACAGCCCAGGCAACGGCGTACGCCTCAGCCTCCTCCGCTGCCCAACGCCAGCAGCAACGTGCGCCCGCTAGTCGCCAAGGAGCACCCCAAGAGGGTCCGGAGGGTGTCGTGAGCGAAATTCAGTTGTTCGACAACGGCGAGTTCGAGCTCCGAATCGTTCCGGACGGCGACTCGTTCAAGGTTCAGGCTCCTGGCCTGGCCCGCTCGCTCGGCTTCAACGAGGCGCGTGACATGCTCCGCACCGTCCCCGAGGACGAGAAAGGGTCGGAGATAGCTCCGACCCTTGGCGGTAACCAGCAGGTTTGGCACGTCTCCGAAGCCGGCTTCTACCGCGTGATGGGTCAGCGGCAGGCGGCCCGCATCAAGAACGACGCCATCCGGAAGCAGGTGACCCGCTTCCAAAAGTGGGTGTTCGGCGACGTGCTGCCCCGGCTGCGCCGCGGCGAACTGGTCGCGCAGACCCGCACGCCCATCCCAGAGGACTACGCAGCAGCGCTTCGCCGTCTCGCCGACGAGGTCGACGCGCGAGCCATCGCAGAGAAGCAGCGCGACGAGCTGCTGCCTCTCGCTGAAGCGTGGTCGGACTTGATGGAAGCCGACGGCACCTTCGACTGGGCCGCGGTGGCGCAGATCTTCGCCCGGATCACGGGCGGCTTGGGCCGGAACAACTTCTTGGACCTGCTGCGCAGCGACGACCTGAAGATCCTGAAGGCGAACAACACGCCGTATCAGTTCAAGGGCATGGACCGCTTCTTCAAGGTCATCCCCACGAAGGCCGGCAGGGACGCGACCCCGACGACGCGTGTCACTGCTGACGGCCTGGATTGGCTGCGCAAGCGGCTGATCAAGCACTTCAACCATCAGTCGACGCTGTTCGCGATCGGAGAGATCGCGTGACCGCCGTCGAGCGGTGGGGAGCCGCCTACCTGACGCTGGGCCTGTCGATGCGGATGTCGGAGCTCGGCAAGTCGGACCTCGCCGAGATCGACCGGGACGACGCCAGGGACTGGTTTGTCCCCGCACAGCGCACCCCTACCCCCTGACATGCCGCGAGGCCCAGCAACGCCATGCCGGACCTCGCGAGACCCCGCTCTATTGAGCTCCTGTGAGAGAGGAGAGCAGGACCTATGACAGCCATCATCGCATCTGCCCCCGACCAGGCGGCGTTAACGCCTGAGGTCGGCCGAGTGCTCGATGCACTCGCTCTGTACGCCTACACCAACCAGCTCGACCAAGGCGGCCGGCACGCCCGTGCGGCGCTGATCGTCGCAGTGCTGGCTTCGCTCGGGATCGACGCGGCCGACGCGCTGGACCTGGTGGAGTACGGCGGCGACCTTGTCCGCGACATCCGGCCCCAGGTCGACGCGCTGATCGACCAGGCGCGACGCGCTGACCTCGCGGCTCAGATGGGCGAGGTGCTGGCATGACCGTCACGATCGCGCCCGTCCTGGTAGCCGAGTTCCAGGTGCGAGGCACCTGCCTCGACTCCGAGGGCGACGAGCAGATGGCCACCGAGCCTGTGGACGGCATCGCTGAGGCGCACATGCAGTGCGCTCGGATCCTCGAATACCAGGAGGCGAACGGCCTGCCTGAGGACGCGACGGTCTGGTGGCGTCCCGGAGTCGGCCACGCCTGGCAGAAGTGGGCGCCCCTCGCCGAGCAGGCGGGAGCGAGCGCATGAGCGACTTCGAGATCCGCTTCGAGGACCCTCCACGGTCCACCAGAAGGTGGGCGAAGGCTCTCCCGTTCGACTACGAGCAGGTAGCCGTCACCTTGTGTGCACGTCCGGGGGAGTGGGCGTTCATCGGCGCGACCGCCACGCCTACGCGGGCTGGCGGCGTAGCCCAGCGCATCCGTGACGGGGTGGTTGAGGCGCTGGCCGCCCATGGCGAGTTTGACGCCGTCTCCCGGACGGTTGATGGCGAGTACCGCGTCTACGCCCGGTTCCTGGGCGAGGCCGGCGAGGTGGCGTCGTGACCTCCAACTGGCTGTCCATCACTGACGCCGCCGTCGTGCTGCGCCTCACCGACCACCAGGTGCTGGAGATGGCCGTGGCCGGCGAACTCCACTCCCGTCTGGACGTGGACCGGCGAGAGGTGTGCGCCGGCGCTGTAGCCGCATGGCGGGAGCAGTCCCGCCCCCTCCAGACCTACACCCCCAACGACGAGAGAGACGAGCACTGATGGCGATCAGGACCCGTAGGCCCACGGGTGCGGTGCCGTGGCCGCTGATCCTCCTGGAGGGCGGCGAGAAGGCCGGCAAGAGCTGGGCCGCCGCCGAGCTGTCCGCCTCCGACAAGGTCGGCCAGACGTACTGGATCGACCTCAACGAGGGCGCCGCCGACGAGTACGGCGCCATCCCCGGCGCCCGCTACCTCGTGGTGGAGCACAACGGCACCTGGGCGGACATCCTCGGGCAGGTCGCTGAGATTCGCCAGGAAGCAGCCCGCGCTGCCGCCGCCGGCGAGCCGCCCGTCGTGCTGGTCATCGACTCGATGACCGCCGAGTGGGACCTGCTGAAGGACTGGGCGGCGAACCGCGCCAAGGGGTCGAGGTCGAACCAGCAACGGCTGCAGCGGGACCCGAACGCCGAAGTGCAGATCCCGATGAACCTCTGGAACGACGCCACGGCAAGGCACCGCCGCCTCATGACGATGCTGATGACCTTCCCCGGGATCGTCGTCATGACCGCCCGAGGCAAGGAAGTCGCCTCGCTCGACAGCTCCGGCAGGCCCGTCGAGGGCAGCAAGGACTACAAGGTTGAGGGGCACAAGAACCTCGCCTTCGACGCGTCCGTGTGGGTGCGGCTGTCGCGCGACCACCCGCCGATCGTGGTGGGCGCCCGCTCCGTCCACGCCGGCATCAAACCGGGAGTGGACAAGCCGCAGCCGATGCCGGACTTCACGCTGGAGCGGCTCATCTTCGACGCGCTCAAGTGCGACCCGTCCGCGGCGAACGTGCGCGACATGACGGAGATGAAGCCGGGCGCTGAGTCGCCTGACCTGGACAACCTGTCGGAGGCGGCGAAGCGGCTGCTGGGCGAGGCGGAGGACGCCGCCAACGTCGAAGCGCTGCGCCTGGTGTGGACGGCCACGGGGCCGCTGGCGAAGGCGGGCGAGATCACGCCTGCCGAGGCCGACTATGTGCGGCAGCGCATCGCCCAACTCCAGCAGCAGATGGGCGCCGAGTCGAACGGGGCCGCCGCGTGAACGCCAAGATGCACGCCTTGAAGACAGGCGCCGCCAAGGTGCTGGTCGACATCGTCACCGAAGGCTACGAGCAGCTCCGCAAGGACGCCGAACCTGTGTTCGCCGACCTGCGGAAGGACACCGACTCCAAGGGGCTCGCGGTCAAGCTGCTCGACGGCACGGAGATCGGGGCCATCGCAATCTACGACGGGCCGCCCAAGACGCAGGTGAACATGGCGGCGGTCGCGGCGATCGTCGCCAACGATGACCCAGACGCGTTCGTCGAAGAACTCACCCCCGAGGCGCTTGAAGACGAGACGCTGCGTGAGTTCCTCCGCGACCACATGCCGCACCTGCTGAGGATGCGGATCCGTGAGGATCACCTGAAGAAGCTGCTGAAGCGGATCGACGCCAACGGCTACCTGAAGGACAAGGCCGGCACTCGGATCAAGGTGGCGGAGGTGACCCGGGGGGAGCCGACCGGGAAGTTCGCGTTCAGTGCCGGGCCTGGCGCGCGGGAGCTGGTGTGGCAGGCGTGGCAGGACGGCACGCTGCAGCCGGTGCTCGGCGATCTGCTCCGTCCCGCTATCGAAGCGGGGGAGCAGTGAAGCCCGGCGGGCCGCTGAAGCGGTACACGGAGCTGAAGGCGAAGTCGCCGATGAAGCGCGGCAAGGGCTTCAAGGCCGCAGGCGAGGCGATCAAGCGCAAGGCCGGGCCGCAGACCGCCCCGAAGGCGGTCATTGACATCGTCAAGGAGCGCTCGGACGGCGCCTGCGAGATCGGGCTCAAGTGCTTCGGCTGCGCGCCGGCCACCGAGACGCCGCACCGGCGCGGCAAGGGCTCGGGCGGTGTAGGCAGAAAGAACTCCACGTCGAACGTGGCGTCGAACCTACTGCGCGGGTGCGCCGCCTGCCATGACCTCATCGACGACGTCGCCCCCGCCGATGCTGCGCGGATCGGGTTGAAGGTGCTGCATGGCGTGGCCCACCCCTACGAGATCCCGGTCAGGCACTGGCGGTTCGGGTGGGTGCTGCTCGACAACGAGGGCGGGTACCGTCCCGCACCGATCGAGGCATGCACTCCTGGCGACCTGCTTCCGGTGATCGCGGTCGACGTGTGGGACCTGATCCAGCAGAACGGCGCCTTCATCGAGGCGATGGAGCGGTTCGGGCACCTGCAGTGTCCTGGTTGGAGCACTCCGAGGGTCGGCCTGTTCACCTGCGGGTGCGGCTCCACGCCCTTCTACCTGGAAGAGGTGGCGTGATGCTGCCCTCCCTGTACTGCCTCGGCTGCGGCACCGACGCGCCGCACCAGTCTCTCGGCGGCAGCGAGGCGGCCTGCACCTCGTGTGGCACGGTCCGCGAGGCCGAAGCCGACCAGGTAGCCGTCGAGGACATGGCGTTCTGCGACACCTGCCGGGAGACCCGGCCGGCCGGGCACGTCTGCTACCCGGACGCTCCGCCATGCGAGTCGCGCACGCACCTGCTCAGCCGGTGCGGCATGTGCCCGACCGACCTCGCTCTCCAGGCGAAGGACCTCGCCCGCCGTGCCGAGTACGAGCACGGCAGCCCTTCCGACCTCTACACCCCCTGAGGAGATCGCCATGACGCACGTAGACGACCTGTACGAGCCGGGCGACGACCGAGAGCCGGAGCCGGACGAGCAGGCTGTTCCGCCGCTCGATCTGGACAACCTGGAGAAGCTGTACGACCTCGCGAACGAGCCGGGCGGGCCTCTCGCGTGGCGGCAGGTGGTGTACATGGAGGTGCCCGCTCTGATCGCGGAGCTTCGTGAGGCCCGCCGGCGGATCGCCGAGTTCGAGGCGCTGCCGACCCGCGAGGAGTGGGCGGGAACCGTCTCCCGCAACGAGCCTCCCGAGCCTGGCAAGACCGTCTTCTACCGCGACGTCGAGACGGCCGAGAAGGACACAGCGACGAACGCCGCCCAGTTGTGGCGGCGGATGCTCTCGGCCCACCCGTGGGAGCCGATCGACTCCAAGCCTCCCTTCTAGACCTTCCCTCCCTGCCGTGCCCGCTCGGGGGCGGGCGCGGCTCTCCCAAGACCTCAACACACCCCAGGAGATCCACGATGACTCAGCCGTACACGGCCCTGCTCGACCAGTTCCAGCCCGCCTCGCTGCCCCTCACGGACCGGTCCGCCCAGTACCTGCGCGACACGGTCAAGCTCGTCGAGACCGAAATCGCCCGCCTGATCGAGGCGGAGGCCCACTACCTGCAGGAGGCCGCCGGGGCGAAGGCGGTCCGGGAACTACTGGAAGCGTCCCGCGACAGCTACACCAAGGGACTCGGCGAGCACGCCGGGTCGGATCAGCCGCAGCGCTGGCCGATCGACCCGGCCATCGCGCTGGGCCACGCCGAGACCTGCGCTCACTGCGGCGGGTCGATGAGGTGGGCGGAGACGCATGGCTTCGTCCACGAGGTGGACGGCTGGTGGGTGCCCGCCGGCGAGTCGTGCCAGCAGCCTCAGAGCGTCGGACAGGGCGAGTCATGACCAGCCGCCACCTCGCCGCCTTACCTGCCGCTCCGTTCGCCCGCCACACGGGCTGCCACCGTCGCCGCCGCTTCTGGCAGGTGCTCGCCGCTCCAGGCGAGCAGGTCGTGGACGACTTCTCCCGCCCGCGACAGGCGACCGCCCCGGTCTCCGTGGCCGACGACCTGATCCCCTTCCGCCGCAACCCCTACGACTCCTCGAAGGACGCAGCATGAGCACCGAGACCCCCGACCCGATCGCGCAGATCCGTGAGCGCTTCCTGAACGCGACCGAGGGCCCGTGGTGGTTCGACGAGTCCGACCGGACCTGGCGCCTCCACGGCGTCATGGGCCGTATCCCCGCCCAAGCGGACGGGTTCATCCCCGAGCAGGTGATGAACAAGCAGATCCTCAAGGCCGCCAAGTGCAACACCCCGTACGCCGAGTACTGGCCGGACGAGGCCGACGCCGCGTTCATCTCCCACGCATGGGAGGACATGCGGGCCCTGCTGGCGGAGTTGGACGCCGCGCGGGACAAGCTTCGCAAGATCGACGCCTGCCAGGTGGTGTACGACAACGGCACGCCGATGGTCCTCGCCACCGACCTGCACGCGATCCTCCGGCCCGCGTCCACTCAGGCTCACTCGGATGGTTTGGCATGAGCGAGATCACCCCCGAGAAGGTCGCCGCCGCGCTCACTGGTGGAGACGACGTCAACGAAGTGCTCAACCGGTGGGTGGACGTGAACGCCATCCCTGGCAGCAGCGCCGTTCGGATCACGGTCACGCCGATCAGCGATGACGGAGATCCGGACACGGAGAACGCCCAGCACTTCCGGGCGGTCGTCGTCGAGGGCGAGACGGACCCGATCGTGCTGCCCGCCGGAGCGGCCTGCGACTACATCAACGGCGACAACGGCTACCACTGGCTGACCTGCGGCACCTGCGAGGAGTCGATGGGGCAGATCACGGCTGGCACGAGCGTCGCGGAGATAGTCACCAAGATCGCCGCCCACAAGTGCACTCCTGAGGCCGCTCAGGCAGAGAAGGGCGGCACCGATGCCTGAGCCGATGACGTCCGAGCGCCTGGCCGAGATCCGCCGCAACGAAGCCGAGGTAGCGGACTACATCACCGAGGGGCTGATGCGCCGCACGTCCGCCTACCGGGACCGCACGGACCTGCTGGCCGAGGTGGACCGCCTCAAGGCCGAGGTGGCGGATCTGAGGAGCCGCTACGACGCTCAGAAGGACCGTGCCGACAAGACGTCGGCCAGGACACGCGGGCTGATGAGAGCGGCTCTACGCCGTATCGCCGAACTGCAGACGGTACGCGACGCCCTGAACGGGCAGAGCGCCCGCGCTGAGCGGCTTGATTTCGCGGTCAAGGAGATCCGCGACCTGTTCCACCCGGCCTCTGAGGGCGGTGAGTGATGGACACGCTGGAGCAGATCGCCGCGTTCCTGAACACCGCCTCGGGCGGCACGTGGCTCCTCGCCGGTGGTGTGATCACGGTCCTCCTCACGGTCGCCGCTGTGGCGTGGATGTTCCGCCGCTCCCTCCCTGTGGAGGAGATGGCGGACCCGGCCTACAACCCGGGCCTGGACCGCCACCAGAGGGTCCTGCGCGAGGTGTTCCGCGGCGAGGCTGAGCGTTACCCGGTCGACCTCCACGACGTGTTCGAGGAGGACCGGTGAGGAGCGCGCGTCTGACCGACAAGGCTGGCAGCGGGAACGGATGGCGGCAGCGCGCTGCCTGCCGAGACGTTGACCCAGTCCTGTTCTTCGGCCCCGCGGGCGAGAAGGCCGTCTCTGCCTACATCCGCGAGACGGAAGCGGTCGCATTCTGTAACGCCAACTGCCCCGTCATCAGCCAGTGCCTGGAGTGGGCTCTCCAGCTCGGCGAAGCCGGCGTGTGGGGCGCCACCACGGAGGACGAGCGCAAGGCCCTCAAGCGGCGCCAGCAGCGGGCCGCGCTTCGTGCCGCGGCGAAGGCCGCCACCTAACCCCCCATCCAAGATCAAGGACTTTGCCATGGGTTCACGTAAACCGCAGGACTACAGCCCCGACGAGTTCGACTCCGTCGTGGAGATGATCCGCAAGGATGCGTCGCTACGCGCGGACATCGAGGCCATCACCGGGCAGACGGTCTACGGCAAGACGCCCCGCGAGCTGTTCAACCTCTTCCGCACGATCGAGAAGACGACGGCCGTGCAAGCCGCGGTCGTGAACTACGGCCGCGCACGCCAAGCCGTCCGAGAGACCCGAGCCATGCTCGCTGAAGGGTCGCTCGAAGACCTGGCCCCGGCCGACCCGGCGCTGCGCCGTATCCAGGACCTGGAAGCGAAGGTCGACGAGCTCAAGAGCACCAACAGCCGGCTGAAGGAGACCAATAAGGCCCTCATGTCCGGCAAGCCGATCAGCGTCATCAAGGGAGAGGTGGCCTCGTGAGCGCCGTCGACATCTTCGGTACCGCGTCCAGCGTCGCCATCTACCGGGTGCGGCTGCAGGTCCTGGACAAGATCGTGGGCGGGGTGCCGTCCAGCCCGTCGGTCATCAAGGGTTGGCTGAAGACCCGCATGGAGCTGGGCGACCGGGATCTGCAGGAGCTCACGCAGAAGACGCTGACCGAGCGGTTCCAGGACCGTCAGCCGTCCGCTGACGAGCTGGCCGACGCGCTGCTGGAATCCGATGCGGCTCCGTCCGTCAACGGGTTCAAGCGCATCCCCGACACGGGCGAGCTCGCCTACGAGGGACGGTGCATGAAGGCCGCGCTGAAGGAGTTCATGAACTCCGCCTACCCGGGCGTGGAGTGGCCTGGGAAGTCCGCGGTGTCGAAGGGCTTCCGCAAGGGGCTGATGTCGACGGCGGCCGAGCGCGTGTTCGTCGAGGACATCTACATCGGTCTCGGCGTGAAGGAGCCGACCGGGGTCGAGGAGCGGATCAAGCACGTGATGACCCCGCAGGGGCCGCGCAGTTCGATCAACCGCGTCGAGTACGTCGACAGGCCGCTGCTGGAGTTCACCCTGAAGGTCCACGACGACTTCCTGCCGGCCGAGGCGTGGGGCCGCATCTGGGAGCGCGGCGAGGACATCGGCGTCGGCTCAGACCGTGGTCGTTCCGACGGCAAGTTCGAGCTGGTCTCGTGGGAGCGGATCTGACATGGCTCTCCTGCACTGCGACGCCGCGCTCGTGGATGCGGCTAGCCCACCCTTGTGCGACAAGCCCAGCCCCGCCTCACGCACGCCAAGCCACACCGACACCTCGTGCCTAGCCACGCTCCCGCCGACCCGGCCCGCTTCGACGAGCCTCGCCCGCCCGAGCCGTGCACCGCGTCTGGCCGTACCGACACGCCACGTCACATCTACCCGCTCCACACCCACCCGACATGCCATACCTGGCCGCGCCGTACGCATCCCGACAACCCGACCCTTCCCCTGTCAGGCCGCCACCGACTTGCCATCCCAGATCTAGCCGGGGGCGACAATCCGGGGCCGCTCCGACCCGTGCAGCGACATGCCACTCCGTTGCCTGTCCTGACGAGCCGACGGGCCAGACCTGATCTGAGCTCGACGCCGGCATAGCGAACGACGAAGGGCCGCCCGCACCGGGCGGGCGGCCCTGACAACTAGCAGACACGAGAGGAGGGGCAGGCGTCATGACCCCCGAGGAGATGTACGCCGCGGTCGACGCCCGCCGGCAGGAGTTGGACCTGCCTTGGTGGCGGATCGCTATCCAGCTCCAGTGCACGTCCGATCAGGTGCGGTGGATGAGGCGCGGCCACGTGTCGAAGCCGTTGCGGGCCCGCGTCGAGGCGTGGCTGGGGGAGGCGTCGTGAAGACGTCAGGAGTCGGCCGACTCCGTCGGAGCCTTGGGCGGGCGGGGAAGCTTGGCGCCTCGCTCGCCCACGTACCAGCGAAGGAACTCGCGGATCACGGCGGAACGGTTGCGGTCGCCCACGATCGCGCCGAAGGCAGCCCACAGCTCGTCATCAACCCGGATGGGGCGGTGTCGCGTGTGGGTGTCTTTCACGAGGTCAATGGTAGGCGCTGTATATACAGCGCTGCTCAGCGCAAGGTTGCCGTGTATATCCACACCCGCTATCGTCGTGTATATCCACGCCAAGGGCAAGTGCCCTGGCAGATAGGCGTTTGTTCACGCGAGACCGGGGGTCTATTTCGCATGCTCAAAAACACCTGCAAGTCCAGCGCCAGACGCACTCTGCCCGCGCACGAGACGGGCCATCACCTGACCTACCGCCTGAGCTGCGATACGTACGAGCAGATGCTCGCTGACACCGAGCAGTGCTGCGAGATCTGCGGCACGCACGCCCGGAAGAACCCAGGCGGCAAGCTCTACATCGACCACGACTATGGCCTTGGCAACTGGGCGGTCCGCGGGCTGCTGTGCAACTACTGCAACACCCTGATTGGCGACCGGCCAGGGTGGCACCTGCCCGCGCATCTCGACGCCACGCCCTATCTCACTAACCCCTGGTACGCGCGCCGGCTGGCCGAACTCGGACGCACCCCACATGGTCCTGCCGAGCCCAAGAACGGCTCGCTGGTCGTCGATTACCGAGGACGCATCTGGGGTCGTACAGGAAGCGGCTGGAGGCAGGCGCCCGGTCGCGGCCGGATCATCTCGTGGGCCTTATTGGTCACCTGGTCCGGCCCCATCTCATTGACCGTTCTTCATTAATCGAACAACTGAGTGATCAGGGGGACTGAAGTGGCGCAACCCCGAAGACCGGCCCAGCTCCGAACCGGAACGACCTACTAGAGCAACTGGAGCGCCGAACGTGGCGGGAAGCTACGCCAAGATCTTTAACGAGATCTGGGCAGACCCGGACTTCAGGTCCCTCAGCAGGGGCCAGCAGTGGCTGTACTTCGCGCTGATCAGTCAGCCGGAGCTGAACTTCGCCGGCGTGGTGACGACGACGGATCGCCGTCTCACGGGTTGCGCCGCGGGGTTCACGGTGGATGAGCTGCGGGCCGATCTGAAGGTGCTGGAGGCCCGCAGGTACGTCGTCGTGGACGACGAGCATGACGAGATCCTGGTCCGCTCCTACGTGCGCCATGACGGCGCGTGGCGGACCCCGAACGTCCTGACGAGCATCGTGCGGGCGGCGGTCGGTGTCCGGTCGACCGCCATCCGGGCCACCCTGGCGGAGGAGTTGGCGCGGCTTCCGCTCCAGGAGTTGTCCGGCAAGAAGGCCGAAGACATGCGGGCGTCGGTCACAAGGGTTATCGAAACCCTTAGGCCAAGGGTTGCCGCAACGGTTCCCGCAAGGGTTAGCCGAAGCGTTACGGCAAGGGTCACGGAGACCCTTCCGGAAGGGTTGGTTCAACCCTCGGCCCAACCCATTGCCGAACCCATCGTTGTTGTTGCTGTTGTAGGTGAAGAAGTTAAAGACCGTACTTCGGTCACTCTCCCTCACGATCCTTCGCCTCCTTCGGAGTCGGAGAGTGAGGGCGTTCTCATCGAGCTGCCGACCAAGCCGAAGATCGAGTGCGGCAGCGACCAGGATCCCGACTTCGTCGCCTTCTGGACGAACTACCCGCGCAAGGTCGGCAAGCCGTCCGCCCGCACCGCATGGCGCAAGGCGATCAAGGCCGGCGTGGACCCGAAGGTCGTGATCGAGGCTGCCGCCGCCTACCGGGACGACCCCGAGCGGCGACGTCGCGGCAAGCAGTTCACGCCGCACCCATCCACCTGGCTCAACGATGACCGCTACGAGCCTGACGAGGACGACGAAGACGACACCTGGACCTGGAGCGACGTCCAAGAGGCTGCCCCGGCGGAGTTCAACTGATGAACGACGACTACCGGGCGCTGCCCCACGACATCGACGCCGAGAAGGCCGCCCTCGGTGCTGCTCTGATCTCGCCGAACGCGGCTCACGCGGTGTTCTCCCACCTGTCGATGGATCACTTCTACCGACCTCAGCACAGGCTGATCTTCCGCGGCGTCGTCGACCTGTACCGGCGGGGCGAAGCCGTGGACGTGCTCACGGTGCGCGCCGAACTCAACAGGACCGGGACGCTGAGTCAGGCCGGTGGCGACATGTACCTGTCGGACCTGGCGGCGTTCGTGCCTACCGCTGCGAACGTGGGCTTCTACGTTGCCCGGGTTCGCGAGCTGGGCACGAAGGCGATCACGATCCAGGAGCTGTCCCGTATCGCGGGGGAGGGCTACAACGAGTCCATCAGCTCCGACGAGATGCTGGTCGCCACCGAGGACGCGCTGACCCGGTTTCGCGCGCTGGCGACGGATGAGAACCAGATCGAGGGGTTCTCGACGCTGGGCGCGTTCATCGACGAGGCCGACACCGAGTACGACTGGCTGATCCCGGGCGTGCTGGAGCGCATGGATCGCGTCATCGTCGTGGCCTCCGAGGGCGCCGGCAAGACGACTCTGGCCCGGCAGATTGCCGTCCAGCTCGCGGCCGGCGTCCACCCCTTCTCGCCGCACACGCGGATCCCGCCGGCGCGAACCCTGTACATCGACCTGGAGAACCCGCCCGCTCTGGTGCGGCGCAAGGTGCGCCAGCTCGTCAACCTGGGTCGGGAGCACTCCGGCTGGGACGACGACCGGGCGTGGAGGTGGACCCGGCCGGGCGGCATCGACCTTCGCAAGCCGCACGACCAGCACCTGGTGGACCGTGTGATCGAGCAGTCTCGCGCCGAGTTCGTCGCGATGGGGCCGCTCTACAAGACGTTCCTCGAAGGCGACGCGAAGGCCGAGACCGTCAACGGGCAGGTCGCCCGCATTCTCGACGGGTTCCGTGCCCGTCACGGTGTGGCCCTGTGGCTCGAAACGCACGCCCCGATGGAGCAGCAGGGCATGCGCTCTCTCCGCCCGATGGGGTCCGGCGTGTGGTCCCGCTGGCCTGAGTTCGGGCTGGCCCTGCGCAAGTCGAAGGACAGGCCAAGCCGGGTTCATCTGGAGCGGTTCCGCGGCGACCGCGACGAACGCGCCTGGCCGCACCACCTCGAACGCTCCAGCCCCTGGCCGTGGAGCGCCGTCTGGGACGGCGGTTTCCCGGTCGAAGAAGCAACCAGCGCTTGACGCCCTGAAAGGACTCTTGCTGTGACGGCACCTCCTGAGACCACTGCGGGCTTACTGAAGATCCGCGAGGACTGGCTGAAGGTCATCGCGATCGAGAGCCCGCACGGCGGGTTCGACATCGCCGTGGTGATCGACGGCTCTTACGACCGGCAGTACTACGACCCGGCCGACCTGAAAGAGACCTGGGCCAAGCGCCTGAAGGCGGCCCTGGCCGTGGACGGTCTTCCGCTGGGCGTCCCGCTGAGCCAGTGCCCGAACAAGGCGGCGCTGCTGGGCGGCGAGCCAATGCCGGCGCTTCCTGTCCCGTCCCCCGCTAGAGAGGAGACCCCTAACCATGGCTGACACCAAGATCGACACGCCCGCTGACCAGATGCGGTTGGCGGTTCGACGGCTGCGCTGCGATCACCGCTACCCGATCCAGCCGCCGCACGGCTCCCTCGCCCACCCCGGCCCCTGCCTGAACTGCGGCTTGCCGCACCCCGGCGACGAGCAGGTCCCCGAAGCGCTGGCAGGTGCGCTGGTCTTCCTACTGGACGAGCTGGCCCGCCAGTACGACATGCCGCCCTGTGACAAGCCGGACGGCTGCTGCAACGGCTGTGAGCGGCGCGACGACTTCGTGTACGCCAACGGCCTCGCCCAGATCATCAACGGAGACAAGGGATTTGCCTCATGAGCGACACCAAGATCACCCCGAATCCGTACAGCCCCTACGCCAACGCCGATCCGGAGTGGCGGCATCTGATCCCGTCGCTGTTCGGCATCGTCCCGGAGCCGGGCGTGCTGTGCCTGACCGCGTGCGACCGGATGGCGGTCGCGCCGGAGGAGGCGCTCAAGGACGCCACGGACGGGCTCGTCGGTGTGGAGAGCTTGCCGGATGGGCTGTGCCCGAGCTGCGTGGCCATGGCCAAGGCAGGCGAGGTGCCGGTCCCGGCGCGCTCCCAGGAGTGCCGCGAGTGCGGCGAGTTCGGCACGCAGGGCGAGTGGTGCGCTCTGTGCCGTCAGGACCTGCACGACGAGTGGTGGCCGACGCGAGAGGCGGCGAAGGCATGAGCCTACCCACCTACGGCGAGGTGTACGCGAAGGCCGCCGAAGGGTCGCCGTTCTCGAACTCGACAGAGGGCGACGCCTGGATCACCAACAACTGCCAGCGCTGCATCCACGACAAGCCCGCCCGCAACGACGACTACGAGAACGCCTGCCCGATCCTCGGAGTCGCCTACTGCGGGAAGACGCCCGCCGAGTGGATGCGCAAGGAAGGCTTCCGCCTGGGCGACCAGTACACGTGCCTGTTCTTCCGCGACGAGAACGACGGCGGGCCGGACGAGCCGACGCCGGTCCCGGACCCTCCCGGCCAACTCACGCTGTGCCCGCGAGAGCCGTTCGAGCGTCCGGGGCGGATGTTCGCCGACACGAAGCCGCAGGAGGTGTCCGTCCGTGGCTGACACCGAGAAGACCCTCAGCGACGAGCTGCGAGCCGCCGCCGCGAAGCTGCGCGAGGCGGCTGCTGACGCGCATGGTGGACCGTGGGGCATGGCTGACGTCGGCATCGCGGTGATCTCCGCTGACGTGCAGCCGTACGGCGCTCCGTGCGTCGCGGACCGCCTCTACGAGGGCGACGCACGATGGATGGTCCTCACGAACCCGCTCCTGGGTGAGCCTCTCGCCTCCTGGCTGGAGACGACGTCGCACGTCATCGACTCGTTCCGCCTGCCGACCCACCCACTGCACGAGCCGTGCGACGACCCGTGCTGCTACACCGCTCACCACGCTCTGGCTGTGGCTCGGGTCTTGAACGGGACCTCGACGTGATCGGCCTCGACATGTGGGCGGCCCGCCTCGTCAGAGCCCCGTGGGCCGACACCGCTCCCGCCGCTCCTGTCGTCGTCTCCGAGGTGGCCGAGTCGAGCCCGATGCTCACCACGTACGCCGACACCGTCTTGGAGGTGGAGGCGGCGGAGCTGGACGTGGTGGCTGACCTGGACCGGCTGACTGCTGGCGGGCTGTCGCCACTGGAGGCGTGCCGGGCGCTGTTCGGCGGAAGCGACGCGGAGGCGGGGGACGACTCGAACGGGATCGGCTCTAGCGGGCCCCAGAAGGCCGCTACGGGACGAGAAGAGGCGTCTCCGGTCTCCCTGTAGCGGACGGGTGGCTGAGAGCCCTTTAGAAGCGGCTCTCAGCGCTCCGAGATCAGAACTCCAGTCCTAATCAAGATCGACATGCAGCCTCTCAGGGGCCATGTTCGAGAGAGGAAGCGAACGATGAGCACAGAGACCATCACCGCCGCCATCGTCCCGTGGGGTCAGGTCGAGCCCGGCTGGGTCGTCCTGTCTCGCGGGCAGATCGTCACCGTCTGCGAGGTCTGGCAGAACTGGGAGAAGGGCGTGGGCCTGCTCATCCTGTGCCCCGCTACCTCAGACAGGGAGGAGCACGTCGAGCACCGTGAGGAGCACGCCGACGACCTCACGGCTGTGATCTCGCGGGCGGACGTTCGGCAGTCTGGGGAGGCGTCCCGATGACGCCACCGACAAAAGAAGTCGTCGAGCAGAGGGGGCTGATCCGCCGCTTCCGCCGCTGGCTGCTGGAGCCCCTGGCCCAGCCGTTCACGCCAGGGTTCATCGCCGTCACCGCCGCGCTCGGGCTGCCGGCCATGGCGTTCGGCTTCTGGTTCGGCCAGTACGCAATGGAGACGGGCAATGGGCGCGTGCTGGCCATCGTCCTGGTGTTCGCGCTCGCCGGGTTGGCGGACCTGTTCCGGAGGCTGAACCGGGCGCGGCGGTCGAGGTGACGGGCTACTCGCCGGCGGGCGTCTTGCGGGGGCGGCCGACCTTGGGCTTGGCGGGCGGCCAGTGCGGTTCTACGAGCTTCAGGGCGGCGTCGAGGTCTTCGCGGGCGAGGCGGAGGAAGGCGCGCAGGAAGTCGTCCATGGTGCGTTGCCGCTCGGCGAGCCCGTCTTTGACGGGGTCGTACTCGTCTGGCTGGGGGCGGAACGCCTTGGCGCTCAGGCGGTGCTCGGTCGGCATGAGATCAGTGTGCCAGAGGGGCTAGCCACCTTCTAGTGGGCGTGCTATGTTCATCTCAACAGAAGGTGGCTAGCCACCATACGGAGCCAAGGAGAACGAGATGCAGGTCATGGAGATCGGAACCCGGATCCGCTACTGGGACACCGACTATCCGGCGCTGGGCACCATCCTCCGGGCCCGCATCGACGGCCAGGGCGAGGACGCCGAGGCCGAGTACCTGATCCGGTGGGACAACGACCCCGACCAGGAGGGCCCCACCTGGTCCTGGTGGATGGAGATCGTCCCCGTCTAGCAGACCCCGAGGGCCCCGAGAGGGGCCCAACCCCCTCTCCCTGATCACCCGAAGGTGGTGAGAACATGTCCGACTTCGTCGCGCCGCCCGGTGCCAACGACGCCATCCGCGAGCACCTGGTCAACTCCGCTGAGATCGCCCGCCGTACGGGCGTCACCAAGCAGGCGGTCAGCCTGTGGATCACCCGCCACCAGTCGCTAGCGGAGCTCGTCATCACCTGGGTCGGCTCCCACAACCCGATGTTCTGGTGGCCGGAGGTCGAGGCCGAGCTGGGCCGGCTCGGCCTCCCCGGCGCCCAGGCTGGCGAACCCCGGTGCGGCGCAACCAGAGTCCACGACCAGAGGACACTCATCTGCGCCCGGGCGGAGGACCACGACGGCAGCCACATCGACCGCTACCGTCGCGCCCGCTGGGCCGACGGCGGCCCGGCGACCGACCTTGAGGGCCGGCCCCTGCTGGGCGGCACCGTCCCGACCTCGGACCCGCGGGCGTTCCGCCGTCGCAGGACCACCCCGGCCCGCCTTGGAAAGACCGGAGGCGCAGCATGACCCCCGTCCACCCGCCCGACCTGCACGGCCGGCCGTGCATCGCCTGCACCGACCCCGACGCGTACGAGGCGTGGCAGGCCACCCAGCGCTCCCACGCCGACCAGTACAGCGGGTGGGCTGAGACGCTCCGGGCCGCCGGCCAGGTGATGAAGGAGCGGTCCGTCTGGGCGGCCGTCCGCGGCGAGGACAGCGCCGACTACGCCATCCTCAACGTCCGGCTGTGCGGGGAAGCCAACGCTCTAGCGATGCGCGCCAACAGCATCCGCCACCACATGGAGGTGGTCGCGGCCAGCCACACCGAACCCGTCCAGACGACCCTCCCGGCATAGGAGGACGCGATGGTCGACAAGCTCGTCGCCACCGGCGACGCCGACGCTGACACCTACCTGCACATCGCCCGCGAGATGCGCGCATGGAAGGCCGCCCTACGCCTCGCCGAGGAGTACGTGGTGGACGGGCACCGGTACGAGAAAGTGCCGTGGCCGCGCGCCGAAACCGCCCTCAACCCCGTCGGGTACACGCTCGCCGCCGACGTCGTCGACCTCGCCCCGATCGCCATCGACTCCGCCCGCGAGCGTGCACGCCGGCACCTGGAAGCCGTACAAGCCCGCAACCCCGCGACGGCCGACCTGATCGCCGCTCACGCCGCCTACCTGCTCGGCCCCGAACCGAACGGAGACCCCCGATGAACCCGATCGTCATGCCCGACCGCACGACCGACCTGTACGTGTGGCTGACCGTCCGCGAAACCGCCGGCCCGTACCAGGTCGACGGCGCCCACCTGGACGAGGAGGCTGCCCGCGACCAGGCCGAGAAGCTCGCGGAAGCCGACTTCCCGCCCGGCACGGTGTTCTCGTGGGCGCCCGTCACAGGTGACGACCCAGACGGGCCGCAGGTGCTGTTCGCAGACACACCCGACCAGGAGGACGTGCAGACCCGCCACCAGGTGCACTGGCGGCCGGTCCGGCTCGGCGGCGAAGGCGAAGACTGACGACCCTCACGGGCGGGACCTTCGCTGTCCCGCCCGCCCCTGACCAGACCCCCTGAACGGAGACCGACCGATGACCGCCACGCTGACGCAGCAGCCGATCTACACCCTGGCCTGCGACGCGCCTGACTGCGGAGCCACCTTCGAGGCGAAGCATGACTTCGACCAGGGCAGCGATCGGGCGACCCGACGTGCTGCCCGCCGCGCTGGCTGGGATGTACCACCGCCGCGCGGCAAGGGCTCCCGCTCGCCGTACGACTTCTGCCCCGAGCACAAGCGCCGCTGACCTCTCGCCCTCTCCGCCTACACGGGAGAGACCGCAACCCAAGACCCCCGAGCAACCGAGAAGGCGACATGAGCAACGAACTCACCCCGAACGAGCGGGAGGTCCTCGCCGACGTGTTCGGCGACGACCCGACGTACAAGGAACAGGAGCGCGAGTACGTCGTCGTCTCCTACTGGCGGGGCAAGGGGAGGCTGTCCGCCCACGGCCCTTACCCGCAGCACCTCGCCGAGAAGAAGGCCAAGGCCGAGGGCGGCATCGTCGCCGAACGAGTCAAGACCACGACATGGGGACCATGGAGCCTCGCCTCTCCGGACTCCTCCTCCGAGGAGGGCTGACCCGATGCCTAAGGACACTCGCCGCTCGGGCTACCCGGCTGACGTTGCTGTCCCGGACTGGCTGCTGAACACCGCCGTCCGGGCCTGGCAGCAGAACCCCTCCCTGCCACTCAACGACCGCATGCGAGCGGTCCTCGTAGAAGCGCTCACCGAGTACCGGATCGCCTACTGGCCCGAGGAGGGCTGACCCGATGGCTACGATCTCCGCCGCGCAGCTCAGCCTCCTCCGCCGCTCCCACGAGGGCACCGTGTACGTGGACCGCGACCCGGGATCGTCACGCCCGGGAAGCGGCATCCACCGCCGCACCCTCGACGCTCTCCGAAACGCCGGCCTCCTCCGCAAGGGCGACTACGTGCCGTTGAAGGGCCGCCCGCTGGTCGTCACCACGAAGGGCGTAGCGCTCCTGATCCACCTCGGACAGACCCCTGCCCCGGAGGAGGGGTGACCCGTGGCCGACTTCAACATCCCTCGCGGCCCGATTGACTCCGAGCCGCTACGCGCCATACTCGCCGACCCCAGCGAGTCCACGCGCCTCGCCAAGACGGCCGCCCTCCAGACGGCGCTCGACGGTGTCGAACTTGGCGAGTGGGACCGCACCATCCTGGTCTGGTTGGCGGGATGGGAGCCTTCCACCGTCGCCGTCGTCTGCTCGTGGCTGCACCGGGTTAGGGAGGCGCCCCGTGGGTGACCGAGAGCCGAAGCGCATCCAGAGACGACGCACGAAGGGCTACAAGCTCCCCGAGGGGGCGGTCTGCGTAGACCGCACCACGAAGTGGGGCAACCCTGTTCGGATCACACCGGAGCGCAGCGAACGCGACGGCAGGCGCATGTACCGCGTCCACGGCAGCCCGATGGACATCAGCGGCGGACCGTCCTACAACGACCTGGAGACGGCACGCTACTTCGCCGCGAAGTTCTTCAAGTGGGACCTGCTCAACGGACGGTACGGAGACGCCTACCCGTCCCTGGACGAGATTCGACGCGAGCTGGCAGGCAAGGATCTCGCGTGCTGGTGTCCAGAGGGCCCCTGCCATGCGGACGTGCTATTGGAGATCGCGGACGGAGCGTACGCCGATGCCTGAGCCCATCCCAGCAGAAGCCGAACAGGCTGTCGCTGACGACCTCATGGAGGCGTTCGCCAACGTGCCGTTCCGCTTCTGGACCTGCCTCAATAAGGCGCACAAGGACGTCACCTGGAACGGCGACGTCGCCTCCTGCGACACGTGCGGGCTCACCTCAACCATGAAGGACGCCTGGACCAAGCTCGTCCGCGAGCACGAGCGCAAGAGGACCGCCGAAGAGATCGCCACCGCCATCGAGGCCCGCCGCTGCTCGATGGACCGCAAGTTCTGTGTCTCGTGCGTGTGCCGTCCCGAGGATGCTGCCCTCGCCCGCCAGATAGGAGAAGCCCGTGCCTGAGGACGTGACCATCGTCGTGGACGAGACAGAGGGCAGCCCCTTCGATCGGATCCGCCGCATCGCTGTCGGCGCTGCTAACGGCTGGGCGCTGGGGCCGAACGGCTTCTACCAGCAGCCACGGATGACGGGTGCTGACATCGCACATGGGCAGGTCCGCGCGGACCTGCTACACCTGCTGGAGCTGGGGCTCATCAGCATCGACGAGCAGCGCCTCAACGAGCTGCGCATGTACAAGCCGTGGAGGGAGGAGGACCGTGGCTGATGACCTCCGCCACCGCTACGCCGAAGCGCTCGCCGCGAAGTTCACCGAACCGGTCTACCGGTCCGACAGGGACGGCGAGAACGAGTGGGTCGAGAACCCTGAGCCCGCCGACCGGATCGACCAGACGCCGTACGTCATGGTCTCCGCAGGGGATGGGTGTCGGGCGTTCTACACGCCGTCGTGTGCCGAGCTCGCTGAGGTGGTCGCCGCTGTACGAGACGAGGAACTGGAACGGCTCCACGCCGTCCTCGCCCGTGTCCGTGCTCAAGCTGCAGAGTGGGCGCAGCTCGCCGAACGCGGAGACCCCTGTGCAGAGCGGGTAGACCTGGCTATTGCTGACTGTGGACGCGACGTCCTCGCCGCTCTCGACGCTAGCCTGCCCCCACCGAAGTCTCTCAAAGTGGAAGACGTGCCCATGGCCAGCGGAGGAGACTGAGACCGGCGGGCGAGACAGCAGTCCGCCCTGTTCAAGGAGGCCAAGTGACGCCGATGCCGAACGACCCGGACCTCTTGAGCGAAGCTCTTTGCAAGACCGCACTCGCCGGCGTAACCGTGAACACTCCCACGCAGGGACGGAACGAGGTCTACCACCTGCTGAACCACGAGCTCAGGCCGCTCTGTGGCTGCGGCGAAGCCGACGGGCGGCGTCTAATGGCCGTCGAAGCTCCCTGGATGCTCCGCTGTGGTAGGTCCGGGTGTCTGGAGCACTGGCGATTCATCAAGAAGGCCAACGAGGTGCTCGTCACAGCAGCAGGGGACTGCTATCACGACTACGTGGATTGCGAGGCGTTCCTGAACGGACGTCGCGGCAGCCTGCATGCGCAGTACCACCTGCATGATGTTGAACAGACGGACGTGTTCAAGGCTGAACGAAAAGGAAAGCGCCCTTGCCCGACCTGCCGGTGAGCGAGCTGCTCCTTAACCTCGATGAGCCTTCTACCCGAGAGCACGTCACCCGATGCGCCGCCTGCAAGCACACCCTGCGCACCCCTGAGTCTCGTGCTCTCGGCATCGGCCCTGACTGCGCGTCCAAGCTCGGCATCGCACCCCGCAAGCCTCTCCGGATCACTGGTGTCCCTACCGGGTGGGACGTGGAGGGACAGACAGACCTACTGGAGGAGACGTGACCCGCTACTTCCATCCGATGCACGTCTACGACACTAGGGACGGATGGACCTGGGGTGTGCTCGCCTACGAGGAGCCGGCCGGGTTCTGCGTGTGGGATGAGGGGCTTCAGATGTTCATCGGCGCAGGCATCACAGAGCCCGTGGCGATGCTCAGCCTGGGGGAGCCGTACGAGACCCCGGACGGCCGGATATGACCGCCGTCGAACACTTGTGGTCGGTCGATCAGGACGCCTACGAGGACGTCAGCGACGACGGACGGTACGTCGAGTGGAAGCCCACCGGGTACGCCTCGTTCCGCTGCTCGTGCGGCATCTTCGAGCACGGCCGCTCCGACATGATCGTGGCGCTCGCCAAGCTACACCTCGGCGAAGACGAGTTGTGAGACGATTACTGTCGTTCCCGCCACTCCGGCATACGCCAGACTCTCACTAGACAGCGAAAGCGGCCCTCCGCACCACCGGAGAGCCGCCTCGTCCCACTAGTCCTCGCCCACCGCAATGCCCTCATAAGCGGTCTCCTGTAAGCGTACTGCTCAGAGGGGGACAAAGTGGCCCTGGACTGCCCCGTCGCATCCTGCGACCGCACCATGCCCGGCTCGGCCCGCATCTGCGGAGCCTGTGAGGCCGAACTCGACCGCGAACTCGCCGCCGTCCCGGACCTGTGGGCGGACCTCGATCTCGCCATCACTAGGCAGACCCGCCTCACCAGCGGGGGAGTCGGCGGACGCGGCAACGAGAAGCCACTCCCGTGGAACGAACGAGCATCGGAGGCGGCTGACCATCTCGCCGTGATCCTGCTCGGCTGGACCCGAGTCCTCGTCGCCTCCGTCCACCCCTTGCAAGGCCCCGTCTGCGCCTCCTGCGACCACCCGTCGTGCACGTACATCCACCTCGGCCGCGAACCCCACCACGACCCCGTCCACGTTTCTCGTTGGCTCCGCAGGCACGCCGGCCCGCTCATCGCCCACCCCGCCGGCCCCGACGCCGTCGAGGAGATCCTTCTCGCCGCCAGGAACGCCCGCTACGCCACCGACGCCCCACCGCGGGATCTCGTCTACGCCGGCCCGTGCGACGCCTGCGAAGGCGACCTGTACGCCCGACCTGGCGCTGTGTCGGTCTGCTGCCGCTGGTGTGTGGACGAGGACGGGCAGCGGCCCCGCTACGACGTCCACGCCCGCCGCGAGTGGATGCTGAAAGCCCTCGAAGACCGACAGTTCGGCGCCCCGACGATCGCCCGCGCGCTGACGTCGCTGATCCGGCCGATCAAGCCCGCCCTGCTACACACCTGGATCTCCAGGGGCAAGCTCCAGCCGGCAGGGCTGGACGAGTCGGGGCGCATGGTTTTCCGCGTGGGCGACGTGATCGACCTCATGGCCTCGGGCGACACGAGGGGTCGTCAGCGTGACCTGGTAGTTGCGTAGACAACGATCAGGTGACATGATCCCTGGTGATAGCTTCGGCGAGAGCCGTCGAGAAGCCCGTCCATCTCCTCCCCGAGTGGGCGGGCTCTCGCCATTTCTGGGCTCCTATACGCCGCTAGAGACTTCAAGACGCGCGCCCTGTGCTGGAGGCGCGCTGCTCGCGTGACCACTCCTGCCCCCGTAGGTGACTGTCGCGTGAGCCGGGTTGGCGGCCCTCGTCCCGGCGAGGGAGCGGGGCCGCCAACCCACCCCCATATGCGTGCGGCCCTGACTAGCTGGGGGGTTGGGTCCAGGGCCGCACAACAACCCCCTACAGCCCCCTGGAGACACGCATGCCCCGGTTCAGGAAGAAGCCCGTCGAGATCGAAGCCATGCTCCTCCCCATCGACCCCACACCCGCGCAGGGCATGGAGGTCTACCAGTGGATCGAGCAGCACATCGGCTCCACCCAGCCCGCTGGTGAAGGCCCCGGATACAAGCCTGTCGCTACAGGGGTCACGATCGACCCCACCGACGGCCAGATCGTCATCCGCACCCTCGAAGGCGATATGAAGGTCAGTCCCGGCGACTACGTCATCCGCGGCGTTGCTGGAGAGTTCTACCCGTGCAAGCCGGACGTGTTCGCCGAGACGTACGAGGCGGTCTGAGATGGCAGAGACGACGACCGCCAAGCCGTACCTGTGGGCCGACGCTGATCGCCTGATGTGGCGTACGGAGTCAACCGGCGGCAAGATCGTCATGCCGCACGAGCCGTTCCTAACCTGGCTACGCTCGGAGAACATCGACCCCGCCAGGGCGAAGCGGTGCGAGGTCTACGAGGCCCGCGACGGCAAGCCGCCGTACGCGATCGTCACCCTGTACGAGCTGGACGAGAACGGCCGCAGAGTCCTCGACGAGGTACGCGAGGAATGCGTGACCTACACCGAGATCGTGCCCCTGTCGTCGCTGCCTCCCTTGACGGAGGTGTGAGCGGTGAAGGTCTACCTAGCGACCAGCGGGTCATACTCCGACTTCCGTGTCCAAGGAGTTTTCGCCCGCGAAGAGGATGCCGCAGCGTACGAACTCGGCGAGAGCGTCTCCGAGTACGAGCTGTGGGAAGGCCCGCAACAGGTCCGGGATTGGCACGAACTGACCTGGTACCCGGACCTGCCCGAGCCCGTGTATGAGCGGGACAGCTACTACGGCGGCACGATGAAGATGCCGAACCCGTATGAGGAAACCCTCGTCTACAACCGCCGTCACTACGACGGGGACGAGCGCCGAGTCGAGCACCACTGGAGGGACGCGGGCGGGGCTCACATCGGCTGCCTGAGAGTGTCCGGCTGGAGTCTGGAGCACATCCGCAAGGTGTTCGGGGAGCTGCGGGCCGAGTGGCTGTACTGCAAGTCGCTCGGCATGGTGTGGGACCCGAAGAAGTTCAAGTGGACGCCCGGCGAGGTGGACACCGATGTCTGACCTGCTCTCCTGGTTGAAGGCCACGATAGAGGGCGACAAGGCAGCAGCCGAGAAGGCGCAGCCGGGCCCCTGGCACATCGGCAAGGCGGTCGATCCGACCAGGCCGTGCAACGTGCACACCTTCCCCGGCGCGCGTGGAGTGGCTGACGAACTGCTGTGGCTCGATGCCGAGCACGTCGTTCGCCACGACCCCAGGGACACGATCGCCCGCTGCACGGCAGAACTGGCGCTGCTCGACGAGCACGCCGAAGCGAAGGCGCACTACGACAAGCACCTGTCAGCGCCAGCAGGGGAGCTATACGGCCTCTACTCGGCGATCAAGTGGCTGGCTTCCGGCTACCGCCATCGCGAAGGCTTCAACCCTGAGTGGCTGCGCGAATGAGCAGGTCAGAAGCCCTAAGCAATCCTTAGACCTCCGGGCGGGTATGAGGACACACCTACCGTGTGCGCCTTCGCTGGGAGCACCCGCCCGGAACAACCCCCCACCCTGGAGCCGGCATGGACGCCCTACAGCTCGACCTCGCCACGCTCGTAGGCCGCCTCCAGCAGGTGCAGGACGAAGGCGGCTGGGAGCACGCCTGCCCGATCGTGTTGGACCGCATCCTCACCTGCGACCTGCCACGCCTGCGCGAGCACCTCAGCGTGGAAGCTGCCGCGCTACTCGACGCCGGCTAGTAACCCGACTCGAATACCTGTTCGTCCTGCTGGGTATCCTCGCTTCCATGCCGCCCGTCGTGAAACTCCCAGCTCACCCCGCTGGAGCAGGTCACATCCTGGCGTGGCGGCAACGCGCCGACCGGACGTGGGAAGCACTGGTCGAGTACGTGATCGACGCGCCTGGTTTCCGCGGCGGCCTACAGAAACCCGCACAGTCATGGATGCCGGCACGCGAGGTCCAGCCCGTACAGGGCGAGGACTACAGCAGAGTGCCACGCACTAGGCAAGACGAATGACAGACCCGCTCTGCTCAGGAATCACCTTGAAGGTTCCGGTAACGGGCCCATCCTTCCTTCATCTCAGCACGCGTCCTGAGCCCCGTCCGCGCTTGTATTCGCGCCATGTACGTGTGAACAGTGGACAGAGTAACCTCAAGCCGCCGAGCGATCTGGCGGTCCGTGAGGCCCTGCACCACAAGATCCATACAGTCCTGCTCGCGCGGCGACAAGGTTCCCCACGTCTTATCAAGCTCGCCTCGAATACGTCCCAGTGACTCAGCAGCCGCAACGAGATCTTGCACTGCGTCCTGCCGCTCAGCCGCATCCAATTCCGGCGACACCACCTGATCGGCAAGGGTCGCCACCTGCTCCTCCTGCTTGGCTTCCACGGCAGCGAGGTCGATCTGTCCGCCAGGGAATTGCAGAGAGCTGACGCGGTCGATCAAACGCCCGAAGGCATCCCTGTGCCTCCGCATGACCAGCCACACCGCCAGGACGACAGCTACTGGCCACGCCACGGCGCCGACCAGGCCGGCAATGGCCTCGATCAACTTCGCCCAATCCGCCACACGCCGATACTGCCTGGCCCGTCAGGCTGCCGGTAGGGCTGTGGCTTGACCGTGACATCAAGAACCCTGCGGCTGATCCCCGCAGGTTAGACGGCCCCGAGCTCCCCGGACTCGGGGCCGTCGCCACACCTCACGTCAGAGCGAAGATGACCTTCTCCTGGTGAATGGTGCAGTGGTAGGACCGCAGGGGGCCGAACACGCCCACGAACGGCCCGCCCATCGGCAACTCCCTCGCGGGCACGACCCCCTCATCCACGAGGCCGTCGGTGTGGAACCCGGACGAGCAGCACCAGATCCCATCCAGGTTGGAGCTGGTCATCGGGTTGAGTGACCGGCGCTTGAGCAGGGTTACACCGTGTCGGATCATCGTCGAATCTCCTTCCGGGAGGGTGGCTAGCAGCACTGGATTGTGCATGCCGCCGGCGCTACTGTCCCCTCCTGCCGGTTTCGTCACTCTCGGTACAAGTCGGCACCCTCTGGATACCTACTCTGCGTAACGACAGCAGGAGCGTCTGACCCAGAACCCGCCTCGACGACTTGAACCCTTGGAGGCGACATGGGGCGGCAAGCCCGCAAATGCAAGGGCCGCAAGACCAACGGCGAACCCTGCAACAACTACGCCATCACCGGCGGCATGGTGTGCCACGCTCATGGCGGACGCGCCAAGCAGGTGAAGGCGAAGGCGGCCGAGAGGGTAGCGGAGGAGAAGGTGCGCGCCGCTCTGGCCCGCATGGATGTGGACCCGATCACCGACCCGCTGTCGGAACTGTCGAAGATCGCAGGCCAGGTCGTCGCCTGGAAGGACACGATCGCCGGCACCGTCAACGAGCTCACCAGCCTCCGCTACTCGACCGAGGGCGGGGAACAGCTCCGGGCCGAGGTCGCCTTGTTCGAGCGGGCGCTGGACCGGTGCGAGAAGTTCCTGTCGTCCATGGCCCGGCTCAACATCGACGAGCGTCTGGCCCGCATCTCCGAACGGCAGGCCGACATCATCATCAAGGCGATCACCGCGACCCTCGCCGAGCGAGGCTTGTCGGTGGAGGAGCAGGCGGAGGCGCGGCGTGACGTTGCTCGTAGACTCCGCGTTGCGTCGAGCGGCTGACGCCCTCGACGAGGCCGGCCAGCCGAGCCCGTACCTGAACGACCCGGTCGGCTGGGTTAAGGAACGGCTCGGCGGCCACCTGTGGTCCAAGCAGCGCGACATCGCCGAGAGCATCGTCCACCACCGCCGCACCGCAGTGAAGTCCTGCCACAACGCCGGCAAGAGCTTCCTCGCGGCGCAGATCGCCTGCTGGTGGATCGACGTCCACCCGCCCGGCGAAGCGTTCATTGTCTCCACCGCCCCGACCTACGCGCAGGTGCACGCCATCCTGTGGGAGGAGATCCGCAAGGCGGCGAAGAACCCGGCCGGCGACCCTCTCCCGGGCCGGGTGCTGCAGTCGGATGAGTGGAAGCTCGAAGACGGCACCCTGGTGGGGTGGGGCCGCAAGCCTGCGGACCAGGACCAGCACGGATTCCAGGGCATCCACCGCCGCTACGTCCTGGTCATCCTCGACGAGGCGTGCGGCATCCCCGAACAACTCTGGGTCGCCGTAGAAGCGATCACCACAGGTGCCGACTGCCGGATCCTGGCGATCGGTAACCCGGACGACCCGAACACGGAGTTCGGCAACGTGTGCCGGCCCGGCTCCGGCTGGAACACGATCCGCATCTCCGGGTTCGACACCCCAAACTTCACCAACGAGCCCTTCCCCGAGCACCTGCGACCACTCATGCTGTCGCCGGAGTGGGTGGAGGACAAACGGCGCCGCTGGGGCGAAACCTCGCCCCGGTACACGGCCAAGGTGCTGGGCGAGTTCCCCGAGGTCGGCGACGACACGCTGATCTCGCCGCGCTGGATCGAGGCCGCCCAGCAGCGGACGCTCAACCCGGGCCCGGTGAACGTGCTCGGCGTGGACGTGGCCCGCTTCGGCTCCGACCGGTCGGTGTTCTGCCTCGCTCGCGGCCCTGTCGCTCGCATCATTGGCGACCACGCACACGCCCGCACCACGGAGACGACTGGCAAGGTCATCGCCGCCAAGCGCGAGCACCAGGTGCACGAGATCCGCGTGGACGGTGTCGGCGTTGGCTCCGGTGTCGTCGACGAACTCTTGGAAGCAGGGCACGACGTCCTGGACATGCAGTCCGGTGCCGGCGCCATGGATCGGGAGCACTTCGCCAACGCCCGCGCCGAATGGTGGTGGGGGCTGCGCGAACGGTTCGAGCAGGGTGACATCGACCTCGACCCCGAAGACGACGAGCTCGCCGCACAGCTTGGGACGCTCAAGTACAAGTACACGGCCCGCGGCCAAGTCCTCATCGAGTCGAAAGACGACATGAAGAAGCGCGGCCTGCCCTCCCCGGACCGGGCCGACTCGGTGATGCTCGCCTACGCCCACGTACCTCCGCCTGACGAGATCGTCGACGGCGACGAACTCGACGACGAACTGGCGCTGAGCATCAGCCCGTACTGAGCTGAGGGAGGCCGCCGTGGGTATCGCCTCCCGACTCCAGGAGACCTTCTACCGGGTGACCGGCCGGACCGAACTGGCCGAGGTCGTCAAGGCCGAACGGCAGATGGTCGCCCACCTGCAAGAGTCGATCGCCGACCTTGAGGCCCGCATGTACGAGCCGGGGTGGCAGCGGCTCACCGCCACGGTGGAGGAGGAGTTCTCCCGGGGCGGGCTGGAGCAGATCACAGCGGTGTGCCGCATCATGACGATCAAGTCGCCGCTTCTCCGCCGCGGCCTGTCGCTCCGCACGGGCTACGTGTGGGGGCAGGGCGTCCAGATCAGCGCCCGCGCCACGGGGGAGCAGGGGCAGGACGTCAATAGCGTCGTTCAGCGCTTTTTGGACGATCCCGGGAACCGGCGCACGCTGACCGGCGACCAGGCGCACGAAGAGCTGGAACGGGCCCTCTATAGCGACGGCAACGTGTTTCTCGCCCTGTTCACCAGCCCGCGCACTGGACGGGTGCAGGTGCGGACGCTGCCTTGGGACGAGATCACAGACGTCATCTGCAACCCCGAAGACCGCAGCGAGCCCTGGTTCTACCGGCGCGAGTGGTGGCAGGACGTCCGCACCGACTCCGGCGTGATCCAGGAGAGGCGCGTCGCCTACTACCCAGCGCTCGGCTACAACCCGCCCCTCAAGCCGCGACGGCTGACGTTCCCCTACTACGGGGACAACCAGCTCGCCGAAGTGCTGTGGGACGCCCCCGTCTACCACGTGCGCGTCAACGCACAACTCGGCTGGAAGTTCGGGGTGCCCGACTCGTACGCCGCGGTCGACTGGGCGCAGGCGTACAAGTCGTTCTTGGAGGACTGGGCGACCCTCATCAAGGCGTTGTCACGGTTCGCCTGGCGCCTCACAAGCAAGGGCAGCAAGCAGGCCGCGGCCCGCGCCCGCATCGCACAAGCTCCAGCCACCGACCGCTACAGCGGAGATCCGCAGCGCGCCGGCGCCACGGCGTTGATGACGCCCGACATGAGCCTAGAAGCGATCCCCAAGAGCGGGGCAACGATCGACTCCGAGTCAGGCCGGCCTCTCGCCGCCATGGTTGCCGCCGCCCTCGACGTGCCGGTGACGATGCTGCTCGGCGACCCCGGCACCACCGGCGCCAGGGCGACGGCGGAAACGCTGGACACCCCCACCGAGCGAAGCATGGAGCTGCGCCGCTCCGTGTGGGCGGAAGCGTACCGGCGCATCCTCGACCACGTCATCGACCAGGCCGTCAAGGCTCCGCAAGGTGCCCTCAAGGGCAAGGTCGTGCGGGACGACGACAACATCGAGACCGTCGAGCTCGCCCAGGACACCGACCGGACGGTGGACATCTCGTTCCCCGACATCGACGACCTCGACCCCGGCGTCATCATCGACTCGATCACCAAGGCAGACGGCACTGGCTACCTGCCGCCCCTCGTTGTCGTACGCCTCCTCCTGGAAGCGCTCGGCGTGAGGGACGTCGAGTCCATCCTCGAAGCGCTGACCGACGAGGAAGGCAACTTCCGGCCCCCTGAAGGATTAGCGAAGGGTGCCGGCCAAGCTGCCATCGATGCCTTCCGTCGTGGGGAGGACCCGGCGGCGCTGCTTGCCGACCGCAAGCCAGGCCAGGCGAACGACGGGCCGGCCGATCCTGAGCAGGCCGACAAGCAGGACCAGGCCGACACCTCTGAGGATGACGACGAGGAGTAGGCGATGGCGATCACAGCAGAGACGCTGAGGATCGCCGAGCAGCTCCGCCGGCAGGTTGGCTTCATCGTGGACGGCGTCACCCGCTCCCTGACTGCTGCCTGGGTGAGGGCGTGGGATGAGGTGGTGTTCGATCTCGCCGCCGCGATCACCGAACTCCTCCAGATCGGCGACGGTCGGTGGCCGACGAGGCGGCAGATCGAGCGGACCAGCCGCGCCATGCGGGCATTGGACATCGTGGGGGCGAGCCTGGAACGCCTTGCCACCTTGACGCGCTCCCAGACCGCTACAGCAGCCGCAGAAGCCGCACGGGTGGGACTGCAGGGGCAGGGAGACCTGGTCGCCTCACAGCTCCCGTACGGGTCCACTCAAGCGCTCGCAGCCCGCTACAGGGCCCAACAGCCGGACACCATCGACGCGATCGTGCGCCGCACCGCCGAGCAGATCAACGCCGCACACTGGCCGCTCGCCGATGAGGCAACCGAGGCGATGAAGCGCGAGCTCGTGCGGGGCGTGGTGGTTGGCGACAACCCGCGCACCGCTGCGGCCCGCATGGTGAAGAACCTGGAAGGCGAGTTCAACGGCGGCCTGACCAGGGCGCTCAACCTCGCCCGCACCGAAACCCTTGATGCTCACCGGCAGGCCGCCGAGATCGGGCAGGAGCAGCACGGCGACGTCCTCGAAGGGTGGGTGTGGCATGCGGAGCTCAACTCCAGTAGGGGCCGGACCTGCCCGAGCTGCTGGGCCCTTCACGGGAAGGTCTTCCCGTTAAGCGTTCCGGGGCCGATCGATCACCAGCAAGGCCGCTGCAGCAGGACACCGAAGACCAAGAGCTGGGCGGATCTGGGATTCGACATCGACGAGCCTGACGACCTCATCCCCGACGCCCGGCAGGTCTTCAACGACCTGCCCGAGTCGGAGCAGGTCGCCATCATGGGCCGCCGCCGCCTCGACCTGCTCACGTCCGGCGACATCAGCTGGGACGACCTGTCCGAGCTGCGTACCACCGATGGATGGCGGGACTCGTACGGGGTGCGATCGGTCAAGGATCTGGAGCGCATCGCCTCCGGTCGCCAGCCGGAACCGCAGACACACGTCACGCCTCGACCGGCACCGCAGCCCGCGCCGGCCCCCGCTTCTGAACCCATGCGGGCAGTGCCGGAGGATGCGCAGCCCTACCACCGGACGCTCGACGGCATCGAAGACCTCGCCGACCTCGTCGAAAGCGGCCCGCCAGACGACCGGAGGCCGCTTGGCGGCGGAGCAGTCGCCGAGGTCGAACTACTCACCTATCCCGACGGCCGCCAGGTGGTCCGCAAAACGGCACGGCCCGGCTCAGGCGGAACGCAGGAGGCGGCGAGCGAGCAGCTCGCCAGCCTGGTTGCCCGCACGCTGGGCTTGCCGGCGCCGGGCGTCTACCGCAACTCCGACGACGCCATCTTCATGGAGTACGTCGCCGGCAAGACAGCTCAGGAGATCATGGGCTGGGGCGGCGACCTCACCCCGGACCTTCGGGCGGCGATCGACAGCAACGAGGGCGCCCTTCTCGGCCTCTTCGACGTGCTGATCTTCAACTGGGACCGCAACGCCGGCAACTGGCTGCTCGACGACCGGGGCCGTCTGGTGCCGATCGATCACGGTGTCGCCTGGACCGAGATGCCGTCCGAAAGCGTCGAGAGCCTGCTGGAGTACATCCAGTCGCCGTTCGCCGACCGGGTGACGGGTGACACCAACCCGTTCACGAAGGCAGACATCGCCGAAGTCAGGCAACGCCTCGAAGGGCTGAGGGCCGACTTCGACCACCTCGGCCACGGCTCCTGGATCGACTACGGGATGCAAGTCCTCGACCTGCTCGCCGACCGTGCACGAGGGCGCCGGAACCTGATCGCGAAGGTACGGTGACGTCGTGGCCGTCGTGGTGAACATCGTCAGCGTGCGGGACGGGCAGCTCGTCTCCCGCGCGACCTTGGCCGATGACGGAACCGTCACCTACCAGGGCGACGCCGCCCGGTCCGCTGTGCGCCGCTGGCTGCTCGCGAACCGTGGCCGCACCGAGGCCGACGCCATCCGTGCTCTCGCCGTCGACGGGTGGTCCAACGGCTACCTCATGGTGCAGCGCGACCAGTAGACCGCACCCTCCCTGACCTCTCGGCTGTCCCGTTCGCGCCCTCTCAGCTGCCCGGATGGAGGCTGATTGCGCCCTACGGGCCGCGTTGGCGTCGCGGTGTAGGGCGGGGAGCTAGCCAGCCCGCAGCGGCGGGACGGCCGACCTCTATCCATCCCGCTCGGAGGACCTGATGTCCGTGCCCGAACTCCTGACCATCATCGCCGCCCTGTGTCTGCTCGCCGCAGCCATCTACGCCGCCGTCCACAAGGCGTGGATTGCCGCGCTCGTGTGCACAGCCGGAACCCTGCTCGTCTTCGCCGGCTTCCTGCCTGACATCACCTGACCTGGAGGTCACCATGCCCGATCAGCAGGCGCTCACCGAGCGCGTGTCGCTCGCTGAGGCCGCCGGAGGGCAGGCCCCGAAGGGGCGCCGCTTCCGGGCACGCATCATCCAGGGCGACATCCAGGGCTCCAGCGGCTTCTATCCAGCGGAGATGCTCAAGCGGGACGCTGCAGTGTTCCGCGAGGGCCTGCCGGTATTTCTCGACCATCCGGGCGCCACCGAGTCCTACGACCGGCCTGAGCGGTCAGTCAGGGACCTCGCCGGCAAGCTCGCCTCTACCGCCGTGTACGAGCGGGACGGCCTGTATGCGGACGTCGAGGTGTACCCGCACTGGGCTCCGGTGGTTGAGGCCATGGCCGGCGACATCGGCATGAGCATCCGAGCCTCCGGGACGGTCGAGGCGTCGAAGGACGAGTCGATTCGTGGGCCGATCGTCACGTCGCTGACCGAGGCCGCGTCCGTGGACTTCGTGACCGCGGCTGGCGCTGGAGGGAAGGTCGTCGCTCTCCTGGAGTCCGCGAGGGCCCAGTCAGGAGACCTGCTCCGCAAGGCCACCGAAGCGCGTCCCTTCTCGGGCAGCCCCAGCGGCGGCGACATCCTTTCCTGGCGGGAGCAGCGCGCCCTCACCGAGGCGGCCAACGTCGGAGCGTGGCTCGAATCCCGCATCCACAGCATGTTCACCCAGCTCGCCGACGACATGTACGGCGACGGGCGCCTGACACGAGAAGAGCGCATCACCTGCTCCTCCGCGATCGGCGACGCCCTGGCCGCGTTCACCTCCCGCATCGAGGCCGACGCCGCCCACCTCTACCAGCGCGACCCGTGGCGAGAGCCCGAGGCCGTGCCTGCCGAAGTCGCTGAGACTACGGCCCCTGACGTACCGGCGCCGCCGGTCACCACCCTGAAGGAGGTAGCCCCCGTGAGCGGAGGCACCGCACAGGGCACGCCGAACGGCGGCCCGATCGACCTGAGCGAGGCGGCAGAACTGCGCACCGCCCTCGCCGAGACCAAGCAGAAGCTCGCCGAGGCCGAGCTGGAGATCGCCAAGTTGGGCGACCAGTCGCGTGAGCTGGCCGAGACCAAGGCGAAGCTGGAGGAGTCCACGCGGGAGAACCTGCGGCTCAAGGCCAACGACGCCGCTCGCGCCAAGACCGCGGAGACCCTGGCCGAGTCGACACTGCCTGAGACGGCGCATGAGCGCGTCATCGAGGCCGTTACCGGCAAGAACCTGCCCCTCAACGACGAGGGTGCTCTGGACGAGGCCGCGTTGGTCCGCAACATCAAGGCCGCGATCGAGTCCGAGCGCGCTTACCTGACCCGATTCGCTGAGGCGGCTGGCATCGGTCAGGTCCGCGGGCTCGGCGAGAGTGGCACCCCGCGGGTCAACGTGGAGTCCGAGCTGAACGACATCTTCGTGTCGCTCGGCATGAGCGAGAGTGCGGCCTCCGTCGCCGCGAAGGGGCGTGGCTGACATGGCTACCAACCGCGTGTTCGAGCACGGCCACCAGTTCGAGGCCAACGTCTCTGCCGTCACCGGCACCGGCGCCGGCGGCAAGGTGCTGTCCGGTGACCCCGTCGTCATCGGCCAGCTTCCGGCCGTCGCCCTCACCACCGAGGACGCCGACGGCATGGCCACCATCCAGACCGACGGCGTCTTCAACCTGCCGGTCAAGGGCGAAACCACCACCAACGCCGCCGTCAGCGTCGGCGACATCGTCTACTTCGACAGCGACAAGCTCAACAAGGACAACACCAACGGCGTCCGATTCGGCTACGCGCTGGAGGCCGTCTCCAGCGGTGCGACGACTCGTATCCGCGTCAAGGTCGGCTACTGAGGCCGGGAAGGACTACCACCACCATGACCGATCTGACGACCCTGCCGGACGAGGGCACCCGTCCCGCCGCAGAGGCCACCCCGGCGTGGCTGAAGGAAGGCGCCGGGCAGGGCATTCGTAGCCTGCGCGCCCGCCGCCAGGCCGACCCGAACTACGGGGGCAGGCTGGTGGAAGCGGCCCGCCTCTACCAGCGGGCTTGCCATGGCGACCGCAGAGCCCTGATCGACTTCGAGGAGGCGATGACCACCAGCGACTTCGGTCTGCTGTTCGCTGACATCCTCGACAAGCAGCTGCTGGGCGCCTACCAGGACTGGCCGTCCACGTGGCAGATGTACACGCGCCGCGGCACTGTGCGCGACTTCCGGCCGGTCAAGAGGTTCGCCCTTGACGGCGCGGCGTCCACCCTGGACGAGGTGCCGGAGCGCGGCGAGTACCCCGAGGCTGCGCTGATCGCATCCGAGTACGAGTACCGCGTCACCAAGCGGGGCCGCCGCCTCGACTGGACGTGGGAGATGCGCGTCAACGACGACCTGGACGCCTTCCGCGAGCTTCCGATCATCCTGGGGCGTGCGGCGAAGATGACCGAGGACAAGTTCGTCACCGGGCTGTACGCCAGTGCGAGCGGCCCGAACAGCACGTTCTTCTCCGCCGGGCACGGCAACGTCGTCACCGGCAACCCTGCGCTGTCCGTCGAGGCGCTTGAAGTCGCCATGACGGTGCTGGCGTCGCAGCGAGACAGCGACGGCAATCCCATCTTCATCGACAACCTCGTGCTTGTTGTCCCGCCTGCGCTTGAGGTCGTGGCCAACAACATCCTCAACGCTGTGCAGATCGACGCCGCGACTGGCGGCGGCGATGGCACGGGCCACAACCAGTTGCGCGTCAACAACTGGCTCGCCCGGCGCGTCAGCGTGGTCGTGAATCCGTGGCTGCCGATCGTCTCGGCCACTGCCAACGGCAACACTTCGTGGTATCTGATCGCCCAGACCATGGCCGGGAGGCCGGCGATGGAGGTCGGTTTCCTGCGCGGCTACGAGCAGCCGCAGGTGTTCGTTAAGGCCCCCGACTCGCTGCGCGTTGGCGGCGGGATGGCCGCAGTGGAGGACGGCGACTTCGAGACCGACGCCATCCGCCACAAGGTGCGCCACGTCCTGGGCGGCGTCCTGATGGACTACAAGATGGCCGTCGCCTCGAACGGCACCGGCACGCCGTGAGCCTGCCGCAGCCGCGCAACGCCACGGAGACGTACCTGGCTGCGATTAACGACCGGCTCGGCGAAATCCTCGACCGGCTCCCCGCACGCACGCAGGAGCCGGACGAGGGGCAGGTCGAGCTGCGAGAGCCGGCCACGCCGAACTCTGACAGCGACAAGCCCGCGGAACTGGCTGAGCCAACACCGCGGGCGCCTCGCAGACGAACGAAGAAGACAGGAGGGGCCTGATGGGCACCACCGCCAAGGGCGTGGCCGGCGGCCTCGCCAGCCTGAACGCGTCGGGCCGTGTTCCGGCGTCGCAGAAGATGCTCACTGCCACGGCGACGCTGGACTTCGCGTCCATCGCCGCGGGCGCTGTGGGCACGCTGACCGCTACCGTGACCGGCGCCGCGACGGGCGACTTTGTGATCGTCGCTCCGCCCGGCAACCTGACCGCCGGCCTGGTGCACTCGGCCTTCGTGTCCGCGGCGAACACGGTGACGGTCCGGATCATCAACGGCACCGCAGGCGCTGTCGACCCGGCGTCCGCTTCGTGGGGTATCGCCGTCATCCCCGCCTCCTAGGAGGTGCCGGATGGCGATCGACTACACCACCGACCGAGGCCGGGTCAGGCTGCTCATCCCTGATGTGGACGAGGCCAACCTGCTGCTCGCCGACGACCAGATCGACGCCTTCCTCTCGCTGGAAGGCTCAGTCAAACTGGCCGCTGCCCAAGCCTTGGACGCGATCGCCTCCTCCGAAGCGCTCGTGTCCAAGGCCATTCGCACGCAGGATCTGCAGACGGACGGGCCGAAGGTTGCTGCCGAGCTACGCGCACGAGCGTCAGAGCTTCGCCGTCAGGTCGACGAAGGCGTCGGCGACGACTCGGTGGGATTCGACATCGTCGACTTCGACCCGTACACCGGCTACCTCGGGTACGAGCCCTGCTGAGAGGAGGCTGCATGTCTCCTCTCGCAGGCCACCAGCCGATCGCGGCCAGGTGGTCCGAGCATCACAGGCCGGTTGCCACTGGTTCCCAGACGGGCCGCTGCACCATCACGCGGCCCGGCGTCGGGGAAGGCACAACCGACCCAGACGGAACCTGGCATCCACCTGCGGCAACGACGGTCTATTCGGGGCCATGCAGGATCACCGCGCCGTCCCCATCGTCGATCGTCGTGGTGGGGGAGCAGCAGACAGCCGTTGCCTCGTACGAGGTCGCGATCGAGTGGGACGCGGCCGAGGTCCTAGAACACGATCTCGTCACCCTGGACAGCGCCCCGGACCCGGCGATCGTCGGCAAGCAGCTCATCGTCACCGATATTGCGTATGCGACCGAACGATTCGAGCGGGTCCTGCGCGCGAAACTCAACCTCAGCGAACCGGAGGCGTGATGGGCTGGGACGTCTCCGAAGTCGACGGCCTGATCAAGCACATCGCTGCGGCACCCCCGAAGGCGGAAGCGCTCACTCGTGTCGTGGTCAAGAAGATCGCCTTCGATACCGTTGCCGGCGCACAGGGCCTCGTACCCGTCGACACCGGAAACCTGAAGAACACGATCGGCCAGGACTTCGACGACGACGGCATGGGCTTCGAGGCAGGCCCGACCGCCAACTATGGCGCCGACGTCGAGTACGGCACACAGCCGCACGAGATCCGACCCCGAGACGCCAAGGCCCTGCACTGGGTCGACAGCGAAGGCCAGGACATGTTCCGCCGCCGCGTCTGGCATCCCGGAACCGAGCCTCAGCCGTACATGCGGCCCGCGTTCGAGAAGGCCACAGCGCCGATCGACGACGTGATGTCACAGGTGGGGAAGAAGGCCCTCGAATGATCCCTGTCGCGCCGTCGACTCCGCACACCGATGCCGTGGTGGAAGCCATTGCCGCGATCCCCATGCTGGTCGACCGGGCCAAACTGCCATCAGGGGCGGGATGGCAGGGCACCCCGGGATCGTCAAGCTTCGTCCGGTACGCGGTCGTCTATCCGTTCCCTGGCACGCCTGAAGGCAACACGGCCGAACCGTACGAGTACCTGAACTATCAGGCGCAGATCAGCATCTTCGGTGCGACAGCAACCCAGGCCGAACGCGGGTTCGACGACGTGAATGCCGCCCTGATCGGCCGGCGCCTGGACGTCGCCGGGCGGTCCACTTACCCGGTCCAGGCACCCCCTGGTCAGAGGCCGTTGAGGCGGGACGACTCCCTGCCGACGCCTGTGTATATGGCGGTCGTGGAGATCCAGTTCAAGTCTCAGCCCGCCTGACCCCATCCCGTAATTCGTAGCCCGACACCGGCAGGTGCACGGGCTCTTCGGCATGCCCGAAAGGAGCCCGTAGTGGCTACCCGCACAGCTCAGGCGGTCACCGTCGCTGGTGTCACGCCCACCTACAACGCCGCGACGGCGACGACCGGAGACAAGGTGAAGGCCGGACCTCGCAACTGGGTCCACTACAAGAACGGCTCCGGTGCCGGTATCACCGCCACCGTGTCCGGTGTCGGTCAGACCTCCTACGGGGTGGATCAGCCCGACAAGGTCTACAACATCGCTGCTGGCGCGGAACTGCTGATTCCGCTGCTTCCCGAGTTCGGCGACCCGGACGACAACGGGCTGGCCACGATCATCTGCTCGTCCGTCACCAGCGTGACGTTCGCGGCGCTGCGGATCTGACATGCCGCGCAACCGGATCAAGGTCCGATCTAAGACGACGGGCCTCACCGCAGAGATCGCCGCAGAGGCGCTCGACCACTTCCCCGACTACGAGCCCGTCGAAGCTGCGCCGGAAGCGGTGTTCGTCGAGCCTGACCTCCCGCCTGCAGAGGCGGTCGAGACCCCCAAGACTTCGCGCCGCAGCACGGCGGCCAAGACCACTGAAGAGGAGTGACCCATGGCTGCCGACCTTCTGGGCGACGGCAACGTCAAGGTGACGTTCTGCCTGACGATCGCGAACATCTCCGCGCCGACCGCGGCCGAGTGCAATGCGGGCGTGGACCTGCAGGAGTACATCACCAAGGACGGGCTCGGCATCAGCCCCGAGCAGGCCGCGGTGGACAACACCGCCCTGGCTTCGCGGGACGAGACCGAGGACGCCGGTTCGGTGAAGTACTCGATCGAGCTGACTGTGAAGCGGAAGGAAGTCTCCGCCGAGGACATCGGCTGGAACACCCTCACCGACCGGACGCTCGGCTATCTCGTCGTCCGCCGCAACATGGCGCACGAGACCGCCTACGCTGCCGGCCAGCACGTCGAGGTGTACCCGGTCCGGTGCGGCCGGCCGAACATGCAGCCGCCGGAGCTGAACGCGGCGCAGCGGTTCGTGACGAAGATGTTCAACCACTCCACCTCCGACCCGGACGCGCTGGTGGCGGCATAGTGCAGAGCATCGACGACATCCTCGGGCAGATCCGTCTGCCCGAGCGTAGCTACCAGCTCTGCGTACGGCCGGACCTTCAGGCCCAGTGGGAGCAGGCCGAAGCGGAACTGGAGGCTGCCCAACGCGGCGACTCCGGCTCTCTCGCCGGCGTCAGCGCCGCGGCCAAGGCGGCTGCAAAGAGGGTGCAGCAGATCGAGGCGGAGATGGCCGAGCACACGGTCCCCATCACGCTGCGCGCTCTCACCCACAAAGCGTGGTCTGATCTGATCGCTGCGCACCCGCCCAGGGAGGACTCTGACGACGGGCTGTGGAACGCTGAGACGTTCAGCCGGGCGCTGCTTGCGGCGTGCGCGGTCGACCCGGAGATGAGTGTCGAACAGGCCACATCGTTGGTTGATCGTCTGCCGCTCGGCCAGTGGAACGGCCTGCAGGCGATGCTGTTCGACCTGAACGCGTCCGGTGTCGACCTCCCAAAATCCAGGCGAGCCTTCGAGATTCTCCGGAACTCGCGGAAGAAGTAGCACTCGCCGCCGCGTACGGGGTGCCGCGGTCGATCCTGCTCGGTCGGCAGCGCAAGTCTGTGATCGAGCGGGAGTACGACGAGAAGGGGCGCCTGGTTCGCGAGGTGCTGACTCACGATGCTGAGTGGCTGGAAGAGGATCTCGCCTACGCTAAGGCGCACCGGCGGAACAAGCTGGACGAGTGCCCTGCTTGCGGGCTCCCTCTCTCAGAGACGACCGATCCTGAGAATGAGGGGATGTACGAGGCTCCGCCCCCGATGCGGTGCCACGCCTGCACTCCTCTGGAGCACAGGAAGAACGAGTACAGAGAGTCCCCTCCGGGGCTGCTGTTCCGCGTCTACCTGAAGGTTCGGTCGGCCCTCAGATAGAGCGCAACATCGCGTGCATGATGGCGCCCAGCACGATCCCGCCGAGGCTAAGGATCATGCCTGCGATGGAGAGGGGCCGGTTGTTGGCGGTCCCGATTCGTGCCTTCGTGAGCCCCACCCCGGAGAAGATCACGCCCACGACGGCGAGCAAGATGCCGATCCGGGCGAGCAGCATGGTCAGGTCGCACACCACGGCCAGGATGCCGACGATCAGCCCCACGAGCCCTGCCCAGTTGTGGGTTGTGGGGGCTGGCATTGGGGGCCGGTAGCCGGGGGGCGGACCCTGCCACTGCTGCTGCTGTGGCTGTGGGGCGTACAGGCCCCCGCCTGGGTTGGGCGGCTGCTGCGGGTATTGCCCGTACGGCTGTGACGGCTGCTGCGGATACGGCTGGCCGTACTGGTCGTGAGGGCCGGGGTGCGCCATGTGGGGCTCCTGAGGGAGTAGGGGTGCGCGCGTAAGACGCGCCGACAGCGGGTGCGGTTTGCACCGTTACACGACAGGACCGCTCAAGTCCTGCAATCGCGCAATTTCGGGCTCCAGGGCGGAGGTGACTCCGCCGTGGCCGACCGCACCGTAACCGTCCGCCTCGATGCCGACGTCAAGCCGTACATGTCGGCGCTGGCCAAGGCAGAGGCGGCGACGAAGCGCCTGCGGGACGCCATGTCAGGCGACCTCAAGGTTGACGCCGACACCCGTGCGGCGACGGCGCAGATTCAGGCGCTGCAGCGCGAGGTAGACCGTCTCTCTGGCAAGAGGACCACTGTCTCCGCTGACGCGGATACGGCGCGGGCGCAGGCGGAGTTGGACGAGCTTCGGCGACGCCTGGACGAGCTCAATGTCCGCCGCGTGATGAATGTGGACCTGGACGACGGGGCTGCCCGGTCGGAGCTTGGCTCGATCCAGCGGGATCTGGAGAGGCTGAACGCCACCAGCGCCGATCCCAAGGTTCGTGTGGACTCTGCGGCTGCGCTGGCGCAGGTGCGCACGATCCAGTCGGAGATGGCACGGGTCGATGGCCGGTCGGCCAAGGTCAAGGTCGACGCTGACGTGAGCGGAGCCCTCCGCAACATCGCGATCGTCGCCGCGGCACTGGCGAGCCTGCCGTCTGCAGTGTCCATCGGTGTGGGCGTGGCGGGCTTGGGCGCGGCGTTCGGTGCGGCTGCTGCTGGCGCGGCAGGATTCGCCGCAGTTGCAGTGCCTGGGATCTCTCGGGTGACGGATGCGCTCAAGCAGGCCGAGACGGCTGGCGGCGGTGCCGGCGGCGCGATGAAGAGTGCCGCCCAGAAGGCCGCCGAGGCGGCGTCCGCTGCGCTGCGGCTGGCCGAGGCGCAGGACCGGGTCACCGACAGTGCCCAGGCGGTTAAGAGTGCTCAGCAGGCCGTACGGGACGCCATGGCCGGCGTTCGGTCCGCCCAGCAGGACGCGGCTCGGGCGGCAGAGGACGCCGCTGACCGGCAGGCTCAAGCGGCCGCTCGCATCGCCGACGCGGAGCGCTCTGTCCAGGACGCTCACCGCGCCACCCAGCGGGCGATCGAGGACCTCACGCGGGCACGTGAGAGGGCCCAAGAGCGAATCGAGGACCTTGCTCTGGCGACGGAGCGCGGGGCTCTCTCGGAGGAGAGGGCTCAGCTCAGCATCCGCCGAGCGCGGGCCGAGCTGCAGCGCATCCTGAACGATCCCAAGGCGTCCGCGCTGGATAAGGAAGACGCCGCGCTCCGGCTGCGAGAGGCCGAACTGTCTCTGCGCGAGATCCAGGAGCGCAACGGAGACCTCGCCAAAGAGCGCGAGGAAGCCGACCGGAAAGGCGTCGAAGGCTCAGACGAAGTCGTCGCAGCCAAGGAGCGGATTCTCGACGCCCAGCAGCGTGAGGCGGACGCTGAGCGGGCTCTCGCGGACGCTCGGGCGGAGTCGGCGCGTGCCGCCCGCGACGGGGCACGTGATGTCGCCGATGCGAACACTCGCGTCGCTGACGCTCAGCGGAAGGTGGCCGACGCCCAGCAGGCGCTGGTTAAGGCCCAGCGTGACCACCTGAGGGCCGTTCAGGCGCTCAAGGTTGAGCAACTCCAGCAGAAGGCTGCCCTGGAGCAGACTGGCGGCGCTGCTGGTGGGGCCGCGTCGAAGATGGCGGAGCTGTCGGCGGAGGAGAAGAAGCTCGCTGCGGCGATCAAGTCGTTCCAGGAGGACTACCTCGCCTGGCAGAGGTCGCTACAGCCGGACGTTTTCTCTGTCATTGAGAAGGGGCTCGACGTCCTCCGGGTCGGCATGGACCGGGCAACGCCGCTGGTCAAGGGAGGAGCAGCAGGTCTCGACCGGTTTGCCGACTCCGCGAAGAAGGCGCTGGAGTCCAAGGAATGGACCAACTTCTTCGACGACCTCGGACGACGGGCCCCCGACGCAATCGCCGGCCTCGGCAACGCCGCCATCAACGTGGCAGGCGGGCTGCGCGGCATCGTCGAGGGGTTCCTGCCCTACACGGGGCCCCTGACGGACTGGGTGGAGTCCATCACCCAGGACTTCGAGGACTGGGGGACCAACCTCAAGGACAGCCCCGAGTTCAAGGAGTTCCTGGCCTACGCCGCCGAGCAAGGGCCGAAGGTCGCAGAGATCGTCAGGAACATCGCCGAATTCATCGGCAACGTGGCTGCAGCCGGCGGCCAGCTTGGGCCTGGCGTTCTCGACTTCTTCGTGTCCTTGTCGGAGAAGCTGGCCTCTCTGCAACCTGCTCAGGTCGAAGCCATCGCGAAGGGTGTAGCGGCGATCTTCACGGCTGCCAAGCTGGGCACCACGCTCAAGCTCGGCGGGTTCGTGCTCCTCGCTGACGTGCTGTCCAAGATGAGTCCCGGCCAGATTCAGGCTCTCGCGATTGCCATCGTTGCGACTGTCAGCGCCGTGAAGGGCTACCAAGCCGTGACAGGCGCGGTCGAGTGGTGGCAGACCCTGTCCGGCAGCCTTGACAAGGCGGGCAAGTCTGCGGAGGGTGCCAAGGGCAGGTTCTCTGGCCTGTCGGGGACGCTCAAGGCCGGCGGCATGGCGGCGGTCCTGGCTGCTGTGGCGGTCGTCGCGGACAAGGTCGGCGATGCCCTTTCCGGCCTGAACCCGGACATCGATGGACTCGCCAAGCAGATGGCGAGCCTCGCGCAGCAGAGTCGGCCGGCCGCCGCTCAGCTCAACGTGTTCGGGTCGAACCTGGACACGCTGGCTGGCGACATGGCCCGATCTGGCACTTGGTTTGCGCCGGTGGTGGGCCAGTTCGAGTCCTTGGGGGACACGGTTGGTCGTCTGACGAGCAGTAACCCGTTCGCGCAGCTCACCACCGAGGTGGCGTCCATGGCGTCGTCCGTCACGGGCGACCTGTACAGCATGGACACGGGTCGGCAGAGGCTGGAGAACTTCGACAAGACCCTCACCCAGATGGTGCAGAGCGGCAACAGCAAGCAGGCCGCGGCTCTGTTCAACGAGCTTGCCAAGCAGGCTGGGCTCGCTGGCGGGGACGTGGACAAGCTGCGGGCTTTGCTGCCTGGCTACAGCTCGGCTGCTGCGGCTGCCCAGCAGGCGACGGCCCCGACCGGGGACGCGCTGAAGGATCTGGGGAACTCGGCGGATGGGGCGGCCACGAATGTGGACACGCTCCGCTCGGCGATCAGCCAGCTCACCAGCCTCACGGCTACTGCCATGCAGTCGGAGATCAACTACAAGCGGGCGGTGGATGACGCAGCCGCCTCCATCAGGGAGAACGGCCGAGCCCACGACACCAACAGCGAGGCCGGGCGTCGAAACCGTGAAGCGCTGATCGGGCTGGCGGAGAAGGCCAACGCCTACCGGGACGCTCTCATCGAGCAGGGCACTCCGCTCGATGAGGTGACTCGGAAGGTCGGCGCGCAACGGGATTCCTTCATCGGCCTGGCGGAGAAGATGGGCTTCTCACGCAAGCAGGCCGAGGAACTCGCAACCAAGTTGGGTTTGATCCCAGGCAACGTGAAGACGGACGTCAAAACGCCGGGCGGCAAGGAAGCCCTCGACCTCATCCGAGAGTACGAGAAGAAACTCCGAGAGCTCGACGGCAAGACGATCACCACCACGATCCGCGAGTACTACATCCGCAAGCAAGAGAACCTCAAGGCCCGCGCCGGCGGCATCTTCGCCTACGCCGAGGGCGGCATTCAACGGTTCGCTGCTGGTGGGCGTAGCACGCCGCCGAACATGGCGACCGGCCCGACCATCTTGTACGGGGAAGGCGCCGACCAAGAGGCGTTCATCCCGTACGAGCAGCGCTACAGGTCGAGGGCGATCGATCTACTCTCGCAGGTGGCGTCCGATTTCGGCCTGGAGGTTTACTCCGCTCAGGCCTCGCAGCAGGTGCAGAGCCTGACGAGCGCGATCGATGCGACGAGCATGCAGGTCGGTACCGGCCTGACAGGCGCGGTGAGTGCTCTGCAGGCGACGCTGGGGCAGGCTGGTTCGCTGACCTCGTCCATCTCGCAGGTCGGGGCCTCGGCGGAGCAGCTTGACCAGTCGTGGCTGGCTGGCTCGCAGGTCATCGGGGACTCGATCAACCTGCTCGGCGCGGGCGTGGACGGGCTATCCGGCAGCGTGTACGAGCTGACGCAGACGATGGCCGCGATCGGCTCCAAGGGCGCTGTGGGAGCGTCAGCGAAGAAGACCACGGGCTCCCTCAAGGGCAAGTCGGGCGGTTTCGTCGAGGGCAACCAGCCCAAGAAGCCGGCTGGTGGCATGGTGTCTGGCTCTCAGCCGGTCTCTGGGTATGCGTCGAGCGGTCCGGTGAACGCCAGCAAGGTGTCCAAGCCTCAGCAGATCTCGGGCTCCTACGGTGGCCTGGGCGGCTCGTACGGCGCGGGCTCGAACGGCTCGGGAAGTGCGAGCGTCGCCCCGCAGGTGACCAAGACGGTCAACTTCTACGGGACCACCGTGAAGGAGACGGTCGACTCCGACATCTTGTGGGCCAAGGCCGACCTGTACACGCGCGGCTGAGCCGCCTTTCAACATCAACACGTGAGGAGGGCAGGCTCAGCCATGCCTTGGGATCCAAACAGCGGCCAGACGTTCGGCGAGTACATGAGAGACGGGGAGCCGCTCGGAGAGGGCCGCACCGCTGACGTGGTCGTGGGGGAGCGCACCTTCCTGACCACTGATCAAGTGCGTGAGGGGACCCGCGACGACGGAACCCGCTTCCAGCATCGGATGGATCAGCGCGGCCATGAGGTGATCCGAGAGACCAGCCCGGACGGCCGCGAACGCCAGCACGTCCGCATCAACCTGCCTTAGGAGGGCGTTGTGGCGTTGCAAGACGGCGTGTTCTCCGACACGTGGATCAAGGCGCTCGGGAACACGATCGCTCTCGACCTGGATGACACCACGCCGGGCGTCCACAAGGGGGCGCTGTTCACGGGGTCGGTCGCGGGCGGCACGATCGATTTCGATCAGACAAACCCGGCGTACGGATCGAGCCCGTGGAACGCCAACGAGGCCAGTGGGCCCGGCTACACGGCAGGCGGTCTGAACATCACAGTGGTGTCCCTGGGCGTGCTGTCCACCGCGAACAAGATCGGGTGGAAGATCAGCACTCTGCTGTGGACGTCCACCACGATCACCGCAGAAGGGCTGCTCGTCTACACGTCGACCCTGTCCAATCGGGCGCTGCTGTACCGGTGGTTCGGTCAGCCCTACCCGACCGCTGACGGCGATTTCCAGATCACGTTCCACGCTGACGGCGTCTTCCGCGAGAAGCTGCGCGCCGCCGCCTAACTCCGCTGTTTCGACCTTCGACCCTCGCCGACGTGCGGGGGTTTTCGCATGTAAAGGGGGCCGAACGTGGCCAAGTCTGGATATTCGATCACGACGGAGGGGGCGGTGGCGCTGTCGGCTGCCACCGCCAAGACCATCCTGGGCGTCAAGAGCGGCGCGACGACCGCCAATCATGGCGTGGACTGGACCCGGTACAAGATCGGTTTCGATGGAACGTCCGCTGCTGCTGTTCCCGTCCTGGTCGAGCTGTGCGCGTGCTCTTTCGGGGCGAATCCGCCGGGAACCGCCAGCACGTCGGTGACGATCAACCAGGTGCGAGGTCGTCTGGCGTCGACCGGCTTCTCGGCGGCGAAGAACTGGACCACCGAACCGACCACGATCGTCGTCATCGACTCGTTCCTGCTGACACCGAACGGCGGCACCGTCCTGTACGACTTTCCGCTGGAGACGAACCCCGACTCGCCGCTCGGCGAGGGGTTCGTGATCCGCTGCACGGCACCTGCCGCAGTCAACGTCAGGGCGTCCATGGGCTTCGAGCGCTGCTGATGGCGATCGCGATTGCCACGTCGCCGCCGCTTGTCTCTACCGCCTCTGCGACGTCGCTGCCCACCGCCGCGTTCGACGCGCCCGCTCAGAGCCTGCTGGTCGCCTGCACGATGATCGGCGGCCTGGCTGCGCTGTCCAACTCCGGCGCCGCGCTGACGTGGACACAGCGGCACATCACCGCTGACAACAAAGACGCCATCTGGACTGCCCCCGTTCCCGATGCCCGAACAGGGATGACGGTGACGGTGGCGCGGGACACAGCCGCGACCTTCGTGGGCGGCTTCTCCGTGTACGTGTTGACCGGCGCCGGGCTGAGCAATCCAATCGGGGCGACCGGTAACGGCACCAGTACCACCAACAACATCACGCCGACCGGCTACAACTCCACGATCGCCAACTCGCGCGGGTTCGCTGTCGCCCGGGACACCGCTGCTGGCGGCACACCAACGTCGACCGATGACGAGCAGGCGTGGGTGCGCGGCATCAACACCGCCGGCATGAGCGTCGTCAAGGCAGCCAACACCGCCACCCCCGGCACAGGCGTGACGTTCAACTTCGATGCCTTCGGCACCTCCGCCGCGAACTGGACGTGGATCGCGGTGGAGATCACCGAAGAGCAGCCGATCCCCCCGACCCGCGTCTGGACGCCTCCGACCGCCGTGCATCGCGCTGCGAACTGGTAAGGGAGGGGTGCGGTGGCCCGCTCCGGACGCTCATTTCCGAACCGCCCCATCGTTGCCCGCCATCCCCGCATGTTCGGCAACAGCGTCACCCTCGGCGCGTTCGAGCTAGAGGTTGAGTTCCCGGCGATAGCGGTCACCACCCCGGACGCGCGGGTCCTGCTCGGCCCGTTCGAGACCGAGATTGAGTTCCCGCCTTTGGCGTTCTCGTACGATCAGCGGCCCACGCTGGGCGTGTTCGAGATCGGGGTCGAGTTCCCGCCGCTGTCGATCACAGTGCCGATCAAACCCGGCGACTCCCTGACAGGGGCGGCGGGGGAGGTCGAGTGGAACGGCACTCTGTGGGGGCCCAGCACGAGCGTAAGAGTGCTGCTGCCGGTGCAGGGGTGGATGGGCACACCGAACATCGACAACCTCAACGAGGAACGCCCCAACAGACACGGCGCGTGGGATGCGCGCAAGCTGGCCCAGCAGCGGCTGGTCACGCTGAAACTCCAACCGGACTCAGCGTCCGACCCGACGCAGATCGACACGCTTCTCGACCAGATCGCCGCAGTCACAGGCATCCCCGACAGTGAGGATCCTCTGCCGCTGGTCGTCAAGTCGTACGGGGAGCCGCGGCTGGCCTACGGGCAGATCATCGCCCGCGACATCGAGCTGGACGAGGCGTACAACGTGGGCTTGCCCACAGTGAGCGTGCTCGTGGCGTGCGCTGACCCGCGCCGGTACAGCTTGGAGCGGCGCGGCGCGACAGTGCCGTTGGAGAGCGTCACAGGGCTCGGAAACGCGGGCAACATCGCCACGCATCCGCTCATCCGGGTCGAAGGGCCCGCCGTGGATCCGACCCTGGCGAACCAGACGTCCGGCCGGATCCTGGAGCTGTCCATCACTCTGACCGGCGGACAGCTCCTAGAGATCGACACCGACAACGGCACGATCACCCTGGCAGGCGAGTCCCGCATGAGCGCCTTGACCGGCGCCAGCGTCCCGGTCCAAGACTTCGTCCTAGCGCCAGGACCGAACGACATCCAGTACAGCGCGACCAGCGGCGGAGCCAACGGCGCGGACTTCCTCTGGCGTGATGCCTGGCTGTAGGTGACGGGGGTGAGTGGTGCCCGCCGTCATCCGCTCGTGGACCCAAGGGATCGGCCCTAATACCGCGACGTGGCAGGTTAACGCCCCCACAGGCGTCACGGCGGGGATGTCGCTGCTGGCGTTCCTGAGTGTGGACGGGGGCGGCGTCGCCAACATCACCGGCGGCGGCACCTGGCAGCAGATCGGCCACATCGCCGGCACGCCGGGCGTCCTGACGGCGGTGGACGTCTGGTGGCGGCTCGGCACCAACGCCGAGCCGTCCCAGTACACGGTCAACCAGGCCGGCACCGCGGACGGCGTGTGCGTCGTCGTCGCCATCGCGGGGGCGGTCACTACTCAGCCGCAGGTCGGACTGGGGAATGCATTCACCAACAGCCAGGCGGCCATCTCGCCGTCGATAGTCCCGGCTACCTCTTCGGGATTGGAATTCCGGTTCGCCGCCGGTACCCCATCGAACGTGGCCGTCAGCTGGTCGACGCCAGTCGGCTTCGATGAGCTGGCGGACATCCAGTCTGAGGACGACGTGTCCGGGCAGGTCGTGTGGCGGCGTGTGTCGAGCACGACGGCAACGGGGCAGCAGTTCCACCTGGCGAACGCCAGCCTCCTGTGCCTGGCAGCGCTCGTCGTGGTCGTGGAGTCGTCCACGGCGCAGGTGCCGGACCCGCCCGTCGTGCAACCTTTCACACCAGGTCGCGGAACCAGCCGCTACCGGTATGTGGTCACCCGGCTGCTGGACCGCACCTACCTCGGCGACCTGGATCTGAAGGGCGTCTCGTTCGACAAGCGGATCTTGCAGGCGGGCAGCTTCAGCGCCACGATCCCGATCCCTAACCGGCGGGTCCGCTCTCAGGTGGCCGACATCATCCCGCTGGACGACACCGTCCTAGACCGCGGCCCTGGTGTGATCACGGTGCAGATCTACAGGGATGGCGATCCGTGGGGCGAGTACTGGATCACCGCAGCGACAATCGGGCGCTCCCGGAGGGGTACGCCTGCTGTGCAGCTCCGGGGCTCCACCCTGGACGCGTATCTCAGCCATGTCGAGATCCAGAACGATCTTTTTTACACCAACACGGACCAGATCGACATCGCGCGCGCCCTGCTCAATCACGCGCAGGCTCAGGCCGGTGCGAACATCGGCCTGGCCCTGCAATCGGGCACGTCAGGCGTGAAGCGGGACCGCACCTACTTGGACAGCGAGGGCGGCACCTACGGGCAGCGGCTCGTCGAGCTCGCCCAGGTCGACAACGGCTTCGAGTGGGCGATTGACCTCGCGCTCGTCTCCGGCGTGCTGGAACGTCAGTGGCGCTGGGGGTACCCGACGCTTGGGCAGGCCGAACCACAGCACGTCCTGGTGGATTCGGCGCACGGCGGCGACATCTTGGAGTGGAGTGAAGAGATTGACGCCCTCCGCGGGGCGACGAGGTGGCGGGCGCGCGGCTCGTCCATCTCGACGGACGCCTCTACGTCGGCGACTCCGCTCGTGTCCACCGTCGCGTCCGCGACCGCTCATCTGGCCGCAGGCTGGCCGCGGCTCGACCGGACGATCTCATATCCGACGGCGACCGTGCAGGCCACGTTGGACGATTACGCCGCGTTCTGGGCAGCGAAAGCGCCGGGCGCGCTGCGCGTGGACCAGGTGACGATCGCGCTCGGCGCCAACCCCACGCTCACGCCGAACAGTCTCGGCGACACGGCGATGATCAAGCTGGACAACGAGTGGCACGTCCGCCAGTCCCGGATCCGGCGCGTGATCGGCATGCGAGTCACCCCTACCAGCCGTGACTCCGGCAAAGAGGAAGCGCAGCTCGTGCTTGAGGGACAGGAGGCCCCGGGTGCCTGACGTTTTCCCCAACGATTTGATGGGCGAGATCCGGCAGCTCCAGCGAGATGTCGAGGAGCTCAAGGCCCTCATGCGTTCCCAGCCAGGCAAAACCGTCGCGTCGCAGGGGTGGGCCATGCACTCCATGACGGCACCCGACACCTCCGGCCTCCCATCAGGCGCAGGGCATGTCTACTTCCGGGGCGGCCTGCTGCGGTACCGCGCGGCTGGCAACGTCGGGGAGGTGACGCTCCCGGCGCCCGTCGTTCTGGCCGACATGGGTGACATCGCCACAGCCGATGCTGGATCGACGTACACGGCTACCGTGCAGCAGTTGATCAACGAGATCAAGACGGTAGTCAGGGCCTTCCGCGCCGACGCGCGCTCGAAGGGCCTCATGCAGTAGCTGCCCCCATAGTCGTGCCGTCCCGCTACCGAGGATGGGCGGGACGGCACCCCAATCACGAGGGGATGTGCATGAAGCGGTTCGTTCCCCTCGCCGAGCACCCGTTCGAGCTGCTGTTCGGGCTGCTGTTCCTGCTCAACGGGACAGCCATCTCGTTCGGGGCTGGACCACCTGCCAGCATCAACGCCACCCTCCCTCCCGCCGTCGTTCTGGCTTGGGGGGCGATCCAGCTACTGGCGGGGCTGCTCATCGTCGCCGGGATCATTCTGCGCTACTGGCGCCCAAGCCTGCTCCTGCTCGGGCTGCGCCTGGAAAGGGCCGGCTTGTGGCCGCTCGCCGCGGCTGTCTCCGTCTACGGAGTGGTCGTGGTCCGCTACGCCGGCGCCCCAGCCGTCTACACCGCGGGCGTGCTCGCCGCTGTCGCTGCCGCCTGCGCCGCGAGGGCAAGAACGCTGGCACGTCTGGAGAAGACCATCATCAAATACTCGGGAGGTGCGGGTGGCGACTGAGTGGCTGACGCCCGCGGTGATCACCTTGCTGGGCGGCGGCCTCACGTCAGCGCTTGGGGTACTCGTCAAATCTCGCATCGACTTGAAGAAGGCACGACTGGACGAGGAACGGCAGCCGATCGAGCTGGAGAACGTGTTCATCGGCGGCGCCGAGAAAGCTGTCGCTGCGCTACAGGTGGCGTTGGACCGGGCAGAGTCCACGATCAACCGCCTGGAGCAGGCGCTGACCGAACGGGATCAGAAGCTTCAAGAGCGCGACCTTCGGATCGCTGAGCTGGAGATGGAAGTGACCCGGACGCTGGCACGTCTGGCCCGGCTACAGGACCAGTGCGAGAAGCTGCAGACCCGTCTGGCTGACCTGCGGATCGATCCGCGTGAGGGAGAGACGCCGTGAGAGCTGGTGAGCCGCCCATCACCCGGCGTGCCGCGCACAACTCAGGAACCGGCAACAAGCCGCCGCGGCGGGTGGTCATTCACGCCACCTGCCCCGGCGTCGGCTATCCGGCCGCGTCAAAGAAGGGCGCTGCGTCAGGGACGGCGAAGTACTTCCAGATGCAGTCCTCAGGCGGCAGCGCCCACTACATCTACGACTCCTCCCGGCATGAGGAGCACTGCGTTCCCGAGAACACGATCGCCTGGCACGCGCCCCCGAATCCGCACACGATCGGGATCGAGATCTGCGGCGAAGCCTCTTACACGCGCGAGCAGTGGCTGTCGTCAGAGGTGTGGCCGGCGGTCGAGGAGGCCGCGGCCCGCACCCGGGAGCTGTGCCTGCGCTACGACCTGCCGATGAGGAAGCTGACCGTGGCGCAGGTGCGTGCGGGCGCGGCCGGCGTGTGCGGCCACGTGGACGTTTCTCTCGCCTTCCGGCAGACAGACCACAGCGACCCGGGCCGGCACTTCCCCTGGGACGAGTTCATGCATCTGGTCAACAGCGACGGCGAGGGGCCCGATCCTGTCACCTCGCGGACGGAGGACATCGTGAACGCTCTGCCCGTTCTGTCGGTTGGCGCTGACTGCTACGACGTGAAGACCGTCCGGGCGCTGCTGTTCGCCCGCGGTGGCCTCAACGAGAAGGTGTACGGCGGCGCTGTGGGCTTGCGCTCGTGGCAGGAGTCCACCAAGTACGACGCCGCCCTCAGCGAGGACGTGAAAGCCTTCCAGCGCCGCTCCAAGCTCGCCGATGACGGCGTGGTGGGCCCGCTGACGTACGCCGCTCTGCTGAGGGTGTCGTGAGCGACGGTCTTCTGGCCCGGTGGTGGCCGCTGCTCTACCAGACGTCTCTTCCACGGCATCCCGAGCTCGTGGAGGAGAGCACGCCTGAGCGCGTGCCGGGCCTCGTCGACGAGGCCAACTGACGAGCCCTCTGCGGCTCACCCAGAGCGTCCCCGCACGGCGGTGGGCGCTCTCTTCGTATTCACCTCATCGAGGAGCATCCTCAAAATGCGCATCACCAAGAGCGCGATCGTCCTGTCCGCTGCCGCCCTCGCGGCCGGTCTCGTCGGCGCTGTGCCGGCGTCTGCCACTGCTGACGTGCCGGGCCTGCAGATCACGCAGGTCGGCTACAACGCGTACGGCCCGGACACGATCTACAACCGCAATCAGGAGTTCGTCGACGTCAAGGCCGACGGGGCCGCGGGTCGTGCCGTGAACGTCACCGGCCTGACTGTGGCCGACCAGTGGGGCAAGTCCCACGAGGGCGCGGACGACAACCCGCACGGCTGCAACACCTACAAGGTGACGTCGTTGCCTGGCATCACTCCGATCGACGGCAACGTGCTCCTGCCTGCCGGGCACACGATCCGCGTCTACTCGGGCGCTGGCACGCCGTCCGTGTCCGCGGGCGGAACGGTGCACGCCGTCTACATGGACTCGCGGTGCGGCTACCACGGCCACATCTGGGGCAACGGCGGTGACACCGCCTGGATCACCCTCGGGTCGAACAGCGAGAGCTTCGCCTACGACTTCGACAACGGCTACACGGTCAAACCCTGAGGAGGGTGTCATGAACGTTGGTAAGTACGCGAAGACCTTCGTCGCCGCGCTGTTCGCCGCTGTGGTCGTCGCCAAGTCCGCGGTCACCGATAGTGTGATCTCTCCGCAGGAGTGGATCGACATCACACTGGCGGTGCTCACGTCTCTGGGCGTGTGGGCGGTGCCGAACGCTCGGCGGTCTGAGGACCTGCCGCGCTAGTCTGGTTTGTACGTCCGAGCATCCATCGGGGTAGCGTCCGGAGCGCCACTGGTTCGGCAGCCCGCCAGCGGCTTCCGCCCCCGGTCCAGGTCCGGCGCGAACCGCTGGCATTGGTTCGCCTACTCCGATGGATGCTCGGACCTCCTGCCTCTGCCACGGGAGACCGTGGCACCCGCATGAGCGGTACAGCGGCGGGACTCCAGCAAGAAGCCCTCGCTCTCCTTCGGGAGGGCGAGGGCTTCTTTGCGTTGTTCAGGGCTGTACGCGCTCGATCTCGATGGCCAGCACGCCGAGCGCTTCCTTCTCTGGCCCGTAGATGCGGCGAATGTTGGCGAGCTGCTGCTCACGCGAGGAGTCGGGATTCACGCGCTCCGGCCCCTCGGTGTCGAGCAGTTCCTCGAAGCTGTCGTAGACCGCAACCCGTACGACCTTGGTCAGGCACTCATCACCGTCGCATCGGAACAGGATGCGCTGCCCAGCGGCGAGGTCGCGCAGGTTCGAGTAGAGGACCCGGACCTCGACGGACTTGCGGCCAGCAGAGACCAGATCGAAGTAGGGGCGGTAGAGGTTCATGTCGCGTGCCGGGGTCTCCCTGCGCTGCCAGCCATCGAGGCTGAAGGCGTCGCCGCGCTGGTAGGCGCCAAGGCCGGCGCGGATGTAGGAGACGACGTCGCCAGGCAGATCGTCCAGGGGGAACCATTCGATCTTGTCGCACTTGCTCGGTTCGGCATTCACCGGTTCCCCACCCCATCGGCTCGTGGCGAAGAAGACGCCGATGCGGGCCTGGCCGTCGGGGTCGGCGTGGTGGCAGACGCCGGCGAAGTCGAGGTCTGCGGGGTTGATGTCGATGCCCAGCTCCTCGCGAGCCTCCCGTGCGGCCCCCTCAGGTAGGGTCTCGCCGGCGTCGAGGCAGCCCCCCGGGACGGACCAGAGGCCGTCGGCGAACCCCGTGTTGGCTCGCAGCAACAGCAGGACCTTGTCCCCCTCGATGAGGATCAGGTGGACGCCGACGTGGGGCCGGAACGGTTCAGGTGTGGACATGGCCGTGCTCCCCGTGGTGGCGATGAGTCGTGGGTGTCACGCTACGCGGCCACACGGGGAGCACGGGGTCTGTTTGCCGGGATGGATCTAGACGTCGCTGCCGGGCAGCTGGGCGCTGGCCATCGCGTGGACCATGGCGGCGAGGTGGTCGGCGAGCTGCTCCGGCGTGCGGTTGTCGGTGTGCAGGTGGTAGGCGGTGGAGTCAGTGTCGGCGATCTGGTCGTAGTGGTCCTGCAGCCGTCGCAGCAGGGCGCGGTCGGCGATGAGGTCGCGATCGGATGCGGTCTGGTCGGGTTTGCCGGTCATCCGCGCGGTCAGCTCGTCCAGGTCGGTGTGCAGGTAGACGGTCAGGTCCGGCTGGGCCAGGTAGCCGACGAAGGGCGCGATGGTCGCGACGACGGTGCCATTGTCGAGGCCGTGGACGGCGGAGTGGTTGGCTATAACGGAGTTGATGTAGCGGTCGGCGACGGCATGCCCGGTCTCCAGGGACTGGCGGGCCAGGTCGGAGGCGTGTAGCGCCCCGGCGAGGTAGAAGGCCAGCTGCGGTAGCGCCTGGGCGTGGGCGTTGATGTACGGCTGCAGATCAGAGACTGGGGCGGGCACCGTGTGGAAGGCACGGCAGTCCAGCCGTTCGGCGAGGTGTCGGGCGAGGGTGGACTTGCCGGATCCGCTGATGCCCTCCAGGACCACGAAGATGCCCGATCGTGCTGTCTTGGCCGGCTGGTAGGCGGCGGGCAGCTGGTTGCTGATGCCGGGGGCGATGATGGTCATCAGAGGGTCCCTTCGGTGAAGGCGTCCAGGTGGGCGGAGACGGCCGCCAGCAGGCCGGCCGGGTCTTGTGCGTACGGGGTGACGTCCAGGCGGAGGTCGGGGCGAAGTAGACACGGGCTGAGCTCGCCGGCCGAATCCAGGCGCAGCGCCCAGAACCCCTCGATGCACTGCGCTCGCTTGGGGCAGGTGGTGCACTGGCCGACGTGGTGGCGGCCGAGGGAGGCGTCGATGACCTCGATCGTCATTGGTCCGCGCTGGCCGGGGACGTTGAAAACGTGGCGCCCCTGTCCCGTACCGGAGGTGACGACCTCCCCGCTGGTGGCGATCGAGCGCAGGTAGGCGGTGATGTCCCCGGAGGGGACCTTGGCGCTCAGCTGGTTGTGGTCGGTGTCGACCAGCTCGATGATCTGCAAGCTGGTGCCGAGCTCGCGCGCGTAGGCGATGATGTCCATCACCTCGTGCGCGTTCTGCTCCTGCAGCAGCAGGTTCAGCTCGACGATCGGGATTACCTCGATGGCGGCCTCGATCCCGGCCTTGATCTTGGCGATGTCGCCCGGCTTGCCTTCCGCGATGGCGGCGATGGAGGCGTCGGAGAAGTAATGCAAGCTGACCTTGATCCGGTCGAGTGCGGTGGCGGCCAGCCAGTCGAGGTCCTTGGTGAGGGTGAGCCCGTTGGTGATGAGCGTGGTGGTGTAGTCGCTCATGTCGTGTGCGGGCAGGCCCTGCAGGATCGGGCGGGCCAGCGGGGACAGCAGCGGTTCGCCACCGGTGAAGAAGACGCGGCGGATCCCGGCGGCGGTCATCGCGTTGATCGCGGTCAAGAAGTCGTCGGCTCCCATCGCCCGCCGACGGGGCTGGATGGTCCGGTCGTGGTGGGTGATCCGGGGCGGGATCTCTCCTTCGTTGTGGCAGAACCAGCACCCGAGCTGGCAGCGGGGAGTGAGAGAGACTCGCAGCTGGCCGCCGCGGCGGGCGAAGTCGCCGCCCAATGGCGCCGCAGTGGGGAAGCCGAGCGCGGTCGGTGGCATGATGCCTCCTCTGGTCCGGTGTGACTCCAGAAAGCCCCGAACCGGTGCCCCATGCAGGCGCGCTTGCATAGGTCGGCAACGGTTTGCATGTACTGCAAACCGGCGTGCCTCCAAGGCGTTGGCCAGCTACGGTGAAGCGGGGACTCTCTTCTGTGGAGCAGCCGATGACACTGCGTCACGCTGGCGAGATCGTAAGAGCAGCTCGACAGGCCAAGGGCATGACGCTGGCCGATCTTGGCCGGTTGACGGGGTATTCCGCCTCTCAGGTCTCTCGCCTGGAGCGCGGAATCGTGCCCCTGACCGACACGGTGGTGCTGCGTAGTTTTGCTTCCGCGTTGGGATTGTCGCCAAGGGCGGTTGGGCTTCTCCCCGACGCCGGCGTCCACGCCGCGACGGATCACGCTGTTACACGCCGCCATGCTGCGGATACATTACGTGGTGGGAGTCATGACGACGAGGGGACCGATCCGATGCGGCGTCGCACACTGCTCACAGCAGCCGGACTGAGCATCCCGCTGTCCCTACTCCAACGCCTGGACGACGCCCTGGCGGTGCCGCCGCAACCGGACGGCATGGCCGAGCCGGCACAGATCGCCCAACGGCTACGGTCAGCGCGCCACCAGTTCGACGCTGCCGAACTGGCCGCCCTTGTAGCGGCCCTGCCCGGACTGCTCGCCTCAGCGCGAGAAGCAGCCGAACGGGCCGACAACCCGGCAGGGTGGGCGCTGGTCTCGGCGAGCTACAACCTCGCCACCGACACCCTCAACAAGATCGGCAACAAGTCGTCCGCCCGGCTCACCGCGGACCGAGCGATGCTGTACGCCGACCGGTCACAGGACCCCGTCGCCAAGGCGGCCTCGGCGCGCGCACTGGGCATGATGCTGCGCACCCAAGGCCGCCCCGACCTCGCCACCGCCGTCATGACCAACGGCATCGACCAACTGGCGACGACCGGACACCAGACGACTGCCCAAGCCAGCATGTACCTGCGGCTGCTGTGCGCCCGCGCCTACACCTACGCCTGGGCCGGAGACCGGCAGCGAGCCCTCGACGGCATCGCCGAGGCCGAGCAGGCAGCCGGCCGGATCCCGGCAATGAAGCCCACTGCCTTGCCGTTCGCGACGCTCTACCGCGTCGACATCCACTACGCGCTCGGCGATGCCGGCGCAGCCGTGCACGCCGCTCGGGACCTGCGAGACGAGATGTACCCGACGCCCGAGCGGCGCGGGCGTCTCCACACTGACCTCGCCCGCGCCTACTGGCGGTGGGGCAGGCCCGAACAGACCGCGGCCGAGCTGTTGGCGGCGTACCGGCACGCGCCGGCGGAGGTGCGGGATAGGCCGTCAATCCGGCGGATCGCGGCCGAGGTGGTGGAGCGCCACCCGTGCGTCGCTGGTGTGCGCCAGCTCGCCACGGCGATTGCCCGCCCTCCCGCTATGCCCGCCGCCATCTGACTGGCCTTCGGCAACGAGAAGCCCCCGCCCGGTCCTCGCGGATCGGGCAGGGGCTGCTTCGCGTTGTACGGCTACTGTTCGCGGTATCCCTCGCTCGTGAGGTCGACGCGCCGGTTGTGAAGGTAGCTCTCGACCTCGCCCGGGTCGGAGAACGAGCGGATGTCCTTGTCGCTGATGCCGTCCACCGTGAAATCCTCGGTCACCTCGTTGCCGTTGACAGTGATGGTGATCGTGTCCGTGCCCCAATCGGGCTTGTCGTTCTCGCGAGTGAAGGTGATCGTGCGCGGGGCCATGGTGACGATGCGGGTCGGCCACCCGGCTACCTCGGCCTCTCCCTCGATGACGTACAGCAGTTCGTCGTCGCTGTCGCCGTAGCCCTGCTCCGTTGCCCATGTCTGCGCGTCAGCGGGGAGGTCGTGCCAGGTGATGGTCGACTCGGCGAGTTCGGTTGCGCCCTCCGGCATCCGGTCGCCAGACGTGGCAGAGATGAGGGTGTACGTGGTCACGGTGGACTCCTGGGGGATGAGGTCGATGGGGACGATGGCTGCGACTCGGCGGCCGTGCCGGGTGATGTAGGTGATCTGTCCGGCGTACTCTGCGCGGTTCACCAGGTCCCCGAACTTGGCGCGTCCTTCGCGGAGGCCGATCTCGTTCTCGCTCACATCCATGAGAGTACACAGTTTGCATTGTGTACACAATAGGCTTTGGTCTGGGAAAACGAGAGGCTCGCCCCAAGCAGGGCGAGCCCCATGTGTCGTACGGCTAGCTCAGGCTCGACGCCAACGCCAGTACGGGTCGGAGCTCTTGTAGGTGCACTTGTAGCGGACCTTCGTCACCTTCGCGTACCCGTACCGCCCGTGCGCTGCTTTCGGACAGAACGCTCCCGGAGTGATGCACTCCCAATGGGACCCGACCTGCCGGTAGCAGGAGGCGGCGGCAGCGTTCACGTGCACTGTCGTCGCGGAAGCAGGCAGCGAAGCGACGGCGGGGGCGACCATAGCGGACCCGGCGAGGGCAGCGGACACGAGCAGGCGTCTGAGCACAGAGACTCCTGAGGTGGGGGATGGAACGTGACAAGGGTGAGACGCCGGCCGGTTGGCGGAAGTTGCCGGGAGTTGCTGTCCGGATGCGGACACAGAGAAGCCCTCACCCTGCCGTAGGCAGAATGAGGGCTCTTCCAGAAAGGGGACTACGCGTCGGCTAGGAGTCGATCGGTGGCGTCCGCGGGCGCCACATGCATCACCGCTCGCTGCGTCTCCCAACCGGGGGTTGCGTCGCCGATGCTGTGGATCGCGGAACGGAGGAAGCAGAGGGCCTTGACCATGGCGTCGGCAGGATCGTCGGCTTCGACGATCATCTGGACGTCCACCACTCCATCCGTGATGGTTGCGGCCAGATCAGGATCCTCGACTGCCGAATCGGTGTCTTCCAGGTCGAGTAGGGCGTTCATCAGGTCGTTGAGGCGCTCGTCGAATCCTGTGAGATCGCCGATGCACTGAACTTCCTGGATCGTCATGTACTTCATGGCGTGTCCTCGTCCCAACAGGTCGCTCTTCGCAGTTGGCCGAGCAGGTTCCTCTTGTAGTTGTTCCCCGATGGCGTGCACTTCACTGTCTTCATGTGAAGACCGCATGGGCACTTCATCATGAAGTACTTCTTTCCTTTATCGACATCCCAGCCTTGAGCCTCCGCGTCGGCCAGGACCTCTTCCAGCTCCTTGATCGGGTGTCGCGGTCTGACCACTTTGTCCACCTGTCGACGACTTCGAGTCTACGTTCCGGCCCAGTGCCCCGATAGACCGCCCCCGCCGTAGATTGGCATAGCGTGTGACGCGCGTCTTCCTTTTTTGGTTGACACCTGAAGATGCGGAAGTCCAGTCGCACACTCGTTCGGTCATAGGATCCTGGCGAACCACCACGCACCGGGGGAGACCGCCATGGCTGACTACGAACTGCCGCAGGATTTGATCGACGCGCAGAAGGCGTTCTACGCGGCCGAGGCGCGCTGCGCTGAGCTGGTAGCCGCTGAGCCCTCACCTGTCGCCATAGCGGCGCTGGAGGCGGAGCTGAGCGACGAGCAGCGTCAGGCCCTCGCCGCGGCGCGGGAGGAGCGGCTGCAGGCGGTCGAGGTGCTGCACCGGCATCCGTTCTGGAAGGATCTCCCGGCCGGCGACAAGATGAAGGTTCAGGCGAAGCTGCGCGAGGCCGCCAAGGGGTGAGCCCCGGCCCCATCGTGGGAAGGCCGGGGCTCACAAGCCGGCTACTGCTCGGCGACCAGCAGTGTCGTCGTGATCTCGCCGCTGCCTTTGCACATCGAGCAGGTCATGCCGTCCTTGACCTTGGCGCCCTTACAGTCCCAGCAGGTCTCGCGGATCTGGTCGGTGCTCATGGTGGTCTCCCTCTGTGGTGTCGGGTTGGGTAGTTGGTCCGTCAGACAGCGAGGTCGAGCTGCTGTAGGTGCTGGCGCTCCTGTGGTGTGAGCCCGCCGTAGATGCCGTACGGGATGTCCTCAGCGAGGGCGTAGGCGAGGCAGGCCGCGCGGGCAGGGCAAGCGGCGCAGATGCGTTTGGCGGGGCCGGCCGGGGCGCCATGCTCGGGGAACCAAGCCTCTGGGTCGGCCTCGACGCAGAACGCGCCATCCATCCACGAGGTGGCGGTCACATAGTCGTCCATGTCGGCGAGAGCGTCGATCAGCATGGGGCTTCCTTCGTCACTTTGAGTAGTTCGCGTGATGTCCACGGGATGTCTACGAGCGATGTCCCGGAGACATCGTTTGGACATCCACCCCCCGCGTACGCGCGCACGTGTGGAGAGGTCCGGGAGCGGGTGGGGCGGTCGCCGGGGGAGAGGGGCTCACTATCCGTCACTGTCCCCGCCTCCCGGGGTGTGGGACTCCAGTGGTGGCGCCGGGTCGGGCCCACCCTCTACCTGGGCCTCCCCGCCCCTGCCCGAGGGGCCATCTGGGGGTATCCGCAGCTGAGCATGTGGGCCTCCCTCGGCCGGCTTGGGGTCGTCTCCCCCTTCGGCTCGCCCGGACCGCAGCTCCTCCTCCGCCTCCAGCGCGCCCACGACCAGCTCGCGCTCCCCCGCGCTCCGCCGCCACTGCCCCTGCTTCGGCTGCTCGATCAGTCCCCTGCGCCGCCAGGCCGCCCGCCGTGCGCTCGCCCACGCGCGGCTGCGAGGCGAGACGGCGTCGTTGGACATCGCGGTGGTGACCAGGCCGGGGGAGAGGTGCACCTCCACCAGGGCCCGCAGGTGCGGGTCGGCGATCTCGGCCGTGAGCGCGTCCATCTCGCCGGGAGGCTCGATCGTCTCGCTCACCACCAGGCGGGGTCGGCCATCAGCAGCGGCCACACGCCGCCCCTTCCGGCCCGCGCGTTCCCTCGCCTCCCGGACCATCTCCCGCTGGCGGTCGCTGGCGTGCTGCAGCAGCGTGTCCGGCAGCCCCGCCCACCTGTCCCGGTAGAACGGCAGCCGGTCCGCGGTCGAGGGTTCCAGCGTGGGCGCGATCCCTTCCGTCGCCGCTGCGGCCTCCATCAGCATCACGTCCGTCACCTCCGGCGTGAACAGCAGCGTTGTGTCATCGGAGCCGGACGACTGGACGTAGAACGCTCCAGGAGGGAGCTCGCTCGTCCTGAACCGGTTCCAGCCGCGCAGCAGGAACTGGGAGTCTGCGTCGTTGCGGGTGCGGCCGGCGAAGCTCGTGGTGAAGTTCGGCAGCAGCTTTGGATGCACCGAATCCTGGTTGAAGTACTGGGTGGCGCCGTGAACGGCGAGGTTAAACGCCCGCCCTTCCGACGTCACCTTGTTGGTGTCCTCGACGATCGCCGCAGCTGCCTTGCGGGTTTTGGCCCAGATGACGCGCACCTCATCGGCGAAGATCTCCACAGCAGGCCACTCCCGGGTAGCGGGGAGGACCTGGTTGTGCTCGGGCAGCAGCAGCTCGGCGCGTAGGGGAATCATCGCCGCAGCGTCGGCCATCATCTCCGCGGCCTGCTCCTCCGTGACGGCGATCCGGTCGATCCGGGGCAGCAGGTGGGCGTACGCCTTGCCGCCCGACTTGAGGTCGATCACCCAGATGAGCTTCGGCGTGTAAGCAGCAAGCAGGGCCCGTAGGCGCAGCAGGTTGGACTTGGTGGAGCCCGTCTTGCCGCCGTACAGGCCGTGGATCGACCCGTAGCCCTCGACGAACGGCCACACGTAGAACGGCTCACCGTCGTCGGTGCAGCCCAGCCACACCGCGTCGTAGGCCGTCGTCGGCATCTGCGGCGGGTCGAACGCGACCGTGCGTGCTTCGATGCGGCCTTCCTGCCAGATCAGTACTGCTCGGGCGGAGGAGGTGTGCTTGGGGTCCTGCCTGATGTCGCGGATGCTGCCCTTCGGCCAGTGCATGCCGGTCTCGATGTGGCGGCGGGCGGCGGGCTTGTCGATGTCCTCCCGGGTGACGTTCACGGGCAGGCGGAGCGGGAAGGCCACCTGGCCGGCGCCGGTCACTTCGGGCCGGGTGACGGTGACGCCGGCGAACCCGTTCGCGGCGAACACCATCGGCAGGGTGGCAGCCCAGTTGCGGACGCGCTCGCGCAGGTGCCGCCATGCGCGCACGTCACGCGGCAGCCACCAGGCCGCGACAACGGCCAGGGTGAGGGTGAGCCAGGCCACGTTGAGGATCTCGGTCGGCCCCCACACGGTGGCCGCTGTCATCCACAGGCCGAGCACTACGAGCGCTCCGGCTACCGTGTCGGCCTGCACGGGCAGCACGCCCGTCCGGTCGACAAGCACTCGCGCTGCAGCGGCCAGAACAGCCATCGCCATGGCCACGGCTGCCCACGGGGCGGCCAGCAGGTGAGCGGCAGCAGCGAAGACGTACAACGCCGAGCACGCCCACCAGACGGCGTGGAGGTCCCGGTGCCGCCACAGCCGCCGTCCGATACGCCGGGCGAGCCACCATCCCGGTACTCGCGCCAGCCACCACAGGAGCGGAACCGGCCACACCAGCAAAAGGACAGGCAGCGGCAGGCGCACGAACCACGGCGCCTTGCCCTCAGGGAGGGGAGGTGCTGGCACCAGCTCAGTGCCTGTCCCGCCCTCGCGGTGAGCGGTCAGTGCTCCCCGGGCTGGGCGCCGCATCAGATGCCACAGCGTCGCGGCGACACCGACGAGGAGCAGTGACAGCAGCATCAGGTGTCCTCAGGGGAGGGGAGCGTCTGCGGCGGGTCGAGTGAGCCGATGCCGGCGGCGAGGACCACCAGGACAGCAGCGATGCCATGGAGAGCGTGCCAGCAGAACCGGGCGCACGCGGCCAGCAGGAGTAGGGCGACAACGACGGCGATCTGGAGTGAGCGGCCTGCGATCCGCCTCCATCCGCATGCCTGGAGTTGAGCGCGGATCTGGCTCGGGGTGAGCGCCTCGGGCGACACCTCGCGCACACCACACACGAGTAGGGCTAGGAACAGCCACGGCAGCAGAGTTATCACGCCATGCTCCGCCTCGGGTCGGCCTTACGTCGCTGACGCCACGGCAGCTCGGCAACCCACTCCTTGCGTTTACGGGAGGCGTGGGCGGGATCGACGTCCGCATGGGTGGCGAGATCCTTGACAGTGGGGTAGCGGTCTTCGGCGACTTCGCTCTCCCAGAAGTCACGCATGACCTGCGTCTTGGATGCGTCCCGAGGGTCTTCGTTGACTCCGTTGTTGACGCCGCCGCCGATCAATTCCGGGGTCAACAGCGGGGTCATGTACGGGTCGGCCGCAAGTAGCTGCGCAAGGTCGTACGAGGCGTTGTCGTTGACGTCGAACTTGAGTCCCCCGTTGACCGATTCGACGGTCAACGGGGAGGTCATCGGGAAGGTCAACTTACCCGCCTCTCGGGAGGGCGGAACGGCACCGTTGTTGACCTTGCCGTTGATCCCAGAATTGACCTGCGCCGAGGTTACGTCGAAGGTCACACGCTCGGTCAACGCCATCAGCGTCACCGCCGCCTTGTCGAGCGCGCGCTGGGTAGCCTCCGCCGAATCGAACCGCTGCTCCTGTTCGATCGCGGCGATGGCCTCGGCGCGCTTCTCCTGCGTGACGGGGTCGGCCCAGCGGGCGATCCGCTGACGGGCGACGAGGGCGTCAACGCTGCGCAGGGTGTCGATCTGGTCGAGCAGCGCCTGCTGAGCCGTCTCGTCGGAGGCGAGGCCGGCGTGCTCGACTGCCTGCGCGACCCTCTTGCGGAACAGGCCGAGCGCCTTGCGCCGCTTGCTGGGCTTGGCGTGCTGCTGGTCGTCCACCCGCAGGACGGCGAGCGCTGCTCGGCTGATGCGCCGCTGACGGTCGACGTCGCCCGCGGTCCTGTCGGTTGCCTCCGCTAGGCCGAGCCGCACTAGGACGCGTTCGGGGGTGAGCCGCCAGTTGATGCGGCCGGTGCCGCGGATGCGGTGGCGTTCGATGGCCATGCCGCGCTCCCAGAGCCAGGCGGCGACCAGCGGGGCGGCCAGGCGGAAGACGGCCTCGGGGAGGCTGCGGGCGTCCATGCTGGACAGGACGGCGGTCAGGCAGGTCAGCGCCCACACCGCGATGCCGTCGATGCCGGCGGAGAAGTTGGCGCGCATGTTGCGGCGGGCGCGTACGGCACTCGTGATGATCGCGACTTCGATGAAGGCGAACAGCAGCAGCCGCAGCGGCCCGTCGAGGCCCAGCACGTCCCCTGAGAAGCGCCACATGCCCTGCGCGGACACGCCCGTCGCGATGGACGCGGCCACGACCGTCAGCAGCTCCTCGATCGGCTTGCCGGAGAGGAGACGCCGGCCCTGCGCCATGAGGCCGCGCAGGAGGAAGACGGACAGGACGAGCCCGAGAATCCCGGCGATCCATGGGACGTACCACGGGACAGGTCCCGTTAATTCAAGTAGGTTCTGCATCGATCGGTCCTCTCGGTGATGCGGGAGTCCGGTTGCAGGGCCTCTCGCTCGGGTTGCAGCCTGAGCGGGAGGTCCTTATTCGTTTGTGGAGGTTGGTGGCCGTCCCTGGGGAGGTCCCGGCCCGCAGCGAGCGCCACGACTGGTGGAAGTCGGGCGGCGCGAGCCCTCCCTCAGGGGCGGCGTCTGCACCCCTGCCCTGGCCCCCTCCAGTACCAGGGCAGGGGTGGTCTAAGGGTCAGCGCCGAAGATGACGCAGATAGATGCCGTATGCCCTCTGCATCAGCGCGACGCGTAGATCACCTTCGGAGATGCGGCCCTTTGCCGCCGCCTTGGCGTAATCGCCGGTGATCGGCACGGGCCCCAACTGGTTCAGCATGTAGAGCAGAGTCACTGCAGCCAGCACGTCGCAGTCCTCGGCGGGCCGCCACGGCTTCGTCTGATGGCCTCGCCGGCCAGCCTCGGTGAGCCACCAGCCGCCTTCGGCGTCGATCTCGAAGGAGTAGACGGCACCTTCGGGAGCGATGGCGGCGAACTCGTCGCGGAAGTCGCGGGGGATCACGGCTTGTCCTTCGGTTCCGGAATGACCTGCTTGACCAGGTGGCCGGCTGCGCGCTTGCGGCAGGCAGTCCCAGTGGGGCCTTCCCAGTCGCCGTCGGCGTTCTCTTCGACGGTGTCGCCGCACGCCAGGCAGAAGAGGAAACCCATCACGCGCCTCCCGTCTGTCTGCACGGGGCGATGCTGCGACGCAGCCGGGCGGCGGTGAGGCGGCGCCACTGCCTGAACAGCAGCAGCTCGTCCTCGGCGCGGGCACGCCGCAGAAAGCCGTCTGGGCATGGCGAGTCGTGGCGCACGTCTTCAGCGGGGGGAGGCCCGTCATCTCCGCTGGAGGTGACCGGGCTCTCCCGGCTAGGCAAGTCGGGGAGGGCCATGGCACGACCATAGGCAGTTACTCATCAGTAGTCTAGGTAATAGTCTTCAAATCATCATCTGATGTCCTTAAGATCCCTAAGTAGATTGAGCTAAATGAAGGACTGATGGTAGGCAGACCTACCGTCGAACCGTGATCGACTATGAGTCGGAGTTCCCCGTGTACCTGCAGGTGGCGAACCTGATACGCGCCCGTATTGAGGCGGGGGAGTGGCAACCCCGAAAGCGGCTGCCAACGGTCACTGACCTGGTGCACGAGTACGGCGTCGCCCGCAACACGATGATGCAGGCGATCGAGCACCTGCGAGACCTCGGCATCATCTACACGGTCCGGAACCGTGGATCGTTCGTCCGCCTCGGGTCGGATCTCGTCACTGTCATCGAGCTGGGGCCTGGGGCTCGCAGCTTCTCGCGACTGGCGAACTCAGACGAGCGCGAGCGTCTGGAACTCGATGAAGACGGATGGGTCACCGTGATCGAATCAGGCGACGGGGCGATCGAGGTCTACCCGGCCGGCCTGGTCGAGATTCACGGCCCCCAGCAGTAGGAAGAACGAAGGCCGGTTCGCTCGCCTCGCGTCAGACCGGCCTGTGCCCTACTTCTCCTTCACGTTGCTCCGCCGAGCGTCTGTAGGACGCTAGCTGTGACCACGCGCTTGACTCCGCCCACCTCGATCACTTGGGCAGGGAACTCGCCCCGCTTGATCAGCTCGTATGAGTAGCTGCGGCTGATCCCAAACGCGAGGCCGGCGGTGGGTGGGTCCACGGTGGCGGGCCACTGCTTGATCTCGTTCAAGGTGGGGACATCGGCTGGCGGCTTCTCGGCGAGAGATAGCGAAGGGTGCGCCTCCAGGAAATCTGCGAGAGCTCGAAGTGCTGAGATGATTACGTCTTGGCTCACAGGCCACCGCGGTTCTTGGCTGCCTTCGCTTTGCGCATCTTGAGCGTCATTGCCTCGTAGTAGGCCGTCCTGGCGTTCGTGGCGCGCTTCACTCTCTCGGCGTACGGCATCGTGGAGTCGGGATCCACGCGCTCAAGCCAGTAGTCCAGCGATGCGGGGGAGCGTCGCCGCATGTTGACGGTGGCGGCCAAACGGTCGGTCTCCTTCGCCCAGCGGGCGTTGGCCGCGATGCGGGCGATAGTTCGTCGTTCAGCGGGAGTGGGCATGTACAGCCTCGGCTCTCACAAGTCGGCAGGCACCCAGAAGTAGCACTCCTCGCCGCTGGAGAACCCGCCATCTGTGGGAAGGATGGTGACAGTGATGTAGCCAGGTGCGTACGTCACCAGGTTGTTGGCGAGCGTCTCGCCGCCTTTGGAGACGCGCTCCCAGTAGCAGCCCTTCAGGCCCTTATCGAGGGTGCGGTAGCGGCCCGGCTTGATGCCTCTCTTGCCACCGACCTGGTGTTCGCCGTCGTCAAAGCCGCCCATGGCTTGCTTCCACGTCTTGATGTACTTGGGGCAGAAGTGCAGGACGGCGCTGCGCTCCACGGACCCGATCATGCTCTTGTAGGTGGCGATCCCTTCGACGTTGGGAGGATTTCCGCCCTGGTCGTCGTAGATCGTTTCTGAGCTGCCTTGGCCGCAGAAGTCGTGCCCGAAGCTGATCAGGTCTTCGTCGGTGGCGTCTTGGTAGCCTTCCGGGAGCTTCTTTCGGGCGTCCCTGATGAACGCCTTCTCCTTGCCGGTGAGCTGCCGGGTGGAAGTGGGTGTCTCGCTCGCGGCCCGTGTAGTGCTCTCCGTCGTCTCTGCGGGGAGGGAGGAAGCCGGCGTCGCGGCGGTGGGAGCTGCCGTGGTTGAAGTCGAGCAGGCAGTCAATGAGGCCGCGATCACGGCTATGCGGACCGTGCGTAAGCGCATGGCGTGACTCCAGAGACGGAAGGTCCGGACGAAAGAAGACGCGCTGCCGCCGACTGTGGAGTACACAAGAGAGCGGCGGCGTGGGCCCGACAGCTCCGTGAGGAATCTGCTTCCACGCCGCCGCGTTCACCCCCTCTTACCCTCGTTTGTCATGGGCATGCCTAGACACGCCTAGGCATGTCTGGGGCTGTCTGGGCGGTTCCCGGCGGACTGGGGGCGTCCTGGGATCACTACCGTTCTTCCATGATCAATTGGGAGCCTGATCCTGAGCGGCCTCGCTGGGTCCAGCTCATGGAGGTTCTCCGCACGCGGATCCTTGAAGGGGTCTACCAGCCGCGGACAAAGATCCCCAGCTTGACGCAGTTGACCCAGGAGTTCGGGGTTGGAATGAACACCGTGCGCCATGCAGTAACGGACCTGGAGGAGCAGGGGTACGTGCTGCCGGTGTCCTCGCTTGGCACGTTCGTTCGGCCGAAGGAAGGCTGGCCGAAGGTGTGACCTATCCGGTTGTCTGCGCGATCAGGAGTTGCTGGCATAGGACGGCAGACAGGGCGTCGAGGTCGGGCTGTAGGACGCAGTCATGCAGGCCGGCGGCGGCCTGTGCTGGCGTAGGGGGAGCGATGCGGACAGCCGTCCACATTTCATTCCGCCTGTGTCGAATGCGCCAGCCTGGATAGGTCTGCTCTATGAGGGCGAGCTTGTGATCTTCGGTGCTGTATGTGGGTTCTGGGTGGGATGACGTCATTGTCATTTGAAAGCTGCCCCCCTGGCCGCTTCTCGTTCCGGGTGTCCCGTCTTGCTCCCCCGTGTCGGGATCCGTTCATATTGCGTCATCTCTGGTTGATTCGGAAGGGTTCTTGAAGTCTCAACCATGACGGTCAAGTGACCGTCATGGTTACCTGCCATGTCTGGAGGGATTGCAGGGAGTGCCCGAGCGGTGGGAGTGGAATGGGAGTGGATCTCCGCGTTTCGCGTTGACGTGAGTTGAGATCCGTTGAGGCCGAACTTGGGCCTGAGCTGGGGGAAGAGTGTTTCGGTGCTGGTTCGCTACGGCGGATCGCGTTGTTCACACCGAAGAGGTCACTGGTTCGATCCCAGTATCGCCCACCAAGGTCAAGGGCCACATCCCAACATGGGAAGTGGCCCTTTTGATCTTTCCGGTGACCAGCTGAGTGACTGTCCCGCTCGGGGGCGTCACCAGGGAAGATCCGATCCATGACAGTCGCGCCGTCCTGGATGACGGGCTGGATCTGGTGCCGATAGACTTTCTTGGTGACTGCTGATCCGCTGGCATGTCCGATCAGCCGCGCGATGCTCTCGATGGGGACACCGTCTGCGGACAACAGTGACACGAAGCTGTGCCGCATCTCCCGAGGCGTCCAGTCGGCACCGACCAGACCGGCCCGCGTGATCACCCGGCGGAACTCGCGACGCACGTTGCCTGCGCTCATCATGGTGCCGTTCCGGGTGGCGAAGATCAGTCCCGCATCCTGACCATAGCCTGGGGCTGCGCCACGGACGTTCAGATGATCCCAGAGCGCGACCAGGGCCCGAACGCGTCGACGGGGAAGCCGGAGCGTACGGCGCGACTTGGGAGCCTTGGTGTCCCCGCCGGCACGCACCGACCGCCAGACATGGACGGCGAAGTCTTCGCGCTCCCAACCGTTCGAGCTGAGGCACACACCACTCAGGTTCCCTTCCTGGATCAAGGCAATGGGGCCGATCGTCACGCCGACCTCCAGTGAGGCCCGCGCATGCCTGCGAGTGCCCGGCTCGCTTGGGAGGCGTCCCCCCGTCACCTGCTGTCCTCTGGGAAGTGTCACGTGATCCGTCGTCACCGTGTAGGCATTCCCGCCCTCATAGTCACAAGCGTCTGCCTCTCCGCGCTGGCCGCCGGTGATCTCGGGGTGTTGTGGTGCATGACGTTGTTCGCGGCACCGGACGCGAGCGTCCAGGTGACGCGGCCGAACGTGGTCCTGTTGATCCTGGCGGGACTGGTGGTGGCCTGGCGTTGTGGGAGTTCCTGCCCGGGCCGCTGGCGGAGCAGGACCGGGACGCAATGCGGTTGCGCGTAGTGCTGTACGTCGCGGCGGCGTCCGCCCTGGTCACCCCGTTCCTGACGGCCTGGTCTCCGTGGGTGGCGGTGGTGACGTTCGCGCCGATGCTCGGGGTCGTGCTCCTGCTCTCTCCAGCCCTGGGAGGCACCCGAAGACATGTCCTCATCCTGCGTGTCAGCGGCGCCCTGGGATGCGGGTGCGCCGCCGTCGGCTTGGGGTTGGCGTTGGCCGGGCACGCAGTCGGAGCGCTCGCATCGGTCGCCGACTTGGCGTCCTTGATCTGGAACGTGCTGGCCCCGCGGGCGCAGCGGGACGACAACCGCTTCCAGCGGGCCACTGTCAAGTACGGCATCCTCGCTCTGGTGCTGCCCGTCGTGCTCACGATGGCGGGCACGACGACGTCGTGGCGGTCGCCGGTCTCCTGGCCGTGGTCTGGCTGGCCCGTTCCGCCGACTTCATGATCCCTGGTGCCGAGCGCAAGGCCGCGTAGCTGACCCACTACCTCTTTCGGTGGGACGACGGCAGCCGGGGGAGTGAGAGATTGAGTGACAAATTGAGTAAGACGTCAGGGAGGCCCGCCGCAGCGTGACCATGCACATGAGTGCCCACCAAATGTGGACCTGAGGAGCAAATACGCCTGATCACCTTGTCAATATGCCTGCTGCACACCGAAGAGGTCACTGGTTCGATCCCAATATCGCCCACTCGTCAGGTGCAGGTGGAGGGTTTTGAATGCTGTGTCCTGGGTTGAGTAGAGGTGGGTTACTGGAATCTTGTGCCACTTGATGAGAGGAAAGTGGCAAAGGACGACGGGGCTACCAGCCAGAGCTCCGGCGCAAGGTGCCGGCCCTTCTCGAGGCGGGGCGCAAGGTCACCGACCTGGCGCACGATCTGGAGATCAACAGTCAGACGATCCATACCTGGCGGTGGCAAGACCGCATCGATCGCGGCTTGGAGCCCGGCTTGACCAGCAGCGAGAAGGCCGAGCTGGTGGTCGCCAAGTGCCGCAGATGGCCTCCACCCGCCCGTGGTGGGCGTCGGAGACGACCAGGTGGACGCCGGACAGGCCGCGCGCCGTCAGGGTGCGCAGGAAGGCCAGCCGGTCGGCGCCGTCTTCGACCGGGTCGTCCTGACGTTGTCCGAGCCTGGTTCCGAGCCGGCTGTGGGCGGCATCCAGGGGCACGCCGTGAGCGCGCCCGGAAGGGAGGTGTTCTCGCGGGTCCTGGCCGCTGCGCCGGCACCCGGCAATGTCCGGGGCATCGGCATCCGTCCCCACGTTGTCGTCGACGCGCCGGCAGCCGGTGCCATGACGGGGGCGATCGCCAACCTGTCCGGCGGCGCGATCGTCGACTGGGCCGACCGGCTCCTGGCAGGTGATCGCCGAGCACCTCGCCGTCCTGGACGCCACGCTCGCCGTGGACGACGTGTCCTTGGACGCCGCGCTCAACGCTCCAACGAACACGATCTCCGAGAGCCATTCAACGGACGAAACAAAAAGGCAAATAAATGCGGCCGGTAAAGCGGGTCGCGCTCTCCTGCGGCCGGGAAACCGGCCTTCACCTCGCATTCAATTCATTTCCCATTCATCTGCAAGAGCATTTAGCGACTCTCGGTTCGCAGGAGAGCGGCGAGAGCGGAAGCGGGTTACGTGGGCACGCAATCGGAAGACCCGGCCATTCTGCGCGACATCGTGACCGCCGAACTCGGGCGCGCGGCCGCGCGGGAGTGGTCGATCGCCGAGGACGACCTGTGGTGCAAGGTCACTCCCGACGCCTACCCGATGCCCCACCAGGGATGGAAGCTGCACGTCTCCGCGACGATGCTCTCCGCCCCGGTGACGCTCGCCCGCGTCTCGCGAGTGCTCACCGAGGCCCGTTGCGCCTTCAAGTTCCCCGCCCGGCTGAGCGACTATTGGAAATTCCTCGAACCGCACTGCAGCCGGGCGCAGGCCGGGAAGTTCATCACCGCCTATCCCCTCGACGACGCCGAGTCGGTACGCCTGGCCGCCTTGCTCGATGACGTCACCCGGGGACTTCCCGGCCCGGTGATCCTTTCCGATCGTCCGTACCGGGCAGGCGGGATCGTCCACTACCGCTACGGCGCCTTCAGCGGGCATCGTGTGCTCGGCAACGATGGGTTCTACGAGATTCGGCTGCGTTCTCCGGAGGGCCGGCTCGTTCCCGACGAACGGCGGCCGAGTTTTTCCCCGCCGCCGTTCGCGATCTGCCCGTTCGAGGTTCCGGGGGTGAGCCGGCGCCCGCGGGCGTCTGCGGTGATGCTCAATGACCGGTTCATCGTCCGTAAGGCCGTACGGCATGCCAACCGGGGCGGCGTCTACCTCGCCGAGGACACCGCCACCGGCCACGAGGTCGTCGTCAAGGAGGGGCGTCCGCACGCGTGCGCCGATCTGAGCGGCCGCGACGCGCGGGATCGGATCGCGGCCGAACGTTCCTGCCTGGAGGACCTCGCCACGGCCGGGATCACGCCGGCCGTGGTGGACTTCTTCGAGCAGGGCGGCCACACCTTCCTCGTCGAGGAGTTCGTGCCGGGGATCACGCTGCAGCGCTGGTCGGACGAGAATGCCTGCCCCCTGGGCGAGGACGGGTTCGGCAGCGCGCCGGCTCAGGTCCTGCCCGTCATGAGCCGCCTGATCGCGTCGCTGAAGACGCTGCACGGCCGAGGCTACGTGTTCGGCGACCTGTCGCCGAACAACGTGATGATCTCGCCCGGCGGCGAACTACGGCTCATCGACCTGGAACACGCGGCCGTGCCGGGCACCACCGTCATGGTGGGCGGGACCCCCGGCTACCTCGCCCCGGAGCTGGCGGGCCACACGGGGGAGTTCCGGCCCGCCCCGCACGCAGCCGCCGACCTCTACAGCCTCGGCGCCATGGCGTACTTCCTGGCGGTCGGGGCCCACCTGGACCCGCCGGGCCCCGACCAGGCGGCCAGGGTGGCGGCGGTCGCAGCGGCCAACCCCACGCTCGCTCTGCTGCGACCGCTGGTGGAGGGCCTGCTGTCGGCAGAACCGGAGCGCCGCTGGTCGCTGGACAGTTGCCTCCGCTTCCTCACCGCGCTCGCCCCGGAGCGGGCCGCTCCCCACCACCGGTCCCGGCCGCCGCAGCGGATCGGCCGCCTGATCGACGACGGGATCGCGCACCTGGTGGAGACGATGGACACGGGCGAGGACGCCCCCTCGCCGTGGCCCGACACCGCCGACGGCGTCGAAGCCGATCCGTGCTCGGTCAACGGCGGCGCGGCGGGAATCCTCGGCGTCCTGACGCGGGCCGAACCGCACGTCCCGGCGACCGCCGAACTCGCCCGCTGGTTGAGGCGGCGGCTGGCGGCCGAGGACGTCTGGCCGCCCGGCCTTCACTTCGGGCGCTCCGGCGCGGTGTGGGCGCTGTACGACGCGGCGACGGCCATGGGCGACGCCGAGCTGGCCCGGTTCGCGGTGCGGACAGCGCGGCGGCTGCCCACCGACCACCCCAGCTCCGACATGACGCACGGACTGGCCGGATGCGGCACGGCGCTCCTGCACATCGCCCTGGCCTCGGGAGATCTCGCGCTACGGGACCGGGCCGCCGAGGCCTTCCAGAACCTGCACCAGGCGCGGTCGTACAGCAACGGCCACCCGCAGTGGCCGACGCCGCAGACGTTCGACTCGGGGCTGGCCGGGGCCAACCACTTCGGTTTCGCGCACGGCATCGCCGGCATCGGGACCGCGTTGCTCCACGCGGGCCGAGCCCTCCACCGGCCTGACTGGACGGCGACCGTCCACGAGATCGCCCGCGCCCTCCGCGAACACGCCGACGTGGACGGCGACACCGTCTGGTGGCCGACGCAGCGCGGCGACCTGTCTACAGTGCGCCCGCGCCGGCCGTACTGGTGCAGCGGCTCCTCCGGGATCGGCTCCTTCCTCGTGAGGTACTGGCGTGCCACCGGCGACCCGTCCGCGTTGGACCTGGCGCGCAAGGCCGCGGCGGCCGTGCACCGTACGCGATGGCAGTCAGGGCCGGTGCCGTGCCACGGACTGCCCGGCGACGGTGAATTCCTGCTCGACATGGCCGATTTCACCGGCGACGACCGCTACCGGCGGTGGGCGCGAGATCTGGCCGGATGTCTGGAGCTGCGCGCGGCCGATCGTCGCGGCCGCCTGCTCGTCCCCGGCCCCCGGGGAGACTTCCCGCCGACCTTTCTCGCCGGTACGGCGGGGATCGTCGCTTTCCTCCTCCGGCTGCGCGACCGGTGCGCCCGGTTGTGGATGCCGGAGGAGGCCCCCAGACTCGCCGCTCCCGCAGCGGGACGGCGATGACAGACGGCCGCACCACAGGCGGCCCCGGCATTCACAAGGAGGTGACGACCATGTCCTTCGACGTTGAGGACCTGCAGGCGCTCCAGGAGCTAGAGCCCGGCGCCAACGAGGCGCTCCGGCTGACCAACTGCATCAAGCACTTCGGCTGCACCGACAACTGACAGCCGAACCCGCCCGCCCGGACCCGGGCGGGCGGGGCCCTGTTCGATCCAGACGTCTGGTCAACAGCGTTCGGTCAAGAGACAAGGACAGGCCCGGCCCGTGCACGATCGTTCCCGCTTCGATTCGGAGCCGCCTCCCGCCCCCGGGACCTGGCGCAGGGTCGTACGGCTGTTCATGCCGCACCGGCTCGCCATCTGCTTCGTCGTCCTGCTCGTCGTGGCCTACTCCGCACTGAACGCCGCCGTGCCGTTGCTGACCCAGCTGGTCTTCGACCGGGCGCTGTTCGGCGCGGGCGGTCCCGACCTGCCGCTGCTCGCGCTGATCGCCGGACTGGCGGCGGCCACCGCCTGCGCGGTGGGCGTGGTGGACCTCGGCCAGACGTGGGTGTCGGCCCGCGTCGCGCAGCAAGTGGTGCACGCGCTGCGCGTGGAGCTGTTCGGCCGTCTCCAGCGCATGCCGCTGGCCTTCTTCGCCGCGACACGAGGCGGCGAGATCCAGTCGCGGCTGGCCAACGACACCGTCCAGATCGAGAACGCCGTCAAGGACACCTTGCCCAGCACGTTGTCCGGCGTGCTCGGATTCGTGGCCGCCGCCGGCGCGATGGTGGCACTGTCACCGCAGCTCGCGGGCGCCGCCCTGATCCTCACACCCGTCGTCGTCTGGGTGGCCTCCCGCTCCGGGCGAGCGCTCAAGAACCTGTCGGAGGTCAGCCAGCGCTCCCGCGCACAACTGTCGGCCATCGTGGCGGAGCGGCTGTGCCTGGGCGCCGTCATCCTGGCCAGGGTCCACGGCAGAAGCGCGGACGAGGCGGGCGGATTCGCCGCGGAGAGCCGGCGGCTGATCCGGCTCGGGGTACGGTCCGGGCTGGTGGCCCAAGGGGTGCTGAGCGCGGGACACGTCTTCTTCGTGCTGACCCCGTACCTGGTGTTCGTGGCGGCGGGCCTGTCCGACGGAATCACCCCGGGCACTCTGGTCGCCTTCACCGTGCTGCAGGCCAGGCTCTACCAGCCCCTTTGGCAACTCCTGCACATCTCCACCGACTTCCGCTCCGCCCAAGGAGCCTTCGAGCGGGTCTTCGACTACCTCGACATGCGGCCCGAGCCCGAGCTGGAGCCCGGGCCCGAGCCAACCCCGGACCTCGTCTCCGGGCCCGGCGCGCTGGCCGTCCATGAGGTCATGTTCCGGTACGCCGCGGCGGAGCGGGACCGTCCGGCGCTGGACGGTGTGAATCTCACCCTGCCGGCCGGATCCACCACGCTGGTCGTCGGCCCGAGCGGCTCGGGCAAGACGACACTCGGCCACCTGCTGGCCGGCCTGCACCCGCCCACCGAGGGGTCGGTCCTGGTCGACGGGGCAGAGATCGCCCGTCCGTCACCCGGACGCGTCTGCATCGCCACCCAGGAGCCCTTCCTCTTCCAGGGGTCGATCGCCGACAACCTCCGGTACGCCGCCCCCGACGCCACCGCGGACGATCTCGTGCGGGCCTGTCGGCTCACCCGCGTCCACGAGCGGATCACGGCACTTCCGGACGGCTACGACTCGCTGGTGGGAGAGCGGGGAGCGCTGCTGTCCGGCGGCGAACGACAGCGCATCGCCCTGGCTCGCGCGCTCCTGGCCGACGCGTCGGTGCTGGTACTCGACGAGGCCACCTCCGCCCTCGACCCAATGACCGAGCTGGAGGTCGTCGAGGCGGTCCTGGCCGAGCGGGCGGGACGGACGACGGTGATGATCACCCACAGGTTCGGCGTCCTGGAGTCCTTCGACACCGTCGTGGCCCTGGACGGCGGCCGGGTGGCGGAACACGGAGATCGCCTCGACCTGCTCGGCGACCGCCACGGGTGGTACGCGCGGATGGTACGCGCCCAGACCGGCGTCGCATAAGGACTCCGCCCTGCGCCCTGCACCGCGTCGAACCCGTCGCACAGGGCTTGAGCTGCACACGTCCTTCAGATGGCTACGACCGCGGTCCTCATCGCCCCTACGAGGGGTTCCAACAAGTGCATGCTCCGCGTCTCGGGGGAGGGGCTGGTCCGCCGCCGCCGGTGGCTCCGCGTCGAGCATTCGTGGGTGTCATTCCTGAGGACGATCTCCAGCGAGCTCTACCCTCCTGGGTTGAGCCGGAGGTCCTCCGCACGTCAGAGGCGGCGGGCGTACGCGGTTGGCAGCGTGAAGAGGGTGAAACGTGCACTCATCATCACCGCCCTGGCTCTCACGCTGGCCGGCTGCGGATCGACCCCGCCGCAGCGCCTGACCGTCCCGAAGCCGACGGGCCCGCATTCGGTGGGAACCGTCTCGGTCCACCTGGTGGATCAGTCCCGCCCGGATCCCTGGAACGGCTCCGGCAGGAGGCGGGAGCTGATGGTCAGCCTGTGGTACCCGGCCCGGGACGCGCAGGCCCATCCGGTCGCCCCCTGGATGCCGAGGGCGGCGGCGGACCGGTACCTGAAGATGAACGACCTGGAGCCTGGCTCGGTGCTGCTGGACAGGACCGACGGTCACGAGGGCGCGCCCGCCGACACGAGCCTGGGCAAGCTGCCGGTCGTCCTGTACTCGCCGGGCGCCAACGCCTCGCGCGCTTACGGGACCGGCGTCGTCGAGGAGCTGGCCAGCCGGGGATACGCGGTGGTCACCGTCGATCACCCCTATGACGCGGCGGTGGTGGAGTTCCCCGGCGGACGGGTGGAGACGGGGGCCGAGGTGACCGATTTCGCCAAGGCGGTCGACGTCCGGGTGGCCGACGTGCGTTTCGTCCTGGACAGCCTGCCTGCCCTGGAGGAGAAGGTGCCCGGCCGTGCCGGGAAGCCGCTCTTCGATCTCGCGCGGATCGGGATGTTCGGGCATTCGCTCGGCGGCGCGGCCACCTCCTCCGCCATGTACGCCGACCCGCGGATCAAGGCCGGGCTCGGCCTGGACGGCGCCGTCTTCGGCAAGGTGGCGAAGTCCGGCCTCGACCGGCCGTACATGGTCGTCGACACCGACGGGAAGGGCGGCATGGCCACCAATCCGACACTGCGTGCCTTCTGGGACGGGTTGCGGGGATGGCGGCTCAACGTGACGCTCAAGGGGGCGGCGCACAACTCCTTCGGCGACGACGTCCTGCTCATCCCCATGTCGGCCGGGCCGCTGGGGCTGGGGAAGGAGCAGTTGGAGGAGGTCGTCGGGACGATCCCGGCCGAGCGGGCGCTGGCCTTCCAGCGCGCCTACCCGCTGGCCTTCTTCGAGCAGACGCTGCGCGGCCGTCCGCAGGCGTTGCTGCGGGGCCCGTCAGCCGCCTTCCCCGAGGTCTCCTACCGCCGCTGACGGCGCCCGCCCGCCGGCCGTGACCACGCCGCCCTCGTAGGCGGCGATGACGAGCTGCGCCCGGTCGTGCGCGGCGAGCTTGGCCAGCAGGCTGCGGACATGGGTCTTGACCGTCGCCTCCCCGATGCCGAGCCGCTCGGCGATCCGCGGGTTGGTCAGCCCCCTGGCCACCAGCACCAGCACCTCGCGCTCCCGTCCGGACACCTGGGCCAGCCCCGCCGCCAGCCCGGCCGGGATCGCGGCGGGCTCGCGCCGGGCGAACTCCGCGATCAGCCGCGTGGTGACCGACGGGGCCAGCAGCGCCTGCCCCTCCCCGACGATGCGCAGCGCCGCCAGCAGGTCGCCGGGGCCGGTGTCCTTGAGCAGGAATCCGCTGGCTCCGGCGCGCAACGCCCCGTAGACGTATTCGTCGAGATCGAACGTGGTCAGCATCAGCACCCGTGTCCCGGCGGTCGCCGGGTCGGCCCGGATCAGCTCGGTGGCCCTGATCCCGTCGAGGCCGGGCATGCGGACGTCCATGAGCACCAGGTCGGGCCGCAGGTCGCGGGCCAGGTCCACGGCCTGCTGCCCGGTGCCGGCCTCGCCGGCGGTGGTCAGGCCGGGGGCGGTGTCGATCAGCCTGCGCAGGCCCGCGCGCAGCAACGCCTGGTCGTCGGCGATCAGTACCGTGAACGTGCTCACCTGTCGTCCTCCCCGGACCCGGACCCGGACCCGGACCCGCTCGGCAAGGGCAGTCTGGCGCGGACGGCGAAGCCGCCGCCGGGCTCCGGCCCGGCCGAGAACGTTCCGCCGTGCAGGGTCACCCGCTCTTCCAGCCCGGCCAGCCCGTGTCCTCCCGTACGCGGCGCACCCCCGCGACCGTCGTCGACGACCTCGACCACCACTTCCACCACTTCGCGCCGCGCCCGGGTGACGACGGTCACCCGGCACCGGGCCGGGCCGGCGTGTCGGAGCACGTTGGTCAGCGACTCCTGTACGAGGCGATGGACGACCAGGGCCGCCTCGCCGCCGAGCGCGAGGCCAGGCTCGACGTCGAGCTCCACCCGCACGTGACCGTCCGGGATCGCCGCGACCAGCTCACGCAGTCTGTCCACCATGCGCGGCGCGCCGTCGTCCCGATCTTCCGGGATGTCGCGGAGCAGGCCCAGAAGGCCGCGCAGGTCCGTGAGCGCCTTCCGGCTGGTCTCTTCGATGATCGACAACGCCTCCCCGGCCTCCTCGGGGTGCGTGGCGGCGACGTGGTTGGCGATGCCGGCCCGCATGGAGATCAGGCCCATGCTGTGGGCGACGACGTCGTGCACCTCACGAGCCACCCGCAGCCGTTCCGCCGTCGCCGCGGCCTGCGCCGACCGTGCGACGGCCTGCGCGGCGTACGCGCGCTGCTCCCGTACGGCGAGCCCGATCGTCCAGGCCAGGCCGAGCAGCAGCCAGGCGAATCCGCACACCGAGGCCGCCTCCGTCCAGGAGGGGGCGCCGATCGCGGCGCCGGCGGCGGTCACCGCCAGCGCGGCCACCAGCGCCGTCACCGCCGTCCGGCGCGCCCGCAGCAGCGCCACCGCGTGCAGGGCGACGGCCAAGGGCACGAACGCCTCCTGCCACCCGGCGAACGGCGCGATCACCGCCGCCACCAGGACCGCCGCGCACACCGGCACGGGCCACCGGCGCCGCACCGCCGTCGGCAGGCAGGCCAGCGCGATCACCGGCGCGGCCACGAAGGGCGGCACCCCGGCGGACTCGGGCGCCAGCACCGCCGGCACCGAGAACCCGGCGGCCAGGGCGACGGCCGCGAACACGTCGACGGCGACCCAGTGTCCCGGCCGCAGCCTGCGCGCGATCAAGGGACGCCGTTCGGCCATGCGCCCACCCTAGACGGGCCGGCCGCGGCGGCGGGCGTGACGTGGATCATGAAGGTGGGTCACGAAGCCGGTGATCTAGGGTGCGGGCATGTCGTACGTGCTCCACGGTGTCGTCGGTGAGTTCGACCGTCTCCGCTCACTTTCGGGAGAAGTGCCACGGGCTGTGGTGGCGCCTCTCGGGCAACGCCTGGGGCTGCTGCCGGTGACCGACGAGATCTTCGGCGAGCCGACCGCCGCGCGGCAGGAGAGCGGGCCGTTCACGCTCATGTCCCCGGGGCTCGCCGGAAGGCTGAAGGACTGGTCCCGCGGCGGCCAGGTCGCCTACGTGGAAGCGGACTTCTGGGGTGGCAGCGGCAGCCAAGCCGCCGCCCTGTGGGAGAACGGCCGTCGCGGCTGGGGGCCCGAGCACGCCTCGATCCAGGCCGGGCCGCCGCGCGACGACTGGCCGATCAACGCCGTGCTCGCGCGCCTCGGAGCGGTCAGAGCAGGTGCGGCGGACCTGTTCGACGCGGTCGGCCTCGGGCGGGAACGCGACCTGGAAGGGTGGCGCCGGGCGGCCCTGGATGCCCTGGACGCCCCCGGTTACGACGCGTGGGAGGCCGCATGCCGCGCCAGGCAGGAGGCCGACGCCCGCGCCGCCGCCGAACGTGACAGGTACGCCAGGCGTGACGACGTCCCCGTCGTGCTCGACGGCAGGACGGTGATGCGAATGCTCGGCCTCCCGCCCTCCCCGATGGTCGGGGCCGCGATCCGGCATCTCCAGGAGGTGCACCTGGAACGCGGTCCCCTCACCCGCGACGAGGCCGCCACCGAGCTCCGCCGCTGGGCCCGGAGCTTCCGGAGCACCCGATGATGCACGCTGCGCCCGGCGGGGCTGACCTGCCGGTGGCGTCCGCCCGAGCGCCAGGCCGAGACGGCCGCCCACGGCGATTTGGCCCAACCAAATGACCGGGAATTGGCTCTAGGTTGACGCCGATGTCGCCCCCCTAAGATCCACGATCATGAATTCTTATCCGATGCGTCTCATCGCCGCGGGCGCCTTCGTGGCGATGGCCGCGGCGGCCACACCCGCGTACGCCGCCGCGCCCGCCGGCGACGCCGTGGTGAACGGCTCGCTGGACAACGGGGTCAAGGGCTGGTGGGCGTCCAAGAACACGCCGATCAAGGTGACGGGCGGGCGGCTGTGCGCCGAGGTGCCCGCGGGGGGTGACAACGTGTGGGCCGCGATGGTGGGGCAGAGCGGCATCGAGGTCCGGGGCGGCCAGACCTACCAGTTGAGCTTCGAGGCGACCGCCACGAAGACGACGAGGATCAGGTCGCTGGTCCAGGGCGGCGGCACGAAGCCCGCCGCGATCGTGGACGGCTACCCCGAGGTCGGCGCCAGCTCCAAGAAGTTCACCTACGCGGCCACGGCCAAGGTGTCGGACTCGGAGGCTCAGGTGTTGTTCCAGGTGGGCGGTGCGGACGCGCCGTACACGTTGTGCCTGGACAATGTGTCTCTCGTGCCCGTGCACCAGAGCGTCGTGAACGGCTCGCTGGACAACGGGGTCAAGGGCTGGTGGGCGTCCAAGAACACGCCGATCGAGGTGACGGGCGGACGGCTGTGCGCCCAGGTCCCCGCGGGCGGTGACAACGTGTGGGCCTCGATGATCGGGCAGAGCGGCATCGCCGTGGAGGCCGGGAAGACGTACCGGCTGAGCTTCAAGGCGTCGGCGACGCGGCCGGTGAAGATCAGGTCGGTGGTCCAGGACAGCGGCTCGAAGCCCGCCGCGATCGTGGACGGCTACCCCGAGGTCGGCACCGGGTCCAGGACCTACTCCTACCAGAACACCGCCAAGACCTCGGACCAGGAGGCCCAGGTGTTGTTCCAGGTGGGCGGTGCGGACGCGCCGTACACGCTGTGCCTGGACGACATCCTGCTCACCGACTAGAACGTCGGCGCAGCGGTCCGGCCGTCCTGGCGCGAGCCCGGCGGACCGCTGCGTCGGTGGGGCCGCCGGTCACCGAGGCTCGTCCGGCACGCCGGTGACCGGCGCACCGCCCCGCGCCGCCGCGCGTGCCCGCTGCTTCTTCTCGCGGATGACCGCGTGGGCGTCGGCGACGGGGCCGAGGTGCCGGAGCTTGTCGGGATTGACGATCGAGCGGATGGTCTGGATGCGTCCGTCCAGGATGTCGAGCGTCCAGATGCTGACGATCTGACCGTCGCGGTCGCGGATGATCGCGCCCGGCTGGCTGTTCACCTCGTGCGCCTCCAGCACCGCGCCGATCCGGGCGAACGGCGCGACGGCGGCGGACAGCACGCGCGCCACCTTCGCGAGGCCGAGGACGGGCAGCGTGCTGCCGATCTTGCCGCCGCCGTCGTTGACCAGCCGGACGTCGGCGGCCAGCAGTTCCCGCAGCCCTTCGACGTCCCCCTCCCTGAGCGCGCCGAAGAACCGCCCGGCAAGCCGGTCCCGGGACCGGCGATCGGCCTGGAAGCGGGGGCGGCCCGCGTCCATGTGGCGGCGCGCCTGCACCGCGAGCTGGCGGCAGGCCGCCTCCGACCGCTCCACGGCTGAGGCGATCTCCCGGTGGCTGAAGGCGAACACCTCGCGCAGCACGAAGACCGCGCGCTCCAGCGGGCTCAGCCGCTCCAGCAGGATCAGCGCCGCCATCGACACCGAGTCGGCCAACTCCGCCGACCGCTCCGGGTCCTGGTAGGGGTCGGTCAGCAGCGGTTCGGGGAACCACGGCCCGACGTAGGCCTCGCGCCGGACGCGGGCCGAGCGCAGCACGTCGATCGAGATCCGGGTCACCGTCGCCGACAGGAAGGCCTTGGGCGAGTCGGGCTGGGCTGCGGCGCCCTCGTAGCGCAGCCAGGTCTCCTGGACGGCGTCCTCGGCTTCGCTCACGCTGCCCAGGATCCGGTAGGCGATCGCGAACAGCAGCGGCCGTAGCTCCTGGAACTCCTCGGTGCGGGTCACGCCGACCATTGGTACCACCATGGCTGGACAAAGGCGACAAAGTGTCGCAGGTCACACTCGCCCGAGCTCACATCCGTGCGGGGCTGTCTCGTCCAGGGGGTGTAACAGCTGAAAGGAGCACAGCATGCAGAAGGTCTGGTTCGTCACCGGCTCGTCCCGCGGCCTGGGCCGCAACTTCGTGGCGGCCGCCCTGTCGCGCGGTGACCGGGTCGCCGCCACCGCCCGGAGCACCGCGAGCCTGAAGGAACTGGTCGACGTCCACGGCGACGCGGTGCTCCCGCTGGAGATGGACGTGACCGACAGGGCCGCGGTCTTCGAGAGCGTGCGGCGGGCGAAGGAGCACTTCGGCCGGCTCGACGTCATCGTGAACAACGCCGGTTACGCCCAGGTCGGCGCGGTCGAGGAGCTGACCGAGCAGGAACTGCGCGACCAGCTGGAGACCAACCTGTTCGGCGCGGTGTGGGTGGTCCAGGCCGCGCTGCCGTACCTGCGCGAGCAGCGCTCAGGGCACATCATCCAGCTGTCCTCGGCCGCCGGGGTCATCGCCATGCCGCTCGGCGGCGCCTACCACGCCTCCAAGTGGGCCCTGGAGGGCCTGAACGAGGCGCTCGCCGGCGAGGTCGCCGAGTTCGGCGTCAAGGTGACCATCGTCGAGCCCGGCGGCTTCGCCACCCGGAACGGCAACAACCCCGACCCGCTCGCCAACGGCCACATGGCCACGACCGACCCGGCCTACGACGGTCTGCGCCAGCGCCTCGGTGCGATGGCGGGGAAGATGCCCGCGGGAGACCCGGCCGCCGCGGCGCAGGCGCTCCTGAAGCTCGTCGACTCCGCCAACCCGCCGATGCGGGTGCTGTTCGGCAAGGGCTTCCACCCGCTGATCCAGCAGGCCTACGCCGACCGGCTCCAGACCTGGGCCGACTGGCAGGACCTCTCGATCGAGGCGCACGGCCCGCTCCGAGCCGGCTGACCGGCCTGCCCGGTCCTGACCCCTGACAAGAACACCGGTCCTGACCCCTGACAAAAGTAAGGGTCCGAGCCTGTCTTTCGGGCATGTGGGGGGTGGTGGCGTCATTTCTACAGTTCTGTGCATGATCAGAACTCGCCGTAACCCCGCCCCCCTCCTCCTCGCCCTGACCCTGGCCCTCCCGGCGGCGGCCGCGGCGGCGGCGCCCGCCGCTGCCGCCTCCGCCGCGGGCATCTCCGACGTGCGCGTGGCGATCCCGCACCCCACCGGCCAGTACGAAGTCGGTCGCGACACCCTGCATCTCGTCGACGCCGACCGCCGCGACCCGTGGGTGCCCGCAGCAGCACGCGAGCTGATGGTCTCGGTGTACTTCCCGGCGCGCACCGGCGGGAGCGCCGCGCCGTACATGACCGTCGACGAGGCCCGGCTGCTCCTCAAGGGGCAGCGGCTCGACACCGTCTTCAAGCCCGGGCAACTCGCCGACGTCAGCACCAACGCGCACCTGAACGCCCGTCCCGTCGGCGGCCGGCACCCCTTGGTGGTGCTCTCCCCGGGCTTCACCCTCAACCGGGCCACCCTGACCACGCTCGCCGAGGACCTCGCCTCCAAGGGGTACGTCGTCGCCCTCGTCGATCACGCCTACGAGTCGTTCGGCACGACCTTCCCCGGCGGCCGTACCCTGACCTGCGTCGCGTGCGAGACGGTGGAGAGCGCCCCCTCCGACGAGGCGGAGAAGGAGCTGATGGCCAAGGCCGCGGTCAACCGGGCGGCCGACCTGTCCTTCGTGATCGACCGGCTGATCCGTCCCGCACGGTCCGCGCCCGCCTGGCGGCACTGGCAGATGATCGACCCGCGCCGGATCGGCGCCGCGGGCCACTCGCTCGGCGGCAACGCCGCGGCCGGTGTCATGGCCGCCGACCGGCGGGTCCGCGCCGGGGTGAACCTGGACGGCTCGTTCTTCGCCCCGGTCGCGGTCTCCGGCCTCGGCGGGCGGCCGTTCCTCATGCTCGGCACCAAGGTCCAGCACTCACCCGGCGCCGCCGACACCACCTGGACCCGGGACTGGCCCCGCCTGGACGGCTGGAAGCGCTGGCTCACCGTGGCCGACTCCGGCCACTTCACCTTCATCGACCTGCCCATCCTGGGCGCCCAGGTGGGGATCGTCGACCCGGCCGCGCCCCTGTCGGGCAAGCGGTCAGGCGAGATCACCACGTCGTACGTCGGCGCCTTCTTCGGCCGGCACCTCCGCGGCGAGCAGCAGCCCCTGCTGGACGGCCCGTCCGCCGCCAACCCGGAAGTGGCCTTCCAGAACCCCTGAGGCCGGGCCGGCCGCCTGTGCTCGCCGGCGCGCCCTGTCCGCGGGGCTGCCGAACGGGCTTCCGCCCCCGGCCTCCAGGTGGTCGCGCAGACTCGTCATGTAGTGCCGCCAGCTGCGGCTGCACATGCCGAAGCACTCCAGGTCCCGGCTCAGGCCCCGGTGGTGGAAGACGAGCTCGGACGTGCCGTCGTCGGCCGGGGTGACGGTGAAGGTGGGCCTCGTGCCGATCCAGTCAGGCAGGAAGGGGCAGTCGACGACGGTCCAGCGCACCGACGTCGGCCGGGTCGCCTCCTCGACGTGGATCACGAGGGGCTCGGGGGCGTTCATGAGGAACCGGAGCTCGCCGCCGGTCGTGCCGGACCCGGTCGCCGGGTTCCACCATGCCGCGAGGCCCGTGACGGTGGTGAGCGCGTCGAAGAGGGCGTCGGGAGAGGCCTTCACCCGCATGGTCGTCCGGTAGTCCGCAGTGCTGGTCATGGCCGGGTCCTTTCAGTGGTCGGAGGCCGATGCCGCGGCGGCGATCGGTTCGAGCTCCGCGGCCAGCTCGTCGAGCTCGTCCGGGCTGAGCACGTCGTACGCCGGCGCGGCCAGTTCGTCGGTGAGCGCCTCGATCCGCTGCTTGATCTCGCGGCCGGCGTCGGTGAACCCGCCGGCGGCGTCCACGAGGCCGCGGTCGCGCAGCCCGTCGACCACGGCGGTCAGCCGGGCCTTGGGCAGGTGGTGGATCCGGCCGAACTCCTCCGCCCGCATCCCGAGGGAGACGGCCATGAGGACGTGGGCCTCGGTGCCGCCGATGCCGTGGGCGACGAGGGCGGCGTTGTGGCCGTCCCCGCGGTGCTCCCGCAGCAGCGTCGCCGCGTGCCAGAGCCTGGCGACCGGCTCCTCGGGCACGTCGAGCGCCCGCAGCCCGGCGTACAGGGGCCGGCCCTCGGCCGGCGCGCTGAGCCCGGCCCGGGTGGCGAGGTCGGCGGCCCGTGCCAGACCGGGCGAGCCGGCGAGCTCCCCGATCAGCTGCCGCAGGGCGGCGGCGCTGCCCTGTTCGCGCACGGTGATCGCCTCCTGCGGAGTGATCTTTCCCCACACCCAGGGGATGTGGCGGGCCACCTCGCCGTCGGCGAAGTTGTAGAAGACCGCGTGGACCACCTCGGCCGGTGCCAGGCCCAGCGGGGCGGCGCGGCCGGCGAAGTAGCCGTCCCAGTAGTTGCGCATGCCGACGGCCAGGAACGCCTCGTTGGCCACCTCGGAGAAGGTGGCGGTGGCGATCGGCTCGGTGAGCTCGAACATGCGGTGGATCCTGGCCTGCGGGTGGTGCTGCATCGGTCGGCGTCTCCCTCGGTCGTGCTGGTCGTGACAGCCCCTCGTGGCGACTGTTCACCCTGGCTACGAACGACGCGGCCCGGATCCGACAACTCCGGCCGATAATTTTCCGCCCTGATTGTGATCTACGTTGTAAAGGCGACGGCTCTGGGGGCAGGTTTCCCGATGGGAGGATTCAATGTAGGTTAGCCTAACCTAACTAAGGAGCTCTGTGGTGGTTGATCCTTTTCGTGCCTTCGACGTCCGGGTTCGGGGCCTGCGGCGGCTGAGCCCGTCGTTCCTCCGCGTCACCTTCACCGGGGATGACCTGCACGAGTTCGCGGACAACGGGTACGACCAGCGCGTCAAGCTGGTCCTGCCGACCCCCGGCGCGGGCGTCACGCGCTTCCCGCGCGGAGCCGACTGGTTCAAGCAGTGGTACGCCCAGGGCGACGAGCGCAACCCGCTGCGCACCTACACCGTCCGCGCGGTCCGCCCGGAGGCGGCCGAGGTCGACATCGACGTCGTCCTGCACGACGACTGCGCCGGGCCCGCCGGGCCGGCCGCCCGCTGGATCGCCGCCTGCGAGCCGGGCTCGCAGGCGGCGATCTTCGGCCCGAACGGCCTCTACGACGGCTTCCACGGCGGCCTGGAGTTCCGGCCGCCCGCAGGCTTCGGCACCGTGCTGCTCGCCGGTGACGAGACCGCCGTCCCGGCGATCGTCGGCATCCTGGAGCGGCTGCCCGCCCATGTCACCGGCGAGGCCCTGCTGGAGGTGCCGCGCGAGGAGGACTTCCTCCCGGTCGCCGGCGCGCCGGGCGTGCGGGTCACCTGGCTCGCCCGCGGCGACGCTCCCTGGGGCGCCCGCCTGGAGCCCGCCGTCGCGGAGGCCGCCGCCAGGCTCCTTCCGGCCGGCGCGGCAGGCGCCGAGCCCGAGGAGATCGACGTCGACGCCGAGATCCTCTGGGAGATCCCCGAGACCGGCGACGGCCCCTGCTACGCGTGGCTGGCCGGCGAGGCGGCCGTGATCAAGCGGCTGCGCCGCCACCTGGTCTCCGAGCGCGGCATGGACCGTAAGGCCGTGGCCTTCATGGGCTACTGGCGTCAGGGCCGCTCCGAGGACGCGTGAGCCCGCCATGACGACCGCCCCCCTGCCCCCGGACCGCTCCGGTCCCGCGCTCACCGGCACTGACCTGTGTCTCGGCTACGCGGGTCGTCCCGTCGTCGACGGCGCCTGCGTCAGCCTGGTCACCGGCGCCGTCACCGCCCTGGTCGGCCCGAACGGCAGCGGCAAGTCCACCCTGCTGCGCGCCCTGGCCCGGCTGCACCGCCCCGACTCCGGCGAGGTCCGGCTGGCCGGCGGCGCCGACGCCCTGGCCCTGTCCGCCCGCGACTTCGCCCGCCGGGTGACGCTGCTGGCGCAGAGCCGTCCCACCCCGACCGGCGTGCGCGTCAAGGACGTGGTCGGCTACGGCCGCCACCCCCACCGCGGCCGCTGGCGCGCGGGCGACCCCGGCGGCGAGGCCGCGATCGAGCACGCCATGGAGCTGACCGGCGTGCGCGCCATGGCCGGACGCGCCGTCGACGAGCTGTCCGGCGGCGAGATGCAGCGCGTGTGGCTGGCCACCTGTCTGGCCCAAGACGCCGGGGTGCTCCTGCTCGACGAGCCCACCACCTTCCTCGACCTGCGCTACCAGGTCGAGCTGCTCGAACTCGTGCGCGACCTGGCCGACCGGCATGGTGTGGCCGTCGGCGTCGTCCTGCACGACCTCAACCAGGCCGCCGAGATCGCCGACCGGGTCGTGCTGCTCCAGGGCGGCCGGGTCCGCGCCGCCGGCGCGCCGCCTGAGGTGCTCACCGAGGACCTGCTCACCGAGGCCTACGGCATCCGCGTCGAGGCCACGATCGACCCGCTCACCGGACTGGTCCGCACCAGGCCGCTGGGCCGCCACCTGGCGATGAAAGGCTGAAAGATCCCCATGCGTTCCCTCCCGGCGGTCATGGCCGCCATGTTGCTGCTGACCGCCTGCGGCACGACGGAGCCCCCCGCCGCCCCCGCGGCCCGGGAGCCGTCGGCGGGCGCCGCGGCCCCGATCACCGTGACCGACGCCCGCGGCAAGCGGGTCACCCTCGACAGGCCCGCGACCCGCGTCGTCGGCCTGGAATGGGGGGAGGTCGAGATGCTGGTCGCCCTCGGGGTCCAGCCGGTCGGCGCGGCCGACGTCAAGGGCTACGGCACCTGGGTCACCGCGGCCCCGCTCGACGCCTCCGTCAAGGACGTCGGCACCCGCCAGGAGCCCAGCGTCGACTCCATCGCCGCCCTCCAGCCGGACCTCGTCGTCATGGAGTCCGACGACTCCGCCCTCATCGGCCAGCTGGAGAAGATCGCCCCGGTCGTCGTCGCCAAGGGCAGCGACGCCGCCGCGAACCTCACCCGCATGCGCGACGACCTCACCCTGCTCGCCACCGCCGTCGGCAGGACGGAGCAGGCGACCAAGGTGATGGCCGACTTCGACGCCGCCATGGCCGACGGCAGGGCCAGGATCGCCGCCTCCGGCTCGGCCGGGCAGAAGTTCATGATGGCCGACGGCTGGAAGGACGGCAGCAAGATCTCCATCCGCCCGTTCGGCAAGGGCGCCCTGGTCTCCGACGTGGCCGAGCGGCTCGGCCTCACCAACGCCTGGACCGGCCAGGTCGACGCGCAGTGGGGCCTCGGCAGCACCGACGTCGAGGGCATGACCGCGGTCAAGGACGAGAACCTGCGCTTCTTCTACAACGCCTCCGACGGCGTGGACGTCTTCGCCGACCTGGCGGGCAACTCCCTGTGGAGGTCGCTGAGCTTCGTCAAGCGGAACCAGATCACCAAACTGCCCGACGGCATCTGGACCTTCGGCGGCCCCCTGTCGTGCCGGCAGTACGCCGACGCCCTGGTGAAGGCCTACGCCGGGTGATCACCGCAGTCGAGGCCCCCGCGACGCCGCTGCGCAGGCTCGGCGTCGCGGGGGCCTTCCTCGTGACCCTGGCCGTCATCGCGGCCCTCGCCGTGCTGCACCTGACGCAGGGCACCTCCGACACCGACCTGTTCGCCCTCGACGAGCAGGCGATGAACGTGCTGGTCGCCGCCCGGCTGCCGCGGCTGCTGGCGGCGGTCAGCGTCGGCGTCGCGCTCGGCGCGGCGGGCGCGCTGCTGCAGTCGGTCGCGCGCAACCCGCTGGCCTCGCCCGACACCCTCGCCGTCAGCAACGGCGCGTACCTGGCGGTCGTGCTGGCCGCCACCTTCGGGCTGAGCCTGCCGGCCTTCCTGTCCGGCGGCCTGTCCTTCCTCGGCGGCTTGGCCGCGGCCGCTCTGGTGCTCGCCCTGTCGGCCGGCGGCAGGACCGGCACCACCCGGCTGATCCTGGCCGGCTCCGCGACCGCGCTGGCCCTGCAGTCGGCGACCACCCTGCTCATGATTCTCTTCCAGGAGGAGAACACCGGCCTGTTCGCCTGGGGCAGCGGCTCGCTCGTGCAGAGCGACCTCGGTGGCGTCACCCAGATGGCCCCGGTGATCGTGGTGGCGGTCGGGGCGGCCGTCGCCCTCGGCTCCCGCCTCGACATCCTCGGCCTGGGTGACGACACCGCCTCGGTGCTGGGCGTCGACGTCCGGCGGTTGCGGCTGACCGTCGTCGTGCTCGCCGTCCTGCTCTCGGCCGCCGCGGTCACCGTGGCCGGGCCCGTCGGCTTCGTGGGGCTGTGCGCGCCGGTCGTCGTGCGCCTGCTGGCCCGGCGGCTGCCCGGGCTGGGCCGGCATCGCGTCCTGGTGCCGCTCTCGGCGCTGGCCGGCGTGGTCGTCCTGCTCGCCGCCGACGTCGCGCTGCGGTTCGTGCTCGGCGCGCAGGCGGGGGTGGACGTGCCGCCTGGCGTGGTGACCGCGATGCTGGGCGCGGGCGTGCTCATGTGGCTGGCCCGCCGGCACCGCGACGCCGGTCCGGCCCGGCGGCCGCCGACCGTCCGCGCCGCCGACCCCGGCCGCGCCGCCTTCGCGGTGATCCTGCTGTCCGGTACGGCGCTGCTGGTCCTCGCCGTCGTGCTGGGCCTGCTCGGCGGCGACACCTGGTTGCTGCTCGGCGACGTCGCCAACTGGCTGTGGGGCAGGACCGGCAGGGCGCTGACGTACGTGCTCGACCAGCGCTGGCCGCGCGTCGCGGCGGCGGTCCTGGCCGGTGCGGCGCTCGCCGTCTCCGGCGCGGCCTTCCAGGCCGTCTCCCGCAATCCGCTGGCCGAGCCGGGCGTGCTCGGCATCACCGCGGGCGCGGGCGCGGCGGCCGTCGCGACGCTCACCCTCGTGCCCATGGCCGGGATCGCCGTGGTGTCCGGCGCGGCCGGGGTCGGCGCGCTCGCCGCCTTCGCCCTGGTCCATCTGCTGGCCTGGCGCGGCGGGCTCAGCTCCGACCGGCTCGTGCTCATGGGCATCGGCGCGCACGCGCTGTTCAACGCGGTCACCGTGCTGATCATCGTCAAGTCCGACCCGTGGAACACCGCCAAGGCGCTCACCTGGCTCTCCGGTTCCACCTACGGGCGGGTTCCGGCCCAGCTCCTGCCGGTCGTCGTGGCGCTCGCGCTCTTCCTCCCGCTCGCTCTGTGGCTGCGGCGCGACCTCGACCTGCTCGCGCTCGACGAGGACACGCCCCGGGTGCTCGGGGTGCCGCTGGAACCCGTGCGGCTGCTCGCGCTGGGCGGCGCCGTGCTCGTCACCTCCACCGCGGTCTCGGCCGTCGGCGTGGTGGGGTTCGTCGGGCTCGTCGCCCCGCACGCGGCCCGCGCGCTGGTCGGCGGCAGGCACGTGCGGCTCCTGCCCGCGGCGGCGGTGCTGGGGGCGGTGCTGGTGAGCCTGGCCGACACGCTGGGCCGTACCGTGATCGCGCCCGCCCAGGTGCCGGCCGGGCTGGTCACCTCGCTGCTCGGCACGCCGTACTTCGTGTGGCTGCTCTGGCGCTCGCGCGCCGGGGGCCGGGCCGCCGCACCGTGAGGTTCCCGGGCGTGCGGGTTCACGCCCACTCGGCGCCGAGCAGCCGTTCCAGCTCGGCCTGCGTCCGGTCGGGGTCGTAGCCGGGGACGGCCTCGCGCATGAGGTCGTGGGTGCGCCGCTGGACGTCGGCGGCCGCCGCCCGTACCGCCGCGAGCGTCTCCTCGGCCAGGTCCTGGCCGCCCAGCCGCAGGGCGCGCTGGTCGTAGCGGACGTCGAGGACGCGTCCGTCGGCGTCGACGGTCACCCGCACGTGGCCCGACGGCCCCTCGCCGGTGCCGATGACGGCCCGCAACTCCTCCTGCGCCGACTCCAGCCAGGCCAGCATGCGCTCGCCCCGGCGGGCGGCCTCGTCGAGCTCGCGTTCGCTGATGTTGGCGGGGTCGATCTCCGGCCCGAACACGCTTCGCCTCCTAGTAAAGGTCGTTGAGTGCCTGCTCGACCCGCGCGCGTACGAAGGTCTCGTCCAAAGGCGCGGGCACGGCGGCGGTGGCGTCCCGCACCCCGTCGGCGATCTCCCGCGCCTGCCGCGCGGCGTCGTCCTGCGCGGCCCGCAGCACCTCGGCGGTCTTCCTGCCGAGCGCGGCCTCGTCCAGGCGCAGCGCCCGCGGGTCGATGCGCAGGCGGGTGGGGACGCCGTTGCCGTCGGCGGACGCCTCGACCAGCCCGTCGTCGCTCTCCGCGCGGCCCTCCACCCGGCCGATGGACGCCCGCGCGTCGTGCAGCGCCCGGATGGCGCGGCGGCTCTGGGCGACGTACTCGTGCAGGTACTCGGCGTCGTCCTCAGGAGCTGGTGAACGCATGTCGAACCCCCGACAGTCAGTCACGTGAACGTTCAGTGTAGAGGTAAACCTCTGTGCCGGAATTGACTGGATATGCTTTCTGGGCATGACGGGATTTGAGATCGCCGCGGGGGCGGTGGGTCGTGACGGCGCGTACGTCACCGACCATGGGGCGAACTACGACGCCGCGGTCACGCGGCTGCGGCAGCGGGGGAGCGGCGCCCGGACGTTCGGCGGCGAGGGGCTGTTCGCCACCATCATCGCCACCTACAACGAATGCCTGCAGACCTCGCTCGACGCGCTGACGGGGATCGGCGGGCAGATCGCCGAGACCGGCGAGGGGCTGCGCACGGTGGCGAGGAACACCCGGGCGGCGGAGAGCGCCACCGTCGAGAGCTTCGAGAGCCCCGCATGGCGGTGACGCTCGACCCGCACGTGGCGGGCTTCCTCAACCTCATCGGTTTCCCCTGGCCGAACGACAACGAGGACGAGTGGCGTCTTGAGGCCGACGACTGGCGGGTCGTCCTCGCCGCGTCGTCGGCCCAGGGCGCCGCGGCCGACGAGTCGGTCCGCAACGCGGGGCAGTCCTACCAGGGCGACTCGGCCACGCACCTGGCCGGCCACTGGAACCAGGTCGGCGACGGCGGCGGCCACATCTCCCAGGCCGCCTCGGCGGCGAAGGTCGCCCCGGCCGTCCTCGACGGCACCGCGAACGTGGTCAGCGCGGTCAAGCTGGCCGTGGGCACGCAGGCCGCGTACGGACTGACCGCCGCCACCCAGGCGCTGCTGTTCGGCGGCGCCGCGGGCGGCATGATCGCCCTCGCCCGCATGCAGATGACCCGCCACGCCGTGGGCAGGGTGGCGCTCGAAGGCGCCGAGGGCACCGCCAGGGGCCTGGCCCCGGTGCTGAGCGGCCGGGTGACCGAGACCATGCGCCGCATCATGAAGGAGATGGAGAAGCGGCCGCACGCCCGCGACGGCATGCTCCAGATCCGGCGCAGGCGCGGCGGGGGCGGCGGCGGCAAGGGCGGGAAGGGGGGCGGCTACGACCCGAACGCCTCGGCGAGCTTCGACAACGCCGCGCAGCGGATGCACGGCAGGTTGCCCAACAGCAACGACGTCAGCAAGATGACACCGGAGCAGGCGAGGCAGGCGGCGGCCGAGGTCAAGGACAGCATCCTCACGCGGAAGATGAACGAGGCCAAGCTCGGCAGGGACTCCGGGCACGCCGCCCGGCTGGAGCAGGAGCAGCAGCTCCTGAGAGACCTTGAGCGCAAGGCCAACGAGGGGAAATAGCACCACATGCAGACACAGACGGGCGACGACCTGATGGCGCGCATCCTCGCCCGCCCCGCCGACGACGAGGCCCGCGGCCAGGCCGCCAACGACCTGCTCAACGAGCTGTTCGACGGCTATCCCGTCGAGAACCTGCGCGTCCTGCTGCGCAGCGGCGACGACGACGCCGTGCAGACCGGCGCCTGGCTGCTGTCGGAGCTGGGCGAGCCGGCCGAGCCGCTGCTCGACGAGGTCCCCGCCCTGCTGGCCCACCCGCGCACCCAGGTGCGGTTCTTCGCCGTCGAGTTCGTGCTGCTCGCCGCGGACGAGCGGCACGCCGGCGTCATCGCCCAGACCCTCGCCCTGAGCCGGACCTCCGACACCGCCATCCGGTGGAAGGTCCTGCACTTCCTGGCGATGGCCTCGACCGAACAGCTCATGGCGGGGCTGTCCCGGCTGGCCGACCCCGAGGTCGGACGGCTCGCGGCCGGGCTGGTCGCCGCCGACGCCGAGGACCCCGACCCGGGCGAGGTCGTCGCCGCGCTGGAGGGCGACGACCCGGTGGCCCGCCTGTTCGCCGCGGCGATCGCGACGCGCATGGCCGAGGACGACGCGGCGTTGCTGCGTCTCGCCGCCAGGGTGAAGGACGAGGAGGTCAGTTCGTTCGCGCAGTGGCAGCTCATGCGGCTCCAGGGCTAGCGCGCCCGCCTCACCGGCCGTCGAGGAGGAGCGGCGGCAGGATCAGCAGCCAGAAGACGGCGACGGCCACGCAGCTGATCAGGGTGCGGGCGAGGCGTGACGGGGCTCGCCGCCGGCGGATCGGCGTGTCCACGGCCCTGGTCACCGCGGCTCGGACGCGGAGCCCAGGTTCTGCTCCAGCCGTTCGATGCGCTCGATGAGCGGCTGCAACTGCTGCCGCACCGCCACGGCCAGCGCCTGCGCCGGATCGCCGGCGGCCGACGTCTGGGCGCGCAGGTGCACGTAGCCGGCCAGGGCCGCCGTGACGGCCCGGCGGACCAGGCGGGACTCGGCGCCCAGCGCCCGCAGGACCTGGCCGGCGGTGCCGTCGGGCTCGGTGATCAGCCCCAGGAGCAGGTGTTCGCAGCCGACGTAGTTGTGGCCCATCGCGGTCGCCTCGGTGACCGTCAGTTCGAGGGCGCCGGCGGCGGCGTCGCTGAAGTGCACCACCGGGTTCCCGCCGGCCCCGCCTTCCTCGCCGGTCGGCCGCCGGTCCAGGTCGCGCTGGACCTGGGCGGGGTCGATGTCGACCGCTCTGAGCACGTGCAGCGCCAGGTTCTGCCCCTCGGCCAGCATCCCGGCCAGCAGGTGCCCGGTGCCGACGGCCGGCGCCGCGTCTGCGCGGGCCCGGTCGATGGCCAGCTTGACGACCGTGCGGGCGCGGTCGGTGAAGCGTGGCAGCCGTTCGGCCAGGTCGCCGGCGTCCAGCTCGCCGAGGGCGGTCTGGCGGATGGCGGTGATCCTGCGCACCGCCTGCTCCAGCGCGCGCTGGCAGATCGCCGACACCGGGACGCCGGCGGCCTTGACCGCCTCGGCCAGCTCGTCGGGGAGGTACACGTTGATCTTCGGCATGGCGACGCCTTTCCAGCCTTGGGGGTATCGGCGGGTTACCTCCTACCTATACACCCATGGGGGTTAGCTGTTCCAGACGTTATGCCCCCATCGTGCTCAAGGCGTGCCGGGAGCTGGAGCGCGAAGGGCGGGTCGAGGGGCGGCCGGGGATCGGATCGCCGTACCGGCTGACCGGCCGGTACGCGGCGCACGTCAGCGGACGGGCGGATCCCACCAGGTCAGGTTGGCGGCGGCCTGGGACACCGGTTCGATGATCTCCCACGCCTCGGCGATGCGGCCGCCGTCCAGGCGCCAGATGTCCACGACCACGATCTCCGGTCCGCCGTCCGGCGCCTGGCGGCGTGAGTGCATCACGACGTGGTCGCCGTCGGCCAGCACGTGGTCGATCTCCACGCGCATGCCGGCCAGCGGGACGAGCGCGGCACGCACGGCGCCGAGCCATTCCGTCTTGGTCGAGGCCGCCGAACCGGGCCGGTGGTGGCGGAAGTCGTCGCTCAGCAGGGGCGCGAGCGCGTCGACGTCGCCCGTCCCGATCAGTTCCGTCAGCGCGCGCTGCACGACGGCCTTGTTGTCGTTCGTCATGGGGGACACTCTGGCCAGCCCTGCCGGGGATGTCGATGAAAAGGGATTTCATGGCGGACGTCCAGTAGTCTCGGCGGCCATGCGGACTGTCGGGGACATGTTGCGGCAATGGCGGCACCGCCGGCGGCTCAGCCAGCTCGATCTCGCGATCGCCGCCGGCGTCTCGGCCCGGCACGTGAGCCTGGTCGAGACCGGTAAGTCCAACCCGAGCCCCGAGATGATCCTGCGGCTGGCCGACCGGCTGGACGTACCGCTGCGGGAGCGCAACCGGCTGCTGCTCGCCGCCGGCTTCGCCCCCCGGTACGCCGAGCAGCCGCTCACCGGGGACGCGCTGTCGACGGCCGGGGAGGCGATCGCGCGGGTGCTGCGCGCCCACGAGCCGTACCCGGCGGTCGTCCTCGACCGCCGGTGGAACATCGTGATGAGCAACCGGGCCATCGACCCGTTCCTCGTGGACGTCGCGCCCGACCTGCTGCGCGCGCCGGTCAACATCGTCCGGCTGGGGCTGGCGAGCGGCGGGCTCGCTCCCCGGATCGTCAACCTGCCCGAGGTGCGCGCGGTGCTCCGGGCCCGGATCTCACGCCAGCTCGCCGTCGCCCCCGACGCCGAGCTGCAGGCGATCTACGAGGAGCTGCTCGCGCCGGGCTTGGAGGAGGCGGGCCGGTCGGCCGAGTCGGAGGTCACCGTCCCGATGATCTTCCGGTTCGGCGACGCCGAACTGCGGCTGTTCTCGACCACCACCACGTTCGGCACCCCGATGGACATCACGCTGGACGAGATCTCGATCGAGTCGTACTACCCGGCCGACGCCGAGACCGCCGCCTATTTCGTGAAGTTCGGCGCGGAGGTGCTGGCGGGGGAGTGACCGCGTGGGCGGGTTCTCCCGGGATGGACCGGGTACCCCCGATCGGCGATGACGTTCGTCATCGCCGATCGTCCACTTCCGCATCTGCCGGTCGGACGGCGGCGCGGCGGAGACTTTCCGGCGACGGCGACTTCGTGCCCCCTTCGGATCCTCCCGGAGAGAAGGGGCCTCGACGTCTGAGCACTCCGGAAGGGAAGACTCCGATGAGCAAGGTCATCAGCGCCCACGCGGTGTCGGTCGACGGCTTCATCACCGGCCGCGACCCCGGCGCCGGGCGCGGCCTCGGCGACGCGTCCATGCTGTTCGACTGGTACTTCGACGGCGACACCCCCAGCCAGGTCTTCGACGGGTTCAAGCTGAGCGCGCCCAGCGCCCGGCTCTTCGACGCCCTGGCCGGCCGCGTCGGCGCGATCGTCGCCGGACGCCGCACCTACGACGACTCCGACCACTTCGGCGGCGGCAGCCCCCACCCGGGCGTCCGCCTGATCGTCCTCAGTCACCGCCCGGCGCCGGAGATCACCGGCCGCCAGACGCTGGTCACCACCGGCGTCCACGACGCGATCGCCGCCGCCCGCCAGGCCGCCGGCGGCAAGGACGTCGGCCTCATGGGCGGCGGCGTGGTCACCGAGGCGCTGCGGGCGGGCCTGGTCGACGAGGTCGTCCTGCACCAGGTGCCCGTCCTGCTCGGCGGCGGCCGGCCGTTCTTCGGTGAGCTGCCGGAGCACGTACGCCTGCGCCTGGTCGAGGCCGTGCCCGCGCCGGGCGTGACCCACCTGCGCTACGAGGTGGCCCGATGATCCTCGTCACCGGAGGGCTCGGCATGATCGGCGCGCACACCGCCCGCGCGCTCGCCGACCTCGGACGCCGGGTCGTCGTCACCGCGCACCGCCGGGCCGAGGTCCCCTCGTTCCTGGCCGGCCGGGTCGCCGTGGAGCCGCTGGACGTCACCGACCGGGACGCCTTCCTGGCCCTGGCCGCCCGCCACGACGTCGGCGACATCGTCCACCTGGCCGGCGGCATCCCGGGCGCGGACCCGGTGGACTTCTTCCGCGCCGACACCACCGGCCTGCTCAACGCGCTGGAGGTGGCGCGGGCCAGGGGCGTGCGCAGGTTCGCCGTCGCCAGCAGCCTGGGCGTCTACGCCGGGCGGCCGGAGACCCGGTGGCACGAGGAGCTGCCGCTGCCCGCCGCGGACCTGCCGCACCCGATCGTCGCCCTCAAGAAGGCGGCCGAACCCCTGATCACGCACGGCCTCCTGGGCAGCGGGGTCCAGCCGGTCGTGCTCAGGATCGGCAGCGTGTGGGGGCCGCTGATGGACCCGGAGTCGCCGTTCAACCACATCCCGCCGTACGTCGGCGCCGCCCTGCGGGGCGAGCGGCCGCCGCCGCTGCACGCCGGCGACGGCGGCGACACCTGCTACGCGCCCGACGCCGGGCGCGCGATCGCCCTGCTGATGACCGCGCGAGCCCTGCCGCACACCGTCTACAACGTCTCCAGCGGCCGGCCGTTCACCAACCGCGACCTGGCCGACGCCGTACGGGCGGCCGTCCCCGGCTCCCGGCCCGGCCTCCTGCCCGGACGATCCGGCCCTGACGGGGACGACCCCTGCCTCGACATCGCCCGGCTCACCCGCGACACCGGCTTCGAGCCGGCCTTCGACCTGGCCGCGGCGGTCGCCGACTACGTCGCCTGGCGCGCCCGCAACCCCCGCTAGCGCGACCGGGCGAGCGGCCCGGGGTCAGACCACCTCGAAGGTGCTCATCATGGCCATGTCCTCGTGTTCGAGGTTGTGGCAGTGCAGGACGTACCGGCCTCGGTAGCCGGTGAAGCGGGTGATGATCTCCACGGTCTGCGCCTCCCGCAGCTCGACGGTGTCCTTCCACTCCGGCGGGCCGTCCGGCCGTTCGCCGCCGACCGAGAGCACCTGGAAGGGCGCCAGGTGCAGGTGCACGGGGTGGGCGACGTCGCTGGTCACCCGCCAGATCTCCACCTGGCCGAGCTTGGGCCGGGCATCGACGCGGCGCACGTCGAAGGGCTTGCCGTTGATCAGCCAGCCGGTGTGGCCGCGCAGGTCGCCGCTGCTGAACTCGAAGTCGCGGGTCACCGCGGCCGAGGCCGGGTCGAGGCGTTCGACGGTGGACAGGACCTTGGGGATCGCCGAGTCGTCGCGGGCGTCGCGCTCGACGGTGAACCGCATCACCCGGGCCTGCGGCCCTTCCCCGAGCAGGTTGCGCAGCTCGACGTGGTCGCCGACCCGGTAGGCGGCGAAGTCCACGATCACGTCCGCGCGCTCCCCGGGCGCCAGCCGGATCCGCTGGAGCGGACGCGGCGCCGCCAGCAGGCCGCCGTCGCTGCCGATCTGGGTCAGGGTGCCGCCGGGCGACAGGGCCAGCTCGTACGTGCGGGCGTTGGAGGCGTTGAGCAGCCGCAGCCGGTGGCGGGCGCGGTCCACGCCGAGCCGCGGCCAGGGCGCGCCGTTGACCAGGATGACGTCCCCCAGCACGCCGCCCATGAACGCCTCGCGGGCGCCGGGGCCGTCCTGCCTGCCGGGGTAGGGCATCGTCCCGTCGGCCTGGAAGGCGCGGTCGCAGATCAGCAGCGGCACGTCCCGATCGCCCGACGGGAGCGGCAGCCGGTCCTGCTCGTCGTCGTCCACGATGAAGAAGCCGGCCAGGCCGCGCCAGACCTGCGGCCCGGTGTAGTCCATGCGGTGGTCGTGGTACCACAGCGTGGCCGCGCGCTGCTCCAGCGGGAAGACGTGGTCGCGGTGCGCGCCCGGCTGCACCAGGTCGGTGGGGAAGCCGTCGGACTCGGGCGGGGTGTGCCCGCCGTGCAGGTGGGTGACCGTCGGAGCGGGCAGCCGGTTGCCGACGCGCACGACGGTCCGGCGGCCGGAGCGCGCCCGGATGGTGGGGCCGGGGAACTGCCCGTCGTACCCCCAGACCGGGGTGCGCAGGCCCGGCAGGATCTCCACCTCGGCCGGACGCTGGAGGAGTTCGTAGTAGTCGGCGCCCGCGTCCGTCCTGGCCGGTCTGGCCACGGCGGGTCGCGGGAGCGGCACGGCGTACGGCGCGGGCAGCGGCGCCTGGCTGGTCATCAGCTGGGGCAGCGGCGTGCGGGTCAGCAGCGAGCAGCCCGAGACGCCCGAGACGCCCAGCGCCGCGCCCACGCCGAGCAGCCGCAGCGCCTGCCGCCTGGTCATGCCGGTCATGCCGGTCATGCCGGTCATGCCGACGTCGTCCGGAGGCGGCCGGCGGACCAGACCCGCGCGGTCTGCACCATGCTGCCGCCGAACATCAGCACGCCGAGCGGCACGTGCACGCCCTTCACGTGCGCCATGCCCAGCGCCATCTGGACCAGCGTCGCCACCAGCATGCCGACGGCGGCCAGGATGGCCGCCCGCTGCTTGGTCATCACCGCGGCGACCAGGTACAGCAGCACGGTGGCCGCGACGGCCATCGCCGTGGCGCTGTGGGCGGCCCGGCCGCCCGGCGAGCTGAGCAGCAGCCCGGCGGTGACGGCCTGCAGCAGCAGGGCGACGGTCTGCGCGGCGAGCGCGATACGCAGGAACATGACGTTCTCCTAACGGGACGAGGTCGAGGGACGGGCGGCGACCGCGGCGACGACGACCAGCACGAAGGCGGCCAGCGCGGTCAGGGTGCGCAGGGTGTGGAACAGCTCCCACCGATGGAAGACCTCCGCGTGGCCGGCCGGCACGGAGCCGGCGGCCCACTCGCGGAACCGCGCGTGCAGCGGGACGTTGCCGAACACGGTGATCAGCAGCGAGGCCACCGCCAGCGCGGCGGCGCCGGAAGCCAGCCGGCGCGGCAGGTCGCGACCGGCGAGCGCCAGCCCGAACGTGGTCAGGATCGCCAGGGCCATCGCGCTCTGCATGACCGGCTCGTTGACCTTCATCATCGTGGTGTGGAAGGTCAGGCGCACGTCCAGCGGCACGGCGCCGAACGTGGGCACCACGTTGGCGGCGCCGTATCCGAACGCGCCCGCGAGCAGCCCGGTCGCCAGCAGCGCGGCGCCCTGGAGGTACCTGACTCGGGTTCTCATGTCTGGTAATCGTCGTCCGGCCGGGGCTTCGTGGCGTCCCACCGGCGGACTCATCTGCCGCTACCCCAGCGGGATCAAATGCCGGCCGCGTCTACGACGACGGATGTAGTGCCGCGCTACCGCGCCGTACCGACCGGCGCCGTAAAAAGGCCCGTGACCAGGGCGTTCCTGGTCACGGGCCGGGGTGTACGCGGGGCCGTCAGGCGTCGCAGAACCAGCCGTTCTCGACCCAGCCGTTGACGTTGACGTTGCCGTAGGCGAAGCCGTACACCCATTCCTTGTAGGCGCCGTCGAAGCCCTTGACGGTGAAGGTCTGGCCCCGGTGGAGGGTGCCGACGAAGTCGCGGACCATCAGGTCGTCCGCGCACACCGTCAGCCGGCGGCCGACGTCGTCCGCCCCCGCGTACGGGTACGGTCCGGCGGCCTGGGCCACCCCGCCGCTCACGGCGAGCACCGCCGCCAGCGTGCCCGCGCCGACGATGAGCCGTGCGATGTGCTTGCGCGTTTTCATCGAAACCGGTCGTCCTCTCTCGGTCCTTCGGGAATGTCCGTGCGGCAAGCTACCCGGCCAGGCCGAAAAATGGGGGGTTTCCGATATTTCCGGGCGTTAACGAAGGTAGGAGGCGCCGTTGAGGTCGAGGACGGTGCCGCTGGCCCACTCGGCCGCCGGCGAGGCCAGGTAGAGCACGGCGGCGGCGATCTCGTCCGCCTCCCCGACCCGGCCGAACGGGCTCTGCGCGCGGATCGCGTCCCCCGCGGGCGGTTTGAGGTGCTCGGTGGTCATGTCCGTCGCCACGAAGCCGGGGGCCACGGCGGCGACCGCGATGCCGTGCGGGGCGAGGGCGACGGCCAGCGACTGGCTCATCGCGTTCAGGCCCGCCTTGCTGGCCCCGTAGCCGGGGGCGTCGGGCTCGCCGCGGAAGGCGCCGCGGGAGCTGACGTTCACGATGCGGCCGCCGGCGCGCATGTGGCGCAGCGCGCACCAGGCCAGGTTGGCCGGGCCCATCAGGTTCACCTCGAACGCCTGGCGCCAGGCGGCCTGCCACTCCTCGTACGACGTCGTGGTGATGGGGTGGAGATGGTAGACGCCCGCGTTGTTGACCAGGACGTCGAGCCCGCCCAGCGCCCCCGCCGCCTCGTCGGCCATGCGCCGCACGCCCTCGGGGTCGGCCAGATCGGCCTGGACGACGACGTGCCCCGAACCGGCCAGCTCGCCCAGCACGCCCTCGGCCGCCCGCGCGGAGTCGCGATGGTGGACCGCGACCCGGTCACCCTGGGCGGCGAACGCGATCGCCACCGCCCTGCCGATGCCCCTGGACGCTCCCGTGACGAGTACCGCGCGACCGCTCACCCGCCGCACCCTAGCAGCCGCCCGCCGAAGGCTTCCGCGGGCCCCGCAGGCGCCGGGTCAGCCGCCGTGTTCGGCCCAGTCGTGCAGGGCGTCGACGGTGCCGGAGGCGTCGAGGTTGAGCGCCGCCTCGATCAGCGCCAGATGCGTGAACGCCTGCGGGTAGTTCCCCGCCATGTGCCCGTCGCCGGTCATCTCCTCGGCGAACAGCCCGAGCGGCTCGGCCCGCGCGCACAGCGTCTCGAACCGGTCGCGGGCCTCGGCCGTCCGCCCGGCCAGCACCAGCGCCGAGACCATCTCGAACGAGCACATCAGGAACGCCCCCTCCGGCCCGTCCACGCCGTCGCGGGTGGTCTCGGGGTCGTAGCGGTGCACGAGCGCGCCGCCCTCGCCCAGGCGGGCCTGGATGTGGTCGAGGGTGCCGAGCACGCGGGGGTCGTCGCCGTCCAGGAAGCCGAGCAGCGGCAGCCGCAGCAGCGAGCCGTCGGCCTGCTCGGACCCGTAGGACTGGGTGAAGGCGCCGACGTCGGCGTTGTAGCCGCGCTCCAGCAGCTCGGCGCGGACGGCCGCGCGCTCGGCCCGCCACTGCGCCAGGGGCAGGCCGGGCTCGCCGGTCGCCTCCGCCAGCCGGACCGCGCGGTCGAAGCAGACCCAGGCGTACAGCTTGGAGTAGGTCCAGTGACGTTCGCCGCCGCGCACCTCCCAGATGCCGGCGTCCGGCTCCCGCCACCGCTCGCGGGCCCGCTCCACCAGCCGCCACAACACCGGGCCGCCGCTCAGCTCGCCGGTCACGCCGTGGTAGGCCATGGCCGCGTCCAGGATGTGGCCGTAACCGTCGAGCTGATGCTGACCCGCGGCGCCGTTGCCGATGCGCACCGGACGCGAGCCCGCGTACCCCTCCAGATGGCCGAGGACGGTCTCGTCGGCGACCGGCCCGCCGCCGACGCCGAACACCGGCGGCAGGTCGCCCTCGTGGATCGCGCACTGGCCGAGCAGGAACGTCAGGTAGCGGCCCGCCTCCTCGCGATGGCCCAGGCGCAGCAGCGCCAGCACCATGAGCGCGGCGTCGCGGTGCCACACGTAGCGGTAGTCCCAGTTGCGCTGCCCGCCGAGCCACTCCGGCAGCGACGTCGTGGGCGCCGCGAGCAGCCCGCCGCTCTCGTCGAACAGCAGCCCGCGCAGCACGACCGCGCTGTGCCGCACCTGCCGCGCCCCCACCCCGTCGTAGGCCGACCGCGACGACCACGACCGCCACGACCGCACGGTGTCGGCCAGCAGCCGCTCGGGGTCGCTGACGGGCGCGTGCCCCTGACCCGCGTAGTCGAGCGCGACCGCCCACGACTCGCCCGCGCCGAGCGTGGTCTCGGCCATGAGCCCTGTCGTCGGCCCTTCCGCCGGTTCCGCCATGCCGGTCAGCAGCAGGCCGGACTCCTCGGCCAGCACGCCGTCGCGCGGCGTCCAGCGGGCCTCGCGGGTGGCGTAGTCGGGCCTGGCCAGCACCCGCGAGCGCACGACCGCCCGCCCCCTCTCGCACCTGGCCCACCGCACCAGCAGCCGGACGGGCACCACGCCGCTGCCGCCCGTCCCCGGCGGCGACGTGGCGAAGAAGTCGTGCACCACGACCTCGCAGTCGCGGCCGACCCAGCGGGTGCGCAGCACCAGCGTCTCCTCGACGTAGCCGCGCCCCTCGACCCGCGCGCCGGCCACGTCGAACTCCCACGCCCCGCCGAGCCGCCGGTCGAGGATGCGCGCGAACACGCTCGGGCCGTCGAAGCGCGGCGCGCACATCCACTCCACCGCCCCGCCGGGCGCGACCAGTGCCGCCGTGTGACAGTCCGACAGGAACGCGTACGCCCCGATCGGTGGAAATCCCCCGGCCATCCGTGCACCCCGTACCTCTTCATCGCGCCCCCCGTGCCGGGTTGCCCGATGTCGCCGCAGATTAAACGGGGTGCGCGGGCAGCCGCCGGTCGAGCAGGAGCGCGCCGCGGCCCGGCAGCAGGGAGGCGCACCACTCGCGCAGCGCGGCCGGCCGGGGGCCGCCGACGTCGGCGGTGTCGAGCAGGTCGGCCCAGTCGAGCAGCGACTCGGCCAGCATGAGGGGCACGCCGCTGCGTTCGTGCACCTCGGCGGCGGCCTCGAAGTGCTCGCTCGCCCGCGCCGGGTCGCCCATCGTCACGCACAGGTGGGCCAGGTAGTGGTGGCCGCAATGGTGGGCGACCGTGCCGTGGCCGAACGTCTCGCCGTCGGCGGCCAGCGACGCGTACAGCCGTTCGGCCAGCTCGGGACGGCGCAGGTGCGCCGCGGCCACGGCCAGGTTGTCCAGGGCGGGCCGGTGGGCCATGTTGCGCGGCGGCACGCCGCCGCGGTCGGCCAGGATGCGGTCGAGCAGCGGCCCGGCCTCCTCGTCGCCCATCTCGCACAGGTAGCGCAGCACGGCGTGCACCGGGTCGACGCGCGGCGCCTGGGCGGCGCGGCGCAGCCGGTCGCGCAGCTCCCACAACCGGCCCTGCAGCCGGCGGATCTCGGAGATCTGCTCGGAGTAGATGGCCACGGCCTCCAGGCGGCGGCCGATCTCGGTGCCGAGCCGCATGGCCGACAGCGCCTCGGTCTCGGCCTGGGCCAGGTCGCCCTGCATGAGCGTCAGGCCCGCCCTGGAGTAGCCGATCAGCCAGTTGAGCTGCGGCTGGGCCAGCCGGCGGGCCAGCTCGTCGGCCTGGTCGAGCAGCGTCGCGGCGCGCGCGGTGTCGCCGCTGTCCAGCACCGGCGGGGTGCGCTGGACGTAGGCGTGGAACAGCGCCAGGTCGTCGCCCGTGCGGCGGGCCGCCTCCAGCATCTCGTCGCCGTCGCGGTGGCGCTGGTGCAGCGGGTCGGCCGGGATGATCGTCAGGCTGCGCATGCCGAGCACGCTGGCCAGCGTGCGCGGGTCGCCCGACTTGCGGGCCAGCGCCACCGCCTCGTCGCTCAGCGCGAAGCGCCGCTCGCCGTCGGGCGCCCAGATCAGCTCGGAGGCGAGCAGGGCGGCCAGCAGCGCCCGGGTGCTGAGGTCGGTCGAGTCGACCAGCTTGCGCGCCTCGGTCAGCAGCGCGATGCGGCGCTGGTCGGGGGCGGCGGAGATGCTGGAGAAGCCGCGGTCGCCGCCGAGCGCGGCCACCACGATCAGGTCGTCGCGCCCGCACTCCCTGGCCAGCTCGGCGGCCTGGTGCAGGGTCTCGCGCGCCTCCGGGTGCCCGGCCAGCCACATCGCCCGGCCGCAGTCCATCAGCAGCTCGGCACGCCGTTCCGGGGAGGCGCCGGGGAAGTCCGCCAGCAGGCCGAGCACCCGCTGGTACCAGGTGACCGCCTCGCGGTGGGCCAGCCCGGCCAGCGCGTGGCGGGCCGCCTGCACGCCCGCCTCGGCGGCCTCGGCCGTCCGGCGCGGATCGCGGCCGTGCTCGGCGGCGGCCAGCAGATGGGTGGCCACGACGTACGGGCGCGACTCCATGGCCTGCGGGTCGGCCTGGCACAGGGCGTCGGCGACCCGGCCGTGCAGCAGCCCGGCGCGGGGGGCCGACAGCGTGGCGTACAGGGCGGTACGGGTCAGCTCGTGGGAGAACTGGCACTGGCCGCCGTCGGCCATGGTCACCAGGCCCGCGCCCATGGCCTCCTCGACGGCGGCCACGAAGCGCGCCTCGTCCAGGCCGAGGCCCAGGCGCAGCGCGGCCGACTCCATGCGCTCGCCCACGGCCAGCAGGCTGACCAGGTCGCGGGCGTCGGGGTGGAGCTGCGCCAGACGCGCCCGGACCATGCGGGTGACCGAGTCGGGGACGGTCAGCGCGTCGAGGTCGGCGCCCGCCGCCAGCTCCCTGGCCACCTCGGTGACCAGGAACGCGTTCCCGCCGGTGATCCGGTACAGCAGCTCTGGGTCGCCGTCGCTGCGCACCTCCGACAGGGCCCGGCTGACCTCGTCCATGCCGAAGGAGGAGACCTGCACCAGGCGGCCGCCGGCGGTCAGCTTGTGCAGCTCGGGCATCGCCGACTCGACGGGCACCGGGCGCGAGGTGGCCAGGATCAGCAGCGGCAGCGAGTCGGCGTCCCACATCAGGGAGTGCAGCATCTGCAGCGACTCCAGCGTCGCCCACTGCAGGTCGTCGATCACCAGCAGCACCGGCCGCACGGTGGCCAGGCGCTCGATGAGCGTGCGGGCCGCGGCCATCAGGTGGTAACGCTCGGAGACCGGCTCGGTGGCGGGCGGCACGGCCAGCGACAGCGGGGGAGCGGCCAGCGAGGGCGCCAGCCGGACGAGCTGCCCGCACTGCTGGTCGACCCCGGCCCGCAACAGCAGCGCCGGCGAGGTGCGGGCCAGCCGCTCGACCGCCCCGGCGATCGGCTCGTACGCCTGCCGCGCCGGATCGGTGCACCGCCCCGCCAGCACGGTGAACTGCCGCTTGAGCGCCCGCCGCGCCACGACCGAGGCCAGCCGGGTCTTGCCGACGCCCGGATCGCCCTGGAGGATCACCAGCCCGCTGCCGAACTCGGCCGCCCCCAGCTCCTCCTCCAGCGCCCGCAGTTCCTCGTCCCGGCCGACGAACGGCAGCACGTGCCCGCTGTCCAGCCAGGGCGCCAGCCCGCCGGCGTGCTGGTTGTCGGCGCTCTGCCAGTGGAGCTCGTAGGTGTGCATCGGCTCCCGCAGGCCCTTGCCCGGCAGCCGGCCCAGGTCCTTGAACTCGTGCCGGCTGCGGCCCTGGGCCAGCCGGCGCACCAGGTCGGTGCAGAGCACCTGGCCGCCCTCGGCCACCGCGACCAGCCGGGCCGCCTCGACCGTGGGCAGCCCGCTGACGTCGTCGGCGCCCCAGCACACGTCGCCCGCCGCCAGCGCGGCCCTGATCGAGATCTTCTCCAGCGCCCGCTCGTTCTCGGCCGCGACGGCCTGCTCGACGGCGATGACCGCGTCGAGCCCGGCCGTGGCCGAGCCGAACACCGCCATCAGCCCGTCGCCGAGGCTCTTGGTGAACGTCGAGCCGCTGGCCGTCACCACCGAGTGCAGGAGCTGGTAGAGCCGGCGGAAGACGACGTTGGCGCGTTCCTCGCCCAGCCTGATCCGCAGGGCTGTGGAGCTGACCACGTCGGTGAACAGGATGGTGGCCGTGGTCAGCGTGCCCGGCTCGTGCGGGGTGCTCACGCGGGTGGTCCCTCCTTCCGCACGGGGGCCCTGGCCGCCTTGCCCACGCCCCTCCGCACGCCCTTGCGGACGCTGTGGCGGAGCCTGCGGGTGCGGCGCGCCGTCTTCGACTGCCGGACGCGCCACTGGGCGGCCAGCTCCTCGGGGATCTGGAAGGCGGCGTGGCCGCCCGAGTAGCGGTCGATCATGGCGATGACGATGTGCTTGCCCGCCCGGCGCACCAGCCAGCGCACCACCGCGTCGACCGGGCCCATCAGGCGGCCGTACCGGTTGCCGGCCCTGGCCGCGGCGAACAGCGCGTTGAACCACCACGCCGGCGGCGGCACGTCGAGCAGCGCCGGGACCTGGGCGGCGTTGTGGCGGGCGTCGCGGAAGACCCAGTGCACCAGGCTGCGCGGCAGCTTGCGCCAGCCCAGGTGCATGAACTCCTCCATCTCCGCCAGCAGCACGGCCATCAGCCTGCGGCCCTCGTCGCTCGACTCGTACAGGCGGCCGAGCCGTTCGCTGACCGGCGGCACGTCGTCGAGGGTGAGCGGCCGGTCGCGGCACGCCTCGACGCCCATGAGGTGGCCGAAGACGCTCCACGTGTACAGGTGGGCGGCCTTGTCGTCGTCGCTGAGGCGCACCCCCATGCTCTCCAGAGCCTCCCACGTGACGACCGAGAAGTCGAAGATGGTGGCCAGCAGCAGTTCCTGGTTGACCGGCGGGCCGAACCTGGCGGTGTCCCAGTCGTCGCCGAAGTGCTCGGTGGCCAGCGCGCGCACGAACGAGTGCAGGATGCGCAGCCCGATCGCCGTCGTGTGCCCGGGACGGCCCGGCGTCAGGCTGTCGGTGGCCTTCAGGCCCATGACGTCCACCAGCATCTGGCCGGTCTCGGCGACCCGGCGGGTGAGGCTGTGGGTGGCCAGGTCGGACACGCCGGCCAGCACCTTGGCGCTGGAGATCTCGACGTAGGCCATGGGCAGGCACTTGCAGAACAGCGCGACCGACTGGTACAGCCCGTAGTCGGAGAAGACGGCCTGGCCGCGGGCCAGCAGCTCGGCGTCCTCGCCCCACTCGGGCAGGTCCTTGCCGAAGTCGATGGCGTCGAAGATGGCCGAGGGGCCGGTCTCGCCCGAAGGGGCCCGCGCCTCCCGCTTGGCCCGGCCGAGCTCCACCACGACCGCGCGCAGCAGGGACAGCGCGTTCTCCCCTGCGGGCCTGGTCTCCAGGTAGCCGGCCACGATCTTGTCGATGTCCGGGTCGGCCTGCTGCCGTAACTGCCGGAAGCGTTCCGCCGGCCAGCGCTCGGCGGGGCCGTTGTCGTGCTCGTTCATGTTCCCCGTACTCCAGATCCGGTCAGAGACCTCCGCGTTTGCGCAGCGCCTCGACGTCCAGCAACGTGATGGTCCGCCCCTTCATGGCGATGAGGCCGCGGGCGGCGAGCGACTGCAGGGCCCGGTTGACCGCCGGGCGGGACGCGCCGATCAGCGCGGCGAGGTCCGACTGGGTCAGCCCCGGCATGTCCACGACCGGGCCCTGGGTCTGGCCGCGCTTGACCGACAGTTGCAGCAGCAGCTTGGCCAGGCGCCCGCCCAGGTCGAGGAAGGCCAGGTCGGCGGCCTGCCCGGTGAGCCTGCGCACCATCTGCCCGAGCATGCGCAGGAACTCGTCGGCGAGCCCGGGATGCTCCCGCATCAGCTCCAGCAGCCGCGCCCTGGGCAGCGCGAAGATCCAGCAGGGGCGCACGGCGATGATCGACGCCGACCGCGGCGAGTCGTCCAGAAGCGCCATCTCGCCGAAGGTCTCCGCCCGGCCCAGCATGTTGAGCACGATCTCGTCGCCGTGCTCGGTGGTGAAGACGACCTTCACCAGGCCGTCGAGCAGCACGTACAGGGATTCGCCCGGATCGCCCTGGTGCAGGATGATCTGCCCGTTGCGGTATCTGCGCGCCACCCCGGCGCGCACGGTGCTGGTGATCCCGGCCGGTCCGAGCACGCGGAACAGCGGGACCTCCGCCAGCACGGCGGCGACCGCCTGGACGTCGTGTGGAACCGCCCCGCTGCTGGCGCTCATGGAAGAACTTTAGGACGCCAACGCCGATCGGGCAGTAAGTGGTAAGCGATCTCCCGAATGTGACGAGCGCCACACCCGCACTGTGTCGTCCGCGACAGTGCGCGAAGGCCGCCGGGAGCACCGTTGGGGGGCCGGTCGAACGAGGTTGACCCCCGAGGACCCCGGCCGGCGGGGAGACGATGATGCAGTTGGATACGTTGGAGCGCCGCGACACCGCCACGCTCGTGTCGGACGCCCAGGAGGGCGACGCCCAGGCGTGGGAGCGGCTGGTCGAGGAGTTCACGCCGATGCTGCGGTCGAGGATCCGGCGCTTCCGGCTCGGCCACGAGGACGCCCAGGACGTGCTCCAGACCACCTGGTTGCTGGCCTGGCAGAACCTCAAGAGCGTCGAGGACCCCCAGCGCATGCCCGGCTGGCTGGCCACGATCGCCTTCCGCGAGTGCCTGAAGCTGACCAGGCGCACCCGGGAAATCTGCACGCCCGACCTCGACACGCTCGGCAGCACGGACGACGTGGACAGGGAACTGGCCAGGATCTGGCTGGCCGGCACGCTGGAGGAGCTGGTCGAGGAGCTGCCCGCGGCCCAGCGCGTGCTGTTTCGAGCACTCACGGAAACCTCCGAGCCGCACTACGTGGACGTCGCCCGCCGGCTGGGCCGGCCGGTCGGCAGCATCGGCCCCACCCGCGCCCGCTGCTTCGCCAGGCTGCGCGGGCTCCTGCAGGACCGCGAGATCACCAGGGACTTCCTGGACTGAGTCCTAGTTTCCTGACCGGTCAAGAGGGATCGCCTCCAGGAAGGGCTCGAAGTCGAAGCGCGCCATCTCGTAGGCGTCGGGATCGGTCTCCTCGGGGAAGGCGTACATCTTGCGCCGCGTCCCGGGGAGCAGCCGGTCGGCCCGCGGCGCCTCGGGGACCGGCTCCGGCAGCGTGCCGCGGGCCGTCTCCGCCTCCAGGGCCGCGGTGAGCTCCGGCCCGAACGGCGGGTCGTAGAGCGCGCCCACCCGCTGGTAGGTGCGGAAGTAGCCGACGATGAAGCGCATGCGGTCGGGGTAGGACACCCAGTCGGTCACCCCGGCCGTGGCCTGCTCGACGTCGTCCGGGATGAACTCCTCGGCGAGCTTGCGCACCTTCTCGTTCCTGATCGGCCGCCAGGCGAGCGCCATGTCCACGCCCGGCGGCGGGGCCAGCGGCCGGCCGACCCTGACGTCGCTGAGCGGCGTGCGCACGGCGAACAGGTGACGGGTGTACAGCGAGGACCACTTGGCCTCCAGCACGCGCGTCAGCCACGGCTGGTCCTCGTGCCGGGCGCTGAACAGGGGGAAGCGCGGGTAGGGCCGCCGGGTCACCAGCGAGCGCAGCGACCGCCACGACATCCGGGTCAGCCACCGCACCGGCCGGTACAGCACCAGCTCCAGAGCCTTCTGCGCGCGCTTCTGCTCGTAGGCCGACAGCGCCACGCTGGCCCCGAACATCAGCTCGGCCCGCTCGTCGGGGTCGGTGGCCGCGTGCGCCTGCCGCAGCAGCAGGGCGGCGTCCCGCAGGTAGCGCTCGTCGGCCTCCTCCAGCAGCCCGGACAGGAACTCTGGCGGCATCGGCGTGTTCTCCGACTCCGGGCTCACCTTGACGTAGCAGTCGGGCGTGCCGTTCCACAGGTTGGCCGCCAGGCTCGCGGTCTCCAGGAAGATCGCCCGGTTGGCCAGCGCCAGCCCGAGCCGGTAGCTGGGGCCGAGCAGGGTCAGCAACATGGCGCGGAACAGGCGGCGCAGGCGCGCGGGCACGTGCAGCCGGTCGCCGAAACCGGTCAGGAAGGGCGAGCCCGGAGTCAGGTCGAGGCTCTCGGCGACCGCCTTGGAGGTCCATTTGGCGTAGCAGTACCAGTTGGTCGCGTCCTGGCCCAGGTGCTGGGCGAGGTCCCCGGCGACACGGTGGTAGCCATGGGCGATGACCATGGCCTCAAGCGCAGGGTTCCTGTCCTTGCAGGCGGCGATGCGCAGCACGTCGTCCGCCGTCATCGGAGCGCCTGGCGCAAGCGCTTGTTCCACTTCGGACATGAGGTCTCCCGTCAGTGGTCCCCCCTGGGACCGTCGATCCTCACCGGGTCAGAGCGCGTCCGGTGACGTGAGATACAGGGCGGCGGTCCCGCTTTCCCCGTGACCGCCGCCCGGAGCGTAGGGCGGGTGACTTGCGGTGCGGTTGCAGGGCGATCCGAGCCCCTGCCGGAGCGCCCGCCGCCCCGGGAGGGGCCCGGGGCGGCGGCCGGCTACTCCAGCACCGAAATCTTGCTGATCACGACGAAGCCGCCGAGCGCCCCCGCGGAGCCGGCGGCCGTCGTCGTGGTGAGGTTGACCACCAGGTCATAGGTGCCCGGGCCGAGCTGGCCGCGCATCGGGACCGACGCGGTGTACCGTCCCGAGCCAGGGGTGAACGTCATCTCCACGGGAGGCGAGGGATGACGGGTCTCACCACCTCCCAGCAGGTCGGCGATGATCTCCACATGCCACCGTCCGGCCAGCCAGTCGACCAGCTCGCCGGCGACCTCCCAGCTCACGTCAACGGTCCAGCCCTCGCCGCATCTCACGACGTTCGTGGGCTGGGCGCCCGGGTCCACAACCTGACCGTGCAGCACGCCGCTCAACTGCTCGGCCGGAACCTTCATCACCTGGAACTCACCGGTCGCCATGTCGCTGTCTCCTTTCCGGGGGGAACCAGGTCCCCGTACGGAGAGGCAGAGCGGTGGGACAGCCGGGTAAATACCGGGTGTATTCAAGGACACAATGCCGGGACATACCGCCCGGCCACTACGGTGGAGGCGTGATCCACGACCGCCCGGACCCCGCGTCGAGGGCCCGGCTCGCCGCCGGATGGCTCGCGCTCGCGGGCGGCTCCCCGGCCGCGCGGGCCGCCGGCGCCGAGCTGATCGCCCGCTGGGCCGAGCCCCACCGCCGCTACCACACCCTCGCCCATCTCGCCGCCGTGCTGGCCGCCGTCGACGACCTGGCGGGGGAGGCCGCCGACCCCGCCGCCGTGCGCCTGGCCGCCTGGTTCCACGACGCCGTCTACGAAGGCAGGCCCGGCTGGGACGAGGAGCGCAGCGCCCAGCTCGCCCAGGCGCGCCTGCCGCGCTGCGGGGTGCCGCCCGGCCGGATCGCCGCGACCGCCCGGCTGGTCCGCCTGACCGCCGCCCACGACACGGTGGCCGCCGGCGACCGCGACGGGGCCGTGCTGTGCGACGCCGACCTGGCCGTGCTGGGCCGCCCCGGCTACGACGCCTACGCCGCCGACATCCGCCGCGAGTACGCGCACGTGCCCGACGACCTGTTCCGGCAGGGCCGCGCGCAGGTGCTGCGCAGGCTGCTGGCCGCGCCGCGGCTCTACCGCACGGACCGGGCCCGCGAGCTGTGGGAGGAACCCGCCCGCGCCAACATGACCACCGAGCTGGCCCGCCTCGCGGGAGGCTAGGGCACGCCGGCGTCGTGGCGCTTGCGGCGGCGCAGACCGGCGGCGATCAGGCGGCGCAGCAGCTCGCGCGAGCTGACCGGCTCGGCGCCCAGCGACACCGCCCGCGCGTGCACGGTCTCCGGGACGTCGTAGTGGTCCCGGTCGAAGGCCCGGCCCGGCACCCCGAGCCGGGCCGCGAACGCGTGGAGCTCCTCCAGCGAGCTGTCGCTCACCAGGTGCGACCACATCAGGCCGCGCGGCCCCGGCCAGTCGGGGGGATCGATCAGAACCGTCACGCCCTCAAGGGTAGGACCCTGCCGCGCACGCCCAGCTCGCCCAGATCGGGCACCACGACGTGCGCGCCGTGCCCGGCCAGCGCGGCGGCGTCGCCCGGACCGTCCCGGGTGACCGCCACGACCAGCCCGAAGCCGCCCTTGCCGCCCGCCTGGACGCCCGGCAATGCCGCGTCCACCACGGCGGCCTGTCCGGCGGGCAGCGCCAGGCGGCGCGCGGCCTCCAGGAACAGGGCGGGGTCCGGCTTGCCCGGCAGGTTCATCAGGGCCGCGTCGCCACCATCCACGACCAGGTCGAACAGGTGCGCCACGCCCGCGGCGGCGACCAGCCGGCGGCCGTGCAGGCTGGCCGAGACGGCGGCCGTGCGGGCGCCCCGGTGGCGCAGCTCGTGCAGCAGGGCCACGGTGGCGGGGAAGGCGGCCACGCCGTACTTGTCCACCTGCGCGAGGAAGATCTGGTCCTTGGCCAGGCCGAGCCCGTGCACGGTGGGCGCGCCCGGCTCGTCCTCGGGACCGCCTTCGGGCGCGGTGAGGCCGCGCGCGGCCAGGAAGGTGCGCACGCCGTCGAGCCGCGGCCGGCCGTCGACGTGCCGGAGGTAGTCGTCACGGATGTCGAACGGGTCGCAGCGGCCGCGCAGGAAGGCGTCGAAGACGTGTTTCCAGGAGGCCGCGTGCACCCGGGCGGTGTCGGTGACCACGCCGTCGATGTCGAACACCACGGCGCGGATCGAGGCCAGATCGATGACGGGCTCGTTCACACTGTGAACGTAACCGCTCTACCAGGCGACGGGTAGCTCCTTGACCCCGTACACGATGGCCAGCTCCCTGAACGGCACCTCGCCCGAGACGTGCAGGTCCGGGAAGCGGCGCAGCAGGGCGGGGAAGGCGATGCGCATCTCCATCTGGGCGAGCGGCGCGCCGATGCAGCGGTGGATGCCGTGGCCGAAGGCCAGGTGCGAGCGGGCGGTCTCGCGGCCCGGACGCACCTCGTCCATGTCCGGGCCCAGCGAGGGGTCGCGGTTGGCGCCGGTCAGCGAGCACAGCACCATCTCACCCTTCTTGATCGGCACGCCGTGCAGCTCCAGGTCCTCGCGGGCGAAGCGCGGGAAGGCCACCTGCACGACCGTCATGTAGCGCAGCAGCTCCTCGACGACGTCGTTGACGTAGCCGTCCACCTCGCGCACCTTCGCGGCCTGCTCGGGGTGGCGCATGAGCCAGAGCGCGCCGAGCGCGAGCATGCTGGTGCTGGTGTCGTGGCCGCCGGTGAGCAGGCCGTCGGACATGCTGGCCAGCGTGCGGTCGTCGAGGTCGTCGCCGTGCTCGCGCAGGAGCTGGCCGAGCAGGCCCTCGCCGGGATCGCGCCGTTCGCGGGCGACCAGGTCCACCAGGTACGCCATCGCGTCGTTGATCGCCTGAAGGGACGCCTCGGGGCCGGCCGACAGGTCGAACCGGTCCTTGCTGATCCTGACGAAGTCGGCGCGCTCCTCGTACGGGACGCCGAGCAGCTCGCACACCACCAGCGACGGGATCGGCAGCGCGAAGTCCTCGACCAGGTCCGCGGGCGGGCCCTTGGCCTCGATGCGGTCCAGGTGCTCCTCGACCATCGCCTCGATGCGCGGCTCCAGCCGGCGCAGGCGGCGCATGGTGAACTCGGGGGTCAGGTACTTGCGCAGCCGCGTGTGCTCGGGCGGGTCCCGGAAGCCGAGGCCGCCGGGGTCCTCCTGGTTGGAGCCCAGGCCGGAGATGCCGGCGAAGTCGTTGCTGAACCGCTCGTGGTCGCCGAGCACACCGCGTACGTCCTCCCAGCGCGTGACCAGGTGCACGGTCTGGTCACCGGGGATCTTCATGGGGAAGACGGCGTGCTCGGCCCGGATGCGGCCGAGCTCGGCGACCGGGTCGAAGTCCTCGCGCATGAACTGGACGAAGGGGAACTCTGAGTCAGACATGGATATCCGTCCTGCTGGGATACATCGCACTATGTTGGGATAAATCCCTCGGTAGATGGTCCCATCCGGACAGGCGGCTGTTGCCCTCCGAAAGGACGAAATTGCCGCTCACTCTCACGTCCCACCTGGCCACCCGCCCGGTCGTCCATCTGGCCGCGCGTCCCGCCGCCCGCCGCGTGATCCCGTGCGGGAGGCCGTGCGGTAGGCGGGGGTGCGCCTCATTGTGCGCCGGGTCGCGGGCCGCCGACTAGCCACAACCCCCTTCTGGTACGGCGTGTGTCACAGGAACCGGTGGGAGACAGGGGAAATCGGTGGCGTTTGGCGTACAAGGGGGCGACAGTCTGCGATGATCTCGTCCCAAGACAAGCTGGAGTTGAGCCTCGCGGATAGTGACTGATGCCGACATTTGAGGAAATAGCAGCCTTCGTCGCCGAGAAGCCGTTCGCCACCGCCGTCATCGCCCTGCTGGGCCTGGCCGGGCTCGTGCTGGCGTTCCTGGTGCTCCGGATGGCCTGGCGCGCGGGCACCTGGTTATTCGCCCGCTACGTCGCCCCCCGTCCCGTCGAGGACGTGCTCACCGTCGTCGCAGCCTCCATCGCCACCGGCGTGTCCGCCCAGGGCATGTGGCGCTTCTCCGGCGACGTGCTGGGCCTGGACGGACCGCTCCGGCTGCTGCTGTTCGCCTTCATCGAGGTCGCCATCATCACCTCGGCCGTCCGCGCCCGCCGCAACATGCGGGAGAACTTCTCCGCCGGCATCGACGGCATCGCGGTCTGGGCGCTGACCTGCCTGACCGCCGTCCTGTCCAGCATGGACGCCCGCAGCCTCCCCGAGGCCGTCTTCCGCCTGGCCGCCCCGCTGGTCGCCGCCTGGCTCTGGGAGCGCGGCATGGCCATCGAACGCCACCGCATCCGCGGCACCGGCCGCATCAACTGGCGCCTGACCCCCGAACGCCTGCTCGTCCGCATGGGCCTGGCCGAGGTCAGCGACCGCACCGCCTCCGAGGTCGACGCCCACCGCCGGCTCACCCGCGTCGCCCTGGCCGCCAAGCGCGCCAAGGCGCTGCGCGACAGCGGCGCCTCCGAGCGCAAGATGCGCGGCGCGCTGGCCAGGCTCGACAAGGCCATGGACCAGGCCGTCGAGCACACCGGGCTGGCCGTCGACCAGCAGCGTCAGGAGGCGCTGCTGGCCCAGATCGCCGCCCTGTACAACACCACCGCGCTCATCGACGCCGACCCGCGCGTGCCGTGGGAGCCCGAGGCCGACCACCGTCCCGTGCCCGCCCGCCCGGCGCTGCCGCCCGCGCTGGCCCAGCTCGTCGAGGACGAGGACGAGGACGTCGAGGTGTTCGACGCCACCCCCCAGGTCGTCGACACCGCCCAGCGCGCCGCCCAGATCAGGGCCGCCCGCGAGTTCTGGGACCGGCAGATCGCCAAGCGCATCGTGCCGCGCTCGGTGGACATCGCCCAGGAGATCGGCGTCCCGCTGGCCACCGCGCGCGAGTATCGTGCCCTGTGGAAGCTGGAGCCGCAGGCGCACGCCCTGATCGAGGCTCTGTACCAGCAGCACGGCATCGTCGACACCGGCGCCTTCCCGGCCATCGCCGACGACGGGCGGGTGCTGGCCAAGTAGGGGAGCTCGGTTGCGGGAGCGCACGCTCGAACGCGTCAGGAAACTCCTGGCCAAGGCCGAACGCACGGACAACGAGCACGAGCGGGCCACCTTCCTGGCGGCCGCCTCCGCCCTGATGGCCAAGTACGGCATCGACACCCTCCCGCCGCCCGGCACCCGCCAGACCCCCGGCGACCGGATCGTCACCCTGCCCGCCCCGTGGGCCAGGGAGAAGGCCCGCCTGGTCAGCCTGGTGGCCCAGGCCGTCCGCTGCCGTCCGCTGCTGATCGGCCGCGGCGACGGCGGCCAGCGGGTGCACGTGTTCGGCTTCGCCGCCGACCTGGAACGCGCCGACGTGCTGGCCACGTCGCTGCTGCTGCAGATGGCCTCCGGCCTGGCCCGCGTACGGCCGCCGGGCGAGCTCGCCGCCGCGCGGGCCTACCGGCGCTCGTGGCTGCTGGGGTTCACCGACGAGGTGTACCGGCTGCTGCGCGAGGCCGAGTCGCGCGCCGCGACCGAGGCCGAGGCCGCCGGGGCCGGCACCGCGCTGGTGCTGGCCGACCGCCGGGCCGAGGTCGACCTGGCGGTGGCCGCCCACTATCCGCGCATCCGCATGTCCGTCCCGACGACCAGCGGCACGGGCTACCGCGCGGGCGTGCTGGCGGGCCGGCACGCCGACCTCGGACGCGCCGGCATGCCCACCGCCACCGCCCGCGAACTGCCCCGCTGAGCCGCCCGGCCGCTCAGCCGCCCGGCCGCTCAGCCCAGCGCGGCCGAGACCAGTGAACGGGCCTCCTCCTGCACCTTGGCCAGGTGGTCGGGGCCCTTGAAGGACTCGGCGTAGATCTTGTAGACGTCCTCGGTGCCCGACGGGCGGGCGGCGAACCAGGCGTTCTCGGTCGAGACCTTCACGCCGCCGAGCGCCGCGCCGTTGCCGGGGGCCGTCGTCTGCACCGCCGTGATCGGCTCGCCGGCCAGCGACGACGCCGTCACCTGGTCGGCCGACAGCTTGGCCAGCACCGCCTTCTCCTCGCGGGTGGCGGGCGCGTCGACCCGGGCGTAGGCGGGCTCGCCGAACCGCTCGGTCAGGCGGCGGTAGTGCGCGCTCGGCGACTCGCCGGTCACCGCCAGGATCTCCGAGGCCAGCAGGGCGAGGATGAGGCCGTCCTTGTCGGTGGACCAGGGGGAGCCGTCGCGCCGCAGGAACGAGGCCCCGGCGCTCTCCTCGCCGCCGAACCCGAGCGAGCCGTCGAGCAGCCCGGGGACGAACCATTTGAAACCGACCGGCACCTCGTACAGGCGCCGGTCGAGCGAGGCGGCGACCCGGTCGATGACGCCGCTGCTCACCATCGTCTTGCCGACCCCCGCCGCGGCGGGCCAGCCTTCGCGGTGGGCGTACAGGTAGGAGATGGCGGCGGCCAGGTAGTGGTTGGGGTTCATCAGGCCGTCGGGGGTGACGACGCCGTGGCGGTCGGCGTCGGCGTCGTTGCCGGTGGCGATGTCGTACCTGTCGCGCTGGGCGATCAGCGACGCCATCGCGTACGGCGACGAGCAGTCCATGCGGATCTTGCCGTCCCAGTCGAGCGTCATGAACCGCCAGGTGGGGTCGACCAGCGGGTTGACCACGGTCAGGTCGAGGCGGTGGCGCTCGGCGATCTCGCCCCAGTAGGCCACGCTCGCCCCGCCCAGCGGGTCGGCCCCGATGCGCACCCCGGCCGACCTGATCGCGTCGAGGTCCACCACGGACGGCAGGTCGTCGACGTACGCGCCGAGGAAGTCGTAGCGGCCGGCCGCGTCGAGGGCCTTGGCGTAGGAGATCCTGGACACGCCCTTCATGCCGTCGGCCAGCAGCTGGTTGGCGCGGTCCTGGATCCAGGAGGTGGCGTCGGTGTCGGCGGGGCCGCCGTGCGGCGGGTTGTACTTGAAGCCGCCGTCGGAGGGCGGGTTGTGCGACGGCGTCACCACCACGCCGTCGGCGAGCCCGGACGTGCGGCCCCGGTTGTGCCGCAGGACGGCGTGCGAGACGGCGGGGGTCGGCGTGTAGCCGTCGCGGGAGTCGATCAGCACCTCGACCCCGTTGGCCGCGAACACCTCCAGCGCCGACACGCGGGCGGGCTCGGACAGCGCGTGCGTGTCGATGCCCAGGAACAATGGCCCGTCGGTGCCCTGGGAGGCGCGGTATTCGCAGATGGCCTGGCTGGTGGCCAGGATGTGGTCCTCGTTGAAGGCCGTCCGCAGCGAGGACCCGCGGTGGCCCGACGTGCCGAACGCCACCCGCTGCGCCACCTCGGCGGGGTCGGGGTGCAGGGCGTAGTAGGAGGTCACCAGCCGGGCGACGTCGACCAGGTCGGCGGGCTGGGCGGGCTGTCCTGCGCGATCGTGCGTCATGAGGCCACTTTACAAATCCGCCCCCTTCGTACGGGTGAGCGCGCCCGGCGGCGTGGGAAGATACAGGCGCGTCTGCCTCCAGAACGGAGTTCTGTTTCCATGCGTTTCGGATATTTCCTGAATGAACGGCAAGGGCCCGACCCGCTCGGCGCGCTCCGCGACGAGATCGCCCAGGCGGCCGAGGACGGCTTCGCCTCCGCCTGGCTGTCCCACATCTTCGGCCTCGACGCCCTCACCGCGCTGGCCGTGGCCGGCTCCCAGGTGCCCGGCATCGAGCTCGGCACCTCCGTCGTGCCCACCTACCCGCGCCACCCGGCGGCCCTGGCCCAGCAGGCGATGACGGCCAACGCCGCGCTCGGCGGCCGGCTGGCGCTCGGCATCGGCCTGTCGCACCAGGTCGTCATCGAGCACATGTTCGGCCTCAGCTTCGAGCGCCCCTACCGCCACATGAAGGAGTACCTCGACGTGCTGCTCCCGGCCAGCCGGGGCGAGCAGGTCAAGGCGGCGGGCGAGACGATCAGGGCCGACGTGCGGCTCACCACGCCGGGCGCGGGCTTCCCGGTGCTCATCGCCGCCCTCGGCCCGCGCATGCTGAAGCTGGCCGGCACGGTCGCCGACGGCACGGTGCTGTGGATGACCGGCCCGAAGACGGTGGCCGAGCACGTCGCCCCGACCATCACCGCCGCCGCCGCGGAGGCGGGCCGCCCGGCGCCGCGGATCGTCTGCGCGCTGCCCGTCTGCGTCACCGACGACCCCGCCGCGGCCGTCGAGCGCGCCAACGAGATCTTCGCCGTCTACGGCACGCTGCCCTCCTACCGGGCCATGCTCGACCGCGAGGGCGCCGCCGGGCCCGGGAACGTCGCGGTGGTCGGCGACGAGGAGTCGGTGCTCGCCCAGCTCGAACGGCTGCGCCAGGCCGGGGTGACCGACTTCGTCGGCGCGACCTTCGCCGAGCGGGAACGCACCCGTGAGCTGCTCATCGGCGCGTCGAAGGGTTCATAGGGGGACATCTCAATAAACTCCGGCAAGGTGAAGCGCTTGCTGCATGGCATAGACGTGTCGAACTGGCAGGGCTCCGTCGACTGGGCCGGTCACGCCGAGGCCGGGGTCTCCTTCGCCTTCGCCAAGGCCACCGAGGGCGGCGACTGGACCGACCGGTGGTTCGCCCGCAACTGGTCAGGAATGCGCGAGAGCTGGCTGGTGTGCGGGGCGTACCACTTCGCCCGGCCCAAGGGCGACCCGATCGAGCACGCCCGGCACTTCCTGGCGGTGCTCAGGTCGGCGGGCGGCCTGCGCAGGGGCGACCTGGTGGCGCTCGACCTGGAGACCGGCGACGGGCAGCGCCCCGAGCAGGTCGCCAGGTACGCGCGCCGCTGGTGCCACCACGTCGAGCGGCACGCCGGCCTGCGGCCCTTCATCTACACCTTCCACTGGTTCGCCCGCTCGGGGAACTGCGCCGGCCTGGCCGACTACCCGCTGTGGATCGCCTCCCCCGAGAGGCCGCGCGGCGAACCCCTCGTGCCGCCGCCGTGGCGCGACTGGACAATCCACCAATATGCCAGCAGTCCGCTCGACCGGAACATCTTCCATGGCACCCGCCAGGACCTGACAAGGCTGGGGTTTCACCCGCGATAGCATCGGTGTTCACCATCGAACCAGCCTCGGTGCCGCACATCGAGCGCGATCCAAGGGAGACACCGTGTCAGCCGAGCTACGCATCACCCTCGCCGGAGCCGAGCGTGTGGTCGCGGCCGGCACGACGGCCGGTGAGGCGCTGGAGGCCGACGGCCGCACCGTCATCGCGGCCCGGGTCAACGGCGAGCCGCGCGACCTCGCCCACCCGCTGGCCCAGGACGACGTGGTCGAGCCGATCGAGGTCTCCAGCGAAGACGGCCGGGCCATCGTCCGCCACTCCACCGCGCACGTCATGGCGCAGGCGGTGCAGGAGCTGTTCCCCGAGGCCAAGCTGGGCATCGGCCCGCCCGTGGAGAACGGCTTCTACTACGACTTCGACGTCAAGCAGGCGTTCAACCCCGACGACCTCAAGCGCGTCGAGAAGCGCATGCGGGAGATCGTCAAGCAGGGACAGCTGTTCTCTCGCCGGGCCGTCAGCGACGACGAGGCGCGCGAGGAGCTGGCCGGCGAGCCGTACAAGCTGGAGCTGATCGGGCTCAAGGGCGGCGCGGCCGACGAGGAGAGCGTCGAGGTCGGGGCCGGGCAGCTCACGATCTACGACAACCTCGACGCCAAGACCGGCGAGCTGTGCTGGAAAGACCTGTGCCGGGGGCCGCACGTGCCCTCCACCCGGTCGATCCCGGCGTTCAAGCTCATGCGCTCCGGCGGCGCCTACTGGCGCGGCAGCGAGAAGAACCCGCAGCTCCAGCGCATCTACGGCACCGCCTGGGAGTCCCGCGACAAGCAGGACGAATACCTGAAGATGCTGGAGGAGGCCGAGCGGCGCGACCACCGCAGGCTCGGCGCCGAGCTCGACCTGTTCTCCTTCCCCGACGAGCTGGGCTCGGGCCTGGCGGTCTTCCACCCCAAGGGCGGCGTGATCCGCAAGGTGATGGAGGACTACTCGCGGCGCAGGCACGAGGAGGCCGGCTACGAGTTCGTCAACACCCCGCACATCACCAAGGAGAACCTCTACCAGGTCTCGGGCCACCTCGACTGGTACAAGGACGGGATGTTCCCGCCCATGGAGCTGGAGGGCGCCCGCTACTACCTCAAGCCGATGAACTGCCCGATGCACAACCTGATCTTCAGGGCGCGCGGGCGGTCCTACCGCGAGCTGCCGCTGCGGCTGTTCGAGTTCGGCACGGTCTACCGCTACGAGAAGTCCGGCGTGGTCCACGGCCTGACCCGGGTACGCGGCCTGACCCAGGACGACGCCCACATCTACTGCAGCCGCGAGCAGATGCGCGACGAGCTGACCTCGCTGCTGCGCTTCGTCCTCGACCTGCTGCGCGACTACGGCCTGGAGGACTTCTACCTCGAACTGTCCACCAAGGACCCGGAGAAGTTCGTCGGCTCCGACGAGGTGTGGGAGGAGGCCACCACCACGCTGCGCGAGGTGGCCGAGGCCGAGAACCTCCACCTGGTGATGGACCCGGGCGGCGCGGCCTTCTACGGGCCGAAGATCTCCGTCCAGGTGCGCGACGCCATCGGCCGCACCTGGCAGATGTCCACCATCCAGCTCGACTTCAACCTGCCCGAGCTGTTCGACCTGCAGTACCAGGCGGCCGACGGCTCCCGGCAGCAGCCGGTCATGATCCACCGGGCGCTGTTCGGCTCGGTCGAGCGGTTCTTCGGCGTCCTGGTCGAGCACTACGCCGGGGCGTTCCCCGCGTGGCTGGCGCCGGTGCAGGTGGTCGGCATCCCGATCGCCGACGCCCACGTGCCCTACCTCCAGGACGTCGCCAAGCGGCTGCGCGAGCGGGGCATCAGGGTCGAGGTCGACGCGGCCGACGACCGCATGCAGAAGAAGATCCGCAACGCCCAGAAGGCGAAGGTCCCGTACATGCTGCTGGCCGGCGACGACGACATCGCCAACGGCGCGGTGTCCTTCCGTTACCGCAACGGCGAGCAGAAGAACGGCGTGCCCGTCGAGGAGGCCATCGCCGAGATCGTCAACGCCGTGGAACGCCGCGTCCAGGTCTGACCCGCCGCTCCAGGCCCGGCGAGCCTTCCCGGCCTGCCGGGCCTGAGCCGTGCTTCGGGCGGCCCAGGCCCGGCCGGGTGTCAGTGCCGGCCGGGTGTCAGTGCCGGCCGGGTGTCAGCGGGGGAACAGGCGGAAGGCGACCGCCGGGCGGCCGTCGAAGCGTTCGGCGGCCTCCCGCGCGGAGCCCTCGATCAGCTCGCGGGCGTAGACCTCCGGGGCCTGGTCGGTCAGGGCCTCGATGTAGGCGCGGTGCTCCAGCAGCGAGCGCACGCCCCGCTCCAGACCGTCGGTGACGTCCACGGCGTGGGTGGGGGAGTTGGAGCCGGCGACGGCGACCCAGCGCACGCCGTTCCAGGGCGCGGCGTCGGTGTCGGGAAATATCCAGCGATTTCCGGCGTCTCCGGCGGCGTCCAGCACGGCCCGGCCCACCGCCCGGTGGTCGGGCGTGTTCCAGTACGTGCCGCCCCACGTGTCGTCGGGGTTGAGGGTGATCACCAGCTCTGGGCGGTGCCTGCGGATGGCGGCGGCGATGTCCCTCCTGAGCGCCGTCCCGTACTCGACGACCCCGTCGGCGTGGTCGAGGAACTCCACGGTGGTCACCCCCACCACGGCGGCGCTGGCCCGCTCCTCGCGCTCGCGCACCGGCCCGCACGCGGCGGGGTCGAGCGTGTCGATGCCCGCCTCGCCGCGGGTGGCGATCAGGTAGGAGACCTCGCGCCCGGCGTCGGTCCAGGTGGCGACGGCGGAGGCGCAGCCGTACTCCAGGTCGTCGGGGTGGGCCACGACGGCCAGGGCGCGCTGCCAGTCGGCGGGCATGGGTTCGAGTCGCTGTGCCATGCCCTCACCCTAGGCCCGTCGCGGAGGGCGGAGGATCACGCCGGAAGAGCGGCCCCTCGGCGCGGGGTCCTATGCTGCTTGGTATGCACGATCAGGCAGGAGCCGGGGCGCCCGACAACTTCCAGCGGCTGTGGACCCCGCATCGCATGGCCTACATCAAGGGCGAGAACAAGCCGACGGGCACCGGGCCGGGCGACGGCTGCCCGTTCGACGAGATCCCCCGGATGAGCGACGAGGACGGCCTGATCGTGGCCAGGGGAGAGGTCGTCTACGCCGTCCTCAACCTCTACCCGTACAACTCCGGCCACCTGATGGTCGTGCCCTTCCGGCACGTGTCCGGCTACGACGAGCTGACCCAGGCCGAGGTCGCCGAGCTGGGCGAGTTCACCCAGCGGTCGCTGCGCGCGCTGCGCAAGGCAAGCGGCGCGCAGGGCTTCAACGTGGGCATGAACCTGGGCCAGGTCGCGGGCGCCGGCATCGCCGCCCACCTGCACCAGCACGTCGTGCCGAGGTGGGGCGGCGACACGAACTTCATGCCGGTCGTGGCCCAGACGAAGGTGCTGCCCCAGCTCCTGCACGACACCCGGCAACTGCTGGCCGACGCCTGGGAGGACTGACGACACCGGTCGCGGCGCCGGCCTGAGGCGCCGGCCGGCGGCGTCGATCCCGGGCCCGCCGCCCGAGGCGTCAGTCGCCGGCGTGGGCCAGGTGGGAGGGGGCGGGGGCCTCGGCCGGGTGTTCGCGGCCGAGCGCGCCGATGCCCGCCGCGAGCAGCAGCGGCACGGCCAGCGCCAGAGCCATCGACAACACCGCGGCGCCCGAGTCGTTGACCAGCATCCCGATCACCCCGCTGACCAGCGTGCCGATCAGCCCGGCCCGCAGGGCGGGGGAGTGGCGGAACGCCGCGGGCACCACGCCCGCGCTGGCCTGCTCGGGCCGCAGGATCGCGTAGACGAGGAAGGCCACGGCCGCGATCACGATGGGCATGAGGTTGGGGCTGAGCAGCGTGGCCAGCATGGCCTGGAGCTTACGGAAGATCACCTCGAACGCCTCGCCGCTGAGCACCTGGCCCACGAACCTGCCCAGGTGCGTCTGCTCGTCGGGCGGACGCAGGTAGTTGAGCACGGCGAACGTCATCACGATCACCGCCCCGGCCACGCAGAACGCCCCCAGCTTCACGATCGACACCCGCTTGCCGGCCACCAGCAGCGCGGTCACCGCGATGCCCGGCACGAACGCGATCACGCCGCCGAAGTCGCTGCCCATGCCAGAGCCGCCCAGCACCATCGCGAACGCCCCGAGCACCACGATCGCGGCCACCCCCGGCCGCCCCGGCCAGCGGTGGGCGATCACGGTGGTGGCCAGCAGCGTGCCGGTGGCCAGCAGCGCGAACGGGATGTTGCCCAGGCCGTAGTAGCGGGCCCCGACCTCGGCGCTGTAGCCCATGACGCTGTTGAGCTGCAACGTCGTGCCCGTCAGCAGGTCGCCGGCGAGCGTGAGCGCGGTGATGCCGGCAACCACGGCGAGCGGGCCGAGCGGACGACGCCGCCAGGGCCCGCCGAAGGCCAGCGCGGTGACCACGACGACCCAGCCCAGCACCCCGGCGACCAGTTGCGGCAGGGTGGACCAGGGCAGCAGGTTGACCAGGTAGCTGGAGACCGGCAGGGCGGCCAGCGCGACCGCGGCCAGGCGCACCGGCGACAGGCCCTTGCGCCGCCGCAGCAGCAGGAACGCGACCACGTAGAACAGCACCTGCAACACCGCCACGACGGTGAAGTAGACGCCCTTGACCGACCGGATGGCCTGCGCGGTGGCGTCGGCCCGGCGCAGCCGGTCGATCGTCGCACCGGCGTCGCCGAGTTGCAGCGGCACCCCGACGACCGTGGCCGGCGCCGGCACGCCGAGCCGGGCCAGCACGGTCGCGGTCAGGTCGGGCAGGATCGAGATGTCGGCGCGGCGGGTGGAGGCCGCGCCCAGCAACCGCCCCTGCGCCCCCGGCTCACGCAGCGCGGCCACCCGCAGGTGCGGCACGGAACCGTGGTCGGACAGGCCGGCGAGCAGCACGGTGGTGCCGGGCGGCAGGATCGACAGCAGCGCGCCGGCCTTGGCGTCGGCCAGGCGCAGCGCGTCGCGGCGCTCCTTCGGGCCGAGCTGCTCGGGCACCTTGGGCAGCTTGCCACTGGCCAGGTAGGGGTGGACGAGGTCGTCGACGTCCATGGCGATCAGCGGGCACTGCTCCAGGTCGGCCGTGCGGACCTGGAGCGGGGAGGCGTGGTAGCGCTGCACCGCGCCCTGCCGGTCGGCCAGCGCGAGCGCGGCGCCGGGGCCGATCGCGATCGAGCACCGGCCCGCGGCCTTCAGCGCCTCGCCCAGCGTGCCCGCGTTGCGCTGCCCGGCCACGTCGATGAGGTAGCGGTAGTCGGGGATGACCGCGCCCGCCCCCCGGGTCTCGGGGGCGGGAGGCGCGCCGCAGGCGTAACCGGCGGCCGACCTGGTGCCGGCCGACACCGTGAGCCAGCCGTCGTAGGGGCAGGTGATGTTGCTGACCGTGCGCACCGACAGCGAGCCGATCGCGCTGCCACGCGTCAGCTCCCACAGGTTGGGGGCGTCGGCCTGGTTGACGTCGTCCCAGCTGAGGCCGGAGACGCCGATGAGCGCCACCCTGCCCGCGCCGGGAGCCGAGCCGCCGGCCGTGGCCGTGCCCTGCAGGCCGAGCAGTACGGAACCGGCCAGAACGGCCAGCACCACGAGCGCGCGCCTCACCCCGACGACCTCCCGCGATCGATGACGTCCGTGGCACGCTAGAGCACGTCGCGATCCGGCGCCACCGATTCCCCTACCTTCTCACGGGCGGCGGCGGGCGCGGTCCGTCAGCCGCGCACGGGGGTGAGCCAGTGGCGGTAGCGGTCGTCGCGCCCGTGCACGGCGGCCTCGTAGGCGTCGTGCAGCTTGCCGGTGACCGGTCCGGGGCCGCCGAACTCGCAGTGATCGACCGCGCTGACGTGCACGATCCCGGCCGCCGTGCCGCAGACGAAGATCTCGTCGGCCGTGTACAGGTCGGTGCGCAGCAGGTCCTCCCGGGTGACCGTCAGCCCCAGGTCGGCGGCCAGCCGCGCGACGGTGTCCTGCGTGATGCCCTCCAGCGCGCCGGCGTGCGGCGGAGGCGTGGTCAGCACGCCGTCGCGCACGACGAAGACGTTGGCGCCGGTGCACTCGCTGACGTTGCCGGCCGCGTTCAGCAGCACCGCCTCGTCGAAGCCCGCCTGCATGGCCTCGGACTTGGCCATCACCGAGTTCAGGTAGGGGCCGGTGGCCTTGGCCGCGGTCGGCGTCACCCGGTGGTCGTTGCGCTGCCACGAGCTGGTCATCAGCCGCACGCCCGCCTCCAGCAGCGCGCCCCACTCCCAGGACGCGATCGAGACCACCGTCGGGCAGCCGCGCGCCGCCACGCCCATCTCGCCGTAGCCGCGGTGGGCCAGGTGGCGGATGTAGCACGAGGACTGGCCGTTGGCCGCGACCGTGGCCAGCGTGGCCGCGCGCAGCTCCTCCAAGGTGTACGGCAGCGGCATCCCGATGATCCGCGCGCTGCGCGCCAGCCGCCGCAGATGTTCGTCCAGCCGGAACACCGCCGGGCCGTCCGGCGTGTCGAAGGCCCTGGTGCCCTCCAGCACGGCGGTGCCGTAGTGCAGGGCGTGCGTCAGGACGTGCACCCGGGCCTCGCCCCAGGGCACCAGCTCGCCGTCCATCCAGATGTGCTCGGCCTCGCGCATCGTGCCGCTCCTCTCCGTAAATGGCCGCCAACAATCACAAGATGTAGGCCAATTCATTGATAAGTGGCACAGTAACCGGATAATAGTGGCGTGGGAAGAGAAGAAAACCTTGTCACCCTGGTCCGCGACCGGCTCCGGCTCCACGAGGGCACGGCCAGCCGGCGGCTCGCGGGCGCGCTGACCGACCTGGCCCAGACCGGCGCCATCGCCCCGGGCACCCGCCTGCCCTCCGAGCGCGACCTGGCCCAGGCGGTCGGGCTCAGCCGCGGGACGGTCGCCGCCGCCTTCAACGCCCTGTGCGAGGAGGGCCTGTGCGAACGCCGGCACGGCAGCGGCACGTACGTGCTGGGCGTCCCGACGTTCGGCGGCCTGCTCCAGGGCGGCGCGGTGCTGGCCGACCTGTCGACCTCGGTCGTCCCCGACCCCTCGCACCTGGCGGCGCCCCCGCTGGACGCCGCCGCCCTGATGCGCGCGCCGAGCGGCCACGGCTACGACGCCATGGGCGACTCGCGGCTGCGCGCCGTCCTGGCCGCCCTGGACGCCGGGCCGCACCGCGAGATCCTGGTGACCTCGGGCGCCCAGCAGGGCATCGACCTGGCGGCCCGGGTGCTGCTGCGGCCCGGCGACCGCGTGCTGGTCGGCGACCCGGCCTACGGAGGCGCGCTCAGCGTGTTCCGGCGCGCCGGGGCCCACGCCGTCCCCGTGGACCTCACCGACCCGGACGCCGTGCGCGACGCCCTGGCCCGCCACCGCCCGGCCGCCGTGTACGCGCTGCCGGTGGACAACCCGACCGGCCGCGTGGCCGACCTGCGGCACGTGGCCGAGCTGGCCGCGGCGGCGGACGTCCCGCTGGTGGAGGACCGGACCCTCGCGCCCGTGGTGTTCGACGGCCGGACGCCTCCGGAGCCGCTGGCCCAGGCCCATCCGCACGGCACGGTGACGGTGGGCTCGTTGTCGAAGGTGTTGTGGGGCGGCCTGCGGGTGGGCTGGCTCACCGCCCCCGAGCCGCTGCTGGCCCGGCTGCTGGAGGCCAAGCTCGACGCCGACCTGGCCACCAGCGCCGTCTCCCAGCGGCTGGCCGCCGACCTGCTCGACGGCGACCCCGTGCCGGCCTGGCTGGCCGAGCTGGCCCGCCGCCGCGACCACTTCACCGCCGCGCTGTCCGCGCGCCTGCCGTCGTGGACCTGGTCACGCCCGGAGGGCGGCCTGTCGGTGTGGGTCCGGCTGCCGGGCGCCGACACCGACAGGTTCGCCGCCGTCGCCCGCGAGCAGGGCGTGGCCGTCGCCCCCGGCTCGCTGTTCTCCCCCGACGGCCGCCACCGCGACCGCCTGCGCCTCAGCTTCGCCCTGCCGCCCGCCCTCCTCGACCAGGCGGTCGCCGCCCTGGCCCGCGCCTGGCAGCAGACCGGCCGCTGAGCTCCCCGCCTGGGACACGGCGACGCCACGCCGGATCCCCGGCGTGGCGTCGGCGGACGAACGTGGCGGGACGGGCCTCGGCTCAGCCCACCTTGACCTTCACCGGCTTGCTCTCGTGGTGCTGCCGGTCGAGCGAGGTGATCAGGTACGTGCCCGGCTTGGCCGAGTACGACGCCGTCGTCACCACGGCCGCCAGGTTGCGGGCGTCGGTGGTGTGGCAGTCCTTGCCCGACTCCGGCACCCGGTACACCGCGTAGGCCCGCGCCCCCTCGGACGGCGTCCAGGACACGGTGGAGCCGCTCGCCTTGACGCCGGCCGGCTTGCCGGGGGCCTCGCCGCCGCGGTCCTCCATGATCGGCAGCAGCGCCGGACGGCTGTAGTGCTCCTTGGCCACCCGGTCGATCGCGCCGAGCGGGTTGGTCAGGAGCTGCTTGGCGCTGAAGTAGATGTCGCCGTCGACCTGCTCGTAGCGCCGGTTCACCGTCAGGTGCGCCGACAGCTCGCCCGGGTTGGCCCAGGCGGCGTTGGTCCTGGTGCCGACCTGGTAGAGCGCCTGGCCGATGTAGAGCTGGACGTCGGTGCCCTTGACCGCGCCCGCCCACCAGGCCGTCAGCGTCTTGTAGTCGGCCGCCTTGAAGCCGCGCGGCCAGTAGAGCTGCGGGGCGACGTAGTCGACCGTGCCGTCCTCGATCCAGGAGCGGGCGTCGGCGTAGATCGAGTCGTAGGCGGACATGCCGGCCGTGGCCGACCCGTCGGGGTCGTTGGACTTGTTGCGCCAGATGCCGAACGGGCTGATGCCGAACTTCACGTGGTTCTTCGTGCCGTGGACGGCCGCGTCGACCTTGGCCACCAGCTTGTTCACGTTGTGGCGGCGCCAGTCGGCCAGCTTCCGGCCCTTGCCGTACTTGGCGAAGGCCGCCTTGTCGTCGAACGTGCCGCCGCCGCCCGGATAGGGATAGAAGTAGTCGTCGAAGTGCACGCCGTCGACGTCGTAGCGGCTGACCACGTCGGTGATGACCTTGGTGACGTGCTCGCGCACCTGCGGCAGGCCGGGGTTGTAGTAGAGGCCGCCGCCGTACTTGACCGTCCAGTCGCGGTGCTGCTTGGCCGGGTGGTTCGCCGGGAGCTTGGACAGGTCGGCGGTCTCGGCCGCGCGGTAGGGGTTGAACCAGGCGTGGAACTCCAGGTTGCGCTTGTGGGCCTCGTCGATGAGGAACGGGAGCGGGTCCCAGCCCGGGTCCTTGCCCGCGGTGCCCGTCAGGTACTGCGACCAGGGCTCCAGCGAGGAGCGGTAGAGCGCGTCGGAGGCGGGCCGGACCTGGACGAAGACGGCGTTGAGATTGCGCTTGACCGCGCTGTCGAGGATCTTGACGTACTCGGCCTTCTGGCGGGCCTGGCCGAGGCCGGCGCGCGAGGGCCAGTCGATGTTCTTGACCGTCGCGATCCACACCCCGCGCAGCTGGCGCTTGGGGTAGCGGGGGTCGGGCTTGCAGGCCGCCGTCGCCTCGGCGGTGGCGGGGGCGGTGGTCGTCGTCTTCTTGGTCGCTGCGGGGCTCTCGGTCGCGCCGGGGCCGAACACGTAGGCGGCGCTGGTGGTCACGACCGCGAGGGCTGCAGCGGCTAGGAGTGGGCGTCCAGTTCGCATAGTGCAAACCAGTCTGGCAGCTGCTCCCGCGTGATCGGACCTGAAAAAAGAAATGCAGTCGTGATGCTTCTGTTACGAAACGGTAGATGTGTGATCAAACGTGCGGGCCGGGAGGGACATGCCGCCCTCCCGGCTCAGCGCCGCTCAGTCCGTACCCCTTACTCGGTGGCCGCCACCTTGCTCGCCAGGTTCGGCGGCAGCGGCTCGTAGCGCAGGAACGTGCGCGTGAACGTCCCGGTGCCGTGCGACATCGAGCGCAGGTCGATGGCGTAGCGGGTGATCTCCAGCTCGGGCACCTCGGCCTTGACCAGCGTGCGCCCGGTGCCCACCGGCTCGGTGCCGAGCACGCGCCCGCGCCGCGAGGACAGGTCGGACATCACCGAGCCCACGTGGTCGTCGGCCACCAGCACCGACAGCTCGTCCACCGGCTCCAGCAGCAGGGTCGGGACCTTCGAGGCCGCCTCCTTCAGCGCGAGCTGGCCCGCGATCTGGAAGGCCATGTCGGAGGAGTCGACCGAGTGGGCCTTGCCGTCGTAGAGCGTGACGCGCACGTCCACCATCGGGTAGCCGGCCACCACGCCGCGCTCCATCTGGGCCCGCACGCCCTTCTCCACCGACGGGATGAACTGCCGGGGCACCACCCCGCCGACGATCTTGTCCACGAACTCGAACCCGCCGCCCGAGGGCAGGGGCTCGACCTCCAGGTGGCAGATCGCGTACTGGCCGTGGCCGCCGGTCTGCTTGACGTTGCGGCCCATCGCCTGGCACCGGCCGCCGAACGTCTCGCGCAGCGGCACCCGCAGCTCGATCCGCTCGACCTCGACGCCGTGCCGGTTGGCCAGGCGGTCGAGCAGCACGTCGGTGTGCGCCTCGCCCATGCACCACAGCACGAGCTGCCGGGTCTCGGCGTTGTTCTCCAGGCGCAGCGTCGGGTCCTCGGCCACCAGCCGGCCGAGCGCCTGGGCCAGTTTGTCCTCGTCGGCCTTCGACTTCGCCCTGATCGCCACCGGCAGCAGCGGATCGGGCATCTGCCAGGACGTCATCAGCAGCGGACGGTCCACCTCCGACAACGTGTCGCCGGTCTCGGCCCGCGACAGCTTGGCCACGGCCACGATGTCCCCGGCCGAGCCCTTGGCCGCCGGGCGCTGGGTCTTGCCCAGCGGGCTGGTCAGCGTGCCGATGCGCTCGTCGACGTCGTGGTCCTCGTGCCCGCGGTCGGCCAGGCCGTGGCCGGAGACGTGCACGGTCATGTCGGGGCGCAGCGTGCCGGAGAAGACGCGGACGAGGCTGATGCGGCCCACGTACGGGTCGCTGGTGGTCTTGACGACCTCGGCCACGAGCGGGCCGTCGGGGTCGCACGCGATGCCGCCGACCGGCTTGCCGGACAGGTCGGTGATCTCGGGCATCGGGTGTTCCAGCGGCGAGGGGAAGCCCTGGGTCACCAGCTCCAGCAGCTCCGTCATGCCCACCGCGTGGCCGTCGCCGAGCCCGCTGCACAGCACCGGGAAGAAGCTGCCGCGGGCGACCGCCTTCTCCAGGTCGTCCACCAGGACCTTGGTGTCGATGGGCTCGCCCGCCAGGTAGCGGTCCATGAGCGACTCGTCCTCGCTCTCCTGGATGATGCCCTCGATCAGCTCGCCGCGCCGCTCGTCGATCTGCGCCTCGTACTCGGCGCCCGGCTCCTTCTCGGTGCGGGCGCCGGTCGCGTAGTTGTAGAACTTCTGCGACAGCAGCCCGATCAGGCCGTTGACGTGCCCGTTGGTGATCACCGGCAGGTAGAGCGGCGCGACGCCGTCGCCGAAGACGTCCTGGCAGGTGGCCAGCACCTCGTCGAAGTCGGCGCGCTGGTGGTCGATCTTGGTGATCACGACCGCCCTGGGCATGGCGACCTGGGCGCACTCCTCCCAGAGCATCTGCGTGAGCCCGTCGATCCCCTCGGAGGCCGACACGACGAACAGGGCGGCGTCGGCGGCGCGCAGCCCGGCGCGCAGGTCGCCGACGAAGTCGGCGTAACCCGGGGTGTCGAGCAGGTTGATCTTGATGCCGTTGTGCACGAGCGGCGCCAGCGCCAGGTTGACCGACCGCTGCTGGCGCACCTCGACCTCGTCGAAGTCGGTGACCGTGTTGCCGTCCTCCACCCGGCCCGGCCGCTGGACGGTGCCCGTCGCCGCGAGCAGCTGCTCGACCAGGGTGGTCTTGCCCGCTCCCGAGTGGCCGACCAGCACGACGTTGCGTATCGCGTCCGCCCTGTCGGCCGTGGGTGCCCTGCCCGCGGCTCCCATGGCCCCGCCGGAGTTCCTTTCCGCCACTTCGCCTCCCACGTCGTCGGTGCATCCAACGCCGCGCCCGCGCGGAGGGTGTCAGGAACCGCATGGACGCGGTGTGTTCACCAAATACCCCTGTGGCGAATATCACAAGGGGTGCGGGGCAAAGAAAGTGGCCGCTCACGTGATGGCCTACGATCGGACCGCGATGCTCAAACTCCTGCGACCGGCCATGACCCGGATACTCACCCCGCTGGGCAGGGCTCTCGTCGGCCGCGGGATCGGCCCGAACGCCGTCACGGCGATCGGCACCCTCGGCACGGTGATCTCGGCCCTGCTCCTGTTCCCGCTGGGCCAGCTGGCCTGGGGGGCGCTGCTCATCACCGTCTTCGTGCTGTTCGACCTGCTCGACGGCGTCGTGGCCCGGCTGGGCGGCAAGGGGGGCACCGTCTGGGGCGCCTTCCTCGACTCCACGCTCGACCGGGTGGCCGACGCCGCCATCTTCGCCGGCCTGATCATGTACTTCGTCGCCGGGGGCGACACGCTGATGGCCGGCGTGACGCTGGCCTGCCTCGTCGCCGGGTCCCTGGTCTCCTACGCCAAGGCCAGGGCCGAGGGCCTCGGGCTCACCGCGGACGTGGGGCTGGCCGAACGTCCCGAACGGCTGGTCGTGGCCCTGGTCGCGACCTTCTTCTCGGGGGTCGGGGTGCCGTACGTGCTGCCGCTCGGGATGTGGCTGCTGGCGGCGGCCTCCACCATCACCGTCGTGCAGCGGGTCGTGCACGTCCACCGGCAGACGAGGGAGCGATGAGCGAGAAGACCTCCATCGGCGACCGCCTCGTGGCGGCGGGCTTCGCGGCGGGCTGGAAACTGGTCCCGCTGCTGCCCCAGCGGCCCACGGCGGCGGTCTTCCGCCTCCTGGCCGACCGGGTGTGGCGCAAGCGCGGCAAGTCCGTGCGCCGCCTGGAGTCCAACCTGGCCAGGGTCACCGGCATCGACGCCGGCAGCGCGGAGCTGCGCGAGCTGAGCAGGGCCGGCATGCGCTCCTACTTCCGCTACTTCCACGAGGTCTTCCGCCTGCCCTCGATCCCGCGGCCGGAGATCGTCCGGCGCACCCACGTCATCGGGGCCGAGCACATCCACGACACCCTGGCCACGGGCCGGGGCGTGGTGCTGGCCCTGCCGCACATGGGCAACTGGGACGCGGCGGGCGCCTGGCTGGTCGGCGTCGGCCATCCGTTCACCACGGTCGCCGAGCGGCTGAAGCCCGAGTCGCTGTTCCGCCGCTACGTCGCCTTCCGCGAAGGGCTCGGCATGGAGGTGCTGCCGCTCACCGGCGGCGACGGCCACAACTTCGGCACCCTCGCCGGCCGCGTGCGCAAGGGCGGCGTGGTCTGCCTGCCCGCCGAGCGCGACCTGACCAAGAGCGGCATCGAGGTGCGCTTCTTCGGCGCCACCACCAAGGTGCCGGCCGGGCCGCCGCTGCTGGCCGTCCAGACCGGCGCCGCGCTGCTGCCGGCCACCGTCTACTTCGTGGGCGACGACTGGGGCATCCACATCCACGAGGAGATCCCGGTGCCGGCCGAGGGCACCCGGCAGGAGAAGGTGGCGGCCGTCGCCCAGGCCATGACGGACGTCTTCGAGAAGGGCATCGCCGAGCACCCGGAGGACTGGCACATGTTGCAGCGGCTCTGGCTGGAGGACCTGCCGAAATGAAGGTCGGCATCGTCTGCCCCTACTCCTGGGACATGCCGGGCGGGGTCAAGCAGCACATCGACGACCTGGCCCAGGCGCTGATGGCGCAGGGGCACGAGGTCTCGGTCATCGCGCCCGCCGCCGACGACGACGAGCTGCCCCCGTACGTGACGGGCGCCGGCCGGGCGGTGCCGGTGCCCTACAACGGGTCGGTGGCCCGGATGTCGTTCGGGTTCCTGTCGGCCGCGCGGGTGCGGCGCTGGGTGCGTACCGGCGACTTCGACGTGCTGCACATCCACGAGCCGCTGATCCCGAGCCTCGGCGTGCTGGCCTGCTGGGCGGCCAAGGGGCCGATCGTGGCCACCTTCCACGCCTCCTTCACCCGCTCGCGCGCCATCGCGGTGGCCGAGCCGCTGCTGCGCAGCGCGCTGGAGAAGCTGAGCGGCCGCATCGCGGTCTCCGACGCGGCGCGCAAGAGCCTGGTCGAGCAGTTCGGCGGCGACACCGTGCTGATCCCCAACGGGGTGACCGTGGCCCGCTACACCGAGGCCGAGCCGCTGCCCGGCTGGGGCCCCGACGGCGCCACCATCGGCTTCCTCGGCCGCATGGACGAGGAGCGCAAGGGCCTGCCGATCCTGCTCGACGCCTTCAACGCCCTGGCCGCCGAGCGTCCCGGCCTGAAGCTGCTCATCGCCGGGCCCGGCGACGCCAAGGACGTCTACGACAAGGTGCCCAAGCCCTTCCACGAGCGGGTCACCGTGCTCGGCATGGTGAGCGAGGCCGACAAGATCCGCGCCTACCACTCGGTCGACGTGTTCTGCGCCCCCAACACCCGGGGCGAGAGCTTCGGCATCGTGCTGGCCGAGGCCATGGCCTCGGGGGCGACGGTGCTGGCCAGCGACATCCCGGCCTTCCGCAAGGTGCTGGGCGAGGGGCAGGCCGGCGCGCTGTTCGCCAACGGCGACGCCGCCTCGCTCGCCCGCGAGGCCGCCGCGCTGCTCGACGCGCCCGAGCGGCGCGCCAAACTGGCCGCCGAGGCGCTGGTGGCGGTCAGGAAGTACGACTGGTCCACGGTCGCCCGCGACGTGGTGCGCGTCTACGAGACGGTGACCACCAGCGGCGCGGGCCGGGTGGAGGAAGACCTGTGACCGCCCGCCGAGAGCTCCTGTAGGGAACCGCTGTGACATCCACCATGATCGTGCTGATCGTGGGCATCGTCGTCGTGCTCACGGCCGTCTACATCTCCTGGCGCGCGGGCCGGCTCGACCGCCTGCACATCCGGCTCGAACTGGCCCGCGAGGCGCTGGACGCCGCGCTCATGCGGCGCCGGGCCGTGGTGCTCGAACTGGCCGGCTCGCGCCTGCTCGACCCCGCGACCTCGCTGGTGCTGGCCGCCGCCGCCCACGAGGCCAGGATCGCCGGGCCCGAGGAGCGCGAGCACGCCGAGAGCGACCTGTCGCGGGCCCTGCGGGCCGCGGTGGACCAGGAGCGTTTCCGGGAGAAGCTGGCCGAGGCGCCCGGCGGCGGCGACCTGCTGGAGGAGCTCGACGCCGCGGTGGCCAAGGTCGTCTATTCGCGCCGGTTCTACAACAACGCGGTCGGGGTCACCCGTACGGCGCAGCGGCGCTGGCTGGCCAGGACGCTGCGATTGGCCGGTCACACCGAGTTCCCGGAATTCTTCGAGATTGATGACAATCCGCCCGCAACTATGTCGCCTGAATGACCAAATGTGGGGAGGCCGGTAAGCTTCTCCCGATTTCTGGGCAAAGGCGAGGAGTTGTTGCAAGGTGCGGCTATCCCGGATGATCTCGGTGACTCTGGCAGGGGCGGCCGTGCTGGGGCCCGTCGCGGCCTGCTCGTCCGACGAGCCTCCCGCGTCCGGCAAGGCGCCGCAGGCGGCCACCGCCGCCCCCTCGGAGGAGCCCACCGAGCAGGCCGAGGGGCACCCGTTCACCGGGCAGCCCTTCGAGGAGCTCAAGCCGGTGCTCGCGGTGAAGATCGAGAACACCGCCGCGGGCAAGCCCCAGCTCGGGCTCAAGAGCGCGGACGTCGTCTACGTCGAGCAGGTCGAGGCCGGCCTGACCCGGCTCATGGCGATCTTCTCCTCGAAGATCCCGGCCAAGGTGGGCCCCGTGCGCAGCGCCCGCATCTCCGACCTGCACATCGTCCCGCAGTTCGGCAAGCCGGCGTTCGCTTACTCCGGCGCGCAGACCAAGATGTTGCCGTTCATCGCCAAGGCCCCGCTGTACGACGTGGGCGACACCCGCAACCCCGGCGCCTACTTCCGCCAGCCGGGCCGCTACGCCCCCTACAACCTGTTCGCCAACACCAGGAAGCTGCTGTCGGGCGCCCCCAAGGCCACCGAGGCCAAGGACATCGGCTTCACCTTCGGCGACGCGCCCGCCGAGGGCGGCGTGGACAAGAAGTCGTACACCGTCAGGTGGCCCGCGGCGCGCTTCACCTTCGCCTGGTCGGAGGCCAAGAAGCAGTGGCTGATCTGGCAGGACGGCAAGAAGGACATGGCGGCCGAGGGCGGCCAGCTCGGCGCGCCCACGATCGTCGTGCAGTACACCAAGACCGAGCGCTCGCAGTTCCACGACTTCCACCAGAGCTACACCCCGCTCGTGCACACCACCGGCAAGGGCAAGGCCGTCGTGCTGCGCGACGGCAAAGCCTACGCGGCCAACTGGGAACGGGAATCGGAGGAGACCGGTACGACGTTCACCACTGAGAGCGGCGAGCCGATGAACTTCGCCCCCGGCCAGGTCTGGATCGCGCTCGCCAGCCGCAAGCCCGTCACCCCTTGATAGACCGTTCTGTATAAGTTGAGCGGCAAATCCTGACATCGTGGCATGTCGGGGGAGGGGTCCATCAGGACCTACGATGGGTTTGATAACTTACCGTCCGCCCTGAGAGCCCGTGAGGAAGACCGTGTCCAGCACGCCTGAAAGCACCCCCGTCACCGGAACGGCCCGCGTCAAGCGCGGCATGGCCGAGATGCTCAAGGGTGGCGTCATCATGGACGTCGTCACCCCCGAGCAGGCCAAGATCGCTGAGGATGCCGGCGCCGTCGCCGTCATGGCCCTTGAGCGTGTGCCCGCCGACATCCGCGCCCAGGGCGGCGTGTCCAGGATGAGCGACCCCGACATGATCGACGGCATCATCGCCGCCGTGTCGATCCCCGTCATGGCCAAGGCCCGCATCGGCCACTTCGTCGAGGCCAAGGTCCTGCAGTCGCTCGGCGTCGACTACGTCGACGAGTCCGAGGTGCTCACCCCGGCCGACTACGCCAACCACATCGACAAGTGGCAGTTCACCGTGCCCTTCGTCTGTGGCGCCACCAACCTGGGCGAGGCCCTGCGCCGCATCACCGAGGGCGCGGCCATGATCCGCTCCAAGGGCGAGGCCGGCACCGGCGACGTCTCCAACGCCGTCACCCACATGCGCACCATCCGCGCCGAGATCAGGCGCCTCACCACGCTGGCCGAGGACGAGCTCTACGTGGCCGCCAAGGAGCTGCAGGCCCCCTACGAGCTGGTCGCCGAGGTCGCCAGGAACGGCAAGCTGCCGGTCGTGCTGTTCACCGCGGGCGGCATCGCCACCCCGGCCGACGCCGCCATGATGATGCAGCTCGGCGCCGAGGGCGTGTTCGTCGGCTCGGGCATCTTCAAGTCGGGCGACCCGGCCAAGCGCGCCGCGGCCATCGTCAAGGCCACCACGTTCTACGACGACGCCGACGTCGTCGCCAAGGTCTCGCGCGGTCTCGGCGAGGCCATGGTCGGCATCAACGTCGACGAGATCCCGCAGCCGCACCGGCTGGCCGAGCGCGGCTGGTGAACCGGCGCGTCGTCGCAGGTCGGCGGCCCGCCGTAGGTCCATGATCGTCATGTGACGATGAAAAGCTTCGTAAGAGGCGGCATTCGCGAAGGATGTCGCCTCTTTCGTGTTGTCCGCGGTTCACCGGCCTGTCATGAGACTCGGTCAGGCTACGGGCGTCCCTCACCCTTGATCGTCCCGAGGAGCGCACCGTGTCCCAGCTGAACCGACGGCACTTCCTGGTCACCGGCCTGGCGGCGGGCGCCGCCGCCGCGATCCCCGCCACCGCGGCGAGCGCCGAGCCGGACCCCGCCGCAGAGACCGCGCAGGCACTGGCCTCGCGCGGGCTGACCACCGACCCCTTCACGCTCGGCGTGGCCTGCGGCGACCCCGACCACGAGGGGTTCGTGCTGTGGACCAGGCTGGCGCAGAACCCGCTGGCCGAGGACGGCTTCGGCGGCATGCCGCAGCGCCCGTTCCCGGTGCAGTGGCAGGTCTACGCCGACGAGCGCGGGCGCCGCGTCGTCCGGTCGGGGGTGGCCGTCGCCGTGCCGGAGTGGGGGCACAGCGTGCACGTCGAGGTCGACCGGCTGAGCTCGGACCGGGACTACTGGTACCGCTTCCGCGTCGGCCCGTACGTCTCGCCCATGGGACGGGCGCGCACGGCCCCCCACCCGCTGTCCTACGGCGGCGCGCTGTCGATGGCCTTCGTCTCCTGCGCCCAGTACGAGCACGGCTGGTTCACCTCCTACCGCAGGCTGGCCGAGGAGCACCCGGACCTGATCCTGCACCTGGGCGACTACCAGTACGAGTACACCAAGGACACCTACACCATCCCGGGCGGCAACGTCCGCGACCACGAGGGCCCCGAGACCGAGACCCTGGCCGGCTACCGCCAGCGGCACGCCCAGTACAAGGCCGACCCCGACCTGCAGGCCGCGCACGCCGCCGCGCCCTGGCTGGTCGTCTGGGACGACCACGAGCTGGACAACAACTGGGCCGACGAGGTGCCGGAGAAGCCGGAGGTGCCCCAGCCGGACTTCCTGGCCCGCCGCGCCGCCGCCTTCCGCGCCTACTACGAGAACATGCCGCTGCGCCGCACGTCGATCCCGCGCGGCATCGACATGCAGCTCTACCGGCGGATCCGGTGGGGCAGGATGGCCACTTTCCACATGATGGACACCCGCCAGTACCGCGACGACCAGGGCTGCGGCGACGGCTACCGCGACTGCCCGGCCGCCGTGGACCCGGCGCGCTCGATCACCGGCGCGGCGCAGGAGCAGTGGCTGATCGACGGCTTCCACCGCTCGCGCGCCCAGTGGGACATCCTGGGCCAGCAGGTGTTCTTCGCCCAGCGCGACAACAACGCCGGCCCCGCCAAGATCACCTCGATGGACGCCTGGGACGGCTACGTCGCCTCCCGCCGGCGCATCACCCAGGGCTGGGTGGACGCCGAGGTGCGCAACCCGGTGGTGCTGACCGGCGACGTGCACGCCCACTGGGCCAGCGACCTCAAGCTCGACTACGACGACCCGACCGGGCCCACCGTGGGCTCGGAACTCGTGGCCACCTCCATCACCACGGGCGGCGACGGCGCGGACTCCGACCCGGCGACGCATCCGTACCTGACGATCAACCCGCATCTGAAGTTCTACAACAACCAGCGCGGATACGTGCTGACGAAGATCGAGCGCGACCTGCTCACGGCCGACTTCAAGGTCGTGCCGCAGGTGCGCGAGCCTGGGGCGCAGGCGTACACGCGGGCGACGTTCGTGGTGGAGGACCGGGTGCCGGGGGTGCGGCAGACGTACCTGCGGCCGCTGGACCCGGCGATCGGCGCCAGGAAGCAGGTGACGGTGGAGGACACCGTCCGGCTGGAGACCGAACGCCCGTAGCCCTGAGGCAGGCGGCGTCCCCGGGGGCTGGGACGCCGCCTTTTCTTCGCCCGGAATATTAGCCAGGCTAAGTTAGTTGGGCTAAGCATGAGGGAAGATCCCACCCAGATGGCCGAGCAGGTCTCCAAGGTGCTGCGCCACCTGGTCCTGCTGCTGCGGCGCTCCAGCGCCGGCCAGCCCGTCACCACCCAGCAGTACGCCGTGCTCGGCTCGCTCGAACACGGCCCGCGCCGGATGACCGAGCTGGCCGAGGAGCACGCCGTCCAGCTGCCGACCATGACCGTGCAGATCAACCGGCTGGAGTACGCGGGCCTGGTGGCGCGCGGCTCCGACCCGGCCGACGCCCGCGTCAGGACGGTCGAGCTCACCGGCGAGGGCCGCGACCGGCTGCACGCCGTGCGCCGGGCCAGGATCGCCCGCCTCGCCCAGGACCTGGCCGCGCTCACCGACGACGAGCGCGACGTTCTCGCGGCGGCCCTGCCCGTCCTGGCCAAGCTCGGCATCGACAGAACCACCCAGTAAGGGGACAACATGCAAACCGGCGGCGGAATCCTGCGCCAGCCGATGTCCGTCTGGGCCACCGCGTTCGCCGCGGTCGTGGCCTTCATGGGCATCGGCCTCGTCGACCCCATCCTGCCCTCCATCGCCCAAGGGCTGCACGCCACGCCCAGCCAGGTGTCCCTGCTGTTCACCAGCTACTTCCTGGTCACCGCCGTGGCCATGCTGATCACCGGCTGGGTCTCCAGCCGCATCGGCGGCAAGCGCACGCTGCTGGCCGGGCTGGCGCTTGTCGTGGTGTTCGCCGCGCTGGCCGGCACCTCCGGCAGCGTCGCCGAGCTCGTCGGCTTCCGCGCCGGCTGGGGTCTGGGCAACGCCCTGTTCGTGGCCACCGCGCTGGCCGTCATCGTCGGCGCGGCCAGCGGCGGCGCGGAGTCGGCCATCATCCTGTACGAGGCCGCGCTCGGTCTCGGCATCTCGGCCGGCCCGCTGGTCGGCGCGCTGCTCGGCGACTGGAACTGGCGGGCGCCGTTCTTCGGCACCGCCACGCTGATGGCCGCCGGTTTCGTGCTGATCGCCACCCTGCTCAGGACGGGGCCGAGGCCCGCGGTCAAGACCAGGCTCAGCGCCCCCATCCGGGCCCTGGCCCACGGCGGGCTGTCCACGACCGCCTTCACCGCCCTGTTCTACAACTTCGCCTTCTTCACGATCCTCGCTTTCACCCCGTTCATCCTGCACATGTCGCCGTACGGCATCGGCGCGGTGTTCTTCGGCTGGGGCGTCTGCGTGGCGCTGGCCTCGGTGTTCGGCGCGCCGCCGCTGCAGCGCAGGATCGGCTCGGTGAACGTGCTGCACCTGGCCCTGGGCCTGCTCGCGCTCTTCCAGGTCGGCATCGCCGTGTCGGGGACGGCCGGGGCGCACGTCGGCATCATCGTGTTCACCGTCCTGTCCGGCATCCCGATCGGGCTGAACAACACCGTCTTCACCGAGTCGGCCATGGAGGTCTCCGACGCCCCGAGGCCCGTCGCCTCGGCCGGATACAACTTCGTGCGCTGGATGGGCGGCGCGCTGGCGCCGTTCGTCGCGACCAAGCTCGGCGAGGAGACCGGCATCGCCGTCCCCTACGTCGTCGGGGCCGCCTGCTGCGCGATCGGCATGGCCTTCCTGTACGCCCGCCGCCACCACCTGAGCGCCCTGGCCCGCGTGGACGCCGTCCAGGCCGCCGCCTGACTCCGCTTTTACGCCAGAGTGCTCTGGTAGGAAGATGCCGGGCCATCATGGTGTTGAATTGTCGGAAACCGGACCTTAACGGAAGGATCGCTGTGCCCACGATCGGTGTACTCGCTCTCCAGGGAGACGTGCGCGAGCATGCGCGCATGCTCCAGGAGGCCGGCGCGTCGGCCGTCGCCGTGCGCCGCCCGGCCGAGCTCGACGCGGTCGACGGCCTGGTGATCCCCGGCGGCGAGTCGACCACCATGTGGAAGCTCGCCGACACCTTCGACATGCTGGAACCGCTGCGGATGCGGATCAAGGAGGGCCTGCCCGCCTACGGCTCGTGCGCCGGCATGATCATGCTGGCCGACCGCATCGAGGACGGCATCGAGGGCCAGCAGACCATCGGCGGCATCGACATGGTGGTCAGGCGCAACGCCTTCGGCCGCCAGGTGGACTCGTTCGAGTCGGACCTGGACTTCGCGGGCGAACGCGTCCACGCTGTGTTCATCCGTGCTCCGTGGGTGGAATCGATCGGCACTGACGTTCAGGTGCTGGGCACGGCCGAGCCTGGGGATAGGATCGTCGCGGTCCGTCAAGGGCCGTTGCTCGCGACCTCGTTCCACCCGGAGCTGACCGGGGACACGCGCGTGCACCGTTACTTCGTAGACATGGTGAGGGAGCTCTAGGTAATGTCCGGCCACTCCAAATGGGCGACGACGAAGCACAAGAAGGCCGCGCTCGACGCCAAGCGCGGCAAGCTGTTCGCGAAGCTCATCAAGAACATCGAGGTGGCGGCACGGACCGGTGGCCCTGACCCGGACGCCAACCCCACCCTCTTCGACGCCATCTTCAAGGCCAAGAAGAACTCCGTGCCCAACGACAACATCGAGCGGGCGCGCAAGCGCGGCGGCGGTCTGGAGGCCGGCGGCGCCGACTGGCAGACCATCATGTACGAGGGCTACGCGCCCGGCGGCGTCGCGGTGCTCATCGAGTGCCTCACCGACAACCGCAACCGCGCCGCCTCCGAGGTCCGCGTCGCGCTGACCCGCAACGGCGGCTCGCTGGCCGACCCGGGCTCGGTGTCGTACATGTTCAACCGCAAGGGCGTCGTGATCGTGCCCAAGAACGGCCTCGACGAGGACACCGTCCTGATGGCCGTGCTCGACGCGGGCGCCGAAGAGGTCAACGACATGGGCGACTCCTTCGAGGTCGTCTCCGAGGCCGGCGACCTCGTGCCGGTCCGCAAGGCGCTCCAGGAGGCCGGCATCGACTACGACTCGGCCGAGTCGAGCTTCCTGCCGACGATGAGCGTGCCGCTCGACGAGGAGGGCGCCAAGAAGGTGTTCCGCCTGATCGACGCGCTGGAGGACAGCGACGACGTCCAGAACGTCTACGCCAACTTCGACGTCTCCGACGACGTCCTGGCCGCCCTCGACTGATCCCGCGCCACCGAGGGCCCGGGGGCGACCCCGGGCCCTCGCTCTTTCCCGGGGCCGGTTTCCGCCCTTGACCTGGCACTTGCCGGGCCCGCGGGTGTTCGACACCAAATGCCCACCCGGCCGTTACGCGTGCGCCCGCGCCCTGACGCGGCTAGGGTCGGGCGACGTGAATTCCCCCATCCCACCGACTCCTGTCCCCGTGCCCCCGGCCGCCCGGCCACCGGCGTCCTACCGCGCGCTGGGCTGGCTGCTGGCCGTGCCCGCCCTGCTCGGCACCCTGATCACGCTGGTCCTGCCGACGGTCCAGACGATCGTGCTCAGCCTGCACAGCGGCGGCGTGCTGCAGCCGAGCAGGTTCGTGGGCCTGGACAACTACGGCAAGGTGCTGGGCGGCGAGGAGTTCTGGCGGGCGCTCGGCTTCACGCTCTCGCTGACCGTGGGGCCGCTGCTGGTGGCCGTGGCCGTGGGGCCGCTGCTCGCCCTGGCGCTCGACCGGGGCGGCGCCCTGGTGCGGCGCGCGGGCCTGGTCGTGTCGTCGCTGGCGATCGTCACGTTCTCGCCGATCGGCGTGGCGGCGGCCTGGCTGCGGGGGACGTCGCCCGACGGTCCGGGCATCGCCACGCTGGCCGAGGGCCTGCGCGACCCCGCCACGGCCCCGGGGACGCTGCGGCTCGTCGTCGTGGCCGCCACCTTCGGGGTGGTGTGCGCGCTGGCGCTGACGGCGTTCCTGCCCGCGCTGCGCGGCGGCACCGCCGGGCGCGCCACGGTCGTGGTGGGTGTGCTGGTGGCGCTGGCGACCGTCGCCGTGGGGGCGCAGGCGTTCTCGATCGGCATGGCGCTCACCCGGGGAGGCCCTGAGCGCGCCACACAGACCCTCGCGGGCCTCCAGTACGACTTCGCCTTCAGAATGGCCCAGTTCGGCCCTGGGGCGGCCGTCGCGGCCCTGACGGGCGTGCTTCTCGGCGTGCTCGGCGTCGTCGCGGTGGTCGCCGCGGTGGCCGCCCGCCTCCGTGTCACCGTGCTCCCCGAGCGGGATCGGCGTGGAGCGTTCCCCGGCTCGGATCCCGGGCGGGCGCGGGCCGGAGGCGGCGTCGCCGCCGGGGCCGTCGCGCTGGTGCTGGTGGTGGCGGTCGGGCTGGTCTGCGCCTGGCCGTGGATCTCCGGCGTGCTCGCGGGCGGCGACGGCGCCGCGTCCGGCGGGCTGCGCGCGCAGGTCAACACCTGGGTCCCCGCCGTGGCCGGCGCGCTGGTGTCGGTCGGCGTGGCCTACCTGGCCGCCCTCGGCATCGGCGGCCTGCGTCCCCTGGGCGCGCGCAGCGAGTGGCTGCTGCTGCCGTTCGCCCCGTGGCTGTTCGTCGGCACCGGCCCCCTCGGCGTGGCCGACTGGCAGAACATGCGCAACCTGCGTCTCGTGGACACCTTCTTCGCCCTGTTCCCGCCGCTGCTGGTCAGCGTCCCTGCGCTGCTGGTGCTGACGCTGCTGTGCAAGGGGCTGGCCGAGCGGAACGACCGGGACTTCTTCGGCGGCGTCCTGCTGCCGTCCCTGCCGATGGCGGGCGTGCTGGCCGGCGCCGTCACGCTGGTCAACGCCCAGGACGTGCTCTGGCCGCTGCTGGTGGCCCAGAGCCCGGAGCTGTTCACCGTGCCCGTCGCGCAGATGGGCCGGCTCGGCGGCTTCCACGGCGTCCCCGACGTCGGCGCGAGCACCCCGCTGGTCGTCGTCGTGGTCGCGCTGGCCGCCGTCGTGGCCGCCCAGCTGCGGTACCTCGACAGGCTCGCCGTCAGCGTAAACGGATCGCGACCCGCCCGTACCAGCCCGTAGGTTGAGTGGTTGTGGAAATTCGCGATCTCACCCCTGACGACCTCGACGACGTTCTCGACCTGCGTAAACGTTCCTTCGGCCCGATCTCCGGCGCGGAGGCCGAGCGGTGGCGCCGCACCGTGACGCCCACGCTCGGCGAGGGCCGCTACCTGGGCGCGTTCGAGGGCGGCAGGCTCGCCGCCTCGGCCCGGCTGCGCGGCTTCACCCAATGGTGGTATGGCCGTCCGCAGCCCATGGCCGGCGTCGCGGGGGTCACCGTCAACCCGGAGGACCGCGGTCACGGCGTCGGCACCGCCATCATGCGCGCCGTCATCGACCGCGCCGCCGCCCACGGCGACGCCGTCTCGGCGCTCTACCCGGCCACCACGCCCCTGTACCGCTCGCTCGGCTACGAGCACGCCGGAGCCCGGCACATGATCACGCTGCCCGCCGAGTCGCTGCGCCGCATCAGGCCGTCCGGCGAGGTCAAGCTGCGCAGGATGGGCCCCGCCGACGCCGCCGAGGTCGTCTCCCTGCTCCACCGCACGCACGAGGCGGCCCGTTCCAGCGGCCCCGTCGCCTGGGACGAGAACGCCTGGCGCGTCTGGCTGTCCAACGAGGACGACTTCCTCTACCTGGCCCCCGACGGCTACCTCGTCTACCGCTGGAACGGCGACGACATGCACGTCGAGAACCTGGTCGCCGGGTCGGGGGAGACGGCCAGGGCGCTGTGGTCGATGGTGGGCAGCTCGTCGTCCATCGCCAGGAAGGTCACCGCGCCGGTCGCCCCCGACGACCCGGTGCTGTGGCTGCTCGGCGAGCGCTCCACCGACCGCGTCACGCAGGTGCGCTGGATGTTCAGGGTGCTCGACGTGGCCGCGGCCGTGGCGCGCAGGGGCTTCCCCGCCGCCGTCACGGGCGGGGCCGCGGTCTCCGTGGACGACCCGCTGCGCGGCGGCGGCTCCTTCCGGCTGGAGTTCTCCGGCGGCTCCGGCACGGCCGTCCCGGCCACTCCGGCAGACGGCGGGGGCGCGGCGCTGAGCGTCGGCGGCTTCTCCGCCCTGTACGCGGGCGTGCCCACCGCGACGCTGCGCAGGACCGGCCTGATGTCCGGCGACGACCGTCACGACGAGCTGCTCGACACGGCCTTCGCCGCCAAGCCGTACATGCTCGACTACTTCTGACGGGCCCGCCCGCCGTTCGCGGCGGGCGATTCACGGTGCGCGGCCAGCTCGGCCGGGGTAGAGTCTCGTGCCGAACAGATGTTCGGCGGCGCGGGAGGCAAGCCGGTGCGGGTGATGGGCGTCGATCCGGGGCTGACCCGGTGCGGCCTGGGCGCGGTCGAGGGCCGGCCGGGCGCGCCGCTGTCGCTGGTGGCCGTCGGGGTGGTGCGCACGGGTTCCGACGAGGAGCTCGGCGCCCGGCTGGTCGGCATCGAGGCCGGCATCGAGCGGTGGCTCGACGAGGTCCGTCCCGACGCCGTGGCCGTGGAGCGCGTCTTCGCCCAGCACAACGTCCGCACCGTCATGGGCACCGCGCAGGCGGCCGGGATCGCCGTGCTGTGCGCGGCCCGGCGCGGGCTGCCGGTCGCGCTGCACACGCCCTCGGAGGTCAAGGCCGCCGTCACCGGCAGCGGCACGGCCGACAAGAAGCAGGTCGGCACGATGATCACCCGGCTGCTGCGGCTGGCCGAGATGCCCAAGCCGGCCGACGCCGCCGACGCGCTGGCCCTGGCCATCTGCCACATCTGGCGCGGCGGCGCCCAGCACCGGCTGGCCGAGGCCATGGCCCGCGCCGGCAAGGGGCGCTGACCCGTGCGGCAAGCGCGGGCCGGCCGTTTCGTGGAGTTCGTGGAGAAGGAGACCGAGTCGTGATCGCGTCGGTGGCGGGCAGGGTGGCGTCGGTCGCGCCCGACGGAGCCGTGATCGAGGTCGGGGGCGTCGGCATCCTCGCCCACTGCACCCCCGGCACGCTGGCCACGCTGCGCGTGGGCGAGCAGGCCAGGCTGGCCACGTCGCTGGTGGTGCGCGAGGAGTCGCTGACCCTCTACGGCTTCGCCGGCGACGACGAGCGGGCCGTCTTCGAGATGCTCCAGACGGCCAGCGGCGTCGGCCCCAAGCTGGCGCTGGCGATGCTCGCCGTCCACACGCCCAACGCGCTGCGGGTGGCCGTGGCCGCCGCCGACCTCAAGGCGCTCACGCGGGTGCCGGGCATCGGGCAGAAGGGCGCCCAGCGCATCGTCCTGGAGCTGAAGGACCGGCTCGGCACCCCCGAGGAGGCCGTCAACGCGGCGATCGGCGGGGAGCGGCGCGCCGCCCTGTGGCGCGAGCAGGTGCACTCCGGCCTGGTGGGCCTGGGCTATTCGAGCAAGGACGCCGACGAGGCGGTGGCCGGGGTCGCGCCGGAGGCCGAGGCCGACCTCGCCGCCGGGCGCCAGCCGCAGGTGGCCGCGCTGCTGAAGGCCGCGCTCCGGTCGCTCAGCGTACGATGATCATGAAGTCCGAGACGACGCCCCGGCGCGCGGGAAGGAGCGGTGGCCATGAACTATGAGCGCGAGCTGGTCTCCGCCGACGCCGGCGGCGACGAGCTGCAGATCGAGGCGGCGCTGCGGCCCAAGCGGCTGGGCGAGTTCATCGGCCAGGGCCGGGTGCGCGAGCAGCTGTCCCTGGTGCTGGAGAGCGCCATGCGCCGGCAGCGTCCGCCCGACCACGTGCTGATGAGCGGGTCGCCCGGCCTGGGCAAGACCACCCTGGCCATGATCATCGCGGCCGAGCTCAACATGCCGCTCCGCATCACCTCCGGCCCCGCCCTGGAGCGGGCCGGCGACCTCGCCGCCATCCTGTCCACGCTGACGGAGGGCGAGGTGCTGTTCATCGACGAGATCCACCGCATGGCCAGGCCCGCCGAGGAGATGCTCTACCTGGCCATGGAGGACTTCCGGGTCGACATCGTCGTGGGCAAGGGGCCGGGCGCGACCGCGATCCCGCTCGACATCGCGCCGTTCACGCTGGTCGGCGCCACCACGCGGGCCGGCCTGCTGCCGGCGCCGCTGCGCGACCGGTTCGGGTTCACCGCCCACATGGACTTCTACGAGGTCGGCGAGCTGGAGCAGGTGCTCCACCGGTCGGCGCGGCTGCTCGGCGTCGTCCTGCCCGAGGAGGGCGCCCACGAGATCGCCCGGCGGTCGCGCGGCACGCCCCGCATCGCCAACCGGCTGCTGCGCCGCGTCCGCGACTTCGCCGACGTGCGCGCCGACGGAGTGATCGATCGAGACATTGCCTCGGCCGCGCTCAATCTTTACGAAGTCGACGCCGAAGGGCTCGACCGGCTCGACCGGGCGGTGCTCGGGGTGCTGCTGCGCAAGTTCGGCGGCGGTCCCGTCGGTCTCTCCACGCTCGCCGTGGCCGTGGGGGAGGAGCCCGAGACCGTCGAAGTGGTGGCCGAGCCGTTCCTCGTGCGGCAGGGGCTGCTGGCCAGGACCCCGCGCGGCCGGGTCGCGACCGCTTCCGCCTGGACACACCTGGGTATGACACCACCGCCGGACGCTTTCGGGGCCGCCGTTTCACCGTGATCACGAAACGGTTGCAACCATTTCAAATCGGGAACTTCCCCGCGCGCCGAATCGCTGCCTCGTTGCCGCGTTTCATAACAACCGCCTACACTCCGTGCCTTGGCTGGCTGTGTAGGCTGACGGGCTGAGCGGCGCGGCCCGAGAGCTACGCAACGGAATTTCCGGCGCGAGGCCGGTGTCAAATTCTTGAACGACTATGGAAGGTCGCCCCTATGGACATGGGACAACTCGGAAGCATCCTGCCGCTGATCCTTCTGGTGGTGGTGTTCTACTTCCTGCTGATCCGTCCGCAGCGCAAGCGCCAGCAGGAAGCGCAGCAGATGCAGAACTCCTTGACCCCGGGCGCCCGCGTCATGACCACGACCGGCCTGTTCGCCACGGTCGTCGCGGTGGACAACGAGGACGTCGTGCTGGAGGTCGCGCCCGGCATCGAGACGCGCTGGGTCAAGGCGGCCATCGGCCGGGTGGTCCAGCCCGGTGACGCTCCGGTGGTGGCCGACGAGCCGGTCGTGACCGACGTGGCCGACGGTGACGCCAAGGAGTCCGACACGACCGTCGAGCCCAACGGCGATCAGGGCTCCAGCAGCAAGCAGTCCTGACTAAGCTCTGCGACAAACCCCTATCTGAGAGAATCGACGACCAGTGGCCCGACCGACCAGCCGCCACAGCCGACCAGGGCGCACGCTCTTGGTGCTGCTGGCGCTCATCCTCGCCCTGGGCGGGACGATGTTCCTGCAGAAGGCGTTCACGCCGAAGCTGGGACTCGACCTCGCCGGCGGAACGACGGTGACGTTGTCACCCGTGACCCAGTCCGGTCAGTCTCCGCCTGAAGAGATCCTCGACCGCGCGGTCAACATCATCCGCGACCGGGTCAACGGCACCGGCATCTCCGACGCGGAGGTCGCCAAGTCCGGCGACAACATCATCATCTCCATCCCGGGCGTCGGACAGAGCGAGGCCATCAAGCTGGTCGCCACCACGGCGGAGCTGCGCTTCCGCCAGGTGCTCGCCATGGAGGCCACGCAGGTCCCGCAGAACCTGACCACCGAGGCGCCCACGCCGGGCGCCTCGCCGTCTGCCAAGCCGTCCTCGACCGCCAGGCCGTCGGGCAAGCCGTCCGGCACGCAGTCGGCGACCACGCCGAGCGCGTCCCCGACGGGCAAGGCGCTGTCGTCCGCGCTGACCGCGCCGACGCCGGGCGCCACGCCCGAGGCCACGCAGACCGGCCGCGGCCAGACGGCCCAGAACCAGACGGGTCAGAAGCAGAACACCAAGGGCAAGAACGCCACGCCGACGCCGTCGCCGAGCACGCCGCCCGCGCAGCCGAACCAGGACCCCAACGCCGGCATCAACACGCAGGGCATCGACCCCGCGGTGCTGCAGCAGTTCCACAAGCTCGACTGCTCCGACCCCAAGAACCGCGGCCAGGGCGTCCAGGACGACCCGAACAAGCAGTACGCGGCCTGCGAGACCGACGGCAGCTACAAGTACGTCCTCGACGTCGCCAAGGTCGTCGGCACCGACATCGACACCGCCTCGGCCGGCGTGCGCCAGGGCACCGTGGAGTGGATCGTCCAGCTCGACTTCAAGAGCAAGGGCGCGGGCGAGTGGAGCAAGCTCACCACCACCGCCTACAACGCCCAGGAGCCGCGCAACAAGGTGGCGGTCGTCCTCGACGGCGTGGTCATCACGGCCCCCAACATCATCAGCCCGATCCCCGGCGGCCGCGCCGAGATCACCGGCGGCTTCGACCAGGTCAGCGCCACCAACCTGGCCGACCAGCTCAAGTACGGCGCCCTCCCGCTGAAGTTCCAGCGCAGCTCGATCGACACCGTGTCCTCGACGCTCGGCGCCGACCAGCTCGAAGGCGGCCTGATCGCCGGCATCATCGGCCTCGGCCTGGTGGTCGTCTACTCGCTGCTGTACTACCGCGGCCTCGGCATCGTCGCGGTGCTGAGCCTCGTCGTGGCCTCGATCCTGACGTACACGGCGGTGGTCGTGCTCGGCCACAACGCCGGCTTCCGGCTCTCGCTGCCGCACATCATCGGCCTGGTGGTCTCGATCGGCATCACCGCCGACTCCTTCATCGTGTACTTCGAACGCATACGTGATGAGATGAAGGAAGGTCGGCGGACGCTTCGCGCGGCCGTCGAGGTGGCCTGGGTCCGTGCCCGGCGCACGATCCTGATCGCCGACGCCGTCATGTTCATCGCCGCCATCGTGCTGTACTTCCTGGCGGTGGGCGGTGTGGCCGGGTTCGCCTTCGCGATGGGCCTGACCACGCTGATCGACATCGTGGTGGTGTTCATGTTCACCAAGCCGTTCATCGCCCTGCTGGCGAGGCTGAAGTTCTTCGCCAAGGGCCACCCGCTGTCCGGCCTCGACGCAGAGCGCATGAGCACCGAGCCGGCCGCCACGACCACTCCGCAGGAGGCCTGAGATGGGACTGGGGCGTCGCCTCTACCGCGGCGAGATCGATGTCGACTTCGTCGGCAAGTGGAGGCTCTGGTACAGCCTGTCCGGCCTGCTGCTGGCCGTCTCCCTGGCCGGCATCCTGTTCAACGGGCTCAACCTGGGCGTCGAGTTCAAGGGCGGAACGGTCTTCACGTTCCCGGCCAGCAGCGGCACCGTCGAGGAGGTCCGCGAGGACTTCCGCACGCAGGGCGCCCACCAGGTGATCGTGCAGCGGGCCCGCGACAACTGGCGGGTCACCACCGAGACCCTGACGGAGTCGACGCTCAACCAGATGCAGACCACGATCGCCAAGGAGTACAAGGTCCCGGTCAAGGACGTCAGCGTCCAGTCGATCGGCGCCTCCTGGGGCGGTGAGGTCTCCCAGAAGGCCTGGATCGGCCTGGGCGTCTTCATGCTGGCGATCATCCTGTACCTGTCGATGGCGTTCGAGCCGAAGATGGCGTTGTCGGCGATCGTCGCGCTCATCCACGACCTCGTCATCACCGCCGGCGTCTACGCCTGGTCGGGCTTCGAGGTCACGCCGGCGACGCTGCTGGGCTTCCTGACCATCCTCGGCTACTCGCTCTACGACGCGGTCGTGGTGTTCGACATGATCAAGGAGGTCACGGCCAAGCTGGGCACGACCTCCAAGATGACGTACTCGATGGCGGCCAACAACGCGCTCAACCACACGCTGATCCGGTCGCTGAACACCTCGCTGGTCGCGATCCTGCCGGTGGCGGCCATCCTGTTCATCGGCACCACGCTGCTCGGCGCGGGCACGCTGAAGGACCTGTCGCTGGCCCTGTTCGTCGGCATGATCGTCGGCACCTACTCGTCTCTGTGCGTGGCCACGCCGATGCTGGTGACGCTCAAGGAGCGGGAGCCGAAGTACCAGGCCATCGCGCGCCGGCTCGCCTCCACCACCGGCAAGGGGGCGAAGGGTTCCAAAAGCGCAGCCGTAGCGAAGGGCTGAGCCCCGTCCGTGGCTCGTCACGGCGCCCCCGTCCGTCAGGGCGGGGGCGCCGTCGCGTTCAGGGGGGCCGTGCGGCGCCGGATGGGGTCGTGGGGCACCCCGGGCTGGGCTCGTTCCCGGCGGGCGTCTGAGGCCCGTCACAGGCCGTCCGGGACGTCGCGAGGTCCGAGGAGGGTCCGGAGTAGGCCATCATGGAGCGCGGCACCCACGAGGAAGGCGATGGAAGCACGATGAGCGAGCTCAGCCAGTTGATCCTGGACCGGATCAGGGACGTCCCCGACTATCCCAAGCCCGGCGTGCTGTTCAAGGACATCACCCCGCTGCTCGGCGACCCCGTCGCGATGGCGGCCGTGGTGGAGGAGCTGGCCGGCCTCACCGAGGTGGACAAGATCGTCGGCATCGAGGCCAGGGGCTTCATCCTGGCGGCGCCGGTGGCCTACCGGGCGGCGGCCGGGTTCGTCCCGGTGCGCAAGAAGGGCAAGCTGCCGGCCGCGACGCTGGAGGAGTCCTACGACCTGGAGTACGGCTCGGCCACCATCGAGGTGCACCGCGACGCCTTCGCGCCCGGCGACCGGGTGCTCATCGTCGACGACGTGCTGGCGACCGGCGGCACGGCCAAGGCCACCATCGAGCTCGTCGAGCGGGCTGGCGCGCACGTGGTCGGCATCGCGGTGCTGATGGAGCTGGCCTTTCTCAAGGGGCGCGAGCGTCTGCCGGCCGTCGACCTGCACTCCCTGGTGATCGTCTGAGACGGCCCGAGCGAGTCCGGGTTCCCAGCCTGGATACACTGGGGGGATCTGGACTCGAACGTGAGGAGTCTGAGTGCCCCGTGATGTGGTCGCGCCCGACGTAACCGACGCAGGTAATGCCGACGCGCCCGGCGTTCCTGCGGTGCGTCGACGGCGGTTTGGGGGTGGGGCCATGAATCCGGTGCTGGAGCCGCTGTTCCGCACGGTCCGGGCCACCCATCCCAAGGCCGATCTGCGCCTGATCGAACGCGCCTACGACATGGCCGCCTACCACCACCGCGACCAGAAGCGGAAGTCGGGCGACCCCTACATCACCCACCCGCTCGCCGTGGCGACGATCCTGGCCGAGCTGGGCACCGACGACGAGACGTTGTGCGCCGCGCTGCTGCACGACACCGTCGAGGACACCGCCTACAGCCTCGACGAGCTGCGCGCCGACTTCGGCGACACGATCGGCTCGCTGGTCGACGGCGTCACCAAGCTCGACAAGGTCAAGTTCGGCGACGCGGCGCAGGCCGAGACCGTGCGCAAGATGGTCGTGGCGATGTCGCGCGACATCCGCGTGCTGATCATCAAGCTCGCCGACCGGCTCCACAACATGCGCACCATGCGCTACCTGCCCGAGCACAAGCGCCACCAGAAGTCCCGCGAGACGCTGGAGATCTTCGCTCCGCTGGCCCACCGGCTCGGCATGAACACGATCAAGTGGGAGCTGGAGGACCTCGCGTTCGCCATGCTCTACCCCAAGCGCTACGACGAGATCGCGCGCATGGTGTCCGAGCGCGCGCCGCGGCGCGACCTGTTCCTGCAGGAGGTCATCGAGAAGGTCTCCGGCGACCTGCGCGAGGCCAAGATCCGCGCGGTGGTCAAGGGCCGGCCCAAGCACTACTACTCCGTCTACCAGAAGATGATCGCCCGCGACGTCGCCTTCGACGACATCTACGACCTGGTGGGCATCCGGGTCCTGGTCGACAGCGTGCGCGACTGCTACGCGGCGCTGGGCACGATCCACGCGCGCTGGAACCCGGTCCCCGGCCGGTTCAAGGACTACATCGCGATGCCCAAGTTCAACATGTACCAGTCGCTGCACACCACGGTGATCGGTCCCGAGGGCAAGCCGGTCGAGCTGCAGATCCGCACCCACGCGATGCACCACAGGGCCGAGTACGGCGTGGCCGCCCACTGGAAGTACAAGGAGGAGGTCGGCGCGCCGGGGCCCACCGGAAAGGTCAAGCCGGGCAGCGACATGGCCTGGCTGCGCCAGCTCCTCGACTGGCAGAAGGAGACCTCCGACCCGGGCGAGTTCCTGGAGTCGCTGCGCTTCGACCTGTCGGTCTCCGAGGTCTACGTGTTCACCCCGAAGGGCCAGGTCATCGCCCTGCCCGAGGGCGGCACGCCGGTCGACTTCGCCTACGCCGTCCACACCGAGGTCGGCCATCGCTGCATCGGCGCGCGCGTCAACGGGCGGCTGGTGCCGCTGGAGTCGCGGCTCGGCAACGGCGACACGGTCGAGATCTTCACCTCCAAGTCGCCCGACGCCGGGCCGTCGCGCGACTGGCTGAAGTTCGTCAAGTCCGGCCGGGCCCGCAACAAGATCCGGCAGTGGTTCTCCAAGGAGCGCCGCGAGACCGCGATCGAGGCGGGCAAGGAGGCCATCGGCCGCGCCATGCGCAAGCAGGGCCTGCCGCTGCAGCGCCTGATGTCCGGTGAGGCGCTGCTGGCGCTCGCCCGCGACCTGCGCTATCCCGACGTCTCGGCGCTCTACGCGGCCGTGGGGGAGGGGCACATCGCCGCGCAGGCGGTCGTGCAGAAGCTCGTGGCCTCGATCGGCGGCGTGGAGAGCGCCGAGGAGGACATCGCCGAGACGTCCCTGCCGACCCGGCTGCGCGGCCGTCCGCGCGGCGGCGGCGCGGGCGTGGTCGTGGCGGGCGATGCCGACGTGTGGGTGCGCCTGTCCAAGTGCTGCACGCCGGTGCCCGGCGACGAGATCGTCGGCTTCGTCACCCGCGGCCACGGCGTGTCCGTGCACCGCGCCGACTGCACCAACGTCCAGCAGCTCAGGGAGCAGCCCGACCGGCTGGTCGAGGTGAGCTGGTCGCCCGGCGACGACAGCGTGTTCCTGGTGGCCATCCAGGTCGAGGCCCTCGACCGGCCGCGCCTGCTGTCCGACGTCACGCGCACCCTGTCCGACCAGCACGTCAACATCCTCAGCGCGTCCGTGACGACCTCGCGCGACCGGGTGGCGATCAGCAAGTTCACCTTCGAGATGGGCGACCCGAAACACCTGGGCCACGTGCTCAAGGCCGTGCGCAGCATCCAGGGCGTCTTCGACGTCTACCGGGTGAGCGGCGCCGGCAGCTGAGCGGCCGCGGGTCAGCCCTTCAGGTCCGGCAGGTTGACCACGATGGCCTCCTGCGTGCTGCGCGCGATCACCACGACGGCCTCCCGCTCGGGGTCGGGGTTCTCCTCGCGGTGCGGGGTGTAGGGCGGCACGTAGACGTAGTCGCCGGGGGCCGCCTCGATGCGCCGCTCGCGGCCGTCCTGGAGGAAGACGAAGCGCGGCGAGCCGCTGACGACGTAGATGGCGGTCTCCGAGGCGCCGTGGTGGTGGTCGGAGGAGCGGGTGGCGGGCGCGACGTGCGTCTGGCCCATCCACAGGGCCGAGGAGCCGGCCGTGGCCCCGCTGACGGCGGCCAGCCTGCGCATCCCGGCGCTCTGCGCCGTGTCGCCCGACAGCGCGTCCGAGGCGATGTGACGCAGCGGGAGGTGGAAGGGGTCGCCCTCGGCCCGGTAGCCCTCCCACAGGCGCCCTCCGGCCCGTTCCAGGACGCCTGAGGCCACCGAGGTCAGCAGCTCCGGGTCGGAATGGGCCGCCAGCAGCTCGTCGGCCAGCGCCGGGTCGTGCCCGCGCAGCTCGCGCAGCAGCCACTTGCCGTTGCCCCGCCACCTGCCGCCCACGTCGAGGGCCAGCCTGGCGGTCTCCTGGACCACCTGCCAGCGGATGAACAGCTGCTCGCCGGGGTCGGTCGCGCCGGCCAGGTCGTCGAGCAGGTCGGACAGGGCGTACCGGGCCTGGTCGGCGCGGGCGGCGGCCAGGCCGCCGGGACCGGCGGCCAGCCGGTCGCCGAGCGCCGCCTGAAGGTCGCTGGCCCGGCCGCCGGTGCGGTCGACCAGCACCGCGCCGTCGGCGCACATGCGGGCCACGCCCGGCTTGCGCTCGGCCAGGTCGCGGTCGACGTAGGCGTCGAGGCTGGTCTCGCTGTGGACGTACAGCTCGACGGGCCAGCCGTGCCAGCGCAGGGACTCGCGGTAGGGCACGGCCAGCCCGTCGAGCACCACCACGACGTCGAGGTCGGAGGTGCTGGTGCGGCGCTCGGTGAGCACGCTGCCGCCGACGAAGGCGTACAGGGCGCCGGGGAACAGCTCGTCGACGAGGGCGCGCGCGACGCTGACGGGGTCCATGCCGTCAGCGTAGGACCCCGGCCGCCTTCCGAAGATCGGTTCAGCTGAACTCGGTCAGCGTGCGCTCGGCCTCCTCCAGCCATGAACGGCGGGCGACCAGCGCCTCCTCGGCCTCCTTGACGTCCTTGGCCCGGCCGGCGGCCTGCGCCTTGGACAGCCGCTTCTCCAGCTGCTCGATGGAGGCGCGCAGCTGGTCGACCGTGCTCTGGGCGCGGGCCCTGGCCTCGGGGTTGGACCGCTTCCACTCGGCGTCCTCGGCCTTGCGCACGGCCTCGTCGACCTTGCGCAGCCCGCCTTCGAGCCGGTCGCGCTGCTCGCGCGGCACCGGTCCGGCGGCCTCCCAGCGCTCCAGGACGTGCCGCAGCGCCGCCCTGGCCGTGCGCGCGTCGGTGACCGGGAGGATCTTCTCGGCCTCGGCCAGCAGCTCCTCCTTGACCTCGGCGTTGGCCGCCAGCGAGGCGTCGCGCTCGGCGAAGACCGCCGAACGGGCCTGGAAGAACTGGTCCTGGGCGGCCTTGAAGCGGCCCCACAGCTCGTCCTCGGCCTCGCGCGAGGCGCGCCCGGCGGTCTTCCACTGCTGCATCAGCTCGCGGTAGATCGCCGCGGTCGTGCCCCAGTCGGTGGAGCCGGCCAGGGCCTCGGCCTCGGCGACGATGCGCTCCTTGGCCGAGCGCACGCCCTCACGCTGCTCGTCCAGGCCCGCGAAGTACTGCTTGCGGCGCTTGGCGAAGGCGGTGCGGGCGGCCGACAGCCGCTTCCACAGCGCGGCCTCGGTGACCCGGTCGATCCGGTCGGCGGCCTTCCACTCCTCCACGAGCTGGCGCAGCCGTTCGCCGCCCGACTTCCAGTGGGTGGTCTCGTCGGCGATGCGCTCGGCCTCGGCGACGATGCGCTCCTTGACCGCCCTGGCCTCGGCGCGCGCCTGGTCGCGGGCGGCCTTGACCTCCTCGCGGCGATGGCCGACCAGCTCGGTCAGCCCGTCGAGGCGGGCCGTCAGCGCCGCCAGGTCGCCCACGGCGTGGGCGTCGGCGACGGCCTCGCGCAGCTTGGCGATGCTCGCCTCGGCCTGCGCGGGCGCCAGGTCGGTGCCCTTGACCCGCTGTTCGAGGAGCTGTACCTGGCCGGACAGCTCGTCGTACTTGCGATGGAAGTAGGCCAGTGCCTCTTCGGGTTCACCGGCCTGCCAGGAGCCGACGGCCCGCTCTCCCTCAGCCGTACGCACGTAGACGGTGCCGTCGTCGTCTACCCGGCCCCACGGGTCGGTGCTCACCGTGTCCTCCCGCACTATCCATCAGACCCTTCGGGACTACTTCGTCCCTAGTTTGTATTACGTCAGCTCTTGCCGGCGATTGTCACGTCTTTGATTTCGAGGGTTTGCTTCGGTGCTCCGGTCCCATCTCCCATGTCAGCGATGACGCCCGCTTTGTTCACCTTGTCCAGGATGTCGAGCCCCTTGGTGATCGTACCCACCGGCGTGTAATCCGGGGTGAGTCCGAGATCGCCGTAAACGAGGAAGAACTGGCTCCCCGTGCTGCCCGGCGCCGAGGTCTTCGCCATCGCCACCGTGCCGCGCTTGTACGTGGCCCCCTGGAGGTTCTCCTCGGCCATCACGTAGCCGGGGCCGCCCGCGCCGTCCTGGCTCTTGCCGTCGGCCTTGGCCGTCGGGTCGCCGCACTGCAGCATGGGGAACTTGTCGCTGCCGAGCCGGTGGCACTTGCTGCCGTCGTAGAACTTCTTGCTCGCCAGGAAGGCCAGCGAGTTGGTCGTGCACGGCGCCTTGGCGTTGTCGAGCTCGACCACGATGTCGCCCAGGTTCGTGGCGAGCGTCATCGTCTTCTTGGCCGGCTCGGTCTTGACCTTGGTCGGCGGCATGCCGACGTCCTTGACCTGGCCGCCGGCGGCCTCCTTGACGTAGTCGCAGGTGCCGGTCGCCGCGTTGTACGGCTTCGGCCCCGTGCTGGCCGCGGCCGACGCGGTGTCCTGCGGGGCCGAGGCCGAGGGCGAGGCGGACGCCTCGGTCGTCGAGTCGCCGCCGCCGAGCAGCGCGACCGCGGCCACGATGCCGCCCACCACGACCACCACGCCGACCGTGGAGCCGATGATCGCGGTGCGCTTGGCCTTCTGCTCGCGCTCGATGCGGCGCTGCATCTGCCGCTCGTAGTGCTCACGTGCCAGCTGCTTCTGCCGGTCCTTGCCCGTGGCCACCGCTTTGCCTCCCATAGTCAATCAACTGAGGTGGGCGAATCGTATCGGCCAATGGGTAATGATTCGCAGCCCGGCGACCCGCACCGGTACCCTTCGGTTACATTCCCATTGGCTTTTCGACGAGATCACCTGAGGCAGATGCTCATCGCAGGCTTCCCCGCAGGGGCCCTCCAGACCAATTGTTACGTCGTCGCGCCCGCGGCCGGCGAGGAGTGCGTGATCGTCGATCCGGGCCAGGACGCGGCCGAAGGCGTCGACGAGCTGCTGCGCGAGCACCGGCTCAAGCCGGTCGCGGTGCTGCTCACGCACGGCCACCTCGACCACGTGTGGTCGGTCGCCCCCGTCTGCGGCGCGCGCGACGTCCCCGCGTGGATCCACCCCGACGACCGCCACCTGCTGAGCGACCCCTCGGCCGGCTGGGGCGGCGGCGTCTCGCTGTTCGGCGACATCAGGCTGAGCGAGCCCGACGACGTGCGCGAGCTGTCCGACGGCGCCGCGCTCAGCCTGGCGGGCCTCGATCTCGTGGTCGACCACACCCCGGGCCATACCAGGGGGTCGGTGAGCTTCCGGCTGCCCGGCGACGAGATCATGTTCTCGGGCGACCTGCTGTTCGCCGGCTCCATCGGCCGCACCGATCTTCCCGGCGGCGACTACGCGACCATCCTGAGCAGCCTGGCCACCAAGTGCCTGCCGCTGCCTGACGATACGGTCGTCCTGCCGGGCCACGGACCACAGACCACGATCGGCCGCGAGCGCGCCACCAACCCTTACCTGAAGGAAGCGGCGCCGCAGGCCGGTCCCACACGAGGGATCTAATGAGCTTCCAAGCACCCAAAGGCACCTTCGACTGGCTGCCGCCCAGCTCCGAGGCCATCCTGGCCGTGCGCGAGGCACTGGCCGCGCCGCTGCGGCAGGCGGGCTACGGCTACGTCGAGACCCCGGTCTTCGAGGACACCGAGCTGTTCAAGCGCGGCGTGGGCGAGTCCACCGACGTGGTGTCGAAGGAGATGTACACCTTCCCCGACAAGGCGGGCAGGTCGCTGACCCTGCGCCCCGAGGGCACCGCCTCGGTCGTGCGCGCCGTGCTCCAGCACAACCTGCACAACGGCCAGCTCCCGGTCAAGCTGTGGTACTCCGGCAGCCAGTTCCGCTACGAGCGCGCCCAGAAGGGCCGCTACCGCCACTTCTGGCAGGTCGGGGCCGAGGCCCTCGGCTCGGAGGACCCGGCGCTCGACGCCGAGCTGATCCTGCTCGGCGCGCGCGGCTTCGCCTCGCTCGGCCTGCGCCAGGTCAGGCTGCTGCTCAACTCGCTCGGCGACCGCAACTGCCGCCCCGCCTACCGGGCCGCGCTCCAGGACTTCCTGCGCGGGCTCGACCTCGACGAGGAGACCAGGGCCCGCATCGACATCAACCCGCTGCGGGTGCTCGACGACAAGCGGCCCGAGGTGCAGGCCCAGCTCACCGGCGCGCCGCTGGTCGTCGACCACCTGTGCGCGGCCTGCAAGGCCTACCACGAGGAGGTCCGCTCGCTGCTGACCGCCTCGGGCGTGGCCTTCGAGGACGACCCCCGGCTGGTGCGCGGGCTCGACTACTACACGCGCACCACGTTCGAGTTCGTGCACGGCGGGCTCGGCTCCCAGTCGGCCGTCGGCGGCGGCGGCCGCTACGACGGGCTCAGCGAGATGCTGGGCGGCCCGCCGCTGCCCAGTGTCGGCTGGGCGCTCGGCGTCGACCGCACGTACCTGGCCATGGAGTCCGAGGGTCTGCTCGGCGAGGCCGCGCCGGGCCGCGTCCAGGTGTACGGTGTCCCGCTGGGCGACGACGCGCGCCGCCGCATGTTCCTGCTTATCTCCGAGCTGCGCGAGGCGGGCGTCAGCGCCGACATGGCCTTCGGCGGCAAGGGGCTCAAGGGAGCGATGAAGGGCGCCGACAGATCCGGCGCCCGCTTCGCGCTGATCCTGGGCGAGCGAGACCTCGCGGCCGAGGCCGTGCAACTGAAGGACCTGACCACCGCAGAACAGACCCAGGTGCCGCTGGCCCAGGTCGCCGACGTTTTGAAAGGGAAAGTGCAGTGATCCGCACGCATACGGCCGGGTCGCTCCGTGAGGAGCACGCCGGGCAGCAGGTGACGCTCGCAGGATGGGTGGCCCGCCGCCGTGACCACGGCGGCGTTGTCTTCATCGACCTGCGCGACGCCTCCGGCTCGGCGCAGGTGGTCTTCCGCGAGGAGGACCACGCCCACGACCTGCGCGCCGAGTACTGCGTGCAGGTGGTCGGCCAGGTCAGGGTGCGCCCGGAGGGCAACGAGAACCCCGAGCTGCCCACCGGCGCGATCGAGGTCGTGGCCGAGCGGGTCGAGGTGCTGAGCGAGTCCGCGCCGCTGCCGTTCCCCATCGAGGGCAACGTCGGCGTGTCGGAGGAGGCCCGGCTCAAGTACCGCTACCTCGACATCCGCCGCCAGCAGGTCGCCGCCGCCATGCGCACCCGCTCCAAGGCCACCTACCTGGCCAACGAGGTGATGCACGAGCTCGGCTTCGTCTACGTCGAGACCCCGACGCTGACCCGCTCGACCCCCGAGGGCGCGCGCGACTTCCTGGTGCCGGTCCGCCTGCAGCCCGGCAACTGGTACGCCCTGCCGCAGTCGCCCCAGCTGTTCAAGCAGCTCCTCCAGGTCGCCGGCCTGGAGCGCTACTACCAGCTCGCCAAGTGCTACCGCGACGAAGACCTGCGGGCCGACCGCCAGCCCGAGTTCACCCAGATCGACGTCGAGATGTCCTTCGTCGACCAGGAGGACGTCATCGAGGTCGGCGAGAAGCTGGTCGGCCGCCTGTGGCGGGAGATCCTCGGCTACGAGATCCCCATGCCGCTGCCGCGCATGACCTACGCCGACGCCATGGCCCGTTACGGCTCCGACAAGCCCGACCTGCGCTTCGGCCAGGAGCTCGTCGAGATGACCGACTACTTCTCGGCCACCTCCTTCCGCGTCTTCCAGGCCGACTACGTCGGCGCGGTGGTCATGCCGGGCGGCGCCTCGCAGACCCGCAAGGAGCTCGACGGCTGGCAGGAGTGGGCGCGCAGCCGCGGCGCCAAGGGCCTGGCCTACGTGCTGGTCCAGGAGGACGGCACGCTCGGCGGCCCGGTCGCCAAGAACCTGTCGGAGCAGGAGCTGTCCGGCCTGGCCGCCAAGGTCGGCGCCGCCCCCGGTGACGCGATCTTCTTCGCCGCCGGCGCCCGCTCGGCCTCCCGCGACCTGCTGGGCGCGGCCCGCCTGGAGATCGGCCGTCGCTGCGGCCTGATCGACGAGTCGCAGTGGTCGTTCCTGTGGGTGGTCGACGCCCCCATGTTCGAGGAGGACGGCGAGGGCGGCTGGACGGCCGTGCACCACCCGTTTACCGGCCCCAAGCCGGAATGGGCCGACAACTTCCAGGACCACCCGGGCGAGGCCCTGGCCTACGCCTACGACATGGTCTGCAACGGCATGGAGATCGGCGGCGGCTCGATCCGTATCCACCGGGCCGAGATGCAGCAGCGGGTCTTCGACGTGCTCGGCATCTCCAAGGAGGAGGCCGAGAGCAAGTTCGGCTTCCTGCTTGAGGCGTTCAAGTACGGCCCGCCCCCGCACGGCGGCATCGCCTACGGCTGGGACCGGATCTGCATGCTGCTGTCCGGCGGCGACTCGATCCGCGACGTGATCGCGTTCCCGAAGACCGCCTCCGGCTTCGACCCGCTGACCGGCGCGCCGACGCCGATCACGGCCGACCAGCGCAAGGAGGCGGGCGTCGACGCCCAGCCCAAGTCCGAGGCCTGACACGACGACGGCGGGCGCCCCCTTTCGCAGGGGGCGCCCGCCGTCGTGTTGCGCGTGCTACCGCACGGTGACGCGCTTGATGATGATCGGGTTCTTCGGCGCGGTCGAGCCGCCGTCGCCCACGATGTCGTCGCCGTTGACGATGACGCCGTCCTTGGCGACCTTCTCGATGATCTCCAGGCCCGAGCGGACCATGCCGAGCACCGAGTACTGCGGCTCCAGCTGGCCGTTCTCGTCCGACAGCGAGATCGCGAACTGGCTGCTGTTCTGCCCCGCCGCGCCGTCGGGCTGGGTCAGGAACACCACGCCCTTGGTGTAGGGCATGCCGACGGCCTCGTCGCCGTACACGTAGCCGGCCGTGCCCTGCCCGTCGGTCGGGTTCCTGCCGTCGGCCTTGGCCTGCGGGTCGCCGCACTGCAGCAGGAACAGGCCGGCCGTTTCCGGGGTCACCAGCCGGTGGCACTTGGTGTTGTTGTAGAAGCCCTTCCTGGCCAGGAACGCCATCGAGTTGACCGAGCACGGGGTCGCGTTCGCGTCGACGTCGATCACGATGTCGCCGTGGTTGGTGCTCACGGTCATCGTCTTGAGCTTGAGGTTGGGCCGCTTGCCCGGCAGGCCGACGAACTTGTTGGGCGCGGACTCGTCCCGCTTGTAGGTGCACGACACCTTGCCCGCCTGCTTCGGCGGCGTGGTGCTCGGCAGCGACGTCGGCGCGGGGATGCTGGTGCTGGCGGAGGGCGAGGGCGTGCTCGCCGCCGCGGCCGTCTTCTTGTCGTCGCCCATCAGGGTGGTCGCGGCGAAGATGCCGCCCGCCACCACGACGACGGCCACGCCCGCGCCGATGAAGGTGTTCCGCCTGGCTTTGGCGGTCTGCTCGGCCGCGCGCCTCGCCTGCCGCTCCTTGTGCTCCCGGGCCAGCTCGCTCTGGCGGTCGTCGCCGCTCACCGGTTGTCTCCTTCATCTTTGCCGACACATGACCAAACAACTCCGCGAATGCTACCGGCCTCCGATATGTGCCGGGCGTAAGTGGCGGAAGCCGCAGAGTGGGGCAAGTGAGGAGAGAACCATTTCGCGGGCAGATACGTAGTCCAGGTGAGCCCTCCAAGGAGTGACCGTGTTCGACCAGATCCTCGGCCTGCCGGCCCATCCGCTGATCGTGCACCTCGCCGTGGTGCTGACGCCGCTGCTCGTCCTCGTGGGCGGGGCGTACGCGCTGGCGCCTCGCGTGCGGGCCGTGACGGCGTGGGCGGTGGTGCTGCTGGCCGTGGCCGCCCCCGTGGCGGTCCTGGCGGCCAAGGAGAGCGGGGAGAGCCTCAAGCGGGCCCGCTTCACCGGCGTGGAGGGCCCGCTCGGCGCGCGGGTCGCCGTCCACGAGGGCTTCGCGACCCCGCTGCTGCTGTCGGCGGCCGGGCTCGCCGCCGCCTGCCTGGCCCTGGTGTACGCCACCACCCCCGCGCGCGGCTCGCTCACCCGCGACCGGTTCGGCAGGCCCGTCACGCTGGCGCTGTCGGCGCTGACGGTCGTCCTGGCCGCCGTGGCGGGCTACTTCTGCTTCCGGGCGGGCGACTCCGGGGCCAGGGCCGTGTGGGCCGCGGCGGGTCTGACCGGCGTGTAATCTCGCGTTGTGGATAGCCTGTTCGATTCGGCGGCTGAGGAGGCCACCCCGCAACCCCTCGCGGTGCGGATGCGCCCGCGCACCCTCGACGAGGTGATCGGGCAGCGGCATCTGCTGGGCTCCGGCACCCCGCTGCGGCGGCTGGTCGAGAGCGAGGCCCCCATGTCGCTGTTCCTGTGGGGCCCGCCCGGCACCGGCAAGACGACCCTGGCCTACGTCGTCTCCAACGTCACCAAGCGCCGCTTCGTCGAGATCTCCGCCGTCTCGGCCGGCGTCAAGGACGTGCGCGCCGCCATCGACAACGCCCGCCGCGAGCTGGGGATGAGCGGCCGGCAGACCGTGCTGTTCGTCGACGAGGTCCACCGCTTCAACAAGGCCCAGCAGGACGCGCTGCTGCCGGCGGTGGAGAACCGCTGGGTCACCTTCATCGGCGCCACCACCGAGAACCCGTACTTCTCCGTCATCTCGCCGCTGTTGTCGCGCTCGCTGCTGCTCACGCTGGAGTCGCTGTCCGACGACGACGTGCGCGCGGTCCTGGAGCGGGCGGTGGCCGAGCCGCGCGGCCTGGGCGGGCGGGCCCGGCTCGCGCCCGAGGCCCTCGACCACCTGGTGCGCCTGGCCGGCGGCGACGCGCGCAGGTCGCTGACCTACCTGGAGGCCGCCGCCCTGCTGGCCGACGACATCACCGTCGAGGTGGTGGAGAAGGCCGCCGACAAGGCGGCGGTGCGCTACGACCGCCAGGGCGACCAGCACTACGACGTGATCAGCGCGTTCATCAAGTCGATGCGCGGCTCCGACGCCGACGCGGCCCTCCACTACCTGGCCCGCATGATCGAGGCCGGCGAGGACCCGCGCTTCATCGCCCGCCGCATCGTCATCTTCGCCTCCGAGGACGTCGGCATGGCCGACCCCACCTGCCTGCAGACGGCGGTGGCCGTGGCCCAGGCCGTGCAGCTCATCGGGCTGCCCGAGGGGCAGATCAACCTGGCGCACGCCGTCATCCACTGCGCGATGGCGCCCAAGTCCAACGCGGTCGTGAAAGCCATCGGCGCGGCGGTCGGCGACGTCCGCAAGGGCCTGATCGGCCAGGTCCCCGGCCACCTGCGCGACGCCCACTACCCGGGCGCGGCCAAGCTCGGCCACGGCGGCGGCTACAAGTACCCCCACGACTTCGACCACGGCCTGGTGCGCCAGGACTACGCGCCCGAGCAGGTCCGCGACCGCCGCTACTACGAGCCCACCAGGCACGGCGCCGAGGCCCCGGTGGCCGACCGCTGGGCCCGGATCCGCGACTTCCTGCGCGGCTCCTGAGCCCCGCCCGCGCGCTAGATTGAGCGCCATCATGACCGACCACCGCGCGAGCTTCGACGCCCGCATCACCTTCGGCAACGGCGGCGACCTCGCCGTCCACGGCTTCCGCGTCGACCTGCCCGGCCCCGACGCCGCCGAGGACGAGATCGCCGCGCTGTTCGTGGCCTCGCTCGGCCTGCTGATGACCGACGGCGTCGAGCTGGACAACGTCGAGATCTTCGCCGAGCCGCACAAGGGCACCAGGGGAGGGCCCTCCGACCGCGCCGCGCAGGCCGCGCCGGCGGCCGGGGGAGCGCTGGTCGAGCTGGCCCGCCCGCCCGCCGACGGCGGCACGTACCTGGTGGCGCCCGGCGGCGACCTGACCGGGCTGCCCCTGGCCCGCACCGCCGAACTGCCCGCCGTGGTGGTGCGCGTGGCGGGCGCCGAGGCGCGGGAGATCGGCGTGGGCGCGCTGGCCGCCTTCGACGTGCGCGGCAGGGCGGTGCTGCTGCACACCGGCGCGCCCGGCGGGGGGCGGCTCACCCCGGAGGCCGCCTCGTGGCTGGCCGGGCGCGGCGCGTCCCTGGTCGGCACCGACGCCGACGGACTCGACGGCCTCCACGGCGTCGGGGGGTCGGCGGCTCTGGACGTGCTGCTGGCGGCGGGCGTGCCGGTCGTGGAGCGGCTGGCCGGGCTCGACCGGCTGCCGCCCACCGGCGCCCTGTTCACGGCCGCGCCGCCGCTCCTGGAGGGCGTCGGGCGGGTTTCCGTACGCGCCTTCGCCCGCGTCCCCGAGGCGTGACAGGAGGCGTGACAGGAGGCGGGCCGGGTGGCGGAACGCCTGGTCGGAGCGGCATGTGATCGGTCACGGAAGTGTCCGCAGGTGGCCTCGCCGCCGGATCCGGCCCGTTTTCCTCACTAACCTTGTCGCCGGGACGCGATAGGGTTCATGCCGTTCCGGCCCAGCGTACGAGGGAGATGAGCGGATGCTTACCGCTGGAGAGGTCGCCGGGCTGATCGCGGCCACGGGCTGGATTGTCCTGGTCTGCGTTCTCGCCATGGTGCTCGTCAAGCTCGCCAGGCTGCTCACCGAGACCACCAAGGCGGTCTCCGACCTGAACAACCGCCTGGTGCCGCTGCTCGACGACGTGAGCGTCACGGTCAACGAGACCAACAGGCAACTCGTCGCCGTCGAGGCCATCGCCCAAGACGTCAAGCAGGTCAGCGCGCACGCCGCCAAGCTCAGCGCGGTGACGCAGACCATCTTCACCGGCCCGTTGATCAAGGTGTCGTCGCTCGGCTACGGCGTGCGACGCGCCATCGAGGCCCGCAGGCCCGCCCGGGTGAGGCGGTCCCGGTGATCAGACGGCTGTTCTACCTCTCGCTCGGCGCGTTCCTCGCCTTCTGGGTGATGCGCAGGCTGCAGGCGCTGCACCCGACCCACGTCGTGCGGCGCACCGCCGACGGCGCGGCGGGGATGCTCGCGCGGGTGAGAGACTTTACCTCTGACGCGCTAGGCGAGGCCGCCGAGCGCGAAACCCAGTTGCGGGTGCGCTTCGGGCTCGACAACGCTGAAATCGACAACTGACTACCAGCAAAGGATGGCCACAATGGAGTCGGCAGAGATAGCCCGCCGCTTCCTGCGCTTCTTCGAGGAGCGTGGGCACAAGGTCGTGCCCTCGGCCAGCCTGATCGCTGAGGACCCCACGCTACTCCTGGTTCCTGCCGGTATGGTGCCGTTCAAGCCGTACTTCCTGGGGCAGCGCAAGCCTCCGGCGTCACGGCTGGCCACCGCGCAGAAGTGCGTGCGCACGCCCGACATCGAAGAGGTCGGCAAGACCACCCGGCACGCCACCTTCTTCCAGATGCTGGGCAACTTCTCCTTCGGCGACTACTTCAAGTCCGAAGTGATCCCGTTCGCGTGGGAGCTGCTCACCAGGTCCGAGTCCGACGGCGGCTTCGGCTTCCCCGAGGAGCGGCTGTGGGCCACCGTCTACCTTGAGGACGACGAGGCCTACGACATCTGGCGCAACAAGGTCGGCCTGCCCGAGAGCCGCATCCAGCGCCGCGGCCTGGAGGACAACTACTGGCACATGGGCGTGCCCGGCCCCGGCGGCCCCTGCTCGGAGATCTACTACGACCGCGGCCCCGAGTACGGCAAGGAGGGCGGCCCCGTCGCCGACGAGGACCGCTACCTCGAGGTCTGGAACCTCGTCTTCATGCAGTACCAGCTCAGCCAGGTCCGCACCAAGGTCGACTTCGACATCTCCGGCGAGCTGCCGGCCAAGAACATCGACACCGGCATGGGCCTGGAGCGCATGGCGACGATCCTGCAGGGCGTCGACAACCTCTACGAGATCGACACCACCTACAAGATCCTCGACAAGGCGGCCGAGCTCACCAAGACCCGCTACGGCCGCGACCACCGCGCCGACGTGAGCCTGCGCGTGATCGCCGACCACGTGCGCACCGGCACCATGCTGGTCGCCGACGGCGTCATGCCCGGCAACGAGGGCCGCGGCTACGTGCTGCGCCGCATCCTGCGCCGCTCGGTGCGCAACCTGCGCCTGCTCGGCTCCGGCGACGAGCGCTACATGCACGAGCTGACCGACGTCGCGATCAACGTGATGGGCGAGCAGTACCCCGAGCTCAAGGCCGACGCGCCGCAGATCCACGCGGTCATCGACGCCGAGGAGACGTCCTTCCTCGGCACCCTCCGCACCGGCACCGCGATCTTCGACGTGGCCGTCGAGGAGACCAAGCGCAAGTCCGGCTCGACGCTCTCGGGCGACCAGGCCTTCCAGCTTCACGACACCTACGGCTTCCCCATCGACCTCACCCTGGAGATGGCGGCCGAGCAGGGCCTGAAGGTCGACGAAGAGGGCTTCCGCCGCCTGATGAAGGAGCAGCGGCAGCGGGCCAAGGCCGACGCGGCGGCCAAGAAGACCGGCAACGCCGACATCTCGGTCTTCGGCCACCTGCTGGAGAAGGCCGGCAAGATCGACTTCCTGGGCTACGACGAGACCGAGGCCGAGACCACCGTCGTCGGCATCCTGGTCGACGGCGTCAGCGTGCCGGCGGCCGGCGCGGGCACGACCGTCGAGATCGTGCTCGGCCGCACCCCGTTCTACGCCGAGGGCGGCGGCCAGCTCGCCGACCAGGGCGTCATCCGCACGGCGGGCGCCGAGGTCGAGATCCTCGACGTGCAGTCGCCGCTCAAGGGCCTGATCGTCCACCGCGGCAAGGTCCGCAGCGGTGAGCTGAAGGCGGGCGACGAGGCGCAGGCCGAGATCGACGTCGAGCGCCGCCGGGCCATCTCGCGCAGCCACAGCGCCACCCACCTGGTCCACCGCGGCTTCAAGAACGCGCTGGGCGAGACGGCCGCGCAGGCGGGCTCGGAGAACTCCCCGGGCCGTTTCCGCTTCGACTTCACCGCGGCGGGCGCCGTCCCGGCCAGCGTGCTGCGCGACGTCGAGGACGAGGTCAACGCGGTGCTGATCAACGACCTCAAGGTCAACGCGTTCTACACCTCCCAGGCCGAGGCCAGGGCGATGGGCGCGCTGGCGATGTTCGGCGAGAAGTACGGCGACGAGGTCCGCGTGGTCGAGATCGGCGACTACTCGCGCGAGCTGTGCGGCGGCACGCACGTCCACAGCTCCGGGCAGCTCGGCCTGGTCAAGGTGCTGGGCGAGCAGTCGGTCGGCGCGGGCGTGCGCCGGGTCGAGGCGCTGGTCGGCATCGACGCCTTCCGCTTCCTGGCCCGCGAGAGCGTGCTGGTGGCCCAGCTGTCCGAGCAGCTCAAGGCGCGCCGCGAGGAGCTGCCCGAGCGCATCGAGGGCATCGTCACCCGCCTGCGCACCGCCGAGAAGGAGCTGGAGAAGGTCCGCTCGGCGCAGGTGCTCCAGGTGGCCGGCGAGCTGGCGTCCCAGGCCCGTGACCTGCACGGAGTCTCCGTGGTGACACACCGCGCGCCTGATGGCACCGGCGCCGACGACCTGCGTAAGCTCGCGCTTGATGTGCGTGGCAGATTCCCGGCCGACCGGCCGGCGGTCGTGGTGATCGCCGGCGCCCCCTCCGACCGGCCCGTGGTGGTCGCCGCGGTCAACGAGGCGGGGCGCGAGCGGGGGCTCAAGGCCGGAAGGCTGGTCGGCGTCGCCGCCAAGGCTCTTGGGGGTGGCGGTGGCGGCAAGGACGATGTCGCGCAGGGCGGCGGTACGCGGCCCGAGGCGATCGGCGACGCGCTCGGCCTGGTCGAACAGGCCATCGGCGAGCAGATCGGATGACATGAGGTTCGGTTCGCGGATCGGCGTCGACGTCGGTTCCGTCCGCATCGGCGTGGCGCGCAGCGATCCCAGCGGGACGCTGGCCACGCCGGTCGAGACCGTACGCCGGGGCAAGGGCGACCTCGACCGCCTCGCCGAGATCGTCGCCGAGCACGAGGCGATCGAGGTGATCGTGGGGTTGCCCACGTCGCTGTCCGGGCGTGAGGGGCAGGCGGCCGGGCTGGCCCGCGCGTTCGCCGCCGAGCTGGCCGGCCGGCTGGCGCCCACGCCCGTGCGGCTGTTCGACGAGCGGCTCACCACGGTCGCGGCCCAGCACGGGCTGCGGGCCAGCGGCGTACGCGCCAAGAAGCAGCGCGGGGTCGTCGACCAGGCGGCCGCCGTCGTGCTGCTCCAGGACGCCCTCGACTCCGAACGCGCCACCGACAGACCACCAGGCAGGCCCGTCGAACCGCCCCCCGCGGCGGCCGACGGACCTGCCTCATGACCGGGCGGCACCACGAGGCCCGTCACGAGGCCCGTTGTGAGGGCATGGTTCGTGCGCAGGCCCCGATCTCGCCCGCCGGGCGTCCGACCGGCGAGGTGGCCGCGTGAACACCACCTCCGACGACGACGGCGGCGAGGTGATCCCGTTCCTGCGGTCGGACTCCGAGCAGGAGACGCCCCCGGCGGCCGAGGAGCACCCTGGAGCCAGCCCGCGGCCGGCGGGTGGCGACTCTGCCAGGAGCATGCCGCACCCGCTGGGCGAGGGGGCTGCCGACAGCGGCCCGCACCCGCTGGGCGAGGGGGCCGCCGGGAGCATGCCCCACCCGGTGGGCGAGGAGGCTGCTGGGAGCATGCCCCACCCGCTGGGTGAGGGGGCTGCTGGGAGCATGCCTCACCTGGCAGGTGAGGCGTCTGCGGGGAGCGGCTCGCGCCCGGTGGCTGAGGAGGCTGCCGGGAGCAGTCGGTCGTCGCGCCGTGGCCGGGCCCTGGGCAAGGCGGGGCTGGTCTCCGCCGCGCTGGTCGCCGCCCTGGTGGCGGCGGGCGCGGGCGTGCTCACGGTGGTCAGGCCGTACCTGAGCCCCGAGGACTTCGAGGGCATGGGCAGCGGGACGGTCACCGTCCGCATCCCGCCCGGGGCGAACGCCGAGGAGATCGGCACGGCGCTGGCCGACGCCGGCGTGGTGGCCAGCTCGCGTTCGTTCGTGAACGCGGCCCAGGAGCGGGCCGTGGCCAACCGGCTGCGTCCCGGCCACTACCGGCTGCGCAAGGGCATGGCCGCGGGCGCGGCGCTCGACCTGCTGCTCGCGCCCGCCTCCCGGCTCGTCAGGCGAGTGGCGGTGCCGGAGGGGCTGCGCGCGGGCGAGGTGCTGCGGCGCGTCGCCCAGCTGGCCGCGCTGCCGCTGAAGGAGCTGCAGAGCGTGGACAAGAGCCTGCTCGGGCTGCCCTCGTACGCGCCAGGGATCGAGGGTTTCCTGTTCCCCGCCACGTACGACGTCGAGCCCGGCGACAAGGCGGTGGACGTGCTGGCCGCCATGGTCGAGCGGTGGGGCGTGGCCGCCCGGCAGATCCACCTGGCGGAGGGGGCCCGGCGGCTCGGCCTGACCCCGCTGGAGGCGCTCACGGTCGCCAGCCTGGTGCAGGCGGAGGGCGGCACCGACGCCGATTACCCCAAGATCGCCAGAGTGATCTACAACAGACTCAAGAGCAACACCCCGCTGGAGCTCGACACCACGGTCCTGTACGCGCAGAACCGCCGGTCACTGAAGGTCACCGAGAGCGACACCAAGGTGAACTCGCCCTACAACACCTACCACCGCCGCGGGCTGCCGCCGGGGCCCATCGCCAATCCGGGGGAGAAGGCGCTGCTGGCGGCCCTGAATCCGGCCGCAGGTGATTGGCACTGGTTTGTGACGACGGATCCGGCGCATAGAATCACCAAATTCACCAACAAAGAGAGCGAGTTCGTGAGATACCGGGAAGAGTTGAACAAGAACCTCGGGACGGACTGATGTTCGGCGGGACCCCCCCTGTGCCCGCGCAAAAGCCCCATACCGGGTCATGCGCCCTCTTCCCATCCCCTAGCATGGCTACCCAGAGTGATCTCCGCTGGTCGTGGGAGCATGCCCGGCGGATCCCCCCGTTTCGCCCGGTGAGCTCCGCCGGTTCGGCACAACCGCTTGACGCCGAACGGGCCGTACCGGGAGATTGGCCAGCGCAGCTATGAGCGATCTCGATCTGAACTCCCTGCTCGGCACCGAGGACGACGAGGGCCGGTCCCGGCGCCGTGCCCGCGGCTCCGGCAAGCGCGGCGGCAACCGCCGGCGGCGCAGACGTCGTAACCGCGGCGGCTTCATCGCGCCGTTGCTCGCCTTCGTCGTGCTGGCGGGCATCATCGGCGGCGGCGGCTACTACGGCTACCTGTGGGTCAGCGACGCCCTCGTGCCCGACGACTACACCGGCCAGGGCACCGGCGAGGTGATCGTCGAGATCAAGGACGGCCAGAGCGCGTCGGAGGTCGCCGAGGAGCTGGTGCGCCTCGGCGTCGTGGCCAGCGCCAGGGCGTTCAGCACCGCCATCGGCAACGCCGGCAAGAGCGGGTCGCTGCAGCCCGGCCAGTACAAGATGCGCAAGAAGATGGCGGCGGCCGACGCGGTGGCGATGCTGAGCCCCGAGAACAAGCTGCTGGCCAAGGTGGGCGTCAAGGAGGGCCTGCGGCTGTCCGACACGCTGACCACGCTGGCCAAGGCCACGGGCAAGCCGGCCAAGGGCTTCGCGGCCGCGGCCAAGGACACCGCCGACCTCGACCTGCCGTCGTACGCCAAGGGCAAGCTGGAGGGCTACGCCTTCCCGGCCACCTACGAGTTCCCGCCCAACGCCACCCCGGCCCAGATCCTGGGCACGATGGTCAAGCGGTTCAACCAGACGGCCGACGAGGTCGACCTCGAAGGCGGCGCCAAGGCCCTGGGCCGCAAGCCCCAGGACATCGTGGTCATCGCCAGCATCATCCAGGCCGAGGCCGGCCGGTTCGAGGACATGCCCAAGATCGCCCGCGTCATCTACAACCGGCTCGACCGCGACCCGGAGATGAAGCTGGAGATGGACAGCACGGTCATGTACGCGCTCAACAAGTACCGCACCGCCGCCACCATCGCCGAGACGAAGACCAAGAGCCGGTACAACACGTACATGTACCTCGGCCTGCCGCCGGGCCCGATCTCGAACCCGGGCCAGCACGCCATCGAGGCGGCGCTCAACCCGGCCAAGGGCGACTGGCTCTACTTCGTCGCCACCGACCCCAACAGCCGCGTCACCAAGTTCGCCACCACCGAGGCCGAACGCCAGGCGCTGCTGGCCGAGTACAAGCGGAACGGCGGCTGACCTCCGCCGCGGGAGCCGTCCGACGACCGGCGGCCCCGCGGCGTGGTAGGAGTAGGGACCGTGTTTCCGGAAGGAGTGTCGATGCGGGCTGCGGTCATGGGCTCGCCGATCGGGCATTCGCTCTCGCCCCACCTGCACAGGGCCGCCTACGCGGCGATGGGGCTCGACGGGTGGAGCTACGAGGCGATCGAGTGCGACGAGGCGCGGCTGCCCGGCCTGCTCGCCGGGCTGACCCCCGTGCGCGGGCAGCACGACGGTGAGGAGCAGGGCGGCGAGCGCGTCTGGGCCGGGTTGTCGCTGACGATGCCGCTCAAGCGCGCCGTGCTGCCGCTCCTCGACACCGTCTCCGACCTGGCCGTCGAGGTGGGCGGGGCCAACACCGTGGTCTTCGCCGACGGCCTGCGCCACGGGCACAACACCGACGTTTACGGCATCGAGCAGGCGCTGGCCGAGGCGGGGGTGCCCGCGCCGCGGTCGGCGACCGTGCTGGGCGGCGGCGCCACGGCCGCCTCGGCGCTGGCGGCCCTGCGCAACCTGGGGCTGTTCGCGGCCACGCTGCTGGTCCGCGACCCGGCCAGGGCGGGGGAGACCGCCGAGGTGGCCGAACGGCTGGGCGTGGCGCTGGCGGTGGAGACGTTCGACAAGCTCGACGCGTACACCGGGGTGGACCTGGTGGTCTCCACGCTGCCCGCGGGGGCCGCCGACGCCTTCGCCGGACGGCTGGCCCGCGTGCCGGCGCTGTTCGACGTGGTCTACGCCCCCTGGCCCACCAGGGCGGCCACGGCCGTCCGCGACGCGGGCGGCACGGTGGTCGGCGGCTTCGCGATGCTGCTGCACCAGGCGGCGCGCCAGGTGGAGCTGATGACCGGCCGCCCGGACGTGCCGGTCGAGGCCATGCGCGCGGCGGGCGAGGCCGAGATCGCCCGGCGGGCCGCGGCCCGTCCGCAGTGATCTTCCCGGAGATTACCCGCGCCGACGGGATGATTCGAGGCGCCTGCGTGGTTGTGGTAATGTAGCTCTCTGATCGGTCCGGCATGCCTTGCTGGACGCGCAAGCGGAGGTCTCCCTCCCACCCGAGTCGCCGAAAGGTGGCCGGGTCCAGGATCACGCCGGACTCTCCGGGGAGCTCGAGGCCACGAAGCCACAGAGCTCAGTGGCCCCGCATGCGCGACGTGCGGGGCTTTTCGCGTCTTCGGCGCGGAAGGCCCCCGCCACGACGAGCACGTAGGGATCGCAAACCTAGGAGGCCCCATCAGCACTGAGCCCCGCATCAACGAGCGTATCCGAGTTCCCGAGGTTCGCCTCGTGGGCCCGAACGGCGAGCAGGTCGGCATCGTCAGCATTCACGACGCGCTGAAGCTCGCCCAGGAGGCCGACCTCGACCTCGTCGAGGTCGCGGCCACGGCTCGACCGCCCGTGTGCAAGCTCATGGACTACGGCAAGTTCAAGTACGAGTCCGCGATGAAGGCGCGCGAGGCGCGCAAGAATCAGGCGCACACGATCATCAAGGAGATCAAGCTCCGGCCGAAGATCGACCCGCACGACTACGAGACCAAGAAGGGTCACGTGGTGCGGTTCCTCAAGGCGGGGGACAAGGTCAAAGTCACGATCATGTTCCGCGGACGTGAGCAGTCCCGGCCGGAGCTCGGCTTCCGGCTGCTGCAGCGGCTGGCGGAGGACGTCCAGGAGCTCGGGTTCGTGGAGTCCCAGCCCAAGCAGGACGGCCGTAACATGATCATGGTGATCGGTCCGCACAAGAAGAAGGCCGAGGCCAAGGCCGAAAAGGCTGCCGCCAAGGCGCAGCGTGGCGAGGAGCCTTCCGGGTCGGAAGAGGAGTCTTCCGTACCGGAAGCGGAACCTTCCGTACAGGAAGCGTGACCTGCGGCTGGGGTTAGCCTTACACCACGCGCCCCGGCAGCCACCGGCAGACGAACAAGCCGCGACCGGGCCGGCCAGCACCGGCCCGGCCACCGGCACGACCGAATTGAGGAGAGACGGCGACATGCCGAAGATGAAGACGCACAGCGGTGCGAAGAAGCGGTTCCGGCTCACCGGCACCGGCAAGCTCAAGCGCCGCCGCGCCAGCCGCGCGCACTACAACGAGTGGAAGTCGTCCACGCTGACGCGTCGTCTCAAGGGTGAAGTCGTCGTTTCGCCGGCAGACACCAAGAAGATCAAGAAGCTGCTCGCCAAGTAGCGCGAACCCCCGGGGAGAAGAAACATGGCACGCGTGAAGCGGGCGCTCAACGCCAAGAAGAAGCGCAAGGTCGTCCTCGACAGGGCGAGCGGTTACCGTGGCCAGCGGTCGCGGCTGTACCGCAAGGCCAAGGAGCAGATGCTCCACTCGATGACGTACGCCTACCGGGACCGCAAGGACCGTAAGGGTGCGTTCCGCCGTCTGTGGATCCAGCGGATCAACGCCGCTGCCCGCGCCAACGGCATCACCTACAACCGCCTGATCCAGGGCCTGCGCCTGGCCAACATCGAGGTCGACCGCAAGATCCTCGCTGACCTCGCGGTCAACGACGGCGCGACCTTCGCCACGCTCGTCGAGGCCGCCAAGAAGGCGCTCCCGGCGAACGTGAACGCTCCGGCCACCGCGAGCTGAGGTCGCCTTCAGACACAGAGGGCCCACCGTCACGGTGGGCCCTTTTGCTGTATCCACGCACGATCAGGGGGAGAGCATGGCCGGGTCCGAGCTGACCAACGTGAAGTCGCCGAGGGTGAAGGCCGCACGCAGGCTCACCAAGCGCGCCTTCAGGGAGCAGGACCGCAGGTTCCTGGCCGAAGGGCCGCAAGCGGTGCGCGAGGCGCTCAAGCTCGACGGGGTGACGCTGGAGCTGTTCACCACCGCCGAGGCCGAGCTGCGGCACGCCGAGCTCATCACCCAGGCCACGCTGCAGGGGGTGCCCGTCCACCGGGCCAGCGGCGAGGTCATGTCGGAGCTGTCCCAGACGGTGACCCCGCAGGGGCTGCTGGCGGTGTGCCGGCTGGTGCACGTGCCGCTGGAGGAGGCGCTGGCCGGGGAGCCGAAGCTGGTCGCGATGCTGGCGCACGTACGCGACCCGGGCAACGCCGGCACCGTCATGCGGGCGGCCGACGCCGCCGGGGCGGACGCGGTGATCTTCACCGACGCCTCCGTCGACCCCTACAACGGCAAGTGCGTGCGCGCCAGCGCGGGCAGCCTGTTTCATCTGCCGGTCGTCATCGGTGCACCGGTCGCCGCCGCCGTGCGTCAACTGAGGGAGCGGGGCATGCGCGTGCTGGCGGCCGACGGCGCGGGCAAGCACACGCTCGACGACGTGGATCTTTCCGGACCGACTGTGTGGATCTTCGGGAACGAGGCCTGGGGACTGCCGGAGGAGATACGCGCCGAGGCGGACGATGTGGTCAGAGTGCCCATCTACGGACAGGCTGAAAGTCTCAACCTGGCCACCGCCGCGGCGGTGTGCCTTTACTCCTCCGCCAGGGCTCAGCGAGTGCCCTAGGCGGCCGGAAACCCGCTATTGTCGGCGTTGTAGGCGGAGGAGGCGAGGTCGTGCACGGCGCAGAAACCGACGGGCGAGTCGTGGCCGCAGCGTGCACGATCTCCATCGACGACCTCCCCGACGGTCTTATCGTGACCGACCGATATGGGTGCGTGCTGGCCGTCAACCGGGCCGCCGCCCGGCTCACCCGGGTCGCCATGGAGCGCGCCGTGGGCCGGGAGATGAACGAGGTCTTCCCCTTCCGCGACCACGACGGGCGCGAGTGGTGGAAGGCGCTCGATCCCGAGGGCGGGCTGCGTACCAGGACCAGGGTGCCCGAGCGGCCGCTGCACCTGCCGGGCGGCCAGGAACTCTACGTCGCGGCCCGGCTGGTGCGCGAGCCCGAGCGCGGCGGCGAGGTCGAGCGCGTCACGATCACCCTGCGCGACGGCGGCGCCCGCGCCCGGCTGGAGCGCAGCCGCGCCGACCTGGTCTCCACCGTGGCCCACGAGCTGCGCTCGCCGCTGACCAGCGTCAAGGGCTTCACCGCCACCCTGCTGGCCAAGTGGACGCGCTTCACCGACGAGCAGAAGCGCGTCATGCTGGAGACCGTCAACAACGACGCCGACCGCGTCACCCGGCTCATCACCGAGCTGCTCGACGTCTCGCGCATCGAGTCCGGGCGGCTGGAGGTGCGCCGCCAGGTCGTCGACGTGCCGGCCAGGGCGCGCCGGCTGGTCGCCGGCCGGGTCGCGGCGGGCGACTCGGAAGACCGCTACCGCCTGATCGTCGGCGACCGTTTGCCGGAGATGTGGCTCGACCAGGACAAGATCGACCAGATTCTGGGTAATCTGGTGGAGAACGCGGTGCGCCACGGGCGTGGCACCGTGACGATCGAGATCGAGTCCGTCGGATGGGGAGTGGCCGTGTCGGTGCGCGACGAGGGCGAGGGCATCGAGCCCGAGCTGGCTCCGCGCGTCTTCCGGCAGTTCTGGCGGGGCGGCAACAGCCGCCGGCGCGGCGGCACCGGGCTCGGCCTGTTCATCGTGAAGGGCCTGGTCGAGGCGCACGGTGGCACGATCACCGTGCAGCGTGCGCCCGAGGGCGGCGCGGAGTTCCGATTTACCGTGCCCACCGGCACACCCGACTTCGCCACGGTCTGAAGCCCCGAGCGGCTCGACACCCGTCGAAGTCGGTCCGGTGGGCGGGCCCCACTAGACTCATTTCCGCTCAAGCCCTGGATACGGAGCTCACTCTTGTCTGACTACGACCCCGTCGAGGTGACGCCGTTGCATGCCGACGAGCTGTCCCGCATGGAGGCCGACGCCCTCACGGCGATCAAGGCGGCCGACAGCCTCGACGCACTCAAGCAGGCCAGGCTGGCGCACGCGGGCGACCGCTCGCCCATCGCCCTGGCCAACCGCGAGATCGGCGCCCTGCCGCCGGCCGCCCGCGCCGAGGCCGGCAAGCGCGTCGGCGGCGCCCGCAGAGCGATCAACGAGGCGCTGGCCGCCCGCCAGGCCGAGCTGGAGGCCGAGCGCGACGCCCGGGTGCTCGTCGAGGAGACCGTCGACGTCACCCTGCCGTGGGACCGGCGGCCGCGCGGCGCCCGTCACCCGCTGACCACGCTGCAGGAGCGCGTCGCCGACGCGTTCGTCGCCATGGGCTACGAGGTGGCCGAGGGCCCCGAGCTCGAAGGCGAGTGGTTCAACTTCGACGCGCTCAACATCGCCACCGACCACCCCGCCCGCTCCGAGCACGACACGTTCTTCGTGGACTCCACCGAGTCGGGCATGGTGCTGCGCACCCAGACCTCGCCGGTGCAGATCCGCGCGCTGCTCCAGCGCGAGCTGCCGGTCTACGTCATCTCGCCGGGCAAGACGTTCCGCACCGACGAGCTCGACGCCACCCACACCCCGGTCTTCCACCAGACCGAGGGGCTGGCCGTCGACGAGGGCCTGACCATGGCCCACCTCAAGGGCACGCTCGACAGGTTCGCCGAGGTCATGTTCGGCGAGGGCATCACCACCCGGTTCCGGCCGAACTACTTCCCCTTCACCGAGCCGTCCGCCGAGATGGACCTGAAGTGCTTCGTCTGCCGCGGCGCCTCGGCGATCCCCGGCAACCCGCCGTGCCGCACCTGCAAGTCCGAGGGCTGGATCGAGTGGGGCGGCTGCGGCATGGTCAACCCGCGGGTGCTCATCGCCTGCGGCGTCGACCCCTCGCGCTACTCCGGGTTCGCGTTCGGCATGGGGATCGAGCGCACGCTGATGTTCCGCCACAACGCCGAAGACATGCGAGACATGATCGAGGGGGACGTGCGCTTCACGCTCCCGTTCGGAATGGAGATCTGATGAAGGTCCCGCTCTCCTGGCTGCGGGAGTACGTCGATCTCCCGGCGGCCACCGCGCACGAGGTGGCCGACAGGCTCACCATGGCCGGGCTCAAGCTGGAATCCATCACCTCCTACGGCCACGACGTCAAGAACGTCGTCGTCGGCGAGGTGCTGGAGATCGAGGAGCTCACCGGCTTCAAGAAGCCGATCAGGCACTGCAAGGTCGAGGTGGGCGAGGCGACGCCGCGCGAGATCGTCTGCGGCGCCACGAACTTCGTCGCCGGCGACCGCGTCCCCGTCGTGCTGCCCGGCGGCGTGCTGCCGGGCGGGTTCGAGGTGGGCGCGCGCAAGACGTACGGGCGCATGTCCGAGGGCATGATCTGCTCCGAGCGCGAGCTGGGCCTCGGCGACGACCACAACGGCATCATGGTGCTGCCCGCCGGCACGCCCATCGGCACCGACGTGGTCGAGCTGCTCGGCCTGCGCGACGACGTGATCGAGCTGGAGATCACGCCCGACATCGGCTACGCGCTGTCCGTCCGCGGCGTGGCCCGCGAGGTGGCCACCGCGTTCGGCGTGGCCTTCCGCGACCCGGCCGACGTCGAGGTGCCCGCCGAGAGCGAGCCGTCCTGGCCGGCCTCCATCGGCGACCCGACGGCCTGCGACCGGTTCGTGCTGCGCGAGGTGCGCGGCTTCGACCCGGCCGCCCAGAGCCCGCTGTGGATGCGGGTGCGGCTGAGCCGGTCCGGCATGCGCCCGGTGTCGCTGGCCGTCGACATCACCAACTACCTGATGCTGGAGCTGGGCCAGCCGCTGCACGCCTTCGACCGGTCGAAGCTGACCGGCGAGATCGTCGTCCGGCGGGCCCGGGAGGGCGAGCGGCTGGAGACGCTCGACCACGTCGTGCGCGAGCTCGACCCCGACGACATCCTCATCACCGACCAGTCGGGCCCGATCTCCATGGCGGGCACGATGGGCGGCCTGGAGACCGAGATCTCCGACGGCTCGACCGACATCGTCATCGAGGCCGCCCACTTCTCGGCCACCGGCATCTCGCGCGAGTCGCGCCGGCACGGGCTGGTCTCGGAGGCGTCCAAGCGGTTCGAGCGCGGCGTCGACCGCGAGCTGCCGCTGGTCGCCTCGTGGCGGGCGGTGCGCATGCTGGCCGAGCTGGGCGGCGCGACCGTGCAGCCCGGCGTGACGCACGCCGAGGTCGACGTCACGCCGGCGCGCATCGCGATCCCGGCCGGTCATCCGTCGGCCGTGGCGGGCGTCCCGTACTCCAAGGAGGTCGTCGTCGGCCGCCTGGAGCAGGTGGGCTGCCTCGTGACCGACGGCGACGACCCGGCCGTGCGCCAGGGCGGCGTCGACCCGACCGGCGTCGTGACCGGCGGCGAGCTGGCCGCCAGGCTGGCCGTCACCGGCCCCGACATGATCACGGTCACCCCGCCGTCGTGGCGGCCCGACCTCACCGACCCCAACGACCTGGCCGAAGAGGTCATCCGGCTCGAAGGCTACGACCGGCTGCCGTCGGTGCTGCCCAGCGCCCCGGCGGGCGCCGGGCTGACCGAGGGGCAGCGGCTGCGCCGGCGGGTTGGCCGGGCGCTGGCCGAGGGCGGCTACGTCGAGGTGCTGAGCTACCCGTTCATCGGGGCCGACGACTTCGACCGGCTGCAGCTGCCCGCCGACGACGCGCGACGCCGGGCCATGCGCCTGGCCAACCCGCTGTCGGAGGACGAGCCGCTGATGCGCACGACGCTGCTGCCCGGCCTGCTCAAGACGCTGGTCCGCAACGTCGGGCGCGGCTTCGGCGACGTGGCGCTGTTCGAGACGGGCGCGGTCTACCGGCCCCGGGAGAACGCCCCCGCCGCCGCTCCGGTGCTCGGCGTCTCGCGCCGTCCCACCGAGGAGGAAGTGGCCTCGATCGAGGCGGCGCTGCCCGACCAGCCGCTGCGGGTCGCGGTCGTGCTGGCCGGGGAGTTCGAGCGGTCCGGCTGGTGGGGCTCCGGCCGGCAGGCCTCGTGGGCCGACGCCGTGCAGGCCGCCCGGCTGATCGCCGCCGAGTCGCGGGTCGAGCTGTCCATCAGCGCCGACCAGCACGAGCCGTGGCACCCGGGCCGGTGCGCCGCCCTCTACGTGGGCGACACGCTGGTGGGGCACGCCGGTGAGCTGCACCCGCGGGTCATCGAGGCTTACGGGCTGCCGCCGCGCACCGCGGCCATGGAGCTGGAGCTGTCGCGGCTGGAGTCGGCCATGCCGGGGCCGGTGCAGGCGCCGCCGGTGTCCCCGTACCCGGTGGCGACGCAGGACGTGGCGCTGATCGTGCCCGACTTCACGCCGGTGGCCGACGTGGAGGCGGCGTTGCGCGACGGGGCCGGCGAGCTGCTGGAGTCGGTGCGGCTGTTCGACGTCTACGCGGGTGAGCAGGTGGGCGAGGGGAACAAGTCGCTCGCCTACACGATGCGGTTCCGGGCGGCGGGCCGTACGCTGACGGTCGAGGAGACGACGGCGGCCAGGGACGCGGCGGTGGCGATGGCGGCCGACCGCGTGGGAGCCCAGCTCCGCAGCGCCTGAGCCGATCAGAAGGGGCCGGTACGGATCGTCGTACCGGCCCCTTTGTCATGTGTTCAACGTGCTGAGGTCGATGTCGATGTCGAACGGGACGGTCAGTTGGAGCCGGTCGTGGTGGATGCCCGTGCAGACGTAGGCGCCGGTGGCGAGGTTGAGCTCGTAGACGTAGACCACCGGCAGCGCGCCCGCCCTCTCGACGCGCCAGAAGTGGGGGATGCCCGCCTCGGCGTAGAGGGTGGGCTTGCGCTTCCTGTCGCGCACCTCGGTGACGGGCGAGACCACCTCGACGGCCAGGACGACATCCTTGGCCTGGTAGCAGGTCAGCGCTTCGTCGGCAGGCGCCTGCGGCCCCAGGACGATCAGGTCGGGCTCGGGCCGCTGTTCGGGCGCGAGCTTCACGGCCATCTCCTGGCACACCTGGAGGTGGTCGGGTGCGGCATCGGCGAGCGCTCGGTGCAGACCGAAGACCATGTCGTGGTGAAAGCGGTGCCGGGGGCCCACGAAGACGAGGCTTCCGTCGATCAGCTCTGTGTGCGGAGGCAGATCCGGGATGTGATCGAGGTCCTCGGCGACGTAGCCCTGCGGCGGAGGGAAGGCCCAGTCGGGGAGGATCGCTTCGGCAGGCATCGTCCAACGCTAATCAATGCACTCCGCTCACGCCTCGGGAACGAACGTACGCGTGTGCAAGTCGCGGGAGAATGTGGGGCATGAGGGAGTTGCTGGTGTTCGGCGAGCGTGGGGATGCCGAGGAGGTCGCCGAGACGCTGGGGGAGTGGTTCCCGGGGCTCGGGGTGCCGCGGGTGGTGCGGGAGACGCTCGCCGGTGAGGACGACGCCGAGGACGCCCAGTGGCTCGTCGTCGTGGAGGGGCTCGACGAGCAGGCCCTCGGCCAGGTGGATGAGCTGGTGGAGCGGTACGACGGCTGGCGGGAGCGGGAGTAGGGCGGCCCCGGCAAGTGGAGCCCCCCGGCCGGTGGAACGGCCGCTCGGGGAGGGCAGGGTCAGGTCGGTGGAACGGCTGCCCGGGGTGGGCCGGGCAGGTCGGTGGAACGGCTGCCGATGGCGGGCCGGTCAGGCCGGGGTGGGGTGGTCGGATGACTGCTCGACGCGGCGGGCGCGTTCGGCGATCGCGTGTTCGTCGGTTCTGGCGTCGTAGCGGCGGAATCCGGGCAGGGCGGCGGCCAGGCCCAGGACGGCGCCCACGCACAGCAGGCCGCCCGCGCCCAGCGAGAAGCGGGTGCCGCCGAAGTTGGCCATCAGGCTCGCGCGGGCGTTGCCCAGCATCGGGCCGCTGGCGTACGACAGCAGCTCGATGCCCGCCAGCCGCCCGCGCAGCTCCTGGGGGATGGTCTGGTTCCACATCGTCGTACGGAAGATGCCGCTGATCATGTCGGCCGCGCCGGCCAGCGCGATGCACAGGAAGACCAGCCACACGGTGGGAGCCAGCGCGGTCAGCGTCATCGCCACGCCCCACAGCGCCGCCGCGACGATCACGCCGAGGCCCTGCCGCTGGACGCGGGCCGTCCAGCGGCCGGTCACCGAGGCGGCCAGGGCGCCCACGGCGGCGGCGGAGTACAGCAGGCCGAGCGACTCGGGCGAGCCCAGCTCGTCGGCCAGGAACGGGAACAGCGCATTTGACATGGCGAACACCATGGCCGCGATGTCCACCAGGTACGTGCCCATGAGGTCGCCGCGGCCGGTGGCGTAGCGCACGCCCTCGACCAGAGAGCTGAGCGAGGCGGGCGCGGCGTCCTCGACGGCGGGCAGCGACCTGATGCGCCACAGCAGCGCCAGGGAGAGCACGAAGGTCGCCGTGTCGATGGCGTAGGCGACGTGCGTGCCGAGGTGCACCAGCAGCAGGCCGCCCAGCGCCGGGGCGACGATCGCGCCGACGTTCCAGCGCAGGCTGTTCAGCACCGCCGCCGCGGCCTGCTGGTCGTGCCGGACCACCTGCTGCATCACAGCCTCCAGGCTCGGACGCTGCAGGCAGGCGATGCCGGTGGACAGGGCGCCCATCACGTACAGAACCCAGACCTGCGGGTGGGGGAGCATCGCGTTGACCACAAGGGCGGCGGTGGTGACCAGCAGGCCCAGCTCGCTCAGCACGATGATCCGGCGGCGGTCGAGCGCGTCGGCGATCGCGCCGCCCCACAGCCCGCACACCACCATCGGCACGAACTCCGCCAGGCTCATCATCCCGACCGCGACGTAGGAACCGGTCAGCTCCTTCATCTGGTACGGCAGCGCCACCATGGTGATCATCGTGCCGAACATGGTGACGACGCCCGCGCCGAACAGCAGGCGGTAGTCGCGGGAGTCGCGCAGCGGGCTCAGGTCGGGGGAGAGATGACGGAGCAGGCGCATGAGTGGTGCGGGCACGAAGTCTGATTGTCCGACCACGTCCGCGACGAGGGCAAATCATTTAGGCACGGCGAAGGCCCCCGGGGGAACCGGGGGCCTTGGCGGGAGGGGTGTCAGGCGGCGGGCACCTTGTCGAGGAAGCCGAGGACCCTGCGGATCCGGCCGTCCTCGGCCAGCTCGACCACGTCGAAGCCGACGGCCAGGGGCTCCTCGCCGGCCGGGCCCAGGTGCCAGGTGAAGCGGGCGATGTGGTGGTGGGCGTCGAACACCTCGCCCGGCGTGAACACCAGGCCGGGGAACATGCCCTGCGCGCCCTCGATCACGGCGGCGATCCCGGCGTGCCCGGCCACGTCGGCCATCGGGTCGGTGTAGGTCGCGTCCTCGGTCCACAGCTCGGCGACGGCCTTGGCGCGGGCGTCGGCGTCGGTCTCGTTCCAGGCGGCGATGTAGCGCTCGACGAGTTCGGCGGTCATGATGATCTCACTTTCTTCCAGAAGTTCTTTCAACGGTTCTGAGGAGACGGTTCTCAGGAGACGGTTCTCAGGAGGGGCGTCAGCGGCGGGCTTTGCGCAGGCCGGTGATCTGCAGCTCGGCGAACAGCCCCACGACCAGGGCCTGGGCGATGGCCCAGACCGCGCCGAGCGTGCTGAACTCGAGCGCGCCGGTCACGACGGCGGCCACGCTGCCCAGGGTCCAGGCGATGTTCAGGCCGATGACGGCCTTGACGGCGGCCGGGTTGATCGCGGGGCGGGAGGCCAGCAGGCCGACGGCGGCGCCGTACACGAGCAGGAAGATCCCGATCTCGCGCAGCAGGCCCGCGCCCGGCCCGAGCAGGTCGCTCGCGGGGCCGGCCAGGGCCAGGTAGACCAGCCCGTTGACGCCGGTGACGACGGCGTCCGCAACAAGAGCGAGGCGCAGGAACCTGGTCCGGTCGGCGGTGACGGTGAGGGCGGTCATCTTGGCTCCTTCAAGTGCTGGTTGCGACACTTGAACGATGTCAGCCGGGGCGTAGGGGCCGCGATTACGCGCCAGGTAATGAACTCCGCGAACCGGCCGCCGACCTGCGGGTTCTCCGGAGAAAATGAACGGGGCGCCCCCTTGCGGAGGCGCCCCGGAGGGGTTTCAGGAGGGTGCGGGTCCCAGAAGCACGGTTCGAGAGTGTGGCGTCAGGGGGTCGCGTCCCGGGAGCGGGGTTCGGGAGTGGTGTTCCGATCGTGCGGCGGCTCCCGAGGGGTCAGGAGCCGAGGACCTCGCGGCGCAGGTGGGTCTTGAGGATCTTGCCGCCGGGGTTGCGGGGCAGCTCGCCCTCGCGGAACCACACGTGCGCCGGGATCTTGAACTTGGCGATCCGGTCCGCCAGGAACGAGCGCAGCTCCTCGGCCGTGACCGATTGGCCCGCCGCCGGCCGGATCACCGCGCCGACCTCCTCGCCCAGCTCGTCGTGCGGGACGCCGATCACCGCCACGTCGTCCACCGCCGGGTGCTCGAACAGGGCGGCCTCGACCTCGGCGCAGTAGACGTTCTCGCCGCCCCTGATCACCATGTCCTTGGCGCGGTCCACGATGTAGACGAAGCCCTCCTCGTCGATCCTGGCCAGGTCGCCGGTGTGCAGCCAGCCGTCCACGAACGTCTGCGCCGTGGCCTCGGGCTGGTTCCAGTAGCCCATGATCACGTTCGGGCCGCGCACGCACAGCTCGCCCACCTCGCCGGCGGGCAGCTCGGCGCCCATGGGGTCCACCACGCGCACGTCCACGACGGCCGAGGGCATGCCGATGCTGTCGGGCCTGGCGTGGTACTCGGCGCCGCCGTTGCCGATGGCCAGGGCGGTCGTCTCGGTCATGCCGTAGCCGTTGGAGGGGGCGCGGTCGGGCAGGTTCGTGGTGATGCGCTCCAGCAGCTTGGGCGGGGCGGGGGCGCCGCCGTAGCCGAGGGTGGTCAGCGACGACAGGTCGTACTTGCCGAAGTCGGGGTGCGACATGAGCTGCCAGGCGTTGGTCGGCACGCCGATCATCGTGGTGACGCGTTCCCGCTCGATCAGCCGCAGCGCCTGCTCGGGGTCCCACTTGTACATGAGCACCACGCCGCCGCCGGTGAACATCGAGGTGATCATGGCGGAGAAGCAGCCGGTGACGTGGAACAGCGGCACGGTCAGCAGCGTCACCCGGCGCACGCTCGCCGCCGCGCCCGCGTCCTTGCCGGCCATGGTGACCGAGCGGACGAGGCCGTAGGCCACGGTCATGGGGGACTGGCCGAGGTTGCGGTGGCTGCCCAGCGCGCCCTTGGGCCGGCCGGTGGTGCCGGAGGTGTAGAAGATCGTCGCCGGGTCCTCGGGGGACAGCTCGACGTCGGGCAGCCGCACGTCGGCGGTGACCTCGCCCAGCACGTCGCCGAACGACCGCGCGCCCTCGGGCGCCTCGCCCCTGGTCACGATCATCGGCACGCCCGTGGAGGCCAGCCTGACCGCCCGCTCGCCGTCGGCGATCAGCACCTTGGCCCCCGAGTCGCGCACGCCGTAGGCCAGCTCGGCCTCCGTCCACCAGGCGTTCAGCGGTACGGCGATGGCTCCGGCGGCCAGCGCCGCCGAGAACGAGACCACCCATTCCGGGTAGTTGCGCATGGCGATGGCGACGCGGTCGCCCTTGGTGACGCCGTACTCCTCGACCAGGCGGCGGGCGAGGGTGGCGGCGCGGCGGAAGTGCTCCTCGAAGGTGATGTGCTCGTCCTCGTAGGCCAGGAAGACCTGCTCGCCGTGGAACCTGCTGGTCTCCAGCAGGGCGCGGAAGTGTGCCGGCGCGTGCTTCCACGTGCGTACCCCGGTGTCGCCGATCTCCTCGGTCTCGAAAAGCTGGCCGGGGCCGGTGAGCTGGGCTTGGACCTGGGCGTGCGAAAGGGACATGCGCAGAACTCCCGCATCAGACGATTCTTCTGGACTTTCACAGTACCGACCGGTAGGTACGTCGCGCTAGAGCAGCCAAAACCCCGGGGGCAGGTGGCCGTGAAAGTTTCATCTAGAAGCCGATATTTTTCGCTTGCCAACTGCTCTTTTGGCAGCGGCGCGCGATCGGCATTGACCGCTCTCCTGCATGTCAATACCGTCTGCGATGCGATCCGCTGGGGATCGAAAGGTTTCGGAATCGAGTGCCTGCCTCCGGAGGTAGATGCCCGTGCTCTCGTCCCTGTCCGTCAGAGTCCTCGCGCTGCTGGGGATTCTCGCAGCATTCCTCCTCCCCGCCACCTCGGCCGACGCCTCGGCGCCCCTGCGCTCGCACGCGTCCGCCAAGGGCAAGTTCATCGGCACGGCGCTCGCCACCACCCCGCTGTCCGGCGAGACCTCCTACCGCACCATCGCGGCGACCGAGTTCAGCCAGGTCACCCCCGAGAACGCGATGAAGTGGGACGCCACCGAGCCCAGCCAGGGCCAGTTCAACTACTCCGGCGCCGACGCGATCGTCGCCTTCGCCGCCCAGAACGACCAGCAGGTGCACGGCCACACCCTCGTGTGGCACAACCAGACGCCGGGCTGGGTGCAGGGCCTGAGCGCGACCGCGATGCGCGCGGCCATGCAGAACCACATCGCCAACGTCGTCGGCCACTTCGCCGACAACCCGGCCGTCGTCTCCTGGGACGTGGTCAACGAGGTCTTCGAGGACAACGGCAACCTGCGCACGTCGTTCTGGTACAACACGCTGGGCTCGGGCTACATCGCCGACGCCTTCCGCGCCGCGCGCGCCGCCGACCCCGACGCCAAGCTGTGCATCAACGACTACAACACCGAGGGCATCAACGCCAAGAGCACGGCGATCTACAACCTGGTCTCCTCGCTGCGCCAGCAGGGCGTGCCGATCGACTGCGTCGGCTTCCAGTCCCACCTGGCCATCCAGTACGGCTTCCCCAGCGACTTCCAGCAGAACCTGCAGCGCTTCGCCGCCCTCGGCGTCCAGGTCCGGATCACCGAGCTGGACGTGCGCATGCAGACCCCCAGGGACGCCGGCAAGGACGCCACCCAGGCCACCTACTACCGCAACGTCGTCAACGCCTGCCTCGCGGTGACCGCCTGCCAGGGCGTCACGATCTGGGGCTTCACCGACAAGTACTCCTGGGTGCCCGACACCTTCCCCGGCCAGGGTGCCGCGCTGATCTACAACGAGAGCTACCAGCAGAAGCCGTCGTACACCGCCGTGCACGACGCCCTGGCCGGCGGCGCCGGCACCGACACCACCCCGCCCAGCACGCCGGGCGCCCCCACGGCGGGCAACGTCACCGCGGGCTCGGCCACCCTCACCTGGGCCGCCTCCACCGACGCCGGCGGCAGCGGCCTGGCCGGCTACGACGTCTACCGCGAGCAGGGCGGCACCGACACCCGGCTCGGCCAGTCCACCGGCAACAGCATCAACCTGACCGGCCTGACCGCGGGCACCCAGTACCAGGTCTACGTGCGGGCGCGCGACGGCGCGGGCAACCTGTCCGGCGAATCCCCGTCGGTCACCTTCACCACCCTCACCGGGGGCGGCGGAGGCGGCTGCACCGCCGCCGGCACCGTGCAGACCCAGTGGAGCGGCGGGTACGTCATCCAGCCCGTGACCGTCACCAACACCCGCACGTCCCAGATCAACGGCTGGACGGTCACCTTCACCCTGCCCGCCGGGCACACCCTGACCGGCTCCTGGAACGCCGCCGTCACCGTCAGCGGGCAGAACGTCACCGCCAGGAACGCCGGGTACAACGGCACGCTCGCGCCCGGCGCGAGCACCAGTTTCGGGTTCCAGGTCAGCAGGCCGGGCGGCGACACCGCGACGCCGTCCGCCTACACCTGCGCCTGACCCGCGCAACCTCCCCGGGCGGACATGGCCACCGCCCGGGGACCCGCGCGGACATGGCCACCGCCCGGGGACCCGCGCGCCGGCGCGGCGGGGGCACGGGAGGGTGCCCGAACGGGGCCCTTGGTGGGGCCTGCGCGCGGTGGTACACAGTGCACATGGCAGAGATCATCCTGTTGCACTCCGCACAGGGCCTGCGACCGGGGGTAATAGGGGCCGCGGAGGCGCTTCGCGCGGGCGGGCACGTCGTGCGCACGCCCGACTACTACGACGGCGAGGTCTTCGACGACCTCGAATCCGGACTGCGCAAACGGGACGCGATCGGCTTCGACGAGCTCGCGCGCCGCTGGCGGGAGATCGCCGCGCAGGTGCGCGGACCGGTCGTGTTCGCCGGGTTCTCGCTGGGCGGGTTCGGGGCCCAGCTCCTGGCCGCCACGCATCCGCTGGCCCGGGGGCTGCTGCTCTACCACGGCTGCGCGGCCGTGGCCGAGGTGAGCGCGCAGGGGTGGCCGGTCTCGGTGCCGGTGCAGCTCCACTACGCGGAGGGCGACCCGTGGGTGGACGCCGGTGACGTCCGCAGCCTGCGGACGGAGCTCGGGCCGTTATTCGAGTGCTTCATTTATCCGGGAAATGTGCACTTGTTCGCCGATCCCGATCTTCCCGGATACTCCGAAGAGTCGGCGGCGCTTATGTGGAAACGATCCCGCGACTTTATTGCGCGGATATAAGGCGATTCGCGGATATTTCGTACTTGGGTCTATCAAAAGGGGCGATCTTTACTTTATGATCTCATCGGCCCATCAAGATCGACGGAAGGATCGCTCGTGACGATCGAGATCAAGAAGGTCGAAGAAGTCGAGACCACCGGAAACAGCAACAGCTGCTGACCTCTTCGGGCCTCCCGCGACGCGGCCCGACCCCGCGGGAGGCCCTCACTCGCCCGGGAGCCGCCTTCATGCCCAGGATTCAGGTGAATCCGGTCTTCCCCCTGTTCATCGACGACGCCCGCGGGCGCGTACGGCTCGGCGACTTCCCCCCGACCGGCCAGATCCTCGACCCGGCGCCGCCACCCCTGCGCCGCCTGCTGCGCCTGTGCGCCGAGACCCCCGTCGAGCAGTCCGACCTGTACGACCTCCTCGACGACCTCACCCCCGCCGAGATCGACTCGGCCGTCGAACAGCTGCGCGCGGCCCGCTTCCTGGTCACCGACGCCGAGCTGGTCACGCTCGCCGCCGACGCCAGACTGTCCAGGTTCGCGCTGTTCATGGCCATGTTCCAGCCGGCCGACCGGGCCGTGGCCGCGCTCGGCGACCTCGCCGGCCGGCACGTGGCGGTGCTCGGCGCCGGCGCGATCGGCGGCCAGGTCGCCCTGCACCTCGCCACCTCCGGCGTCGGCCGCCTGACCCTGCTCGACGACGACCGCGTCGAGATCGGCAACCTGCACCGCCAGCACCTCTACACCGTCCGCGACCTCGGCCAGCCCAAGACGGCCGCGGCCGCCCGCCGGCTGCGCGAGCACTGCCCGGACGTCCGCGTCACGCGCGTCGAGCGGCGCATCACCGGACCCTCCGACGTCGTCACCGACGCCGACCTCGTGGTCAACACCGTCGACACCCCGCAGCCGCACATCCGCCGCTGGGTCAACGAGGCCTGCGTGCGGGCCGGCACGCCGTTCGTCACCGGCGGCTTCAACCAGCACGTCGGCCTGCTCGGCCCGCTGGTCGTGCCCGGCAAGACCGGCTGTCTGGCCTGCCAGGAGGCCGCCCTGGCCGCGCGGTACGGCTCCACCGTCCTGCCGGCCAACGACAACCCCGGACGGGCCATCCCGTCGTTCGGGCCGTTGTGCGGGATCGTGTCGGGCATGCTCGCGTCCGAGGTGATCCGCTTCCTGACCGGCACCGGCGACCCCGCCGTCGAGGGCCGCAGCCTCTGGCTCGACCTGCTCACGCTGACCACCACGGCCTACGACTTCGACCGCCGCGACGGCTGCGAGGTGTGCGGGTGAAGGCCGAGCCGCTGACGGACCTGTCGTTCCTCAGCGTGGTGGCCGACGGCCCGGACGACTACGTCATCGGCAACGGCGAGACGTTCGTCAACGTGCCCGGCGTGGCGGCGGCCGTGGTCGAGGCGCTCGACGGCACCAGGACGGCCGCCGAGGCCCGCGCCCTGGTGCTGGCCGAAAGCGGTCTGGACGTGGACGTCGCCGAGTTCGTGACCGGGCTCGGCGCGGCCGGGCTGCTCAGCCGGCCCCGGCGTCCGCCCAACCTGTGGGACCGGATCAGGCCCGGCCACGTGGCCTGGCTGTTCTCCCGCCCGGCGCACGCCGTGCTGGCCGCGCTGACCGTGTGCGCCCTGGCCGCGGCGGTCGCCAGGCCCGGCGTGCTGCCGTCGTTCTCCTCGCTGGTCTGGTCGGACAGCCTCACCTTCACCGTCGCCTTCGCCGCGGGCTCCTGGCTGCTGGTGCTGGTCCACGAGCTCGGCCACATCGCCGCGGCCCGGTCGCTCGGCGTGCGGGCCGAGCTGTCGCTCGGCACCCGCCTGCAGTTCCTCGTCGTGCAGACCAGGATCACCGGCATCTGGGGCGTGCCCAGGCGCGCCCGCTACCGCGCCCACCTGGCGGGCATGCGGGTGGACTGGTTCCTCGCCTGCGCCGGGACCTGCGTCCTGTACGCCGCCGACCTGCCCGTGGTGCGGCTGGTGGTGGTCATCTGCCTGTCGCAGATCGCCTGGCAGTTCCTGTTCTTCATGCGCACCGACGTCTACTACGCCATCGCCAACGCCGGCGGCAACAAGAACCTCATGGCTGACGCGCAGGCGTACCTGCGGGCGCGGCGCACCCGTACGGCGCCGCGCGGCGTCCGGGTGTACGCCTGGTTCCTCGTGGCAGGGCGGGTGCTCGGGCTGGCCTTCTTCGCGCTCTACACGGTCCCGGTGACGGTCGCCGTGTGCCGCCGGGCCGTCGAGGAGCTGCCGGGCTGGCAGCCGGTCGCCGCTCTGGCCGTGGTCGGCGCCGGCTGGGCGCTCTACCTGGCCGTCCTGGGCCGCCGCCTGCTCGCCTCGATCCGCCGCCCGGCCTCCTGAGAAGGCCGACGCAGGGCGCACGGTCCCGTTCTCCTGAGAGGGCCGGCGCAGGCCGCACGGTCCCGTCCTCCTGGGAGGGCCGGCGCAGGTCGGCACGGTCCCGGCCGCCCCCTCCGCGGCCGGGACCGTGGCGATCAGGCGCCCCCGCGGCTCCTGGCGACGACCTCCTCCGTGGTGAGCGGCGCCTTCGGGTGGTGCGTCAGGCACATGGGCACGCGCGCCTTGGCGAACCCGCCGCCCTCACCGGCCACGTAGAACTCGCCCGCGCCCAGCCGGGAGATGTCCGGCACGTCGCCGCCGCCCTTGAACTGGGCCATCTCCCTGGCCGCGCTGATCTGGATCGGCGCGTTCAGCAGGCCGAAGAACTGCGTGGCGCAGTTGCCGGGGATCTGGTTGTGCAGCCCCTTGGGCGCCTGCGTGGCGAAGACCAGGCCCAGGCCGTACTTGCGGGCCTGGGAGGCGAGCAGCACCGTGCTGCGGGTGGAGACCGACGCGCCTCCCGCCGCGGGGGCGAACGTCTGCGCCTCGTCCATGACGAACAGCGCGCCCAGCGGACGGTCCTGGGCGGGGTGCCGCTTGAACCAGACGAACAGCTCCATCTGCAGCCGGCTGACGAAGCTCTGCCGCTGCTCCAGGCCCGGCAGCCCGGCCAGGCTGATCACCGAGACGCGGGCCCGCCGGCCCGGCGGCGGCGTCACCAGCAACCCGGGATCGACCGGCTCGCCGGCCCCGCCGAACAGCGGGTCGTTGTCCATCGCCGCGGTCAGCGACTGGGACAGGTCCGCCGCGATGCGCCGGGCGCTGGCCAGCTCGCTCACCCCGTCCGGCAGGTCGGCCAGGTACGCCGCGAACCCTCTCAGACTGGTCGCGCCGCCGCCTCCGTAGGCGGCCAGGGCCCGCCTGAGCACGGCCTGCCCGCGCAGCGCCTTCTCGGTGTTGGCGTCCAGCCTGACCCGCGGCACGATGAACGCGACCGCGGCCTCGACCGCCTCGGCGAACTCGTCGGGGTCGCCGGCCAGGCTCGCCAGGTCGGGCAGCGGCTGGAAGCTCAGCGGGCGTCCGCCCGTCCGTCCCGGCGTCCAGACGGTGACCTCGGTGGCCGCCAGGTACTCCTCGGCGCGGCGGGCGTCGCCCTCCGCCCACGTGCGCGGCGGCTCGGGCCACGGCTCGTCCAGCCGGGCCAGGTCGTTGTTCGGGTCCAGCACGATCGAGGAGACGCCGCGCAGCGCGCACTCCTCGACCAGCCGCCTGATCAGCACGGTCTTGCCCGAGCCGGAACCGGCGAAGATCGCGGTGTGCTTGCGCAGCGCCTCCAGCGCGATCCGCACCGGCTCGCCGTCCGCGATCCGCCGCCCGATCGTCAGGGAGTGGTCCTGGTCGCCGCCGTCCTGGCTGCGCGCCGTGACGGGGATCCCGGGGGCCGGTACGGCGGGAACGCTCCACGCGTCGGCCAATGCCTCGGTGAGGAAGCCGATCCCGGACGTCGGCCGCCGCGCGGCGAGCCAGGCGGCCAGGTCCGGCGGGCTCTCCGCGACCAGGGCGCGCAGCGCGGCGAGGGTCAGCAGGTCCTGGCGGCTCATCCGCAGCGTCCTGCCGCCCGCCCGCTCGAACGCCGCGATCGCCTCCCGCGTCGCCGGCCCCGGCGACCACGGGGTGTCGCGCAGCAGGAACAACCGGCGTTTGGGCACCTCCGCGTCGAGTCCGGCCGCCACGCACGCCTTGCGGAGGCGGTTCAGCGCCGCGTTGCCGTGCGTCGCGCTGACCGCGCGGAAGGCCCAGTGGACCTCGTCCTCCCTGCTCTCGTCGAGCGTGCGGCGCAGCCGGGCGTGCAGCGGGGGCTTGGCGCTCGGCGGCGGGTCCAGGCTGAAGGCCCGGCCGGCCTCACCCCGCTCGGCGATCCACGCGGACAGCCCGGCGGCCAGCAGCGCGGGCATCGCGGTGTCCTCACTGGCCTGGTCGATCACCGGAGCCTGCGCGGCCGCCAGCAGCTCGGCGAAGCGGGCGTCGAGCGCGGCGAGATCGGCGGCGCCGGCCGCCGCGACAGGGCCGGCGTGGTCGGCAGGACGCGGCGCCGCCTCCGCCGTGAACCCGGTCAGCTCCCTGACCTCGCCCTCCAGCAGGCAGGCGCGGACGTGCCGGTCGATCCGGATGAGCAGCTCGCGCGGGGTGAACCCGGGCGCCTGCTCGAACGCCTCCGGCCGGACCGGCCACGTCGGGTAAGGCGGCTTGACGCCCGCCTCGCCGTACTGCACCTCGAAGCGCGTGGCGACCAGGGAGCGGGCGGTGGCCGCGTCGGGGATGGTCATGAGCGGGACCGCCTGGCGGAAGCGGTCGCGCACGGTGTCGACCGCCACCTGCTCGATGAGCGCCCACGTGGCGGGGATGCAGGTCACGACCGTCAACGTCCGGCGGGTGACCTCGCGCAGCGCCATCAGGCCGCCCGCGATGCGCTCGATCATGAGCTGCTCGGCCGGGTCGTGCCCGGCGCCGCCGTAGGTGGTGACCCGGGACTGGGCGACGAGCGGGTCGATCTGGTCCACCGCGACGATCGTGGGGCCGGTGAGCGCCATCAGCCGCGAGAGGTCCCTGACGATCTCCTGCGGCGTGCGCCCGAGCTGCCGGATGCCCCAGCGGGCCCGCTCGCCCGGCTCGCCCTCGGGCGCCGACGACAGGTACGACTCCCCGAGGTCCTGCAGCCCCGGATCGTCTCCGGCCAGCAGGACCAGGGCGCGCGCGGCGTCCTGGCTGTCGCGGCCGACCTGGCCCCCGACGCGGCGGAACGCGGTGACGAAGGCGTCCAGCTCGTCCCGGGTGAGGCCGCGCTTGCCGGTGATCGAGCGGCGGGCCATGCGGGACAGCCCCGCCATGATGGCCAGGCGGTCCAGGAGCACGGTGAGCTGCGTCTGCCCGTCGTGGCGGGGCCGGGAGAGGCTGTCCAGCAGGGAGACCACGATGCTCTCCCAGAACCCCTTGGCGTCCAGCAGGCCGACCAGGACGAAGTAGCCGTCCTCGCGCTGGGCGCGTTCGCGCAGCCAGCCGAGCAGGTGGGTCTTGCCGGTGCCGCGCTGGCCCTGCACGACCACGCCGATGGGGCTGCTGTCCGGCCGGTGGGCGGCCTCGGCCAGCCCGTCGAGGAGGATCTTCGTCGACGCGCCGTGCAGGCCGTCGACGTGGAAGGGGGAGCGGCGCCACACGTCGTCGGCGCCCTCGGTGTAGTTGAACGTCAGCGCGGCCAGGTCCGCGATGCCGCCGCCGCTCACAGCTCGCCGATCCACAGCAGATGCTTGTCCTGCCCGCCTATGATCACCGCCGCTTCGCGGTCCTCGGGCGTGAGCGTCTTCTGGTTCGACTCCGGGACCAGGTTCACGTCCGGGAGGCGTTCCATCAGGACGAGCGTCTCGTCCACCTCGTGCTTCGGCACGGCGGGGAGCAGCCGCCGGAGCGGGGTCAGGCTCACCCACGAGCCGGGCGCGGCGGCCAGCTCGGCGTACGCGGCCCGGATGCGGGACTCCAGACCGGCGGGAACGACGTCCGGCTCCGGCTGGAAGATCTCCGACAGCCGCTGGTCTGTGCGCCGCATGAACCGGGGCAGCCATTCGAGCAGGGCCCGCGCGATGGCCCCCGACGAGCCGGTCTGCGGCGGGATCGCCCCCGCCCGCAGGTCCTCGGCCAGCCTGGCCCACCCGGAGTCGGTGAGCACGTGCACGAAGGCGCGGCCGCCCCTGGGCCGGTGGCTCTCGACCAGCTTCAGGTCGTTGAGCTTCAGCCGCCGCTGACCGTCGATGGTCAGCCTGTAGTGCTCCTTGAGCTCGCTGTTGGAGACCTCGCGGGCTTCGACGGCCAGCACCAGCAGGGCAGTGAACTCGGGCAGGGTCAGCCCTTTGTCCGGCATATCTCATCCTTCCGCTCTGCGGCGGTTCCGCAGAAACTGGCCGATCTGACGGACGACGGTGTCCATGTCAGTCATCACCTGAGCATCGGGAAAGCGCAGCACGGCGTAACCGTCGAGTTGCAGGAGCACGTCCCGCTGCCGGTCCGCGGCGAACTTGGCCGGCGCCCGGTGGTCGGGGCCGTCGATCTCCACGACGCACCGCTCCCGCTCCCAGAGCAGGTCCACCCGGATCGGCACGTCCAGCGGCCCCGGCCGGTACGTCTGGTTCCAGGCCCGGCCCCCGGCCCACGCCCGCGCGGACAAGGCGGCCTCCAGCGCCCGCTCGCTCGCGCTGCCCGGATGCGGCCTGCCCGCCACCGGCGGATACGCGACGGCGGGCGCCCGATCGGCGGTCGCGGGAACCGGGACGGCCTCGCGGGCGTCGCCAACGGCTGCGGGGAGCGGGGTGGCGATCGTCCGCACGCGGTCGTCGTGCAGGGGCGCGCCCGCCAGCCAGACGCCGGCCCGGCCCCGGTGCGCCAGCCACTCGCACCCGGCGACCAGCACTTCCCGGGCCGCCGCGCCGAGCCCGTCCGGCACTCGTACCAGGACCGCCAGCCGGGCCCGGCCGAAGCTGTCGGCCAGCACTCTGACCAGCCCCGCCGCCCGGACCTCCGGCGCCAGAGCGCTGGGTGCGCCCGTCAGCGCCCGCCGGGCCAGCTCGGCGAGGAACGGCCCGAAGTGGCCGGTCACCGAGGCCCTGCGCAGGGCCAGCGCCTGGACCGCGGCCACGTTCACCCCGGACGGGCCCTCGATGCCCTCGGCCCCCGGTAACCAGGCCGGGAACAGCGCGATGGCCGCCTTGTCCAGCTCACGCAGGACGGAGGCGGCCAGGTCGGCGACGGAACGTTCCTCGGCGGCGAAGTAGGTGACGACGGCCGGGGCGTCGTCCGGCAGGGGATCGAGGGCCAGCGCCACGGCGTCGGGGTCGGCGTCGAGCCGTACCACCTGGCCGATCGGCAGCTCTGCCCACGACGGCACGGCTTCCCTGCCCTCACAAGATCGGAAACGTCGTCACTTGGGAGGGTAACCCCGTCCCTAGCGGGCTGTCACCCAGACCGGGGACGCAGCCTCCACGGACGGAACGTGGGCGCGGGTCAGCAGGGCCTGGGACACGCTCGCCTTCACCAGGGCCGCCGTCCGCACCACCGGGACGAGCGTGAGCGCGAACAGCAGGCCCACCGCCGTGTTGAACACCACGAACGGCACGGTTCCGGTGCCGAGGCCGAGCAGGGCGGGCAGGCCGCCGTCCACGCCGGGGATCGCGGCGATCGCCCAGCCGTAGACCGGGAAGGTCAGGCCGAGCAGCGCGCCCGCCCACCACACCGCGCTCACGACGGCGGCGGCCAGCGAGACCGGGAAGGTGATGATCGCGTGCAGCAGGTCCATCGCCGCCTGGCCGGAGGCCAGCGGGTTCATCATGCGGCGGAAGGAACCCGCCCCCGCGGGGGTCTGCGCGTAGCGGGGGCGGGCGATCGGGTGGCCGAGCACTCCGGGGAGCGCGGCGCGCTCCAGGTCGGCGAAGTGGCGGGCCATGGCGGCGGTGGCGGCCAGGACGGGCAGCCCGACGAACACGACCGCCGAGCCGAGACCGGCCGAGACTCCGGCGACGGCGAGGGTGAAGGAGGCGGCGGCCGTGGGGAGGCCGAGCAGGGTGTAACGGGTGTCGGTGGCGACGCGGTGCTGGAGGGTTGTCATGGCTACGACGCTACGGGCCCGGCGGGGGAGCGCTCGATCCTGGCGGCGGGCCATTACGTGGTAGGGCGGGCCCTACCGCGCCTCCCGGCGGACCCCTGGGGAAACGGTCGCCGCTACCGCGGCTGGTCCACCCGGATCACGGTCAGCTCCTGTGGACGCACCGGCTCCCGGCAGTGCGCGCACACCGTGAGCGGCTCCAGGGGCTCGCCGCACGAGTGGCGCCACACGGTGGGCGGCTCGCCCTCGGTGACGTACCGGTCGCCCCAGTCCATCAGGGCGAGCAGGACCGTGTGCAGGGCCTGGCCCGACTCGGTGAGGACGTACTCGTGGCGCGGCGGGTGCCGCTCGTACGGCACCCGCTCCAGCAGGCCCACCTCGACCAGCTTGCGCAGCCGGGCGGTGAGGATGTCGCGGCTGGCGCCGGTGTTGCGGGCGATCTGGTCGAAGCGGCGCACCCCGAGCATGATCTCGCGCATCGCCAGCAGGCTCCACCGCTCGCCCACGACGGCCAGCGCGTTGGCGATCGAGCACTCTCTCGGGCGGGACAAGGCCCCTCCGCTCAGGTAGGTCCGGATTTCCAACTTACCATCAGGCGGCCCGTCCAGGGATGGCGGCGAGCAGCTCGCGGGTGTAGTCGGCGCGCGGCGAGCCGAAGATCTCGGCCGCCGTGCCGCTCTCCACGATCCGGCCCGCCTGCATCACGTGCACCCGGTGCGAGATCATCCGGACGACGGCCAGGTCGTGGCTGATGAACAGGTAACTGAGCCCGAGGTCGCGCTGCAGCTCGGCGAGCAGCTCCAGGATCTGGGCCTGGACCAGCACGTCCAGCGCGGAGACGGCCTCGTCGAGCACGACCAGCTCGGGGGAGAGCGCCAGCGCCCGCGCGATGGCCACCCGCTGCCGCTGGCCGCCGGACAGCTCGTGCGGCAGCCGCTCGGCCACCGACGCCGGCAGCGACACCTTCTCCAGCAGCTCGGCGACGGTCCGCGCGCGCTCGGCCGGGGTGCCCACCCGGTGCACGCGCAGCGGCTCGGCGATCGACTTCTCGACCGTGTAGCGGGGGTCGAGCGAGGCGTACGGGTTCTGGAAGACCGGCTGCACCCGGCGGCGGAAGGCGAACAGCTCCCGGCGGCCGAGCGAGGTCAGGTCGGTGCCGTCGAACAGGATCCGGCCGGAGGTGATGCCGTCCAGGCCGAGCAGCAGGTTCGCGGTGGTCGACTTGCCCGAGCCCGACTCGCCCACGACCGAGACGGTACGGCCGCGCGGGATCGTGAAGGAGACCCCGTCCACCGCCGTGAACTCCCCGGCGCCGCCCCGCAACGGGAACACCTTGCGCAGGTCCTCCACCACGACCAGGTCCTCGGCGCTCTCCTCGGGGCCGGGCTCGGCCACCCGCACCGACGACAGGCTCGGCACGGCCTTCAGCAGCCGCCGGGTGTACTCGTGCCGCGGGTCGGCCAGCAGCTCGGCCGCCGGGCCGGTCTCCACGATCTCGCCCCGGTACATGACGGCCACCACGTCGGCCCGCTCGGCGGCCAGCGCCAGGTCGTGCGTGATGAGGAAGACGGCGGTGCCCATCTCGGCGGTGAGCTGCCCGAGCTGGTCGAGGATGCGCCGCTGCACGGTCACGTCGAGGGCCGAGGTCGGCTCGTCGGCGATGAGCAGCTTGGGCCGGCAGGCCAGGCCCATGGCGATGAGCGCCCGCTGCCGCATGCCGCCGGAGAACTCGTGCGGGTACTGCCCGGCCCGCCGCTCCGGCTCGGGGATGCCGACCATCTCCAGCAGCTCGGTCACGCGCCCGCGCGCCGCCCTGCCCGCGGCCAGGCCGTGCACCTCCAGGGCCTCGGCGATCTGGTCGCCGATGCGCATGAGCGGGTTGAGGTTGGACATCGGGTCCTGGGGCACCAGGCCGATGCCCGCGCCCCGGACGGCGGTCATCTCGCGCTCGCTCACCCCGGCCAGGTCGCGGCCGTCGAACAGCACCTGGCCGGTGGTGATGCGGCCGCCCGCGGGCAGCAGCCGGTTGACCGCGGCGGCCGTGGTGGACTTGCCCGAGCCCGACTCGCCGACCACGGCCACGGTCTGTCCCGGCAGGATCTCCATCGAGACGTTCTTGACGACGGTGACGTCCTGCTTGCGGGTGCGGAAGGCGACGGAGAGGTCGCGGATCTCCAGGAGCGGGGTCATGCGGTCCTCGATCGGTGGGTGATGGCCTGCAGCAGGCCGGTCCAGAGGGCGTCGGTGGGCGTCGGCGCGGCCGTCGTCAGCAGGCGGTTGCTCGCCAGCGCGATCGCGACGTCCCGGCCGGGGACGAACCCGACGGCGCACCCGACGTAGCCGGGGTGGCCGAGCACCGTGACGGTCTCCTCCCGCAGGTCGAGCCGGTAGGTGCGGAAGCCGAGCGCCTGGCCGGGGTCGGGGCCGGGGGTGAAGAACTCGCGGGCGACCTCGGGCCGCCACAGCCGGTCGTGCTCCTCGTAGCGGGACAGGGCGGTGGCGTACCGCAGCAGGTCCGGGACGGTGGAGAACAGTCCGGCATGGCCCGCCACGCCGCCGAAGGCGTGGTAGGCGTTGCCGTCGGCGACCTGGCCGAGCACGGGCTCGTGCCGCCAGCCGGCGAAGTCCGCGCTGCGGAAGGGCACCGGGTACGGCTCGGAGGTGTCGAGCATGCGCATCTCGACCCGGTCGTCCAGGGCGCTCATGGCCGCCTCGGGCCCCGCCGGCCGCGCGTACGTGGTGCCGGCCAGCCCGAGCGGCCCGGTGACCAGCTCGGCCACCGCCCGGTCCAGCGACGTGCCGGTGACGCTCTCGACCACCCGGCCGAGCAGGATGAAGCCCAGGTCGGAGTAGTGCCGTTCGCGGCCGGGCGCGTAGCGCGGGGCGGGCATCCGCGGGTCGAGGTACATCGGCCACCACTCCCACAGCCCGGCCCGGTGCAGCAGCAGGTCCCGCACGGTGACCTGGTCGGGGCAGCCCTCCGGCAGGTACGCGGCCGCCCGCTCGTCCAGGTCCACCAGGCGGTCGGAGACCAGGCGGAGCAGGGCCGTCGTGGTGGCGACGACCTTGGTGACCGAGGCCAGGTCGTGGTGCGTGCCGAGGGTCATGGGGGCCTCGCCGGCCAGAGCGCCGCCGTCCGTCCGGCGCACGGTGCGGTGGCCGGTGCACTCGGTCAGGTCGAACCACGGCGTGCGGGCCGCCCGGACCAGGCCCGCGGGCGGACCGGGTTCCGGGCTCACCGGTCCGGGGCCGGGCGGCGCGGCGGGAGCCGGGGTCATCGGCGCAGCACCAGCGAGCGCGGCGGCGTGGTCAGCGGGGCGGGCAGGACGAGCGGGCCCGCGCCCGGCGTCAGCGTGCCGAGCACCCGGGCGGCCTGCGCGCCCGTGCCGCCGGGGACGGTGCCCGGCAGGCCGTGGGCGGTCAGCCAGCCGATGAGCGCGAAGGCGATGGCCTCCTTGTCGTCGGCCGGGGCGCCGAGCTCGTCGGACAGCGACACCCGCACGCCGGGCAGGGCGGCGCGCAGGCCGTCCATGATGACCGGGTTGCGGCAGCCGCCGCCGGAGACGACCAGCACGTCCACGCCCGCCGCGGCGACGTCGGCCGCCACCGTGCGGACGGTCAGCTCGGTCAGCGTCGCCACCAGGTCAGGGCCGGACGGCTCGCGGCCCGCCCTGGCGATCGCCGCCTCGACGTAGGCCAGGTGGAACAGCTCCTTGCCGGTGCTCTTCGGCGCGGCCAGCCGGTAGTACGGCTCGTCGAGCAGCACGTCGAGCAGGCGTTCGTCCACCTGGCCGGAGGTGGCGATCCGGCCGTCCTCGTCGTAGCCGCGCGGGTTCAGGCCGCGACCGGACACCACGGCGTCGACGAGGGCGTTGGCCGGGCCGATGTCGTAGGCGCTCAGGCCGCCGTCGCGCACGACGGTCATGTTGGAGATGCCGCCCAGGTTGAGCGCCGCCGCGCCGCCCGCACCGCCCGTGCCGCCCGTGCCGCCCGTGCCGCCCGTGCCGCCCGTGCCGCCCGTGCCGCCCGTGTGTCCGTCCGACAGCAGGCCGCCGAGCAGCAGGTCGTCGAGCACGGAGACCAGCGGGGCGCCGTGCCCGCCCGCGGTGATGTCGCGGATGCGCACGTCCGACAGCACGGGCGCGCCGGTGCGCTCGGCGATCCAGGCGGGCTGGCCGATCTGCAGGGTGCCGCGCGCGTGCGCGCCCTCCACCCAGTGGAAGACCGTCTGGCCGTGCGAGACGATCAGGTCGGCCGGACCGGCCTGCTCGGCCGCGGCCGCGGCGGCCTCGGCGAAGCACTGGCCGATGAGCGTGTCGAGCACGCACACCTCGGCCAGCGTGACGGGCGCGGGCGGCAGCGCGGCCACCAGCCGGGCGCGCAGCTCGTCCGGATAGGGGGTGCTCGCGGCGTGCAGCACGCGGCCGGTCAGCACGTCGCCGTCGAGGCCGAAGTCGACCAGGGCCACGTCGATGCCGTCGTGCGAGGTGCCGGAGATCATGCCGAGGATCTTCATGCCGACTCTCCCAGCGCCACGCGCAGCCGTCCCTCGCTGCGGTCCAGCAGCGCCGCCGCCTCCTGCGGCCCGAGCCCGAGCCGGGCGCCGAGCACCGCCTGCTTGACGTTGAAACCGTGCTGGTCGAGCACCTGTTCCGCCTCCTCGCGGTCCACACCGGCGATCGTCCGCACGATCCTGATCGCCCGTTCCCGTAGCTTGCCGTTGCTGGCCTTGACGTCGACCATCAGGCTTCCGTACGTCTTGCCGAGCCGGACCATGACGATGGTCGAGAACATGTTGAGCACGAGCTTCTGCGCCGTGCCCGCCTTGAGCCGGGTCGAGCCGCTGACCACCTCGGGCCCGACCAGCACCTCGATCGCGTGCTCGGCCTCGGCGCTGAGCGGGGTGCCCGGGTTGCAGGACAGGCCGACGGTCAGCGCGCCGCGCTCGCGGGCCCGCCGCACCGCCCCCAGCACGTACGGCGTGCGCCCGCTGGAGGCGATGCCCACCACCGTGTCCAGCGGCCCGACGCCGGCCGCGTCGATCGCCGCCGCGCCGGCCCCCGCGTCGTCCTCGGCGCCCTCGCACGGGTGCACGATCGCCCGCTCGCCGCCGGCGATGACGGCGAAGACCTGCTCGGGCGGGGTGCTGAAGGTGGGCGGGCATTCGGAGGCGTCCAGGACGCCGAGCCGGCCCGGCGTGCCCGCGCCCACGTAGACCAGCCGGCCGCCGGCCCGTACCAGCTCGGCGGCGGCCTCGATGGCCGGGGTGATCTGCGGCAGCGCCGCGGCGACCGCGGCGGGGACGGTGGCGTCGGCCGCGTTCATGGTCGCGGCGAGCTCGGCCACGCTCATGGTGTCGATGCCCGCGAAGCGCGGGTCGGCCGATTCCGTGGTCAGTTCTGAGAGGTTCACCGCTTGCCTCGGGTTCTGGGGTCGAGAGTGTCACGCAGGCCGTCGCCGAGCAGGTTCAGGCCCACCACCAGCAGCACGACGACCGCGCCCGGCGCGATCAGCGTCCAGGGGGCGACGAACACCAGGCTGCGCGCCTCGAAGATCATCGAGCCCAGCGAGGGGGCGGGCGGCGGCGTGCCCAGGCCGAGGAAGCTCAGCGACGCCTCGGTCAGCACCGCCCACGACAACGACAGCGCCACCTGGATGACGATGATCGAGGTGATGTTGGGCAGCACGTGCCTGAGCATGATCTGCCAGCGGCTCTGGCCGGTGGAGACCGCGGCCTTGACGTACTCGATCTCCCGCAGGGAGAGCACGGGGCCGCGCGTGACACGGATGAAGATGGGGACGTACACGATCGCGATGGCGACGGCGACCGTGAACCAGTTGCGGTCCAGCACCGAGGCCAGCGAGAGCGCGAGCAGCAGCGGCGGGAACGCGAACAGCACGTTCGTCACGCCGCCGATGGCGCCGTCGGCGAAGCCGCGGTAGAAACCGGACACCAGGCCGCCCAGCGTGCCGACCACGGTGGCGAAGGCCACCGCGACCACCGCGATGAGCGCCGAGTTGCCGACCCCGGCCGCCACCCGGGAGAAGACGTCCCGGCCGAACTGGTCGGTGCCGAACAGGTGCGTCCCGGACGGCGACAGGAACCGCTCGGGCGGGTTCTGGGCGATCGGGTCGTAGGGGAGCAGCCCGGCGTACGACAGCGCCGCCACCACGGCCAGCACCAGCAGCACGATCGTGCCCGCCAGCATGGCGGGGCTCCTGCGCAGCGCGGTCACGACGCCCTCACCCGCGGGTCGATGATCCGGTACAGCCCGTCGGTCAGCAGGTTGACCAGCACGAACGCCAGCGCGATGACCAGGACCGTGCTCTGCACGACCGCATACTCCTTCTGCTGGATGCCGAGCAGCACCTGCCGGCCCACGCCGGGCACGGAGAAGATCTGCTCGACCACGACCGCGCCGCCGAGCAGGTAGCCGAACTGCAGCCCCGTCATCGTCACGATCGGCACCAGCGCGTTGCCCAGCACGTGCCGGACCTGCAGGCGGCGCGGCGGCACGCCCTTGGCGCGGGCGGTGCGCACGAAGTCCTCCGAGCGCACCTCCAGCACCGCCGTACGGGTGGTGCGCAGGATCGGCGCGGCGATGCCGAAGCCGAGCACGAGCGCGGGCAGGAACATCTGCTGCAGGTTGAGCAGCGGGTCCTCGGCGAGCGTGGCGAAGCCCTGGCCGTTGGGGTTGAAGCCGAACGACGCCGCGAAGATCGACAGCAGCGTCGTGGCCAGCAGGAACGCCGGGACCGACAGCCCGGCCAGGCTCACGACCTGGCCGAAGGCGTCCCGCGGCGAGTTCGTCCTGGACGCCGACAACATGCCGAGCGGCACGCCCAGCAGCAGCGCCAGCACGATCGAGAACACCGCCAGCTCGAACGTCACCGGCAGCGAGTGCAGCGTCATCTCCAGCACGCCCTGCTGCGAGCGGGCCGAGTAGCCGAAGTTGCCGGTGAGCATGTTGCCCAGCCAGGAGAAGAACTGCGTGACCGGCGACTGGTCCAGCCCGTAGTACTGCTCCAGGGCCACGCGCTGCGCCGGGGTGAGGGCAGCCGCCTCCGTGCCGAGCCCCGCGGTGATCTGGTCGCCCGGGATCGCCCGGAGCATGACGAAGACGAACACGGCCACCCCGAACAGGGTGCCGATCGTCGAGGCCACGCGCCGGACGGCCCGGCCTGCGAGGATCCGGCGCATCAGGCGACGGACGTCGTGCGCAGGTACTGCAGCGACCCGCTGACCATCGGTACGAACCCGGACACGTTGGAGGTGGTGCCGGTGTAGGTGTAGCTGGTGAACAGCCAGATCCAGGGCGCGTTGGCCTCCAGCTCGGCCGAGACCTTCTCGTAGATCGCCTTGCGGGCGGCCGGGTCGGTCGTGGCCTTGCCTTCGGCGAACAGCTTGTCCAGCTCCGGCGAGCTGTACCCGGCGACCTTGTTCAGGTTGCCCTTGCTGGTGAAGTAGCGGCCGTAGGAGCCGTCGGGGTCCGGACGCCCGCCGTTGAGCGCGACGGCCGCGTCGAAGTCGGCCGCCACCCAGCGGTCCACGAACGCGCCGGACTCCAGCACCTCCAGGTCCAGGGTGATCTTGGCTTCGGCGAGCTGCGCCTTGAGGTTCTGGGCCTCGTTCACGGAGGTGGCGTACTCGCCCTGGGAGACGATGGCCTTGACCGTCACGCCGCCGGACTTGCCCGCCTTGCCGAGGTACTCGGCGGCCTTGGCCAGGTCGCGGGTCGGGCAGGGACGCTTGGCCGGGTCGGACTTGAAGGCCGGGGCGGTGATCGGCCCGGTCACCTCGCCCTCGCCGAGCGCGGCGGTGTCGAGCACCTGCTTGCGGTCGATCGCGCACTGGATCGCCAGGCGCACGTTGACGTCCTTGAGGTCGCCGCGCTGGGCGTTGAGCTGGAGGGCGTGGTAGCTGAGCTGCGGCGTCTTGGTGACGGTGATCGTGCCGCCGCCCTGCGCGGTCTGGGCGACCAGCGGGTCGTTGAAGACCGCGAGCTGCACGTTGCCCGACTGCATGGCCGAGACGATGGACGACTCGTCCGGGATCACCCGGAACTCGACGCTGCCCACCTTCGGCTTCTCGGCGCCCCAGTACTTGTCGTTCCTGGCCAGCGTCAGCGACTGGCTCGGGACGCGCTTGCCCAGCGTGAACGGGCCGGTGCCGTTGGGGGTGGCGTTGAGCTTCTCCTCGGTGTCGTCGGAGGAGAGCATCGCCATGTTGACGGTGGCCAGGTTCGCCGGGAGCGCGGCGTCGGGGCCGGTCAGCTCCAGCACCACCGTGCTCTCGTCGGGGGCCTCGACGGACTTCACCGACGCCAGCGACGCCCGCGCCACGGCCGCCGTCTTCTCGTCCATGATCTTCTCCAGGGACGCCTTGACGTCCTTGGAGTCGAAGGCGCTGCCGTCGCCGAAGGTCACGCCCTTGCGCAGGGTGAGGGTCAGCTTCTTGCCGTCCTCGGACGCCTGCCACGACTCGGCCAGGCCCGGCACGACGTTCAGGTCCTTGTCGAACTCGGTGAGGGTGCCGTAGATGTTCTGCAACACGTTCACGGCCGTGAACTGGGTGGCCTTCCACGGGAAGAGCGTGTCGGGGTCGGAGGTCACGCCGACGACCAGGGCGCCGCCGGACTTGCCCGTGGCGCCGGTGCTGGTCGCGGGCCCGGAAGATGATGAACAGGAGGTCAGGGCGATGGACAGCACTGCGGCGGCGCCGATCGCGGAGAGCGCGCCACGGGGCATGTGGTCTCCTCAGGGGCAGTAGGTCATAAAATTACGCAGACCCTACCACTGGTGTACTAAATTTCCTCAACAGGGATGGATGACGAATGGTCGAGGACGACGGAAGCCTGCTGATCCGCATCCGTGCGGCCATGCCCGCATTACGGCCGTCGGAGCGGCGCATCGCCGAGACGTTCACCGGCGACCCGGCCGCCGCCGCGAACCTGTCCATCGCCGAGCTGGCCGCCCGCTGCGCCACCTCGACGACCTCGGTCGTGCGCTTCTACCAGCGCATGGGATACGCCCACTTCAAGGACTTCCGGATCGACCTGACCAGGGCCGCCGCCCGGGAGGAGCTGACCACGTCGAGCCTGCCGGAGGTGTCGGGCGACATCGACCGCCACGACAGCCTGGAGGGCATCGTCTCCAAGGTCGCCACCAACGAGACGCTGTCCATCGCCGACACGGCCCGTTCCCTGGACATGGGGGCCCTGGGCCGGGCGGTCGCCCTGCTGCTGGCCGCGCGCCGGATCGACACCTTCGGCGTGGGCGCGAGCGCGCTGGTCGGCCTCGACCTGCAGCAGAAGCTCTCGCGCATCGGGCGTACCGCGATCAACTGGCACGACGCCCACTCGGCCTGGACGTCGGCGGCCACGCTCGACGCCGGCTGCGTGGCCGTCGCGGTCTCGCACACCGGCGCGACCGTGGACACGGTCGAGTTCCTGGCCATCGCCCGCCGGTCGGGCGCGGCCACGGTGGCGATCACGAACTTCCGCGACTCGCCGCTGGCCGCCACCGCCGACGTGACGCTGACGACGGCCGCCCGCGAGACCCAGTTCCGCTCCGGCGCGCTCGGCAGCCGCATCGCCCAGCTCATGGTCGTCGACTGTCTGTTCACCGGCGTGGCCGCGGCCAGTTACGACGAGTCGATGGCGGCCCTGCGCAACACCTATGCGGTCGTCCACGACCGGACGGTGCACAAGCGGGGGTGAACCGGCCTGACCAGCATGGAAGTCTTTCTTTGGCGGCACGTGAACCTAGTGACAAAAAGTGATGACACGGCTACTTTAGGTTGACATTCTGGTGGTGAGGCATCGTCTACCAGGAGAGACACCACATGCAGCTGATCACCCGTGCCGACTGGCACGCCAAGAAGCCCACCACCAGTTACACCCGGCTGGCGTCCACCAGGGGCGTCAAGATCCACTACACCGGCGGGAAGGTGCCCTCCGACCTGCCGGACGCCGACAACCACGACAAGTGCGTCGACCTGGTCAGGGACATCCAGCGCATGCACATGTCCGGCGGGCGCGGCGAGACCTACATCGACCTCGGCTACAACATGGTGTGCTGCCCGCACCGGCGCACCTTCATGGGCCGGGGTCCGCACGTCCTGCCCGCCGCCAACGGCCCGGGGCTCAACTCCGGCCACTACGCCGTGCTCGCCCTGCTCGGCAACACCGGGTTCACCGAACCGAACGACGACCTGCTCAACGCCCTCGTCGACGCCATCGAGTACCTGCGCGAGCACGGCGACGCCGGCGACGAGGTCAAGGGCCACCGGGACGGCTACGACACCGACTGCCCCGGCGACCCGCTCTACCACTGGGTGCGAGGGGGCGCCGAACGCCCCTGAGCCGCATGCGTCCCCGAGGACACCCCGCGAGCGGCGGCCGCCACGGACGTCCATGGCGGCCTCGACGGCCACCGCGTGCGCGATGAGAGGCGGGGCGCTAGACCAGGCGGCCCACGTGGGCGAGTGCCTGCTTGAGCAGCACGCCCTGGCCGCCGGTCATCTCCTGCTGCACGGCCGGCGAGGACGCCTCCTCCGGGGTGAACCAGACCAGGTCCAGGGCGTCCTGCCGGGGCCGGCAGTCACCGGCGACGGGCACGATGTAGGCCAGCGACACCGCGTGCTGGCGCGGGTCGTGGTACGGCGTGACGCCCGGCGTCGGGAAGTACTCCGCGACCGTGAAGGGCTGCGGCGAGACGGGGATGCGCGGAAGGGCCACCGGCCCGAGGTCCTTCTCCAGGTGGCGCAGCAGCGCGTCGCGGACGCGCTCGTGGAGCAGCACCCGCCCCGAGACCAGCGCCCGGCTGACCGTGCCGTCCGCCGCGATCCGCAGCAGCAGGCCCACGCGGGTCACCACGCCGGTCTCGTCGACGCGTACCGGCACGGCGTCGATGTAGAGGATCGGCAACTGGCCGCGCACCGACTCCAGCTCTTCGGGTGCCAGCCATCCAGGCGCGGTTTCGGTCTTTTCGGTCATCTGCCGATCGTATGCCCCCCGCCGCCACTGACAGCGTAAGCCCCACCGACCGATCCCCGGACGGGGTCAGGCCCGCCTGGCCGGCCTGCTCCTGCCCGCGATCCAGGACGCCGTGCAGACGACCAGCACGATGCCCATGAACGGCAGGTACTCGGCGACTCTTCTCATGACAGATCACGCTCCGCTCTCGACTTGGCGAGCCGCCGGCGTTGCGGCTCGACGGTGTACCGGGGGTCGCACGCCGAGGCCGTCCCGGCGTGGAAGATCCCGAACCGGGTGCACACCGACCCGGCCAGCAGGGCCGCCCCCGCGGCCACCGCCGCGACCCTGCTGCGCGCGCCCAGGCCCTGACCGAGCAGGGCGCCCGCGACCGACAGCGCCTGGCCCGTCCTGAGCAGGCGGCTGCGCCGCAGCGGCTCGGCGGTCAGGCCCATCCGGCGTTCCATGCGGACGGCCGCCGCGCACTCCAGGGCCGCCCCCAGCAGCGCCGCACGCCGGGCCGGGCCCGCCTGCGCGACCGGCGCGGCCAGCATGCCGAGCCCGCCCGCCGACGCGGCGGCCGAGCCCGCGAACAGGAACGGCATCTCCCTGAACCCGTCGTGCCAGGCCGGGACGGCGGTGTCGCAGATCAGCGCGGCGGTGTAGGTGGCCAGCGCCGGCCCGGTCAGCCCGGCCCCCACCGTGGCCGCCCGGCCCAGCCGGGGGAACCGCCCGGTCACCCCGGTGAGCGCGGCCAGCCCGGCCTGCGGCCCGTACGCGGTCAGGATCCAGGTGCCGACGCTCATCGGCGAGGTCACCTTGAACACCCGCAACATGTTCAGGAAGCGCGACGGCTTGCCCAGGTCGTGGATCAGCGAGTACAGCGAGCCGCCGACCGCGCCCAGGGCGGCGACCTTGGCGGCGCGGGCCAGCGCCGGGCGTCCGGTCAGCTCGGCGGCGGCGGCCAGCGTGGAGGAGGCGCCGGCCAGGCCGCCGAGGAACAGGTAACCGGCGATGTCGTGGTCGCTCCAGGGCGTGCTGTTCAGCACCGGCAGGCCGTAGTAGGAATCCGCCTCCGGCTCGGGCGGCCGCAGCGAGCGGCTGCCGCGGCCCGCCGAGCCGGGCGTGGCCTCGCGCTCGGTGCGCAGGCCGGGCGCGTCGTCCAGGCGCACGTCGGTCTGGTTGCTCATCCGCCCCTCCTCCAGGCCGCCGCGGCGGCCATCCCGGCCAGCAGGACCAGCGCCGCCGCGCCGGCGTGCCGCCACATCGACGGCAGGTCCGCGGTGGTCACCACGGGGTCCGGCGGCAGGCCGTACACCTGGGGCTCGTCCAGCAGCAGGAAGAAGGCGCCGGTGCCGCCCACCCCGTCGGCCGGGTCGTGGCCGTACAGGCGGGCCGAGGACACGCCCGCCGCGCGCACCTGCTCCAGACGGCGGTCGGCGCGCTCGCGCAGCTCGTCCAGCTCGCCGAACTGGATGGAGTCCGTCGGGCACGTCTTGGCGCAGGCCGGCTCCTGGCCGACCTCCAGCCGGTCGTAGCACATCGTGCACTTGGCGGCCGTGCCGGTCTCCGCGCGCCGGCCGATCACCCCGAACGGGCAGGCGGGCACGCAGTAGCCGCACCCGTTGCAGACGTCCTCCTGGACGACGACCGTGCCGTACTCGGTGCGGAACAGCGACCCGGTCGGGCAGACGTCCAGGCAGGCCGCGTGCGTGCAGTGCTTGCACACGTCGGAGGCCATCAGCCAGCGGAAGTCCAGGTCACGGGCGCCGGTCTCCTGGTGGCCCAGCGGCTTGCGCTGCTCGACGAACGCCACGTGCCGCCAGGTGTCGGCGCCGAGCCCGACGGAATTGTCGTAGGACATGCCGGTGAACAGCAGCCCGTCCTCCGGCACCGCGTTCCACTCCTTGCAGGCCACCTCGCACGCCTTGCACCCGATGCAGACGCTGGTGTCGGTGAAGAAGCCCATGCGCCTGGGCGGGTCGTCGTAGCCGGCGTCGAGCGGCGCCCGGTCGAGGTCGAAGGCCACGGCTCACACCTCCGTTCCGGTGTGCTCGGTCACGCCCGCCCGCCGCCGGTAGGCCAGCACCAGCTCCGGCAGGGCCGGGCCGCGCGGCCTGCGCCCGGGACGGATGTCCGCCGACAGGGCCTTGACCTCCTGGATGTGGGAGTTGGGGTCGAGCGAGATGGCCGACAGCTCGTTGGCCGCGTCGCCGGTGGCCAGGCCGTTGGGGCCGAAGTGGAAGGGCAGCCCGATCTGGTGCAGGACCTTGCCGTCCAGGTGCAGCGGCGCCATCCGGTCGGTGACCAGCACGCGGGCCTCGATGGCGCTGCGCGCGGTGACGATCGTGGCCCACTCGCCGTGCACGAGCCCGCGCTCGGCGGCCAGCTCGGGCGAGACCTCGCAGAACATCTCCGGCTGCAGCTCGGCCAGGTACGGCGTGTGCCGGCTCATGCCCCCCGCCGTGAAGTGCTCGGTCAGCCGGTACGTGGTCACCACGTACGGGTAGACCGACGCGCCCGGCTCGGTCCCGCTCGGCTGGTACCGGTTGTCCTCGTGCCGGTAGAGCTTGCGGGCCGGGTTGCGCTGCCGCCCGTAGAGCGGGTTGGCGACCGGCGAGTCCTGGGGCTCGTAGTGGCTGGGCAGCGGGCCGTCCACCACGCCCGAGGGGGCGAACAGCCAGCCCTTGCCGTCGGCCTGCATGATGAACGGGTCGATGCCCGACAACGCCGCCGGTCCCTGCGCCCCCGGCTCGGGCCGGTAGGACGGCGGTTTGCGCTCCTCGAAGTCCGGCACGTCGAGCCCGGTCCAGCGGCCGGCGCCCGCGTCCCACCAGACGAGCTTCTTGCGCTCGCTCCACGGACGGCCGTCCGGCGCGGCCGAGGCCCGGTTGTAGAGCACCCGCCGGTTGGCCGGCCACGCCCACGCCCACTCGGCGGCCACCCAGTCCTGCTCGGCGGCCGGTTTGCGGCGGGCGGCCCGGTTGACGCCGCCGGCGTACACGCCGCAGTAGATCCAGCAGCCGCACACCGTCGAGCCGTCGTCCTTGAGCTGGCTGTAGCCGTCGAGCGGTCGGCCCTCGGCGTCCCAGCCGTTGATCTCGGCGAGCACCGCCTCGGCGACCGGCTCGGCCGTCTCGCCCTCGACGGGGTAGTCCCAGGTGAGGTCGAGCAGGGGCCGGTCCATCGGGTCGGCGGAACCGGCCAGCTTCTGCCGGATGATCCGCCCGAGGTGGTACATGAACCACAGGTCGCTGCGCGCGTCGCCGGCCGGCTCGACGGCCCGGTGGTGCCACTGCAGCCAGCGGTTGGTGTTGGTGAAGCTGCCGCTCTTCTCGGTGTGGGCCGCGGCGGGGAAGAAGAACACCTCGGTGCCGATCCTGGACGTGGTCAGCTCGCCCGTCTCGATCTCGGGGCCGTCCTTCCACCAGGTGGCGCTCTCGATCAGGTTGAGGTCGCGCACCACCAGCCAGTCGAGCTCGGCCATGCCCAGACGTTGCATCCGGGAGTTGGCCGAGCCCACCGCCGGGTTCTCGCCGAGCAGCAGGTAGCCCTTGCAGGTGCCGTCGAGCTGCGCGAGCACCGTGTCGTAGGTGCTGTGCGAGCCGGTCAGGCGCGGCAGGTAGTCGAACCGGAAGTCGTTGTCGCGCGTGGCCGCCGGGCCCCACCACGCCTTGAGCAGGCTCACCAGGTAGGCGGGCATGTTCGCCCAGAAGCCGCGGCAGGAGGCGTCGGCGCGCAGGAAGTCGCGCATCTTCTCGTGCTCGTGGGCGTGCGGCATCGGGATGTAGCCGGGCAGCAGGTTGAACAGCGTCGGGATGTCGCTGGAGCCCTGGATGCTGGCGTGCCCGCGCAGCGACTGGATGCCGCCGCCGGGGCGGCCGATGTTGCCCAGCAGGAGCTGCAGGATGCTGGCGGTGCGGATGAACTGGGCGCCGTCGCTGTGCTGCGTCCAGCCCACCGCGTAGACGAACTCGGCGGTCCGCTCCGGCCCAGAGTTCTCCGTCAGGTGGCGGCAGACCTGGGCGAACAGCTCCGGCGGCACCCCGCACACCTGCTGGACCATCTCCGGCGTGTAGCGGGCGAAGTGGCGGCGCAGCACCTGCAGCACGCAGCGCGGGTGCCGCAGCGTCTCGTCCCGCCGCGGCTCGCCGCTCAGCGGGACGCCGGTGCCGCCCTGCACCTCGGCGCGGCCGGCCGGGAGGCTGCCCGCCGGGCGGTCGTAGTCCTCGTCCCGCTCGCCGGAGGCCGCGACGGTCTGCATGCCCTCGTACTGCCAGGTGTCGTCCTCGTAGCAGCGGTTCTCGGCGTCGAAGCCGGAGAACAGGCCGTCGAGGTCCTCGGCGTCGCGGTAGTCCTCGCGCAGGATGGTCGCCGCGTTGGTGTAGTGCAGGACGTAGTCGCGGAAGAACAGCTCGTTCTCCAGCACGTGGTTGACGATCGCGCCGAGGAAGGCCACGTCCGAGCCCGCCCTGATCGGCACGTGCAGGTCGGCCAGCGCGCTGGTGCGGGTGAAGCGCGGATCCACGTGGATGACCACCGCGCCGCGGGCCTTGGCCTCCATCACCCACTGGAACCCGACCGGATGCGCCTCGGCGAAGTTCGACCCCTGGATCAGCACGCAGTCGGAGTGCTGCAGGTCCTGCAGGAACGTCGTGGCCCCGCCGCGCCCGAACGACGTGCCGAGCCCCACCACGGTCGAGCTGTGGCACACCCGCGCCTGGTTCTCGATCTGCACCACGCCGAGCGCGGTGAGCAGCTTCTTGATGAGGTAGTTCTCCTCGTTGTCCAGCGTCGCGCCGCCCAGGCTGGCGATGCCCATCGTGCGGGCCACCCGGCGGCCCTTGTTCTCCCACCCCCAGGTCGCCCGGCGGGTGGCGATGATCCGGTCGGCCACCATGTCCATGGCGGTCTCCAGGTCGAGCTCCTGCCAGTCGGCGGCGTGCGGCGGGCGGTACAGGACCTTGCTCAGCCGTCCGGAGCCGGTGGTGAGCTGGAGGCTGGAGGCGCCTTTCGGGCACAGCCGGCCCCGGCTGATCGGGGAGTCGGGGTCGCCCTCGATGTGCACGACCTTCTCATCACGGACGTAGACGTTCTGGGCGCAGCCCACCGCGCAGTACGGGCACACCGACTTGACCACGCGGTCGGCGGCGGCCGTCCGGGCCGGGTGCGCGCCCGTGCGCGGCGACTTCACCGCGGCGGCCCGGCCGAGCTTGTCCTTGCCGGTGAGCTGCCGCAGCAGCGGCCAGGAGAACCCCATGCCGCTCACGCGCCCGTCTGGCGCATGCGCCGGTCGCTCCAGGCCCGCTCGCGCATCCAGGCGCGCACGTCGCCGCGCTCGACCGGCCCGACCTCGCGCGGGTTGACCAGGTGCTGGGTACGCCCGGCGAGCAGGCCCGGCCGCCCGCGCCGGCGTGCCACCGCGTCGCTCCCGTCGGCCGGCACGCCCGTCGCGATCAGGTACGCGCGCCCCGCGGGCACGCCCAGCAACCTGGCGATCTCGGCGTAGTCCAGCCCCTGCGACAGCAGCCGCAGCACCCGCTCCTTGCTCGGCATCGTTCCCCCCGGCGCCCGTGCCCCCCGGTTCCGGTCCTCCCCTTCGCAGGCAGGAGGAAACCCGAAGTCCCAGGTCAAAGGCGTACTTGGGGGGACAGTCGGCGTCAGGCCAGGCGGGCAGCGGCCTCCGTCCAGGCGGCGGCGTCGCCGGAGGGCTCGTACCGGCGCAACTCCTGCGTGTCGGCCACCAGCGCGCGCATCCCGGCCAGGTCGGCGACCAGCCCGGCCGTGCGCGCCTGCACCAGGACGTTGCCGAGCGCGGTCGCCTCGGCCGGCCCGGCCACGACCGGCAGCCCGCAGGCGTCGGCGGTGAACCGGCACAGCAGCTCGTTGCGCGACCCGCCGCCCACCAGGTGCACGACCTCCACCTCGCGGCCGGACAGCTCCATCGCCTGCCGGATCGCGTTGCGGTGCCCGAGCGCCAGGCTCTCCAGCACGCAGCGGACGATGCCCGCCGGCGTCGAGGGAGGACGCTGCCCGGTGCGGCGGCACTCGGCGGCGATCCGCGCGGGCATGTCGCCCGGCGGCAGGAACACCGGCAGGTCGGGGTCCACCACGGCGGCGAACGGACGTTCGCGCGCCGCCGCCGCCAGCAGGTCGTCCAGCGAGGAGCCGGGCCAGGCCCGCAGGCACTCCTGCAACAGCCACAGCCCCATGACGTTGCGCAGGTAGCGGACGGTGCCGTCGATCCCGGCCTCGTTGGTGAAGTTGGCCGCCCGGCCCGCCTCGGTGAGCACGGGGGCGGGCAGCTCCACCCCGGCCAGCGACCAGGTGCCGCACGAGACGTAGGCGAACGCGGGCCCGGCGGCCGGCACGGCGGCCACGGCCGAGGCGGTGTCGTGCGAGGCCACCGCCCGCACCGGCGCCGAGAAGCCGATCTCCGCCGCGACGTCGCGGCGCACCCCGCCGATCGGCTCGCCCGGCTGCCGCAACCGGGGGAAGATCCCCTCCGGCAGGCCCAGCCGGTCGATCAGCGGCACCGCCCAGGACCGGGTGCGCACGTCGAGCAGGCCGGTGGTCGAGGCGTTGGTCACCTCGGCGCCGATCTCGCCGGTCAGCCAGTAGCCGATCAGGTCGGGGACGAGCAACATCGTCGCGGCCCCGTCCAGCCGGTCGGCCAGGAGCTGGTAGATCGTGTTGAACGGGAGCACCTGCAGCCCGGACACCGCGTACAGCGCCTCGGCCCCGATCAGCTCGGCCACCTGCCCGGCCACCCCCCGCGTACGGTCGTCGCGGTAGTGGACCGGGTTGCCGAGCAGCGCGCCGGTCTCGTCCAGCAGGCCGTAGTCGACGGCCCAGGAGTCGACCCCGATCGAGGTGACCGGCCCGGCCGCGCGCAGACCGGCCAGGATCTCGCGGTAGAGGCCCAGGACGTCCCAGTGGAGGCGGCCGGCCAGGCGGACCGGGCCGTTGGGGAAGCGGTGGACCACGGACGTGGCGAGCCCGTCCGACAGGTCGGCGACCAGCACCCGGCCGCTGGAGGCCCCCAGGTCCACGGCGGCGAATCGGCTCATTGGGTGGACTCCCTCGCGACCAGTTCGGGCTGGAACATGATGTGCTGGTGGGCGTGCTCGGCCGGGTTGTCGCACTCGTCCAGCAGCAGCTCGGTGGCGATGCGGCCGAGCTGGTACGTCGGCTGCCGCATCGAGCTGAGCGACACGGCCGAGGCGGCGGCGAACTCGATGTCGTCGTAGCCCATCAGCGCCACGTCGTCGGGCACCCGCACCCCGGCCCGCAGCAGGGCCCGCAGCACGCCCAGCGCGAGCAGGTCGTTGGCGCAGAACACGGCCTCGGGCAGGCCGTCCGCCATCAGGTCGGCGGCGGCCTTCTCGCCCGCGCGGGCGGTCATCGCGGCCGCCCCGACCACCCGCAGCGAGGCGGGGTCGAGCCCGGCGGCGGCCAGCGCCTGCGCCGCGCCCCGCCGCCGCTCGGCGCACTGCCGGATGGTCAGCGGCCCGGTCACGTACGCGACGTTTTTCCCGCCCCTGGCCAGCAGATGCCGCACCGCGGCCCGGCCGCCCGCGACGTCGTCCACCGCGACCGCGCACTGGTCGGGCCGGTGGGCCGGATGGTCGACGAGCACGACGCTGATGCCGCGCTCGCGCAGCCGGTCCAGCCGGGCCGGGTCCTCGCCGGACGGGGTGATCAGCACGCCGCGCACCCGCTGCTCGGCCAGCACGCCGAGGTTGCGCTCCTCCTTGTCCGGGGAGCCGGCCGAGTTGCCGAGGATCACCGCGTAACCCAGCTCGCTGGCGACGTCCTCGACCCCGGCGGCGACCTCGGTGAAGAACGGGTTGCCGATGTCGATGACGCTCAGGCCGATCGTCCTGCTGTGGCCGGCGCGCAGGGTCGAGGCCGAGCCGTGCCGGACGAAGCCGAGCTCCCGGATCGCGGCCTCCACCCGTTCGCGGGTCGCCGGGGCGACCTTCGCCGGTCTGTTCAGGACGTTGGAGACCGTCCCGGGGGAGACGCCGGCGCGGGCGGCGACGTCCTTGATGCTGACCATGGCCATGGCGCCACATTAAAACGTACCAACGGTGAGGTTGGCCAGTGCCACCGATCTGACCGGGCGACGCATTGACAGCGTCCCCGTGTGATCGTAGTTTCCTCCGCGACAGATTAAAACGTTTTGAAGAGGGGTGACCGTGCGACGCGTCTGCTTCCTGCTCAAGGTCCGTCCCGAGCGGCTGGCGGAGTACCGCGAACGCCACCGGGCCGTCTGGCCGGACATGCTCGACGCGCTGCGCCGCGCCGGCTGGCACAACTACTCGCTCTTCCTGCGCGCCGACGGCCTGCTGGTCGGCTACCTGGAGACCGCCGACTTCGAGGCCGCCAGGAAGGCGATGGAGGCCACCGAGGTCAACGCCCGCTGGCAGGCCGAGATGGCGCCCTTCTTCGAAGACCTCGACGGCCGGCCCGACGAGGGCATGCGGCCGCTGGACGAAGTGTTCCACCTGGACTGATCGGGAAGTCATGACCACTGACATCAAGGCCGCCCTGCGCGCGCTGCACATCGAGACGCCCTCGTGGGCGTACGGCAACAGCGGCACCCGGTTCAAGGTGTTCGCGCAGCGGGGCGTGCCGCGCGACCCGTACGAGAAACTGGCCGACGCCGCCCAGGTGCACGCCCACACCGGCGTCGCGCCCACGGTCGCCCTGCACATCCCCTGGGACAAGGTGGCCGACTACGGCCACCTGGCCGCCCACGCCCGCGAGCTCGGCGTCGGCATCGGCGCGATCAACTCCAACGTCTTCCAGGACGACGCCTACATGCTCGGCAGCGTCACCAACCCCGACCCGGCGGTCCGCCGCAAGGCGCTGGCGCACCTGCTGGAGTGCGTGGACATCATGGACGCCACCGGCTCGGACACCCTCAAGCTCTGGTTCTCCGACGGCACCAACTACCCCGGCCAGGACGACATCCGCGCCCGCCAGGACCGCCTGGCCGAGGCCCTGTCCGCGGTGTACGCCCGGCTCGGCGAGGGACAGCGCTTCCTGCTGGAGTACAAGCTGTTCGAGCCCGCCTTCTACACCACCGACGTGCCCGACTGGGGCACCGCCTACGCCCACTGCCTCAGGCTCGGCCCCAAGGCGCAGGTCGTCGTGGACACCGGCCACCACGCGCCGGGCGTCAACATCGAGTTCATCGTGGCGTTCCTGCTGCGCGAGGGGAAGCTCGGCGGCTTCGACTTCAACTCCCGCTTCTACGCCGACGACGACCTCATGGTGGGCGCGGCCGACCCGTTCCAGCTCTTCCGCATCATGTACGAGGTCGTGCGCGGAGGCGGTCTGGCGGCGGGCGTGGCGTTCATGCTCGACCAGTGCCACAACATCGAGCCCAAGATCCCCGGCCAGATCCGCTCGGTCATGAACGTCCAGGAGGCCACGGCCAAGGCGCTGCTCGTCGACCGGGACGCGCTGGCCGCCGCCCAGGCCGGGGGAGACGTGCTGGGCGCGAACGCCGTGCTCATGGACGCCTACAACACCGACGTGCGGCCGCTGCTCGCCGAACTGCGCGAGGAGACGGGCCTCGCGCCCGACCCGATGGCCGCGTACGCCAAGTCCGGATATTTCGAGAAAATCGCTGCCGAGCGCGTCGGCGGCACGCAGGCCGGCTGGGGGGCCTGACCATCATGGACGTCATCAACGAGCTCCTGGACCGCTCCCACCGCCTGGGCGCCGACCCGCGCAACACCAACTTCGCCGGCGGCAACACCTCCGCCAAGGGCCGCGCCGCCGACCCGGTCACCGGCCAGGACGTCGACCTGCTCTGGGTCAAGGGCTCCGGCGGCGACCTCGGCACGCTCAAGGAGGCGGGGCTGGCCGTCCTGCGCCTGGACCGCCTGCGCGCGCTGGCCGCCGTGTACCCCGGCGTCGAGCGCGAGGACGAGATGGTCGCCGCCTTCGACTACTGCCTGCACGGCAGGGGCGGCGCCGCCCCCTCGATCGACACCGCCATGCACGGCCTGGTCGAGGCCGCCCACGTGGACCACCTGCACCCCGACGCCGGGATCGCCCTGGCCACCGCCCGCGACGGCGAGGAGCTGACCCGGCGCGTCTTCGGCGACCGCGTGGTGTGGGTGCCGTGGCGGCGGCCCGGCTTCCAGCTCGGCCTGGACATCGCCGCCGTCAAGGAGGCCAACCCGCAGGCCATCGGCTGCGTGCTCGGCGGCCACGGCGTCACCGCCTGGGGCGCCACCTCGCAGGAGTGCGAGGCCCGCTCCCTGGAGATCATCCGCACCGCCGAGGAGTACCTGGCCGCGAACGGCCGTCCCGACCCCTTCGGGCCGGTGCTCCACAAGCCGCTGCCCGAGGACGAACGGCACGCGCGGGCCGCCGCGCTGCTGCCGGTCGTGCGCGGGCTGGCCTCCTCCGACGCGCGGCAGGTCGGCCACTACACCGGCACCCCGGAGGTGCTGGACTTCCTCTCCCGCGCCGAGCACCCGCGCCTGGCCGCGCTCGGCACGTCCTGCCCCGACCACTTCCTGCGCACCAAGGTCGCCCCGCTGGTCCTGGACCTGCCGCCGGACGCGCCCCTGGACCAGGCGGTCGCCCGGCTGCGCGAGCTGCACGCCGCCTATCGCGCCGACTACACCGCCTACTACGAGCGCCACGCCACCCCGGACTCGCCGCCGATGCGCGGCGCGGACCCGGCGATCGTGCTGGTGCCCGGCGTCGGCATGTTCTCCTTCGGCAAGGACAAGCAGACCGCCCGCGTGGCCGGCGAGTTCTACGTCAACGCGATCAACGTCATGCGCGGCGCCGAGTCCGTCTCCGCCTACGCGCCCATCCCGGAGTCGGAGAAGTTCCGGATCGAGTACTGGGAGCTGGAGGAGGCCAAGCTGCGCCGGATGCCGAAGCCGAAGCCGCTGGCCGGGCGGGTGGCGCTGGTCACCGGCGCGGGCTCGGGCATCGGCGCGGCGACCGCGCGGCGGCTGGCCGCCGAGGGCGCGTGCGTGGTGCTCGCCGACCGCGACCAGGCCGCCGCGGGGAAGGTCGCCGCCGAGATCGGGGCCGGGGCGTACCGGGCGTCCGACGTCGCGGTGGCCGTGGAGGTGGACGTCACCTCCGAGGAGCAGGTCGTGGCCGCCGTACGGGCCGCCGTGCTCGCCTTCGGCGGCGTGGACCTGGTGGTGAACAACGCCGGCCTGTCGTTGTCGCGCTCCCTGCTGGAGACCAGCCTGGACGACTGGGACCTGCAGCACGACGTGATGGCGCGCGGCTCGTTCCTGGTCTCCCGCGAATGCGCCCGGGTGCTGATCGATCAGGCGATGGGCGGGGACATCGTCTACATCTCCTCCAAGAACGCCGTCTTCGCCGGGCCGAACAACGTCGCCTACGGCGCGGCCAAGGCCGACCAGGCCCACCAGGTCCGCCTGCTGGCCGCCGAGCTGGGCGAGCACGGCGTCCGCGTCAACGGCGTCAACCCCGACGGCGTGGTGCGCGGCTCGGGCATCTTCGCCTCCGGCTGGGGCGCCAACCGCGCGGCGGTGTACGGCGTGGAGGAGGAGCGCCTGGGCGAGTTCTACGCCCGGCGCACCCTGCTCAAGCGCGAGGTCCTGCCCGAGCACGTGGCCGCCGCGGTCTACGCGCTCACCGGCTCCGACCTGACCCACACCACGGGCCTGCACGTCCCGGTGGACGCGGGCGTCGCCGCCGCCTTCCTCAGGTGAGCCCGGGTGGCGGCCTCACGAGTAGGCCGCCACCACCCCCACGACCATCAGCAGCGCCCCGGCGGCGGTGACCACGCAGCCCGCCGCCACGGCCGCCCGCCTGGCCCGCCGCCCCGCCCCGGCCCAGTAGAGCAGCACGTAGGGCAGGAACCCGATCCCGCCCAGCCCCACCGCGGGCAGGGCCATCGCGGCCAGCACGCCCCTGGTCCCGGCCGGCGCCGCCCGGTCGCCCTCGGGCGTGAGCTGCGCCCGCGTCACGTCGCCCGCCGCGGAGTCGGGGGAGGCGTCCACCGGGACGGACGGGCCGCCGGAGTCGGGCGTGAACCGCCCCTTGCAGTCGTAACGCCCCTGGCCCAGGTCGGCGCAGGAGAGCACGGTCAGCGTCCCCGGCGTGCCGGTCCGCCCGGTGGCCAGCCGGAAGTCCTGGACCGACAGCACCGCCGGCAGCACGCAGATCCCCACCCACAGCAGCACGATGACGGCGCGCCCGAACGGCCCGGGACCGGGCCCGCGCGACGGGGTGACGAAGGTGAGATCGGGCAGGAAGTCGCTCATGCCCGGCAGCATCCCGCCCGCCACTTGGGATTGGCCTGGAAAGGACTGGGACATGGACCCGTCACCGGCGCGGGCCGTCCCGGCTTGCATAATCATCCTCTTGAGTGCATCATCTTCACAAGCAAGGTCATGAGACAGGGTGCATAGTTATGCAGGAGGGCCGGATGAGAGCAGCGATCGCGGGAGCCAGCGGCTACGCCGGAGGTGAGCTGCTCCGCCTCCTGCTCGGCCATCCCGAGTTCGAGATCGGCGCGCTCACCGCGGCCTCCAGCGCCGGCAGCCTGCTCGGCGCCCACCAGCCGCACCTGCCGCAGCTCGCCGACCGCGTTCTGGAGGAGACCACGCCGGGCGTGCTCGCCGGGCACGACGTGGTCTTCCTCGCGCTGCCGCACGGCCACTCGGCCGCCGTCGCCGCCGAGCTCGGCGAGGACACGATCGTGGTCGACTGCGGCGCCGACCACCGGCTCGCCGACCCCGCGGCCTGGCAGGAGTTCTACGGCGGCGACCACGCCGGCACCTGGCCCTACGGCCTGCCCGAGCTGCCCGGCCAGCGCGAGGTGCTGCGCACGGCCCGGCGCGTCGCCGTCCCCGGCTGCTACCCGACCTCGGTGCTGCTGGCCCTGTGGCCCGCCTTCGCCGCGGGCCTGGCCGGTCCCGACGTCGTCGTGGTGGCCGCCAGCGGCACCAGCGGCGCGGGCAAGGCGGCCAAGCCCCACCTGCTGGGCAGCGAGGTCATGGGCTCGGTCAGCGCGTACGGCGTGGGCGGCGTCCACCGCCACACCCCCGAGATGGAGCAGGGGCTGTCCGCCGTCGCCGGCGCCCCCGTACGCGTCTCCTTCACCCCCACCCTGGCGCCCATGAGCCGCGGCATCCTGGCCACCTGCACCGCCCCCGCCGCCCCCGGCCTCACCCGCGAGTCGCTGCGCACCGCCTACGAGGTCGCGCTCAAGGCCGAGCCGTTCGTCCGGCTCCTGCCCGAGGGCGTCTGGCCGGCCACCTCCATGACGTACGGCGCCAACACCGCCGCCCTCCAGGTGACGCTCGACGAGCGCGCCGGCCGCGTGGTCGCCGTCATCGCCATCGACAACCTCACCAAGGGCACGGCCGGAGGCGCCGTCCAGAGCGTCAACCTCGCCCTCGGCCTGCCGGAAGAGCTCGGCCTTCCCCTGACAGGAGTTGCTCCATGAGTGTCACCGCCCCACTGGGCTTCCGGGCCGCGGGCATCGCCGCCGGCATCAAGTCCGGCGACGCCCGCGACCTGGCCCTCGTCGTCAACGACGGGCCCAGCCGCGCCGCCGCGGGCGTCTTCACCGCCAACCGCGTCAAGGCCGCTCCCGTGCTCTGGTCGCAGCAGGTCCTGGCGGGCGGGCGGCTGCGCGCGGTGGTGCTCAACTCCGGCGGCGCCAACGCCTGCACCGGCCCCGAGGGCTTCCAGGACACCCACGCCACCGCCGAGAAGGTCGCCGAGGTCATCGGCGACAGCGCCGGCGAGATCGCGGTCTGCTCCACCGGCCTGATCGGCGAGCGGCTGCCGATGGAGGCCCTGCTGACCGGCGTCCAGACCGCCGCGGGCCAGCTCTCCCGCGACGGCGGCCTGGCCGCCGCCGACGCCATCCGCACCACCGACACCGTCTCCAAGATCTCCTTCAAGCGGGCCGACGGCTACATGGTCGGCGGCATGGCCAAGGGCGCCGGCATGCTCGCCCCCGCCCTGGCCACCATGCTCTGCGTGATCACCACCGACGCCGACCTGACCAGCGAGGAGCTCGACACGGCGTTGCGCGCCGCCACGGCGACCACCTTCGACCGGCTCGACTCCGACGGCTGCATGTCCACCAACGACACCGTGCTGCTGCTGGCCAGCGGCGCCGCCGGGGTCAGGCCCGACCTGGCCGAGTTCGGGCAGAAGGTGCAGGAGGTCTGCGCCGACCTGGCCAGGCAGCTGCTCGTGGACGCCGAGGGCGCCTCCAAGGCGATCGCCGTCGAGGTCGTCGGCGCCGCCTGCGAGGACGACGCCGTCGAGGTGGGCCGCACCGTCGCCCGATCCAACCTGCTCAAGTGCGCCATCCACGGCGAGGACCCCAACTGGGGCCGCGTCCTGGCCGCCGTCGGCACGACGAAGGCCGCCTTCGAGCCCGACCGCGTCAACGTCGCCATCAACGGCATCTGGATCTGCCGCGACGGCTCCGTCGGCGACGACCGCTCCAAGGTCGACATGCGCCCCAGGGACGTGACGATCACCATCGACCTGTCGGCCGGCCGCCACAGCGCCACGATCCACACCACGGACCTGACCGCCGAGTACGTCCACGAGAACTCGGCGTACTCCTCGTGAGGGCCGTCACCGCGGCCACCAAGGCCGAGGCGCTGATCGAGGCGCTGCCCTGGCTGACCCGCTTCCACGGCGCGACCGTCGTCATCAAGTACGGCGGCAACGCCATGACCGACGAGTCCCTCAAGGAGGGCTTCGCCGAGGACGTCGTGTTCCTGCACCACGCCGGCCTGCGCCCGGTCGTCGTCCACGGCGGCGGCCCGCAGATCAGCAGCGCCCTCGACAGACACGGCATCGAGTCCACCTTCACCGCCGGCCTGCGCGTCACCACGCCCGAGGCCATGCAGGTCGTCAGGATGGTCCTGGTCGGCCAGGTGGGCCGCGACATCGTCGGCCTGGTCAACCGGCACGGCCCGTTCGCCGTCGGCATGTCCGGCGAGGACGCCTGCCTGTTCACCGCCGAGCGCAAGCCCGCGCTCGTCGACGGCGAGCCGGTGGACATCGGCCAGGTCGGCGAGATCGTCAAGGTCGATCCGGGCGCGGTGCGCGCGCTGATCGACGACGGCCGCATCCCGGTCGTCTCCAGCGTCGCCGCCGGCGTCGACGGAGAGATCTACAACGTGAACGCGGACACCGCGGCCGCCGCGCTGGCCGTGGCGCTCGGCGCGCAGAAGCTGATCGTCCTCACCGACGTCGAGGGCCTGTACGCCAACTGGCCCGACGACACCGACGTGATCGACCAGCTCGACGCCGACGAGCTGGAGAAGCTGCTGCCCACGCTGTCCAGCGGCATGGTCCCCAAGATGGAGGCGTGCCTGACCGCCGTGCGCGGGGGAGTGCCCCAGGCGCACGTCCTCGACGGCCGCGTGCCCCACTCGATGCTGCTGGAAATCTTCACCAACGAAGGAATCGGAACCATGGTGATGCCCTCATGAGCCTCCACGAGCGGTTCGAGCAGGCATTCATGCCCAACTACGGCGTCCCCCCGATCGCCCTGGCCCGCGGCGAGGGCACCCGCGTCTGGGACGTCGACGGCAAGGAGTACCTCGACTTCATCGGCGGCATCGCGGTCAGCTCGCTCGGCCACGCCCACCCCGCCCTGGTCGAGGCCGTCTCCAAGCAGGTCGCCACGCTCGCCCACACCAGCAACCTGTTCCTGCACGAGCCCGAGGTGCTGCTCGCCGAGCGGCTGCTCGGCCTGCTCAACGCGCCCGCCCGGATCTTCTTCGCCAACTCCGGCACCGAGGCCAACGAGGCCGCCTACAAGCTCGCCCTCAAGTACGGCAAGCGTGAGGGCCGCTCCTACTTCGTGGCCGCCGAGAACGGCTTCCACGGCCGCACGATCGGCGCCCTGTCGCTGACCGGCAAGAAGGCCATCCGCGACCAGTTCGGCCCGTTCCCCGTCGACGTGCGCTTCGTCCCGTACGGCGACGCCGACGCGCTCAAAGAGGCGGTGACCGGCGACTGCATCGCGGTGTTCCTGGAGCCGACGCAGGGCGAGGCCGGCGTCGTCCCGCCGCCCGAGGGCTACTTCGAGGCCGCCCGCGAGATCTGCGACGCCACCGGCGCGCTGCTGGTCGCCGACGAGATCCAGTCGGCGATCGGCCGTACCGGCCACTGGTTCGCCCACCAGGCCGACGGCGTCACCCCCGACATCCTGACCCTGGCCAAGGGCCTCGGCGGCGGCCTGCCGATCGGCGCGTGCGTCGGGTTCGGCGAGGCCGGCCGGCTGTTCGACAAGGGCGACCACGGCTCGACGTTCGGCGGCAACCCCGTCTCGTGCGCGGCGGCGCTGGCCGTGCTGGACTACCTCGACCTCGACCACGTCAAGTCGGTCGCCGCCGGGCTGCGCGGCGGCCTGGAGGCCGTCCGCCACCCGCTGCTGAAGGGCGTGCGCGGGCGCGGGCTGTGGCTGGCCGCCGTCCTGACGGAGGAGCGGTCCGCGCGCGTGCAGCAGGCCGCCGCCGAGGCGGGCTTCCTGGTCAACGCCCTCCAGCCGGACGCCGTACGCCTCGCGCCGCCGCTCGTGGTCACCCACGAGGAGGTGACCGCCTTCGTCGAGGCGTTCCCCGCGATCCTCGAGGAGGCGTCGGCGTGACCAGGCACTTCTTGCGGGATGACGACCTGACGCCGGAGGAGCAGACGGAGGTCCTCGACCTGGCCGCGGCGATGAAGAAGGACCGGTTCGGCTACCGGCCGTTCGAGGGCCCGAAGACGGTCGCCGTCCTGTTCGACAAACCCTCGGCCCGCACCCGCGTCTCCTTCCACACCGGCATCGGCGAGCTCGGCGGCCTGCCGCTCGTCGTGGACAACGTCGCGGTGCTGATGGGCAGGGGCGAGCCGACCGCCGACATCGCCCGCGTGCTCGACCGCCAGGTGGCCGCCATCGTGTGGCGCACCACCGGGCAGCGACTCGTCGAGGAGATGGCCGCCGCCTCGGCGGTGCCCGTCGTCAACGCGCTCACCGACGACTTCCACCCCTGCCAGATCCTCGCCGACCTGCAGACCGTCCGCGAGCGGCTGGGCGGCACGGCCGGGCTGACGCTGACCTACGTCGGCGACGGCGCCAACAACATGGCCCACTCCTACCTGCTCGGCGGCGCCACGGCCGGCATGCACGTACGGATCGCCGCCCCGGCCGGCTACCAGCCCGACGCCGTGATTCTCGGCCAGGCCGCCGCCGTCGCGGCCAGGACCGGCGGATCGGTGGCCGCGATGACCGACCCGGCCGCCGCCGTCCAGGGGGCGCACGTGATCGCCACCGACACGTGGGTGTCCATGGGACAGAGCGGCGAGCAGGAGCGGGCGGCGGCGTTCGCGCCGTACCAGGTGAACGCCGGGCTGCTGGAGCACGCCGCGCCCGAGGCGATCGTCCTGCACTGCCTGCCCGCCTACCGCGGCAAGGAGATCACCGCCGACGTCCTCGACGGGCCGGCCAGCGTCGTGTGGGACCAGGCGGAGAACCGGCTGCACGCCCAGAAGGCCCTGCTCCACTGGCTGGTGACCCGCGGATGACCATCCCGATGACCAAGGCCGCGCGGCAGGCGAAGATCACCGACCTGCTGCAGCGCAAGGCCGTGCGCTCCCAGCCGGAGCTGGCCAAGCTGCTGGCCGAGAGCGGCGTCGAGGTCACCCAGGCCACCCTCTCCCGCGACCTGGACGAGCTCGGCGCGCTCAAGCTGCGCGCCGACGACGGCTCCCTGGTGTACGCGCTGCCCGGCGAGGGCGGCGACCGCATCCCGCTCACCAGGACGGGCGGCGGCGGCGAGACCCCGGCGGCGCGGCTGCACCGCATCGCCGAGGAACTGCTGGTGGCCGCCGAGGCCTCGGCCAACCTGGTCATGGTCCGCACCCCGCCGGGCGCCGCCCAGTTCCTCGCCTCCGCCATCGACCACGCCGACTGGGAGTCGATCCTCGGCACCGTGGCGGGCGACGACACGATCCTCGTCATCAGCCGGGATCCGGCGGGCGGCCAGGCCGTCGCCGAGGCGCTGCTGCGCGTGGCGGACCGGCGTGGCTGAACCGGTCGCCGGGATCGCGGCCGCCCCTGACGCAAAGAAGGGCTGAGTTGCACTATGGTCGCGTGGGAAATGGAGGAGATGACGGTGAGTGATGGCAAGCCGATGCGGCTGTGGGGCGGGCGCTTCGAGAGCGGTCCGTCCGACGCGCTGGCCCGGCTGTCGGTGAGCGTGCACTTCGACTGGCGGCTGGTGCCGTACGACCTGGCGGCGTCCAGGGCGCACGCCCGCGTGCTGCACAGGGCGGGGCTGCTGAGCGACGAGGAGCTCGAGCGCATGATCGGCGCGCTCGACGACCTGGAGGCCGCCTGCAAGGCGGGCGAGTTCCGCCCGACCGTGGCCGACGAGGACGTGCACACCGCGCTGGAGCGCGGCCTGCTGGAGCGGCTCGGCTCGCTCGGCGGCAAGCTGCGCGCGGGCCGCAGCCGCAACGACCAGATCGCCACCGACCTGCGCCTCTACCTCCGCGACCACGTGCGCAGCATCGTCTCCCGCCTGGTCGAGCTGGAGACCGCGCTGATGGCCCAGGCCGAGCAGCACGCCGAGACCGCCGCGCCGGGCATGACGCACCTGCAGCACGCCCAGCCCGTCTCCTTCGGCCACCAGCTCCTGGCCCACGTCCACGCCTTCACCCGCGACATCGACCGCCTCACCGACTGGGACAAGCGCGCCGCGGTCTCCCCGCTCGGCTCCGGCGCCCTGGCGGGCTCCTCGCTGCCGCTCGACCCGCAGGCCGTGGCCGAGGAGCTCGGCTTCTCCGCCGCCGCGCCCAACTCGATGGACGCCGTCGCCGACCGCGACTTCGCCGCCGAGTTCCTGTTCGACGCGGCGATGATCGGCGTGCACCTGTCGCGGCTGGGCGAGGAGATCGTCCTGTGGGCCTCGCAGGAGTTCCGCTGGATCGAGATGGACGACGCCTACTCCACCGGCTCGTCGATCATGCCCCAGAAGAAGAACCCCGACGTCGCCGAGCTGGCCCGCGGCAAGTCCGGCCGCCTGATCGGCAACCTCATGTCGATGCTCACCACGCTCAAGGGCCTGCCGCTGACCTACAACCGCGACCTGCAGGAGGACAAGGAGCCGGTGTTCGACTCGGTCGACACGCTGCTGCTCGTCCTGCCCGCGATGGCCGGGCTGGTCGCGACCATGCGCGTCAACACCGCCCGCATGGAGGCCTCGGCCCCCGACGGCTTCGCCCTGGCCACCGACCTGGCCGAGCTGCTGGTGCGGCGCGGCGTGCCGTTCCGCGACGCGCACGAGGCCGTCGGCCACCTGGTGGTCTGGTGCCAGGTCAACGACAAGGACCTCGGCGACCTGAGCGACGACGAGCTGGCCAAGGTCTCGCCGCACCTGACGCCCGACGTCCGCGACGTGCTCAACGTGCCCGGCGCGCTCGCGGCCCGCAAGGCCCACGGCGGCACCGCGCCCGACCGCGTACGCGACCAGCTCGTCGCCCTGCGCGAGGCGGTCGACGCGCAGGCGGCATGGGCCTCGGGCAACTGAGCGCCGCGCCGCTGCCGCGGAGTTTCTTCGACCGGCCCTCGCACGAGGTCGCGCCCGACCTGCTCGGACGCGTCCTCGTGCACGGCCCGGTCGCCGTCCGGCTCACCGAGGTCGAGGCGTACGGCGGCCCCGGCGAGGACCCGGCGGCCCACACCTACCGCGGCAGGACCCCCCGCAACGCCGTCATGTTCGGCCCGCCCGGCCACCTGTACGTGTACTTCACCTACGGCATGCACTTCTGCGCGAACCTCGTCTGCCTGCCCGAGGGCCACGGCTCGGCCGTGCTGGTCCGCGCCGGCGAGATCGTCGCCGGCCTGGACGAGGCCCGCACCCGCCGCACCCCCACCGGCGGCCGGGGCGGGCGGGTCCCGGACCGTGACCTCGCCCGCGGCCCCGCCCGGCTGGCCGTCGCGCTGGGCCTGCTGCGCGAGCACAACGGCCTCGACGCGATCTGGGAAGGCGCACCCGCCGCCCTCGATCCCCTGACCAGGCACTCCGGGCGGTTTGGTCACGGGCCGGAGCACGCGACCTGGCTCACCGGCCTGCCCCACGGGTCGGCCGCCGTGCTGGAAGGCCGGCCCGCCGACCCCGGCACGATCAGGTCAGGCCCGCGCACCGGCGTCTCGACCGCCAAGGAGACCCCGTGGCGGTTCTGGATCGACGGCGACCCGACCGTCTCGCCGTACCGGGCTCACGTGCCGCGCCGGCGCAGCTCCGCGGCCACCTCCGTGGGGGAGACGCCCAGCTCGTGAGCGCTGAAGACGTGCAGGTGGTCGCCGGTGTCGATCTCCAGCATCTCGCTGCGCAGCCCGAACCGCCTGCGCACGTCCACCGTGACGTCCTCGATCGCCGCCCAGGGCACGTGCCGCCGGCCGGCGAACCCGTGCACCACCGTGATCCCGTCCGCGTCGGCCGACAGCCGCACCGGCACCAGCACGTCGCGCAGCCCCATCCCGCCCACCAGCACGGCCGCCGGCACCGCGAGGATCACCCCGCGCACGTCCCCGGCCACCCACCAGAAGACGGCGAGCCCGGCGCACGCCAGAGCCCCTAAGATCTTGAAAACGGCCAGCTCGCGACGGACCCTCCACATGGACACCGAGCGTATCCAAGTGGCGCGCCGGCACACCGATCGGGCAGGCTAAAGGCACCGACTCCGACTCAGGGAAGCCACATCACCGTGACCGACATCATCGACGACCTCGCGTGGCGAGGATTGATCGCCCAGTCCACCGACCTCGACGCCCTACGCGCGTCCATGGCCAAGGCACCGATCACGGTCTATTCCGGTTTCGACCCCACAGCGCCGTCCCTGCACATCGGCCACTTCGTGCCGCTGCTCACGCTGCGCCGCCTGCAGCTCGCCGGGCACAACCCGATCGGCCTGGTCGGCGGCGCCACCGGCCTGATCGGCGACCCGAGCGGCCGCAACACCGAGCGCTCGCTCAACTCCAGCGAGATCGTCGCCGAGTGGGTGGAGCGCCTGCGCGGCCAGGTCGGCAAGTTCCTCGACTTCGACGCGGAGTCCAACCCGGCCCGCCTGGTCAGCAACCTCGACTGGACCGGTGAGCTCAGCGCCATCGACTTCCTGCGCGACATCGGCAAGCACTTCCCGGTCAACCGCATGCTCGCCAGGGAGTCGGTCTCGGCCAGGCTCGCGGGGGAGGGGCTCAGCTACACCGAGTTCAGCTACCAGATCCTGCAGTCCAACGACTACCTGGAGCTGTTCCGCCGCTACAACTGCACCCTGCAGATCGGCGGCAGCGACCAGTGGGGCAACATCACGGCGGGCGCCGACCTGATCCGCCGCATCGAGGGCGGCCACGTGCACGTCCTGACCCAGCCGCTGATCACCAAGGCCGACGGCACCAAGTTCGGCAAGACGGCGGGCGGCGCGCTCTGGCTCGATCCCGAGATGACCTCCCCGTACGCCTTCTACCAGTACTTCCTCAACTCCGACGACCGGGACGTGATCCACTACCTGAAGGTGTTCACGTTCCGCAGCCGCGAGGAGATCGAAGAGCTGGAGAAGGCGGTCGCCGAGCGTCCCTTCGCCCGCGAGGCCCAGCGCACGCTGGCCGAAGACCTCACCGAGCTGCTCCACGGCCGCGCCGAGCTGGAAGCGGTCATGGCCGCGTCGAAGGCGCTGTTCGGACAGGGGTCGCTGGAGGACCTGCCCGCCGCCACGCTGGAGGCCGCCCTGGCGGAGGTCCCCAAGGCCACCGTCGCCGAGCTCGGGGCGTCCTTCGTCGACCTGCTGGCCGACAGCGGGCTGGTCGAGTCGAAGTCGGCGGCCAGGCGCGCGGTCAAGGAGGGCGGCGCCTACCTGAACAACGTCAAGATCACCGACGAGGCGTACGTGCCCGAGGCGTCCGACCTGCTGGCGGGCCGGTTCATGGTCCTGCGCCGCGGCAAGAAGTCGATCGGCGGCGTCGAGGTCGCCTGATCCCCACCGGCGAGGCGGGCCCTCCGGGGCCCGCCTTCCGCATGGCCGGGCGGGTCCTGCGAGGCCCACCCTGTTGTATGGCGAGGCGGCCCCCCAAGGAGGCCCACTGCCGCATGGCGAGGCGGCGCCCCGGGAGGCCCCTCTGTCCTATTTCCGGGCTGACGTCCGCGTCGGCGTCCGTGCTGGTTTCCGTTCTGGCTTCCGTTCGAACAGGGCCACCGTCAGCCCCGGCAGATCCGCCGAGTGCTTGACCGACACGGGCTCGAACCCCGCCTGCCTCACCTGCGCCACCCGCGGCACGGAGTCGCCCTGCAACCCCGCCTGCTTGGTGCCCCGCCACACCACCCAGACCCGGTCGCGCCCCTTCAACGCCGCCGCGACCTCCGACCTTTCGGGGTAGCCGAACCCGTCGGCGTCCGGCACGTCCCCTGTCTTCAGTACGTCGTCCGGCATCGCCGCGTCCGCGTAGTAGTCGAACCCGGCCCGGAGCTGGCTCTGCCCGTACACGATCGCGTCCTCCGGCTCCGCCTTGACCACTCGCAACGCCCACGGGATGTTCTCGAACCGCCCGTTCTCCTCGCGTACCGTCACATGCTCGGAAGCCGCGAGCAGACCCCCCACCAGCACGAGGGCCACCCCCGCCGGCACCGGGAACCGCGGCACCCCCGCCACAGCCACCCCCGCCAGCAGCGCGAGGGCGGGCGCCGTCACGAACAGGTACCGGTCCACGTACGCCGGCGTCACCAGCTGCGAGACCGCGAGCAGCAGCAGCGGCGGCAACACCAGCCACCCCACCCCCGCAACAGCCCACCGACCACCTTCCCCGGCCACCGGATCAAGCCCCGCGAAACCGTCACCTTCCCCCCGCACCCGCTCAGCCCCCGCAGAACCGTCATCCAGCCCCCGCACCCGGTCAGGCCCCGCGGAACCGTCACCATGCCCCCACACCTGGTCAGGCTCCGCGGACCCGTCACCCTGCCCCCGAGCCTGACGAGCCCCCGCCGGCCGGCTCCCGTCGTCGCGCACCTGATCACGGCCCGCCGTCGACTTCCAGAGCACCACCGCACCGGCCAGCGCGACCGCGAACAGCAGCACCCCGGCCCCGGTCGAGCCCGCCGCCATCTTCGGGAACTTGAGCCAAACCTCCGGCCCCCGCTGCGGGATCCAGCTGATCGCGTGTCGCTCCCCGAACCCGACCAGTCCCAGCACGACCGCGGGCAGACCTCCGATCCCCAGCGCCACCGCCATCCGCATCAGCACCCCACGCCGCGCCAGGGCGAGGTGCGCGGGCACCGCCAGCACCGCGAACAGATGCGTGCAGCACACCAGCGCCACCGCCACCCCGTACGCCACCCACCTCCGCCCGCTCGGCCGCTCCACCGCCCGGTGCAGCGCCCAGAACGAGAACACCACCGCGGCCGCCGCGAACGCGTAGGACCTGGCGAAAGCCCCGTAATAGGAGACGGACGGCAGGATCGCGAACAGCGCCGCCCCGATCACGCCCGCCCGCACACTGTGCAGCCGCCTTCCGAGGTCGGCGAGGAACCAGGCCGCCACCCCGATCGCCACCGCCGACGGCAGCCGCAACCACAGCTCAGCCGTGCCGGCCTTAATCCAGAAGTGCATGAACAGGTAGTACGGCAGGAAGTGCCCGTCGATGTTCCGGGCCAACTCCCACAAGCCCGCCAGTGACCGGGAAGCCGCGCTGATGGTGGCCAGCTCGTCACCGTTCAGGGTGGCCGCCCCCGTCCCCGAGAACGCCACCGCCCCCGCGACCAAAGCCATCCACCAAGGGGCAGAGGAACGCAGACGGGTCGCAGGTCGAACCGAGGGGGCAATTGTGGCGGCAGTGGTCACCGGGGCAGAATACGCGCCCCTCCGAACCCCCGCCCTGCACTCTGGACCCGACAACCGTCCGAGCGACCTGACCTCATCACCGCCTCCACGCGCCCGTCACTGCCTTCGTCGCGAACGCGCTGGAGCACCGGCCACAGAACACAACCCCGCACCTCAGAGCAGCAAGTACTGCAGTCTCTCCCGCTCCCCGCCCGCAAGACCCCCAACGAGCCACCCCACCCCACTGCCTCCGCCACATCGGGCCGACCGCACTCTCACCTCCTACCACCCTTCTCCAACCCCCTTCGAACTCGCTGATCACCCCCTCCCACCGCCAATCGCCACCCCTCGCTGCGAGCCCGCCCTCGCCGACGATGGCTCGCGCAGCACACGGTGACGAGCACACTCATCCCGCGCTCCGCCACGCTCCCGTCCGTCGATTTGACGTGTCGTGGATCGCGACCTAATCTTTCACTTCGTCCCGGGAGCGAGCCGGACGCCGATCAGGCGGACGGGCCCCAGGACAAGCCCCTTGAGATGACAAGCCACCTCGGTCGAGGCGCTTCAACGCGCTTTGGCATGGGTTGTCCTCTGGCGCCCGAAGCACGCCGAATAATCGGTTGATTCGACAAGTGCCGGATGACACGGTAAGTTACGAGGGTTGCCTCGGAAGCGGGCATCCAATCCTAGACAGGTTTGGCCCGGTTTGTTCAAGTCTCCGGATTTGACACGAAATCGGCGGGCCTGCTAAGATTAAGAATACGAAATGAACGCCTCTGAGCGGGGATCCGGGAACGGGTTCTGGTGAGGAAGTACGCGTCCGTTTCTTGAGAACTCAACAGTGTGTTAAAAGCCA